>NZ_OESG01000014.1:1462657-2925314 GCF_900240945.1 Mycobacterium sp. 3519A
GTACCCGGCTACGCCGCCAAGGTGTTCCGCGCGGTCGCCGACGCCGACGTGAACATCGACATGGTGCTGCAGAACATCTCGAAGATCGAAGACGGCAAGACCGACATCACCTTCACCTGCTCGCGGGAGAGCGGGCCTGGCGCGGTGGAGAAGCTGACCTCGCTGCAGGAGGAGATCGGATTCTCCAAGGTGCTCTACGACGATCACATCGGCAAGGTGTCGCTGGTCGGTGCGGGCATGCGCAGCCATCCCGGCGTCACCGCGAAGTTCTGCGAGGCGCTGGCCGGGGTCGGCGTCAACATCGATCTGATCTCCACCTCGGAGATACGAATCTCGGTGCTGATCAAGGACACTGAGCTGGACAAGGCGGTGCTGGCCCTGCACGAGGCGTTCGAGCTCGGCGGCGACGAAGCGGCCGTGGTGTATGCGGGAACGGGACGTTGATGGTAGGCGTCGGATTGCAAATTGGGATAGTCGGCGCGACCGGCCAGGTCGGCCAGGTGATGCGAAAGCTGTTGGAGGAACGCGAGTTTCCCGCTACCAGTGTGCGGTTCTTCGCGTCGGCGCGCTCGCAGGGCAAGAAGTTGTCGTTCTGCGGCCAGGAGATCGAGGTCGAGGACGCCGCCACCGCTGATCCGGCAGGACTGGACATCGCGTTGTTCTCCGCGGGTGCCACGATGTCGCGTGTGCAGGCGCCGCGGTTCGCGGCGGCGGGCGTGACGGTCATCGACAACTCGTCGGCGTGGCGCAAGGACCCCGATGTGCCGTTGGTGGTCAGCGAGGTCAACTTCGCTGATGCGCGCACTCGCCCGAAGGGCATCATCGCCAACCCGAACTGCACGACGATGGCCGCGATGCCGGTGCTCAAGCCGCTGCACGACGACGCCGGGTTGGTGCGGATGATCGCGTCGACGTATCAGGCGGTGTCCGGCAGCGGAATTGCCGGCGTCGAGGAGCTTTACGGTCAGGCCAGCGCGGTGGTGGGCAACAGCAAGGAGTTGGTGGCCGACGGTTCGGCGCTGCAATTCCCCGCGCCCGACAAGTACGTCGCGCCGATCGCGTTCAACGTGGTGCCGCTGGCCGGCTCCTACGTCGACGACGGTTCCGGCGAGACCGACGAAGACCAGAAGCTGCGTAATGAGAGCCGAAAGATCCTCGGCATCCCGGACCTGCTGGTGAGTGGAACGTGTGTGCGGGTGCCGGTGTACACCGGTCACTCGTTGTCGATCAACGCCGAATTCGCCAAGCCGCTGTCCGTCGAGCGCGCACGGGACCTGCTGGCTGCGGCGCCAGGGGTGAAGCTGGTCGACGTGCCGACGCCGCTGGCCGCGGCCGGTGTGGACGAGTCGCTGGTCGGGCGGATCCGGCAGGACCCCGGGGTGCCAGAAGGTCGCGGCCTCGCATTGTTCGTCTCCGGTGACAATCTGCGAAAAGGCGCGGCGCTCAACACCATTCAGATCGCTGAGTTACTGGCCAAGGAACTCTGATACCTTGCGCCGGGACCCCTTAAGTATCCGCTTTAGCGGATACTTAAGGCGTATTCCAGCAGGCCTCTTCTCGGTCTTTCTCTGCTGGAATACCGTTTCGGCGGGCATCGCGCATGCCGAGCCGGAACCCATCCCTGGGCCCGTGTTGCCGCCACTGGCGCCGGGCCAGGTCGTCCGGATCGCCCCGGCGGCTGGAACGGGAACTCCGACAAGCGATTACGACATCGGCGCGACCGACCTCTGCGAGTTCATGGAGTTTCCCGACGGCGTCCTGCAGGTCTGCGGCGACAGCTTCGCGGGCCAGGGCGTCGGGTTCGGCCCATGGCATTCGCCGATCGCGTTGCACGTCGACACGGACTCCGTCGACGATCCGACGGGCGTGCGCTATGACCGGGTCACCGGCAACTTCAATCCGCTCCTCGCCGAACCGACGCCCGCGGGGATGTCCCAGTTGCCTGCGGGCGTGGTGCAGATCAACCGCGACAACTATCTGATGGTCACCACTGTCAAGGACTTGGTGCCGCAGAACTCGCGACTGGTGAAAGCCAATGCAGGGCAAGGTAATTGGCCGACGGTACCCGACTCGCTGCGGCCCGCGTCCTATCAGGGCGGCATGCAGTCGCAGATCAGCGGTTACTACGACCCGATCCCGAAACCCGATTCGCCAACCGGCTGGGTGTACATCGTGGCCAACAACTTCGATCGCAGCAGCCCGGCGGTGCTGTACCGCGCGAAACGGGAGACCTTCACCGACCGGGCCAGCTGGCAGGGCTGGTCAACCAAGGGGTGGGGCACACCGCCGACGCCGTTGTGGCCGGACCGGCTCGGCGAGATGAGCGTGCGGCAGGTCGACGGCAAGACGGTGCTCTCCTACTTCAACGCGAGCACCGGCAACATGGAAGTCCGGGTCGCCGACGATCCGACCGGCCTCGGCACCGCACCGGTGACCACCGTCGTCGTCGCGGGGACGTGGCCCGACCCCGCGGAGGACCTGGGGCCACCGGACAACAACCGGCTCGCGCAGCCGTACGGCGGCTACCTCTCACCTGGTTCGACGCTCGACGAACTGCGGGTGTTCGTCAGCCAGTGGAACACCGGTCCGGGCGACAACACGCCATACCGCGTGATCCAGTTCGCCGTGAACCCGTTCCAGCCGTAGCCATCACCGCAGGAACCACCGGAACGACGCCCTGACCGGCGGCGCACCCCACATCGCCCCAGTCAGCGCCGCGACGGCAAGGGCCATCAGGCCCGACATCGCCATGATCGTGTCGCTGTTCATGACCAGATCTGTACCCGTCTGCCGCCCCGCCGAACCCTGGCACGAAAACGCCAGCGTGTCAACGTGTTTCGTGACAGCCGGACATGACCGACAGCTATACGCCGAAGCTGCCGGCCATCCCAACGCGGTAAAGCTCAATCCGCGTTGTCGCTGTGTTACCCACCACTGGGAAGGGTCAATCATTTCTGGGACAGAACCGGCCCGTTGATGCTTGCCCCAGCCTGACTGCGGGTATCCGCCCGTCATGGTCGCGCCACAGGTCAGAACCGAGATCGAGCGCGCCGCGTTGCGCGCCGCCGGACTGCAACGGCTGGCTGACGAGGTTTCGGCGCCGAGCGCCTCCGACGAGGAGATCTGCGAGGCGCGCCGCAGGGCCGAGGACGCCCGCATACGAGCCAGGCAGGCGGCGTTGAGGGCGGCGGTGAGCCTCGAGAGATCAGCCCGCCTGCGCCAGCGAGTCGCCAGATTGGGGATCGAGGAGGACGGAGGGTCCGCGGCTGGAGCGTTCACAGCTGATTCATAAGTTATTCATGACAGACGCATCGACGACGCTTGCATTCTCTAAGCATGAGCGAAACAACCCCCTCCGCTGAACCGGAAACCGGCCCGCTGACCACCACGCCGCCTGCCGCGTCACCGACCGTCGTCGCCGAGCCGCGCCGCCACGGCAGACTCACTGCGGTGGCTGCGTGGGTGGGAATCGTCGCGGGTGTCGTGTTCATCGTCGCCGTGATCTTCTTCTCGGGCTTCTTCCTCGGCGCGCATACCGGCGGCGGCCATCGCGGCTGGCACCACGGCGGCGACCGCCACCACGAGTTCGGTCTCATGCACCGGGGCCCGATGATGTTCCCGATGGGCCCGCCGCGCGGTGACTTCGACCGCCCCTTCCCGCCGGGCGGACCGAATTTCCAGGGCCCGCAGGGACCTCAGCAGCCCGGCGGCCCGACCACGACGGCACCCAGACCGTCCTAGCGACCGCACCCCAAGGCGTCCCGGTCTGACCCTCGACCGGGGCGCCTTGCCGTCTCCGGACGGGCTGGCATGATCATCCGCATGAGCATCGAAGTCGTTTTCACCGCAGAGTCCACGGCAACCGGCGGCGGCCGGGACGGCCACGTGAAGTCTTCGGACGGCAGGATCGACCTCGACACCCGCCCACCGAAAGAGGCGGGTGGCAACGGCGAGGGCACCAACCCGGAACAGCTTTTCTCGGCCGGCTACGCGGCCTGTTTCCTCGGCGCGCTTCGGCTGGTGGCCCGCAATAACAAGATCGACCTCGACGATGCGAGCGGCATCACCGCACAGGTCGGGTTCGGTAAGGACCCCGCAGGCGGATTCGGCATCAACGCGAACCTGATCGGCTATCTGCCCGGGCTCGAGCAGAGCGTCGCCGACGATCTGATGAACCAGGCGCACCAGGTGTGCCCGTACTCCAAGGCCACCCGCGGCAACATCGACGTCACGCTGTCGGCGAAGGTCTGAGCCCGTGCGGACCGCCGCAATTATCGGCGTCGGTCTGGCCGTTGGTCTGTCAGTCGCGGCGCCGGCGCAAGCCCGACCTTCCGACCCCGGCGTGGTGAACTACGCCGTGCTTGGCAAGGGCTCGGTCAGCAATATCGTCGGCGCGCCAATGCGATTCGCGTGGACGTACACCGACCCGGTCCAGTCGTATTACGTCGACAACCCGGTATGCAACAACTGGGCCGACATCGGCCTGCCCGAGGTGTTCCTCGACCCGGATCTCGCGTCGTTCAACGGAGCGGTCGCGCAGACGGCCGACAACGATCAGAGCCACTTCGCCAAACAGGCGGTCGGTGTGTTCGCCACCGCCGACGCAGCCGATCGGGCGTTTCACCGGGTGGTCGACCGGACCGTGGGCTGCAGCGGGCAGACCACCGCGATGCATCTGGACAACTTCACGACCCAGGTGTGGAGCTTCTCCGGTGGGCCCGCCAGCGCGACCGACGCCGACTGGGTGAAGCAGGAGGCCGGCAGCGACCGCCGCTGTTTCACCACCACCCGCAAGCGGGAGAACGTTCTTCTTCAAGCGAAAGTCTGTCAATCCGGCAACGCCGGACCCGCCGTGAATGTGCTGGCAGGGGCGATGCAGAACACGCTGGGGCAGTAGCGAGCAACGAATCGCAAGCTCACGTCACGAAGCCGTCACTCAAAAAGCACGAGACTTTGTCGGTCGGCTCTGGAAGATGGACGAAAGGGCCGCGATCATTCCCTACCCGGAAGGGGCCGGAAGACATGACCTCCGCCATCTCGTCCGATGTGGACGACGCCCACCCACGGCAAGCCGATGCAGACGAACTGACCAGCGCGGAGACCGCCGCCGCCTACATCAGTGAGACGTCCCTCGCCGACGGCGAGGTCGGCCGGGTCGGCCTCGAGGTCGAGGCGCACTGTTTCGACCTCGCCGATCCGATGCGTCGCCCGGACTGGGCCGAACTGACCGACGTGATAGCGCAGGTGCCGCCGTTGCCGGGCGCCAGCACCATCACCGTCGAACCCGGCGGCGCGGTCGAATTGTCCGGGCCGCCCACCGACGACCTGATGGCGGCCATCACGGCGATGACCGCCGACCGGGCGACGCTGCGGTCGGCGTTCGCGCAAGCGGGGCTGGGACTGGTGCTGCTGGGCGCCGATCCGCTGCGACCGGCGAAACGGGTCAACCCCGGCGACCGGTACCTCGCCATGGAGCAGTTCTTCAACGCCAGCCAGACCGGCGAGGCAGGCGCGGCGATGATGACGTCGACGGCGTCCATTCAGGTCAACCTCGAAGCCGGGCCCCGTGACGGATGGGCCGACCGGGTCCGGTTGGCGCACGCCCTCGGCCCCACGATGATCGCGATCGCCGCCAACTCGCCGCTACTCGGCGGCCAGTTCTCCGGTTGGCAGTCGACGCGCCAACGGGTGTGGAGCCAACTGGATTCGGCGCGCTGCGGCCCGGTTCTCGGCGTCAACGGCGACGATCCCGCCGGCGAGTGGGCCGGATATGCGTTGAAGGCCCCGGTGATGCTGGTGCCCGGCCCCGAGGCGATTCCGGTGACCCAGTGGGTGCCGTTCGCGGACTGGGCCGACGGCAGGGTGCTGCTCGGCGACCGCAGGCCGACGCTCGCCGATCTCGACTACCACCTGACCACGCTGTTCCCGCCCGTGCGGCCCCGCCGCTGGCTGGAGATCCGCTATCTCGACAGCCTGCCGGACACGCTGTGGCCCGCGGTGGTGTTCACGCTTGCCACCCTGCTGGACGATCCGGCGGCCGCCGACGCCGCCGCCGAGGCCACCGAATGGGTGGCGACGGCATGGGACCGCGCGGCCCAGATCGGGCTCGGTGATCGACGACTGCACGAAGCCGCGAACCGCTGCGTGCAGATAGCCGCGGAACGCGCGCCTGCCGAACTCGTGGAATCGATGCAGCAACTGGTGCGTTCAGTCGAAGTAGGACGCTGTCCGGCCGACGACTTCTCCGATCGGGCAGTCAAATACGGGATCGAAACGGCGATCACCCAACTGGCGCAAGGGGAAACGTGACCGCACGCGAAACGCTCGCCCGTGAGCTGACAACGGCCAGGGACCGCACGCTGCGGTTGGTCGATTTCGACGACGCCGAACTGCACCGCCAATTTAACCCGTTGATGAGCCCGCTGGTGTGGGATCTCGCGCACATCGGTTGGCAGGAAGAACTGTGGTTGCTGCGCGGCAACAACCCGGACCGGCCCGGCATGCTCGAGCCACGCGTTGAGCGCTGCTACGACGCGTTCCGCAACCCTCGCGCCAGCCGGATCGACCTGCCGCTGCTGCCGCCGTCGGACGCCCGCGCCTACTGCAACACGGTCCGCAACAAAGTGCTCGACACGTTGGACGCGCTGCCCGCCGACGACCCGGGCTTCAACTTCGGCCTGGTGATCAGCCACGAGAACCAGCACGACGAAACCATGCTGCAGGCGCTGAACCTGCGAACCGGCGCACCGCTGCTGGGTCGCGGATCCGCGTTGCCGCACGGCCGCGCCGGTCTCGCAGGCGAATCGGCGTTGGTGCCCGGCGGTGAGTTCGTGCTCGGCGTGGATGCGGTGAGCGAACCGCATTCGCTGGACAACGAACGTGAACCGCACGTGGTCGACTTGCCGGCGTTCCGCATCGGGCGGGTGCCGGTCACCAACGGCGAGTGGCGGCACTTCGTCGACGACGGCGGCTACGGACAGCAGCGGTGGTGGTCTGAGCGCGGGTGGACGCACCGGCAGGAGGCGGGCCTGACCGCACCGCAGTTCTGGAACCCCGACGGCACCCGCACCCGATTCGGTCACGTCGAAGAGATCCCCGCCGACGAGCCCGTCCAGCACATCACCTACTTCGAAGCCGAAGCCTACGCCGCCTGGGCTGGCGCGCGGTTGCCCACCGAGATGGAATGGGAGAAGGCGGCCGCCTGGGATCCGACGGCCGGAAAACGTCGCCGATTCCCATGGGGCGCAACCGAACCCACACCGCACCTGGCCAACCTCGGCGGCGACGCGTTGCGGCCCGCACCGGTCGGGGCCTATCCGGCAGGGGCGTCCGCGTACGGCGCCGAACAGATGCTCGGCGACGTGTGGGAATGGACGTCGTCACCGCTGCGGCCATGGCCGGGTTTCACCCCGATGCTCTACGAGCAGTATTCGCAACCGTTCTTCGAAGGCTCCGGGGCCGGCGACTACAAGGTGTTGCGCGGGGGATCGTGGGCCGTCGCGCCCGGCATCATGCGGCCGAGCTTCCGCAACTGGGATCACCCGTTCCGGCGGCAGATCTTCTCGGGCGTGCGGCTGGCCTGGGACGCTTGATGTGCCGTCATCTGGGCTGGCTCGGTGAACCGCGATCCATCGCGTCGCTGGTGCTCGAACCGCCGTCGGGGCTGCTGGTTCAGTCGTACGCGCCGCGGCGGCAGAAGCACGGCCTGATGAACGCCGACGGGTGGGGCGTCGGCTTCTTCTCGCCTAGTGTGCCTACCGGCACGCCCTGCCGGTGGCGCAGTGCCGCACCGCTGTGGGGTGATGCCTCGTTCGCATCCGTCGCGCCCGCGTTGGTCAGCGAATGCGTTGTGGCCGCGGTACGTTCGGCCAGCATCGGCATGCCGATCGAACCGTCGGCGGCGGCGCCGTTCAGCGACGGCCAGTGGCTGCTGTCGCACAACGGGCTGGTGGACCGCGGCGTGCTGCCGTTGTCCCGGCAGGCGGAGTCCACCGTCGACAGCGCCCTGCTGGCCGCGCTGATCTTCGACCGCGGCCTCGATGCGCTCGGTGACACCATCGTCGAGGTGGCAGCCGCCGACCCCAACGCCCGACTGAACATCTTGGCCGCCAACGGATCTCAACTTCGGGCCACCACGTGGGGCGACACCCTGTCGGTGTTGCGCCAAGCCGACGGTGTGGTGCTGGCCAGCGAACCGTACGACGACAACCCCGACTGGCAGGAGATTCCAGACCGCCACCTCGTGGTGGTCGACGGCACTGCAGTCGACCTGATCCCGCTGAAAGGATCCCCATGACCATCTCGCTGTCCAACTACCTGGCCGCAGACTCCGCAGCGCGGGCGCTGCGGCAAGACGTCCGCGACGGGTTGACGAAGACGCCGAAATCGTTGCCGCCCAAATGGTTCTACGATTCCGTCGGCAGCGACTTGTTCGACCTGATCACCCGGCTACCCGAGTACTACCCGACGCGCGCGGAGGCGCAGATCCTGCGAACCGCATCGACCGAGATCGCCGACGCATCGGGCGCCGACACCCTGGTCGAACTGGGCAGCGGCACATCGGAGAAAACCAGGCTGCTGCTGAACGCGTTGCACGAGCGCGGATCCCTGCGCAGATTCATCCCTTTCGACGTCGACGCGGGAGTCCTCACCGCGGCGGGTTCCGCGATCCAACGCGAGTATCCCGGCGTCGAAATCGAGGCCGTATGCGGCGATTTCGAAGAACATCTCGGCAAGATCCCGCGCGTCGGCCGCCGGTTGGTGGTGTTCCTCGGTTCGACCATCGGCAACCTGACGCGCGGCCCGCGATCCCAGTTCCTGTCCACGCTGTCGGAGACATTGCAGCCGGGTGACAGCCTGCTGCTGGGCACCGACCTCGTAAAGGACGTCGACAGGCTGGTCCGCGCGTACGACGACAGCGCCGGGGTCACCGCGAAGTTCAACCGCAATGTGCTGGCCGTCGTCAACCGGGAACTGCACGCCGACTTCGACCTTGACGCGTTCGAGCACGTGGCCAAGTGGAACGCCGAGGAAGAGCGCATCGAAATGTGGCTGCGCGCCGCCACCGCGCAGCGAGTGCGCATCGCGGACCTGGACCTGACCGTGGACTTCGCCGCGCGGGAGGAGATGCTCACCGAGGTGTCGTGCAAGTTCCGACCCGAGGGTGTCGAATCCGAACTGGCCGCCGCGGGCCTGCGCAGAACCCACTGGTGGACCGATCCGGCGGGCGACTTCGGGCTGTCGCTGTCGACCAGATGACCCTCGCCGATCAGTGGCGGACGGCCAGGCCGAAGGTCGCCGGACTGCACCTCGACAGCGGCGCGTGCTCCCGGCAGAGTCTCGCGGTGATCGATGCGGCCACACAGCACGCCAGACATGAAGCGGAGGTGGGCGGGTACGTCGCCGCCGAGGCAGCGGCGCCGGTGCTCGACGCGGGCCGCGCGGCCATCGGCGCACTGACCGCTATGCGCGCCGCCGACGTGGTGTTCACCAGCGGTGCCAACAGTGCGTTGGATCTGCTGCTCAGCAGTTGGCCGGGCGAGCGCACGCTGGCCTGCCTGCCCGGCGAGTACGGCCCGAACCTTGCCGTGATGGCCGCCAACGGGTTTGACGTCACCGCGCTGCCCGCCGACGAACTCGGCAGGCTCGCCGTCGACGACGCCGCCCGGCAGTTGGCGGACAACCCGCCTGCGTTGGTGCATCTGACACCGCTGGCCAGCCACCGCGGCCTGGCTCAACCGCTGGCGCGGATGGCCGACGTGTGCCGCGACCTGGGTGTGCCGCTGGTCGTCGACGCCGCGCAGGCGTTCGGGCATCTCGACTGTGCGGTGGGCGCAACGGCTGTCTACAGCTCATCGCGCAAGTGGATCGCAGGCCCGCGCGGCGTCGGAATGCTTGCCGTCGCACCGGAACTGGCTCAGCGGCTGCGGCCGCGGCTGCCACCGCCGGAGTGGAACCTGCCGATACCGGTGCTGCAGCGCCTCGACCACGCTGAGACGAATGTCGCTGCGCGCATTGGCTATTCGGTGGCGCTGGGTGAACACCTTGCCATCGGGCCACAGCGCATCCGCGATGAGTTGGCGCGCGTCGGCCGGATGACGCGCACCGTGCTGGCCGACGTCAAAGGCTGGCGGGTGGTCGAGCCGGTCGACGAGCCCACCGCGATCACCACGTTGGCGCCCTGCGACGGCGCCGATCCGCAGCGGGTGCGGTCGTGGCTGATCGCAGAGCGGGCGATCGTCACCACCAACGCGGAAGTGCAGCGCGCGCCGTTCGAGATGACGGCACCGGTGCTGCGGGTGTCCCCGCACGTCGACGCCACCGCCGAGGATCTCGAGCAATTCGCCGAGGCGCTGGCCGCGGCCACCGCGCAGGTGTGACTAATCGCCCTTGTGGGCGGTCAACAAGAACGCGGGGAACTTGATCCGGCCCTTGTCGTCGGTCGGGTGGACCGGCATCTCGAAAGGCGCGTCGGGCACCTCGATCGCATTGGCGTGAATGGCGGCCCGCCGGATGTCGTCGATCTGCCAGTATTGCGAAACCGCCTCGCGCAGTTCGTCTTCGTCGACCTCGTGCGGCTTCGGTTCCATCTCGGTGGGGAACGCGCCCTTGGCGAACACCAGGATGAAGAAGGAGGCGCCGGGGGCGGCGGCCTTGTGCACCGAACGCAGGTAACCTTCGCGGCCCTCGACCGGCAGTGAGTGGAACAGCGTGCTGTCGATGACCGTGTTGAAGCGGCCGTCGAATCCGGTGAAATCGGTGATATCGGCCTGCACGAACGTCGCACTGATCAGCCCCCGCTCCTGCGCGGCGGCGGTGGCGGCGGCGATCGCGGTCGGGCTGAGGTCGACGCCCACCACCGTGTAACCGTCGGCGGCCAAGGCCAGTGACAACTCCGCGTGCCCACAGCCGGCGTCGAGCACATCGCTGCGGAACTTGCCCTCGCGGTGCAGCGCGGCCAATTCGGGCTGTGGCTCACCGATGTTCCACGGCGGCGGCCCCGTGAACGCTCCCTCCTGCCGATACACGCCGTCCCAATCCATCACGTCGTCAGAAGTCATGGCGACCAATCTAGTCGGGGCCATCCCAGGTGTGGACCGGCTCGTTGCTGTGCATCCGCTCGCAGTACAGCCGCAGCATCTCGGCCAGCGCCTTGGGGCGCGTCATCCCCCGTTCCTGCAACGCGTGCACGGTGGACACCTGCCAGACCGCGCCGTTGCGACCGGTTTTGGCGCGGCCCTCGATGACCCCGAGATAGCGATCGCGCACATCGCCGGACACCTCCCAGCGTCGCAGGCCCTCATCTGCCATCGGTAAGAGTTTGCGCAACACCAACTCGTCGGGCGTGACCTCACCCAAGCCGGGCCAATACAGCCTGGCCTCCATGCCGTGCTGTGCGGCGGCGACGAAATTATGGTGTGCCGCAGCGAAACTCATCTTCGTCCACAGCGGCCGGTCTTCTTCGGACAGCGTCCGCAGCATGCCGTAGTAGAACGCCGCGCTCGCCATCATGTCCACCACGGTCGGCCCTGCGGGCAGCACGCGATTCTCCACCCGCAGATGCGGCTTGCCGTCCACCACGTCGTACACCGGCCGGTTCCACCGCCAGACCGTGCCGTTGTGCAACCTCAGCTCGGCCAGTTGCGGTGTGCGGCCCTCGGCGAGCACGGCGACCGGATCCTCGTCCGACAGTTCGGGAAGCAGCGACGGGAAGTACCGGACGTTCTCCTCGAACAGGTCGAAGATCGACGTGATCCACCGCTCGCCGAACCAGACCCGCGGGCGCACGCCCTGTGACTTCAGTTCGTCCGGCCGGGTGTCGGTGGCCTGCGTGAACAGCTCGATTCGGGTTTCCGGCCACAGTTGGTGACCAAAGAAGTACGGCGAGTTGGCGCCGAGCGCCAGTTGCGGGCCCGCCAGCACCTGAGCCGCGTTCCAGTTGTCGGCGAAATCGGCGGGGGAGACCTGCAGATGCAGTTGCATGCTGGTGCACGCCGATTCGGGGGCGATCGACGCCAGTTGCAGGCTCAGCCGCTCCGGGCCCTCGATGTCGATCAGAATGTCCTCGCCGCGGGCGGTGAAGATGGAGTTCTCCAGCGCCTGATAACGGGTCGACTCGCTCATCCAGCCGCCCGCCAGATGTTCGGGCATCAGCGTGGGCAGGATCCCGATCATCACGATGTGCGCGCCGTTGGAGTTCGCCTTCGCCTCGGCGGCGTTCAGGCTGGCCCGCACATCGGATTCCAATTCGAGCGCGGCGCGACCGGGCAGTCGTCGCGGCGGCACGTTGAATTCGATGTTGTAGGCGCCCAATTCGGTCTGATAGGCCGGGTCGGCGATCGACGCGAGTACCTCCTGATTGCTCATCGCCGGCTGGTACTCGGCGTCGACGAGGTTGCACTCGATCTCCATACCGGTCAGCGGCCGGTCGAATTCGAAGCTGGACTGGGCCAGCATCGTCTCGAACACGTCGAGGCACAGCTGCACCTTGCGCCGGTACTCCCGCCGCTGTGCGCGAGAAAAGTCGGTCTGCTTCACCTCTTCGCCCACAACGCCGATGGTTCAGCGTTGGTGACGACCGCGCAAGCAAATCGCCGCATAAACCCGCAACTGCCGGGTAGTCCGTCGCGATGGACATCACGGTGACCTTCATCGGCAACGCCACCACGCTCATCTCGGTCCCCGGCATCAACCTGCTGACCGACCCGAACTTCCTGCACCGGGGCCAGCACGCTTACCTGGGTTACGGGTTGGTCTCCAAGCGGCGCCACGGACCGGCCATGGACATCGGTGACCTGCCCGTGCTGGACGGGGTTGTGCTCTCACACATGCACGGCGACCATTGGGACCGGGTGTCGCAGCGTCGCCTGGACCACGCGCTGCCCATCTTGACGACTCCGCACGCGGCCAAGCGGCTGGCACGCCGCGGCTTCGGCCGCCCGCTCGGGTTGGCCACGTGGCAGAGCCACGAGATCGTGAAGGGCAGAACCAGCGTCACCGTCACGGCGCTGCCGGGCAGACACGCGCCGACCCCGGTGGACAGGCTGCTGCCGCCAGTGATGGGCAGCATGCTGGAATTCGCCGACGGTTCGGCGCGACGGCGCATCTACGTCTCCGGCGACACCCTGTTGGTCGACGAATTACGGGAAATCCCAGTGCGTTTCGAATCGATAGACGTTGGTGTACTGCACCTCGGTGGCACCCGGCTGCCGTTCGGGAAACATCTGCCGTTCGGTCTCACGGTCACCATGGACGGTCGACAGGGAGCGGACCTGGTCGAACTGCTCGCCGTGCCGAGGATGATCCCGGTGCACTTCGACGACTACGGCGTCTTCGCATCGCCGCTGTCGGACTTCACCGACGAGATGAAGCGACGCGGGTTGGCCGACCGCGTCATCGAACTCGAGCGCGGATCTTCGGTCACGATCTAGTGGCCACCGCGACCTGCGGGCTCATCAGGCCGCCGCGCAGTTGCACCTCGATGGCCGGGTCGGCGTGTGCGGCCAATGCGCGCAGCGCAGACGGGCTGTAGCAGCGCAGCGAGCTGATGACGCCGTCGTGCAAAAACGGCACCAGCGGCGCCAGCGGAAGCATGGTCGCCAACCGGATCAGGTGCAGCGGCGCCGGCGGCCGCGGCAGGTCGATGATCACCAGTTTGTCGGCCACCCGCGTGCCTTCGGCGAACACCCGCGAGGCCGCCGCGGGCGCCAGATGATGGAACGAGAACGCGAACACCGCCAGGTCGAACTGCCGGTCTGCGGCATCGATGGCGGTCGCGTCCATCTCCCGCACGACAGCCCTGGGATGATCGCCGAGGTCGCCAGCCTCGATCGCCGCGACCGACTGCTTCTCCACATCGGTGACGGTCAGCTGCGCCGTCGGGTGCCAGTCGAGCAGTTTGCGGGACAGTCCACCGTGGCCGGAGCCCAGCTCCAGGATCTTCGGGTCGGGCACGTCGGCCACCTCGTCGAGCACGATCTTCGCGAACCTGTCGGTGTTGCCGAAGAATTCGCCCGTCCACTCCAGCGCGCGGATCACACTGCGCTTACGTGCGGCGTCCGCAGGGAGATCGGAGTCGCGGTCGAGATATTCTCCGACGTTCGTCTGCAGCAGCCGGTCGAGGCAGGAGGCGTCCGGGCCGCCCCTGGGCATGCGGTCAATGTCCAATGTCTGCGAAGCCACGTAGACCATGATGGTCGATTGGAGCAGCCGGAGAAGGGAGCGCATGGGTGGCGGAGTTCGTAGCGGCCATTGACCAGGGCACGACCAGCACGCGGTGCATGATCTTCGACCACGACGGCGCCGAGGTCGGCCGCCATCAACTCGAACACGAGCAGATTCTGCCCAAGGCCGGCTGGGTCGAGCACAACCCGGTGGAGATCTGGGAGCGGACCGCGTCGGTGATCCAGTCGGCGCTGAACAAGACGAAGCTGTCGACGACCGATCTGGCCGCCCTCGGCATCACCAACCAGCGGGAGACCGCGCTGGTGTGGAATCGGCGCACCGGGCGCCCGTACTACAACGCGATCGTCTGGCAGGACACCCGCACCGATCGCATCGCCTCCGCACTGGACCGCGACGGCCGCGGCGACGTCATCCGACGTAAGGCGGGCCTGCCCCCCGCCACATACTTCTCGGCGGGCAAAGTGCAGTGGATCCTGGAGAACGTCGACGGTGTGCGTGCCGACGCGGAAAAAGGCGACGCGCTGTTCGGCACGCCCGACAGCTGGGTGCTGTGGAACCTCACCGGAGGGCCTCGCGGCGGCGTGCATGTCACCGACGTGACGAACGCCAGCCGGACCATGCTGATGAATCTGGAGACCCTCGACTGGGACGACGAACTGTTGTCGTTCTTCGGGATTCCGCGTCAGATGCTGCCGGAGATCAAGGCGTCGTCGTTCCCCGAGTCGTACGGGATCACCCGCGATGACGGGGCGGTGTCGGGGCAGGTGCCGATCACCGGAATCCTCGGCGACCAGCAGGCCGCGATGGTCGGCCAAGTATGCCTGGACGCCGGTGAAGCCAAGAACACTTACGGCACAGGCAATTTCCTGTTGCTCAACACCGGCGAGAAGATGGTGCGGTCCGAGAACGGTCTGCTGACCACGGTCTGCTACCAGTTCGCTGACGCCAAACCCGTTTACGCTCTGGAGGGTTCGATCGCGGTCACGGGTTCGGCGGTGCAGTGGCTGCGCGACCAGTTGGGCATCATCAGCGGTGCTGCGCAGAGTGAGGCGCTGGCCCGTCAGGTCGAGGACAACGGCGGGGTGTACTTCGTGCCCGCGTTCTCCGGACTGTTCGCACCGTATTGGCGGTCGGATGCCCGCGGCGCGATCGTCGGGCTGTCGCGTTTCAACACGAACGCCCACCTGGCACGAGCGACACTGGAGGCTATTTGCTACCAGAGCCGCGACGTCGTCGATGCAATGGAAGCGGATTCCGGTGTGCACCTTGAGGTTTTGAAGGTGGACGGCGGAATCACCGCCAACGATCTGTGCATGCAGATCCAGGCCGACGTGCTCGGGGTCGACGTGGTCAAACCTGTCGTCGCCGAGACGACTGCGCTTGGCGCAGCCTATGCCGCGGGCCTCGCCGTCGGATTCTGGGAGAACACAGAGGATCTGCGGGCCAACTGGCAACAAGACAAGCGCTGGTCACCCGCGTGGAGCGAGGACCAGCGCTCGACCGGTTACGCCGGTTGGCAGAAGGCCGTCCAGCGCACACTGGACTGGGTGGACGTGGACTGAATCGCTAGATGCAGGCGCCGAAAACGCAGACGCCGCCCCACGGTTCCCAACCGCCGTTCCAGCCGCCAGGTACCGGATCGCCGCGCCAACCGCGGTCGTCCCAGCCGTGTCCCCAACCATGGCCGCCATGCCACCCGTGTCCGTTGCCGTACCACGGTCCCGGGTCGGCGCTCGCGACGCCTGCGCCGAGGCCGAGTGCGCCTGCGGCGAGGCCTCCGGCGATTGCCATTGTTGCGAAAAACTTTGCGGGTTTCATTGTTGAGCAACTCCTTCCGCGGTCTCTATCGCTAGATTAGTTAGCTAGCTTAAATATACCTTGTTGCCCATTGTCAGACAAAGGGATTCAGCGTCGCGCAGTGGTTGGGTATTCCCTCGGGTGAGCTACGCCGCATCGTCGAGTTGGGTCCTGGTGTCGTCATCCAATTCGATTTCGGCGACCGCCGTGTTCTCTTCGAGATGCCCCACCGACGACGTGCCGGGGATCAGCAACACATTGGGCGCCACCGAAAGAGTCCATGCCAGCGCGATCTGGGCAGGGGTGCGGCCCAGCTTGGCCGCCTCACTCTGAACGGCGGGATGACCCAGCACCGGATTGTCGGCAGCAAAGGCGGACCCGAGCGGGAAGAACGGCACGAAGGCGATGCCGCGTTCCAGGCACGCGTCGAGGACAGACTGTGACGTCCGGTCGATCAGGTTGTAGGCGTTCTGAACGCAGACGATCTCGGTGCGTTCCAGCGCAATCTGCAAGTGCTCGAGGCTGACACTGCTCAACCCGATTCCATCGATCAGCCCGTCGTCGCGGGCCTGGATCATCGCGGTCAACTGGGCGTCGAACAGCTCGCGGTCGACCGGGCCGATCGAGCCGGCATCGCCGGCGTGGATGCGCAGATTCACCGCGGCGAGGCGGTCGGCACCCAGGGTGCGCAGATTCTGCTCGATGTCTGCGCGCAACTCGTCGGGCTGCTGCGCGGGCAGCCACGCGCCGGTATCGTCTCGGCGCGCACCGACTTTGCTGACCAGTGCGAGATCGGCGGGGTAGGGGTGCAGCGCCTCGCGAATCAGTTGGTTGGCCACATCGGGACCGTAGAACTGCGCGGTGTCGATGTGGTTGATACCCAACTCGATTGCCCTTCGCAGTACGGCCAGCGCCTGGTCGTGGTCGCGCGGCGGTCCGAACACACCGGGACCGGGTAGCTGCATGGCGCCGAAGCCGACGCGGCCAACTGTGTACGAGCCAATCGAGTAGGTGTCCATATGTGAATTGTGTGCGTCGAGGAGCGCTCACCGCTCCCCGACGCGCGCAAACCGCTAATCCTCGCCGAGGATGCCGTAGATCTCGCGGCGGGCGTTGTTGAGGATGTCGACGATCCGCTGTTGCTGCTCGTCGGTCGCGGTGTGCGCCGCCTGCGCGGCGGCACCCATCAGCTGACCGATGGCGGCGCGAAGGTTGAGATGGCCGGGTGCTTCGTCCTTCCAGCCCTCGGTGATCTCGTCCCACGGTGCCGTCTCGATCTTCTCGACCGCGCTGCGCCCGTCGTCGGTGAGCTCGAAAAGCTTTTTGCTGCCTTCGGTTTCGGTGCCGACGATCAGGCCCTCGTCGACCAGTAGCTGCAGCGTCGGATAGACCGAACCGGGGCTGGGCCGCCACAGGTTCTGGCTACGCTCGGCGATCTCCTGGATCATCTCGTAGCCGTGCATCGGCCGTTCGGCGAGCAGCTTCAGGATCGCGGAGCGCACATCGCCGCGCTTCCCGCGACCGCGGCCGCCGCGGCCACGTCCACGCGGACCGCCGGGGCCACCGAAGCCGAAGCCGAAGCCACCGCGGGGGTCGAAGCCAAACTCGAAGCCGCGGCCAGGGCCGAAGCCGGGGCTGAAGCCGGGTCCGCCGTCGTGTTCACGGAGATGGTCGCGCAGGTTCTCGCGGAGATGGTCGCGGAGTTCGCGACGGGCCTGCCGCCGCTGTTGATGGAAGGCGCGCCGATCGTCGGGGCCGAAGCCGAACCCGAAGGGGCTGGGCGGCGGGGTGAAGGGGTTGGTCATGGATTGGTTCCTCACGTTCGGGGAAGGAAGCGCCGGATGCGCTTCCGATACGTTGACGATATATCGGAACCTATCGCGATGCAACGACAAAAGGGCGCGGTGGTCATGACCTGTGCCACGACCACCGCGCCCGGGAGGGTCAGTACACGGGGTTGAAGAAGTCGACGCCGCCGATCGGGCATTCGACCTTCGCCTTCCAGGTGGTCCCGGTCTGGACGCCCGGAAACCACAGGTTGTAGGACTGGTTGGCCTGCAGATAGAACGGCACCTTGTAGACCGGCAACGGCTTCACGGTGTCCCATCCGAACCACGGTTCGGCGCTGTAGAAGCACAGGCCTTGGCTTCCGGTCGAGTTGACCCTGACCGTGACGCCCAGCGCGTCACTGGCCGTGTCCAGCGTGGACGCCGCCTGCGCGGTGCCCGCTCCGAATGCCAGCGCCGGCGCCGCGACAGCGGCTGCGACCGCGCCGACCGCGGCGATGACCGACTTCTTGCGATTGATCTTCTTCGTCATGTCCTGCTCCTTTTCACGTGGTCGCGACTCCAGTTGAGCCGCTCTCATCGGTTAGGAGCACCGAGCGTTGTGTGCTCTGACACTTTTCGGGAGAACTATTTCTCTGCGTCCTCGTCGATGGCCTTGGCCAGCCAATTCGCCCACTCCGCAGCCATCGCGTTCTTGCGCAGACCCCACTCCAGCGCGGCCCGGCCGTAGAACGACCCGGCGTCGGCGGTCCAGTCGATCGAGTCGCGCAGTGCCTCGAGGCGTTTCACTTCGGACTCGGCATGCTCTGCCATCGCGACCACATGCTTGCGGGCCTGTTCGCGGGGCACTTCCCCCAGCAGGAAGACCCGCAACAGGCCGGCGTCGCGAAACGGCGGGTCGTCCTGCGCGTCGGCCACCCAGCGCCGCAGTTCGGCGCGGCCGGCATCGGTGATGCGGTACTCCTTGCGGCCGCGCGGGCCGATGTTGGAAACCTCGATCAGCCCGGCGTCGGCGAGTTTGTTCAGCTCGCCGTACAACTGGCTCTGGGTGGCAGGCCACACGTTGGCCATCGATTTCTCGAAGTGCTTGAGCAGGTCGTAGCCGCTGGCGGGCGCCTGAGCCAGCAGGCCCAACGCTGCGATACGCAAACTCACCAACAGATCGTACCTCCACTATTGACATGTCACTACAGACATGTCAGATTTGACCTATGACGGACACCTCTTCGACCCTGTTCGGCACAGGTGAGTTCTTTCAGCGCGACAACTACGCACCGGTCACCGATGAACTAACCGAATCCGATCTGCCTGTCGAGGGCGCCATCCCCGCCGAACTCGACGGCTGGTATCTGCGCAACGGGCCCAACCCGCGGCAGGCGACGGCGCACTGGTTCACCGGCGACGGCATGATCCACGGCGTGCGCATCGAGGGCGGGCGCGCGGCCTGGTACCGCAACCGCTGGGTGCGCACCGACAGCTTCGTCGAGGACTTCCCGCTCTACAACGCCGACGGCACTCGCAACCTGCGGGCCAGCGTCGCCAACACCCACGTCGTCAACCACGCGGGTAAAACGCTCGCGCTGGTCGAATCGTCGCTGCCGTACCAGATCTCCAACGACCTGGAGACGTTGGGCGCCTACGACTTTGGCGGCAAACTGGTCGATTCGATGACCGCGCATCCGAAGATCTGCCCGACCACCGGCGAGCTGCACTTCTTCGGATACGGCAACATCTTCGCGCCGCACGTCACCTACCATCGGGCGGACGCCAACGGCGAGTTGACGATCAACCGGCCGCTGGACGTGCCCGCGCTGACGATGATGCACGACTTCGCGCTGACCGCCGAGCATGTCGTCTTCATGGACCTGCCGGTGGTGTTCAACCTCGATATCGCGCTCAAGGGCGAAGGCGACATGCCGTACCGGTGGAACGACGACTACGGCGCCCGACTCGGAGTGCTGCGGCGCGACGACCCGTTCGGCGAGGTGCGCTGGTTCGCGATCGACCCGTGCTACGTCTTCCATGTGGCCAACGCCTACGATGACGGCAATTCCGTTGTGCTGCAGGCAGTTCGATACCCCGAACTGTGGCGCGACAACGGTGGGTTCGACGCCGACGGGGTGCTGTGGAGTTGGACGATCGACCTGAGCAGCGGCGCGGTGTCCGAACGCCAACTCGACGACCGCGCGGTCGAATTCCCCCGCGTCGACGACAGGCTGGCCACGCTGCCCGCCCGCTACGCGGTGTCCGTCGGTGACGGCCGCCTGATCCGCTACGACCTGACGTCCGGTGACGCCGTCGAGCACGCGTTCGGCACCGAGCAGTCGCCGGGTGGGCCGGGGGAGGCGGTGTTCGTGCCGTCGACGTCAGGACCCGCGGATGAGAGCAGCGGCTGGTACCTGGGCTACGTCTACGACCCGGCCCGCGACGGCAGCGACCTGGTGATCATCGACGCGTCGGACTTCGCAGGCCCGCCCGTTGCCAGAATCAAACTGCCCCAGCGAGTTCCATACGGCTTCCACGGAAATTGGATAGCAGACTGAGTAACGTGTGCGGCCATGGCCGTGAAGAACACCGATATCCCTTGCTGTTTGGCGTCGTGGCAGTAGATGTCCGCGTTCGGGTTCCAGACGCTGACGCTGATCGCGGTCGTCGGCATGACAGGCCCACTGCTGGCCTCGCTGCGGCGGTTCGGCATCCCGGTGATCATCGGCGAACTGGTCGCCGGTCTGGTCGTCGGCCGAACCGGCTTCGGGCTCGTCGATCACGCCGATGCGACGTTCACCCTGCTCGCCAACATCGGCTTCGCGCTGGTGATGTTCGTCGTCGGCACCCATGTCCCGGCGCGCGACGAGACACTGCGGTCCCAGATTCCCCGGGCGCTGCTTCGAGCGGTGGCTGTCGGCGCGGTGGCCGCCCTCCTCGGTGTGGTGTTGGCGCGGGTATTCGGCACCGGCCACGCGGCGGTTTATGCGGTGCTGATGGCGTCCTCGTCGGCGGCGCTGGCGCTACCGGTGATCGACTCGCTACGGCTAACTGGCCCGCCGGTGCTGTCGGTGACCACACAGATCGCGATCGCCGATGCGGCGTCAATTGTATTGCTGCCCTTGGTGATCAATCCCGCACAAACAGCGCGGGCCGCGCTCGGTGCGCTCGCGATCGCCTGCTGCGCCGCGGTGCTGTTCGTCGTGTTACGGATGGCCAACCGCCGTGGCTGGCGCAGACAGCTACATCACTGGTCGCATAAGCGCAGGCTGGCGCTGGAGCTTCGGCTCAGCCTGATCCTGCTGTTCGGTCTCTGCGCACTGGCGATGACGTCTCGGGTGTCGATCATGCTGGCGGGTTTCGCACTGGGGCTGGTGGTCTCGGCGGTCGGCACACCACGTCGGCTCGCACGCCAACTGTTCGGCATCACCGAAGGATTCTTCAGTCCGCTGTTCTTCGTCTGGCTCGGCGCCTCGCTGCAGGTGCGTGAACTCGGTGAGCACCCTTGGCTGATCCTGCTCGGCCTGAGCCTCGGTGCCGGTGCGCTGATCGCCCACGCAGTGGGCGTGCTCTTCGGTCAGCCGGTGACGCTCGCCGTGTTGTCGGCCGCCCAACTGGGGGTACCGGTTGCCGCTGCGACGCTTGGCACCGAACAGCATCTGCTGGGACCCGGTGAGCCGTCGGCGCTGATGCTCGGCGCGCTTGTCACCGTGGCGGCCACGTCACTGGCGGGCGCAGTGGCCGCACACCGTCAACACGCCGACGAGTCGAAGGCAGCACCTCAGCTGGAGAGGCCCGAGTAGCCCGCGTGGTCGGTACTTGAGCTGTTACCTGAAAAACGAAAAGAGCACCGTAAAACGAAAACAAGGTGTTTACTGAATGTCGCGTCGCCCTGGTCCTGGACTACTACCAAGTCCTCCCTTGCACCGGCGCTGTGGCGGCCTATCGGAGGCACCTTATGGGGGTTCAGTTGCAGCGGGTTCCGGATTCAGGGCGCGCCCGACCTCGGGCTCAGAGCGCCGATGAGCCCAATGCCTCGCCCGGATAATCCGCACGGTAGGTGTTCGGGCTGACAGCGTAGGCCCGCTTGAAGGCGCTGCTCAGCGCGAACGGCGTGCTGTAGCCGACCCGCTTGGCGACCGCCGCAATGGTGAGTTCACTGGACCGCAGCAGGTCAGCAGCCAGCGCCAACCGCCAGTTGGTCAGAAAAGCGATCGGTGGTTCGCCGACCTGCTCGGTGAACCTGCCGGCGAAGGCCGCACGCGAGCTGCCAACGGCCGCAGCAAGATTCGCCACGGTCCACGGATGAGCCGGATTGTTGTAGATCAGCTTCAACGCAGGCCCGACAACCGGGTCGTATTCGGCGTACCACCACGGTGGCGCGTTGTCGTCGCGGTCGAACCATGTGCGGACCACCCCGATCAACAACAGATCCAGCAAGCGATCGAGATACGCCTCCTGCCCTGGACCTTCGCCGGTCGCTTCGGCGGCGAGCAGTTCCACCAACGGCGTTTTCCATTCGTCGGCGCGCAGCACCAGCACGGGGGGAAGCGCGTCGAGCAGGCGGGCGCTCACCTCGCTGCGGCCCTCATACGCGCCGATTACCGAGCGCGTCGCGCCCGATGCGCTGTTGCCCCAGGTGCGAAGGCCAAGCGACATCTCGAATCTCAGATCCTCACCCGAGCGTGTGGTGCAGCGCTGGCCCGGGTGGATGACGACCAGCGGCGCCGTCGTCGGATGATCGGCGAACACATATCGTTCGGTGCCTCGGGTCAGCGCGACGTCACCGGGGCCCAGCCAGGCTGTCCCGCTGGCCTCGCCGACGAGCGCCGCGCGGCCGTGGGTCTGGCAGATGACAGTCAGCGGCGCTTCATCTTCGATGCTCATCGACCATGGCGGATCCATCATCATCCGCAGGACGAATGCGCCCCGCGCCCGCACCCCGTCGAGCAGGCCGACCACGGCGTCCACGCCGGGAGCCTAACGTTCCTCGGGCCGGTACGCGGCGAGAAAGACCTGCACCGCCCTGCGGACGTGGCTGTCGACGTCGACGGAAGCCAGCACCTGCGGTCCGCCGCAGAACAGCGCCTGATCGATACACCGGCCGACCACCAGGAACGCGAAATGCTCTGCCGCGCAGTCGGGTTCAACAACGCGCAGCAACCCGCGCCGGTGCAGGGCGGCGAAGCAGTCGGCGAATGCGGCCAGCGCTCTGGCCGGCGCCTGGTCGTAGTACAGCCGGGCCAGGTCGGGAACCCGATTGGCCTCTCCGACAACCAGTCGGCGCAACTGGACCACCGGCTCCTGCAGCACTGCACGCAGATAATCTGCCGCCAGCGCGGTCATATCGGCCTCGAGGTCGGTGGTGTCGCCGAGTCCTCGGATTCTTTCCAGGACCGGCGTGACCGTGCTCTGCAGCGCGCCGTCCACGATGGCCAGTAGCAGTTCGTGCTTGTCGCCGAAATGCTTGTACACGGTCTGCTTGGACACCTCGGCCCCCGCCGCGATCTGGTCGACGCTGGTGCCCTGATAACCGTTGCTCAGAAACAAGTCCCGGCCCGCCGAGAGGATGGTCTGGCGCTTCTGCGCCGAGCGTCCTAGCGGCTGCACCATGTCGGCTCCCTGATCAGTACTGGACAGTCTAGTTCCGAAGGTCGTAGGGTACTGGACAGTCTAGTTTGATTTGGCTCGGAAGGTGCGACATGACGACGACTGACTGCCCGCCGCTGCCGATTCGGGTGACGAAGTCGCTGCTCGGCTACGGGGTGATCGCGGGGCCGATCTACGTAACAGCGGTGGCATTCCAGATGGTCCTTCGCGACGGGTTCGACCCGACCCGGCATGCTGCCAGCCAACTCGCCAACGGTGATCTGGGCTGGATCCAGATCGCCACCTTCCTGCTGACCGGTGCGATGACGGTCGCTGCGGCCATCGGCGTGCGACGGGCGCTCGGGCCCGGTCGGCTCTCCGGATGGGCGTCGGGGCTGCTCGGTGCCTACGGTGTGGCCTTGATCGCCGCCGGCATCTTCCGGGCCGATCCGTCCGACGGCTTCCCGCCGGGCACACCCGCGGGCATGGGTGAGGTCAGCTGGCACGGGTTGACGCATTTCGCGGTGGCGAGTGTCGGGTTCCTCTGCCTGGTGGCGGCGTGCTTTGTGCTGGCGGCGTGGTTTGTGCGCACCGGTCAGGCGTCGTGGGCGTGGTTCTCCCGGATCACCGGCGTGGTCTTCGCAGCCAGCTTCTTGGCGTTGGCGTCCGGAAGGGGCGCGGCGGCAACCATTTTGGTGTTCACGGCGGCTGTCGTACTGGCATGGGGGTGGCTGGCCGCGGTATCGGCCAAGTTGTACAGCGGTGTCGCGGCCACGTAGACGCCCGCGTATGTAGTCGGGACGCTGAGCGATGGCACCCGGCGCGCGGGATCGGTTGACTTCTCGCATGAACACCAGTCCCGTCGTCGTCCTGACCTCGCTGGCAGCACTCGCGAGCGCCGCCGCAGGCGGGATGATGTACGCGTTCTCGACGTTCGTGATGCGCGGCCTCGATCGCACCGGACCCGCCGATGCCATCACCGCGATGCGAGGTATCAACGCCGAGGCCAACGGGAATCCCGTGTTCCTGCTCGGATACTTCGGCGCGACGGTCCTGGCCGTCGCGGTCGGAGTCGCCGCGCTGACCCGCCTGAATCAGCCGGGCAGTTGGTGGCTGCTCATCGGTGCGGTGCTCGGCATCCTCGGAGCGGTCGTCACGATCGCCTTCAACGTGCCGCTCAACAATCACCTCGACGCTGTGAACCCCGATGGCCTATCGCTGACCGACGCCGCGGGCGAGTGGCGAGCGTACTTCTCGGTGTGGACGGCGTGGAACCACGTACGCACCGCCACCAGCTTGATCGGTGCCGCGGTGATGCTTTTCGGGTTGCGTTACCGCTGAGGCGATCTCAACTCGGCGGGGTGAAGCCGCCGGGATCGGGCGGTGCCGCTGGCTGCGGCCGATAGGTGGGCTGGACCGGTGGCGGAGCAGCGTTCTGGGCTGTGCGCGCCTGCAAGCGCGCCAACTCACGGCGGTGGCGCTCGGCCAGCACGGCGGCCAGCACCAACTGCGGCGGCACGCCGGGTGGAGGTGGCGGTGAGATCTGAGCGGCCACCTCGGCGGCGATCCGGTATGCGATCTGGTCACGGATAGCGGGATCCAGTTGTGCTGCGCGCGAAAGGAATTGGCGGGCACGCTCGGCCTGTCCTGGACCGAGTCCGGACAACTGCAACGAAGACGCCCACCATGCGAGCTGCGGCGGCATCGGCGGCGGTGGGCTCAGCTTCGGGGCGCGTTCGCTGATCACCACGGTGCCGGCGAAGATATCGCCGATGCGCTTTCCCTTCGGCGACAGCATGCTGCAGATCACCGCAGGGCCGCCGACCAGAGTCCAGATCTCGATCACACCCGCCAGCGCGCGAAACAGCGCCTGGCGGAAGCGTTCTGGACCGCCGTCCTCTGAAACCACCCGCAGCCCCAACGCCATTTTTCCCAGTGACCGACCCCTGGTCGCTGTCTCGAACACGAGTGGGTAACCGACCAGTGCCAGCACGGTGAAGATAATCAACACCGCGGCCGACAATGCATCGTCGAATTGGGACAGCATGGTCGCCCACAACATCACGCCGATCACGTAGATTACGAACACCACCGTCAGGTCGATCAACGCCGACAACGCGCGCACCGGGAGTTGAGCGATCTGAACATCCAGGACTACGGCATCGCCGGTCACCACTGGTTCTTGCTGGCCGACCATACTGCGCCAGGCTACTAGGATTTGCCACGTGGATGTCGATGCGTTCGTGCTGGCGCACCGCCCGACGTGGAACCGACTCGAGGTGCTGGTCAAGAAGCGCCGCCGGCTGACCGGCGCGGAGGTCGACGAACTGGTCGACCTCTACCAGCGGGTGTCCACCCACCTCTCGATGGTGCGCAGTGTGTCCACCGACGGAATTCTCATCGGTCGGTTGTCGGGCCTGGTGGCGCAGGCGCGTTCGGTGGTGACCGGCGCGCACGCGCCGCTGTGGCGTGAGTTCGTCCGGTTCTGGACGGTGTCGTTCCCCGTCGTTGCGTACCGGTCATGGCGGTGGTGGCTCGGCACTGCCATCGCGTTCTTCCTCGTCGTGGTGCTGATCGCGTTGTGGTTGTCCGGGAACCACGAAGCGCAGGCAGCTCTGAAAACCCCGAGCGAGATCGAGGAACTGGTCAACCACGACTTCGCGTCCTACTACAGCGAGCATCCGGCTGGATCGTTTGCGCTGCAGGTGTGGATCAACAACTCATGGGTGACCGCGCAGTGCATCGGGTTTGCAATCCTGCTCGGTATCCCGATCCCGTACATCCTGTTCCAGAACGCGGCGAACCTCGGTGTCATCGGGGCGTTCATGTTCGACGCGGGCAAGGGGGACGTGTTCCTCGGTCTTCTGGCCCCGCACGGGTTGCTCGAACTGACCGCGGTGTTCTTGGCAGGCGCGGTCGGCATGCGACTCGGCTGGTCGGTGGTCTCGCCGGGAAACCGGCCGCGCGGTCAGGTTCTGGCCGAACAGGGCCGAGCCGTGGTGGCCGTTGCTGTCGGACTGGTTGTCGTGCTGCTGGTTTCAGGGCTCATCGAGGCGTTGGTGACGCCGTCGCCGCTACCAACGGCGGTCCGCATAGGTATCGGTGTCGCAGCCGAAATAGCTTTTCTCGGTTACGTTTTCCACTTCGGGCGCAAAGCGGTGAGGGCGGGCGAGAGCGGCGACGTCGAGGATGCGCCTGACCTGGTCCCTACGACTTAGAGCTTGCCGCTTGCCTTCATGGCCAGATAGTGGTCGGCGAGTTCAGGCGCCAACTGGTCGGGAGGCGCGTCCACCACGTCGACTCCTGACCGCCGCAACCGCGATGCGATCGCCCGCCGGTCGTTGCGGGCGCGTTCGGCCGCGGCCGCGTCGTAGACCTGAGCTGCGTCGGCGCGCCCGGCGGCCAGCTGGTCGACCCGCGGATCCGCCACGGCGGCGATCAGCAGTTGATGTTTGGCGGACAGCTGCGGCAGCACCGCCATCAAACCCTCGTCGAGTGCCGACGCGTTCAGGTCCGTCAACAGCACCACGAGCGCGCGGCGTCGGATCCGCCGGTGCACGGTGGCCGACATCGCCCGCGCGTCGGACTCCACCAGGGCGGGTTCCAGCGGCGCCATCGAGTCGACCAATTGTGAGAGGAGTTCGGTGCGCGACGCGTTGAACACGCCTGCGCGGGTCACCCGGTCGTGGGCGATGAAGTCGACGTGGTCGCCTGCGCGGGCCGCCAGCGCCGCCAACAGCAGCGCGGCGTCCATCGACCAGTCCAGCCGGGGCCAGCCGCCAGGATCGGCAAGGGTCGGATCGACTCCGACCCGGCCCGCCGACGTGCGCCCGGTGTCCAGCACGATGACTACCCGGCGGTCCCGCTCCGGCCGCCATGTCCGCACCACCACATCCCCGCGTCGCGCGGTGGCGCGCCAGTCGATGGAGCGAACGTCGTCGCCGATGACGTACTCGCGTAGCGAGTCGAATTCGGTGCCCTGACCCCGGATCAGCACGGGCGTCATGCCTTCGAGCTCACGCAGTTTCGCCAGCCGCGACGGCAGATGCTTTCGCGACAGGAACGGAGGCAGAATGCGGATCTGCCACGGTACCCGGTGAGAGCCTTGGCGGCCCGCCAGGCCCAGCGGCCCGATCGAGCGTGCGGTGACCAGCGCGCTGTGCTGATCGCCGCGCCGGACAGGACTCAGCCGGGTGACAAGCCGAACATGTTGACCCGCAGGAATGTTGACGGCGTGCGTGCGGGGTTCGGCGCGGGTGCTCGGCGCCCAGGCGTCGCGGATCTGGCCGCGGAACCGCCTGCGGTTGGAGTTCCCGACCACCAGAACGGCGTCGACCGGCTGACCGAGCCGGGCCACGGTATCGCCCAGCCGGCTGCAGTTGAGCCGACGCGGGCTGGCGGCGAGCGCGATGTCGGCCGCGACGACCGCGACCAACGCTGCCAACAGCACGACGAACGCGAGCGCGGGCGACGGCGCCAACGCGATCGGCAACACGCAGATCAACGCGACGAGGCCGACGCGGCCGGTCAGCACCACTAGCGCGGCACCGGTACGGCCGAAAGTATGCCGTCGAGCACGCCGTCCGGATTGGCGCCTTCCAACTCGGCCTCCGGCCGCAACGACACTCGGTGCCGCAGCGTCGGTTTGGCCATCGCTTTGACGTCATCGGGCGTGACGTAGTTTCGGCCGGACAACCACGCCCACGACCGCGCGGTGGCCAGCAATGCAGTCGCGCCGCGTGGCGACACCCCAAGCTGCAGCGACGGGGAGCGCCGCGTCGCGCCGGCGATGTCGACGATGTAGCCCAACACCTCGTCGGCCACCAGGACCGTGCGCACAGCCGCCCGTCCTGCCGCCAGATCCGCCGCGCCTGCAACGGGTTTCACCGCCGACAGCTCACGCGGGTCGAAGCCGCGTGCGTGTCGGTCGAGGATCGCGATCTCCTGATCGCGCGGCGGCAGCGGCACATTGAGTTTGAGCAGGAACCGGTCCAGTTGCGCCTCGGGCAGTTGGTATGTGCCCTCGTACTCGATCGGATTCTGGGTCGCGGCGACGATGAACGGGTCCGGCAGCGGCCGCGGTTCCCCCTCGACACTGACCTGGCGCTCCTCCATGGCCTCCAGCAGCGCCGCCTGTGTTTTGGGCGGGGTCCGGTTGATTTCGTCGGCCAGCAACAGGTTGGTGAACACCGGGCCGGAATGGAATTCGAATTCCGCTGTGCGGGCGTCATATACGAGCGATCCGGTGACGTCGCCCGGCATGAGGTCTGGAGTGAACTGCACTCGTTTGAAGTCGAGTTGCAACGCGGCGGCCAGCGTGCGCACCAACAGGGTTTTGGCCACCCCCGGCACGCCTTCGAGCAGGACGTGGCCGCGGCACAGCAGCGCGATGACCAGACCACTGACCACGGCGTCCTGACCGACCACGGCCTTCGCGATCTCACCGCGCAGCGCCAGCAGGGCATTTCGCGCTGTCTCCGATGTCGCCGCCGCCGCGGCTCCGGTCTCCGATGTCGCCGCCGCCGCGGCTCCGGTCTCCGATGTCGCCGCCGCCGCGGCTCCGGTCTCCGATGTCGCCGTGCTGTCTGCTGTTGGCTGCGTCACGATTGAGCGACCTGCCTTTCGATGTTGTCGAGTTCGTTCGCGAGGTTCACCAGATCAGGGTCGCTGGCGGGCGCGGGGCCGAACAGTATGTGCGCCACCGCGTGCCCGGGCAATCCGCATCGCTCCGATATGGCGGCCACGACATCGGGCGGTTGAGCGTCGGATCCGAGGCCGACGCGTGGTGCCATCCGTTGCAGTGCCGCAGTGCGGAGCGCCTCGGCCGCACGGTCCCGGGCCCGGCGCGAGCGGTACAGCCGACCGCGGCCCTCGACCGTCTCCGAAGCGCGTACCACCACGGGCAGTTGCTCTGCCACCAGCGGGCCGATTCGTCGGCCCTTCCACAGGGCCAGTGAAGCGACGACGAGGCACAGTTGGAGGACGATCCATTGCACTTGTGAAGGCATCAAATCGGTCAGCCTTGCGGCACCTGGAGATTCAGCGCCCGCTTCGCTGTGCTGCGGCGCGTACCAGATCAGTCGTGGATGAGAGCCCGCGAGGTTCATCGCCAGCGCGGCATTGCCCGCATCGAGCAGACCGCCGTTGGTCATGAATCGGCCGGAGCTCACGACTGTGATCTGACGTCCGTTGTGGCTGTAGCGGATCAGTGCGCCGCCGTAGCACCGCGTCACGGGTACGTCGCCTGCCGCCTCGTAGCCGTCGGCGAGACCGAGTTGTACCTCGCCCGCACGCTGCGCCTCGCGAAGGTCGCAGCCGGGTTTCGAATCACCGAAGGTGGTTTCGTCGCCGGGCCGGATTTCCGGAGCCAGCTTCTCGCGCGTCCGGGATATCGGTTCCACCAGCAGTCGATCACCGGGCAGGGCAGCCAACCGACGCAGCAGATCATCGTCGAACAGATAAAAGGTCTGCGCGATCAGGATCATCGTGTCAGGGCGGGCGGCGCGCTCCACGGCGGCGATGTCGTCGGCCACGACGACGTCCGCGCCATGCTCGCGCAGAATGGTGACGAGGGCTCCAGCGCCGTCGGGTGACGTCGACCTCGGATCCATCGGTCCGCCTGGCCGCGGTGTGGTCAGATATGCGCTGAGCAGTGCCACGCCGACGATCACCGCCAACGCCAACAAGCCCCAGCGAACGCTGCGCCACCGCTGCCCGAGCGTGGGCCCGACGGCCGTGCGGGAGAACGTCATCGCACGTCCGCCCAGCCGCCGGAGGCGGTAGGTGCCGACCCGCTGACGTCGACGGCAGGTATGCGTGACCGCAGGTGGTCATCGAGTTCGGCGACCATTTGGTACGAGCTTTCAGTGCCGGGTCGCTCGCCGTACGTGACGTCGTTGAAAGCCTCAGCGGCCCTGCGCAACTCGTTGCCAAGCGGTGGTATGGCACGGCCGGCGTCTCTGGCCAATTCGGTCGCCGTGCGACCGGGCACGCGTTCGAGGACTGAACTCTCCTCTAGCTGCCGCGCAACGGCTCTGAGCCGATGACGAATCGCGGCCGACCAGTTGTCCACGGCGGCAAACTGTTCCGCGGTCGCGCGATGCTCAGCTGCGCTGAGTTCATGCTCGCCGAACAAGGCTGACTCGCCGCCGCGGTTGGTGCGCATGGTCCGGCGCGCGACCCGGATCGCTACCACGATCGCGACGATCAGCAGCATCGCCAGCACAGTGATCGTCAACCATCCACCGGGCAGGGAGGCGCTTGCGTCCGCGAGTTTGTAAAGCACTTCTTCGAGCCAATGGAGGAGGCGTTCGGTCAGCGACGGCTTGGGGTAGATCGGCTTCGAAAGTTCATGCTGTGCCGCCTCGTGCGCAGCATCGCGATCGATGTCTATCGTCGGCACGTCAAACTTGGGGGGTCAGCCAGAGGTGGTCAGTCGAATCGGACGGAGCGCCTGGCCCGAACGTCGCACCGGCCTGCAGCACCAGGTCGAACGCCTCGGCACGGATCCGGCGATCCGCGTAAAGCAGCACCACGACACCGGCCGAGAAAGGCGCGGTGATGATCTGGCTGATGGCGCTGCCGACGGACAGCAGTGTCAGCGCAACAATCAAACCCAACGTGGAAAACGCTGAAGCGAGCACAAGCTGACCGCCCAAGCTGAACGGGATGGAAACCGCGCCGGAGATGAAAACGGCCACGATGCCTGCGAGCAGCCAGATGCCGAACACTCGCCAGAAGTCCCTGCGAATCAACTTGAACGAGCGCGCCATCGCGGGGACGATCGGCAGCCGCTCCAGCACGATGAGTGCAGGCGTGAAGTTGAGTATCGTCGCCAAATAGATCAGCCCGACGATCAGGGCCAACCCCAACGGCACACCGACCACGACGGCCGCGACGCCGCCGACAGCCATCGCGACACCGGTGATGATCAGGACGACAACCCCGATCAGCATCGCGGCGCCGACTATCTCGAGCAGGGTGAAACTGATCAGCGCCCACAGCCGGGGCTTCAGCCGTCGCCACGCCTCGCCGATGGTGATGGGCGCCCCGAACACCGCGCGACCGATGACCACGGTCAGCATGCCGGTCAGCAGAATCGACGAGAGCCAGGTGGCCGCCGCCCCGGCAATACTCGACAGCGACGAACCGAGCAGCACACCCGTCTGCACCGGCTCGCCGCCGAGGGTGGGCGTCAGCTGCCCGGCGATTGCAAGCGGGCCCACCGACAATACGAGCCCAAGAAGGTGAGCGGCCACCACCACGACGGTCGTCAAACCCAGCGTCGCTTTGGGATTGGCGCGGATGTAGGCCACCGCGCCGTTGAAGATGTCCGACATTGTCAAGGGGCGGAGGGGAATGACACCCGGCTTGAGAGCCAGCGGTGCGCCGTACCCTGGATAGCCCGGGGGCGGATAACCACCTGGAGCGCCGTAGCCCGGGGGCGGATAACCACCTGGAGCGCCGTAGCCCGGGGGCGGATAACCACCTGGAGCGCCGTAGCCCGGCGTCGGATGACCCTGATAACCCGGTGGTGGGTAGCCGGGAGGCGGATAGCCCGGCGGCGGCGGACCTGCAGGGGGAAACCCGCCGGCGTCGTTGCTCATGATCACCATCCTGTCGATGACTCCGCAAATTGACAACGTGGTCGGGCCGCCCGCGCCAGCCGCTACCGTGACGACATGTCGACTGAGATCACCGTGCGCGGTTCCTTCTCCGCCTTCGAGCGGCCCGAACGCGCCACCGTGCACGCCATGATCGGTTACGAGGGCGCTGCGATGGAGCCGGTCTACAGCCGCGTCGCGCGTGACTTGGATGCCGTCAAGGCTTCCCTGGCAGCGCTGGAGGACGACGGTTCGGTGACGTGGTGGTCGGCAGATCAACTGCGCACCTGGTCGCAGCGGCCGTGGAACAAGGACGGTAAACAGCTGCCGCTGGTGCACCACGCCAGCGTCGACGTGGAGGTGAAGTTCCGCGACTTCGGCGCGCTGTCCCGTTGGGTGAGCAGGCAGATAGCGGATATCGAAGGATTCCGCGTCGCGCGGGTCGAGTGGGCGCTGACCGAGAAACGTCGCGAAGCACTGGCCAAGGAAGTACGCACCCGCGCGGTGCGGGACGCGGTCACCCGTGCGCAGGCGTACGCCGACGCGCTGGGTCTGGGCGCGATCAGGCCCGTGGCCGTCGCCGACGCCGGGATGCTCGGTGCGCGACCCGAAACCGGTCCCGCTGCCGCGTACATGCGTGCAGCGGCCGTCGGCGGTACCTCCGATGTCGAGCTGGTGCCGGAGCACATCGAAGTGTCGGCGGAGGTCGACGCGCGGTTCCTTGCCGGCGCCGAGTCGGCGCCCCCGGCGTAGCGTTTGCGCCATGGCGGAACTCAAAGATCGGCTGCGCGCCGACCTGACCAGCGCGATGAAGTCGCAGGACAAGCTGCGGACCGCGACGTTGCGGATGCTGCTGGCGGCGATCCAGAAGGAAGAGGTGGCCGGTGACGCGCCGCGCGAACTGTCCGACGCCGACCTGATCAAAGTCCTGCAGCGCGAAGCGAAGAAGCGCAGCGAGGCGGCCGAGATCTACACGCAGAACGGTCGCGGTGAGCTCGCCGCGAACGAGCATGCGGAGGCGCGCGTCATAGACGACTATCTGCCCACCCAGCTCACCGAAGCCGAACTGGCCGATGTAGCCGACACCGCGATCGCCCAAGTCGCCGAGGAGATCGGTGAGCGGCCGGGCATGCGGCAGATGGGTCAGGTGATGAAGGCCGCGACCGCCATCGCCGCAGGAAAAGCCGACGGTGCCAGGCTGTCGGCGGCCGTCAAGGACAGGCTGTAGTCGTTTCGTGATCAGGGGCTCGGGTATCCGAGTGCCATGACGCGGTTTGGCTACACCCTGATGACAGAACAGAGCGGACCTAAAGAGCTTGTCCGGTATGCCGTTTCGGCGGAACGCGCGGGCTTCGACTTCGAGGTGTCCAGCGATCACTACTTCCCGTGGCTGGCGTCGCAGGGGCATGCGCCGTATGCCTGGTCGGTGCTGGGCGCCGTCGCCCAGGTCACCGAACGGGTGGAGCTGTTCACCTACGTGACGTGCCCGACGATGCGTTACCACCCGGCCGTGGTCGCGCAGAAGGCCGCCACGTTGCAGATCCTTGCCGACGGCCGCTTCACGCTCGGCCTCGGCAGCGGCGAGAACCTCAACGAACATGTCGTCGGCGGGCGATGGCCGACGGTGTCGCGTCGTCAGCTGATGCTCAAAGAGGCCATCCAGATCATCCGTGAGTTGTTCACGGGCGAGCTGGTCGACTGGAAAGGCGAGTATTTCGAGGTGGATTCGGCGCGGATCTGGGATCTCCCTGACATTCCCGTCGCGATCGCCACGGCGGTGTCGGGTGAACGTTCGGTGGAGATGTTCGCGCCGTTGTCCGACCATTTGATCGCTGTGGAGCCGAAGAAGGCTCTCGTCGACGAATGGCATGATGCGCGCCGCGCGACCGGGCTGCCGGGCGACGTCAGGGTGATCGGGCAGATACCGATCTGTTGGGACCCCGACCGCGACCGCGCGGTGCAGCGCGCGCACGATCAGTTCCGCTGGTTCGGCGGCGGGTGGGCCGTGAACGCCGATCTGCCGACCACGGCGGGTTTCGAGGGGGCCACTCAGTTCGTGAAACCGGAGGATGTCGCGGAATCCATTCCGTGCGGGCCGGATCTGGACGCCATCGTGGACGCGGTGCGCAAGTACTGGGAGGCCGGTTTCACCGACATCGCACTCGTGCAGATCGGCGACGACGGCCAAGAGTTGTTTTTGAAGGAGGCGGCGGGCGCGCTGCTCGAGAAACTCCGGACGGCGGCGGGCTGATTGCCGTTTGGTGCACCTGATCCCGGGTATTCGCCGGCGACCTGCCCACATCGTCGACAGCCCGGGAGGCGCCCATGTTCATCCACAACAAAGACCTTCAATTCGAGGTGCGGGTCAGCGAACCCGACCCGCGTTTCGCCACACTGCTGCAGGAACAGTTCGGCGGCGCCAACGGTGAACTGAAGGCAGCGATGCAGTACTTCACGCAGGCGTTCGTGCTGCGGCAGAAGAACCCGAAGATGTACGACCTGTTCATGGACATCGCCACCGAGGAGTTCAGCCATCTGGAGATGGTCGGGTCGATCATCACCATGCTGCTCGACGGCCTCAACGACGACCTCAAGATGGCCAACGAGCGGTGCGATTGGATGCCCGCCGTCGCCAGCCGTGACGGCCGCGACGCCATCATCCACAGCGTCGCAGTGAATCCCCTGTACTTTGCGCTGAGCGGCGGCGGCCCCGACGTCAAGGACTCCGCGGGCGTGCCGTGGCAAGGCACGTTCGTCAACGCGAACGGCGATCCGACGGTGGACCTGCGCAGCAATCTCGCGGCCGAGTCGCGCGCGAAGATCGTGTACGAGTACCTGAAGCAGTTCACCGATGATCCGGGCGTGCAGGACACCCTGACGTTCCTGATGACGCGGGAAGTCGCGCATTACCAACAGTTCACGGCGGCGTTGAACGAATTGCCGGTGAACTTCCCGCCCGGTCAACTCGCCGGGGACGATCGGTTCCAGAATGTCGCGTTCAACATGTCCAATGGCGACGGGTCGGTGCGCGGGCCGTGGAACGAGGGTCAGGGACCGTGGCCCGAAGGCATGGAGTGGGAGTACGTCGAGAAGCCCGAGCAGCAGTGGCTCGGCGGCACCAAACGGCAGAACAAGGGTGCTGAGCGCAGCCCGGAGGGACAGCCTGCGGTGCAGAGCGAAAAGCCGTTCACTCACGAACAGCGCACGCCCACAGATTGATTCGCGCGTCAGCGAGGGCCGGCCAGGTGCCGGCCCTCGTCGCGTTCAGTGCTGTTGCGGGTCGGGTGGGTTCTTGTCGGCGCGGCCGCTGGCGGCGTCGCGCAGATGGTCTGCCATCGCGGCGACGGTTCCCATGGTCTTCTGCACGGTTGCGTTGGGCGGTGTGTCGGGATGCGGCCGGGTGGGGCGATCTTCTTGGCCGCCTCGAGCTTTTCACCTAGCTTCTCGCGGTGTTCGCGGCTGACCGCTGCCTCGAACGCAGGCCACACGACATCTTGCTCGTATTTGATGTGCTCGCGACCCGCCTTGACGAAGTCTTGAAGTGCCTGTTGGTATTCCGGGTCACCGGGTTTGCCGTCTTCGAGTGCCTGGAGCAGTTTCTTGCCCTCCTGCTCCTGGGTCAACGCGACGTCGGCGAGTTCGTCACCGCCCTCGACGGCGTCACGGACCGCCGGCCAGAAGAACTGCTCCTCGACGGCCTCGTGCTGGGATTCCGCGATGATCAGATTGGTCACCATCGTGGCCAGTCCGCTGGCGTCGGCACCGGAACCGGATGGCGCGCCGTCGAGCACCTCCAACATGCCGAGCACGCTTTTGTGGTCCCCACGAAGGAACGCCAGGGCATCCATAGTGTCCGCCTTTCGCCGATGTGACAGTTCGCAGCGCATACCCGGGGCGGACAGGTTGAAACGAAACGTCAACGGGTAGTTCAGCGTGGACGAAAGGATTGTGATGCCACGCGGCAAAGGGATTTACGACGAGGAGAAGACCGTCGAGGAGACCGGCACGACCAGCGATACGGGCGATGCCGACACCACCGACGAGAACACGCCTGACGTCGCAGACACCGATCAGGAACCGACGGGTTAATCGGCGTCTCGGCCTTCCCGGCTACGCCGATACGCCGCGCGCCGAATGTCGGCGAGCCAACTCGGGGCCAACTGCACGTCTTCGTCGCTGTGCAGGACCGGGTCGAACGCGATGTCGTCGGTGCTCGGATCGAGGTGCCGCAACGTCAGCCGGGCCAACGGTGAGAACCCGCTGAGCCCGCGGGCCTGCTCGACGTCGAATTCGAGTATGCCGGAGTCAATTTGGTTCCTGATGGTGTCCAGCGACAACCCCGGCTCATCGATCTGAGTGGACAGCCGGGCGCGAATCCACCACAGGCCGCCGTCGAAGCGAAGCGGCATCAGGCTGGAGAACGTCGTGCTCGTCCAGGACCGGGTGGGTGCCAAAACGACGCGGCTATTGGCGATCGTGGAGGCCAACAGCACATCCCACGGCATGCACGACCGCAGATCCTGCGGTGGCGGGACACGCCATGCCAGGCCTGCGACGTCGGCCATGGCGCCGGGTAGTCCGATGCCCTTCGAGACGCGGGCGATCACGTCACACGACTGCATCGGCAGCCCACCGTCCGGTGGTGCCAGCCGTTCCAGGTAGCCCTCGGCGAGCACGCCGTCCGGGTGAAACAGGCGGCGGTGGTGGCGGGCGGCCGCACCGATCCGGATCGGCAACGCGGCGATATCTGAAGCATGCACGGCCTAGGGGTGCCCGAAACGCCTGCGCGCAAAACTCCGACCACGGGTTTAACCGTGGCGATACCGGGCATTAATCAAGCAGCGCACGTCGCGCAAGCTAACCCTGTCGAAAGGCCGATGTTGACCACCGCATACACCGACCTGGATCAGCCAGCCGTCATCGAGGGCGTGTATACGCCGCAAGAAGACTCGCAGCTGCTCATCGATGTCATGGAGAAGACCGGGTTGGCGCGCGGTCACCGCGTCGCCGACCTCTGCACCGGCAGCGGGGTGGCGGCGATCGCCGCATACGAGCAGGGCGCGACCGAAGTCAGCGCATTCGACATCTGCCCCCGAGCCGTCCACTGCGCGAGGACCAACGCCGCAACTGCAGGCGTCGACGTCGCGGTGCACCTCGGGTCATGGGCGCGCGCAGTCGAATTCGGCCCCTACGACCTTGTGGTGTGCAACCCGCCCTACGTGCCGCACGATCCCGGCGCCGACGGCATGCGCTTGCCTGCGCATGTGGGGCCGTCCCGGGCGTGGGACGCCGGGTACAACGGACGCATGGTGCTCGATCCGTTGTGCACCACGGCGACACAGCTACTCGCGCACGGTGGCACCATGCTGGTGGTGCAATCCGAGTTCGCAGGCCCGCGGGAAACGTTGGCGCAGCTGGCAGGCGCCGGTCTCGACGCTGAAATCATCGCCTGGCAATGGATTCCGTTTGGGCCGGTGCTGAATGCGCGGGCCGAGTGGCTCGAGGAGACGGGCAGGCTCCAACCGGGCCGCCGAGAGGAAGAGTTGCTGGTGATCAGGGCGGACAAGCCATGAGCGACGAGGAAGCCCGGGTCGTCCGGGTGGTGCCGTCCGGGCCGGTGATGGTGCAGGGTCCGGTACGAATCGAAATGGCCGACGGCAGTGTGGTGGAATCCGACCGGTTCATGGTCGCGATCTGCACCTGCCGCCGCAGTAAGGACTACCCGTTGTGCGACACCAGCCATCGCTGCCGGGTACGGCCGAAGCGGTCAGCCCAGCGGCCGGCGTAGCGATGACCGGCCTGCTTGCCAGCACCGCATCACGTGGTCGGCGAGTCGGTCCTCCACCACGTCGCGGGCCTTGATCCCGAACACCACGTCGCGCTCCAGATGTGGTTCGCGCGCAATGAGATCCCCGACGACGTCCGTCCGCACCACCTGTTCGTGGACCGCATCGGCGACCACGTGCTCGCGGTAGAACCGGATGCACGGTTCGGGTGCGCCCATCCGCTCCAGCGCCTCGACCAGTCGGCGCGAACCCGGCGATGAGGTGATCTCCGTCGACGCGAAATGCCCGATGGCTGCGCCGCGGAACTCGCGGTGCAAACCGAACAACGACATCAGGTTGACCGATGCCAACGCGTCGGCGGGCACGTCGTTGAAGTACGCCAGATAGGTGGAGTCGAGGTCGGCGGCCTCCATCAGATCGCCGTACAGCTGCTGGTGCACCAAATGCCCTCTGCCGCCGCCGTATTCGTCGAACTCGACGGCGACGAACGAGGCCTTGGCCTGGCCGATCAGCCGCGGGATCGCGAAGGCGTGTGGGTCGGCCTCCTTGAGGTGGTACAGCGAGCGGTGCACGAAGTACTCACGCATCTGATTCCAGGTGCCGGTATCACGCAGGTAGTACGAGGGCCCGGTGCCGTCGACGGGCTCGACCGAAAGGGCATCCATCGCATCGGCCGCGGTCTCGTCGCGCGTGATCTCGCCGACATCCTGACGGACCGCGTCCAGGAAGGCGTCCTCGAGTCGGCCGCGGGCACGCAGCAGCGACGGATTCCATTCCCAGCGCGGATTGACGTTGTCGAATCCGCGGTAGTGCAGCTCGTAGCAGATGTACAGCGCCACCTGCAGGTCGAGGCCGTACGGGTCCGCCTCGTAGAGGGGGACGTCGATGTGGCTGTCATTGAGGGCTGGGCGGCCACGCAGCGCCTCGATGATGGCAGAGGACAGCGGTCCGACCGCGTGGGGCAGTTTGGGTTCGACAGAAGTAGACGGCAAAGTCACGCCCGATGTAATTCCCCATGGCCGGGGTAGCCAAACTAAGGAGATAGCCTGCTACGGGCTCGCGCGCCTCATGTCGTGCGGGTCTGTTTAGTTCTACTGTTGGCGGGGAAGTCGACTCCCAGAGTTGTCGAGTCGCAGGGGGGACGTCGTGGTCGGCACCATGATCGCCATTTACTTCGCTGGCTGGATTGTCACGGGTTTCGCCGCGTATGCGGCAGGCAAGCGTCTTTCACACCGGCAGTCGCCTGCCGTGCACCCGTTGTTGGTCAGTGTCGCCGCAGGCGCGGTCTGGCCGCTGCTGTTGATCGGGTTGGTTGAGTTGAGTTCGGTGATCGTGCTGACGAAGGTGCCGTCGAAGCCGCGGCCGAGCCTCGGGATCTACGCGTAGCAACCCGTCATTCGTTCTCCATGACGGGGAGCCGGAGGGTGAAGGTCGCCCCCTGGCCAGGGGCGGAAGTGACCGTGATGTCGCCGCCGTGGGCTTGGGCGATCTCGCGCACCAGCGTCAACCCGATACCGTACGGTGCCCGCCGGGCGAGCCCCGTGTGACCCTCGCCGTGTGCGAACCGCGTAAACAGGATGGACATCGTTTCCGGATCGATGCCGATTCCATCGTCGGCGACAGTGATGGTGGCCCGTCGGCCTTGACGTCCCACCCGCACGTCGACCCGCCCCCCGGCGTGCCCGTGGGCAAGCGCGTTGTCGATCAGTGACGTCAATGCGCGCCGGAGCGCGGCCCCTGATCCGACCACACGCAGCGTCGAGCCGCCGGACGTCGTGCATTCGTAGCCAATCGTGACGTCGAGAGATGTGGCGTAAGGCCTCATGCTGTCGCAGACGTCTGCCGCAAGAGTCGACAGGTCTACGACATCAGACGGTGCCGCGCCGGCCGTCATCGTCGCCGATGCGAGCAGATCGTCGACGATGTCCGCCAGCACCCTGGTGTCGGCCACCAAGGCATCGGCGTCCCCCTGCAACGCTTCGACATCACCCTCGTGGGCGTGTCGCGCCAGTAACTGCGCGCGGGTATGCAGCACTGTCAGCGGTGCCCGCAATTCGTGAGACGCGTCCGCGACGAAACGGCGTTGCAGTGCGAGCGCCGTGGCGAGCGGCCGCACCGATCGCCGCGTGAAAAGTACGACAACGGCGATCGACGCCAAAATGCCTGCCAATTCCGCGAATCCGAGGGAGAGCAGAAGGCGCTTACGGCTGGCGTGGTACGGCGCCATATCGAGAAGTGCCACCACTCTGCCTTGTGCGCGATCGATGACAAGCGCACGCAGCTCGGTACCGTGCGCGTCGACGTCCGTGAAACCCGTTGGGCCGCTGAGCAATGGAATTCCTGGCTGGCCACCGTCGCTGGTCGATACAGTGCCGCCGTTGTCTCGCAGGACCAACTCCATACCCGGGGGTGGGTCGTTGACGTCATCGGCAGTCGATGCCACAGCCTGCAATTGGCTGGCGATCTGCCTGTTCTGCACGCGAACATCAACAACAAAAACCACCGCACCGACCACGACCAGCACCGCCGCCAACGCCAACGAGGCTTGGACGCCGGCAATCCGTCCTGCGCGGCGCACGACGGTCAAATCGCTTGCCGGCAGCGGCCGCTCAGCGGAATTGCGAGTGCCCCCGAAGAGGTTCATTCCAGACCGAATCGGTAACCCGTCCGATGGACGGTGCGGACGACCTGCTTGCCCAGCTTTCGCCGCAGATAATGCACGTACGAGTCGACGGCGCCTGGCGTTTCGGCATCATCGAAGACTGAATCGAGCAATTGCGCACGGCTGAACACCCGCTTGGGCGCCGTCATGAACATCGCCAGCAGCGACGCCTCGCGCGCGGACAACTCCACCTCCGAGCCCGTTGGGGTCGAACCTGTTACCCGCCGAGTGACCCGGTCCAACCGCAGGCCGCCGGCGCACACGGTGCTCGCCGCGTTGTCGGTGCGCCGCAGCAACGCCCGCACCCGGGCCTGCAATTCTTCGATTTCGAATGGCTTGACCACATAGTCCTGCGCCCCGGCGTCGAGGCCGTCGACCCGATCGGTCACCGAACCGCGGGCGGTCAGGATCAGCGCCGGTGTTGTCACCCCGCGGGCTCGCAGCAGCGATATCAGTTCGGAGCCGTCCATCACCGGCAGACCACGATCGACGATCAATGCGTCATACGTGCCCGTAAGGGCGCGGTGCAGCGCCTGCTGGCCGTCGAAGGCAGTATCGACCCGGTAATCCTGCTTTTCGAAGAGTTCGACGAGCATCGCGCTCAGTGCGCGGTCGTCCTCCACCAGCAGCAACGCGGGAGGAGACTGCGGTGTGGACACGTTGCGAGGGTGCCACGCCAACCTGCCCACGACATGATATTTGTTATCGTCGCCGGGATTGCTGCTCATGGGTTTTCGGTGTGGATTTGATCAGCGACAATGCCAGCCGCGGGCACCGGCTCACAGCAGCACGCGCATCGCCCACCGCCGTTGCCGGTATGGCCGGCTCGCGAGTCCCGTCGCGGACGAGCGGGTAGCCCCACGGGTCGCGGCGCAGCACCTGCGGGAGCAGCTCCGCGCACAGCCCGCGCCCGTCGCAGCGCGTCCAGTCGATGTGCAGTCGCGAAGGTGTTCTGCTGGCCGCCTTCATCTCCTCGTTGCCTCCACTCCTACCTCGCAGCGCCGATGACGGTGATGGTCGATGTCATCGGCGAAAGTCGTCAGCGCGCTGCGGATCAGGCGCGCGGTTCCGTCGGGGTGTCGACACGACCCGCGGCCGTCGACCAGGTCGACCAATCGGCGGATCTCCCTGATGTGAGTGTTCTGGGCCCGATCGGATGCGAGCTCGTTGAGCAGATATGCCAGCCTTGGGAGTCCGTTGAGGCACGGCCCGCATTGCCGAGCGCTCTGGCCGGCGAGATATTCGGCGATCATCGCCGTGCGGTCGAGACCGCACTCGCGCCCGCCGAGCGCGTGGACGATGCCGGTACCCGACACCGGGGTGTTCCCGAGTGCATGCCCAGTAACCCATGTGCCGTGGTAGCCGCCGACCAGAACGGCGCGCACTGTCGTCGGGTCAGTGGCGCCGTGTTGCTCGATGACATCCGCCAGCACGGCACCCGTCGGCACCTCGAAGACGCCCGGGTTCGCGATGGCCCCGGACAACGTGACCAACATGCTGCCCGGATTGTCCGCGGCGCCCACTGAGCGAAACCAGTCCGGTCCGAAGCGTGAGATCAGGGCCATCTGTGCCAACGTCTCGACGTTGTTGACCAGAGTCGGCTTGCGCCGCACGCCGGATACGGCGGTAACCACCTTGCGGTCGCGCGGTAATGCCGGACCTCCTTCGATACGCCTGACGAGCGCTGATTCCTCTCCCGCGACAAACGTGTTGGGCGCCTCGACCACAGTTACGTTGTGCCGGTTGATCTTCGCTGCGCGCCGTTCCGAGAGCGCACGCTCCGCGGTGGCCACGACGTGGGTGGGCACGTACAGGTAGACCTTCGTGGCGCCGACCGCCCCGGCCGCGAGTTCGAGCCCGTCGAGCATCAGGTGTGGTGCACGGGTCAAAACGACCGCATCTTTGCGGCTCAGTGGTTCGCCCTCGGCGCCGTTCGCCACCACGACGGACTTGTTGCCGTTCACGGAGGCGATCTTGCGACCCGCGGAAAAGCCCGCGCCGCCACGCCCGCGCAGTCCCGCCGCATCAACCGCCGAAATCAATTCGGCGCCAGTCATTTCGGGCAATGCACCGAACCGGCTACGGTGTGTGGCCAAGCTGGGTCCGTCAGCGGCCAACAGCCGCGGCATCGGGGGTGGTGTGGGAGAAACGATCATCTTGCCCGCTCAGACACTCGCGCGTCGGCGTACTCGGCGAAGCCGGACCGCACCCGCCACAGCAGCGCAGCGCCGACAATCGCGGCACAGCCGCCGGCGAATGCGACGAACCACACGCGGTACGCATCGGTTCCGTTGCCGAGGGCGTGCGTGAAAGCGATCGGCCACAACGCGTAGGTCGCCCAGTGGATCGCGCGGAACCCACGCACTCCGATACGTTGGCGCAGCAGGCTGGTGACGACGATGACCAGCATCAGATCGAAACCTAGTGTTCCGATCCCTTGCCAGAGAGGGCGATACTCTCCGAGGAACGGCACGACGAAGTCGACCAACCTCAGTTGTGCGTAGGGATCAAGGAACAACAGCGTCACGTGCAGTACCACGAGGAGCGTTCCCGCAAGTGCGGTGAAACGGTGTACATCTGAGACGGCGAACCGAGGCAAGGCCAACAGCGGTCGTCCCGATCGCGTTGCGATGCCGAGACCCACTGAAATCGTCAGGAAGGCAAGGGCGGTGATCCCGCAACCGCGGCCGACGGCCCAGAGCGCTTCGTCGGTCATGAGCGGGCCGCCGGTCCTTCGTCTGGCCAACCGCCCATCGTGCGCACCAACATGTCGCTGTCCACTAATCGCGCCGGCATGCCAAGGGCGGCAATCCATTCCGGCGCCCGTAGCCCGCGAACGACCGCCGCTGTGCTGACGGTGTTGGCGGCGAAACAGGATTGTGCTGCGACGCTCACCGTGCGCCACACCGGTGTTGACGACCGGCCGGTCCGTGGGTCGAGGATGTGATGAACGGGTTTGCCGCCATGGCGCCATCGACGATGCAGCGTGCTCGACGTCGCCACCGCGGCGCCCGCAGGCAGTGCTATCGCGCTCGCCGGCTCGCCGTCGCCGTCCTCAACCAGGATCTGCCAACCGTCCTCGGGTGCTGTGCCCGCCGTTGCGATGTCACCGCCGAGGTTGATCAAAACTCCGCAGCCTGTTGCGGATAGCACGCGCCGAGCGCATCGGTCAGCGGCAACCGCCTTCGCTGTCGCGCCGAGGTCGAGCACAACGCCTGGCGGTACGGTCACCATGCGGTCATGCAAAGCGACCATCGACCACGTCGGCGCGGTCGTCATCGGGTCTGCGAGCGGACGGTTGTCGGCGAGTGCGTCGAAGTCGCGGTCGTATCCGAGCTCGATCAAAGCCGCACCGACGGTCGGATCGACATCACCATCGGTCAACCGGGCTGCAGACAACGACGCGTCGAGCAGGTCCGCAAGGAGCTCAGATATTTCGGTCGGTTTCCCGGCAGTGGTTGCCAGCGTATTGATTTCGGAGTCGGGCCGAAACCGCGACGCGGCGGCTTCGATGGCGTCGAGTTCGGCATCGACTTCGCGACGCGCGGCAAGCAGGCTAGGAGAATCGGTGACGACGACCTGCATGTCGGTGCTCCACCGTTGCCACTCGGCGGTCGCGAGTCCTTCCGCGACGGTCATGATCCGCGCGACCGTGAGATCCGGGGCGAGAAGTTCGGAGCCATCACGGTTGTGGGGGTCAGTGCGCGCCGCTGCGTCGTCCGCGGCGCCGTCGCCTTGGGCGCCTGGCTCGAATGCGTGGCGGGGGCTTGTATGGCGGTCGTCTCGGGGACGTACGTCTGCGCGGGTGTATAGGTGCTGACCGGTGCCTGCTCGACCGTGGTCTCCGGCTGTGGTGGCGGCGGCGGAGCGGGCGGCGGCGTTGTGTTTGTGGCCGTCAGAATCGGCGCGAGGGGAGGTGGGGGCGTGGTGACGGGTTGTTGACTCGGTGCCGCCTGCTCCACCACGGTTGGCGGTTCGGCGGGCGGTGGCTGCACTGTGTCCGCGTAGGCCAGTGCCGAAGCGCCTGCGACGCCTGCGATGCCGAGGCCGGCCAACGCCCACGACGCAGCCGTGGCCCTGCGGAATCCCGATCGCGGTGAGTTCATACCTGCCGATGCTGGCAAGCGCTTCTTCGAGCCTTCCAAGAACTGGCGGGCTGGCGACAGCAACAAGGCCCGGACCGTGTCGATCGGTCAGGGCCCTGTACAGCTTCGGATGAACGAGCAAGCTCGCTCATCTCTCGGCTCAGTCGGGGTCTTGACACTTCGTGTCTTCGACCCCCTCCATCGCCTCGGATGAACGAGCAAGCTCGCTCATCTCTCGGCTCAGTCGGGGTGGCGGGATTCGAACCCACGACCTCTTCGTCCCGAACGAAGCGCGCTACCAAGCTGCGCCACACCCCGCGTGAAGCCACGACAGCGTATCGCACCGACCGGCGGTGAAGCCAAACGGCTTTTCATGCCGTCTGCCAGCAGAGGCGTAGATCACGACACGCCTCGGGATGGATGTGAGTTGTCGGTGACGTTATGCACACTGACAGCAGTAACTACGAATCGAGGCAGAAATGACTGGGCTGGGAGCTTCGATCTACCTGGGATTCTTCGCCTTGGCCGCGTTGTGGCTGTTTCTGACCTCCGATGGCCCGCTCACCGGGGGTTCCGACGATCAGGGCCAGCGGCCCGACCGCTCGAATTCCACCAGCACCTCGGCCGACGGCGACGGGTCCATGCCCTGGCTGTTCAGCCACTCGTCGCAGAAGTAGGTGTCCGCGTAGCGGTCCCCGCTGTCGGCCAGCAGGGTCACCACCGAACCGCTGCGCCCGTCGGCGATCATCTCGGCCAACAGCCCGAACGCCCCCCACAAATTCGTTCCTGTCGACGGTCCCACTCGTCGCCCCAGCACCTTGCTGACATGGTGTGCCGCCGCGATCGACGCCGCGTCGGGCACCGCGACCATGCGGTCGACCACGCTGGGCAGGAACGACGGTTCGACACGCGGACGTCCGATGCCTTCAATGCGCGACGACTTGCCGGTCACGACGTCGCGACTGCCCTGCGCGTACGACGGAAAAAATGCCGAGTTCTCCGGGTCCACCACGCATAACTTTGTCGCGTACCGCCGATACCGGATGTAGCGGCCGATGGTCGCGCAGGTACCGCCGGTGCCCGCGCCCACCACGATCCACTCCGGGATCGGATGAGACTCCTGGCGCATCTGCTCGAAGATCGACTCGGCGATGTTGTTGTTGCCGCGCCAGTCGGTCGCGCGCTCGGCGTTGGTGAACTGATCGAGGTAATGGCCGCCGGTCTCCTCGGCCAGTCGCTCCGCCTCCGCGTACACCTGCGACGCCTCGGCGACGAAATGGCAACGGCCGCCTTGTGATTCGATCAAGGCGATCTTTGTGGCACTGGTCGATGACGTCATCACCGCGATGAACGGCAGACCGAGCAGCGCGGCGAAGTACGCCTCCGACACCGCCGTCGACCCCGACGACGCCTCGATGACCGTGGTGCCCTCACCGATCCATCCGTTGCACAGCGCGTAGAGGAACAACGACCGCGCCAACCGATGCTTGAGGCTGCCGGTGATGTGCGTCGTCTCGTCTTTGAGATACAGCTGAACGTCGCACCCGTCGCACCACGCCGCGGGCAGCGGATAACGCAGCAGATGGGTGTCGGCGCTACGACGAGCGTCGGCCTCGATCAGTCGGACCGCGTTGTCCACCCACGCGCGTGGCTGGCTGCGTGCAGCTGTCTCGGCCTTCTCGGTCACCGAACCGAGACGCTGGGGTGTGACTCCACGTGCGTCCCGGCGTCACGCCCGCCGATCGGGGCGGCCACCAGCGTCAGCAGCGTGGCCTCCGGCCGACAGCAGAACCGGGCGGGGAAGTACGGCGACGTGCCGAGACCCGCCGAGACGTGCAGCTGGGTGTGCGCGCCCCAGCGCGACGCCCCCTTGGCGCGGGACCGGTCGAGGTCGCAGTTGGTGACGATCGCGCCGTAGAACGGCAGGCAGAGCTGGCCGCCGTGGGTGTGGCCGGCCATCACCAGCTGGTAGCCGTCGGCGGCGAAGCGGTCCAGCACCCGCGGCTCCGGCGAATGCGCCAGTCCCAGCGTCAGGTTGGCCGCGGGGCTGGCGGGTCCGGCGATGGTGTCGTAGCGGTCGCGGGACAGGTGCGGATCGTCGACGCCGGCCACCGCGATCCGCAGGCCGGCCACCTCGAGTTCGCGCTTGGTGTGCGTCATGTCCAGCCAGCCGCGCTCGGTGAACGCCGCCCGCAGGTCCTGCCACGGCAACGGCTCGCCGTGCACGCGGTGGCCACGGTTGGTCAGGTAGTTGGCCGGATTCTTCGGCCGCGGCCCGAAGTAGTCGTTGCTGCCGAACACGAACACGCCTGGCGCGGCCAGCAGTTCGCTCAGCGCCTGCACCACGGCGGGCACCGCCTTGGGGTGGGCCAGGTTGTCGCCGGTGTTGACCACCAGGTCGGGCTCCCAGCGGGCCAGGTCACGCAGCCAGGCCTGTTTGCGCCGCTGCCGGGGCAGCATGTGGATATCGCTGATGTGCAGTACCTTCAGCGGCGAGGACCCCGGCGACAACACCGGCATGGTCACTTCACGCATCACGAACGCGTTCCGCTCGATCAGCGACGCGTAACCGATCCCGGCCAGGACCGAGCCAGCGGTCACGGCGGCGGTGTTCTTGAATACCGTCGAAGGGGCGGGCATGCAGAGAGCCTACTGCCAGTTGCTGGCAGGCACCGACTTCCACCGCCGCAGCGTGGTCAACTGCACAGCGTTATCCCGGCGGCGGTGGCGGCGGCGCAGGCGGGATGCCGTTGGAGATCTGGATCGTGATGATCGAACCCGGCACCGTCTGCCCGGCCGGAGAGGTCCCGACCACCGCACCGTACGGCGCGGTGCTGTTGACCGGCGTGGCCTGGTCGGCGACCTGGAAACCGGCCTCCTTCAGGCGCATCCGCGCGGTGTCCTGCGTCATGCCCGAGACGCTCGGCACGCGGGATCCCGGCGCCCCGTCGACGTAGCGCGGATCCGTCGGCGGCAGCGCGACCGGGCCGAAGTTGTTCTCGATCGGCTTCATCGCGGTGAACCAGGTGCGGGCCGGTTCGTTGCCGCCGAACAGGTTTCCCGAACTGCACTGCCGCAGCGGGAACGAGCACAGGTCACCGGGCGTCGTGGAGTCGTCGTAGATGTAGTTGGCCGCGGCGTAGTGGTTGGTGAACCCGAGGAAGGCCGACGAGCGGTGCGCCTCGGTCGTTCCCGTCTTGCCCGACATGGGCAGGTCCCAGCCCACTGAACTGGCCGACCCCGCGGCCGTGCCGTTGGTGTCGTCCTTGCTCATCGCGTTGGCCAGCGTGTTGGCCAGCCCCTCGGGCACCACCTGCTCGCAGGTTTCGGTGGTGACGGCGATGTCCTTGCCGTTGCGGTCGGTGACCTTGTCGATCGGATTGGGGGGACACCAGGTGCCGCCCGACGCCAAAGTCGCCGCGACGTTCGACAATTCGAGCGCATTGACCTCGATCGGGCCCAGCGTGAATGAGCCGAGGTTCTGCCGCTTGACGAAGTCGGCCAGGCTTTCGTTGCTCTGCGGGTCGTAGTCGCGGGCGGTGCCGGGCAGCGCGTAGGACCGCATGCCCAGCTTGACCGCCATGTCGACGGTCCGTTGCACGCCCACCTGAGAGATCAGCTTGGCGAACGCGGTGTTCGGCGAGGTGGCCAACGCGTCGGTGACGCTCATCTGGCCGCGGTAGTTACCCGCGTTCTGCACGCACCAGGTGGCGGGCGGACAACCCTTGGCGCCACCGCTGCCCAGGCCCTTGGCCTCGAAGCGGGCCGGCGCATCCAACTGGGCGTTGATGCCCATGCCCATGTCCAGTGCGGCGGCCGTGGTGAAGATCTTGAACACCGATCCGGCGCCGTCACCCACCAGCGAGAAGGGTTGCGGCTGCATGGTTTCCCCGGCATCGGTGTTCAGCCCGTAGGTGCGGTTGCTGGCCATTGCCAGCACCTGATGCGAGTCTTTGCCGGGCTTGACGACGCTCATCACGCTGGCCACGCCCTGGAGGTCCGGTGCCGCGATGCTGTCGATCGCCGACTTCACCGGTATCTGCACGTCGGGATCCAGCGTCGTCTTGATCATGTAGCCGCCCTTGGCGACCTGCTCCTTGCTGATGCCCGCGCGGGCCAGGTAGTCCAGCGCGTAGTCGCAGAAGAACGCGCGATCACCCGCGGCGATGCAACCGCGGGGCAACTCGTTGGGCTGCGGCAGGATGCCGAGCGGCTGCTGCTTGGCGGCGCGCAGTTCGTCGGCGTGCTCGGGCAGATTCTGGATCATGGTGTCCAGCACCAGGTTTCGACGTGCCAGCGCGCCGTCGGGGTTGGTGTACGGGTTGAGCGTGCTGGTCGACTGCACCATGCCGGCCAGCAGCGCCGCCTGCTGCCAGTTCAACTCGGAGGCGTTGATCCCGAAGTACGTCTGCGCGGCGTCCTGGATGCCGAACGACCCGTTGCCGAACGACACCAGATTCAGGTAGCGCGTCAGGATCTCCGGTTTGGTGAACGTCTTGTCCAGGGTCAGCGCCATGCGGATCTCGCGCAGCTTGCGCGCGGGGGTGGTCTCGATGGCGGCCCGCTTCTCGGCGTCGGTCTGGGCGACCACCAGCAGTTGATAGTTCTTCACATACTGCTGTTCCAGCGTCGAGCCACCGCGGGTGTCCAAATTTCCGGTCAGATAGCCCGACAGACCCGTCAGGGTGCCTTGCCAGTCCACGCCGTTGTGCTCGGCGAACCGCTTGTCCTCGATCGAGACGATGGCCAGCTTCATGGTGTTGGCGATCTGATCGCTGGGCACCTCGAACCGGCGCTGCGAATACAGCCACGCGATCACGTTGCCCTTGGCGTCGACCATCGTCGACACCTGCGGCACCTCACCCTCGACGAGCTGCGCCGACCCGTTGGCCACCACATCGGACGCTCGGTTCGACAACAAACCGATGCCCCCGACGACAGGAAACAGCAGTCCCGCGACGACCACGCTGGCAAGAAGGCAGCACCAGGCGAGCTTGATGACCGTAACCGTGGGGGGCACGGCAGCTGGTCTGGTCGGGCGCTGCTCCGGCATGACGTACAGACTAACTACGCCGCTCGAGCGACAAAATGGCAGTTCATGCCGGTCGATTGCCGGGTTCGCTGTCCGCGCCGACCTGCGGTTGCGTCAATTTTGCGGTCTGACGGCACGGTCGTCCCAAAAAAGTGCCTCCCAGACTGTTGCCAAGAAGCGCCCTGACCACCTAAGTTGAGCTAACAGTGCGATGCAGGTCACACCCGACCCTCGCAATGTGGCGTAGATCGCATCAGCGTTCTACTCCGGAGGATCACGCCGTCGCTGTGCTAGCTCGACGGCTTGGAACGAAGGGATCGCTGGTGTCAGGTACGAGGCCCGCGGCGCGGAGGACAACCCCGAACATGTCAGCACACAGCATCGTCCACGGCGCGGAGGCCGAGGCCAGGATCGCCTGGGTGTCCCAGGCGCGTTGCCGTCAAGCTGATCCCGACGAGCTGTTCGTACGAGGCGCGGCCCAGCGCAAGGCCGCGGTCATCTGCCGGCACTGCCCGGTGATTCTGGAATGCGGTGCCGACGCGCTGGACAACCGCGTCGAATTCGGCGTCTGGGGCGGCATGACCGAACGCCAGCGCCGCGCACTGCTCAAGCAGCACCCCGAGGTGGTTTCCTGGGCTGAGTTCTTTGCCGCCCAGCGCAAGCACCGCAGCGCGGTTTAGGCCGTCTCAGTAGCTGCGGTGGTTTCGCCGGTGATCTGATCGGCGATGGCGCGCAGCGCCTCGAGATCCGACACGTCGAACGGCAGCGACGGCACCCCCACGATCGCGACGTGCGGATTGGCGCCGGTGAATCGCGACAGCAGCCTGATCTCGCGCTTGGACGTCATCGCCCGGTCGGCATGGATCCGCAGCACCGCGACCGCCACCGCGTTGGGATCCTTCTTCTCCAGGTCCTCGGCGGCTTCCTCGGCTTTCTCGGCGTGCAGATCGCACAGCATCGGGTGCGTGCGGTTGAGGATCAAGCCGGCCAGCGGCATGTGCTCCTGTGACAATCGGTCGACGAAGAACGACGCCTCCCGCAACGCGTCGGGTTCGGCGGCCGATACCACCACGAACTGCGTGCCGCGCCGCTTGAGGAGTTCGTAGGTGCGGTCGGCCTTCTCCCGGAATCCGCCGAACGTCGCGTCCAGCGACTGCACGAACGCCGCCGCGTCCGAGAGCATCTGCGAGCCGAGCACGGTCGACAGCGCCTTCATCGCCAGTCCCATGGCGCCGGTCACCAGCCTGCCGATGCCGCGGCCGGGGCCGAGAAGCAGCTTCCACAGCCGGCTGTCCATGAAGCCGCCCAACCGCTTTGGGGCGTCCAGGAAGTCCAGCGCGTTGCGCGACGGTGGGGTGTCGACGACCACCAGGTCCCAGCGATCCTGGGCGAGCAGTTGGCCGAGCTTCTCCATCGCCATGTATTCCTGCGTGCCCGCCAGCGACGTGGCCACCGTCTGATAGAACTGGTTGTCCAGAATCTCTTGTGCGCGTTCGGGTCCCGAGTACTGCATCACCATCTCGTCGAACGTGCGACGCATGTCCAGCATCATGGCGTGCAACTCGCCGGGCACCTCCGGCGCGAGCGGCACCCGCTGCGGGGTGTTGCCGAGATCCTTGATGCCGAGCGCCTGGGCCAGTCGTCGGGCCGGGTCGATGGTCAGCACGACGACGGTGCGGCCGTATTCGGCCGCCCGCAACGCCATTGCCGCCGCGGTGGTGGTCTTGCCGACACCGCCCGCGCCGCAGCACACCACGACGCGGTTGGAGGTGTCCCGCAGGATCGAGCCCATGTCGAGGGCGGGTGGTGTGGTGCTCATCATCGGACCCCTTGGTGGGCAAGTGCATCGGCGAGTTCGTAGAGGCTGCCGAGGTCGACGCCGTCGGCTATCTGCGGCAGCTCCAGCCGTGCCACGTCGAGCGCGTCGAGTTGTTCCGCGCTTTCGGCGCGCGCGGTGATCCTGGTCGCGTGCTGGATGGTCTCTGTCAACAAACCGGCAAAGTCGGTGTCGGACAAGGTGATTCCGACGCTTTCCAACCCGCTGCGGACGGCGTCGGCGTCGATGTCGCCCTCGGCGGCCTTGGCCAGGTCGTCGGCGTTCAGATAGGCCGGGATGTTGCGGTTGACGATCACGCTGCCGATCGGCAGGTCGAGTTCGCGGAGTTCCTCGATGGCTTCGACCGTCTCCTGGATGGGCAGCGCCTCGAGCAGTGTGACGAGGTGGATGGTGGTCAGGTCGGAATGCAACACCTTGACCACGCTTTCGGCCTGCGAATGCACCGGACCGCCCTTCGCGAGGTCTGACACCGCCTTGGTGACGTCGAGGAACCGGGCGATGCGGCCCGTCGGCGGCGAGTCCACCACGATGGCGTCGTAGACGGGTTGCTTGCCCTTCTCGGCGCGGGTGACGATCTCCCGGATCTTTCCGGTGAGCAGCACGTCACGCAGGCCGGGAGCGATCGTCGTCGCGAACTCGACGGCGCCGATCCTGCGCATGGCGCGGCCCGCCAACCCCAGGTTGTAGAACATGTCGAGGTACTCGAGGAACGCGGCTTCGGTGTCGATGGCCAACGCGTTCACGGTGCCGCCGCCGTCGGCGGTCGCGATCTTGACCTCGGCGTAGGGCAACGGCGGAACGTCGAACAGCTGCGCAATGCCTTGGCGCCCTTCGACTTCCACCAACAGCACCTTGCGTCCGCCGGACGCCAGGGCCAGCGCCAGAGACGCCGCGATCGTCGACTTACCGGTACCGCCCTTGCCGGTGACGAAATGCAGACGCGCCTTGGTCAGGCGAGACGGCCAGCCGACCGGTCTACCGCTATTCGCTGAGGTAGCCACCCCTGCATGCTAGCTGGGAGCAATTCGGTGCCCGATAAGCTCAGCGTCATGAGCGAACCGACCCGTTGGGAATACGCCACCGTCCCGCTGTTGACGCACGCGACGAAGCAGATCCTCGATCAGTGGGGCGAGGACGGCTGGGAACTGGTGTCGGTACTGCCGGGGCCGACCGGTGAGCAGCACGTCGCATATCTGAAGCGCGCGAAATGAGTGCCTCGCAGCGGCTTGCCGAATTGGGCATCGAGCTGCCGACTGTGGTCCCCCCTGCCGGTGCCTACGTGCCGGCGGTCCGCACCGGCAACCTGGTCTACACGGCAGGTCAGCTGCCGATGCAGGCGGGCAAGCTGCCGCAGACCGGCAAGGTGGGCGGCGAGGTCAGCCCCGAGGACGCCAAGGCGCTGGCCCGGATATGTGCGCTGAACGCCTTGGCGGCGGTGCACTCGCTGGTCGGCATCGACAGCGTCACCCGGGTGGTCAAGGTGGTCGGGTTCGTCGCGTCCGCGCCGGGGTTCAACGGTCAGCCGGGCGTCGTCAACGGGGCCTCGGAACTGCTCGGTGAGGTGTTCGGCGAGGCGGGTAAGCATGCCCGCTCCGCGGTCGGGGTGTCCGAGTTGCCGCTGGACACGCCGGTTGAGGTCGAGATCATCGTCGAGGTCGCGTGAGCGACGATCAGGCAGAGGTCGCGTGAGCGACGATCAGGCAGAGGTTGAGTGACGCTCGAGCATCCTGCGTACGGGCTGCTGCGGCCAGTCACCGAGACCGCGTCGGTGCTGCTGTGCAACAACCCCGGCCTGATGACGCTGGACGGCACGAACACGTGGGTGCTGCGCGGCCGCGGTAGCGACGAGATGGTGATCGTCGATCCGGGGCCGGACGACGACGAGCACATCGGGCGGATCGCCGAACTCGGCAAGATTCCGCTGGTGCTGATCAGCCACAAACACGACGACCACACCGGCGGCATCGACAAGATCGTCGACCGCACCGGCGCGGTGGTCCGCTCGGTGGGCAGCGGGTTCCTGCGCGGCCTCGGCGGGCCCTTCGTCGACGGTGAGGTGATCGACGCGGCGGGGCTGCGCATCACGGTGATGGCCACCCCGGGCCATACCGCCGACTCGGTGTCGTTTCTGCTCGACGATGCGGTGCTGACTGCCGACACCGTGCTGGGTCGCGGCACCACCGTGATCGACAACGAAGACGGCAGCCTCGGTGCGTACCTGGAGTCGCTGCGCCGGCTGCACGGTCTTGGGCAGCGCACGGTGCTGCCCGGCCACGGTCCGGACCTCGACGACCTGGCGGCCGTCAGCGCGATGTATCTGGCCCACCGCGAGGAGCGGTTGGAGCAGGTGCGCGACGCGTTGCGTGCGCTGGGCGACGACGCCACCGCGCGGCAGATCGTCGAGCACGTCTACACCGACGTCGACGAAAAGCTATGGGACGCAGCCGAATGGAGCGTCCAAGCGCAGCTGGACTACCTACGCGGATGATTTGTGTGCGTTAACGAGCGCTCACCGCTCGTAAGTGCACACAAATCGCTAGCGCGCTCGGCGGGCCAGACGCTCGCTGTCCGAGATCAGCACGCTCTTGCCCTCCAGGCGAATCCAGCCGCGGTGGGCGAAATCGGCCAGCGCCTTGTTGACCGTCTCGCGTGACGCGCCGACCAACTGGGCGATCTCTTCCTGCGTCAGGTCGTGGGTGACGCGCAGCGCGCCGCCCTCCTGGGTGCCGAACCGCTGAGCCAGCTGCAGCAGCTGCTTGGCCACCCGGCCCGGCACGTCGGTGAAGATCAGGTCGGCCAGGTTGTTGTTGGTGCGACGGAGTCGGCGGGCCAACACCCGCAGCAGCTGCTCGGCGATTTCAGGCCGGTCGGCGATCCACGCGCGCAGCGCGTCGCGGTCCATGGACACCGCGCGCACCTCGGTGATGGTGGTGGCGCTCGATGTCCGGGGGCCCGGGTCGAAGATCGACAACTCGCCGAACATGTCCGACGGGCCCATGATGGTGAGCAGATTCTCGCGACCGTCAGGCGAGCGGCGGCCGATCTTGACTTTGCCCGAAATGATGATGAACAACCGATCGCCGGGCTCACCCTCTGCGAACACGGTGTGTCCGCGGGGGAAATCGACCGGCTGCAGTTGCTTGGTCAGCGCGGAAACGGCGCTGGGTTCGACCCCTTGGAAGATTCCGGCCCTCGCCAGGATCTCGTCCACGTTGGCCCCTCTTAAGCTGTTCGGTGACATGACATGCGCCAGCCGCCCTCTTACTGGTTAGCGTGATCAGTCTAGAGGTAGGCCACGCCGACGTTGTCGGCATTGAGCCTCCAGCGCGACTAGCCCACGCTACACACGATTGGCATGTCGGGTCGGCTGAAATTCAGGATTGGCCCGATGATGCATCACCAGTCGATTTGGCAAACTTGACAACTCACGGTCTCGCACCGGCGCAGGCGGTGTCCAGTCGTTTTCGCCCAGTCGCTGGTGCATCCCGTTGAGCGCCCGGCTCATGCCTTCTCGTGCCAGCGTGTCGACGTCACGCGGCTCGGCCTGATGAAGAAACTCGGCGACGTCCGCGGCCGAGACGGTGTCGGTGTCGAGGCTCGATTCCAGCCGCTGCAGCCCGAATGTCGCCAGCATCAGCAACGCTGGGATGAACGCTGCGAGCAACCAAGACACAAGGGTGAAGTAAACACGGCCAAGGTCTCAGCGGGATTACGAATTGTCACCGGTCCGCACGCGTCCGCGCCGAACCAGTCGTACCCCCTGCGTACGCTGGCATCCGTGACGGTGGGTGAGACTTCCAAGCCGACTAAGCAGGCCTCTTCGCGGAAGTGGGACAACGAAACCCGCGTCGGCCTGGTCCGTCGCGCGCGTCGGATGAATCGCACGCTCGCGCAAGCATTTCCGCATGTTTACTGTGAACTCGACTTCACCAATCCGCTGGAGCTGACGGTGGCGACCATCCTGTCGGCGCAGAGCACCGACAAGCGGGTCAACCTGACCACTCCGGCGTTGTTCAAGCGATACCGCACGGCCCTCGACTATGCGCAGGCCGACCGCGCCGAACTCGAAGAGCTCATCCGGCCCACCGGCTTCTATCGCAACAAGGCCAACTCGCTGATCCGGCTGGGCCAGGAACTGGTCGAGCGGTTCGACGGCAACGTGCCGAACACCATGGACGAACTCGTGACGCTGCCGGGCGTCGGCCGCAAAACCGCCAACGTCATCCTCGGCAACGCCTTCGACATCCCCGGCATCACGGTCGACACCCACTTCGGCCGGCTGGTGCGGCGCTGGCGCTGGACCGCCGAAGAGGACCCGGTCAAGGTCGAACACGCCGTCGGCGAGCTGATCGAGCGGCGCGAGTGGACCCTGCTCAGCCACCGGGTGATCTTCCACGGCCGCCGGGTGTGCCACGCCCGCAAGCCCGCCTGCGGGGTATGCGTGCTGGCCAAGGACTGCCCGTCGTTCGGCATCGGGCCGACCGATCCGCTGATCGCCGCCCCGCTGGTCAAGGGCCCCGAGACCGAACACCTGCTGGCGCTGGCCGGCCTCTAATGTGCTCGGAATGAGCACGTCGACCCGGTGGACCGTCGCCGTGCTGGTCGTCGTGGTCGCGTTGGGGGTGGCGCTGTGGACCCAGCTCGGCGACCAGCCCGGTCCCACGTCGCCTGCCGGGCAGTTCCAGGCACGTGAGCATCGCGATGCCGACACGCCGGAAGCGCTCGCGGGCCCGCGGGCGCGCGCCGACCTGCCGCCATGTCCGGTCGGCACCGGGCCAGGACCCGCGCCTCTGCGCGACATCACCCTCGAATGCGCAGGCGATGGCGAGCGCGTCGACGTGGCCACCGCCGTCGCCGGTCGCCCGACAGTGCTCAACCTGTGGGCCTACTGGTGCGGGCCGTGCGCCCAGGAACTGCCCGCGATGGCCGAGTATCAGCGCCGCGCCGGATCCGCGGTCACCGTGCTGACCGTGCATCAGGACGAGAACGAGGAAGCGGCGTTGCTGCGGCTGGCCGAACTCGGCGTCCGGCTGCCCACCCTGCAGGACGGGCGCAGGCTGATCGCCGCGGCCCTGCGGGTACCGAACGTGATGCCCGCCACCGTGGTGTTGCGCGCGGACGGTAGCGTTGCCGAAGTTCTGCCGAGGTCGTTCGCGAACGCCGACGAGATCGCCGCGGCGGTGGACCCCCAGATAGGAGTACCGGCGTGAGTTGGGGTGCGGCTGCGGGGGATCTGGACCCCGGCTCGGCCCCGTCCTGGCTCAAACCGCTGACCGACAACTGCAGGGACGTCAAACGCGCCTACCGCAGGCGGGTGCCGCCGGAGGTGCTGGCCCTGGTCACCGCCGCCAACACCAAGGCCGCGATCACCGGGGAGAAGCGCGACGCCGCGGTGCTGGTGCTGTTCTCCGGCCCGGCCGAATCGGCGTCCGGCGGCTTGCCTGATGACGCCGACCTGCTGGTCACCGTGCGCGCCTCGACGTTGCGCCACCACGCCGGTCAAGCGGCGTTTCCCGGCGGGGCCGCCGATCCCGGCGACGCCGGCCCGGTGCACACCGCGCTGCGCGAGGCCAACGAGGAAACCGGCATCGACACCGGCAGGCTGCAGCCACTGTGCACGCTGGAGCGGATGTACATCCCGCCGTCGGGTTTTCACGTCGTCCCGGTTTTGGCGTATTCACAGGATCCTGGGCCGGTGGCCGTCGTCGACGAACACGAGACCGCGATCGTTGCCAGGGTGCCGGTGCGCGCGTTCATCAACCCCGAGAACCGAATCATGGTGTACCGCAAGGAAAACACCCGCCGCTTCGCGGGCCCGGCATTCCTGCTCAACGAGATGCTGGTGTGGGGATTCACCGGTCAGGTGATCTCGGCGATGCTCGATGTCGCCGGGTGGGCCAAGCCGTGGAACACCGACGACGTTCGAGAACTCGAGGAGGCAATGGCGCTCGTCGGGCGCGAGGACAGCTACGGTGAAGCTCAACAATGACATCGTCACAGTGGCTTGACCTCGCCGTCCTCGCGATCGCGTTCGTGGCCGCCATCTCCGGGTGGCGCTCGGGCGCGCTCGGCTCGCTGCTGTCCTTCGTCGGTGTGGTGCTGGGCGCGGTCGCCGGGGTGCTGCTTGCCCCGCACATCGTCTCCCACATCAGCGGGCCGCGCACCAAGCTGTTCGTGACGTTGTTCTTGATCCTCGCGCTGGTGGTGATCGGTGAGATCGCCGGGGTGGTGCTCGGTCGCGCGGTCCGCGGTGCGCTGCGCAACCGCGCGCTGCGCACCTTCGACTCGATCATCGGTGTCGGCCTGCAACTGGTCGCCGTGCTGGTGGCCGCGTGGATGCTGGCCACCCCGCTGACGTCCTCGGATCAGCCGAACCTGGCCGCCGCGGTGCGCGGCTCGAAGGTGCTCGCCCAGGTGGATGAGGTGGCGCCCAGTTGGCTGAAGTCCGTGCCGACGCGGCTGTCGGCCCTGCTCGACACATCCGGGCTGCCCGACGTGCTCTCGGAGTACGGCCGCACCCCGATCATCGCGGTCGACGCGCCGGACGCCGCGCTGGCCAACGACGCCGTGGTCGCCGCCAGTAGGCCCAGCGTCGTCAAGATCCGCGGAGTCGCACCCAGCTGCCAAAAGGTGTTGGAAGGCACCGGTTTCGTGGTCGGACCCAATCGGGTGATGTCCAACGCGCACGTGGTGGCGGGCTCCGACAGCGTCACGGTCGAGGTCGACGGCCAGACGTACGACGCGAGCGTGGTGTCCTACGATCCCGAAGCCGACATCTCGATCCTCGACGTGCCGAATCTGCCGTCGCAGCCGCTGCAGTTCGCCGAGGGTGCCGCGCCGACGGGCACCGACGCGATCGTGATGGGGTATCCGGGCGGCGGCGACTTCGTCGCCACCCCGGCCCGCGTTCGCGAGATCATCGAACTCAACGGCCCCGACATCTACCGCTCCGCGACCGTGACCCGCGAGGTGTATACGATCAGAGGGACTGTGCGGCAAGGGAATTCGGGCGGTCCGATGATCAACCGGTCGGGCCAGGTGCTCGGCGTGGTGTTCGGTGCCGCCGTCGACGACGCCGACACCGGCTTCGTGCTGACCGCCAAGGAAGTCTCCAGGCAGATGGCGAAGATCGGCAACACCGAACGCGTCCCGACGGGCACCTGCGTCGGCGGCGCTTAGCCGTACACCTGCTTCAGGAACCTCGACAGCTGCTCGTTGACCGGCTCAGGCGCTTCCTCGTGGCCGAAATGTCCTGCGCCGCCGATGGATACGTAACGTCCGTGCGGCGCATAGTGCTGGGTTCGGTACACCGGGTCGGCCAGCACGTACGGATCGGCGTCGCCACGCATGTGCAGCACAGGTACGGCCAGCGGTCGCTTCATCGAACGCATGAACCGCCGTCCCTCACCGCGCAGTTGGCTGCGTACCGCCCAGCGTTGATATTCCAGCGCCGAGTGTGCGGCCGACGGAATCTGGATGGCCCGCCGCATATGCCCGATCGTCTCCGAAAAGTCTTCTGAGGCAAGCCATTTGTCGCTGGCCCTGCTGCGCACCAGGCGCTCCAGCTCCTCGCCGTCCTTGCGCGTCAGCGAACGTTCGGGCCACATCGGCACTTGATAGCGCAGCATCGACGGCAGCAGGGCGCCGCCCTGGTCGCGTCGGGTCAGCGTCGACGCCCGCAGCGCGACGGGATGCGGTGAGCTGACGAGGGCGATGGCCCTCACCATCCGCGGGTGCAGCACCGAGGTCGCCCAGCACACCAGCCCGCCGTCGGCATGCCCGACCAGCGTTGCCGCCTTGTGGCCCAGCGCGCGCACCAGGCCTGCGGTGTCGCCCGCCAGCGTCCAGCCGTCGTATCCGCGCGGCGGTTTGTCGCTGCCGCCGTAGCCGCGCAGGTCGACCGCGACCACCCGGGCACCGGACAGCCCGCGTAATTGATGGCGCCAGGACCACCAGAATGATCCGAAGCCGTGCAACAGAATCACCAGCGGCCTGTCCGTGACCGGAGCCTTCGCCGCTTGAGCCGACTCCGCCTCCACGACATGGAAGCGAATCCCGTTGGCGTGCACCTCGAGATGCCGCCAGGGACCGTCGATGCGGACCACCGACGGGTCGGGCGGGGCCATTACCAGCCTGACGGATCGGTCTGCGCGCCGGGACCTTCACCGTTGGGCGATGCCGTGATGGCCTTGTCCTTGTCGTGGCCCGGGGTGAGGGCCTCGCGGGTCTCCTTGACCGATTCGATGGTCTTCTGCGGCCCGCGGATGCGGCGCACCTTGAGGTACCCGAGCAGGGCCAGCCCGCCGGTGACCACCAGCATCAGCGCGAACACGATCAGGAACGCCACCCATCGCCACAGCCAGGTGTCGAGCAGTTCGGCGAGGAAGAAGAAGAAAAAGAAGGTCGAGTAGAACAACACGACCAGGGCGAGGATGAAGTAGACGCTGCCGGTGAGGCCCTTTTTGACGTCGCGGGTGATCTCGGCCTTGGCCAGTTCCACCTCGGCGCGGACCAGCGTCGACACCTGGGCCGTCGCATCCTTGACGAGGTCACCGATCGACGGGTTCTCCTTGGGCGCATGCGGGTCGACCAGCGGTATCGAGGTCACGGTCGTCGGCACGCCATCCCTGCGATCACTCACGGAACACTTCCTCCCCGGCATCCGGTGTCAGTCGCGTTCATGTTGCCACGTGGCGTCCACGGAAACGATCCGGGCCGAAGTTAGACTGACGGCGTTGCATGGTCAGGCGGCACGTGGACGGGAGTTTGACATTTGAGGACCAGCGTCCGCTGCCTGACGGTGTCCGCGGTGATCGCGGCGCTGTGCGCGCTCGTGGTCCCGTCCGCTCACGCCGACGGGTTGGTGCCGCTGGGCGGCGGCTCGGGCATCGTCATCGAGGGCGACACATTCTGCACGCTCACCGCGATCGGCAACGACAATCGCGGCAACCTGGTCGGCTTCACCTCCGCGCACTGCGGCGGACCAGGGGAACGGGTGTCGGCCGAAGGACAGGATGCCGCCGGGGTGCTCGGCACCATGGTGGCAGGCAACGACGTGCTGGACTATGCGGTGATTCAGTTCGACCCGCAGAAGGTGCAGCCGGTCAACAACGTCAACGGTTTCCAGATCGACGGCCTCGGCCCGGATCCGGTGTTCGGCGACATCGCATGCAAACTCGGCCGCACGACCGGCTATTCGTGCGGGGTGACGTGGGGGCCGGGGGAGCAGCCCGGCACGATCGTCAACCAGGTGTGCGGCCAGCCCGGTGACTCCGGTGCGCCGGTGACCGTCAACAACCGGCTGGTCGGCATGATCCACGGCGCCTTCAGCGAGGAATTGCCAACGTGCGTCGTGAAATACATCCCGCTGCATACGCCGGCGGTGACGATGTCGTTCAACACGCAGTTGGCCGACATCACCGCGAAGAACCGACCGGGCTCAGGCTTCGTCCCGGTCGGCGCCTCGGCTTCTTGACTACTTGCTTGCCCTGATCGCCTCGAACACGCTGGGGTCCACCAGCGTCGAGGTGTCACCGAGTTCGCGCCCTTCGGCGACGTCGCGCAGCAGTCGACGCATGATCTTGCCGCTGCGCGTCTTCGGCAACTCCGGCACGACGTGAATTTCGCGGGGCCGCGCGATCTTGCCGATCTCCTTGGCCACCTGGTTGCGTAGCTCCTCGACCATGTTGCCGTTGTCCTTGGCGTGCGATTCGAGGATCACGAACGCGCAAATGCCTTGCCCTGTGGTCTCATCCGAGGCGCCGACCACCGCTGCTTCGGCGACGCCGGAGTGTCCGACCAATGCGGACTCCACCTCCGTGGTCGAGATGCGGTGGCCGGACACGTTCATCACGTCGTCGATGCGGCCCAGCAGCCAGATGGAACCGTCCGAGTCGACCCGGGCACCGTCGCCGGCGAAATACCAGCCCTTGTCGGCATATCGCGACCAGTAGGTCTCCTTGTACCGCTCCGGGTCGCCCCAGATGCCGCGCAACATCGACGGCCACGGCTGATCCAGCACCAGGTAGCCGGTGACGTGTTCACCCTCGTCGGCGCCGGGCACCAGCTCGTTGCCCTCCTCGTCGACGATCTTTGCCGAGATGCCGGGCAACGGCTGCATCGCCGATCCGGGCTTGGCCGCGGTCAACCCGGGCAGCGGCGAGATCATGATCGCGCCGGTCTCGGTCTGCCACCAGGTGTCGACCACCGGAGTCTTGTTGGCGCCGAAGACATCCCGATACCACCGCCACGCCTCGGGGTTGATCGGCTCACCCACGCTGCCGAGCAGTCGCAGGCTGGACAGATCGTGGGCATCGGGGATCTCGCGGCCCCACTTCATGAACATCCGGATCAATGTCGGGGCGGTGTAATAGATAGTGACACCGTACTTTTCGATGATCTCGAAATGCCGGTGCTCGTTGGGCGAGTTCGGGGTTCCCTCGTACACCACCTGGGTGGCGCCGTTCGACAGCGGGCCGTAGACGATGTAGGTGTGTCCGGTGACCCAACCGATATCCGCTGTGCACCAAAACACGTCGGTCTCGGGCTTGATGTCGAAGACGTAGTAGTGCGTGTAAGAGGCCTGCGTCAGGAAGCCGCCGGAGGTGTGCATGATGCCCTTCGGCTTGCCGGTGGTGCCTGACGTGTACAGCAGGAACAACGGGTGCTCGGAATCGAACGCCTCAGGAGTGTGCTCGGCGGAGGCGTTCTCGACGGTGTCATGCCACCACAGATCGCGGCCGTCGGTCCATGGTGTGTCAATTCCGGTGCGGCGCACCACAAGTACGTGCTCGACGGAGTCTTGTCCCTTGACGGCCTCGTCGACCGACTCCTTGAGCGACACCGCTTGGCCGCGCCGGTACTGGCCGTCGGAGGTGATCACCAGCCTGGCTTCGGCGTCTTCGATGCGGGCCGCCAGCGCCGCCGACGAGAAGCCGGCGAACACCACCGAATGCAGCACGCCGAGGCGGGCGCAGGCCAGCATCGCGACGATCGCCTCCGGCAGCATCGGCATGTAGATGGCCACCCGATCGCCGGCGACCAGTCCGAGGTCGGTCAGCGTGTTGGCGGCCTTGCTCACCTCGGCGAGCAGGTCGGCATACGTGATCTCGCGGCTGTCGCCGGGCTCACCCTCCCATCGGATCGCCACCCGATCGCCGTTGCCCGCCTCGACATGGCGGTCGACGCAGTTGTAGGCCACGTTGAGCTTGCCGCCGACGAACCACTTCGCGAAAGGCGCGCCCGACCAGTCGAGCACCTCGTCGAACGGCGTGGCCCAGGACAACCGGTTGGCCTGTTTCGCCCAGAACGCCAGCCGATCTTGTTCGGCCTCGCGGTACATCTCCTCGGTGGCATTTGCGGCAGCGGCGAACTCTGGTGAGGGCGGGTAGACGGACTGAACTTCGGTGTGCGCGTCGGACATATCTGTGAGCCTAGTCACCGGGCTGTTGCGCCGACGGTGGGTTGCGGTCGCGCTCGATGTGTGGCCGACCGTGTTCGGTAGCCTGTGCTGCCGTGACCGATCCGCTGGCCCCGTTGGCCGAGCTGCCCGGGGTGGCCGCCGCGGGTGACGAAGCCCGTGAGGCGCTGGGCCGCGCGCACCGCCATCGGGTCAACTTGCGTGGCTGGCCCGCGACCGCCGCGGAGGCCGCGCTGCGGGCCGCCCGCGCATCGTCGGTACTCGACGGCGGGCCACTGACACTGTCCGAAGACGGTGCGGCCGATCCCGTGCTGGCAGGCGCGTTGCGGGTGGCGGAGGCCCTGGAGGGCGGGGAGAGCTCGTTGGTGGGCGTGTGGCAGCGGGCGCCGCTGCAGGCCATCGCGCGGCTCCACGCATTGGCGGCGGCCGACCTGGCCGACGAGGACAGGCTCGGCAGGCCGCGCGGCGACGCCGAGGTCGGTCAGCGGCTGGCGCTGTTGGCAGACATCGTCACCGGCGGAACGATGGTCCCCGCCCCGGTGTTGGCCGCGGTGGTGCACGGGGAGTTGCTGACACTGGCGCCGTTCGGCACGGCCGACGGCGTGGTCGCGCGGGCGGTCTCACGGCTGGTGACGATCGCCAGTGGGCTCGATCCGCACGGCCTCGGGGTACCCGAGATGTATTGGATGCAGCGTTCCGGGGACTACCGGGCGGCGGCGCGAGGCTTCGCGTCGGGCACGCCGGACGGCCTGACGGCATGGCTGGTGTTGAGCGCCGAAGCGCTGCACGCCGGCGCGCGAGAAGCGTTGGCGATCGCAAAGGCTCAGGCGTGAGTCAACCGGCTCAGCAACGCGAAGCGGGCGACGCTCCGAACTGATTCGGCTCGCCGCCCGCTAGCACGGACTCCGGTTACCAAGCGTGCTTTGTGGGTTGCGTGGGTGGCCTCGGCGTCCGTGCGATGCGCTACGACTGCAACCCCACCCAAAGGGTCGTCGTGGCCGTCCGCTCTTCGCAATCACGCAGGCCCGCAACACTTTTACCTATTCCGCGGTATGTGCTCCGCGTGGGTGCCGGGATCCGTGCTGGGAGGCCGGGTTTGGGAGATCGAGCCTTCTCTTCCGGCTCGGTCTTGGCCGCCCCTGGCTTCCGTGCTTCCTTTGTACCCCGTGACACTCGTCACATCAAGGCCCAATTGCCGGTGTCTCGCGATCGTTACACCGGGCCGTCAGCTACTGACTTCGCTACTCCGAAGTCGCGTTGGTCAGAATGCGAAGCGACGCAGAAGCGAGTACGTCAGCGCGCCCGCGGCGAGGGCGCTCACCCCGACCGCAGCGGTGGTTGCGACGGCGGCTCCCGACGGCGCCGGGATGCGATCGCGCAGCGACACCGGTCTGGAGAAGTTGACCACTGGCCAGTTGCGGGCCGCGGCCTCTTTGCGCAGCGCGCGGTCGGGGTTCACCACGCATGGGTGGCCGACGGTGGTGAGCATCGGCAGATCGGTGATCGAGTCGGAGTAGGCATAGCAATGCTCGAGCGCATAGCCCTCCCGGGCAGCCAGCGCCCGGATGGCTTCGACCTTGCCCTCGCCGTAGCAGTAGAACGCGATCTCCCCGGTGTAGCGGCCGTCCTCGACCACCATCCGAGTGGCCATGGCATGCGTCGCGCCCAGCGCCCGCGCGATCGGCGCGACGATCTCCTCACCAGATGCCGAGACCACGACCACGTCGCGGCCGCACAGCTTGTGATCGGCGATCAACTCGGCGGCCTCGGCGAACACCAGCGGGTCGACGATGTCGTGCAGCGTCTCGTTGACGATCGACTTGACCTGTTCGACATCCCAGCCGGCGCACATATTGGTGATGTACGACCGCATTCGATCCATTTGATCGTGATCGGCGCCCGACATCAGGAATAGGAACTGCGCGTAAGTCGACTTGAGAACTGCGCGCCGATTGATTAGCCCTTGGTCGAAGAAAGGTTTGCTGAAGGCCAGGGTGCTGGATTTGGCAATGACCGTCTTGTCGAGGTCGAAGAAGGCGGCCGTCCGAATTGGTTTGCCGGGCGTCGGTGTCGTCTGCGGTGCAATCGCCCGGTCGGCCGCCTGCTCGGATGCGGTCACACCGCCAGCATAGGGGGCGGTGCGTGACAATTGGCGACAGAGTGTACAAACTGGCAGTTCACGACACGTGCCGGTAACTGCACTCTTCCTGCTGTCTTGTGCTTTCTCTGGCAAGCAGCACTTGCGCCCGCCCGCAGTGCCGTGTGTATAGTGAGCATTACTCGGCTTATGCCGGGTGTGCATCAGCCCGACCCCCCGGGGCTGATACACGACGACCTCCGCCTCCTCCCCCCCTGGCGGGGGTCGTCCCTTTTTGTGGGGTTCTTTCGCAAATGGGACAACACCTTCGCGTTGAGTAGTTGCGGAATGCGATTTTCACCGGACATACCAATTGGTTTGTCAGGTTGTCCACAGACTCGCTTTCATCCACAGATGCCGTCGCGCCGGTAGCGGGCTGTCGGTCACCGGCAGCAGCCTGAGGCCATGACCGCAACCACCGGGGTCTTGGCGCTGGTCGCCGATCCTTCGCTACGAGACGACGTCGACCGCGTCGCGGCCGCCGTCGGCCTGCCCGTCGTGCACGCCGCCGACCCGTCCGGACGCAACGCATGGTCGGGTGCCGGCGCGGTCGTGCTCGATGCGCCCGCCGCCCGCAGGTGCGCACAGCGTGCTCTGCCCCGGCGCGGCCGCGTGGTGCTGGTGGTCGGTGCCGACCCCCACCCGGGCGACTATCACGCCGCGCTCGCCGTGGGCGCAGCTCAGGTCGTCACGCTGCCCGGCGGCGACGGTGAGCTGATGGCCCAACTGGCCGACGCCGCCGAAGACTGTCGAGACGACGCCCGACGTGGCGCCATCATCGGGGTGATCGCGGGGCGTGGCGGGGCAGGCGCATCGGTGTTCTCGACCGCGTTGGCCCAGTCGGCCGGCGCCGACTCCGATGCGCTGCTGGTCGACGCGGACCCGTGGGGCGGCGGAATCGATCTGGTGTTGGGCTGCGAACGCGAGTCGGGGCTGCGTTGGCCCGAGCTGGCGTTGCAAGGCGGCCGGCTGAACTACTCGGCGTTGCGGGATGCCTTGCCGCAACGCCACGGGGTGCGCGTGCTGTCCGGTGGACGCGCCGGGATCGATATCGACGCCGTGCCGCTGAGCGCAGTGCTCGATGCGGGCAGTCGCGGCGGCGCGACGGTGATCTGCGACCTGCCGCGGCGGTCGACCGGTGCTGTGGAGGCGGTGCTGGACGCGGCCGATCTCGTCGTCGTGGTCACCCCGGCGGACGTGCGGTCGTGCGCTGCCGCCGCGGCGATCGGTCCATGGGTGTCGACGGCGAATCCCAACGCGGGCGTCGTCGTTCGGGGACCGTCACCGGGCGGCCTGAGACCGCGCGATGTGGCGGAGATCGTCGAGTTGCCGTTGTTGGCGACGATGCGGGCGGAACCCCGGGTGGCCGATGCGCTCGAACGCGGCGGGCTGCGCCTGCGACGACGATCGCCTCTGGCCGCGGCGGCGCGGCGGGTTCTCGCGGTGCTGCACCAGCGCAGGGTGTCGGCGGCATGAGCGCCTCGTTGGTCGACCGGGTCCGCGAGCGCCTGGCCGCGGAGTCCGGTCCGTTGCGGCCCAACGTGGTGGCCGCCGCGATCCGGGCGGAATCCGGCGGGGTGGTTGGTGACAGCGAGGTGCTGAGCAGCCTGCGCGTCCTGCAGACCGAATTGACCGGCGCAGGCATTCTGGAACCGTTGTTGCGCGCCGAGGGCACCACCGACGTGCTCGTCACCGCGCCCGACGCGGTCTGGGTCGACGACGGAAACGGATTGCGGCGCAGTTCGATTCGCTTCCCCGACGAAGCCGCTGTGCGCAGGCTGGCGCAGCGCCTCGCGCTGTCGGCGGGCAGGCGCCTCGACGAGGCGCAACCCTGGGTCGACGGCCAATTGACGGGGCTGGGCACCGGGAAGTTCAGCGTCCGACTGCATGCGGTACTGCCGCCGATCGCGGCGGGCGGAACCTGTGTGTCGCTGCGGGTGCTGCGCCCGGCCACCCAGGATCTCGCCGCGCTGACTCGCCTCGGCGCCATCGCCACCGAGGCTCGCTCGCTGCTGGAGAACATCATCGCGGCACGGTTGGCGTTCCTGATCTCCGGCGGAACGGGTGCAGGCAAGACCACACTCCTATCGGCCGTGCTGGGCGCCGTCGCCCGCACCGAACGCATCGTCTGTGTGGAGGACGCCGCCGAACTCGCGCCCGCGCATCCGCATCTGGTCAAGCTCGTCGCGCGCGCCGCCAACGTCGAGGGCGTGGGTGAGGTGACGGTCCGGGACCTGGTCAGACAGGCGTTGCGGATGCGGCCCGACCGGATCGTCGTCGGGGAGGTGCGCGGCGCTGAGGTGGCGGACTTGCTCGCCGCGCTCAACACCGGCCACGACGGCGGCGCGGGCACAGTGCACGCCAACAGCCCGTCGGAGGTGCCTGCGCGACTCGAGGCCTTGGCCGCCCTCGGCGGTCTGGACCGTGCGGCGTTGCACAGCCAGTTGGCCGCGGCCGTGCAGGTGGTATTACACGTCAGCCGGGCTCCTGATGGGGGGCGCAAGCTGACCGAGATTTCAGTGCTGCGACGCGGCAGTGACGACCGCGTCCGCGTCGTGACGGCGTGGCACATCGACAACGGATTTGGTTGCGGCCAAGAGGCATTGGTGTCGCTGGTGCGCGAAAGGGGAGTGCTGTGAGTGGCGCGGCGCTGGCGCTCGCGCTTGCCCTGCTTGTGGCACCGGCGGCCCCGGACGGCAGGTGCGAAGCGGTTGGCCTTCGGCAATCGCGTCGACGCCGGTCACTGGTGCTTCCCGGCGCGGTGGTGGCCGGCGTGGCGCTCGCGGTGATGTTGCCGGTCGGCGCCGTCGCGGCCTGTGCTGTCATCGGGGTGACGTTTTGGGTGCGCCGACGACGGCGGATACGTGCGGGCCGCCGTGCCACCGAATCGCGTGCATTGCAGGGAGCGCTGGATGTTCTCGTCGCTGAACTGCGCGTCGGTGCCCACCCGGTCGCCGCGTTCGGTGTCGCGGCCACAGAGGTCGACGGCCCGGTCTCGGAGTCGCTGCGCGCGGTGGCGGCGCGCGGTCGGCTCGGCGCCGACGTCGCCGCGGGCCTCCGCGGCGTGTCCGACGGATCGTTGCTGCCTGCGCATTGGGAACGGTTGGCCGTCTGCTGGCAACTGGCGCAGGACCATGGTCTGTCCATCGCGACGCTGATGCAGACCGCCCAGCGGGACATCGTCGCGCGGGAACGATTCCTCATCGATGTCGACGCCGGAATGACAGGCGCGCGGACCACCGCCGCCGTGCTCGCCGGGCTGCCGGTGCTCGGTGTCGGACTCGGCGAGCTGATCGGCGCACAGCCGCTGGGCTTCCTGTTCTCCAGCACCGTGGGAGGCTGGTTGCTGGCCGTCGGCGTCACGCTCGCGTGCAGCGGCCTGCTGTGGTCGGATCACATCACTGCGCGGGTGTTGAGATGAGTTGGGCTGCTCTGCTTTTGGCGGCCGCGTTGATGTTGGGTGCCGATTCGCGGCCGCTGATGCGGGCACGGGCCGCTCCCGTCAGCCCGCGACGTCGGGCGGCGCAGATCGTCGACGATCCGTTGGCCACCGCGTCCAGTTTCGACGTGTTCGCGGCGTGCCTGCGTTCGGGGATGGCGGTGTCGACGGCGGCGTCGGCCACCGCGGCGTCGGCGCCCGCCCCGTTGGCGCGACTGCTCAACCGTGCCGCTGATCTGTTGGCGTTGGGCGCCGAGCCGGCGGCGGCGTGGACAGGCGCCGACAGCCGTGGCGCGGACGCGCTGATGCGGTTGGCTCGGCGCTCCGCGTCGTCGGGCACCGCGCTCGCGCAGGGCGTCGCGGAGTTGGCAGACCAGTCACGCCATCAGGCTTCTGCCGCGGCGAACGCCGCCGCCGAGCGGGCCTCGGTGTTGATCGCCGGTCCGCTGGGCCTGTGCTATCTGCCCGCGTTCGTGTGTTTGGGCATCGTGCCCGTGGTCGCCGGGTTGGCCGGTGACGTGTTGCGGTCGGGGATCGTGTGACCGCCGACGGAAGTGAGAGGAAACAGCATGGCAGGGGACAAGATTCGCACGCTGTGGGGCCGGTTGACGCTGCTGGCAGTCGCCGACGACGGGATGTCGACGGTCGAGTACGCGATCGGGACCATCGCCGCGGCGGCGTTCGGGGCGATCCTGTACACGGTGATCACCGGCGACTCGATTGTCAGCGCGTTGACCAACATCATCACCAGGGCGTTGAACACCAACGTCTAGGCGATGAGTCGGGCGGCGTCACGGTCGAAGCGGCCTTCGCTATCGCTGCGCTGGTGGTTGTGCTGGTGTTGTGCGTCGCGGGGCTCACCGCTGTCTCGATGCAGGTGCGGTGCATCGACGCCGCGCGCGAGGCGGCCCGCCTCGCCGCGCGCGGTGATCAGTCGGCCACCGTTGCGGCGCAACGCATTGCACCGGACGGGGCGGTCGTGCGGATACGGCGCGACGGTGGGCACGTCGTCGTCACCGTCACGGCCCGGTCGCCGATGTTGCCGGCTGTCAGCATCGCGGCGGAGGCGGTCGCCGCGGCCGAACCTGGCATGGGCTGAACGTGGATCAGCGAGCCTGATCGCGGTCGCGGTGATGGCAATCCTGTTGGCGCTCACCGCGGGTGGCGTCTACGTCGGCGCGGCGGTGGTCGCGCGGCACCGGGCTCAGGCGGCGGCTGACCTGGCGGCGTTGGCCGCCGCGGCGCATCTCGCGGACGGTGCGGACACGGCGTGCGCCCGCGCCGCCGCGCTCACGGACGCCATGGGCACGACCATGACCGGATGCGTGGTCGAAGACCTCGACGTCGTCGTCACCGTCGCCGCGGCGGTGCCGTTGGGCAGGTTCGGTGTGGGCCCGGCCCGTGCCACCGCGAAAGCGGGCCCGGCCGAGGCTTAACGCCTGGCGGTGTCGCCGATGTCGACCAGTTTGGCGGCGGCGATTTCCGTCTCGGTGGGGACACGCAGCGTCGCCAGGCCCGCGTAGACGTCGTTGTCGAGCTGAATCCTATTGACTGTCACGTGAACCGGTGTCCATCCGCCGCCGTTGGCCACCATCCGAAGGACACCCGACGCGGTGCCCGTTGGAACGAAATCACCTGTCATCTCCAGCATTCGGCCGCGGTCGGCCGGATGCACGGCGCGGTTGCCGGTCATGGTGGCGCGCCAGTCGAAGAACGGCGCCGGGTCGTCCAGCCACTTCAACAGCGTCCAATTCTGCAGATCGACCAGGCACCGGTGCACGCCGGGTTGCGCCAGACCGTCGAGGATGCGCTGCGCCAGCTGGTCGCGTGGCGCATCAGAATCCTCGGGAATGCTGCGCCAATTCATCGCTCGGCAGATCAGCTTCTCGGTGCCGTCATCCTGGCTTTCCTGCACCACCCGCGACACGAATCCAATGGTGATCGGCTCACGATTGAAATCGCTGATGTCCCAGGTGCTGGCGAACGTCGTGCCGACTTCGGGCTTGATCGCCATGCACAGCACCTTCGCTTCGCTCGGATTGAGCTCACGGCGCGGCAGATCGTCGGCGAACGCCCTGCCCTGCGTCGGCGTCCGGTCGGGGTCCCATCCGCTGTTCCACAGCGACTCGCGGGTGTCGGTGGCGATGCCCGTCTCGAGGTCCCAGATCAGCGGTCCGGGTATCGGCCGTTCGGGCGGATCGAGGTCCGGCGGACCGATCCACAGGTGGACACCGTGGATCACTCCGTCGGACATCTTGATCACTTCAGTACGAATCACGCGGTCGTTCTTCGGCGTGATGCTGCTCAGCCCGAGGCCGGCGCGCACGGTTTCACCGATGGCCGACTGAACGGCCATCAGGTGGGGGTTGCGTCTCAAGAACGCGCTGATCGGGATGAGATTCTTGGTCCGAGGGCCTTCTGCCACCACGGCGGGCTCGCTGCCAAGTGTCTCCACGAGCAGCCAGTCGTGGGTCATAGCGGCATTTTACCGCTGGGCCATCGGGGGCCCGGCGGGCGAGGCGGGCTACGGAATCCGCAAGGCCGTCCAGCTGAAAGGGCGTGACCGGGCGGTGGGCGCTCGTCAAAATGTTGCAGCTAGCCTCGCTCACGAGGTAGTTTGCGTCTGCGTCCTACTTCGGGGCCTGGGAACGGATCGAGTTGTCGGGCCATCGGCCCGTGGGGGCGACCGTCGAGGGGTGGGTCGCCCCCATGCTCATAGCCGGGGTCGGTGCAGTTCGTCGAGCACCAGGCGCAGGACCCGCACTGCGCCCGCCTTGTCGAGCGGGTCGTTGCCGTTGCCACACTTCGGCGACTGAACACACGATGGGCAGCCCAACGGGCATTCACATGCCTCGATTGCCGCCGCCGTCGCCGCCCACCACGTGTCGATCTTGCGGAACCCGCGGTCGGCGAAGCCCGCGCCACCCGGATAGCCGTCATAGACGAAGATCGTCGGAAGCTCTCCCACCGGACCCACCGCCGTCGACAATCCGCCGATGTCGCCGCGATCGCAGCTGGCGACCAACGGCAGCAGGCCGATCGCCGCGTGTTCAGCGGCGTGCAGCGCCCCCGGGACTTGCAGCAACTCGATCCCATTGTGCTGCAACGCCTCCGGGGTGATGGTGCACATCACCGCCATGGTGTCCAGGGTGCGGGTGGGCATGTCGAGTTCGACGAAGTCGATCACCTCACCGTCCAGGCGACGGCGCAGATAGCCGATGACGGTATTGGTCACCGATACCGGCACGACGCCAACTGTCACCGGGCCGTACGTATTTCGCTCACCCGGTCCGGTGACGACGATGTCGGTGAGTTCGCGCGCGAACGTCGTGTAGCCGGGGTCCTCGGCGTGGACGAACGCCACCCCGTCCTCGAAATCCAGGGAGTCGACGACATAACTCTCACCCTGATGCAAATACACCGCACCGGGATGGACCGAGGCAGGCGCCTGGCCGACGCCGGCACTGCCGAGCAGTCGGCCGGTGTCGGCCTCCAGGATCGCGATCTGGCCGCCCGACGAACCGCGGATGTCCACCGCGGGATGCGGATCGATGCCCGGCGCGGGGAAGTAGCCGCTGGGCCTGCGACGCAGCAGACCGTCGTCGACGAGTGTCTCCGCCACTGCCTCGGCGTTCCACATGCGCACTTCGGCCTCGGTCAGCGGCAGTTCAGCTGCGGCGCAAAGCAGTTGTGGGCCAAGCACATACGGGTTACCCGGATCGATGACCACACGCTCGATCGGCTTGTCCAGCAGCGCAGCGGGGTGATGGACGAGATAGGTGTCGAGCGGGTCGTCGCGGGCGATCAGCACGATCAACGCGCTCTGTCCGCGCCGTCCGGAGCGGCCGGCCTGCTGCCAGAACGATGCGACCGTACCGGGAAAGCCCGCCAGCACCACCGCATCCAGACCGGCGATGTCCACGCCCAATTCCAGGGCATTCGTGGTGGCCATGCCCCGCAATTCCCCGTCGGCCAGTTTGCGTTCCAGCACGCGGCGGTCCTCGGCCAGATAGCCGGCGCGGTAGGACGCCACCCGGTCGGCGAGGTCGGGAGCGACGTCCTCGAGTCGGGCGCGCGCACCCAATGCGGTCAACTCCGCGCCACGCCGCGAACGCACGAACGTCAACGTCCTTGCGCCCTCGGCGATTAGATCGGCCATCACCCGCGCGGCCTCGGCGCCGGCCGAACGTCGCACCGGCGCGCCGTTCTCACCGAAGATGTCCTCGCGCAACGCGGGCTCCCACAGCGCGACCGTGCGTGCGCCGTGCGGCGAACCGTCGTCGGTGACCTCCGCGACGGCCTGCCCGATGAGCTCCGACGCGGTGGCCGCGGGCTGCGATGTGGTGGCGCTGGCGAAGATCACCGTCGGCATCGAGGAGGTGGCCGAATACCGCGTGCACAGCCGCAGCAGGCGCCGCAGCACCATCGCCACGTTGGAACCGAAAATACCGCGGTAGTAATGACATTCGTCGACGACTATGAATTGGAGGTTGCGCAGGAACACCGCCCACCGCGCGTGGTTGCGGAGCAGCGACAAATGGATCATGTCCGGGTTGGAGAAAATCCACCGCGACCGTTCGCGGGCGAAACGCCGCACCTCGCTGGGACTGTCGCCGTCATACGAACTCGGTGCGACATCCGCTAATCCCGGGACGGCTTCGGTGAGTGCCACCGCCGTCCGTAATTGGTCGTGGCCGAGCGCTTTCGTCGGCGACAGATAAAGCGCCCGCGCGCGCGAGTTTTCTTTCAGCGCCGTCAATATCGGCAATTGGTAGGCCAACGATTTACCCGACGCGGTGCCGGTGCTGAGCACGACATGCCGTCCGTCGCGCGCAAAATTCGCCGCGGCGAGTTGATGCGACCAGAGCGTCTCGATACCCCGATCAACGAACGCCCGCACGACATCTGGGTCGGCCCACTGCGGCCACGCCCGGGGTTGTCCCCGACGTGCCGGCAGGTCTGCGACGTGCCGTAACGGTTGTTCATCGGGAGCCGTGCCCTCGATCGCACAGGCGAGCAGAGCGCGCCCGAAATCCGAGCTCGGATTTGACACAGACCGCCTCCCGAAACACCTACGTAAGTGAATTGTTCCCCACTCGATCCCGCCGAGACTGTCGCACCAGCTCGGAACATGATTGACTTAGCGCGGTCGCAGCTTCTGTGTTCGTGTATTAGCACTCGCAGGATCGACGTTGCGATCGCGGTTCCTGCGAGGAATGTAGGTCGGGTCAGTTCCGATTACTCCGCGAAGGTGAAGCGGTCGGAACGGGCCCGGTGTACCGAAACACGGTGGACCGCACCCGGAAAAAAGAAAAGGAAAGATCAAGGAAATGCCACAGGGAACTGTGAAGTGGTTCAACGCGGAGAAGGGCTTCGGCTTTATCGCCCCGGAGGACGGCTCTGCGGACGTGTTCGTTCATTACACGGAGATTCAGGGCAGCGGATTCCGCACCCTGGAGGAGAACCAGAAGGTTGAGTTCGAAGTAGGCCAAAGCCCCAAGGGGCCGCAGGCCACGGGTGTTCGGGCCGTCTGAGCAAGCGAAACTGAACAACTCCCCGCGTCATCCACTACCGGACGGCGCGGGGTGTTTTCGTTTTGGGGCCGTGCGCGGCCCGGCGACACATCTGTGCCGCACCACTGGCTTACTGTCGGTGACGTGAGCCAGCTGTCGTTCTTCTCGGCAGAGTCGGTGCCGCCCGCGGTCGCCGACCTGACCGGAATCCTCGCTGCGCCGGGCCAGGTGGTCCTGGTCGGCAGTGGCGCAGAGCGGGCAGCGCGTCTATCGGTCGTCGTCGACCAGCTGTGGCGAGCCGAGGGCCTCGCGGAGATGATCACCGAGGCCGGCCTGCAGGCAGAGATCGGGCGCACCGACGAGAACACGCCGCTCGTCCGTACCGCGGCGGACCCTCGTCTGATGGTGATCGCGCGGGACTGGACCCTCGGAGCCGTCAAGACCGTGCCGCCCTACTGGCTGCCGGGGCCCCGCGAATTGCGGGCCTGGACACTGGCAGCGGGCACCCCCGAAGCCGACCGGTACTTGCTGGGCCTGGACCCGCACGCGCCGGACACGCACGCGGCCCTGGCGTCGGCCATGATGCGGGTAGGGATAGCCCCCACATTGATCGGCACCAGGGGGACGCATCCGGCCCTGCGGATCAGTGGCCGCCGACGGCTATCGCGCCTGGTAGAGAACGTAGGGGAACCACCGGGGAGCGTCGAGGCGTTTGAACAATGGCCCCGTCTGTGACGCGCCTCGACAAGGGGGTCAGTTTGCGTCGGATGGCGCGGGGTGCGAAATTGTCAGTTGCCAGCGGGTCTGGATATGACCGAGGCGTTATATATCTTGGGCCCGTTGCAACAGGATGAAGTGGAGCGTAAACAGAGGTGGCTGAGGGGGACCGCGGAAGCGGCCGCAACGGCAGCGTGAGGCGGCTCGTCATTGTCGAGTCGCCTACCAAGGCGCGGAAAATCGCCGGTTACCTGGGCTCCAATTACATCGTCGAGTCGTCCCGCGGACACATCCGTGACCTGCCGCGAAACGCCGCCGACGTGCCCGCGAAGTACAAATCGGAGCCGTGGGCCCGGCTCGGCGTCAACGTCGAGGACAACTTCGAACCGCTCTACATCATCAGCCCGGAGAAGAAGAGCACCGTCGCGGAGCTGAAAGACCTGCTCAAGGACGTTGACGAGCTCTATCTGGCCACGGACGGCGACCGCGAGGGCGAGGCCATCGCCTGGCACCTGCTCGAGACGCTGAAGCCGAGAATCCCGGTCAAGCGGATGGTGTTCCACGAGATCACCGAACCGGCCATCCGCGCCGCCGCGGAGGATCCGCGCGACCTGGACAACGACCTGGTCGACGCGCAGGAGACCCGGCGCATCCTGGACCGGCTGTACGGCTACGAGGTCAGTCCGGTGCTGTGGAAGAAGGTCGCGCCGAAGCTGTCGGCCGGGCGCGTGCAGTCCGTGGCGACCCGGATCATCGTCTCCCGCGAGCGCGAACGGATGGCGTTTCGCAGCGCGGGCTACTGGGACGTCACCGCCGAACTCGACGCCAGCGTCTCGGACCCGCAGGCGCAGCCGCCCAGGTTCACCGCCAAGCTGAACTCCGTCGACGGCCGTCGGGTGGCCACCGGGCGCGATTTCGACTCGCTCGGCGAGCTCAAGAAGCCCGACGAGGTGCTGGTGCTCACCGAGTCCAGCGCGGGCGCGCTGGCGGCCGGCCTGCGGGGCGCGCAGCTGGCCGTGTCGTCGGTGGAGCAGAAGCCGTACACCCGCCGGCCGTACGCGCCGTTCATGACCTCGACGCTGCAGCAGGAGGCGGGCCGCAAGCTGCGGTTCAGCTCGGAGCGCACGATGAGCATCGCGCAGCGGCTCTACGAGAACGGCTACATCACTTATATGCGTACCGACTCGACCACGCTGTCGGAGTCGGCGATCAACGCCGCACGCAACCAGGCGCGCCAGCTGTACGGCGAGGAGTACGTGCATCCGACCCCGCGCCAATACACCCGCAAGGTGAAGAACGCGCAAGAAGCCCACGAGGCGATCCGGCCCGCGGGCGACGTGTTCTCCACGCCGGGTCAGCTGCACAGCCAGCTCGACAACGACGAGTTCCGGCTCTACGAACTGATTTGGCAGCGCACGGTCGCCTCGCAGATGGCCGATGCGCGCGGCACGACGCTGTCGCTGCGGATCTCCGGTCAGTCCTCCGATGGCCAACAGGTGGTGTTCAGCGCGAGTGGCCGCACCATCACGTTCGCGGGCTTCCTCAAGGCGTACGTCGAGAGCATCGACGATCAGGCAGGCGGCGAGGCCGACGACGCCGAGAGCCGGCTGCCGAACCTGCACCAGGGCCAGCGCGTCGACGCCAAGGAACTGACGGCCGACGGGCACACGACCTCGCCGCCCGCCCGCTACACCGAGGCGTCGCTGATCAAGGCGCTGGAAGACCTCGGCATCGGGCGACCGTCGACGTATTCGTCGATCATCAAGACCATCCAGGACCGCGGTTACGTCCACAAGAAGGGCAGCGCGCTGGTGCCGTCGTGGGTGGCGTTCGCGGTGATCGGGCTGCTGGAGCAGCACTTCAGCCGGCTCGTCGACTACGGCTTCACCGCCGCCATGGAGGACGAACTCGACGAGATCGCCGCGGGTAACGAGCGACGGACCAACTGGCTCAACAACTTCTACTTCGGCGGCGAGCACGGTGTGCAGGACTCGATCGCCAGGTCGGGCGGGCTGAAGAAGCTCGTCGGCGTGAACCTCGAAGGCATCGACGCCCGAGAAGTCAACTCCATCAAGCTTTTTGACGACGAGCAGGGTCGGCCCATTTATGTTCGGGTCGGCAAGAACGGCGCGTATCTGGAGCGCATGGTCGCCGGTGAGGACGGCGAGCTCAAGCCGCAGCGGGCGAATCTGAAAGACGAGCTCACCCCCGACGAGTTGACGCTGGAGCTGGCCGAAAAGCTTTTCGCCACACCGCAAGAGGGTCGTTCGCTGGGGATCGACCCGGCCACGGGCCACGAGGTCGTCGCGAAGGATGGCCGGTACGGCCCGTATGTCACCGAGGTGCTGCCGGAGCCGGACGAACCGGACGACGGCGCAGGTTCGACCGCGAAGAAGGGCAAGAAGCCGACCGGCCCCAAGCCGCGTACCGGTTCGTTGCTGCGGTCGATGGATCTGGAGACGGTGACGCTCGACGATGCGTTGCGGCTGCTGTCGCTGCCGCGGGTGGTCGGCGTCGATCCGAACACCGGAGAAGAGATCACCGCGCAGAACGGTCGCTACGGCCCATATCTCAAGCGCGGCACCGACTCTCGCTCACTGGCGACCGAGGAGCAGATGTTCGACATCACGCTCGACGAGGCGCTGAAGATCTACGCGGAACCGAAACGCCGTGGCGGACAACGGGCTGCAGCGCCGCCGCTGCGTGAGCTCGGCAGTGATCCGGCGACGGGCAAGCCGATGGTGATCAAGGACGGGCGATTCGGGCCGTATGTCACCGACGGCGAGACGAACGCGAGCCTTCGCAAGGGCGACGACGTGCTGTCGATCACCGACGAGCGCGCCGCCGAACTGCTGGCCGACCGCCGCGCACGGGGCCCGGTCAAGCGGACCAAGAAGGCCGCTGCGAAGAAGAAGGCGCCAACCAAGAAGGCCGGAGCCGCGAAGTCGGCGACATCAGGCAGGGCGAAGAAGAGCTAGCGCGCGTCGCTGGAGACCTCGTCGACGTCGTCGGCTGCGTTGGGCGACACCAGGTTCAGTGGTCGGGCCAACTGCGTGGGCACGGTGCGGCCGCGAAGTTCGACGATCTCGCCGACGTCCCAGCACAGCGCCTCGGCGTCGAGCGCCCCGCTCACGGCGATGGCCGACGCGAGCACGTGGCCGGGTTCGAGCTTGGCCAACTCGGTGAGTCGGGCGGCCTCGTTCACCGGGTCGCCGATCACGGTGTACTCGAAGCGCGCCTGTGCGCCGATGTGGCCGGCGATGGCACGGCCAGCCGAGACGCCGATGCCGAATTCGGTCTCGCCGAGGACGGTGATGAGTTCGTCGTGCAGTTCGCGCGATGCGGCCAGTGCGGCGCCGCAAGCGTCGGGATGTTCGATGGGCGCGCCGAAGATGCAGAGCGCCGCGTCGCCCTGGAACTTGTTGACGAAGCCGCCGTGCCGGTTGACGGTGTCGACGACGACGCGGAAGAACTCGTTGAGCAGGTTGACCACTTCGGATGCCGGGATGGTGGACGCGAGGTGGGTGGAGCCGACCAGGTCGACGAAAAGCACGGCGGCGTCGCGCTCCTGGCCGCCGAGTTCGGTACCGCGCTCCAGGGCGCGGCGGGCCACGTCTTCACCGACGTAGCGGCCGAACAGGTCGCGCAGCCGTTGCCGCTCGGCCAGGTCGCGGACCATGTCGTTGAAGCCGGCCTGCAGCAAACCGAGCTCGCTGGCGTCGTAGATCTGCATGTGCGCGTTGTAGTTACCGCGCTGCACTTCGCCCAGCGCCCAACGCAATTGGCGCAGCGGGTCGGCGATGGACATGGCCACCAGGACGGTGCCGAACAGGCCGATCACCAATGCGGCGATGGCCAGCAGCAGGATCGGCGTGGTGAGGCGGTCGGCGGATGCGGTGAGGATCTGGAACTTGCTGGCCACCAACGCGAGCACGATGGCCAGCACCGGAACGGCGGTGGACAACACCCAGGTGAGCACCTGGCGCTGGATGACGCCCGGTGCGCGGAAGTTCTCCGGCACCCCGCCGCGTAGGGCCGCCACGGCAACGGGCCGCAGCACGCGTTCGGACTGTAGGTAGCCGATGATCGCCGTCGCGGTGGCGCCGAGGCCGGTGGCGACGGCGACGACCGGCGCCGACTTGCTGGCCACCGGCCAGCTGGCGACGATGAAGACGATCGAGCCCAGGCACCAGTTGGTGACGCTGATGACGGTCCGGTAGAAGGGCATCTTCAGCGCGCGGGCCCGTGCCAGTTCGGTGCTGGTGGGGTCGGAGTCGCCGAGCAGGGTGTCGCGGCGTTGCCACCGCATCACCGGGATGAGCAGCCGCAGGCTCAGGTAGGAGCCGACGGTGAACGACAAGAACAGGTAGCCCAGGAACACCGCCAGGTTGAAGGCGGGCAGGTCCTGAAGTTGGATCCGGTCCTCGGGCGGCAGGCCGAAGCGCAGGAAGCCGAGCACGAACAGCGCGCCGATGATGTCGCTCTGCAGCATGCCCAGGGTGAACACCGGCCACGGCGTGCGCGCCGCCCAGCGGACGAATGCGCTGATTCGCCCAATCGGGATGGCATCGGAGGTCACAGGTCAACCGTATCGGGCTGTACGGACGGAAAAGGGTGCTGTGGGACGGACGTGTCGGTTCGCAGCATTACTGTTATCTCGATGACCGGGGTGTTTTCGCGTCTGGTGGGTCAGGACGCCGTGGAAACGGAGTTGGTAGCTGCGGCGCAGGCTGCGCGCGGTGATTCAGCTCACAATCCGTCGGCCACCGGGACCATGACACACGCGTGGCTGATCACCGGGCCGCCCGGATCGGGCCGTTCGATCGCGGCGCTGTGCTTTGCGGCGGCTTTGCAGTGCACGTCCGACGGTGTGCCGGGCTGCGGTGAATGCCGCGCGTGTACGACGACGATGGCAGGCACCCACGCCGACGTGCGGCGGATCATCCCCGAGGGCCTGTCGATCGGCGTCGACGAGATGCGCAACATCGTGCAGATCGCCTCGCGGCGGCCCGGGACGGGGCGCTGGCAAATCGTGGTGGTCGAGGATGCCGACCGGCTGACGGAGGGCGCGGCGAACGCGCTGCTGAAAGTGGTCGAGGAGCCACCGCCGTCGACGGTGTTCCTGCTGTGCGCGCCGTCGGTGGATCCTGAGGACATCGCGATCACGCTGCGCTCGCGGTGTCGGCATGTGGCGTTGGTGACGCCGCCGGTCGATGCGATCGCCCAGGTGCTGATCGACACGGATGGGTTGCCGGAGGACCAGGCGCGCTGGGCGGCCTCGGTCAGCGGCGGCCACGTCGGGCGGGCGCGCCGGTTGGCCACCGATGAGCAGGCGCGGGACCGCAGGCAGCGCGCACTGATGTTGGCCCGGGACGCGGCGACGCCGTCGCGGGCGTATGCGGCGGCCGAGGAGTTGGTGGCCACCGCCGAGGCCGAAGCGCGGGCGCTGACCGAGGGGCGCAACGAGGCGGAGACCGAGGAATTGCGCACGGCGCTGGGGGCAGGCGGCACCGGCAAGGGCACGGCGGGCACGCTGCGCGGTGCCACCGGTGCGATCAAAGACCTTGAGAAACGGCAGAAGTCGCGGCAGACGCGGGCGTCGCGGGACGCGCTGGACCGGGCGCTGATCGATCTGGCGACGTACTTCCGTGACGCGCTGCTGGTGTCGTCCGGTGCGGGCGCGGTCCAGGCGAATCATCCGGATATGGCGGATCGGATCGAGGCGATGGCCGCGCACGCGTCACCGGACAACCTGCTGCGATGCATCGAGGCGGTGCTGGAGTGCCGGGAGGCGCTGGCGGCGAATGTGAAGCCCAAGTTCGCGGTCGACGCGATGGTGGCCACGGTCGGGCAGGCGCTGCGGAACTGAGTTGGGCTGCGCCATCGGCCTGCCGTAGACTCGTCCCGCCTGGCTAGACCGGGCACGCCACCTTAGCTCAGTCGGTAGAGCGGCTCACTCGTAATGAGCAGGTCAGGAGTTCGATTCTCCTAGGTGGCTCCGTTGAGCGCCTCGCGGGCGACTGCGCGGGCAGTGCTGGCGGCGGGGAAGCCGGCGTACCCGCTGGCGTGGTAGATGACTTCGGCGATCTCCTCTTCGCTCAGTCCGTTGGTGCGGGCGATCTGGACGTGGAACTTGAGTTCGTCGGTCGCGCGCAACGCGATGAGGATGCCGAGCGTGACGAGGCTGCGGTCGCGGCGGCTCAAGCCTTCGCGGGTCCACAGACGACCGAAGATGTTGTCGATGCCGATCTCGAGTAGCTCGTCGGCGAACTTGCCGTCGCGGAGGTCGTCGTCCTGCAGCACGCCGGGGAGCAGCTCGCGGAAGACCTGAAGACCTTGTGTACGCACGTCTGTCATGCCGTCCAGACTGGCATGGCTTATTGAGCTTTGGCGGGCCATCCCGGTATCGCTTCGCCGTGAGGTGGCGGTTGGTCTTTGAAGCCGGTCATCATGGCGATGCGTTCTGCTGCGGGCGTCGGCATGGCCGCTTCACAGCGTGCCTCCAAGTCGTGTCGGAACGATTTGGGGTCGTTCTTCGGGCCCCAGAACGAGCCGTCCGCGCCCGTGATGAACCAATTGCCGAAGACGTCCTGGTCCGGCGCGGGTAGGGGGCCGATCTGTGGAACAGTCTGTGGTGCAGGAGGATTCGCACCGACTCGGGGATCGTGCTGCGTCAACTCGACTTGATTTACGAAGACGCCGCTAGATCCTCGCGCGTACGGTTGACCATCCTTATCGCTGACGACGGAAATGAATTTCCCGGGCCGGGTCTTACTCGCGACGAACTTGGCGTAATCCCCACTGCACACGATTGCGCGGTAGCCGTTCCCCACGGGGGTGAGCTCCAAGAAGTGCAGCGCCTCGAAACCGAAATATGGAACAGCATCTGCCGGGGCAGATTTACTGGGATAACCCAACGGGCGGACATTGACCAGTTGGAACAGGTAGTTCCCGACCCTCGGAAGGTTCTCGGGCGTCGCTCGGTCGAAACCCGGATATCCGTTTTCGGCGTTGAGGGTCAGTTCTGCGACGCCATAGGACTCGAGGTAGGCCCGCACGACCATTGCGGGACCAGTGGTGACGTCGATTCCTGGTTCTGCCGTCCAGTGGAAGCGGAAATTGTTCAGTAGAGGGGGCCAATTGGGGAACAACTGATCGGGTCGAGATGAGGTCTGAGGGGTTGGCGTTTGAGCGGGCACGCCGCAACCGCCGAGGGCAACGAGAGCGGCCACCAGAATGATGCGTGTGAACCTCACTGCGGCGGCGTCGCATTCGTGATCGCACCCGAATACGCCCGCCAGTACTCGTCGGTCATTGTGTTGAGAACGTTGTCGTGGCCGACCGTTGCGAGATAGCTGGTGATGGCTCCGTAGAACTCCGGATAACGGTTGTCTCCCCCCTGCTCGGGAACATTGAACTGGCCGTTGACAAGCCGTTCTTGGAGTTGGGCACGCAAGTAAGGGTCGCCTGCGCCGTCGGCCACCAATGCGGCGGCCATGTGCATCTGGACTGGAAACATATCGCGGGCGTGGACGTTGTCGACTCCCGGCATGACTGGTTCTGAGCCGATGAAGAAGTCCTTGCCGAGGTTGGCGATTCCGCCGGCAGCGGAGCCTCCTGGAAATTCGCCGGCCAGATCCTTGCCGAGATCCCACAATTTCGAACGTAATTCGTAAGACTCGTGGGCGGCGGTCGCAGCGTCGTGCGTCGCGTCGAATCGCTCGTCATAGGAACCGAGATCCATAGCCGCCTGAAGCTTTCCGGCCGCCTTCATCGCGTAGTTGTTCTCGCCTGGTGTGCTATCGGTCACTGAGTGCGCCGCCATGTCGAACATCTTGTTCATGTGCGCTTGTGAACTCTCCATTGCGATTTGGCTGGCTGTCTTCGGGGCGTTGGAATCTACTGGCTGATCTAGGGAAGGGTGATCTGAGTTGAGAACGCTCATCAGGTGTCGGGTGTTGACTGGTTCGAGATTGCCTCCATCTGGATCGAGGGGCGCGAATCGACCATTACTGTCACCTGTGTCCATACCGACCATGTCGTCCATGTACGGCGAGAACGCCCGCGCCCAGTCGCGTGTCAGTTCGGGATTAACCTGTCCGAGCGACTGCCCTTGGGCGTCGGGAAGATTCAACAATTGGTTGGAGTGACTGCTCGTGTATTCCGCCAAGGCGTGCGCCGTAGAGGCGGCGCGCCCAGTTGAATCATGAGCCGCTGATTCGCCTACCCAATCGAAGAGACCGCCCGCCGCCAGCCCGTCATCCTGCCACTGGTGCTGCGTGAGGTTGTTCAAGAACTTCTCACCGCCCGACCCAGTCACCACGTCGTGAATCACCATGTCGTCGGAGTTGACCGCATTGAACATATTCTGCAGTGTCGGATCGACCATTTGGTGATACCAACGCGGCCGGTCGGCCATCGGATCATTTCCGGGCACAGGCCAACCGTTCGATTGCTCGAGTAACTGCCGACTCTTCTCAAACATGCCGGAATCCAATGCGCTACCGACTTGGAGGTCGCGGTTCCCACGTTGGATCACATCAGCCAGATCGTTTAACCCCGCCACCGGCGTCGAAGCTGTCTTCAACTCGGGGAGACCGATCGAACCGTCGGGATTGTGGGTCGGTTCTCCGTAACCCAACGGGGTCAACACCGGTCCGTCCAGCACCTTCTGAATGCCTTCTGGCAGTGCGTATTTCCCGCCGCTTGCCGGATTGGTGGTCGACGGCGGCTCCGTGCCAGGAAGCCCCGTCTTGATGTTCGGGTTGGACGCGAGTTGGAATACGTCGGCGACCCGGCCACCATCGGGACCGGCTTTGTCCATGACCGCTTTGATCTCCGCCGGCGTCTTGTCCCCGAACGCGCGTGAGAAGCCTTGCAGATAGGACATCTGCTCCGGCGGCAGCGTGAGGTTCCCGTTGTTGAGTGCGGCTTGTTGTTCCGGGTTCAGCGTGGTGTTCTCGACCAGCCGCTGATGTTGCTCGGGTGTGAGTTGCCCGTTCTGCAGCGCCTCGGAGTCTTCCTTGCCGACCTCGTCCGGCGACTTCTTCTCTTTGTCGTCCTCGCCCTGGCCGGTGGCGAATGCGGGGCCTTCTTTAGCGAATTTTTGGTTGCCCAGGGCTTGGTATTCGGGGTCCAGGCCGCGGATCTTGCCGCCGATGGTGTTGAGTTCGCCGTTGGAGCGCTGCACGATCTGTTGGACTTGGGCGATGCCTTTCTGCACGATGGCCAGCCGCATCTGTTCACCGGCCTGGCCCTGCGGGGTGCTGGCCGCGGCGTCGATGACCCATTTGCGCACCGATTCCAGATCGCGTCGCCCGGCGGCCACCACTTGTGCTGATTCGCCGACATGGGACGCCAACCGCTGATCGAGGCCGGCGAGCTGTTCAAAGACTCGGGCGTGTTCGGTGTTGGCCGTGCCGTAGGCGTTGGCCGCACCACCGGTCCACTTCGACCCGGGCGCCGCGGAGTCCACCGTCGACTTCAACCCGCGCAACGCTGCGCTGTTGTCGTACTGCTCACCGGTGGCCGGAGTGCCCTCACCGAAGGTCTGCCGCGCATTCGACCACGTCGACAAAAACGCGTTGAGCACACTCACCTACCCATTATCCCAACCCCCCGACTACCTCGGTGCCACAAATCCGACCGGGCCCGCCGCCACGCACACCGACAGCGCCGCCGTGTTCGCGCGCACCTTGACCACGTCACCCGCCCCCGGCAGCCGGACGAACACCCGATTCAGTCCCGGATGCACCGGCACCTTCGTCTCGGTCCCCTCCGACAACGCCATCGTCAGCGACCCGTCACTGTTGGCCAGGTAGTTGATCTCCGCCGTCCAGTCCGCAGGCAGCAGCGGACCGTCAAGTTTCATCGTCACCGGAAAGTCCGGTTGCACCAGATACCCGCAATTCGGCGCCGGTCCCGGCACGATCGAGCGCACCCACGTGACTTTCGCCGGGACGACGTGCCCGCTCGCATCCAGCATCCGCAAATCCGTTGTCGCGCCCGCAAATTCCGGCCGGTTCGACAACAGCGCGAACATGTGACTCGCCAAGTTCTCCGGATACGCCACCCGCTGCAACACCAACGGGTCGACTTCCTGGTCGAGCATCGGCGCACTGGACTGTTCGTGCGCCGCCGCCAACCCGGCCTGCGCGTTCCGCAGGTACGGCTGCGCCGGATTGTCCCGCCAACTGGTCAGGAACGTCGCCGTCGAATACAAGCTGCTACCCACGAAAAGCACTGTGGCCATGGCGACTACCACCGTCCTGCCCCGCGACGCATCCAGCCGCGTCGACCAGTCCCGATTCGGCGCGCACAGCCCCACCGCCAACAGCAGCGCCAGCACCACCGCCAGGTCGGGCAGATACCGCAACGTCTGCGCCAATTCGAGCGCGGTGAACCGCGACGAGCGCATCAGGTAAATCGGAACCTGGCACGCGACCGCATAGCCGACCGCCACCAGCCACACCGCACCGATCCGCCGCTTGCGCGCCACCGACACCACCACCGCCACCGCCAGCGCCACCCAGCCCAGCACCATCACCGCAACACCCGGCGTCGCCCACGGCGACGCTGGCGCCCACCGCTGCCAATCCCACGGGCCGCCAACCAAACCCGGCACGATCCCGTGAGTCACCGAGCGGCGCAACAGGTCCCACGTCATCGCGACGTCGCCGCTCCACCGCTTCTGATCCACCACCAGCAGGTAGACACCGATCCACGCCACGGTCACCGCCAACGCCGAGGCCCACAGCCGCAGGCCGCGCCGCCACACGTCGCGCACCGAATACGTCGACGTGACGTGGAAGTACAGCGCCGCAATCGCGAAGGCCACGAACGGAATCACCGCCGCCTTCTCGAAGAACAACAACCCGCCGAAGTAGACCAGCAGTCCCGTCACCGCATACCGCCGGCTACCGGTACGCACCAGTTGCACCGCGTCCGCGCACACCCACGCCAGCGCGGCCAGCATCGGCAGCGAGTTCAACCCCGCCGCCCACCAGGCGAACGCGGGCACCGACAGCGGGGTGAACAACGCGAACGTCAACGGCAGCAACAGCACGGGCCGCCAACCGAGGATCACATGCAGCGCCCGCAGCAATGCCAGCGAGGCCAGCAGCTGCAACACCACCAGGCTGATGGCCGGCCCGATCCAGTTCAGCGGCGCCAGCCGGGTGATGCCGCCGGCCACCAGGAAAGCGCCCGGCATGACATGCCCGTCGTGGTCGTCGAACAGATACCCCGGCGACAGCAGACCCTGCGTGCCCGCCCGGCCGACCAGGATCAGGTCGTCCCAGTAGAAGTAGCCCTGGAAGGCCAACACCGCCCGGACGACGAACTGCACCGCGATCAGCACGGCGGCGGTACGGGCGACCCAGTTCATCGCTCGTCGAGAGTACGGACAGCGGTCCTCGGTATGGTGAGCCGATGCGCACACTGGTCACGGGAGCGGCAGGTTTCATCGGATCGACGCTGGTAGACCGCCTTCTCGCGGATGGGCACAGCGTCGTCGGTGTCGACGATCTCAGCTCGGGCCGCAGCGAGAACATCGTCTTGGCCGAGCGGCACGACGGGTTCGAGTTCGCCAAGGCCGATATCACCAGCGCCGACCTGATCGGGTTGCTCGCCGAGACCAAACCCGAGGTGGTCTTTCACCTGGCCGCCCAGATCGATGTGCGTCGTTCGGTGACCGACCCCCAGTTCGACTCGACGGTCAACGTGGTCGGCACCGTGCGCCTGGCCGAGGCCGCCCGGCAGGCCGGCGTCCGCAAGATCGTGCACACGTCGTCCGGCGGCTCGATCTACGGCACGCCGACGACCTTCCCGACGCCGGAGACCATCCCGACCGACCCCGCATCGCCGTACGCCGCGGGCAAGGTGGCCGGCGAGGTGTACCTGAACATGTTCCGCAACCTCTACGGCCTGGAGTGCTCGCACATCGCGCCGGGCAATGTGTACGGCCCGCGCCAGGACCCGCACGGCGAGGCCGGGGTGGTCGCCATCTTCTCTCGGGCTCTGCTGGCGGGCCGACCGACCAAAATCTTCGGCGACGGCACCGACACCCGCGACTACGTGTTCGTCGACGACGTGGTCGACGCGTTCGTCAAGGCCTCCGGCGAGGCCGGCGGCGGGCAGCGGTTCAACGTCGGCACGGGTGTGGAAACGTCGGTGCGGCAACTGCATTCGTTGGTCGCCGCGGCCGCGGGTGCACCCGACGAGCCGGAGTTTCACCCTCCGCGACTGGGCGAACTCAAGCGGTCCAGCCTGGACATCAGTCGCGCGAAGCAGGTGTTGGGGTGGGCCCCGCAGGTCGCCATCGCCGAGGGCGTCGCCAAGACCGTCGAGTACTTCCGATCCGAAGAAAGATTGTAAGCGCTCACTTTCTATCGTAGGGTGGCGTCATGTCCTACGACGTCATCGTGCGCAACGGCCTGTGGTTCGACGGCACCGGAAGCGCACCCCAGGTCCGCACGCTGGGCATTCGCGACGGAATCGTCGCGGTGGTATCGCGTGAACCGCTCGACGAAACCGGCTGTCCGGAGGTGATCGACGCGTCCGGCAAGTGGGTCGTGCCCGGCTTCATCGACGTACACACCCATTACGACGCCGAAGTGCTGCTCGATCCCGGACTGCGCGAGTCGGTCCGGCACGGCGTCACCACGGTGCTGCTGGGCAACTGCTCGCTGTCGACCGTCTACGCCGACAACGACGACGCCGCCGATCTGTTCAGCCGGGTCGAGGCGGTGCCGCGGCAGTACGTGCACGGCGCGCTGGAAGCGAAGAAGACATGGTCCACGCCCGCCGAATACGTTCGGGCGCTCGACGACTTGCCGCTCGGCCCGAACATCGGCTCGATGCTCGGGCATTCGGATCTGCGTACCAGTGTGCTTGGACTCGACCGCGCGACCACCGAGGGCGTGACGCCGACCAAGGCCGAACTGGACAGAATGACCAAACTGCTCGAGGAGGCCCTCGACGCCGGCCTGCTCGGCATGTCCGGTATGGACGCGCCCATCGACAAACTCGACGGGGACCGGTTCCGGTCCCGCGCGCTGCCCTCGACGTTCGCCACCTGGCGGGAACGGCGCAAGCTGATCTCGGTGTTGCGCAGGCGCCGTCGCATCCTGCAGAGCGCGCCGAACACGAAGAGCCCGCTGTCCGCGCTGATGTTCTTCTTGACCAGCAGCCGGATGTTCGGTCGTCGCCCCGGTGTCCGGATGAGTCTGCTGGTGTCCGCCGACGCTAAATCCGCCACCGGCGCGGTGCACGTATTGGGGCCCGGCACAAGGCTTCTCAACAAGGTCCTTGGCTCGTTCGTCCGGTTCCAACACCTTCCGGTGCCATTCGAGCTGTACTCCGACGGCATCGACCTGCCCGTTTTCGAGGAGTTCGGGGCGGGCACCGCGGCGCTGCACCTGCGCGATCAGATCGAACGCAACGAACTCCTCGCCGACCCCGAGTATCGACGCAGGTTCCGCGCGAGCTTCGACCGTCGCAAGCTCGGGCCGACCCTGTGGCACCGCGACTTCCACGACGCCACCATCGTGGAGTGCCCCGACGCGACGCTGATCGGCAAGAGCTTCGGCCAGATCGCCGACGAGCGCGGCCTGCACCCGTTGGACGCGTTTCTCGACGTTTTGGTCGAGAACGGCGAGCGCAACGTGCGGTGGACGACGATCGTGGCCAACCACCGTCCGAAGTACCTCGATAGGCTCGCCGCGGAACCCTCTGTGCACATGGGCTTTTCGGATGCGGGAGCGCACCTGCGCAATATGGCGTTCTACAACTTCGGAGTCCGGCTGCTCAGGCGCGTTCGCGACGCCCAGCGCGCCGGACGCCCCTTCCTGACCACCGAGCGCGCGGTGTATCGGCTCACCTCGGAGGTGGCCGACTGGTTCGGCTTGGACGCGGGCACGCTACGCAAGGGTGACCGGGCCGATTTCGTCGTTATCGATCCCGAAGGGCTGAACGAATCCGTCGACAGCTATCACGAGGCGACCGTGCCGTTCTACGGCGGCTTGAGTCGCATGGTCAACCGCAACGACGCGGCGGTGATCGCGACGGCCGTCAACGGCACCGTTGTGTTCCGCGACGGCCAGTTCTGTGCGGGCTACGGCACCACGGTCAAGTCCGGCCGGTTCCTGCCCGCAGACACCGGGCAGCTGCTGAAAACGCCTATCTGACATGGCAAGGACGCAGCAGCAGCGCCGCGCGGAAACCGTCGCCCGACTGCTCGACGCCAGCATCGACACCATCATCGACGTCGGCTACGCGCGGGCGTCGGCGGCGGTGATCGCCAAGCGTGCCAACGTGTCCGACGGTGCGCTGTTCCGCCACTTCCCGACCATGGGCGACTTCATGGCCGCCACCGCCCGCGAGGTGATGCGACGTCAACTCGATCTCGTCACCAAGCGAGTAGCCGAAATCCCGGCTGCCGAGGCGGCGCTGGAAGCGGCGGTGCGAATCCAGTGGGAGACCACCACCAACGCGACGAACACCGTGATGTTCGAACTGATGGTGGCCGCCCGCACGGACGGGAAGCTGAAAGCGACGTTGCAGACGGTGCTCGCCGAGTACGCCGAGAACATCTACGCGACCGCGCGCGCCTTCCCCGGCGCCGAGAAGTTCGACGAGGACACGTTCGCGACGCTGGTGGCGATCATCACCAACGCATTCAACGGCGCCGCGATCGTCAGACCGGTGCTGCCGCAACCCGACAGTGAGGAAAAGCAGATCGATCTGCTGATCGACGTGATGCGCGGGCTGGCCTAGCGCTCTTCGGGCACCCGCGCCGTCTGCAACGCGACCGCGCGCGCCAACCGCGCATACTTCAACTCGAGGTCTTTGAACCGCATGTAGGCCGACAGCGTGGTGAACACGAACGCGATGATCAACACGTACTCCATCAGGTCCGCACCGCGGTCGACGCCAAGCCAATTCGCGACGATGGTGGTGTCGTCCGGACGCAGGATCGCGTAGATGCCCGCGATCACGAACAGTACGTAACCGACCTTCACCCACGCCTTGGACCGCGCGTTGCGGCGCGAACGCAGCAGGTACACCAGCAGCGACAGCACCGACACGATCAGCAGCGCCTGGATCCAGTTCATCGCGACATCCTTCCGCGTAGCCAACCGTCGAAGATGATGTTGACACCGTTGAGCAGGGGCTGGCCCTTCGACATCGAGTATTCGGTGTAGAGAATCTCGACCGGCTCTTCGCTTACCCGCCAATGGTTTTCGTACGCCAATGCGATGAACTCGTCGGCGTGGCTCATCCCGCTCATGGTGAGGTTGAGCGCGTCGGCCACCTTCCGGTTGAACACCCGCAGACCGTTGTGTGCGTCGGTCAGGCCCAGTTTGCGGCTGCGTCTGCTCAGCGCTGCCGCCGCGCGCAGCACCACCCGCTTCAGCAGCGGGGTGTGACTGACCACGCCCGGATCGGCGAACCGGGTGCCGATCACCAGGTCGGCGTCGTCGGTGGAGAGTCTGTCGATCATCCGGATGACATCCTTGACGCGGTGCTGGCCGTCAGCGTCGAACGTGGCGAACACGGCCGCCCCTGGCTGCTGACGGGCGTACTCGACGCCGGTCTGGATGGCCGCACCCTGGCCGAGGTTGACCGGATGCCGCACCGAATGCGCGCCCGCCCGCCATGCCACGTCGCCGGTGTCGTCGCCGCTGCCGTCGTCGACGCAGACCACGTGGTCGAAAACCGAGCGAACGTCAGAGATGACGTCGCCGATAACACTCGCCTCGTTGAAGGCGGGGATGATGATCCAGACGTCGTGGTAGCGCGTGTCGATGCAGACAAAAATACAGGTTCACCCAGACGACACCCGCGCAAGCGCGGCCAGGTGCACGGCGATTCCCACCAGCGGCCCGCAGAGCAGCGCGATCACCGTGCGCGTTTCCAGCCCGACCGGCAGCAGCAGCAACAGCGCCGCCGCCACCGTCGCCGACACCCACCCCAGCGAATACGCCCGGTGCAGCGCCGCCGCGACCGCAGCGGCGCCGGTCAGCGTCAGCAGCGCGATCGCCACCGCCGCCGCCGTCAGCCAGGCCAGCAGCTCGCCGTCGGCCCGGTACTGGGAGCCGAAGCCCTCCCGCAGCAGCCAGGGCCCGAACACCCCGGCCAGCAGCACGCCAAGCACCCCGAGGCCTGCCACCACCAGCGCCGGCTGCACCAGCGCCCGCAGTCGCTCGGTGCGCTGGTCGACGAAGTGCGCGATCAGATTGCCCTGCATCGCGGTCAGCGGCACCAGCAGCGGCGCCCTGGTCAGCGTGACCGCAAGGATCACGACGCCGCCCGCCGCCCCCAGCTCACCCGAGGTGGCCTTGAGGAGCACGGGGAACCCCATCACCAGGATCGCGCTGGCGCCGGCGGCGGCGATCGAATGCGACGCTCCGCGCAGGAAGGTCATGGTGCCGCCCGGCGTGAGCAGGCGGGCCGCCGCGCGCGTCGTCGGCGACGCGAGCAGCAGCGCCAGCCACGCGACCGCACCGGCGACCGTGGCCCACAGGTATCCGACCAGCCCCCAGCCGACCAGGAACGTCGCCGCGGCCACCGCCACCCGCATGCCCGCGTCGGCGACCATCAGCGAGCCGTACTCCGTCCACCTGTTCACACCGGCCAACATGCCCAGCAGCGTGGCGTGCAGGCAGAACCCCGCCAGCCCGACGCTCAGCAGCGCGACGCTGAGCCACTGCGACTCGACGAACACGTGCGCCGACCACAGCGGTGAGGTAGCGGCGATCAGTGCGGCCGCCACCACTCCGACGATGGCCGCCACCCGCATCGGATGCGTGCGCGGGCCGGCTGCCACCTCGGTGTAGCGCGTCGAGCGCACCTCGCGGGTGGCCTCCTGCAGCAGACCGAACGCGGCGCCGGTGACCAGACCGAACGCGCCCCAGAACACCCCGAACACCGAGAAGCCGGCGGGCTCGAGATCACGCGCGGCCAGGTACAGCACCGCGTAACCGCACAGCGCCGACAGCACGGTGGCCGTCCCCACCCGCGTCACACTGGCACGCGTGATGGGGCCCGTCGCCTCCGTCACGACGGGCCTTCGAGAGCAGGCACCGGAGTGGAATACAGCCACGCATCCCACAGCGGCCGCAGCGACTCGTGCGCGTAATTGGCGGCCAGCCCGGTGAAGTCGTCGGTGACGGCGGTGCTGTGCCGGTAGCGTGTCGTCCAATCCTGCAGCAGCGCAAAGAAACTCTCGTCACCGATGCGGTGCCGCAGCACATGCAGGGTCAGCGCGCCGCGCTTGTACACCCGGTCGTCGAACATGTCCCGAGGGCCGGGGTCGGCAAGCACCAGATCGTGCGGCGAATCGGCCAGCCGCTGGTGGTAGTGATGTGCCCACTCGTCGGCGGTGCGCCCGCCGTTATGCTCGGACCACAGCCATTCCGCGTAACAGGCAAAGCCCTCGTGCAGCCAGATGTGCCGCCACCGCTTGGCGGTGACGGAGTTGCCGAACCATTGATGGGCGAGCTCGTGGGCGATCAGTCGTTCGGCGCCGCCCTCGCCGTCGCAATGGTTGGCCCCGAAGATCGAAATGCCCTGTGCCTCAAGCGGTATCTCCAGGTCGTCGTCCGTCACGACGACGGTGTATCCGCTGGCCAGCGGATACGGGCCGAACAGCTTGACGAAGAGCTTCATCATCTTCGGCTGGTCGGCGAAGTCGTTGTCGAAGTTGTCGCGCAGGCGCTCCGGCAGCACGGCGTGCATCTGGACGCCGTTCTTGGCGATGCGGTGGCGCTCGTACGCACCGATCTGCAGCGTGATCAGATACGTCGACGTGGGCTCGGCCTGCTCGTAGGTCCACGTCGTCATGCCCGCCCGCACGCGGCGCGACAGCAGGTCGCCGTTGGCCAGCGCGTAATACGGGCTCTCCGTGCTGATTTGGATGCGGAAGCTGGCCTTGGCGCTGGGATGGTCGTCACAGGGAAACCACGACGCCGCACCGTTCGGTTGGCCCGCGACCAGCACGCCTTCGGTCAACTCCTCGAATCCGACTTCGCCCCACAGCGATCGGACCGGTCGCGGGGTACCGCCGTAGCGCACGGAGATCTTCATCGCCGCCCCCGCAGGCAACGTGTCCTGCAATGCAATGTGCAGCTTGCCATGCGCCGAGCGGAAGTTGGCCGGGCGCTTGCCGTTCACCGACACCTTCGTCACCGACAGCGCATCGGAGAGGTCCAACGTGAAACTCTGCAGTGCTGCGAGCGTGACGGCGGTGATGGTCGCGCTCCCTGACAGCCGATTGATCGCGACCTTGTACTCGAGTTCGAGTTCGTACCGGGACACCCGGTAGCCGAAGTTGCCGTTGGCCGGCAGATAGGGGTCGATGACCGGGGACGCCGATTTCTTCGCCGCCTTTTTGCTCCTCGTCACGCGGCGCTGACTTCTGACTTCTTGGCCGACGGTGCTGAGCCGCCGCCGCGCTTCTTACGGAACATGTTCCAAGGTGCGATCGGGTTGCCCTGCCAGCGGGTGGACGGCGGCACCTCGTCGCCGCGCATCACCAGCGATGCCGGACCGACCGTGGCGGCCGCCCCGATCCGGGCGGCGGGTAGTGCGACGCAGTGCGTGCCCAGCGTCGAACCCTGTTCCAGTACAACGGTGTCCATCCGCATGATCCGGTCATGGAACAAATGCGTCTGCACCACGCAGCCGCGATTGACAGTCGCACCCTTCTCCAGGGTGACCAGGTCCGCCTCGGGCAGCCAATACGTTTCGCACCAGACGCCTCGGCCGATCTTGGCGCCCAATGCCCGCAGCCACAGGTTCATCACCGGGGTGCCGCTTGCGGCGCGCGCGAACCACGGCGCCGCTACGGTCTCGACGAAGGTGTCTGACACTTCGTTGCGCCACACGAACGACGACCACAGCGGATGTTCGATGGCCCGAATACGGCCGACCACAATCCATTTCGCGATCACGGCGATGCCGCCGGCCAACGCTCCCGCGGCCAGCAGCACCACGCCGCTGGCCAGCGCAGCCCACGCCCAGCCGAACTGCACCGCAAGCCATTGCACCGTGAAGAGCACGGCGACCCCGATCGCGAACGTCACGATCAGCGGGATCAGCCGGCACGTCTCCACCAGCGCACGCAGAATCTTCAGCCGCAGCGACGGATGGAAGGTGCGCAGCGCATCGGCGGCGGTGGTCTTGCGGCGCAACCGAACCGGAGGGCTGCCCAACCACGACGAGCCGGCCTTGGCCTTGTGCGGAGCCGCCGACAGCACCGCGACCAACCCGTCGTCGGGGACGCGCCGGCCTGGCTGGGTGATGCCGGAGTTGCCGAGGAACGCCCGTTTGCCGATCGTCGCCTTGGCGACGTGGATCCAGCCGCCGCCCAGTTCATAGGACGCGACCATCGTGTCGTCGGCCAGGAACGCGCCGTCCTCGACGACGGTGAATTTGGGCACCAGCAATGCGGTCGAAATCTCGGTTCCGCGGCCGACTTTCGCTCCGAGCAGCCGCAGCCATGCCGGTGTCAGCAGGCTCGCATAGATCGGGAAGAGGTAGTTGCGCGCGGCGTCCATCAGTCGCTCGGTCGCCCACAACTGCCAGCCGACACGGCTACGCACCGGGTGGTACCCCTCAGGCATCCACATCGACAGCACCCGCACCCCGACCACCGTCAATGCGGCATAGGTGGCCACCGCGGCCAGGGTGGCCACCGGTGTCCACAGCGCCGCGGGCGTGATCGCGGCGGTCAGTGAGGTGGCATCCCGCACCGCCCAACCGATCACGGCCAGCCCCACCGCCAGCGCCGCCAGCGGCAGCGCGCCCAACAGGATCGACGTCAGCCCGTAGACGGCCACCCACAACGGGGCGCGCGGCGGCCGATGGTCCGGCCACGGATGTTTGGCCTTACCGGACTTCACCGCCGGGGAGCCCTTCCAGTACTGCCCGTTCTTGACCTTGCCGATTACACCGGAACCCGGCGCGACGTCGGCGTTCTTGCCGACGACGGCACCGGGCAGCAGCGTGGTGCGCGCGCCGATGGTGGCGTCGTTGCCGATCGTGATCGGCCCGACGTGGAAGTGGTCGCCGTCGATCCAGTGCCCGGACAGGTCGACCTCGGGTTCTATCGAGGCGCGGTGCCCGAGTCTCAGCATGCCGGTGACCGGAGGCGCGGAATGCAGGTCGACACCCTTGCCGACCTTGTTGCCGAGCATGCGGGCGTAGTACACCAACCACGGTGCGCCTGCGAGGTTTTCAGCGCCGCTGGCGTCCGCCAACCGCTCCGCCAGCCAGACCCGCAGATGCAGATGACCACCGCGCCGGTAGGTGCCGGGTTGCAGACCGCCGAGCAGCATGCGCGCGCCCAACGCCGCGATCGACATCCGGCCCAGCGGTGTGATGAAGATCAGGAAACCGGCGGCGACCACCCACCAGTTCACCGGCCGCAGCCACGGCAGTGGATGTAGTTGCGCGACAACGTTGTTCAGCAGCGCCAGCCAGACCACCCACTGCAGCCCGGTGAGCGTGGCCAGCGGCAGCGACAGCAGCACCTGCGCGGCCTGGGTCAACCGCGGCGTCGGTTTCACAGTCCGCGTCTCGATCGCGGGCGGCGGGTCCAGCTCGTCGAGATAGCCGGCAAGTGACCCGAGCCGGGGATGGTCGTACAGATCGGCCACGGTCACCTGTGGATAGCGCTGCCGCATGGCCGCCACCAACTGCGCGGCGGACAGCGAACCGCCGCCGAGCGCATGGAAGTCTGCCTCGGGCCCGTCGATCGGGGCGGCGAGGACCTCCCGCCACAGGCCTGCCAGCCAGCCCATGGTGCCGCCGAGTTCGGGCTCCTGCTGGTCGGTTCCGCCAGGCGGCGGCCACGGCAGCGCGTTCCTGTCCACCTTGCCCGACGTCCGGGTGGGCAACTCGTCGACGAGCACCAGCCTGGGGACCAGCGCGGCGGGCAACGTCTCGGCCAGTGTGGCGCGCGCCTTGCCGACGTCGAACGCCGGGTCGGCGCTCGCGACGTAACCGACCAACAGCGGTGTGCCGCTGGCGGTTCGTCGCACCGCGGCCGCGCCGCCACTGACCCCCGGCAGGTTCACCAGCGCCGCGTCGACTTCACCCAGTTCGATCCGGCGCCCGCCGACCTTGACCTGATCGTCGGCCCTGCCGACGAAGTACAAGCCGTCGGCTTCCAGCCGCACCAGATCGCCGGTGCGATACGCACGAGCCCAGCCCAGCGTGGGCATCGGCGCATATTTCTCGGCGTCTTTGTCCGGGTCGAGGTAGCGGGCCAGCCCGACGCCACCGATGACGAGTTCGCCGGTCTCACCGGTGGCGACCGGCATACCCGCGTTGTCGACGACGGCCAGATTCCAGCCCCGCAGCGGAAGTCCGATGCTCACCGCGCTCCTGCCGGTGAGCAGCGAGGCGCTGGCCACCACGGTCGCCTCGGTCGGGCCGTAGGTGTTCCACACCTCGCGGCCGTCGACGGCAAGGCGCTCGGCCAGATCCGGGGGGCAGGCCTCGCCGCCGAAGATCAGCAGTCGCACCGCTTCGAGTGCCTCTGCCGGCCACAGCGCCGCCAGCGTCGGCACGGTCGATACGACGGTGATGTCGCGCGACACCAGCCACGGCCCGAGGTCCATGCCGCTGCGAACCAGCGAGCGCGGCGCGGGCACCAGACAGGCGCCGTGCCGCCAGGCCAGCCACATTTCCTCACACGAGGCGTCGAACGCCACCGAGAGGCCGGCCAGCACCCGGTCGCCCGGCCCGATTGGGTTGCCCTGCAAGAACAATTGCGCTTCCGCATCGACGAACGCCGCGGCGCTGCGGTGGGTGACGGCGACCCCCTTCGGGGTGCCGGTGGAACCGGACGTGAAGATGATCCACGCGTCGTCGCGACCGAGTGGCGCGCCCGCCCGCCATCCGCGCGACGCGCCTTGGGCGCGGATCAGGCCTTTCTCGGTGATGATGCCGACCACCCCGGCCTCGCCGAAGACCAGTTCGGCGCGCTCGTCGGGGTCGTCGGCGTCGACCGGCACGTACGCCGCCCCGGCCGCCAGTGTCGAGAGGATCGCCACGTACAGCGCGTAACTGCCCGACGGCATCCGGATGCCGATGCGGTCGCCCCTGCCGATTCCGCGTGCGGCCAGCCACGCGACGCTCTCTTCGATGTCGGAGATCAACTCGGCGTAGGTGAGCTGGACCTCGCCGTCGTCGATCGCGGGCGCGTCGGGGTAGCGTGCCGCCGTCTCGTAGAGGATGTCGATCAAGGTGCGCGGTGCCGGCGCGTGCAAAGACAACAGGTATTGCTCCGGCACCTGCGGTCGGTGCCCGTTCCCGTCCGTCGTCACGAGTACAAGTTACTAAGCCGCGCGCTGGCCGCGATGGTGCCGCACGCGGTGCGTGATCACAATTGCGACAACGACGACGGCTGCCGCGACCACGTACCACTTGTACCGTTCGAATGTGTCGTAGATGTCGACAATGTGCTCGCCGGCAAGGTATCCCAGCCCAGCCCACGCGCCGACCCACAGCACCGCGCCAAGGGCGTTGTAGCCGAGGAATTTCAGCCATCCCATGCCGACGATCCCCGCCAGCAGCCCGTTGATTTGGCGCAGCCCGTCGATGAACCGCGCGACGGTCACGATCTTGCCGCCGTGCCGGTCGAAGAACGCCTCGGCGCGATCCAGCCGCTGCGGGGTGAGGAAGACATAGCGGCCGAACCGCTCGGCGAGGGGCCGCCCGCCGAAGTGGCCGACGAGGAAGCCGATGTTGTCGCCGAGCACCGCTGCGAGCACGGCGACCAGGAAGACCACCGCGATGTTCATCTGGCCCGCGCCCGCGAACACGGCGGCGGCGATCAACATGATCTCGCCGGGCACCGGGACGCCGAAGTCCTCCAGGAACAGCATCCCCGCCACGCCGAGGTAGCCGTAATGCTCCAGCAGCGGCTGGACGTCGGAGAAAACACCAGGAAGTTGGGCGTCGGCCATGGGGGTAACCGTATGTTCACAAGCCCCGGTTCCGATGTGAGGCAGCTAGCTGGCACACTGGGTGACGGAGGGGAGTATTCCTTCGCCGCTGTGTCGTCACCACGTCGACCGATATCGGACGACCGGCACCGCGGGCCTGCCCGCGATTTCGCGTGGCCAGGCGGGAGAGACCTCCGGCGTTCAACGACGGCCGGAGGCTTATTCAATGCAAGTGACCCAACTCGAGTGGATGATCACGCTTGGCGTGACGGTTGCGGTGCTGCTGTTCGACGTGATCGTGATCGGCCGTCGGCCGCACGAACCGTCCAAACGGGAGCTCGGGACGTATCTCACCCTTTACGTCGCGCTCGCGATCGGCTTCGGGTTGTGGACGTGGTTCTTCCACGGCAGCCAGTACGGGCTGGAGTTCTTCGCCGGATGGCTGACCGAGTACAGCCTGTCGGTGGACAACCTGTTCATCTTCTTGATCATCATGGCCAGCTTCAAGGTGCCGAAGAAGTACCAGCAGCAGGCGCTGTTGGTGGGCATCATCCTGGCGTTGATCTTCCGCGGCATCTTCATCGCACTCGGTGCGGTGGCGATCAACCAGTTCTCCTGGGTCTTCTACCTTTTCGGGGCTTTCCTGATCTACACGGCGTTCAACCTGGTCCGTGACTCCGACCACGACGACGACGCAGAGAACTTCGTGGTGCGGTTCTCACGCAAGCACCTCAGCCTCACCGAGTCCTGGCATGGGTTGAGCCTGTGGGTCAGGGAGAACGGCAAGCGGCTGATGACGCCGATGTTCCTCGTCATCGTCGCGTTGGGCACCACCGACCTGCTGTTCGCGCTGGACTCGATTCCCGCGATCTACGGCCTCACCCAGGAGCCGTACCTCGTGTTCACCGCCAACGTGTTCGCGCTGATGGGCCTGCGCCAGCTGTACTTCCTGCTCGGCGACCTGCTGAAGCGCCTGGTCTACCTGTCGCAGGGGCTTGCGGTCATCCTGTCGTTCATCGGCGTGAAATTGCTGCTGCACGCATTGCACGAGAACGAACTGCCGTTCATCAACGGTGGCGAGCATGTGCCGGTGCCCGACATCCCGACGCTGCTGAGCCTGGGCGTCATCGTCGTCACGCTGGTGATCACGACGGCGGCCAGTCTGTACAAGACGCGCGTGCACGACGTGAAGAAGGAAGCCGAGAAGCAGACCTTGGATTCCGCCTGAGCGGAATCATCGACAGGGTCGGCGTGTTTTCCTAGCGTGACCGGCGTGCGGCTATTCGTGGCGAACTCGCCGAGCGGTGACTGGAGTGAACTGACCGATGGCGATCAGCGCACGGTGCGCGTCGCCGCTTCCGACCTGCAGCAGGCCCGCCGCGCGAGGGCGCGGATCAGGGCCGGCGGCGACGACTCGGCGGTGATCCTCGATGTCACCGTCGCGGTGGCCGGCGACTTCCGTTCGGCGAGAAGCGTTCTCGGGCCTGCGCGAGAGACAGTGCAGTACGCGGGCACCGTCGACGGGCTCGCCGGGCTGATCTCGGACATCTCGCGGGCCGACGTCGCCGACGGTGTCACGCTGATCCCCGCTTCGCCGCGACAAGATCTGCGGGACCTGGGGCGCGAAGTGCTCCGACTGCTGTCCATGCACGATCAGCCCAAGGCCTCGTAACGCGGGAGCAATTAGCTGTCAACGGCGGGTGATGTCGATTTAGACTCGTTGAAGCGACGTTTTAGAAACATGTCACGTAACTGAACTTATTGCGGCAATACAATTCCGCGGAGTTGTCGGGCTCTGTCTACAGCTGTTCGCATGCGAAATCACCGTCCGCGATGTACAGTTTCTTAGCTGGCCGGTCGTGAAGTTTCGTTGCTGTGACGATGGCGCAGCAGGTAGTGCAACTCTTCATGAAACAGGGGCGTCCATTGCGCGTTTTTGCTATCTGCGTCAATTTCGAGGCGCGATGACCACGCAACCCACCACGGATTCGACCGAGGCGGACGCCACGAAGGTCGATTCCCCGCAGCAAATTCACAGGCGGGCCAGGATTATCGGGTTGGACGGCGTGCGTGGGCTGCTGTGCCTGAGCATCGCGATCACGCACGTCACGGGCTACTACACCGCCCACACCGCGCACGTCTGGAAGACGAATGTCTTCGGTTTCTCACTGGTCTACTTTTTCGTGCTAAGTGGTTTCCTGCTGTTTCTGCCATATGTCCGAAATGTGGTTGCTGAGCGGTCCTCGGCACGGATGCCGAATGTGCGTGACTACGCGGTACACCGCCTCGCCCGGATCATGCCCGCATATCTGGTCATTTGTCTGATCGTGAATTTCGTGTTGCGGCTGTCCTATGTAGACAATGCGTCGCTGATGCCCGACGACGCCAAGACCGGAATCGGCGTCATCACCGCGCCCGGTGAATTGCTGGCCAACCTCGCGTTGGTGCAGACGTATTTCCCGGCCTACATCCAGACGGGCATCGGACCGTCCTGGTCGCTCACGCTGGAGTACGCGTTCTATCTGTCGCTTCCGCTGCTGGGATTTGCGGTGTTCGGTCTGCGCAAGCGCAGTGGGCGAAATCCGTTCGTCGTCGCGATGGTGGCGCCCACCATCTTGTTGTTGGTCGGGTTGATCGGCCGGGCGCTGATTCCGGTGGTGGATCGGTACGCGGGCACCACCGACTTCATTCTGCTCAACTGGGGGCCGAACATCGCCGCGGTCTTCACCAAGAGCATTCTGACCAACGCGGACAACTTCGCGATGGGGATGTTCGCCGCAATCGTGTTCGTCGGGATCGAGCGCGGCGCGCTGCCGCAGCGGATCAGTCGACGCATCCGGATGGCCAGTGCTGTCGCGATACTCCCCGTCCTGGTTGTCAGCGCCGCCTTCTTCGGGATCGCAGTGCAATTCGTGACGGCCGGCGTCGGTGTGGTCGCGGCCCTGATGATCCTCATCGTCGTGGTGCCCCTTGCGCACGGCCGCAAATCGAAGTTGGCGACGTTCCTCGACGTCCGGCCGATCCGCTACGTCGGCGAGATCTCGCTGTCGGCGTACCTGTGGCACTTCCCGATGCTGCTCCTGCTGGGCAAGCTCGGATGGATGGCCGGTGACACGCTGCCGGGCATGCTGCACAACATCGTGCTGCTGCTCGCGGTGACGATCCTGGCCGCGACCGTCACGTACTACCTCGTCGAGAAGCCCTCGATGAACTACGCCAGGCGTCTGCGCGGTGGTAAGAAATCGCCTGCGGCGCCGGACAAGTCGAAACTGGCGCCGGCGACCAAGTAACCGTCAACCAAGCGCGTCGAAGATGATCTCGGCGTAGCGAATGGTGCGCTCGGTTCCCGTTGTCCCCGGGCCCATCCTGTTCATCACATAAGAGAAGGTGGCGTGGTGTTCGGGGGCCATCACCACCATCGATCCGCCCCAGCCGCCCCAGAAGCAGATCCTGCCCTCCGGCACCCCCGGAACGCTTTCCGGCGACGGCAATCCGAACCCGATGCCGAACCGCAACGGCACCATCAGTACCAGGTCGATGCCGTTGGATTGCTCCTGGAAGATCAGGTCGATGGTGTCCTCACTCAGCAGCTGCACGCCGTTGGCCTTGCCGCCCAACGAGATTGGTGACAGTGCGCGCGCCAGCGCGCGGGCGTTGCCATGCCCGTTGACGCCGCCGATGTCGGCGCGGCGCCAGGGCGTTGTCTCGACGATCAGCGCGGTGTTCTCGTCGGGCGGGAAACCCGCGAACGTCTTGTAGGCAGGGTGGTCGTGGGGTAGGTCGTCGAGTGAGATGGGTAGCGGCGGAGGCGGAACCACCTCCGCGACGCGGTGCTCGTCTGCGGGGCCGAGACCGATTTGGACGTCGGCCTGCAGGGGCGCGGCGATCTCGTCGCGCACGAACTCTTTGAGGGTTTTGCCGGTGGCGCGGCGGATCACCTCGCCGATCAGGTGCCCGTAGTTGACGGCGTGATAGCCAGACGCCGACCCCGGCGTCCACCAGGGCTCCTGTCGGGCCAGCTGGTCGGTCGCCTTCTCCCAGTCGTAGATGTCGTCGATGCCGAACGGCACCTGCCAACCTGAGACGCCCGAGGTGTGCGACATCAGGTGACGAACTTCGATGTCCTGCTTGCCGTTCTGAGCGAACTCCGGCCAGTAACTGGCGACCGGAGCGAACGCGTCGATATCGCCGCGGTCGATCGCGATCAGTGCGGCAAGCGCGGTCAGCGTCTTCGTGCACGAGAAGAAGTTCACGATCGTGTCGTGCGCCCACGGCGTCGTCTTCGCGCGGTCGGCGTGGCCGCCCCAGATGTCGACCACCATGTCACCGTCAATATCGACGGCGATCGAGGCGCCCAGTTCCTCCCCCTTGGCGAGTTCGTCGGCCAGCGCGTCGGCGACCTTGGCGAAGCGACTCTGGCAGTGGCCATTCACGGCATCGTTCATCGGGCCATCATGCGGCATCGAGGCAGAGTTATTTGTCCAATGCGTCCAAAACGTGCGGGCAGGCGGCGTACCGTTTGCAGTGCAAATTCCCAGCACGGGCGGAGGAATCTGATGCGCAAATTCGGCATGGCCCTTGCGATAACCGCGATGATGTTCGGCTCGGTGGCCACCGCGCAGACGGCATACGCGGCGCAGAGCTCGCACGACACGAATGTGGCCACACAGCCGGCGGTGCCGGTCGGGCCCAAGGTGCAGATGCTCGATTGCTACGGCACGACCGGCGGAATGGGCTGCGGGCCCGGATGGGTTTGGCGCGACGGCTGGCGCGGATTCGGCTGCTACCCCTGCTGACGGATAGGAGCACGACGTGTACAGAGTCCAGACAATTGCAGGCGGCATCGCTGCCGCTGCGGTGCTGACGTTCAGCGGGTTCGGTTATGCCGCAGCACAACCCGGCGACTACGGCGCCTTGCCGGTGGACCCGAATTTGATCACCGACTCGCTCGCCTACAACGCGGCGCCCGCCGTGTTCAATCCGGATGGGCAGCCAGGTGTCGAGACGGTCTACACCCACCGCGATGGCAGTCGCACGATCACGAGCACCATCCTTGTGCTTCCCGATGCGCAGGCCGCGACGGCCGCGTTGGACGCGGCGAGGGGACAACTGGCGGTCGCCGACGGCAAATCCCAACCCGCTGACGTCGGTTCGGGCGGGACGATACTGACGGGGATGTCACCGGACGGTTCGAAGTCGGTGACGGTGCTGTCCTTCACCCAGGGCAATACCGCAGCCACCATCGAATTCGCAGGCGCGGCAAGTGATCCCGCGCCCGAGGACCTGGTCCTCGAACTGGGCAGGAAACAGGACACCGCGATCCAGGACTGGCAGGCGGCCTAGCCTCACCAGTTGTCGTAACCGCCTTCCGGCCCGAGCATGCGCTCGAGCCGGGTGCGGTTGATGCGTGCCAACTCGTTGCGCACGATCTTGCGCTCGGTCTCGAAGTCGTTGTGCAGACGGTCGGTCATGGTGGCCAGCACGTCCTGCGCCGAATAGCCGTTGACGAACATCACGAACCCGAAGCCGAAGTGCTCCAGGTAGCCCTTGGACGCGACGGTGAGCTTGTCCATCACCCCGGGTCGGTCGCACCACACCGCGCATTGTTCGGCCGCTGACTTCTCGCTGCCCGGCCGCCGCCCGACGTCGGGGTAGGCCTGCAGGATCGAGTCGATCGAATCCTCCGACAGCCCGAACAACAGGGCGTCGGCCTGGCGGAACAACCGGTCGTGGCTGTCGTACGGACGGCCGCGGGCCAGGTCGGCGGCCAGTGGCACGCTGTAACAACACTCGTAGATCGCATGCACGGCCCGACGCATCGGCATTGCGTTGAACGCGTCCAGGCCGATCCCCTGATGCATCAACACACAGCAATCTTCAAGCGTGCAGAGCACGCCGACGTTAAGGCGTGTTACAGCGAGGAAAAATACTGCTAGTGCCCGGCCTGTTTGAAGCGCTCGACTGAGGCCTTCAACTCCGCCTCGGCCTCCTGGCGGCCCACCCAGTCGGCGGCCTTGACGAACTTGCCCGGTTCCAGGTCCTTGTAGTGCACGAAGAAGTGTTTGATCGCCTCCAGTTCGAAGGCGGGCACATCGTCGAGGTCTTGAATGTGGTCCCAGCGCGGGTCACCGGCGGGCACGCACAGCAGCTTGTCGTCGCCGCCGGCCTCGTCGGTCATCCTGAACATCGCGACTACTCGAGCCTCGACGATGCATCCGGGGAACACCGACTCGGGCAGCAGGACCAGCGCGTCCAGCGGATCGCCGTCCTCCCCGAGGGTGTTCTCGAAGAAGCCGTAGTCGGTCGGATAACCCATCGGGGTGAACAGATAGCGGTCCAGCTTCACGCGGCCGGTTTCGTGGTCCACCTCGTATTTGTTGCGCGATCCCTTGGGGATCTCGATGACGACGTCGAACTCCACCGCCGCGGCTCCTTACCGATGTGCTCAGGTCTGACAGGGACGGGCTCACCCTAACGGAGCGATACGCTGCAGTGAGGTGCTGGGCAACAGAGCAGGAGAGTTATGCGGCCGACGCAGTGGCGGCGATCGACGCATGTGCTGATCGGCGTGGCGGTGCTGCTGCTGGTTGCCGTCGTCGTCGCGGTGGCCGCCGTGCTCACCACCGGCAACTCGACCAGCGATGCGCAGGCCGTGAAGCCGGCGCCCGCCGCGGCGACCGCAGCCCCCGGCGTCGTCCCGGTAGGCGACTCGGCGACCAAACCGACCCCCGACCGGTTGGCCGCGCTGCTGGCGCCGCTGGTGGCCGACCCGAACCTGGGCGCCCTGACCGGCAGGATCACCGACGCGATCACCGGCGCGCAGTTGTGGGCGCAGGGCGCCGACGTGCCGATGCAGCCGGCGTCGGTGAACAAGACGCTGACCACCGCCGCCGCGCTGCTCGCGCTCGACCGCGACGCGCGGCTGACCACCCGCGTGCTGTCGACCGGGCAACCGGGCGTCGTCGTGCTCAAAGGTGGCGGTGACCCGACCCTGTCGGCCGCGCCACCGGGCAAACCCACCTGGTACAAGGGTGCGGCCCGGATCAGCGATCTGGCCGATCAAGTGCGTCGCAGCGGTGCCGACGTCACCACCGTCCAGGTCGACGTCAGCGCGTACAGCGGTCCGACCATGGCGCCGGGTTGGGATCCCGCTGATATCGGGGGCGGCGACATCGCGCCGATGGAGGCCGTGATGCTCGACGGCGGGCGCACCCAGCCGGTCACCGTCGAGTCCGGGCGCTCCACGACCCCCGCCCTGGATGCGGGGCGCGCGCTGGCCGTCGCGCTGAACGTGGACCCGGCCACCGTGACCGTGCTGCCCAACGGGCTGCGCGGCGGTCAGGAGATCGCGTCGGTGCAGTCGCCGCCCCTGCTGGAACGGCTGCGCCAGATGATGAACGAGTCGGACAACGTGATGGCCGAGTCGATCGCCCGTGAGGTCGCCGCGCAGGCAGGCAAGCCGCAGAGTTTCGACGGCGCCGTGCAAGCCGTGCTCGGGGAACTCGAGATGGCGAAGATCGACACCGGCAATTCGCATCTGGTCGACTCCAGCGGCCTTTCGGTCGACGACCGATTGACCGCCGAGACGCTCGACGAGGTGGTCAACGCGGCCGCAGGCGACGACCATCCCAAGCTGCGGCCCCTGGTCGACCTGCTGCCGATCGCCGGGGGCAGCGGCACGCTGTCCAATCGCTACCTCGACACCGACGCCGGCCGGGCGGCCGCGGGTTACCTGAGGGCCAAGACGGGATCGCTGACGGGAACCAATTCGTTGGCAGGCATCGTCACCGACGCCAGCGGGCGGGTGCTCACCTTCGCGTTCATCTCCAACAACGCCGGGCCGACGGGCCGAACGGCGATCGACACGCTGGCCGCGGCGCTGCGATCCTGCGGGTGCAGCACATGAATTCGTCGACCAAGCCGAGGCTGACCGTCGGCCGCGCCGTCGACTGGCAGTTCGCCGCCACGGTGGGCGCCAAACTCGCGCGGCCTGGCCCCGCCGCCACCGCCTACCCCCGCCGACAGGTCATCGAGCAGTTGGCCGAGGCGTCCCGCAACGCCGAACTCCCGGTCCGCGAGGTGACCGGCCTCAGCGAGGGCGGTGAGATTCCCGAGGCTCGCGTCGTCGACCGCGTCGAATGGATCCGCGCCGCAACGCAATCCATGCGGGTGATGACCGGCGGCACACAAGGTCCACGCGGCATGATCACCAGCCGCATCACCGGTGCGCAGACCGGCGCGGTGCTGGCGTTCATCTCGTCGGGCATCCTCGGCCAGTACGACCCGTTCGGACCCAACGGCGGCGAACTGCTGCTGGTGTATCCGAACGTCATCGCCGTCGAACGCCAATTGCGGGTGTTGCCAGCCGATTTCCGGTTGTGGGTGTGCCTGCATGAAGTCACTCACCGAGTGCAGTTCCGCGCCAACCCCTGGCTGGCTGAGCACATGTCGCAGTCGCTGGCGGTGCTGACCGATGACGCCACCCAAGACGTCACCGAGGTGGTCGGACGACTTGCCGAGTTGGTCCGCAACAAGCGCGACGGCGTTGCGCAGGAACCGAATTCAACCGGGGTTCTGGGCTTGCTGCGGGCGGTGCAGTCCGAGCCGCAGCGGCGCGCGCTCGACCAGTTGCTGGTCCTCGGCACGTTGTTGGAAGGGCACGCCGACCATGTGATGGACGCGGTGGGCCCCGCGGTGGTGCCGACCGTGTCGACCATTCGGCGTCGATTCGACGAACGCCGCAGACGCAAGCAGCCACCGCTGCAGCGCATCCTGCGAGCGCTGCTGGGTGTGGACGCCAAGATGAGCCAGTACACCCGCGGCAAGGCGTTCGTCGACCACGTCGTCGGCCAGGTCGGAATGGCAAGGTTCAACACCGTCTGGTCGAACGCCGAAACCCTGCCGCTGCCAACCGAAATCGATGAGCCGCAGCGATGGATCGACAGGGTGCTGTAGCAGCGCTGAAGGCGGCGCTGGCCGCATTCGTCAGCGAGCAGGGCGCAGACGACGACCGCTGGTGTGTCGGGCTGTCCGGCGGTGCGGATTCGCTGGCGCTGACGGCCGTCGCCGCTGCGGCCAAGCCGACCACCGCGCTGATCGTCGATCATCGGCTGCAACCTGACTCCGGCGACGTCGCGGCTACTGCGAAGCAACAGGCACTGTCGCTGGGATGCGTTGACGCCCAAGTGCTTTGCGTCGATGTCGGTACGGCCGGCGGGCCCGAGGCCGCCGCGCGCACCGCGCGCTACCGCGCGTTGGACGACGCCCGCGGCGGGATGCCGGTGCTGCTCGCGCACACACTCGACGACCAGGCCGAGACGGTACTGCTCGGGCTCGGCCGCGGATCGGGCTCGCGGTCGATCGCGGGCATGCGGCCGAGCGATCCGCCGTGGTACCGCCCACTGCTCGGCGTTCGTCGTGCGCTCACCCACGCCGCATGCGACGAGTTGGGGCTGACGCCGTGGCGCGACCCGCACAACGCGGATCGCCGATTCACCCGCAGCAGGCTGCGCGCCGAGGTGCTGCCGTTGTTGGAGGACGTGCTCGGCGGCGGGGTCGCTGAGGCGCTGGCCCGCACCGCGGCGGCACTGCGTGAAGACACCGACGCCCTCGACCGGTTGGCCGCCGAGGCGCTGGCCGATGTCGGCTCGGGGGGTGCTCTGGACACCGCGCGGTTGGCGGCGCTGCCGGAGGCGGTCCGACGCAGGGTGATTCGCGGCTGGCTGCTGGCCGGCGGCGCCAGCGGGCTGACCGACAAGCAGATCCGCGGCGTCGACACTCTGGTCACTGCATGGCGCGGTCAGGGCGGCGTCGCCGTCGGCTCACCGTTGCGCAGTCAGCGCCTGATCGCCGGGCGCCGCGACGGGATGCTGACGCTGCACACCGAACCGGTGTGAAGGTATGGCACGCTGTGGACGTGGTCGAGCAACCTACCGAGATGTACCCCGGCGACATCAAGTCGGTGTTGCTCTCGTCGCAGGCGCTCCAGGACAAGATCGCCGAACTCGGCGCGCGGGTCGGTGACGACTACCGCGACGCAATCGCCGAGAACTCTCAGGACCTGCTCCTGATCACCGTGCTCAAGGGCGCGGTTTTCTTCGTCACCGACCTCGCCCGGGCGATTCCGCTGCCCACCCAGCTGGAGTTCATGGCGGTCAGCTCCTACGGGTCGTCGACGTCGTCGTCGGGTGTGGTGCGCATCCTCAAGGACCTCGATCGCGACATCAACGACCGCGACGTGCTGATCGTCGAGGACGTGGTCGACTCCGGGCTGACGTTGTCCTGGCTGCTGCGGAACCTGGCGACGCGGCGTCCGCGGTCGCTGCGGGTGTGCACGCTGCTGCGTAAGCCCGACGCGGTGCGCGCCGACGTCGACATCGCCTACGTCGGCTTCGACATCCCCAACGAGTTCGTCGTCGGCTATGGCCTCGACTATGCCGAGCGCTACCGCGACCTGCCGTACATCGGCACGCTGGACCCCAAGGTCTACGAGCAGGTCTGACCCCCCTCGCGCCCAAACGGACAAACGGGCGGGAAAGCGCGAGAAGAATTCGGCAAAACGTCGATCTCGGCGCAAGATGAGGCAATGTCCACCACAGCCCTGAGGATCTGCCCTCTGTGCGAAGCCACTTGCGGCCTGACGCTGACAATCTCCGAGGGCCGGGTGACGGCCGCCCGCGGCGACCGCGACGACGTCTTCAGCCACGGATTCATCTGCCCGAAGGGCGCCAGCTTCGCCGAACTCGACAACGATCCCGACCGGCTGAGTACGCCGCTGGTCCGCCGCGACGGCCAGCTGACCGAAGCCACCTGGGAGGAGGCCTACGCCGTGGTCGCCGAGCGGCTCAGCGCGGTGATCCGCGACCACGGCGGCGCGTCGGTCGGTGTCTACCTCGGCAACCCGAACGCGCACACGATCGCGGGCAGCCTCTACGCGCCGTTGATCATCCGCGCGCTGCGCACCCGCCAGATGTTCAGCGCGAGCACGCTGGACCAGATGCCCAAGCACGTCGCGCTGGGCCACATGTTCGGCAGTCCCGTCGCGTTCACCGTGCCCGATCTGGACCGCACCGACTACCTGGTCATCATCGGCGCGAATCCCCTTGTCTCCAACGGAAGTTTGGCCACCGCCGCCGACTTCCCCGGTAAGCTGCGCGCCCTGCGCAAGCGCGGCGGCAAGCTGACCGTCATCGACCCGGCGCGCACCCGCACCGCCGAACTGGCCGACCGCCACCTCGCGCCGCGGCCCGGCACCGACGCCGCGCTGCTGTTCGGCGTCGTCCACGTGCTGTTCGACGAAGACCTGGTCGCACCGGATCTCGGCGGAATGGCCGACCACGTCAACGGACTGGAGCAGGTCCGCGAACTGGCCGGCGCGTTCGCGCCGGAGACGGTAGCCGCGCACTGCGGCGTGACCGCCGACGAGATACGCTCCATGGCCCGTGAGATCGCGACGGCGCCCACGGCAGCGGTGTACGGCCGAATCGGCACGTCCACAGTCGAATTCGGCACCATCGGCAGCTGGCTCGTCGACGTCATCAATGTGTTGACCGGAAACCTCGACCGGCCGGGCGGCGCGATGTTCCCGCTGGGCGCGGCCATGCCGGCGCCGCGACCCGCCGGTCCCGGCAAGGGCTTCGCCACCGGGCGATGGCACAGCCGCGTCTCGGGGTATCCAGAGGCGCTGTCCGAACTGCCCGCCGCGGCGCTGGCCGAGGAGATCGACACCGAAGGTGACGGGCAGATCAAGGCGATGATCACGATCGCGGGCAACCCGGTGCTGTCGGCTCCCGACGGCGACCGTCTCGACCGTGCGCTCGACAGCGTCGAATTCATGGTCAGTATCGACCCGTATCTCAACGAGACCACGCGTCACGCCGACGTGATCCTGCCGCCACCACCGCCGTCGCGGACCGGTCACTACGACTTCGCGTTGAACAACCTCGCGGTGCGTAACAACGCCCGCTATACGCCGCCTGCGCTGCCGTTGGACGGCAGGCCCGACGAACCGGAGATCCTGTCGCGGCTGGCGCTGATCCTCTACGGCGTGGGCTACGACCAGGATCCGGGTCTCGTCGACCAGCAGGTCATCACCACCACGTTGGAGAAGGAGACCGCAGACCCGCATTCCCCGGTGGCCGGGCGCGCCGTCGACGAGATGGTCGCGATGCTGATCGACGGGCCCGGCTACGAACGCAGGCTGGACATGATGTTGCGGCTCGGCCCCTACGGCGACGCGTTCGGCGCCAAACCCGACGGTTTGACGCTGGAGCGGTTGAAGGCGGCGCCGCACGGCATCGACCTCGGCGCGCTGCAGCCGCGGATCCCCGAGGTGCTCAAAACCCGTTCTGGCCGAATCGAACTCGCTCCGGAGGCGTTGATCGCCGACGTGGCGCGGCTGCGGGATTCGCTGGGGCGCGGCGACGACGGCTTCATGCTGATCGGTCGCCGACACCTGCGTTCGAACAACAGCTGGATGCACAACCTGCCTGCGCTGGCCGGCGGCACCAACCGCTGCACGCTGCAGATCCATCCGGACGATGCCGAGGAGCTCGGGTTGACGGAGAACGCGTCGATCAAGGGCCCCGGCGGCGACCTGGTGGCACCGATCGAGCTCACGCCGGGCATGCGGCGCGGTGTCGTCTCGCTGCCGCACGGCTGGGGACACGACCGCGGCGGCACCCGTCAACTGGTCGCCGCCGACCAACCGGGGGTCAACGTCAACCAACTCAACGACGGCGGGCAACTCGACCCGCTGTCGGGCACCGCCGTGCTCAACGGCATCCCGGTGGTGGTGTCACCCGCCTGAGACTGCGCCGAAACGGTATTCCAGCAGAGAAAGTTCGAGCAGAGGCCTGCCGGAATACCGTTTCGGCGGAGATCAGGTGAGCTCGAAGATGACCGTCACGGAGAAGTTCACGGTCTGCTGACCGGGTTCCACCGGCACCGCCGCCATCTCGGCGCCCTTGAAGTTGGGCAGCGGGGTGGGCGGCGTCGACCCGCCCGACTCGGTGATCGAGACGACCTTGCCGAGGTGCAGGCCGGACAGCTGTGCGTACTGCTGAGCGCGGTCCTTGGCGTCGTTGAAGGCCCGCGCCCTGGCATCCTTCACCAGTTGCGAGTCGTCGTCGAGCGAATAGTTCACCGAGTTGATCCGGGTGGCGTCACCGCCGGTGTTGATGATCGACGCCAACGTCTGCGATGCGGTGTCGAGCTTGCGGACCTTGATGTCGATCGAATTGTTCGCGCGGTAGCCGACGATGGTGGTGCTGTCGCCGCCCGCGAACTGTGGCTGCAGGCTGACATTCGAGGTGCTGATGTCCTTGCGGTCGATGCCTGCCCCGACCAACGCGTCGATGACCGCCTGCTGACGATCGCTGGTCTGGTTCATCGCGCCACTGACGTCGGGCGCGACGAACTCGATGGACGCGTTGACGTTCAGCGTGTCGGGGGCGCCCTGCACCTCGCCCGCCCCCACCACGGTGACCTGACGCGTCTCCCTGTCGGAGGAGCCCGTTGGCCCGGATGTCGAGTCGCAGGCCGAGAGTCCTACGGCGGCAAGCGCCGCCGCGGCGATGAGAAGCAGGCGGGTGGGCATGCCTGGCACCATACCGTCAGGGAGTCACCAGGATCTTGCAGTGCGCATCGGGATGGGCCAGGTCTTCAAAAGCGGCGCCGACGCCGTCCAGACCGACCTCCCCGGTGATCATCGGTGCGACGTCGATGTCGCCCTCGGCGATCGCGCGCAGGCAATCGGTGAACTCGGTCGGGTCGTAGGCCAGGACGAACTGCACGTTGATCTGCTTGGCGATCGCGAAGTACGGGTGGAAGGTGTCGGCCTGCATGCAGACGCCCGCTACGACGACGCGGGCGCCGACCGGCGCACGGCGCAGGATGTCGTCGATGACGCCAGGCACGCCGACCACCTCGAAGATCACCGCAGGCCGTGCGCTGTCGAACGGTGACCCTTCGGCGGGGTCGACGGTGGCGGTGGCGCCCATGGCCTGTGTCAGGTCGCGTCGGCGTGCCGAAAAGTCAGCTGCGACAATGGTTTCCACGCCGAGACGACGCAGCCCGGCGATGACCGCGAGCCCGATCGGACCGCAGCCCAGCACGAGCGCTGCCTCGCCGCGCTGGATCGCGGACTTGTTCACCGCGTGCAGGCCGACGGCCATCGGTTCGGTCAGCGCCGCGTGCCGCGGGTCCAGTCCGTTCGGAATCGGCGTCAGCAGGGGCGCGCTCAACAGCATCCGCTCGGCGTAGCCGCCGATCGTCTTGTTGGAGTAGACGATCGGCTCGACGCCGGTCGCCGACACCAGCACCGGCAATGAGGTGACCAGTGTGCCGGCGGCGGGGGCTTCGGTGTCCGGTCCCGCTTCCAGCACCTCGGCGCTGAATTCGTGTCCCATGTAGATGTCGCGGTCCAGGTCGATGTTCATGCTGCCGCCGCCGAAGCCCTCGATCTGGTTGTTCAGTTCCAGGACGTCCGCGCCGTGCTGGGCGAAATGCAAGTCAGAGCCGCAGATTCCGCACGCCTGCACGCCGACCAGCACCTGGCCCGGTCCGGGGACCGGTTCGGCCACGTCGTCGCGGAGCACCATGCGACCGCCGCGCAGCACCGAAGCGCGCATCAGTTCTCCTGTTCCTTCAGTTCGCCGGTGTGCTCGCTGATCGCCTTGACGATCGCCTCGCCCGCGCGGCCAAGCAGCTTGTCGCGCATGCTCTTTGCCCAGTCGTGCGACGCCCGCGGCGCGGTCAGCTGACCCTTGAAATGCGGGATCACCTCGCGGGCGAACAGTTCGTAGGAGTGGTAGGTGGCCGCGGGTGAGGCCCAGTCGTGGCCGAGCAGCAGCAGCGTGCCGAATCCACCGGACTGCTCGAGCAGGTCCTGGATGTAGGCCACCGCGTCGCCGGGAGTGCCGATGCAGCAATTGCCCATACCCGCATATTCGGCGACGAACTCCCGCGGCGATTGCGTTCCCACTGCGCCGTCGCTGGCGTTCGACAGCGGCACGAAACCGGCCGCGCCGAAATAGTTCGCGAAGTCCTGCAGCCCGTACGTGCAGTCGTCGATGGCCTGCTCCCTGGTGTCGGCCAGATGCATGATGGCCAGCACCCGCCAGTCGGCGCGGTCGGGTTCGTCACGACCCGACTTCGCAGCCTGATCCGTCACCACACCCCAGGTGTTCTCCAGCGCCGCGTAACCGCCCGGCACCGACATCGACAGGGAAAGCAGCGACGTGCCGAGCGCGCCGGCCAGCCGCGGGCCCGACGGGGAAATCATTGCCGCGGTGGAGATTTCGGGATACGGCCAGGTGTATGGACGAACGTGCAGTTGCGCGTCGCGCAGCGTGAACCAGTCGGACTGCCGGTCGATCCGCTCGTCGGGTGCTGCGCGGAACAGCGCCAGGATCGCCTCGAGCGACTCCTGCATCATCCTGCGCTGCTCGACCGGGTCGATGCCCATCATGTAGGCGTCGGACGGCAGCGCGCCCGGCCCGGTGCCGAACATCACCCGCCCGCGGGTGAGATGGTCGAGCAGCACCCACCGGTCGGCCACCATCAGCGGATGGTGGTAGGGCAGCGACACCACACCGGTGCCCAGCCGAATGTGTTTGGTGCGCTCGGCGGCCGCGGCGATGAACACCTCGGGGCAGGCGATCAACTCGTATCCGCCGGAATGGTGCTCGCCGAACCACACCTCGTCGTACCCGAGTTTGTCCAGCGCCACGGTGCGGTCCAGGTCGTATTCGAGTGCGACGGTGGGGGATTGGCCCACCGGGTGGAACGGCGTGATGAAGACGCCGAAGTTCAGCGGTCTGTCCGTCATGACTGCTCCAGTTCTGCGAGGAATGCCAGCAGGATGCGGTTGACCTCGTCGGGCCGCTCCTGCTGCACCCAGTGCCCCGCGCCCTCGATCCACTTCTCCGTGTACGGCCCCGCGACCATCTCGTGGGCGCGGGCGGGATTCATGGTCGGGCCCACCGGGTCGGCCGTGCCGCCGACGAACAGCGCGGGCACCGTGATCTTCGCGTCGGCTAACTGCGGCGTCGACTCCCAGTTGCGGTCGTAGTTGCGGTACCAGTTCAGCGCTCCGGTGAATCCGGTGCTGCCGAATTCGGTCACGTAATGCTGGAACTCTTCGGCGCTGATCCAGTTCGGCAGCGGCGCCGGTCCCGCCACGAGGCCCGCGAACATCCCGCTCATCGTGGCGGCCACGTCGGCCTCCATCTCGGCCTCGGCGACCCCTGGCTCCTGGAAGCGCAACATGTAGAAGTCCTCGCCGAACTTCTGCCGCCAGCGCTCGGTGGGTCGGGACCGGGCCCGCGGAATGGGCGGGACCGACAGGCCCGCGGCCGCCCTGACGCGCTGCGGGTGCAACACGGCGGTGTGCCACACCACCATGGCGCCCCAGTCATGGCCGATGAACACCGCCCGCTCGGTGCCGACCTCGTCGAGCAGGCCGACGAGGTCGCCGGTCAGGGCATGGATGTCGTAGTCCTCGACGGCCTCGGGCTGCTCGGAGCAGCCGTAGCCGCGCTGATCGGGCGCCAGCACGTGATAGCCCGCGGCCGCGAGCACCGGGATCTGGTGGCGCCACGAGTAGGCCAGTTCGGGAAAGCCGTGGGCCAATACGACGACGGGAGCACCCGCCTCACCGGCCTCGTACAACCGCAGCGAAACGCCGTTGGTCTCGACTAACCGCTCGGTCGAGGTGAGCACGACCACAGCCAAGCACAGGGCGGTGGTTGCCGAAAGAGTGCCCGAGAGAACCGCCGGGAACCTTCCTTCGTTGGTCTAGCGGTAGCCTGAACTATTCCAGCTGCGCGTATTGGAAGGACCTGCCCGCGAGGGCCGATGCTTGATGAACCGGAAAAATGTGATCCGCACGCTCACCGCGATCGCCGTGGTGCTGTTGCTCGGCTGGTCGTTCTTCTATTTCAGTGACGACACCCGCGGCTACAAACCCGTCGACACCTCGGTGGCGATGGCCCAGATCAACAGCGACAACGTCAAGAGCGCGCAGATCGACGACCGCGAGCAGCAGTTGCGGCTCGAGCTGAAGAACGGCAACGCCGACACCGACAACAGCGACAAGGTCATCGCCAAGTACCCGACCGGGTACGCCGTGCCGCTGTTCGACGCGCTGAGCGCGAAGAACACCAAGATCAACACGGTGGTGAACCAGGGCAGCATGCTCGGCTCGCTGCTGATCTATCTGCTGCCGCTGCTCCTGCTGGTCGGCCTGTTCGTGATGTTCTCCCGGATGCAGACCGGCGGCCGGATGGGCTTCGGGTTCGGCAAGTCGCGGGCCAAGCAGCTGTCCAAGGACATGCCCAAGACCACGTTCGCCGACGTGGCAGGCGTCGACGAAGCCGTCGAGGAGCTCTACGAGATCAAGGACTTCCTGCAGAACCCCAGCAGGTATCAGGCGCTGGGCGCCAAGATTCCCAAGGGTGTGCTGCTCTACGGGCCGCCCGGCACCGGCAAGACCCTGTTGGCCAGGGCCGTCGCGGGCGAGGCGGGGGTTCCGTTCTTCACGATTTCGGGTTCGGACTTCGTCGAGATGTTCGTCGGCGTCGGCGCCTCCCGGGTGCGCGACCTGTTCGAGCAGGCCAAGCAGAACAGCCCCTGCATCATCTTCGTCGACGAGATCGACGCCGTCGGCCGCCAGCGTGGCGCCGGCCTGGGCGGCGGTCACGACGAACGCGAGCAGACGCTGAACCAGTTGCTCGTCGAGATGGACGGATTCGGTGACCGTCAGGGCGTCATCCTGATCGCCGCCACCAACCGTCCCGACATCCTGGACCCGGCGCTGCTGCGGCCCGGCCGCTTCGACCGCCAGATCCCGGTGTCCAACCCCGATCTGGCAGGCCGACGTGCGGTGCTGCGCGTGCACTCGCAGGGCAAGCCGATCGCGCCCGACGCCGACCTCGACGGTCTGGCCAAGCGCACCGTCGGCATGTCCGGCGCCGACCTGGCCAACGTGATCAACGAGGCCGCGCTGCTGACCGCGCGCGAGAACGGCACCGTGATCACCGGGCCCGCGCTCGAGGAGGCCGTCGACCGCGTCGTCGGCGGGCCGCGCCGCAAGAGCCGCATCATCAGCGAGCAGGAAAAGAAGATCACCGCCTACCACGAAGGCGGCCACACGCTCGCGGCATGGGCGATGCCCGACATCGAGCCCATCTACAAGGTGACGATCCTGGCCCGCGGGCGCACCGGCGGGCACGCCGTGGCGGTACCCGAGGACGACAAGGGTCTGATGACCCGCTCTGAGATGATCGCCCGGTTGGTGTTCGCGATGGGCGGCCGCGCCGCCGAGGAACTAGTGTTCCGCGAGCCCACCACCGGCGCGGTGTCCGATATCGAGCAGGCCACCAAGATCGCCCGCGCGATGGTCACCGAATACGGCATGAGCTCCAAACTGGGCGCCGTGCGGTACGGCACCGAACACGGCGACCCGTTCCTCGGCCGCACCATGGGCACTCAGGCCGACTACAGCCACGAGGTCGCCCAGATCATCGACGACGAGGTCCGCAAGCTCATCGAGGCCGCGCACACCGAGGCCTGGGAGATCCTGACCGAATACCGTGATGTGCTCGACACTTTGGCAGGTGAGCTGCTGGAGAAGGAGACCCTGCACCGCGCGGAGCTCCAGGCGATCTTCGGTGAGGTCAAGAAACGGCCGCGGCTCACCATGTTCGACGACTTCGGGGGCCGGGTGCCCTCGGACAAGCCGCCGATCAAGACGCCCGGCGAATTGGCGATCGAACGCGGCGAGGAGTGGCCCAAGCCGCAGCCCGAGCCGGCCTTCAAGGCCGCGATCGCGCAGGCCAGCCGGGAAGCGGCGGCGCGTCAAACGCCGAACGGCACAAATGGCAACGGCACCAATGGGATTCCCGGTGGCCCCACTCAGCCCGACTACGGCGCTCCCGCAGGCTGGCATGCGCCCGGCTGGCCGCCGCCGCCGCAGGCACCCGGCCAGCAGCAGCCCGGCCAGCCGCAGCCGCAAGGCTATTGGTACCCGCCACCGCACTGGCAGAACCCCTATCCGTACCAGCCCTACCCGCAGCAAGGACATCCGGCCCCGCAGGGCACCCAGCCTGCGCCGGGACCGAGCGAGGATCCGGGACAGGACACCAGCCGGTCCAACGGCTGACACACAACGGAGGCTTGATGACTCCGCGCACCCGAGGAGCGGATGAGCAGGTGTCGCACCACAACTCGACCACGTTCAACCGCCGCGTCTTCGACCAGGAACGCGCGGAGTCGGCCGTCCGCGAGCTGCTGATCGCCGTCGGCGAGGACCCCGACCGGCACGGCCTCGAGGACACGCCCGCCCGGGTGGCTCGTGCGTACAAGGAGCTGTTCGCCGGGCTGTACACCGACCCGGATACGGTGCTGGACACCACCTTTGACGAACAGCACGACGAACTGGTGCTGGTCAAGCAGATCCCGATGTATTCGACGTGCGAACACCACCTGGTGTCGTTCCACGGGGTGGCCCACGTCGGCTACATCCCCGGGGTGGACGGCCGCGTCACCGGGTTGTCCAAGATCGCCCGACTGGTCGACCTGTACGCCAAACGTCCGCAGGTGCAGGAGCGGCTGACCGCGCAGATCGCCGACGCGCTGATGCGCAAACTGAACCCGCGCGGGGTGATCGTGGTCGTCGAGGCGGAACATCTGTGCATGGCGATGCGCGGGGTCCGCAAACCGGGCGCGATCACCACGACGTCGGCGGTGCGTGGCCAATTCAAGACCGACAAAGCGTCACGGGCCGAGGCGCTGGATCTCATCCTGCGGAAGTGACCGCGACGCGCGTGCAGGTCATGGGGGTCGTCAACGTCACTGACGATTCCTTCTCGGACGGGGGACTGTTCCTCGACCGCGACCGTGCGGTCGAACACGGGCTGGCGCTGGCCGCCGAGGGCGCCGCGATCGTCGACGTCGGCGGTGAGTCGACCCGCCCCGGCGCCACCCGTATCGAGCCGCGAATAGAATCGGGACGCGTGCTGCCGGTGATCAAAGAGCTTGCCGGACAAGGCATCACAGTCAGCATCGACACCATGCACGCCGCGGTGGCGCAGGCGGCGCTGGAGAACGGTGCGCAGATCGTCAACGACGTGTCCGGCGGGCGCGCCGATCCGAACATGGCGCCACTGCTGGCCGACGCGAAAGTGCCGTGGGTGCTGATGCACTGGCGCTCCGTCGGGACCGCCCGGCCACACGAGGTGCCCACCTACCGCGACGTGGTCGCGGAGGTCCACGACGAACTGATGGCCAGCGTGGACGCGGCCGTGGCCGCCGGTGTCGATCCGGCCAAACTGATCATCGACCCCGGCCTGGGATTCGCCAAGACTGCACAACACAATTGGGCGTTGCTGCGGGCGTTGCCGCACTTCGTCGCAACCGGGATACCGGTGCTCGTCGGCGCGTCCCGCAAGCGGTTCCTCGGCACGCTGCTGGCCGGACCCGACGGTGAACCGCGGCCACCGGACGGCAGAGAAACCACCACCGCGGTGATCTCGGCGCTGGCCGGGTTGAACGGCGCGTGGGGAGTGCGGGTGCACGACGTGCAGGCGACGGTGGATGCGCTCAAGGTGCTCGAGGCTTGGGGCGCCGACCATGGCTGATCGAATCGAGTTGCGCGGCTTGACCGTTCGCGGTTTCCACGGTGTGTACGACCACGAGCGACGCGATGGGCAGGACTTCGTCGTCGACATCACGGTGTGGGTCGATCTTGCGGCCGCCGCGGCAAGCGACGACCTCGCCGACACGCTCGACTACGGCGCACTGGCCCAACGGGCCGCCGATATCGTCTCCGGGCCGCCGCGCAACCTCATCGAAACCGTCGCGGGTGCGATCGCCGACGACGTGATGGCCGACGACCGGGTACACGCCGTCGAGGTCGTCGTGCACAAACCGTCGGCACCGATCCCGTTGACCTTCTCGGATGTGGCTGTGACGGCCCGGCGGTCCCGGCGCGGGGGCCGCGGAGGTGTCGGGTGAGCCGAGTCGTCTTGTCCATCGGGTCCAATCTCGGCGATCGGCAGGCTCGGCTGCAGTCGGTTGTCGACGGTCTCGACGGCGCGGTGCGTGCGGTGTCGCCGGTGTACGAGACGGATGCGTGGGGCGGCGTGGAGCAGGGACCGTTCCTCAACGCTGTGCTGATCGCCGACGATCCGGCGCTGGACTGCCGCGGTTGGCTGCATCGGGCGCAGGAACTGGAAGCGGCCGCCGAGCGCGTCCGCGTGCAGCGGTGGGGTCCGCGCACCCTCGACGTCGATCTCGTGGTCTGCCACGACGGGCAGCGCGAGGTGACCTCACACGACGCCGAACTCACGTTGCCGCATCCGCTGGCGCATCAGCGGGCGTTCGTGTTGATCCCGTGGCTGGCGGTGGACCCGGACGCGACGTTGACCGTCGCGGGTCAACCGCGCGCCGTCGCAGGCCTGCTCGCCGAGTTGGCGCAGGACGAGCGCGACGGCGTGCGTCGCACCGAGGTGGCGCTGGGCTGATGGGACCGACCCGCAAACGTGACCTGACGGCCGCGGCGGCGCTCACTGCCGTGGCGGGCTACCTGCTGGTGGTACTGGTGTACCGCTATTTCCCGCCGATCGATGTGTGGACGGGAATCTCGCTGCTGGCTGTTGCCGTCGCCGAGGCCGGCTGGGCGTTCTATGTCCGGAACAAGATCAACGAGGGCGAGATCGGCGACGCCCGCGGTTGGCTTCATCCGCTTGCCGTGGCGCGGTCGGTGTTGGTCGCCAAGGCGTCGGCCTGGGTTGGCGCGCTGGTGCTCGGCTGGTGGATCGCGGTGCTGTGCTACCTGTTACCGCGCCGCAGCACGTTGCGGGTCGCGGGGGAGGACACCGCGGGCGCGGTCGTCGCGGCCGTGAGCGCGCTCGCGTTGGTGATAGCTGCGCTGTGGCTGCAGCATTGCTGCAAGTCGCCGCAGGACCCGCATGAGAACGCCGACGGGGCGACAGAGTAGTTGACCGGCGTCGTCGACCGCCGAATCGCCGAAAGGGTCGACACGCGAGATGACCTGTGGCGGGTACAGTCGGCGCATGGCCGATCTGTCTCGCGGTACGCGCTCCCGGCGCGCTGTCCGCAGGCCGGGTTGGGTGCTGCTGACGGTGTTGCTGGTGCTCGCCATCGGGGCGAGCTCCGCCCTGGTGTTCACCAACAAGGTGGAATTGCTGAAGCTGGCCGTCATCCTGGCGTTGTGGGCCGCGGTGGTGGCGGCGTTCGTCTCGGTGATCTACCGCAGGCAAAGCGACATCGACCAGGCCAAGGTACGAGACCTGAAGCTGGTCTACGACTTGCAGTTGGACCGCGAGATCTCGGCGCGCCGCGAGTACGAGCTGACGGTGGAAACCCAGCTGCGGCGCGAGTTGACGTCAGAGATCCGGGCCCAGGCCGCCGACGAGGTCGCCGGTCTGCGCGCCGAATTAGCTGCGCTGCGGGCCAATTTGGAGATTTTGTTCGACGCGGACCTGTCGCATCGGCCTGCGCTGGAAACCGATCGCAGCCGAAGCTACGGCGAGTGGCCACGCACCACGGAGATGGCGGGCCGGGTCAAGGCGAGCCGGATCGACACCGAGGAGCGCGAGGACCTCGACGCCAACACCGAGGAAAGCCCCATCATCGACGTGCCCGCCGAACCCGAGGCCGAATGGGCGCCGCCGGATGCCGGGGGCGCGCACCGCAGGCCGTCGGAGACGGAGCAGGAGCGCGGGCGCCGCCATCGCGTCGAGGAGCAGCCGCGCGCATACACCTCGCCACCGCCGACGGCTGCCGAGACCACGACCCAATTCACTTGGGAGCCACCACGACAGGAGCCACCACCCGCGCCGCCGGAGCCCACACCGGCAGTGGATTCCCGCAGGCGCACCCGGCAGTAACTGGGTGGCACCCGCCACCCCGGAACCGACGCCTGAGAACGGAGCGGCGGACGAATACGTCGGCAGGCGACGGGCACCCGAGCCTGCGATGCAGACTGCGCCCGTCGAACCGCCACGCGGTCGCCACTCCGCCCCCGCGGACGCCGCCGATCCCGGCCGCCCGCCTGCGCCGCCGACGCTGCACACCGAACCGCGCCACCCTGAGCCTGAACCCGCGCAGGAACAATCTGCCGAGCGACCCGAAGGGCGCCGCCACCGGAGCATCGAGGACACCGGCGGACAGTCGGTCGCCGAACTGTTGGCCAGGCTGCAGGCCACCCCGACCGGAGGCGGTCGTCGCAGGCGCCGCGACGAGTGAGTTAGGCTCGTGGCGACCGTCCGGTACCCGCAACGCAGGACCGGAACGATGAATCCACGACATTTTGCGAGGTCGTCTGCGATGGAGCAGTCCCCAGCGCACGCGCGGGGTCCCGAGGCCGGACTGCGGCCGGCGCGGCTCACGATCGGCATCATCTCCGCGGGACGGGTCGGTACGGCGCTGGGCGTCGCGTTGGAACGCGCCGAGCACGTGGTGGTCGCGTGCAGCGCGATCTCGCATGCGTCCCGGCAGCGTGCCGAACGCAGGCTGCCCGACACCGCGGTGCTGCCGCCCGACGAGGTGGCGCGCCGCGCCGAACTGTTGGTGCTGGCCGTGCCCGACGCCGAACTCGCGGGCTTGGTCGGCGGTCTGGCCGCGACCTCGGCGGTCCGGCCCGGCACCATCGTCGCGCACACATCGGGTGCCAACGGCATCGGCGTGCTGGCGCCGTTGACCGGACAAGGCTGCATCCCGCTGGCCATCCATCCCGCCATGACGTTCACTGGCGGGGACGAGGACATCGCGAGGCTGTCGGAAGCATGTTTCGGTGTGACGGCCGCCGACGAAGTCGGGTACGCGATCGCCCAGTCGTTGGTGCTCGAGATCGGCGGCGAGCCGTTCCGGGTGCGCGAGGACGCACGCACGCTGTATCACGCCGCACTGGCACACGCGAGTAACCACCTGGTGACGGTGATGCTCGACGCGGTCGAAGCGCTGCGAGCGGCGTTGTGGGGTCAGGAGTTGTTGGGCCAGGAACTGGTTGGCGACGCGCCGGGCGGCATCGCCGAACGCGTGATCGGCCCGCTGGCGCGCGCGTCGCTGGAGAACTCGCTGCAGCGCGGGCAAGCAGCGCTGACCGGCCCTGTCGCGCGCGGCGACGCGAATGCGGTCGCAGGCCACCTGCGGGCGCTGGCCGAGGTGGATCCGCAACTGGCACAGGCGTATCGGGCCAACTCGCTGCGCACCGCGCAGCGCGCGCACGCCCCCAAGGAAGTGTTCGCAGTGTTTTCCGACTCCTCGGGACAGTCATGACCAAGCCACGATTCAGCGCGGGCGAACTCAACGTCTACTCCAGTCCTCGTGACGTTCACGACGTCACCAGGGCACTGCGAACGACGGGCCGCAGGGTGATGCTGGTGCCGACGATGGGTGCCCTGCACGAGGGGCACTTGACGCTGGTCAGGTCCGCCAAGCGGGTCCAGGGCGCCGTGGTGGTGGTGTCGATCTTCGTCAACCCGTTGCAGTTCGGGCCGAACGAGGACCTCGGCGCGTACCCGCGCACACTCGACGACGATCTGGCGTTGCTGCGCGCCGAGGGTGTCGAGATCGCGTTCGCGCCGACGGCCGCCGACATGTACCCCGACGGCAGGCGGACTTCCGTGCACCCTGGCCCGCTCGGGGAGGAACTCGAAGGTGCCGCCCGCCCAACGCATTTCGCGGGTGTGCTGACCGTCGTGCTCAAGCTGCTGCAGATCGTGCAACCCGATCGCGCCTTCTTCGGCGAGAAGGATTACCAGCAACTCGTGGTGATCCGGCAGATGGTCGCCGACCTCAACATCGACACGCAGATCGTCGGTGTGCCGATCGTCAGGGAAGCGGACGGGCTGGCCATGTCGTCACGTAACCGCTATCTCAACGACGTCGAACGCGAGCAGGCCGGAGCGCTGTCGGCGGCGCTGCTGGCGGGCATGTACGCCGCATCGGGCGGCAAGGCGGCGGCACTGGACGCCGCGCGTGCGGTGCTCGACGAGGTGCCCGCCATCGACGTCGACTATCTCGAAGTGCGCGATCAGCTGCTCGGTCCAGCGCCCGCCGAAGGCATCGCCCGCATGCTCATTGCCGCCAGGCTCGGCGGCACCAGGCTTCTCGACAACATCGCGATCGACATCGGCGCCACCACCGGTACCGACGGGCATCCACGCGTCGGCACCCAAGAGGGCCACGAATTACCTTGGAGAAATTGATGTTACGGACAATGCTGAAGTCGAAGATCCACCGCGCCACGGTGACGCAGGCCGATCTGCACTACGTCGGCTCGGTGACCATCGACGCCGACCTGATGGATGCGGCCGACCTGCTCGAGGGTGAACAAGTCACGATCGTCGACATCGACAACGGCGCACGGCTGGTCACCTACGCCATCACTGGCGAGCGCGGTAGCGGTGTGATCGGGATCAACGGCGCCGCAGCACATCTCGTGCATCCGGGCGACCTGGTGATTCTGATCGCTTACGGCACAATGGAAGACGCCGAGGCCAAGACCTATCAACCGCGGGTGGTGTTCGTCGGCGCGGACAACAAGCAGATCGATCTCGGTAGTGACCCCGCCCACGTGCCGGCCGATGCGGCCGCGCTGATGTCTGCTCGGTAGCGCCCGTGCTGCTCGCAATCGACGTCCGCAACACGCACACCGTGGTCGGCCTGATCTCCGGGTCCGGTGATCACGCAAAGGTAGTGCAGAACTGGCGGATTCGCACCGAATCCGAGGTCACCTCCGATGAGTTGGCGCTCACCATCGACGGCCTGATCGGAGACGACTCCGAACGCCTGACCGGTGCCGCGGGCCTCTCGACAGTGCCGTCGGTGTTGCACGAGGTCCGACTGATGCTCGAACAGTACTGGCCTTCGGTGCCGCATGTGTTGATCGAACCGGGGGTACGCACCGGCATCCCGCTGCTCGTCGACAACCCGAAAGAGGTGGGCGCGGACCGGATCGTCAACTGTCTCTCGGCCTACCACAAGTACAAGTCCGCCGCGATTGTCGTCGACTTCGGCTCGTCGATCTGCGTTGACGTGGTTTCCGGGAAGGGCGAATTCCTTGGCGGCGCAATCGCTCCCGGCGTACAGGTGTCTTCAGACGCGGCCGCCGCGCGGTCGGCGGCGTTGCGTCGCGTCGAACTGACCCGGCCCCGTTCGGTGGTCGGCAAGAACACCGTCGAATGCATGCAGGCGGGTGCGGTGTTCGGATTCGCCGGTCTGGTGGACGGGTTGGTCAACCGCATCCGGGAGGATGTCGACGGGTTCGCAGGCGACGATGTCGCGGTGGTGGCCACCGGACACACCGCACCGTTGGTGCTGCCCGACCTGCACACCGTCGACAAGTACGACAAGCATCTCACGCTGGACGGGCTGCGCCTGGTGTTCGAGCGCAACCGCGACAGCAACCGCGGCAGGCTGAAACAAGCCCGCTGACACAAATCGCTTAGAAGAACGTGCGGATCAGGCCGACCACCCGGTCGTCGGCGTCGAGTTCCGGGATCATTTGCCACTTGTCGAACACCGTGCAGGGGTGTGAGATGCCGAAGCCGAGCCAGCCGCCCACCTCGACGTTGTCGTCGCCGCCCAGCCGCAGATAGGCGTGCTGATCGTTGAGCTTGGTGACCACGCTGTCAGGCAGCCGCAGCGGTACCGGCAGATCCGTGTCGAACGAGACGTCGCGGCGCCCCATGGTGAGCACGGCCAGCCCGGGCTCAGGGCACGACACCACCTGACCCCATACCTGCAACGCAGGCCGCAACTCGCCGCGCAGCGGTGAGGTCCGCGCATATAGCCCGTCGTCGTGGGTGAGGTACCCGCCGCTGCGCAGGATCGTGCGCCATTCGCCCGCCAGCACGTCGGCGACCGCATCGAAATAGGTGCTGCCGCCCGCCGTGACGATCGCCCGGTCCGTCTCGAACAGCGGCGCCAACCGCACCGCGGCGTCGCGCATCTCGCGCAGATAGGCGGTGACGGCGGCGAGCGCCTCGGCAGTGGTGTCGTGGCCGCGCGCCGCCTCGTAGCCCGCGACGCCGACCAGCCGCAGCCAAGGCGAGGCGGCGGCCGCGCGCGCCACCTCGTCGACCGCGGCGGCGCCGCGGCAGCCGGTGCGCCCGTCGAACATGCCCACCTCCACGCAGACATCGAGCGGCCGCTCCGCTCCCGCCGCGGCCAGCGCCGCGCCCATCGACTCCACGCCGCGCACCGAATCTACCCAGCACACCAGCGAGAAATCCGGATGAGCGGCCAGTTCGGTTGCCAGCCAGCGCAATCCGGCGTCGTCGACAAGCTCGTTGGCCAGCACCACGTCACGTACCCCGAACGCCCGGTAGGTCCGCACGTGGCTGAGTGTCGCGGCCGTGATCGCGCACGCGCCCGCGTCCAACTGGCGGGCGAACAGCTGCGGGGCCATGTGCGTCTTACCGTGCGGGGCCAGTTCGACGCCGCGATCGCGACACCAGTTGGCCATCGCGACCAGGTTGTGCGTCAGCGCCTCGGCGCGCAGCACGCAGATCGGTCCGACGACGCCCGCCTCGAAGAGGTCGGGGGCCTGCGCGCAGATCTGCCTCGGCGTGCTGCCCCACCACGCCGACGGCAACCCCTTGAACCGCCAGTCGATCGGTTCGTCGGCCAGGGCGGTCACTGCAGCGGCGCTGATCGCGGCGGTCATGCGTTGATTTAAGCTGGCAGGTCGTGACCTCACCTGATCAGCCCACGCCCGAGTCCGGAGCGGCAGCGGGCGCGACATCCGAGTCCGGAGCGGCAGCGGGCGCGACATCCGAGTCCGGAGCGGCAGCGGGCGCGACATCCGAGTCCGGAGCGGCAGCGGGCGCGACATCCGAGTCCGGAGCGGCAGCGGGCGCGACATCCGAGTCCGGAGCGGCAGCGGGCGCGACATCCGAGTCCGGAGCGGCAGCGGGCGCGACATCCGAGTCCGGAGCGGCAGCGGGCGCGACATCCGAGTCCGGAGCGGCAACGGGCGCGACATCCGAGTCCGGAGCGGCAACGGGCGCGACATCCGACTCCGACGTCCCCGAGCAGTTCCGGATCCGTCAGGCCAAGCGCGAGCGGCTGCTCGCCGAGGGGCGTGAGCCCTACCCGGTCGAGGTCGCCCGCACGCACACGCTGGCCGAGATCCGGCAGGCCTACCCGGACCTCGAGGCCAACACCGAGACCGGGCAGATGGTCGGCGTCGCGGGCCGGGTGATGTTCTCCCGCAACGCCGGGAAGCTGTGTTTCGCGACGCTGCAAGACGGCGACGGCACCCAGCTGCAACTGATGCTCAGCCTCGACCGTGTTGGGGCCGAATCGCTCGACTCCTGGAAATCCGACGTCGATCTCGGCGACATCGTCTACGCACACGGCGAGGTGATCAGCTCCCGCCGCGGCGAACTATCTGTGCTTGCGGATTCCTGGCAAATAATTTCCAAAGCGCTTCGGCCACTTCCCGTCGCCCACAAAGAAATGAGCGAAGAGGCCCGGGTGCGGCAACGCTATGTCGATCTCATCGTTCGTCCGGAGGCCCGCACCATTGCCAGGCAGCGGGTGGCGGTCGTGCGGGCCGTCCGTGAGGCGCTCCAGCGGCGCGGCTTTCTCGAAGTCGAGACACCGATGCTGCAGACCTTGGCCGGCGGTGCGGCCGCCAGGCCGTTCGTCACGCACTCCAATGCGCTCGATGCGGACCTCTACCTTCGGATCGCACCGGAACTGTTCCTGAAGCGTTGCTTGGTGGGCGGATTCGAGCGTGTCTTCGAGCTGAATCGGGTGTTCAGAAACGAAGGTGCGGATTGGACGCATTCACCGGAATTCGCGATGCTCGAGACTTATCAGGCCTACGGCACGTACGACGATTCTGCCGTCATGACGCGCGAGATTATTCAAGAGGTCGCCGACGAAGCGATCGGCACCAGAAAGCTGCCATTGCCTGATGGCACCGTCTATGACGTGGACGGTGAATGGGAGACGATACAAATGTATCCCTCGTTGTCTGAGGCACTCGGTGAAGAGATCACTCCGCAGACGACGGTCGAACACTTATGGCAGATCGTCGATCGGCTTGATGTCGAGATTCCGCGCGACCGCGGTTACGGACATGGGAAATTGGTAGAAGAACTATGGGAACATGCTGTCGGTAACAAGCTTTGGGCTCCGACGTTCGTGCGTGATTTCCCGGTGGAGACAACGCCGCTGACCCGCTCTCACCGCAGCGTTGAAGGCGTCACCGAGAAGTGGGACCTCTACGTTCGGCGGATCGAACTCGCAACTGGTTACTCCGAGCTGATCGATCCCGTTATCCAACGGGAAAGGTTCGAAGCTCAGGCTCGTGCAGCGGCCGCAGGTGACGATGAGGCAATGGCTCTGGATGAGGATTTTTTGGCGGCATTGGAGTACGCGATGCCGCCCTCGACAGGTACTGGAATGGGCATCGATCGGTTGTTGATGGCATTGACGGGTCTGTCGATTCGCGAGACCGTTTTGTTCCCGATTGTTCGTCGCCACAGCAACTGATCTGCCTCGATTCAGAAATTTTCTGAAGTTGTTGAATGGTTTCCGTTCCTATGGCACATTGGTGCCGGGGGTTCGAGGACTAAACTACTGAACTAGTGCTCAAGCAGAAGGGCTGTGTGGGGTAATGGCGAAGAAAGTGACCGTCACGCTCGTTGACGATTTCGACGGCGAAGGCGCTGCCGATGAGACGGTCGAATTCGGGCTCGACGGGGTGAGCTATGAGATCGACCTTTCTTCCAAGAACGCCGCAAAGCTCAGGAACGAGTTGAAGCAATGGGTCGACGCCGGCCGCCGCGTCGGTGGTCGCAGGCGTGGTCGTTCCGTGGGTTCTGGCCGCGGTAGGGCGGCGATCGACCGTGAACAGAGCGCAGCCATCCGGGAGTGGGCGCGGCGTAACGGACACAACGTGTCCACCCGCGGTCGTATCCCCGCCGACGTCATCGACGCGTTCCACGCGGCAACATAATCGGCAGTTGCCAGGATTGCTCATCGGCGAAACAGCGCCGGTGGTTGCCTTTCGCTAGCGGCGAACCCGCCGCGGCTCATCGTCGGAAACGATTTCTCCACCGGGGGCGTTGCTATGGGCGGCGCCGGGTACAGGACTTATGGCGCCGACGACCGTCGCCGTATCGCTTTTTGGACAGTGCCAGCAGGCAGCGCAGGGGTGGCGGACGCCCACTAGACTTGGGTGACGGGTCCGGGCGCGGCGTGCCGCGAAAGAACCCGTACCTATTTGATGGAGAGCAGGTAACCACCGATGTTTGAGAGATTTACCGACCGTGCCCGCAGGGTCGTCGTCCTGGCTCAAGAAGAAGCCCGGATGCTCAACCACAACTACATCGGCACCGAGCACATCCTGTTGGGACTTATTCACGAGGGTGAGGGTGTAGCGGCCAAGTCGCTGGAGTCGCTTGGCATCTCGCTCGAGGGCGTTCGCAGCCAGGTCGAGGAGATCATCGGCCAGGGCCAGCAGGCGCCGTCGGGGCACATCCCGTTCACCCCGCGCGCCAAGAAGGTGCTGGAGCTGAGCCTGCGTGAAGCGCTGCAGCTCGGGCACAACTACATCGGCACCGAGCACATTCTGCTCGGCCTGATTCGCGAGGGCGAGGGCGTCGCCGCCCAGGTGCTCGTGAAGCTGGGCGCCGAACTGACCCGCGTGCGTCAGCAGGTCATCCAACTGCTGAGCGGCTACCAGGGCAAGGAGACCGCGGAAGCCGGCACCGGCGGCCGCGGCGGTGAGGCGGGCAACCCGTCCACGTCGCTGGTGCTCGACCAGTTCGGCCGCAACCTGACCGCGGCCGCGATGGAAGGCAAGCTCGACCCCGTCATTGGCCGCGAGAAGGAAATCGAGCGGGTGATGCAGGTGCTGAGCCGTCGCACCAAGAACAACCCGGTGCTGATCGGCGAGCCCGGCGTCGGCAAGACCGCCGTCGTCGAGGGGCTGGCCCAGGCCATTGTGCACGGCGAGGTGCCCGAGACGCTGAAGGACAAGCAGCTCTACACGCTTGACCTCGGCTCACTGGTCGCCGGCAGCCGCTACCGCGGTGACTTCGAGGAACGCCTGAAGAAGGTGCTCAAGGAGATCAACACCCGCGGCGACATCATCCTGTTCATCGACGAGCTGCACACGCTCGTTGGTGCGGGTGCCGCCGAGGGCGCCATCGACGCGGCTTCGATCCTGAAGCCGAAGCTGGCCCGCGGCGAGCTGCAGACCATCGGTGCCACCACGCTCGATGAGTACCGCAAGTACATCGAGAAGGACGCCGCCCTGGAGCGCCGGTTCCAACCGGTGCAGGTCGGTGAGCCGACGGTCGAGCACACCATCGAGATCCTGAAGGGGCTGCGCGACCGGTACGAGGCGCACCACCGCGTCTCCATCACCGACAGCGCGATGGTGGCGGCGGCCACGCTGGCCGACCGGTACATCAACGACCGCTTCCTGCCGGACAAGGCCATCGACCTGATCGACGAGGCCGGCGCCCGGATGCGGATCCGCCGGATGACCGCGCCGCCAGACCTGCGCGACTTCGACGAGAAGATCGCCGAGGCCCGTCGCGAGAAGGAGTCCGCGATCGACGCGCAGGACTTCGAGAAGGCGGCCAGTCTGCGCGACAAGGAAAAGCAACTCGTCGCGCAGCGTGCCGAGCGTGAGAAGCAGTGGCGCTCAGGCGATCTCGACGTCGTGGCGGAGGTCGACGACGAGCAGATCGCCGAGGTGCTCGGCAACTGGACCGGCATCCCCGTGTTCAAGCTGACCGAGGCCGAGACCACGCGTCTGCTGCGCATGGAGGACGAGCTGCACAAGCGGATCATCGGCCAGGAGGACGCCGTCAAGGCCGTCTCCAAGGCCATCCGGCGTACCCGCGCCGGGCTGAAGGATCCCAAGCGGCCGTCCGGCTCGTTCATCTTCGCCGGCCCGTCCGGTGTGGGTAAGACCGAGTTGTCCAAGGCGCTGGCGGAGTTCCTGTTCGGCGACGACGACGCGCTCATCCAGATCGACATGGGCGAGTTCCACGACCGCTTCACCGCCTCGCGGCTGTTCGGCGCCCCTCCGGGCTACGTCGGCTACGAGGAGGGCGGGCAGCTCACCGAGAAGGTGCGCCGCAAGCCGTTCTCAGTCGTGTTGTTCGACGAGATCGAGAAGGCCCACCAGGAGATCTACAACAGCCTGTTGCAGGTCCTCGAGGACGGCCGCCTAACCGACGGCCAGGGTCGCACGGTCGACTTCAAGAACACCGTGCTGATCTTCACCTCGAACCTGGGCACGTCCGACATCAGCAAGGCGGTCGGCCTCGGCTTCAGCCAGGGCGGCGGTGAGAACAACTACGAGCGGATGAAGCAGAAGGTCAACGACGAGCTGAAGAAGCACTTCCGTCCGGAGTTCCTCAACCGCATCGACGACATCATCGTCTTCCACCAGCTGACTCGCGACGAGATCATCCGGATGGTCGACCTGATGATCGGACGGGTTCAGAAGCAGCTCAAGGGCAAGGACATGGCCATGGTCCTCACCGACAAGGCCAAGTCGCTGCTCGCCAAGCGCGGGTTCGACCCGGTGCTCGGTGCCCGGCCGCTGCGTCGCACCATCCAGCGCGAGATCGAGGACGCACTGTCGGAGAAGATCCTCTTCGAGGAGGTCGGACCCGGCCAGCTCGTCACGGTCGACGTCGACAACTGGGACGGCGAGGGCTCCGGCGAGGACGCGAAGTTCACGTTCACCGGCTCCCCGAAGCCGGCCGAGCCGACCGAACCGGAATTGGAGAAGGCAGCGGCGGCGGGTGCAGGCGCACCCAGCGCTGCGGCTACCGAATAGCACGCCAAGTCGTGAAGGCCCCCGAATCGCAATGATTCGGGGGCCTTTGCGTCTGTTCGGTAGCCCAGATGCTTAGGATGCTGATGTAATCGACGGGCGAAGGAATCCTGGTGAAAATCCAGAACGGTCGCGCCACTGTGGACAGTCAGACCCGACGCCCGTCGTCACCTTTGAAACTGGGACGCGAAATCCCGGGAAGGAACTTCAAGATGACCTCTTCTGAGGCCCGTAAGACCGTAGCGCCTGCAGTCGACCTCTCATTGGCGAAAGCGGCGCTGTGGCTGTCCGTCACGGCATTCCTCGCCTTGGTGGTGCTCTATTTCGTCGGCCTCGACCAGGGCGCGACGTCGGTGTTCGGCGACAACACCTACGTGCACGAGTTCGTGCACGACGCCCGTCACCTGCTCGGCTTCCCCTGCCACTGAGCAGGCAGCTTCAGCATGGAAAAACGAATAATCGCGCGCGGCCTGCTGGCTGGCGCTGTCGGTGGCGTGCTCGCGTTCTTGTTCGCACGCACATTTGTCGAACCGGTGATCACCCGGGCCCTGGCCTATGAGGAATCGCACTCGCACGGCCACGAGCACGGCGTCGAACTGTTCACCCGCGGGGTGCAGGCCAACATCGGCATGGGCTTCGGCGTGTTGGCGTTCAGCGTGGCGATGGGAGCGCTGTTCGCCGTGGTCTACTGCGTGGCCTACGGCCGGGTCGGCAACCTGTCGCCGCGCGCACTGTCGGTGGTGTTGGCCGGTGGAATGTTCCTGTCGCTCTACGTGATTCCGTTCCTCAAATACCCACCGAATCCGCCCGCTGTCAGCATGGAGGAGACCATCCGGCAGCGCACGCTGCTGTATCTGCTGATGGTGGTGTTGTCGGCCGCGCTGCTGGTGGCCGCCGTGTATCTGGCGCATCGACTGACGGCGCAGTTCGGGCACTGGAGTGCGGCGCTGATCGCGGCAGGGGCCTACGTCGTGGCGATCGCGGTGGTGATGCTGGTGCTGCCGACCATCGACGAGACGCCTGCCGACTTCTCCGCGGACGTCCTCTATGAATTCCGGCTGTACTCGTTGGGCACTCAGTTCGTGATGTGGGCGGTGATCGGCCTGGTGTTCGCATCGATGGCGGATCGGCTGCTCGGACAATCGCGACGGCGGGAGAGCGTCAGCGCGTGAGTGAAGTCGTCCGGCTGACACTCGTATCGCATGCGATGACCGATGCGATGGCAGCCGGACGGTTTCCCACCGACGAACCGCTGAATGCGGTCGGCCATCGTCAGGTCGATGCGTCCATCGACCTGGGCGTCACCGAGCGGGCCTACTGCGGACCGGAGAAGCGGACGCGGCAGACCGCTGAACTGCTCGGCCTGCAGGCCGGCGTCGACGACCGGTTGGCCGACCTGAACTACGGCCGGTGGCACGGCGACGTGGTCGGCGGGGTGCAGCCCGACGATCTGGCCATCTGGTTGACCGATCCCACGCGGGCGCCGCACGGCGGTGAGTCGATCGTCGACCTGATCGACCGCGTGGGCGGGTGGATGGACTCGTTGACCACGCGTCGGGCACGCCTGGTGGCGGTCACCCATCCGGCGGTGGTGCGTGCCGCCATCCTGGTCGCGCTCAATGCGCCGCCAAAGTCGTTCTGGCGCATCGACATTGCGCCGGTGAGCCGCACCGTGATGCATTTCCGCGGGCACGCGTGGACTTTGCGGTCCAGCCTGTAGATCAGGGCACCGGAATCAAGCCGAACGTCTGCTTGACGATCGACAGCAGCCAGGCCGCCGCGGTGGTGCTGCGAAAACGCGGCCAGTTCAACTGAAAGCTGACCACCCACGGTTGGCCGGTGTGATCGACGGCGTACCAACTGAATGTCAAGTCGCCCGGCAGGTTTCCGCCCTTGGCGCCGATGTACGGCCACTTCGATCGATCCAGATCGATGCCGGGAATGGCCGAAAGGATCTGCTTCACCGGCGCCGCCTCACCGACCGCGGCGGCCTGAAGCGCGGCGTGCACCCGGCAGATGTCGGCGGCGCTGCCGTACCACTCGGCGCCATAGGTGGAGGCGGGGGAGCTGGTCCGGGTCGGATCCGGTTGGTACGGACGCGAATTCGTTTGCGCCAGCAGCTGCGCCCTGGCTTGCGGGTTGGCTTCCTTCCACTGTTCGCGAAGATCCGGTTCGCCCCAGCCGATCGAAAACAGCTCGTGCATGGTCGGGAACGGCGTCATGCTGGCCGGGTCGTGGTGGCCCGCCGCCGCCAACGCGCGCTCGACGCCGTGTGGGGTCACCCGGCCGATCAACAGATCGGTGGCCATGTTGTCGCTCGCGGAGATCATCTCTTGCGCCGCCCTGCGCACGGTCACCTTGGCGCCCGCAGGTAGGTCGTTGAGGTGAGCGGAGCCGAGCTTCTTGGCTTCGTCGGTGACCGTGAGTTCGTCGGTCCAGCGCAGCGTCCGCGCTTTGACCGCATCGGCAACCGCAAGCAGCACATACAGTTTCATGATCGAGGCCAACGGCATCGACACGTCGTTGTTCGTGCCTGCGATCGGTGAGCACTCGCCGTTGTTCACCTTGGCGACCTGATACGAATAGCGCGCACCCGACTTCGTCAGCTCGGTGTCGATGTCGGCCCACTTCTTGATCGGGGGCGGTTGCAGCGTCACCTCGAACCGGTCGACAAGGCCCTGGGGGTTCGTGCGCAGCGCAATGTCTTGTGCCGCACCGTAGGACGTCAGTGTGTGCAGCGTCGCCTGGCCCGCGCCGATGTCGATGCCTGCAACGGTGATCGGTCGGTCCAACCAGAGGTTGCCCATCGCGGAGGTGATGGGGTTGACCTGTTGCGGCGTCGCCATGGTGCGCACCCCGACGGTGCCGATCGGCCACTCCGAGTTGAGCATGTCGATGGTCTGCTTGGCCCGCAGACCCTGCGGCGTGTTGATCTCGATCGGCACACCGTACGTGGTGTCGGCCACCGGTACGGGTGTTGTGCTCTTGGTGCAGCCGACCGTCAGGCCGCCGACGAGGGCAGCCGCGACCGACAGTGCGACTGTGGCGCGGGTGCCACGCCCGGCCTTACTTACCGGCGCCCGCAACGTCCAGGACAACCTCGAACTCGAGCAGGGATGCTCCTGTGGCGACCGGGTTGGCGGCCTGGCCCTTGTGCGCCTCGATGGCCGGGCCCGTCGCCCAGGCTTGGAACGCCTCTTCGGATTCCCACTGCGTGACGACGAAGTAGCGGTCCTCACCCTTGACCGGGCGCAACAGTTGAAAGCCCAGGAAACCGGGCTGGTTGTCGACGGCGTGTGCACGGTGTGCGAACCGCTTCTCCAGTTCCGGACCGGCGTCGGGCGGGACCTCGATTGCGTTGATCTTCACCACAGGCATCCCGCTAGGCTACCGTGCGCACTGATGTCCCCCGACCTGCTGACGCCTCGCGGAGGCGAAGGCGATCCACTGGTTCTGGTACATGGCCTGATGGGGCGGGGCAGCACGTGGTCACGCCAGTTGCCGTGGCTGACGACGCTCGGCGCGGTCTACACCTACGACGCGCCGTGGCACCGTGGCCGCGACATCGCCGACCCGTATCCGATCAGCACCGAACGATTTGTGGCCGACCTCGGTGCGGCTGTCGAGCAGTTGGGCTCGCCTGCGGTGCTGATCGGGCATTCGATGGGAGCGTTGCATTCGTGGTGTCTGGCCGCGGCACGCCCGGAACTGGTCAGCGCGCTGGTGGTTGAGGACATGGCACCGGATTTTCGCGGTCGCACCACCGGGCCGTGGGAACCCTGGCTGCATGCGCTGCCCACCGAATTCACTGCCGCAGAACAGGTTTACGCGGAATTCGGCCCGGTGGCCGGCCAGTATTTCCTCGAGGCGTTCGACCGCACCGCGACCGGGTGGCGCCTGCACGGGCAGCCCGCGACCTGGATCGAGATCGCCGCCGAATGGGGAACCCGCGACTACTGGACGCAATGGGAGGCGGTGCGTGTTCCCGCGTTGCTCCTCGAGGCAGGCGACTCCGTCACACCCCCGGGACAGATGCGCAAAATGCAGGAAACCGGCTACCGGACAACGTATTTGCACGTGCCCGGTGCCGGTCACCTGATCCACGACGATGCGCCGCAGACCTACCGAGAAGCGGTCGAGTCGTTCCTAGCGACGCTCGCCGGTCGCGCCTGAGGCGGGCCAAAAGGGCTGCCGCTCAAAGCGGGTGCGGACCGCGTCGACATCATGCGCGACACGGAAGCCGTCGCGGTCGTCCTCGAAGAGCCTGCCCACCATCGGGGCGGACCAGCGGAACTGGCCGTAGCGGATGCGAAGCGAGTCAGAGCGATGGGCGGCCCAACTGAGCGCCGCTGCCACCGCGAACGGGGCGATCAGGATCAAGAGAGTCAGTGCAGTGGTCATGGCAGTAATGCTCCGCTGATAAAGATCCCGCCAACAGTGGCAGGAAGGACACCTTGCGATAAAATGCTGCCATGGCATTGAGAAGCGTATCTGCGCTGGTGCTGGACGGTCTAGCGATTTTCGAGTTCGGCGTCATCTGCGAGGTGTTCGGCATCGACCGGTCTGCGGACGGGGTGCCCAATTTCGATTTCAAGGTGTGCGGGCCTGAGCCCGGCAAGCCGCTGCGGACGTCCGTCGGCGCCACCATCACCCCCGACTGCGGCCTCGACGGCCTGGTGGGCGCCGACCTGGTTGCGATCCCGGCGATCAGCAGCCAGTACGGCGGCTATCTGCCGGAGGCGCTCGACGCGATCCGGAAGGCCGCCGAGTCAGGGTCGATCATCCTGACGGTGTGCTCCGGGGCCTTCGTTGCCGGCGCCGCGGGCCTGCTGGACGGCAGGCCGTGCACCACGCACTGGATGCACGCCGACGAGCTGGCGCAGCTGTATCCGACCGCCAAGGTCGACCGCAACGTGCTGTTCGTCGACGACGGCAACCTGATCACCAGCGCGGGCACCGCGGCCGGCATCGATGCCTGCCTGCACCTGGTGCGCCGCGAGTTGGGCGCCGAGGTCACCAACAAGATCGCGCGCAGGATGGTGGTGCCGCCGCAGCGCGACGGCGGTCAGCGTCAGTACATCGACCAACCCATTCCGGTGCGCTGCTCGGAAGGTTTTGCACCGCATCTGGATTGGATCCTCACCAACCTAGACAAGCCGCACACGGTCGGCACACTGGCTGCTCGTGCGCACATGTCGGCGCGCACCTTCGCCCGCCGATTCGTCGAGGAGACCGGCCGGACTCCGATGCAATGGGTGACCGATCAGCGGGTGCTGTACGCGCGCCGGTTACTGGAGGAGACGGATCTGGACGTGGACAGGATCGCCGACCGATCCGGATTCGGCACGGCGACGTTGCTGCGCCACCACTTCCGCAGGGTGATCGGGGTGACGCCGTCGGACTATCGCCGCCGGTTCTCGTGCAACGGTCCGTGTGAGGAAGCCGCGACCGCGTAGCACTTGCGCCCTCCTGCCGAATGGCCAGTTATGAAACGCTTTTCAGCGGCGGTTTCACGCTGTGATTGCAACAGCGGGTGGTTTTGACGGGGTTGAGAGTAGTTCGTCGAGGGGTTCGGCTGGGGGCTTCCAGCTCAGGGGTTGCCGGGGCCGGGTGTTGAGCTTGGCGGCGACGTAGTCCAGATAGTCTGCCGGGGAGATCGACAAGTCGGTGCCTTTAGCAAAGTATTGGCGCAGCAGTCCGTTGGTGTTCTCGTTGGTCCCGCGCTGCCATGGTGAGTGCGGATCACAGAAGTAGATATCTAATTCCGTCGCTGCGGCGATAGCGGCGTGATTGGCCATCTCTTTGCCTTGATCCCAGGTCAGTGTCTTACGCAGAATCGCCGGCAGCTGAGCCATTTTCGCGACGATGGCCTCTTGCACTGCCAGGGCACCGTGGTCGTCAGGCAGATGCAGCAGCAGCACGAACCGAGTCATGCGTTCGACCACGGTGCCGATCGCCGAACCCGATGCGGTGCTACCCATGATCAGGTCACCTTCCCAGTGGCCGGGTACGGCACGGTCTTCGACCTCCGGTGGACGCTCGCTGATGTTGACCATGTCGCGGATTTGCCCTCGGCGCTGGTTACCGCGTCGTTGAGGCTTGCGCAACGCCCGCCCAGTGCGTAGACATTTGTGCAGCTCACGGCGCAGATTTCCTTTACCCTGCACGTAGATCGACTGATAGATGGTCTCGTGGGACACCCGCATCTCCGCATCGTCGGGAAATTCGATCGGCAGCCGGTTGGCGATCTGTTGAGGACTGTGGTCGTCTAGCAGCCGATTCTGCACCTCAAGGTGCAACCGTTCATTGGTGGCCAGCTTGCGCGGTTTCGGGCGTCGAGCCCGCGCGTGAGCACGCGCCTGTGCGACGCCGGCCCGATACCTCGGCGTGGCATCCCAGCCGCCGTGCCGTTGCGCCCCGAACCGGTACCGCGAACGATATCGTCCACGGCAGAACGCGTTTCGGTCGATCTCACGCATGACCGTCGAGGCCGGGCGGCCCAGCCGCCTGCCGATCTGCCGAATGCTTTCCCCTCTGGCAATGCCGTCTTGAATTTCGTTACGTTCGTCTTCGCCCAGCCGCGACCACTTCCGCACACCGGTCTCATCAGGAAATTTGGGTCTCACCCCGCCAGCATCGGCAAACCAGCGCCAGCCGGTGCGCACCGACACACCGACTGCCTGCGCCGCCTCCACCACCGACGTGCCATCGCCGACATGACCCCAGAACTGACGACCAACACAGGCATAACGCGACGGACGCATCAACAACTCCTCAGCTAGGAGCCGTTGCAATCACCCCTTGAACCTGAGAGCATTTCGCGTGACATAACTGGCCACTCGCCGCGTCAGTTGCCCGTCGCTAGTCACCTTCGCCTGCAAGAGCGAACCGGCCGTCGGCCGTCTGCTCCACCAATCCGTCGACAAGTAACGAATCCAGCGCACGGTCGCGCTGTGCGGTGTCGGTCAGCCACGCCACGTCGAGCTGCGCACGCGTGACGGGGGAGTCGTTGCCGCGCAACACATCAAGTAACCGGCCGCGCACCTGGCGGTCGGTCCCGGCGTATTTCTGCACCCGGCGCACCGACGTTCCTGCCGGAAAGCCGCGCGTGCGCCAAGCGCACGAACCCAACGGGCACACGCCACACCGTGGAGATCGGGCCGTGCACACCGTCGCACCTAGTTCCATCAAGGCCACCGAAAATCGCGGCGCGTCCCGCGCGGGCAACAACGCGGCGACATCGTCGAGATCCCGCGACGACGCAGCGGCGTCGGCCTTACCGTGCACGGCGCGCGCTACCACCCGGCGCACGTTGGTGTCGACGACGGGCACCCGCTGCCCGTAGGCAAAGCAGGCGATGGCGCGCGCGGTGTAGGCGCCGACACCGGGCAGAGTCAACAGCGTCTCGACGTCCGAGGGCACTTCGTCGTCGAACCGCTCGGCGAGCACCGTCGCGCATTCATGCAGTCGCTTGGCCCGCCGCGGATAGCCGAGCTTGCCCCACGCCCGCAGCACCTCGGCCGACCCCGCCGCCGCGGTCGCCGACGGCGTCGGCCACCGCGCCACCCACGCCAGCCAGATCGGCTCCACCCTGGCCACCGGCGTCTGCTGCAACATGAACTCGCTGACCAGGATCTGCCACGGCGTCACTCCTGGTCGACGCCACGGCAGATCGCGCTGCGCATGCTCATACCAGCTTGATAAATGCTGTGAATCGATCACGACAGAAAATTCCTGCACAATGACGGCCATGCCCAATACGAATCCCGTGACCGCCTGGAAATCACTCAAGGAGGGTAACGAGCGCTTCGTTGCGGGCAAGCCCGAACATCCCAGCCAGAGCATCGAGTACCGGGCCAGCCTGGCCGACGTGCAAAAGCCGACCGCGGTCGTGTTCGGCTGCGCAGACAGCCGGGTGGCCGCCGAGATCATCTTCGACCAGGGTCTCGGCGACATGTTCGTAGTGCGCACCGCCGGCCATGTCATCGACTCGGCGGTGCTCGGGTCCATCGAATACGGGGTGACGGTGTTGAACGTGCCCCTGATCGTCGTGCTCGGCCACGACAGCTGCGGTGCGGTGAAGGCCGCGCTTTCGGCGATCGACGGCGGGGCCGTGCCGAACGGCTACGTGCGTGACCTGGTGGAACGCGTGACGCCGTCGATTCTGCTCGGCCGTCGCGACGGCCTCACGCGTGTCGACGAACTCGAGGCGCGCCACGTGAACGAGACCGCCGCGCAGCTTGCTCAGCGGTCCTCGGCCATCACCGAACGGCTCGATGCCGGCACCCTGGCGATCGCAGGCGTGACCTATCACCTGGCCGATGGCAGGGCCGTATTGCGCGATCATCTGGGTGATATCGGCGAAGGCTGAGCAGCGACACGCCGGGCAACCTCGGCCGAGGTGGCGTGACCTGCCCTTACCGTGAAGATGTGCTGGATCTAGAACCGCATGGCCCGCTACCGACGCAGATCTACTGGCGTCGCAGGGCACTCGCGCTGGGCATAGCGGTCCTCGCCATCGGCGTCGTCGCCGCAGTGGTGGTGATGGTCGTGATGAACAGCACGAGCACAGACAACAAGCCCGCCGAGAAGCCGGCCCCCACGCAGGCCGCCGCGCCGACACCGCTGCCGGGTGAGAACCCCGAAGTGAAGACGCCGGTGATGCCGCCTGCGCAGCAGGCCCCGGCGCCGACTCCGACGCCGACCGCGGCCGTCGTCCCGCCGCCGGTGCTCAAAGAGGGCGACGACTGCCCGGATTCGACGCTCGCGGTCAAGGGCATCACCAACCAGCCGCAGTACGTGGTGGGGGATCAGCCGAAGTTCACGATGGTCGTGACGAACATCGGGCTGGTGGCGTGCCAGCGTGACGTCGGCGCCGCGGTGCTGGCCGCCTACGTCTACTCACTGGACAACAACAGGCTGTGGTCGAACCTCGATTGCGCGCCGTCGAACGAGACGCTCGTCAAGACGTTCCAGCCGGGCGAGCAGGTGACCACAGAGGTGACCTGGACCGGTATGGGGTCGGCGCCGCAGTGCCCGCTGCCGCGGCAGCCGATCGGGCCTGGGACGTACAACCTGGTCGTGCAGTTGGGCAATTTGAGATCGGCGGCGGTGCCGTTCATCCTCGCGCCCGCTGCCGCGCCGGCACCGGGGCAGCCCGGCGCCGATGCGGTGCCCCCACCGGCTGAGCCCGGGCCCGCGCCACAGGGCGGCTAACCGCCGGCGTTATCCGATTGCCGGTTCAACCGGCGTTATTCGGATTGCCGGTTCAACCGGCGTTATTCGGATTGCCGGTTCAACCGGCGTTATTCGGATTGCCGGTTCAACCGGCGTTATCCCCGACAAGTTCTTCTTCCCAACCATTGACGTGCTGTTCCTGTGGTTGATCCTCCTGCACCGGTTCTGGCTGGGGCGGCCGCAGGTGTTCGGTGCCAGGCACTCCGCCGAGGGCTTCGATGGCGTCCTTGATCTTCGCCGCTTCCTCGTCGTTGGGCGTCGCGCCTGCCTCGAGTTCGTCGAGCAGTCCTTCGCGAAGACCCGCCCCGTTCTCGACTTCGCGCGCGGTCAACTTCGCCGCCAGCCGGGTCGCGTAGATCTGTTGTCCGAGGCTTGATCCCGGCGCCGCCGCGGCGTGTTCGACCAGATTGTCGTAGCGCCTGCGGACATTGCTCAATTCGACGATCACCGCGGACGACGGCCTGCTGGTGCTTGCTGCATCCGCCAACGCGGAGCGCAGTTTCCGCATGCCCTCGAGTACGACGTCGGCGCGCTTGTGGAACTTCTTGTCCTCCTGAAACGGCAGCGCATCGATTGCTGCCGTATACATGTGCATCGCCGCCTCGGACAGTTCGACGATGATCGCCGAGTCGCCTCCCTGCGCCGCGGGTTGTGCCATGGGACCTCAATTCTTCAGCGGGTCAATTCGATAGCAGTGAGTACGAAACGACCCTAGCGGTCCCGGGCAGACGGTTCGACCCGTGCCGCCTAGTCTGAACCAGCATGGCCGCAGGCTCGCGTGAACGGAGGTCGCAATGACCGGTCTGGTGCAATCCGCCAGTGCCACCGAGGATTCGGCGTACGCACCGGCGGCACAGCCGGCGCAACCACAGGTGCCGGTTAGCCCCGCGCCGTCTCCGCCGGGCTGGCGCAGGATGGGTTGGTTTGCCTCGGCGGCCGCGGCCGTTCTGGTCATCGTCTGGTTCATCGTTTTCAGCCGCGGCGAATCCGGGTCGAAGGCGGAATGGTTCTTCGGCGCGGTCGTCTTCTGCGTTGTGCTGGTCACCATGTGGCAGACGTTGACCATCCAGCGTCAGGCGAACCAGCACGCCGCCGAGGCCGCCGAACGTCTGCGCGCCGAATTGGTGGCCGCCGAGGAACGAGCGGCCCGCGAGGTGGCGATGGCTCAGGCATTGCACAGGGTCGAGATGGAGGCCCGCGAGAAGTCGTTCCGGGCCGAAGTGGAGGCGCAACGCGAATTGGCCCGCATCGAGCGGGCCCACTTGGTCAATCAGCTACAGAAGCAGGCCATGGTGGAGGTGTCGCGCGCGGTCAACGCGCACACCCAGATGCTCGCCACCCTGTGGAACGAAGGCGCCCGCATCCTGCGGATCGAGGACCGCGACGAGCGCGAGCAGGCGATGAACCCGATCTTCGAACAGATCAGCCGGGTGGTCAACGACTTCTCGGTCGAGGTCAGCAACGCCAATGTCCTCCTCGAGGACGACCGCCTGCACCGCGCACTGAACCAGGTCAACGAGGCTGCCGCGATGGCGATCCGGGTCGCGGCCGACGTGCACGACGCCGTCGTCGAAGGTCGGACGCCGAAACCGGATTCCATCCGGACCGTGCAGCGGTTGATGCACACCAGAGCGGCGGAAGCCCGCGGGCTCGCCTGGGAGTTACTCAGGAATGGGCTGGAAAACGCAAGGGCGACAACGGGTTAAGCGAGTCGGTCGGCGATGGTGGACTCCGCCAGCTGAGAGAGGCCTTCCCGGATGTGCCTCGCCCACATCGAGCCGATGCCGTCGACGGACTGCAGATCGTCCGACGTCGCCGCCAGCAGTCCCTGCAGCGAGCCGAAGGACCGCACCAGAAGGTCGACGTGGGCGAACTGCAAGCGGGGAATTCCGGCCATCGCGCGGTAGCCGCGCGAGCTCATCGCGGAATCCTGCGCTTCCGCCGTCGAGGGATAGCCGAAAACCCTTGCCAGCGTTGTGAAGTCGAGCAACTCGTTGTCCGAAAGCGAGTCGAGCTCCTCGAGTGTGGCGCTGACCTGAGCGGCGGTCGGGGGATCGGGGTTGGCGTGGTAGTCGCGCACGATCAGTTCGCGCGCGGTGTCGTTGTCGCCGACGAGTTCTTCCAGCTGCAGCTTGAGCTGACGTCCGTCGGTACCCAATTCGACGACGTCGGAATCGATTTCGAGGCTGATCCGGCGCACCATCTCCAGCCGCTGCACGACGGTCATCACGTCGCGCAACGTCACGAAATCCTCGATCTCGGCCGTCGACAGCTGGCGGCTGACCTCGTCGAGGCGGGTCTTGTAGCGCTCCAGCGTGTCGATGGTCTGGTTGGCGCGCGACAGGATGGCCGCCGAGTCCGGAATGACGTGGCGCTCACCCGCGACGTACACCGTGACGATGCTCATGGAATGACTGACCGAGATCACCGGATAGCCCGTCTGGATGGCGGTGCGTTCGGCGGACCGGTGCCGGGTGCCGGATTCCTCGGTGGGTATCGACGGGTCGGGCACCAACTGCACGTTGGCCCGCACGATGCGGCCGCCGTCGCTGGACAGCACCACGGCGCCGTCCATCTTCGACAGCTCGCGAAGCCGGGTGGGCGCATAGCGGATGTCGAGCTCGAAGCCGCCGTCGCAGATGGCTTCGACGCTGTCGTCGTAGCCGATCACGATCAGCGCGCCGGTGCGGCCGCGAAGGATGCGCTCCAGGCCGTCGCGAAGCGCGGTCCCCGGCGCCAGCCGCGCAATGGTCTCGCGCAGGGTCGGGCGCGCCAACTGCACCACGTTGCGGTTCGACCTGCCGCTCGCCTTGACGGCCATGCCTCCTCCTAGGATCGGCAGGCGTCAGTCTGACTGATTTCCCGCAGCACCCGCAACGCCGTTTGAATGTTGTCTGCGCCGATGGCCCGCAAACCGGCGGGCGCCGCCGTGACGCCTGCGGGCACCACAGCGCAGCCGAAGCCCAACCGTGCCGCCTCCGCCAGCCTGCGATCCATGCCGCTGACCCTGCGCAGATCGCCTGCCAGGCCGACCTCTCCGATCGCCACGGCGTTGGTGGGCATCGGCAGATCGGTGTAGGCCGACGCGATCGCGAGCGCCACCGCCAGATCGGACGAGGGGTCGGTGAGCCGCATGCCGCCGACCGTGGACAGGTAAATGTCGTTGGTGCCGACGGGCAGTTTGGCGCGCTTCTCAAGCACCGCGGTGATCATCGCGGCGCGGGACGAATCGATACCGCTGACGGCGCGGCGCGGTGAACCGCTGGCGGGTGCGCCGATCAAGGCCTGCACTTCGCCGATCAGCGGACGTTTACCGTCCAGCGTGACGGTCACGGCGGTGCCGGACACCGGCTTGGGCCGCTGATCCAGGAACAACCCCGACGGATCCGCGACGCATTCAATCCCGTTGTCGTGCAACAGAAAACAGCCGACCTCGTCGGCGGCGCCGAACCGGTTCTTCACGCCGCGCACCATCCGAAGCGCCGAAGTACGGTCGCCTTCGAAGTGCAGTACGACGTCGACGAGGTGCTCCAGTGACCGCGGGCCCGCGATGGCGCCGTCCTTGGTGACGTGACCGACCAGCAGCATGGCCACCCCCGACGCCTTCGCGGCCATGGTCAACGCCGTCGTCACCGCCCGCACCTGGGTGACCCCGCCGGTGACACCGTCGACCTCGGTGGTGGACATGGTCTGCACCGAGTCCACCACCACCAGGCTGGGCCGCACCTCGTCGATGTGTCCGAGCGCGGTCTGCAGGTCAGATTCGGCGGCCAGGTAGACCTCGTCGTGCGTGCAGCGGGTGCGTTCGGCCCGCAGCCGGATCTGCCCCGCCGACTCCTCACCGGACAGATACAGCGCGCGCCTGCCCTCCAGCGCCCACCGATGCGCAACCTCGAGCAGCAGCGTGGACTTGCCGACACCGGGGTCGCCGGCCAGCAGCGTGACCGATCCAGGGACCAAACCGCCGCCGAGGACGCGGTCGAGTTCACTGATCCCGGTGTGGAAGTGGCGGGTGGTGCCCGGATCGATCGAGCTGATCGGCACAGCAGGCGACGTTGGCGCGACCGAACGCCGAGCACCCGAACCGTTGACCGCGGCCAGCACGGCGACCTCGTCGACGGTGCCCCAGGTGCCGCAATCAGGGCAGCGGCCAACCCATTTGGCGGTGACGTGGTGGCACTCCGAGCAGCGGTACTGCGAACGCGCTTTAGCCACGTCGTGACCGTAGCCGGTCGGTCCGACAGACCGGCCGAACTGACTAGTGGTGGCCGCCCGTGTCGCCGGCCTCCGCTGCCGCTTCCCGGCGCGGTTGCTCGCCCGCGGAGATCGGCACCTGCACGGTGGTTTCGCCTGCCTTCTCGAAGGTGAACGTGAACGCGTAGGTCAGCCCGTTGGTGATCGGCTTGGAGAGTGCGACCTTCGCTTGCACGGCGTCCGCCTTCTCGGCGGCTTCCAGCGGCGCGATCTGGCCGTCGGGTTCGCCGACCACCAGGACGCCGTTGGCGGGCACCGTGGTGTCGCCGGAAAGGCTGACCGAGCCGACGTCGGAGCTGACCGAAAGCAACTTGTCGTTGACGTCGGGGGAACCGTTGATGGCGACGAACAACAACTCGACGTCGCTGCCGGGCTGGATGTAGTCGGATTTCTGGGTGGCACGCAGATGGATGTTGCGCACCGCCATCGAGCCCACGGTCGTGAGCGTGCCGTTCACGGCCGGCTCCTGCGTCGCGGTCTGCGATATCTGCCCGGCGCCACAGCCGGACAGGGCGAGGGCGGCGGCGACCGCGCACGTGGCCAGTCTGAAGCGGTTCACTGAACTCTCCTGCGAAAGTCGGCGAGACGACCGCGAAGTGGTCGCCCGGTTTTAGCTATGCAGAAAGTACCGTACGAGGGTTTCTCCAGCGGGGCTGCGGTGCCATCAGCCGGTCGAGAGTAAGAAGCCTGGCAAAGGTCTTGGGGTGGCTGCGTCCAACGGGTACCTTGTTCAGGAACCAGGCTCTGCGAGGGAGGTTTCGCGCCATGGGGGAGGCGTCCACGGTGAATCGCGGCATTCGCGCGCAATTCCTGCAAACCGATCAGGAGTGGGAAACGCGTAACGCGGTGCTCAGTCGCCGGCTGGCGGACCTGATCAAGGAGCACAGCTCGCCACAGGCCACCCACGGTATCGAGATCGGGTGTCAAACCGGTGCGCTGACCGAACAGCTCCAACAGCTCACGCACATTAAGCATTGGGCGGGCATCGATCCGAAGCTGACCGAGGAGGTCGTCACCGATCGCGGCTGCGTCCTGAAGCCGGGTCGGGCAAGCGAATTGAGCTTCGCCGACCAGACATTCGACGTCGCGGTGTTCGCGAACGTCTTCGAGCACATTCCACCGGATGAGCGCGACGACAGCCTGCGCGAGATCTACCGCGTGCTCAAACCGGGCGGTCACGTGATCGGTCAGCTGCCGAACCCCTACTTTCCGATCGAGTCTCACAGCAGGCTTCCGTTCATGGGATGGCTGCCCGTCAAGTGGCAGCACCGCTATTGGAAGCTGGCGCCGGTCAGTTGGGGCCACGATTTCTACGTGGTGACGATGAAGCACCTCAGACAGTCCGCGCGCCGCGCCGGCTTCGAGGTCGGCCACGTCCGGCACTTCAATTACCCGCCCGAGGTGATACCCAGCGGGGTCCGATGGGCCGCCCGCCTGTTGGAACGACCGATGCGGTACGTGCCCTGGTCCTGGCAGTTCGTCCTCATTCGGCCTAGCTGATCAACGACGCCACCGATCGTCGATGTTTCGTTCTGTGGACGATGCCCGCTTCGGTCCGGTCCGAACCGACTACAGCTACATTCTTGTCATGCGCCAGCGACGTATCAACAGCAGCGGAACCCGAGGTTTCAGCAAAGTCTCTGTAGACAGCAGAATTGTTGCTAGCGGAAATCGGATAGGGATGGCAAGCCTCGCCTCAGGCAACGAACCGCAGTAGCTCTGCGAAGTTGCTTGATGTGACATAGATGCGTGTAAGAACGATTGTTTAAGTTTGCCACACTGGCTGACGGACCCGGTGCGAAGATGCTTCCACAACCAATTCTGCGGGCGTATTAATTTTTCCCTAGGTTCTCTTAACGTGTCGCACGGCATATGCTAACGTCGCAGGCGGGACGCTCGGGGGGGTTGTCCAACAGAAACGACAGCTAATCGAGCGTGTCCACACGGCGTCGGCACCGGCGCATGGGTTGGACGGGGGTCTAGCAATGGCCGAACCATCGGCGACAAACGCATACAAGGACGGGGCGCCAGTAACACAACTGGCGAACGGTCAGGGCATGGAACCTGCACCCCTCGCAACAAAGCGGCGCAAACGCTCACGGGCAGCCTCCGCGAAACCGGTGACCGTCAGTTTGGTCATTCCGGTCAAGAACGAGGCGCGAAACATCGGCTGGGTGCTCGAACAGGTCGCCGATGAGGTCAATGAGGTCATTCTCGTCGACGGCAATTCCACCGACGCGACGCTCATCACCGCGCGTAGCTACCGCCCGGACATCAAGGTGGTCCTGCAGGAAGGTCTGGGCAAGGGCAGCGCGCTGAGGGCTGGTTTCCTAGCGGCGACGGGCGACATCATCGTGATGATGGATGCCGACGGCAGCATGGCGCCTCAGGAGATCCGCCACTACCTGCACTTCCTCAACAACGGATACGACTTCGTCAAGGGCTCTCGCTTCATCGCGGGTGGCGGGTCGCTGGACATCACACCCTTCCGGCGTTTCGGTAACCGGTTCCTGTTGCGAGTGTTCAACCAGCTGTACGGCGGTGACCTGACCGATTTGTGCTACGGGTTCCTCGCCTTCCACCGCCGTTACTTGGAGACCATGGCGCTTTCGGCAACCGGGTTCGAGATCGAAGCCGAAATGGTCGTACGTGCGATGCAGGCCGGATTGCGGATCGCGGAGGTGCCGAGCCTGGAACTGCCTCGGCGCGCGGGGAAGTCGAATCTCCGCTCGATTCGCGACGGCACCAGGGTGCTGCGCACAGTCGTCCGTGACCACCGGTCGGGTCTTAGTGGGCGCCTGGTGCAGTCGGTTCGCAAGCACGCGCACGCCGGCGAGCGCGTGTGACCAACCGAAACGTGGACGACGGACTCGTTCTCGTCGTCGGGCCTGGAGATCGATTCCTTTCGGGCGTGAGCTACATCGCGGCCATGCAGACTGGAGCACTCGCCGAACGGGGACCCGCTGCGACGCTGCTGTTGCGTCGGCTCTGCCCTCGCGTGTTCTATCCCGGCCGGGCGCGCGTGGGCAGCACCGACGGCGCTCTGTCGTGGCCCGATATCCCCGTCTTCAACGGGCTGGACTGGTTCTGGGGGCTGTCGGCCCTTCGCGCATGGCGCTTTTGGCGTCGAGTTCGGCCCAGCGTGGTGGTCCTGCACTGGTGGACCGCGACAGTGCTGCACAGCTACGTGGCCCTCGCGTGGCTGGCCAAACGGTCGGGGGCGCATGTGGTCGTGGAGTTCCACGAGGCGCAAGACGTCGGTGAGGCCACCTTGCCGCTGGTCGGTCGTTACACCAGGGCGGGGATGCGCCTGCTGCTGAACCGGGTGGACGCCGTCACTGTGCATTCCGAATTCGACCGGGTTGCGCTTCGGGCCACCTATCCGCAACTCGCCAGTCTGCCAAGCGAAGTCGTCACGATCGGCCCGTTCGGCAATCACGTTGCGTCCGGTGTCGCAGCCGCCCGCAACGAAGGCAAGCCGCCGGATGACCCGGTCCGCTTGCTCATCTTCGGAGTGGTGCGCCCGTACAAGGGACACAGTGAGCTTGCCGAGGCGGCCCGCCTGCTCAGGGCCACCGGGGTCGACGTACATGTCACTGCGGTGGGTGAAGTCTGGCAGGGCTACCGGCAACCGCTCGACGAACTGGCGGCAGTCCTGCCGCCGGACCGATTGACCATTGTCGACCGCTTCGTCGACGACGATGAGGTGCCCGCGTACTTCGCAGCGACGGATCTCGTTGTCCTTCCCTACCGCCGCAGCTCGGCATCGGGGCCGTTGCTCACCGCGATGGCCTGGGGCCTGCCGGTCGTGACCACCGCGGTAGGCGGGCTCGTCGAGGCTTCCGCGGGTTACAGCGGCGCGGTATTGGTGCCGCCCTGTGACCCGAAGGCTCTTGCCGACGGAATCCGCTCGGCGCTGCCGCTGATCGGGACCACGCATGTCGACCCGAACTCGTGGGCGCAGACCGCCGAGGAGTACACGGGCCTGTTCGATCGGATCGGCGCGCGCTGGGGCCGGGACCGGCGCAGTGCGACTCTGCAGAGGGCGGACGACAGCGTGGCGGGGGGCATCGCATGACCGATACCGCACTGCGGGTCGGGCTCATCATCCCCCGCTTCGCGCCGTACCTGGGTGGTGCCGAGACTTACGCCGCGCAGGCTGCCGCGGCGCTGGCGGCCAAGGGTGCCGAGGTCACCGTGATCACTCAGATTCCGCGTCGCGCAACGCTTTCCGCGCGGGATCGACAAGACGGATACAACATCGAGCGGTACGACCTGCCGGTGGGTGAAGTCTTCGATCTGCCTTCACCGGCCGCAGCGGGCACCGCCCGGCAGTCCCGGCGCTTCGACGTCGTATGGGTGCACAGCTACCACACCCCGTTGGCCTGGCTGGCCGCCGAGCAGGCGAAGGCGCCGGTGGTGCTCACCCCGTGGTACCACGGCGCCGGACATACCCCGATGCGCAATGCGATGCACCGGTTCTACCGCCCCGCAGGCCGACGACTGATGGCGGCGTGCCGCCGAATTCTGGTGGCCACCCAGGCCGAAGCGGATCTGGTCATGCGGGACTTCTCGCGACAGGTGGACAGCGACAAGATAAGCCTTGCCCCCGTTGGGGTTCCCGATCCGGTGGGCGGCCGGACCCCGTACCCCGGCCAATCGAACGTTGTGCTGACCGTCGCCCGCCAAGAGCCGTACAAGCGCACGGATGTGTTGATCCGCGCCGTCGCCCACCTTCGCGACAACGGTGTGCCGGCGCGACTCGTTGTCGTGGGGCAAGGTTCCGGTTTGGCGGCCTACCGGGAACTCGCCACCGCACTCGACGCCGATGACGTGGTGACGTTCACCGGCGCAATCGACGACGAGGCGCTCGGCCGGTGGTGGGCGACGGCCTCGCTCTACGCGACGGCAAGCCTCCACGAGGCCTTCGGCCTGTGCCTGGGTGAGGCGCTCGTGACGGGTCTGCCTGTCGTCGCAAGCGGTATCGGCGCGCATCGTGAAGTGATTCGCCGAGCCGGGCCCGGCGCGGCGGCGGCTTTGTGCGAATTGGACGGCGAAAGCGCGGATTCCGTGTTGCAGTACGCCGACGCGATTGCCCGACTGCTTCGTTCGACTGGGTCACGCAAGGCGCGTGCGGCGCAGTGCACGCTGCCGACCGAAGACGAGATGGTCAACCATCTTCTGAAGACGCTCAGCGCGGCGAGATCGTGAGCCGACGGTGACTGCCACTTCAGAGATCCCAGACACCGCGGTAAGCCAGCCACCCGACGACTTCCATTACGCGCCAGCGCAATCCGGTAAGTCCCGGTGGCGCGACCGCAGAGTTGCCGCTGTGCTGCTGCCGCCCATCGGAGCGGTCCTGCTCTCGCTGTCCTTTCATCATGCCGCGGGTTTGACCCAGCCCGACCAATTACAGTTCGCGCTTTTCTGGGCGGGGTTTCTGGCGGGTATGCTGCCGCTGGTCGCTCTTGCCTGCGCCATCCACATCGACGGTGCGACGCGGACGTGGGCGCTCGCGGGTATCGGCTTCTTCGGAATGGTTCCGCGCCTTCTGCAGCCCGGCCCGGCAGGGCCCGACGAGTTCGCGCATACACGGCAGGCATTGGAGGCGTTTCTTGCCGGCGACGTCGGCCACACCAATTACCTGCTGCCGATCACCAAGGAATTCCCCGGCCTGCATCAAGCGGCCGGTGCTTTCGCCCGGTTGACGGGACTGTCGCTCTGGCCTGCCGCGCTCATCGTGATCGTGCTCGCACACATTCTGTCGGTGCTCGCGATCTATCAACTGGTCCGTATGGTGGGTGCGCCCGCCAGGGGCGCTGCGGTCGGCGCTGTTGTGTACACGCTCAATCCCTCTTGGCTGTACTTCAATTCGGTGTTCTCCTACGAGACACTGGCACTGCCGTTGCTCATCTGGTGCTTGGCGGCAACCGTCGCGGCTAGTCGCGCATCGCACAAGCTCAACCGGCGCGCCTTCGCGATGGCGATGTTGTGCGTGGTCGTTCTGCCGGTCGTTCACCACTTGAGCACGACCATGCTTTTCCTCATCCTGATTCTGCTCGTCCTCGCGCGCCTGCTGCCGTTCGTCAGGCAGACAGCGGCACAGGGACGGCGTGCGGAGGGTGAGCGATTCTGGCCTCTGGTCTTCATCCTGGGCGCTCTGGTGGTTTCGATCACCTTCTGGTGGTCGGGACTGTCCAGCAGGCTCCTTGCTTACCTCGGCCCAGAACTGGCCCGCGGGTTCATGCAGCTGCAGAAGATGATGGACGGGGTGGGCCAGTCGTCCGGGCGACGCTCACTGTTTGCGAACTCCTTGAATCCCGGCTATGAGATCGTCTGCGGCTACCTGTTCCCATTCGTGTTGTTGGCGCTGTTCATGTGGTCCATGGCGGTGCTGTGGCGAAACCGGCGCCGGATCGGCTCGATGCCGTGGGCCTTCGCCGTGCTGGGCGCGATGTTCTTCGCGAGCCTGCCGCTGCTGATGACCGGCGGCGCGGAAGGGGCGCATCGGTCATGGGGATTCAGCTTCATCGGAATCGCGGTGGTGTGCGGTCTCGCGTGGTCCTTCGGTCACCAGCGCCAAGGCGACGAGGGTGCCGGTCGGTGGCGTCCGGTCCGCAGGGTGTTGGGCCGACCCGGCGTCGCGGTCGGTGTCATTGGGGTCCTGTTCACCGTGTTGGCCGTCGGAAGCGCGGCAGTGGGTGTCAAGGTCACGCATCGCTTCCCTGGCAGTGCTCTCGTGGGTGACGACGGCCGATCGGTGTCGAGAGACAGTGTGGCGGTTGCCGAATGGTTGGCGGCCAACGCGCCTGTCGACACCGCGGTGATGACGGATCGGTTCAGTTCGCTGGCGATTGGGTCGCTCGGTCGGATGGCCACGCTGCGTCCCAGTGCCTCGTTCCCGATCTGGGACTTCTACGCCAATCCCGCACCGATACGCCTGGAAGTCCTCAAGCAACTGTTCGACGCCAAAATCAGATACATCGTCGTTGATTCCCGGATGGCGACCACGCGGCCTGTGCTCGGAATCTGGTTCACCCGAGAAGAGCCCGGCGCCCGCGGCAAGGACCCGTACCCGCAAGCGGCCATCGACCGGTTCAACTGTCTGCCCTGGCTGAACGCCGTTTACGCAGCCGGTCCGCTGACGGTCTACCAAGTGAACATCTTCACGTTGTATCGCACACGTGCCACTAGTTGTGAGGGAGCGGGCGCATGAGCGATCTGACGACTCGCACCATCGACGCCGATACCGTCGCTACCGGCTACGACGACACGCCGGATCGGACGGCGCGGCTACGGCTGCTCATCGCGTCGGCTATCGGCGTCGCGTTGCTCTTCGTCGCCCATTGGCTTGCACCACAACAGGATTCGTTGGTAGCGGCACCGGCCGGTGCGGTCGGGTGGATTGCGGTGATCTGCGGAGTTGTCGGGGTCTGGTTGGTCCCGGGGCTGTGGATCTCTGCGGTGTTGGTGCGTCTCGGGGTCGGGCCGGTGGGATGGATCGGCACCCGGATCGCGACGACGCTCGCCTGGTATGCGGCAGTGGGTCCCGTCATACACCACGTCGGCAGGGCAACCGTGGTGACCACCCTCGGCATCCTCACTGTGACGACGGCAGCGACAGCCGCGGTTTCGCTCGGTGTCGCGTTCGGATTGTCGCAGCGGCCCACTGGACGGTGGCGGCGCTCCGTCGTTGCCGTGGTCGCCGGCGGCGGTTGTGCCCAGATCGCGCTGTGGGTTTCGCGGTTGTGGATCGACGAGGCGCCTTATATGCGCAACGTCGTCCTGGACGTGGTCATCGTGCTCGCCGGGGCGCTGCTGGTGGTCGCGGGGGCGCTGAGCAGTCCCCAACTGCCACCGAGAATGTCCGCCCGAGACATCCGGACCACCCTGATTGCGCTGGCAGCCATCGCATTGACTGCCGTGGCGTTGACGGTGGTGAACGCGAACTGGTCGCCCGCACAACGCATGCCGTCGTCCTTCGCCGCCGAGCAGATCCCCGCGCCTGCAGGTGCCGACCTGGCGTTGTCCTTGACCGCACTCGGTCCAGATGGACCAGAAATGGTCCGGCGCGCTGATTTCAGTGCCTACGACATCACCGGTCGTCCTGTTCCCGTCGACACCCGGCTGGTACTGACTGACGGCACGGGAGAACGAGTGACGCTGCTTGTCGAGCTGCCGCGCAGCAGCCAGGCTCAGTTGTGCGGGCCCAAGCAGCTGGAGCTCGCCCGCACCGCCGGCGCGCCGATCAAACTGACCATGCGGGACAACGCGTCCGACATGACTCTGCAGGCGGTCATTCCGATCGGGTGGTGCACAGGATGACGACTACCCGTCCACGGACCACCCGAGGTATGGTGGCCAACAGCATCGCTCTTCTTGCGATGAACCACCTCACCTCGTTGCTCGGCTATGTGTTCTGGGTGATCTGCGCGCGCAGTGTCGACGCCGGGGTTGTCGGTGTCTCCAACACGGTGATCGGCGGGATGACGCTGGTCGGGATCGTGTCGGTCGCCGGATTCATACCGTTGCTTCCGCGGGTGCTGCCTGGTGCCAGCTCCGAAGAGCGTAATGGGCTGTGCAGCACCGCGTTTGTCGTCGCCGTCGTCATCTCGGGCGCGGCGGGCGCAGTGGGCGCGCTTGTGCTGCCGGACTCAGTGCAAGCTGCGCTCGGCACGGGATGCCTCGTCGCACTGATGGTCGCGGGCTCGGTGGGCACCGCCCTGATGCTTGTGATCAACGGGGCGTTGCTCGGCGTTCGCCGGGCTGAGCTCTCGCTGGTCGGCAGCATCGTCGGTGCGTTGTCACGGCTGGCGGCCGTCGCAGTGTTTCTACCGTTGGCGGTGGTCACGGTCGGAGCCGACACCGATTCCGCGCGCGTGATTCTGTTCGGCTGGGTTGCTTCGCTGATGCTGAACTTCGTGCTGTCGCTGCGGCTGTTCGTGCGTGCGACGACGGACTTCCATTTCCGCCCCAGGCGCATCTGGCTGTCGCGACTACGACAACTGGTGCCGTGGGACTACGTCGCCACGATTGCGGTCAGGGCACCCTTCTATCTGGTGCCCATCATCGCCGCCGCGTACTTCCCGCCCGACCAGGTCGCATACCTGTCGATGGCGGCGATGATCAGCACCGCGTTCTTCGCGGTGAACGCCGCGGTGTCCAACGCGCTGCTGGCAGACTGCGCCGACCGCCCGGATCGACTTCGATCACAAGCGCGCCGCGCCCTCGGGCTGATCGGCGTACTGCTGATCCCCGCGATGGCCATCACCTGCTTGCTGGCTCCGCAAATCCTTGGCATCTTCGGCGCGGATTACGCCGAGCACAGCACCCTGCTGGTGATCGGGTTGATGTCCACCCTCCCAGATGCGTTGGTGAACGTGGCCGTCGCAGTGCTGCGCGTGCAGCGCCGACTGAGGGCTGTCGCTGTCATCAGCGTGTCCGGAGCATCGATCGGCATCGGTGTGTCGGCGCTGCTGATGCCGCATCTCGGCATCATCGGCGCGGCCTGGGCCGCGCTCGCCTCACCGACGGTCGTCGTCGCCGCGTTGGCTGCGATGGGCTTCTTTCGATGGCTGATCAACGTCCGCGCGGCGGCCAGCGCCGCCCGATTGCGCGCCAGCGTCATCGAGGAACCGGCGATGGGACTTCCATGACTGGTCTGCGCATCCTGCACGCAACGGACACCTTCCTGCCGAACGTCGGCGGGCTCGAATTGTCCACTGCGGCATTGGCGCGCGCCCAAGCGAACCGGGGGCAGCCGGTCGCTGTGGCCACGCCCCGACATCCGCACGCACCCCGACGAGAAGATCTCGACGGTGTGCAGGTGCACCGGCTGCCGATGGCGATGGCGCACGTGCCGGGCGCCTACGCGGACCCCACCCACCTCTTCTTTCCACCGGTTCCGGATCCGTTGTTCACCCGCGGGTTCGCCAACCTCGTCAACGATTTCTCCCCGGACGTGATCCACGCCCGGGGATGGATTCTCTATAGCGTGCTGGGCGCCGCCCGACGCGCAGGCATCCCCGTGGTCGCGAGCGCGCATGATCACAGTCACGTCTGCGCCACGAAAATCATGTTGTACCACGGCCAGCACCTCTGTTCGGGACCCGCGTTGGGCAAGTGCGTGAGCTGCGCGCGTTCCCACTACGGGCTCAAGGGAATTCCGCTGGCACTGGGGCTGCACCAGCTGGGTTCGAGGCGGCACCGTGAGGTCGCCGAATGGACGGCGATCTCGACCGCGCTCGCTGACCGTGGTACTGCGCCCCGGGTCGAGGACCACAGCGCAGTCACCGTGATACCGACGTTCATCGATGACGATCTGCTCGCGTTGGCCAGCGACGAGCGCACCGCGTGCCGTCCTGAATTCGTGCCTGCCACAGGGCCTTACCTGTTCTACGCGGGAGTGCTGGGGGCGTTCAAGGGTGTCGATGTACTGCTCGACGCGCACGCTCGACTGCGCGCCGATGGCCTGGACGTGCCGTTGGTGCTCGCAGGACTTCCGCGCGCCGACTATCGGGTACCGGACCAGCCGGGCGTGGTTGTCGTGCACAATGTCCCGCGGCCCGCGGTCATCGCGGCGTGGCGACATGCCGCGGTGGGTGTCGTGCCGAGTCTGGTGCCTGAAGGATTCGGCAGGGTGGCGGTGGAATGCCTTGCGGCAGCGACACCGTGTGTGGTCACTGCGCTCGGCGGTCTGCTGGACGTGGTCACCGACGGGGTCGACGGTCTGCACGTGCCGCCGGGCGACGCCGCGGCGCTGGCTCGCGCCATCCGAAAACTCCTAGCGGACGAGGGGCTGCGATCGCGGCTCGCCGCGGCAGGCCCCGCCAAGGCGGCCGGCTTCACGTTGTCACGGGTCCTGCCCCGACTCGACGAGGTGTACGGCCGGGCTGTCGACAATGGGCCGGCCGGTCGGGCGGCTGGACGGAAAGCACTGTCGCTCAGGCGAATGGCACAACCGGTTGGGAGCACGGGGGGTAGCCGATGACGACTTCGACCACTGAAGGCTCGTCGAAGAGCGCTGATATGACGGCGATTCCGCTGGTGTTGATGTACCACTCGGTGTCGCCATACGACGAAGACCCGTTTGAGGTGACCATGACCCCGCAGCGGTTCGAGCGGCATATGCGCTGGCTGCGTAACCGAGGTCTGCGGGGCGTCTCGATGGCGGAGTTGCTCAACGCATCCGAAAAGGGCCATGCGCGTCGCATGGTGGGGCTGACCTTCGACGACGGCTACCAGGACTTCATCGACAACGCGATGCCGGTCCTTCAGAAGTACGGATTCTCCGCCACGATGTTCGTGCTCGCAGGACGGCTGGGTGGGGAGAACGAGTGGAGCAGGCCGGGACCGTGCAAGCCTCTGCTGACCGCCAGCCAGGTGCGCGAAATAGCAAGTGATGGAATCGAAGTCGCTTCCCATGGATTGGAACACGTGTCTCTGCTCAAGGCCGACGATGCGCAGTTGCGGGCCGAGACCGCGCGCAGCCGAACTATTCTCGAAGAGCTGGTCGGCCAACCGGTAAGGGGATTCGCCTATCCGTACGGTGACTCGGATGCGCGGGTTGTCGCGGCGACGCAGGCCGCGGGCTATCAGTACGCATGCGCGGTGACACCGTGGTCGGGTATCGGCCGCTACGCGATACCGCGAACCGCGGTCTTCGAACACGACACCTCATGGCGATTGGATGCGAAGCGGATGGTGTCGGCCGTGACCGTCGGCAACCGCTTCGGTGTGCGGCGATACCAGGGGGGTGAGCCATGCGCGTCGCGGTAGTCGGACAGGGATACGTCGGCCTGCCGCTGGCCGTGCGGGCCGCGCAGGTCGAGCACGACGTGATCGCATACGACATCGACGAGGCCAGGATCAAGCGGCTGCTTTCCGGCCAGTCCTACATCGAGGACATCAGCGACGCCGACCTCGGTGCTCTCCTCGAAGCGGGGACCCTGCATCCGTCGTGCGAGGCACGTGCGTGCGCAGGCTTCGACGTCGCGGTCATCGCCGTGCCCACGCCACTGCGGGAAGGCGTGCCGGATCTGCGCTACATCGAACAGGCTTCGCGCATGCTCGCCCGCTTCCTTCGGCCGGGGGCGACGGTCGTCGTGGAGTCGACAACGTATCCGGGTACCACCCAGGAATTGGTCGCGCCGATTCTCGAGGACGGTTCGGGCCTGGTCGCCGGTGTGGACTTTCATCTGGGCTACAGTCCCGAGCGCATCGATCCGGGCAACGCCACCTGGACCCTCATCAACACGCCGAAGATCGTGTCTGGCGTCGATGGGGCGTCGTTGGCGGCGGTCCAGTCGTTCTACGACACGCTGGTCGAGAAGACCATCGCCGTGAGCTCGCCGCGGGAGGCGGAGTTGGCCAAACTCCTGGAGAACACCTTCCGCCACGTCAACATCGCATTGGTCAACGAGGTCGCGATGTTCGCCCACGAACTCGGCATCGACGTGTGGGAGGCGATCGACGCCGCGTCCACGAAGCCGTTCGGGTTCATGCGGTTCACACCTGGCCCAGGGGTGGGCGGGCACTGTCTGCCGATCGATCCCTCGTATCTGTCGTGGCGCGTCGAGCGGGTACTCGGCCACAACTTCCGCTTCGTCGAACTCGCCAACGACATCAACGGGCACATGCCCGATCATGTCGTGCACCGAATCGTGATGGGCCTCAACGCCAGACGCCGGGCCGTCAACGGTTCGCGCATCCTGCTACTGGGTTTGTCGTACAAGAAGAACACCGGAGACGCTCGCGAGTCGCCTGCGGTGCGCGTCGCCCAACTGCTGGTCGAGATGGGCGCACAGGTGCACGGGGCCGATCCGTACATCGTCGAAGAGACCCCCGTGGACGGTCTGCTGTGTCGGGTCGACGTGACGCCCGAGGAGCTGGCGGCCGCCGATGCCGTCGTGCTGCTGGCCGACCACGACGAGTTCGATCTCGACGACATCGTCGCGCACGCGAGGTTCATTCTCGACTGTCGGCACCGGTTGACCGGTCCTCATGTGGAGTACCTATGACATGACCGACCTTCGCACCTCCACCGTCGAAGCCAAGCCCATCACCGATGCCGATACCTGGGCGGTGGCCGAATTCTTGCGGCGGGAAAGGTCACTGAAAATGTCAGTGGCCGACTGGCATCGGTACATGGTGACGCCGGGGCATTTCGAGCAACCCAACCACGGCTACCTGCTGCGTGAGAACGATCGTGTCGTCGGCGCGTATCTCGCCCTGTACTCCGAGCGGGTGATCGACGGCCGTCGCCATTCGATCTGCAACCTGGGGCTGTGGTGTGTCGCCCCGGAACATCGTGCGCATGGCCTTCGGCTGTTGAGGTCGTTACTTCGCCAGAAGGGATACACGTTCACGGATCTGACGCCGAACCAGAATGTCGTAGCGCTGAATTCTCGGGTCGGCTTCACCGAACTCGACACCACAACGGCTGTGGTCCCCAACATGCCGTGGCCGTTCCCTTCGAAGAAGGTGCGAGTGGTGGACGCACCCGACGAGATCGACGGATTGCTTCCGGAAAAGGAGCGATCGATCTATCGCGACCACGCCGCGACGGCGGTCCACCACGTCGTGCTCTCTAGCGAGAACCGGGCCTGCTACGTGATGTTTCGACGGGAACGGCGCAAGCGCATGCGCGTGTTCGCATCGATCCTCTATGTCAGCAACCCCGACCTCTTTCGGGAGTGCGCGTCGCACTTCTATCGATACTTGCTGCTGCGCCACAGGATCTGCGCGACGCTGGCCGAGATCAGGGTGGTCAAATACCGGCCGAAGTTGGCCGTGACCGTAGCCGGCTGGCCGAAGATGTACCTCAGCGAGGATCTGCAGCCCGCCCAGATCGACTACCTCTACAGTGAATTGGTTTGCCGCTCATGGTGATCGACGAACATCCCGATGGTAGGAAGGTGAATCTCCATCACCTCGTCGAAGAACGTGCGCGGTCGCATCCCGATTTGCCTGCGCTGACCTTCAAACAGCAGACGCTCACCTACGGGGCGCTGTGGAACCAGGTCAGGGAGGTCGCCGCCGGTCTTGCTGCGCTGGGTGTGGGCTCTGGCCAGCGTGTCGCCTTGTTCCTCGACAAGAGGATCGAGACGGTGACGGCGATGTATGGTGCGTCGGCGGCGGGCGCTGCGATCGTGCCGATCAATCCCCTGCTCCGTCCTGCACAGGTCGGACACATCCTGCGGGACTGCGAAGTTCGGGTTCTCGTCACATCGCGCGAGCGGTTGTCCCTGATGCGCGACGAGCTGGCAGCATGCCCGTCGATCGAACACGTCGTGCTCGTCAGCGCGCCGATCGACGAGCCAGATGTGCACGCGCATTACGCAATACACGATTGGGAGCGGGTGCGCGGGCCAGTACAGGCGCTGCCCACCTCGAATGTGTCCGAGCGCGATCTTGCCGTCATCATCTACACCTCGGGAAGCACGGGTAAGCCGAAGGGCGTCATGCTCAGCCACGGCAACGCGCTGGCCACCAGCATGCAGTCGTACCTCGGCAACACCTCCGACGACGTGATCCTCGTTGCGCTGCCGTTGAGCTTCGATGCCGGTTTCAGCCAGTTGACGCTGGCCTTCGCCGCGGGCGCGCACGCGATCCTGATGAACTACCTGCTTCCCGGTGACGTGCCGCGGTTGTGCGCCAAGCACGGCGTGACCGGCATTACCTGCGTGCCTCCGCTGTGGAGCCAAATCGTCGAGCAGAAATGGCCGGAGGAAGCGAAGGCGTCGCTGCGCTACTTCGGGACGACCGGCGGACGGATGCCCAAGACCATCCTGGAGAAGTTGCGCGAGCTGTTCCCGTCGGCGACGCCGTTCTTGATGTACGGGATGACCGAGGCATTCCGGTCGACCTACCTCGATCCGGCAGAAGTCGACCGCAGGCCCGACTCCATCGGGAAGACCGTTCCCACTGCCGAAATCCTGGTGGTGCGCCATGACGGGTCGCCGTGCGACCCGGGCGAGGAGGGCGAACTGGTCCACCGCGACGGACCGCATATCGCCCTCGGCTATTGGAACGATCACGAGCGCACGGCGGAGCGTTTCCGGCCGGTTCCTGGCTTGGATGGACTTGCGGTCTGGTCGGGCGACAGGGCGATCACCGACGACGAAGGCTTCATCTACTTCATCGGACGCAGGGACTGGATGATCAAGACGTCCGGCTACCGGATCAGCCCGACGGAGGTGGAGGAGGTCGCTTACGCGACGCGGTTGGTGCGCGATGCGGTGGCATTCGGCGTCGACGATGAGACTCTCGGGCAGCGCGTCCGCCTGGTAGTCGCGCCAGCTGTGACGGAGTTCGACCCAGATGTCCTGATCAAGGAGATGAAGGCGCAGTTGCCGCTGTACATGGTGCCCAGCTCAGTCGTCGTACTGGATGCGTTGCCTCGCAATCCCAATGGCAAGTTCGACAGGGCGTTTTTGCGCGAGGAGTTCGGAACGTGACGGCGCGGACAATGATTGCGGCGTTCGGCAGCATCGACGGTCAGCTGGCCGTTGGCGGGATGCCACTGGAACGGCTCACGGCACGCGTGGGCTCCACCCCCTATTTCGCTTATGATCGGCGGCTGCTGACCGACCGGATCGACGTACTGCGGGCTACGTTGCCGCCCACCGTGAAGTTCAGTTATGCGGTGAAGGCGAACCCGATGCCTGCGGTGCTGCAACACCTCTCGGGTCTCGTCGACGGCATGGACGTCGCCTCGACGACCGAGATGCAGAACGCCCTCGATACCGGACTCCCGGCTCGCGCAATAAGTTTCGCGGGACCGGGTAAGACGGAGGCCGAGATCGTCCAGGCGGTCGCGGCGGGCGTCACCATCGAGATGGAATCCGTGGCCGAAGCCCAGCGAGTGATCCGCGCCGGCGACATGCTCGGCATCCGACCGCGTGCCGCGGTACGGGTGAATCCCGACTTCCAGGTGAAAGGGTCAGGCATGCGGATGGGCGGCGGGCCGCAACAGTTCGGCGTCGACGCCGAGCAAGTGCCGGACTTTCTTGCCGATCTGGCCGCCGCGGACCTGGATTTCGTCGGCTTCCACGTGTTTCCGGGATCGCAGAACCTCAACGCCGAGATCCTGTGTGGGGCGCAGCGTCAGACCGTCGAGTTGATCATCGCGCTGGCCGAGAAGGCGCCTGCGCCAGTGCAGTACATCAACCTCGGTGGTGGGTTCGGCATCCCGTATTTCGACAAGGACGCCCCGCTCGACCTGTCCGCTATCGGAGCCAATCTCGCTGAGTTGATCGACAACAGAATCTCACCGAACCTGCCCGACGCCGAGGTCGTGATCGAACTCGGGCGCTACATCGTGGGGGAGTGCGGTGTGTATGTGACGCGGGTGGTCGACCGCAAGGTTTCGCGCGGTCGCACCTATCTCGTGGTCGATGGCGGGCTGCATCACCAGATGGCCGCCTCAGGAAACTTTGGTTCGGTCATCCGCCGGAACTATCCGATTGCCGTCGGTAACCGCTTGATTGAACCGGCCGGCGGTCCGGTGACCGTCGTGGGTTGCCTCTGCACTCCGCTTGACCTGTTGGGCGACGAGGTCATGCTTCCCGACGCGCGGATAGGCGACCTCATCGTCTTGTTCCAGGCAGGCGCTTACGGGTTGACGGCAAGTCCGACAGCATTTCTCAGCCACCCGTCCCCAGTCGAAGTGCTTGTGTAGGCGCACCGGCGGGGCGCAAAAGGAGAGACCGATCGATGAACTTCAGCCACAGCGGGGACGCTACGTGAACGCCATCAAGGAGCTCCGAAGGACCGGGCAGCTGTCCCGAGAGGACCTGGAAAGAACCCGACTCTACAAGTTCGCCGGGAAGATCTACCATCGCGGCCTGATCGGGTCCCGAACACGACTCGAATACCGGTGGCGGTACCTCAGCAGGAAGTTGGCAGGCACCAGCCTCGGCAAGACCATCCTGTGCTACCCCGATACTCCCGACCATTCGCAGCTGCTCTACAAAATCTGTAATTTCTTGGGCTGCAAGATGACTGATTCGATCACATCACGGCCGGACCTGATCATCGCCTTCGAAGACACCACCAAGCGCGCGCACAGTCCAATCCTCGCCGACCTCGCCGAGGGCCACCGCGTGGTGAATCAAGGATGCGACGACATCAGCAAGATCAAGGTGGAGAGCGTATTCCGCGACGTCTTCGGATACGGGACCTTCGTCGATCCCGAAGCGCACCAAGGGCTATGCGTGATGAAGTCGAATGCGAATGCGATGCATGACGGCCAACTGGTCGAATGCCCCATCATCGCGGCGCGTAGCGGCGTCATCTATCAGAGACTGATCAACAACGCCGCAGACGACGAGGTGCTCGACATTCGGGTTCCCATCATCGGCACCGACATTCCATTCGTGTATCTGAAATACCGCAGTCTGCGATCGCGATTCAGCAACAAGAACACCCGGGTCACCATGAGTGCCGTCGACGCGGTTTTCACCAGCGACGAGGTAGCGAAGATAAAGCGGTTCGCGGACGAACTCGGTTTGGGCTTCGGCGAACTCGACATCCTCAGAGATGTTGACGACGGTGACATCTACATAGTCGACGTGAACAACACTCCCTGTGGGCCCCCGAATCATCTGTGCAAGGAGGAAAGTCGGCGAGCAGTGCAGATCTTGAGTCATAGCTTCGACACGCAGTTTCTCACCAGCTCCAATCGACGAGACGCCGACGGAAGGGACGTTCGATGAGCTTCAGCCAAGACACACTCGATCGCGTGAAGGTCGTGATCGCGAAGACTCTCGGAATTCAGGATCGGGCCGACCGACTCGAGGACACCACTGAATTGTTCGGCAGCATGCCGGAACTGGATTCGATGTCGGTGGTCGCACTTGCAGTCAATCTGGAACGGGAGTTCGATTTCGAGATAGACGACGAGGCCTTCACCGGAGAGGTCTTCGAGACGATCGGAACGTTGGCGGAGTTCGTCGACCAACGCAAGGGTTAGCGTCAGCCTTGGCGCTCAGGGCAATTCGAGGGAGCGACTGCGCCGGCGAATCGATCGGCGATCCAACGATCCACTGGACGAGAGACCTTCCACAGGATGTTCTGATGGTCGGCGTTCACTTGCAGATACTGGACCGTTCCGCCGAGTGCGCAACTGCGTGACACCGCGAACTGAACCCATTCCGGGAAGATGACCGCATCCTGTTTGGCGCTGATGACGAGCATCGGCTTCTCCAGCGGCCGATCAGGCACTGCGACCCGACGCAACACTTCCTGTAACTTGCCGACGGCCTGACCGGAATCCGCGCTCAGATCGTTGGAGTCGCGGAGGCGGTGGGCGACGGGGCGCCAGAGCACGGGGGCAGGCACCACCCGGGTGCGTCTCGGTTGTCGGGGACTGATTTTGCACCGGCTCAGTGATTTCACGTACGACCGCGTGTCCTGGTGGAGGAATGCACGCGCATCGAGATCAGGGTTGTATCGGGCCAGGCCGACAATGAGTGACGGAAACAAAGCCCGCTGTTCGTCGGTCATCGACTTCGACAGCGCAAGTTCGGCGGCCCCCGACAGATTCGTCGCCGGCGCCAGCGCAACGGTTCCTTGCAGCTGCAGACCGCCTCCGTAGAAGGAGTCCAGCTCGTTGGCGACCCAGACGGCCTGCCCGCCTTGCGAATAGCCGATGGCGACCCAACGTGTCGACGCCTTCGTTGTGAGGTTCCGCATGGCGCGCACCGCGTCGATGGTGTTGAAGGCCGCCGTGCGGGGTTCGAGGTAGGGATGTGAACCGGTCTCACCGAGGCCCTCGTAATCGGTGAGGGCCACGGCGTAGTGGCTTTCCAACAACTCCTGGATCAGGAAGCCGTAGCCCTGCAGGTTCGGCTGGCGAGAAGGGCCGCAGTTGTTGCCGATGCCAACCGTTCCGTGGGCGAGCGCGACGACCGGCCAGCCATTCGGCGGCGGCGCACCGCGGGGGACGAAGAATGCTCCCGAAATCTCGCGCATTCCGCCGTCCAACCCGGACACCGACTTGTACACCGCGCGCCAGGCCTGCCCTAACGTGTCAGGGTCCGCCAGCGGTGGGTCGTTGTACGGCTCTTGCCGGACGAGATTGCCGCGGCTGCTCCAGACATCCTTCGCGACCTCGGGCAACTGCGAGACGAGTGGCGTCGGAGGCGGAGCGGGAGGCGAGGCGCAACCGGTCAGGGCGGCCAGACACAGGAGTAGCGCGACTGCGAGCGTCGGCCGCCAATTCAACCGGGCGACCATCGCTGCTGCGCGCATTCACCGACCTCCACCCCAGAGCAGGCCACGCTATTGTCCATTTCGCCACGCCTCTACCGCCGTACTGTAACGAGGACGGATGCGTTCGGTCGCCCAGATCATCGGTAGCGGTCCAAGACGCGAGTGGCTGTGAATTTCGATCGGTTTCTTTTTCAGTGCTGGAGCGACGCGTAACAAATTGAGCCTGTGCAAAATGCGATATGTGAGAGAACGTCCCGATTCGGTCCATGCGTCAAGCAGATAGCTGAGCCGTATTCGAAGAGGCAGCCTCTGCTGCCGCGAGAAATCGCGGACAGCCTGGCGTGTTGGCGATGTCCAAGCGTCCTCGCCGTGCACATGCAGCAGAGCTGTTGTCGCTCGCTTTTTCTGTCCGAAGGCAGCGCGCGGAACGCCTGCCTCCTCGACGATGCGGCGAGCGATCGGACGGTCGTAATCCGTGCCGATCGACCAAGGTCTCATCGTTGCGCTGTTGGCGATCTCGAGGAGCTTCGGCAGTCGGCGAGCACAGATAAACGGAGCAGGAACATGTACGAAGTCGACCCGAAGGCGGAACTCGTTCAGCGACGCGCCACTCATGTCGTTGCTGCGTAGTTGCTCATCGGGATGGCTGTGCACGTTCCACACGCGACCGCCGTGATAGCCGGTGAAGAACACGCTGTGCTGCAAGTCGTGTTCGAACGCCAGCATGTTGACGTCTTCACCGCTCATTCCGGTGGCCAGGAACTCAGCTTCCGGGCACGAGTCCATGCCCCGGTAAGCCTCACGTTCGAATTCCTTCAGTCCAAACTGCAGTGCGGCGGCGACCGGCTCGCCGGAGTCACCCTCGATCTGCGCCCTTCCGTGCGGGCGGGCGTCTCTGAAAGTGACCGCCCTTTCACAGCCGGCGCGGCGGGCCAGGGCCGCGACGGCGGGTGAGTCGTATCCGGTGGAGACCGATGCGAGCGGCGAGTACGCGCTTTTGCGACAGGCCGAGGCGGCATTGGTGACCGTCTTCTGCACGACGTCGGCCAGGATCGCGACGTACTGGTCAAACGTGTCGAACGGCGGCGACTGGGGCTTGTCTTCGAAAGAGATGCGGCCGTCGCAACGGAGCCGGAGATTCTTGAAGTAGACGATATGGCCTTCGCCTCGACTACCCGTTGCGGTCTCGCCCACGGCGCCGGTGAAGCGCACCGGGATCACGGTGTCGAAGGCGTCGGTTCCGTCGTAGACGATCTTCGTGAAGTCGGCTGCGTAAATCGTGTGGTGCGGATCGAGTTCCGCGCCCGCGGCGGTCAGCAGAAACACCAGCGAATTCGACACAAAGATTTCGCCGTCGTGTTGGATGAACTGCACTCGCTCAAGTGTGTGGCTTGGCGTGACGACGATCAGTTCGTCGCCGGCGATTCGTCCTCCGGAGCCGAACACGTCGGCAGTTTCGGAGAAGTCGAAGGCTTCGGCGCTGCCGGCCCACGCCCCCTCGAAGAAACCATCACCGCGTATCTCCACGCTACTGCCGCATAGCAGGTCGACGGCATCGTTGCCGAAACAGAGGTGAGCACACCATGCCATGAGCGGCAGGGTGGGATCGGAGGTGACCCTGAGCCGCACTGCCGCAGCATACCTGTCAGTTGAACCGTTGCGCACAGAACATCATGAATTGTTTGCTGTAGCGGTCCTGCGCACCGTAGGGTGGAGCCCGTGACAGGGGGCATGGCCGGCGGCGAACGCCGGCGGGAGGACATTTGCGTCAGCGAGCAGCCGGCGGCCGACTGTGTGCGCGCCGCAGCTCGGCGCGGAATTGGGTCGAAGTCGGCGCTCATAGAGCACGCAGCGGCCGAGAGAGGCATCGCCGCGTCTCGGTTGAGCAACTCCGAAGTCCTGATCGACGTTCCGGGGTGGGGTTCCTCGGTCTACTTCCACCATATGAATGGACCGCGAAGTATCGGCGGCAGGTTCTACTGCGACGAAAAGGCTGTTGCGCGAGACATACTCAGGTCCGCAGGCCTCAACGTCGCCACCTCTCGCGCCTTTGCTCCCCATGAGCTCGAGGAGGGGTTGCAGTACGCGGAGAGCATCGGATACCCGGTCGTCGTGAAGCCAACCAACTGCGCGCGAGGCACGGGCGTCACTGCCAACGTTCAATCGCCAGACGCTTTGATGAGCGCGTGGCGCCGCGCGAGTGCGGCAAACTTCGGTTGGTTCGACAAGGCAGCCACCATTGCGCGGTCCCTGTGCGAGAGCCCGGTGCCGAGCGGCGGCAGCGGCTGGAAGGCTCAGGCGGCCGCGTACCGAGACGCGATTCGCCGGGCGGCTTCTCGAGCCTGGGAGAGTCGCTTCCGCCCGGTGCTCGTCGAAAAGCACTTCGACGGTAACGACTTCAGGGCCTTCGTTGTCGGCGACAAGGTGGTCTCCGTGACGCAACGGAAGCGGGCTAACGTCATCGGTGACGGTGTCGCGACGATCCGGGAATTGATCGAGCGCAAGAACGCTATTCGGGCGGGGAACGCCTATCTCCGTGATTGTCCGATCCCAACTAGGCCCGATGTGTTGGACCTCATGTCTGGGGCCGGACTCACGACGGCGCACATCCCGGCACGAGACGAAACAGTTGTACTCCGAAGCGCTTCTAACTTGTCGGCAGGCGGGGACAGCATCGACGTCACCGACGAAGCGCACCCCGAGTTCATCGACATCGCCGTCAAGGCAGTTCGAGCGATTCCTGCGGTCGAATACGCCGGAGTTGACCTCATCACGCCGGACATCACAGCGCCACCCACTGCCGCGAACCACATCGTGAGCGAGGTCGAACACTCGCCCGCCATGCTGGCCCACTTCCCTTTGGTCGGGGCTCCGCGGGATATGGCAGGCGCTGTGCTGCAGCACTATCTGGAGCAGGGCGTGGGGCTGACGGGCTGAGGGGGCATTGATATGGGGGGCGGTTTGAAGCGCGAAGTGATCGGAGTGGTCGGAGGAATGGGACCTCTGGCCGGAGTGCGTTTGGTGGAGCTGATTACGCGGCTGACACCTGCTAGTCGCGATCAGAACCATCGCGACGTCGTGCTCGTGTCGATGCCGAGTCGCATTGGTGATCGCACGGAGTTTCTGCTCGGGCGCTCCAGAGACAACCCGGCCGTCGCCGTTGCGGAATGCGTGCAGACATTGGCAAGGGCCGGGGCCACCTGTGTAGGGGTGGCGTGCAATTCGGTTCACGCACCTCCGATATGGGATGACGTCACATCGGTACTGGCTCGCGACGGGTGCGACGTCACCCTCCTGCACCTCATCGAGGAAACCGGTGTGGAGATTTCCGCCCGTTTCGCTCCGGGTTCGAAGGTGGGAGTGCTTGGGACGACCGGCACCGTCCGTACCGACCTATATGGAGGCGTGCTGCGCGCTGAGGGCCTCGATGTCGTGTATTTGGACGATTGCCGACAGCGTGAGCTCCATGAGGTGATCAGCAACCCCTACGACGGTATTAAGTCCGGGGCGACAGCGAGTCAGCGTGTGCGCAATTTCGTGGCATGGGCAGCTCGACACCTCATCGATCAGGGTGCGCAGTGCGTCGTCCTCGGTTGCACCGAATTACCGTTGGCCCTTCCCGCCAAGAGCGTGGACGGTGTGCCGGTCATCGATCCTTCGGTGATCTTGGCCCGCCAGCTGCTCATCGGGGCACGGGTCGGGCGAGAACCTGTCCGGGCACGCATCTGATGATCGTTAACTGTAGCCCGGGTGTGGACGTTGCTGGAAACGCCGGCTAAACAATGTATCCATTTCTGCAGAAACAAACAGTTGAAGGCACATTATGCGAGTTCGTGAAGTCATCAATGTCCTGAGGTCCCGCCAGGGGCTCCGTTGGCTGCGGCACACCCTGCGTCTGCGACTCCACTCGCGTCGGATAGCGATCGGGGTGCGCCGGGATTTGCTTGAGCATGTTCCGGTGGACCCGCCCAGGATTCCGCTCGAGGTGCGGTACCTCCGCCCTGACGACGACCTCTCGTTCATCGCCGATGAACCGGGGCTGTCGTCGAAGGCGGCGGCGGAGCGGACGGTCCAGCGCTGGCTCCTGGCCTCCAACCTTCCCGCGCCTGCGGTTGCCGTCGATTCCGACGGCAAGGTGGTCTTCATGGCCTGGATGCTCACGGCGGAAGACAACGACGTCATCCAGGCCCGGTGGGGAAAAATGCTGCCGATCCTCAAACCGGGCGAAGCGATCGTCGAGGGCCCCTTCACGGCGGAGAGCCATCGCGGCCTGGGGGTCATGCTCGCGTACAACGCGATTCTCGACGCGGCGCGGGAGTCCGGCATCCGGTACGTGATGGGGTTCATCGCCGAAAACAACATCGCCCAGCTGAAGATCGCCGAGATCGGCCAGTTCGTTCCGTTCGTCGAGCGTGAGGAAAGCTGGTTCCTGTTCCGTCGACGGATCCGGTTCCTGCCGGTGACCGAGGAAGAGAAGACGGCCTCGATTCCGGCTGAGCCAAGCGCAGGCGGAGGCTGATCGCGGGCAGGCACAGCCGCCCGTAGGGCCACCGCCGATTTTCTCTCGGAAACCGCCGTTGATCACCTGCTGGTGCGCGACGGCGGCTGGTCGCCGCGGACCGTCGGCCAGCCCTCGCGTTGCACGGATTCGTCACCGTGTCAACCCCTGCTCTTCACCGACTGTGCCCCTGACCTGCACCGTTGATCGGCACCCGTCAGAGCCCCGTGCTAGGATTGAGGCGTGAAAGGGGCTCGTATCTGATGATTTTCAAGGTCGGAGACACCGTTGTCTATCCACACCACGGTGCTGCATTGATCGAGGCGATCGAAACCCGAACCATCAAAGGCGAACAAAAGGAATACCTCGTCTTGAAGGTTGCCCAGGGAGACCTCACCGTTCGAGTTCCTGCAGAGAATGCCGAGTATGTCGGCGTGCGTGATGTCGTTGGGCAGGAGGGCCTGGACAAGGTTTTCCAGGTGCTTCGCGCGCCGCACACCGAAGAGCCGACCAACTGGTCGCGCCGCTACAAGGCCAACCTCGAGAAGCTGGCCTCCGGCGATGTGAACAAGGTGGCTGAGGTCGTCCGTGACCTGTGGCGCCGGGATCAGGAGCGTGGCCTGTCCGCGGGTGAAAAGCGGATGCTGGCCAAGGCGCGGCAGATCCTGGTCGGCGAGCTCGCGCTGGCCGAGAACACGGACGATGCCAAGGCAGCGACCATCCTGGACGAGGTCCTGGCCGCCGCCTCCTGAAGGTCATGACGGGCCTGCCCAGGGTCGGGCTCGGCACCGACGTACATCCCATCGAGGCCGGTCGGCCGTGCTGGTTGCTGTGCCTGTTGTTCAGCGACGCTGACGGCTGCGCAGGCCATTCCGACGGCGACGTCGCGGCGCACGCTCTGTGTGACGCCCTGCTGTCTGCTGCCGGCCTCGGTGACCTCGGCGAAGTGTTCGGTACCGGGCGCGCCCAATGGCGCGACGCAGGCGGTGCCGACATGCTCAAACACGTGGTGGGGCTGCTGAGTGCGGAGGGGTACCGGGTCGGCAACGCCGCTGTGCAGGTGATCGGCAATCGGCCCAAGGTGGGGCCGCGCCGTGGCGAGGCGCAGAAGGTGCTGTCTGAGCTGCTGGACGCCCCGGTGTCGGTGTCCGCGACGACCACTGACGGCCTCGGCCTCACCGGCCGCGGCGAGGGTCTGGCGGCCATCGCCACCGCTCTGGTAATTCACGCCGAATAGTGCCGGTAAGCTGGCCCGTCGTGAGCGGAGCGAACGGCGAGTTGCGGCTTTACGACACCATGACCGGTGCCGTGCGCGATTTCGTCCCGCTGCGGCCGGGCCACGCGTCGATCTATCTGTGTGGCGCCACGGTGCAGGGACTGCCGCACATCGGCCATGTCCGCAGCGGGGTCGCCTTCGACGTGCTGCGCCGCTGGCTGATGGCCAACGGCTACGACGTCGCGTTCATCCGCAACGTCACCGACATCGACGACAAGATCCTCAACAAGGCCGCCGACGCCGGTCGGCCGTGGTGGGAGTGGGCCGCGACCTACGAGCGGGCGTTTTCGGCCGCCTACGACGCGCTGGGCGTGCTTCCACCGTCCGCTGAGCCCCGCGCCACCGGCCACATCACCCAGATGGTCGAGTTGATCGAGCGGTTGATCGAGCGAGGACACGCCTATACCGGTAACGGCGACGTCTACTTCGACGTGCTGAGCCTGCCCGACTACGGCAAGCTCTCCGGACACCGGATCGACGACGTGCACCAGGGTGAGGGCGTCGCCAAGGGCAAGCGCGACGAACGCGACTTCACCCTGTGGAAGGGCGCCAAACCGGGCGAGCCGTCGTGGCCGACGCCGTGGGGTCCGGGCAGACCCGGCTGGCACACCGAGTGCGTCGCCATGTGCGAGGCCTACCTCGGGCCGGAATTCGACATCCACGCGGGCGGCATGGATCTGGTGTTCCCGCACCACGAGAACGAGATCGCGCAGGCCGAGGCGGCGGGGGACAAGTTCGCCCGGTACTGGCTGCACAACGGCTGGGTCACCATGGGCGGCGAGAAGATGAGCAAGTCGCTGGGCAACGTTCTCGCGATTCCCGCTGTGCTGCAACGTGTTCGGGCTGCCGAGCTGCGCTACTACCTGGGCAGCGCGCACTACCGGTCGATGCTGGAGTTCTCCGAGAACGCACTGCAGGACGCGGCCAAGGCCTACACCGGCATCGAGGACTTCCTGCACCGGGTGCGCAATCGCGTCGGCGCGGTGGTGCCCGGCGAATGGACACCGAAGTTCGCGGCCGCGCTCAACGACGACTTGTCCGTCCCCATCGCGCTTGCCGAGGTGCATGCCGCCAGGGCCGAGGGCAACCGCGCGCTGGATGCCGGCGACCATGACACGGCACTCGCACAAGCGATGTCGATCCGGGCGATGATGGGCATTCTGGGCGCGGATCCACTCGACGAGCGGTGGGAATCCAAGGACGAGACGTCGGCTGCGCTCGCGGCGGTCGACGTGCTGGTCCAGGCCGAGGTGCAGCGCCGTGAGGACGCCAGGGCCCGTCGGGACTGGGCGGAAGCCGACGCGATCCGCGACCGGCTCAAGGAAGCGGGTATCGAAGTCACCGACACCGCCGACGGGCCGCAGTGGTCGCTGCTCGATGGGTACACGAAGTAGATGGCAGGCAACTCGCGACGCCGCGGCGCAATTCGCAAACCCGGTACGAAGAAGGGCCCGACGGTCGGATCCGGCGGTGTGCGCAGGCGCGGCCTGGAGGGCCGCGGCGCCACCCCGCCCGCGCACATGCGACCGGGCCATCCGGCCGCCAAGCGGGCGGCGAAGGCCCAACGACAGCAGCAGGGGAGATCTGGTCGTAAGACCGACGAGACCGAAACCGTGCTGGGCCGCAATCCGGTGCTCGAATGCCTGCGGGCCGGGGTGCCTGCCACCGCGCTGTACGTAGCGCTCGGCGCAGAGGCCGACGAGCGGCTGACTGAATCCGTGAAAATCGCTGCCGACCACGGCATCTCGATACTCGAGGTGCCGCGCCACGACCTGGACCGGATCGCCGCCAACGGGCTCCATCAGGGCATCGCGTTGCAGGTGCCGCCGTACCAGTACGCGCACCCCGACGATCTGCTGGCGGTGGCGACGAAAGACAGCGCCCCGGCGCTGGTGGTGGCGTTGGACAACATCTCCGACCCGCGCAATCTCGGTGCGATCGTGCGATCCGTCGCGGCGTTCGGTGGCCACGGAGTCGTGATCCCGCAGCGCCGATCGGCATCGGTCACCGCCGTGGCATGGCGCACCAGCGCCGGCGCGGCAGCGAGGCTGCCGGTGGCCAGGGCGACGAATCTCAATCGCACACTTAAGGATTGGGCTGGCGCCGGACTGCAGGTGATCGGGCTCGACGCCGGCGGCGACACCACCATCGACTCGCTGGACTGCTCGGGGCCGATGGTGGTCGTGGTGGGCTCCGAGGGCAAAGGATTGTCCCGGCTGGTGCGGGAGAACTGTGACGCGGTGGTGTCCATCCCGATGGCCGGGCCGACGGAATCGTTGAACGCATCGGTCGCCGCGGGAGTGGTGCTGGCCGAAATCGCGCGCCAGCGGCGGGGGTAGGCTTCCGGGGGGATCCGCGTCAGCGTCGGGGATTTCGCCTCCCCACCCGCACCCGGCGGCGCGCGGCGCCGCCGTTTGGCCCCCCACGGCGCGGCGAACGCCAGCGTCCACCGCAGGTTCGCCCACAGGCCGCGGGCAGGCGGATCCAATGACGACAGGGCGGCCGAGCGCGTCGGCAGGTCGTGGGGAACAGCCAGCGTGTCAAGCACTTTCGCCGCCATCCGGACGTGCCCGAGCGGTGAGAGGTGAATGCGATCGCGGGCCCACAGCCGCGGGTCGCGGAATTCGGTGAAGCGCCAGAAGTCGACCAACTGCAGGCCAAGATCGTCGGCGATGCCGCGCAACAATTCGTTGTACACCGCGGCCCGGCCACGCAGCCGTCGAAACAGCGGCACCGTGCCGAGATCACCCGCCGTGAACGCCAACACGTGGGCACCGGTCTGCTGCAGCGTCTTCAGTGCGTCGGCGTATCTGGCCATCATCGCGTCGATGTCGTTGCGCACCAACAGCAGGTCGTTCATTCCCGCGTAGACGACAACCAGGTCAGGTTCGAGCATGACGGCGGCGTGAAGTTGGTCGGCGAGGATCTCGTTCATCCTGCGACCGCGCACCGCGAGGTTGGCGTAGCGAAGCTGCGGGTTGTGTTGTGCCAGCGCGACGGCGACATGATCAGCCCATCCGCGCAACCCGTTGGGGCTCGTCGGATGCGGGTCCCCGACCCCCTCGGTGAACGAGTCGCCGAGCGCCACGTATCTGGTGAACGCCACGCCACCAATCTTGCGCATGCCGACGTCGTCTGCTCGCCGGCTGCGCCGCAAATGGGCGAATCGTCGCCGCCCGTCCCTGCACTGTTCGCGCCGGCGTAACCGCCGCGTCGCTAGACGCCGAAGATCCGGATTCCCAGCCACAGCCCGACGACGGCACCTGCGATCGTCGCCGGCACCGTCACCAACCCGATGCGGCTGAACTCGGCGAAGCCGGCGGGCAGGTCGCGCCGTACGACGCTGCGCCACAGCAGGTTCGCCAGCGATCCGACATAGCTCAGGTTGGGCCCGACGTTGACCCCGATCAGCACGGCCAGCACCGCCGCCGGGCCGCTCACCAGTGGCAGCAGCACCAGCACCGCGGGCAGGTTGTTGACGACGTTGGACAGTACCGCCGCGACGGCGGCGATGCCGAGCAGAGCGGGCAGGCTGTCACCGTCGGGCAGCACGTCGCGCATCGCGGAGTCCATGCCGTTGGTCATCACTGCCGCGACGACCACACCGAGGCACAACACGAACGCCAGGAACGGCACATCCAGCGCATCCACAATGCCCGCGACGGTGGCGCGACCGCGCGCCAGTCCATGCACGCCGAGCACGACGGCACCGGCGAGGGCCGCCCACGCGGGCGACAACCCGACCAGTGAAGTGAGGGCGAACCCGACCAGCGTGAGTCCCAGCACCACGAGCACGAACACCGGCACCCTGACCTTGTCTGCCTCGGTGTCATGAGTTGGCGCGACAGCGAGTGATCGCGCGAAAATCCAACGCAGCAATACGAATTCGATGGCGATCGCGATCAGCCACGGCAGTGTCATGACCGCCGTGAAATGCAGGAAGGACAGGCCCGCCGCTCCGAACGCCAGCAGGTTGGTCAGGTTGGACACCGGCAGCAGCAGCGAGGCGCTGTTCGCCAAATGCGCAGTGGCGTACGCATGCGGCTTCGCAGGCACGCGCAGCGAGCGAGCGGTCGCAATCACCACCGGGGTCAGCAGTACCACCGTCGCATCGAGGCTCAAGATCGCCGTGGTGCCCGCCGCGATCGCGAAAACCGTGATGAGCAACCGATGTTGGTGGCCTGAGTTGGACCGCGCCATCGCCGCGCCTGCGGCCAGGAACAACCCTTCGTCGTCGCAGAGCCTGGCCAATACCAGCACCGCGGCGAGAAACCCGACGACGGGCAGCAGCCGCGCCACTTCGGCCCAAGCGGCCTGCCAGGAGATCACTCCCGCCGCGATCAGCAGGGCCGCCGAAGGCACCGCGGCCACGGCCTCGGGCCAGCCCCGGGGCCGGACCATCGCGAACCCGAGCACCACCGCCAGCGCCGCCAGCGCCAGCGTCAACTCCACGGGTCGCTGCGCTGCCAGAGGGTGGGCAGGTGCAGCGGCACGCCGTCCTCCTCGGCCAGTCGGGACAACGTCCGCATCGACTCGTCGAGATCGTCTGCGGCGTATGGCAACGCCCGCAGCGGCTTGTGCAGCGGACGAAAGAAGTCGTCCCAGTGAATCAGCACCACGCGGCGCGCGCCGACAGTGCGTACCGTCTCGGTCCAGTAGTCGGTCAGATACCGCTCGGGCTGCAGTCCCAACTGCCCGACGCCCAGGTACACCACTTCGGCGCGGTGACCGACGAGCGCCCCGCGGACGAACCCGGCACTTCCGACGATCAGCAGCCGCCGGTTCGACGGCCGGTGGTGCACCAGCGTCGACCAGGCTTCGCCGCACTTGTACGCCGACGCCTTGACCGGGGGCACAACGGGTTCGCTGATCACGCCGGGAAAGCGGTCGGGCGGGCAGTGCTCGCCCTCGACCAGCGTCACGTCGTAGGCGCCAAGCGTGATCGGCTCGCCCGGTGTGACGGCCGTCAGCCGATCGTCGGGCAGGCCCGCGCCGCGGCCGACCGCGACGGCTGATGCCCCGCCGACCACCTGTGCCTGCGTCCGCTCGGCTACCACCGCCGAATCCATCGCATGGTCGAAGTGGGTGTGCACCGGCAGCACCGCTTCCAACCGGCGCACGCCGAGCCGAGACAGGCAACCATCGATGCGCGGCGCCGACGGCGCCAACCGACCCAACCCGACCCGCAACAGGCTGGGCCGCGAGAAGAAGCCGTCGGTCATCAGAGCGGACTCGCCGTCGTCGACGAGCAGCGTGGTGACGCCGGCCCAGGTCACCGTCAGCGGCGCGCCGGCCCCGGCCGCGGGCACGTCGAACGCGCCCGCGTACGTGCGCAGATCTGGGCGGCCGGGCTTGAGGCGCATGACGACACCTTAGGGGTCCTGGCTGCGTGTGGAGGCATCGACGTCGGCGGGCTCGGCAAGGTCCTCACAGGGGTCTTCGTGCCTGTCGCCGAATGGATCGCGGTATCCGACCCATGCGGCCGGGCGGGTCAGCTCGTCGTCGGTGAGCAGAGCACGCGCCAACTCGTCGACGATGTCTTCGGGTGCGGCCCCACAGGTCAACACGGTCATCGACACGTGGCGGTCCCCGACGCGTTCGTCCCAGTCCGCGGCGGCCAACGCGCGGCGCTGCGGATCGGCATACGCGAGTTGGTTGGAAGTCATTGCCGCCAACCACTTTCCGATGTACTTCACCATCAGGCCGCCGCCGGCCGACTCCACCCAGATGGCATCGTCGAATCGATTCGCCAACCAGATTCGGCCCCGTGCCCGCACCACACCGTCCAGCAGCACATCCAACCCCGCGTGCAGACGCTCGGGATGAAATGGGCGTCGGGCGGTGAACAACAGCAGGCCGATGTCACCGTCGGCATCGAGGGAGGGCTGGCCCGCCAGCAGTGGTTCGTGCGGATGGTTGCTGCGTCCCCGGCGCGCATCGGGTTCCAGGTGGCGCAGCGCAGCAGCGAGCCGGTCCGTGCCCACCGTGACCCGCGAGCGCGGCGACAGGCGACGCAGCACCGACAAGGTTCTCGGTACCGGCCTGGTCAGCACCAGCACGTCGGCGAACTCGGCCTGGCCGACCACCACCTGGGCGACCGTGCGGCCGTCATCGAGTTCGTCAGCGCCGAGTGCCTGCTCCAGCCAGTTGGTCGTGTCGATCGTCGACACCACCGCGTCCACACGCACATCGGTGGCCACCGGCCCGTTCGCGATCGCCCAACAGACCGGTTCCGGCTCCAGCCATGGCATCAGGTGCACGGCGATGCGGCGGACGTCGCTACGCAGGTGAAGCCTTCGGAGCAGGGCCATCAGATCGTCGCGCACAGTGCAGGCCACGCACCCGTTGGTCACCTCCAATGGCCACTGCGACATGTCCCATCGGGTGCTGACGACCCGGAGCACCACCTGCCCGTCGAAGCGGTGGCTGACCACGACGGTGCCGGTCTGCTGTGCCAGTACCTCCGCCACGCCGTCGCTATCGCCTTGGCCACAGATCAAGACCACCGGAGTTCGCATGTACCCTCCTGTATTATTGAAAACGATAATCATTAACGTTAGCGCACGACGACGGAGAGGCACATGTCCGCGCACTGTCAGGTCACCGGCCGAAGCCCCGGCTTCGGCAACACCGTTTCGCATTCGCACCGCCGCACCCGCAGGCGGTGGGACCCCAACATCCAGACCAAGTCGTACTACCTGCCGTCCGAAGGCCGCCGCATCAAGTTGCGCGTCAGCGCAAAGGGCATCAAGGTTATCGACCGGGACGGCATCGAGGCCGTGGTGGCCCGTATCCGGCGCAATGGGGGCAAGATCTGATGGCGCGCAACGAAATTCGTCCTATCGTGAAGCTGCGTTCGACGGCGGGCACCGGTTACACCTACATCACCCGCAAGAATCGGCGTAATGATCCGGACCGATTGGTGCTGCGCAAGTACGATCCCGTCGTCCGCCGTCACGTCGACTTCCGCGAGGAGCGCTGATAGCCGTGGCATCGAAGATCGCAATCAGGCTCGGCGAACCGCGCGGTTGGGTAGACTGCCCGGCACATCCGATCGGTGAACCCACGCGCTATTGGAGTATCTGATGGCAGGCAAGAAGTCACGGACACGGCGGCCGCCTCTTCCAGAGCTCAAGCGGCAGAGAAAGAATCCACTCAAGGCTCTCGGCGTCACGACGATCGACTACAAGGACACGCATCTGCTGCGGACGTTCATCTCCGAGCGCGGCAAGATCCGGTCACGACGAGTGACGGGGTTGACCCCTCAGCAGCAGCGCCAAGTGGCGACGGCGATCAAGAATGCGCGCGAGATGGCGCTGCTGCCGTTCGTCGAGACTAAGTAAACGGCTTCAGTTCGACACCGTCCGCGATCAACCGGTCGCGCACCGCGTTGGCGATCTGCACGGCGCCTGGCGAATCCCCGTGTACGCAAATGGATTCCACCGTGATCGGAATGGTGGAGCCGTCGACGGCGGTGACCCGGCCGGCGGTCACCATCGACGCCACCCGGTCGGCGATCTCTTCGATGTCGTGCAGCACGGCGTTGCGCTCGCGGCGCGAAACCAGCTGTCCGTCGGACCGGTACCCGCGGTCGGCGAACGCCTCGGGCACGGTACGCAGCCCTAGCTCCTGGGCCTCGGCGAAGAACACCGAGCCCGCCAGCCCGAGCACCGCGAGATCGGGGTCGACGGCACGCACGGCCTGCGCGACGGCCCGGGCCTGGCCGTGATTGGTGACGATGCTGTTGTACAGCGCGCCATGGGGTTTGACGTAGCTGACGGTTCCACCTGCCGCGTTCGCCAGCGCCTGCAGCGCGCCGATCTGATAGATCACGTCGGCCTTCAGCTCTTCCGGCGGCACGTCGATGAAGCGGCGACCGAAGCCCGCCAGATCGCGGTAACCGACCTGAGCGCCGATCCGCACTCCGCGTTCGACGGCGGCGTGGCAGGTTCTTGCCAGCGTGACGGCATCTCCGGCGTGGAAGCCGCATGCCACATTGGCGCTGGTGACGAGGTCGAGCATCGCGTCGTCGTCGCCGAGCCCCCAGACGCCGAAGCTCTCACCCAAATCCGCGTTGAGATCCACAGTCGCCACGGCTGCCAGCCTATGCCGGTGCGGGTGCGGGCCAGCCGTTCTCCGAGACGAATTCCGTCAGCGGCCGCGCCACCGTCCAGTGATCGATCTCCAGTTGCGGGCGCGGCGGGAACTCGGGCACCGGCCCGAGGCACAGGATCGCGACGGGCTCCGCATCCTGCGGCATCGTCAGCAGCGCGCCGAGCCGGGCTGGATCGAAAATCGAGACCCAGCCCATCCCCAGGCCTTCCGCACGAGCGGCCAGCCACAGGTTCTGGATCGCGCAGGACACCGACGCCAGGTCCATCTGCGGCAGTGTGCGCCTGCCGAACACGTGGGCTTGCCGCCCCTCGCCGAGCGCCACGACGAGCAGTTCGGCGCATTCGAGGATGCCCTCGACCTTGATGGCCAGGAACTCGTCACCGCGCGGGCCCAGCGCTTCGGCGGTGCGTAACCGCTCCTCCTCGACGATGGCGTGGATGCGGGTTCGTAATCCCGCGTCGGTGACTCGGATGAACCGCCACGGCTGCATCAGGCCCACACTCGGCGCGGCATGCGCGGCCCGCAGCAGTCTGGCGAGCACCTCCTCGGGCACGACGGCGTCGGGCACGAACCGGCGCATATCGCGACGTTCGGCGATGACGCGGTAGACGGCGCGTCGCTCGGCTGCGCTGAAGGCGTGCTCGGTCACGGCCGACAGCTTAGGTGGCACTATCGATGCGGTGAGTCCCGACAAGGTGTTGATCACCGCGACCGAACTGGCTCGGCGCTTGAACGCCGGCGAACCGCTGACGATCTTGGACGTGCGCTGGCAGCTGGCGGAGCCCGACGGCAGGGCCGCCTACGAACAGGGCCACCTGCCCGGCGCCGTGTACGTCTCCCTCGACGACGAACTCAGCGATCACACCGTGGTGGGGCGCGGACGACATCCGCTTCCCTCTGGCCGCGATCTCGTGGCCGCGGGGCGGCGCTGGGGTCTGCGCCATGGCGTCCCTGTCGTCGTCTACGACGACTGGAACCGGGCAGGTTCGGCGCGGGCGTGGTGGGTGCTCACCGCTGCGGGCATCGGCGACGTGCGAATCCTCGACGGCGGCCTGCGCGCGTGGAAAGGGCCGCTCGAAACCGGTAGTGTCACACCCGAACCCGGTGACGTGCGGGTGCCGCATGACGACCTGTACGCCGGCGCGCTGCCGACGTTGATCGCGGACCAGGCCGCCGCGGCCGACGTGCTGCTCGACGCCCGCGCACCCGAGCGGTTCCGCGGGGAGACGGAGCCCATCGATCCGGTGGCGGGCCACATTCCCGGCGCCCGCAATGTGCCAAGCACAGCGCTTCTGGGCGACGACGGCACCTTCGCGCTGAACCGGTTGCCTGCCGTCGACGGACCCGTCGGGGTCTACTGCGGGTCCGGCGTCACCGCTTCGGTCGTGGTGGCGGCGCTGGCGGCAGCAGGTGTTGACGCTTCGCTGTATCCCGGTTCGTGGTCCGAATGGTCTTCGGACTCAACGCGTCCCGTCGAAACCGGCTAGTCGGCGAGTTCGGCGCCGTCGTGTGCGCCCTTCTGCCACGCCTCGCGGATGGCGAACTTCTGGATCTTGCCGGATCCGGTGAGCGGGAAGCCGTCGACGGCATACCACCTCGTCGGTGTCTTCTGCGGTGAGATGTGGGCCCGCACATGGGAACGCAACTCGGCGGCGGTCGGCGGCGCGGCAGGATCGTGTGGCCGGATGAACGCGCCGACCACCTCACCCCAGCGATCGTCGGGTAACCCGACCACAGCCACCTCCGCGACGGCGGGATGACGGTAGAGGACCTCTTCTATCTCGGCGGGGAAGAGATTCTCGCCGCCGCGGATGATCATGTCCTTGCACCTGCCGACGATTCGGCAGTAGCCGCGCTCGTCCAGCACCGCCAGATCGCCGGTCTGCACCCAACCGTCGGAGGTCAACGTCTTGGCGGTCACCTCGGGCATGTTGAAGTAGCCGAGCATCGTGAAATAGCCACGGGCCCAGAGCTCTCCGGACGAGCCGATCGGAACCGTCTCCAGTGACGTCGGGTCGACAATGCGGATTTCGGTGTGCGGCAGCGGTTTTCCCACTGTCGAACCCTTGTCGGCGGCACTGTCGGATGGAAACGTGTTGGTCAGCACGGGAGAACACTCGGTCTGGCCGTAGACGATGGTGAAGTCGACACCCAGCGTGCTTTCGACGCGCTTGACCAGCGCCTCCGGCACCTGCGAACCACCCGACACGACCGAGTGCAGCGACGACAGGTCGCGACGCGAGAGGTCCTCGTGCTCCATGGCGGCGATGATCATTGTCGGGACGCCGCCGGCATACCACGGCCGCTCCAACTCGATCAGCTCGAGGAACGCACCCGGGTCGAACATGGGCATCAACACCAGTTTCGCGCGGCGGTCCAGCGCCCCCAGCACGCCCATCACGCAGCCGCCGGTATGGAAGAGCGGCATCGGCAACAGCATGCCGACGCCGTCGGGTATCTCGACCCGATCGACCCACAGGCGGGCGTTGTTGACGATCGCCGTGTGCGGGAGCATCACCCCTTTGGGGAAGCCGGTGGTGCCACTCGTGTACTGGATCTGGGCGGGGTGGTTCTCGTCGACGGCAGGCAGCGTCACCTCGGGCGCGTTCGCGGTCAGCTCGTCGAGTTGGTCGAGCAGGAACACTTCCCGAAGGTCGGGCAGATCCGGGCGGATGACCTTGACATGCGCGCCAAGCGGATTGCCTCTGACCTCGTCGACGTGCAGCAGCCCAGCCGCCCGCGACTGTCCAAGGATGTACTTCACCTCCTCGGGCTGCAGGCTCGGGTTGACGGTCACCAGTGTCAGACCGGCCAGCGCAGCGCCGTACTCGACGATCACCCACTCCGGCAGGTTGTGCGCCCACACCGCGATGTGCTCGCCGGGCCGAAAGTGTTGCAACAGCCAACGCGCGCAACGTTGGCCGTCGGCGAGCAACTGCGCGTAGGTCCACTCGCGGCGGCCCGGTTTGGCTAGTCCCTCGACGAGGGCGACGCGGTCAGGCACCTGCGCGGCGACCTCACGCAGCCGGCTGCCGACGGTGACACTGTCGAGCAACGGTGGACCGCTGCCGTCGGGAATCCAGTGTGATGTGGTCAGCGCCTCCATCACCAGAAGCGTACGTACTGCGCTCCCGGTTCGAGGCAGTTCAGCCCGACGCGCGCTCGCGGTGGCGGTTCCCGATCGCCCAGCACACCAAGAAGATTGCGAACGAAATGGTCGTGACGAACACCGATACCGGCACACCGGGCGCCAACGACAACAGGATCCCGCCCACCGCCGAGATCTCGGCGAACACCACCGAGGCGATGATCGTGGCGGCCGGCGAGGCGAACACCCGCACCGCGGCCGCCGCCGGGGTGATCAACAGCGACATCACCAGCAGGGCGCCGACGATCTGCACACCCTGCGCTGCCGTCACGCCGACCAGAGCGGCGAACACAATCCCCAATGCGCGCACCGGAAGACCGCGTCCGGCAGCAACTTCCGGATCGACGGTGGCGAACAACAACGGCCGATAGGACACCGCAAGCACGGCGACGACGAGCACCACGACGACGGTCAACAACGCAAGACCGGAGTAGCCGACGCCGACGATCTGACCGGTCAGCAGCGCGAAACTGGTGCCGGTACGGCCGGGGTAGAGGTGGATGAACAACACCGCGAGGCCGAGTCCGAACGCCAGCACCACACCGATCGCCGAATCACGCTGTTGCGCCCGCTGCCCCAGAATGCCGAACAGCACCGCAGCCAACCCGCAGCCGAGTAGCGCGCCGAAGCCGACGTTGAAACCAGCCAGCAACGCGAAAGATGCTCCGGTGAGCGACAATTCGCTCGACCCGTGCACAGCGAACGACATCTGGCGCATCACGATGAACGGTCCGATCAGACCGGACACCAGTGCCAGCAGCGCGGCGGCCAGCAGCGCCTGCTGGACGAAATCACGGCCGAGCAGATCGGCTGTGACGTCGAACGAGAACAGCTTCGACAACATGTCGGTGAGCCGGTCAGTCATGCTCGTGTCCGCTCGCGTGGCCCGAGTGGTCCTCCTGGCCGACCACCACGTAGCGGCCGCCCACCTTCACCACCTGGATGTCGGCGCGGTACAACTCGGACAGCGTCGCCGACGTCATCACCTCTTCGACGGCGCCGATCCGGAACCGGCCGTCGACCAGATACAGCACCCGATCCACGTACGGCAGAACCGGATTCACCTCGTGGGTGACGAACAGCACCGCGGTATCGGCTTCGCGGCGGCGCCGATCGATCAGCGCGGACACCAGGCGGGCGTTGGCGGGGTCGAGGTTCAGCAGCGGTTCGTCGCACAGCAGCAGCACCGGATCGGTCGCCAGCGCCTGCGCGATCCGGACCCGCTGCATCTCGCCGCCGGACATCACGCCGACCGGCACCGCGGCCAGGTGCATTCCGTTGACCTGTTTGAGCGCCTGCTGTACCGCGGCGCGTTTGGCCGCCCTTTCAGTGCGCCGCACACTGGCCACGCCCCACCGATGTCCGTCGTAGCCAAGGCCGACGAGATCCTGGCCGCGCATCGACCCTCCGCGTTCCACCGCCCGGTGCTGGGGGACGTAACCGATCCGCTCACTGCCGGTGCGCACCGGTTGCCCCGTCACCGTGACGCTGCCCGCACTGAGCGCGAGTTGACCGAGCAGCACCCTGAAAAGCGACGTCTTGCCCGTGCCGTTGGGTCCCAGCACAGCGACGAACTCGCCGGCGCGGACGGTCAGGTCCAGATGGTTCCACAGCGCGCGATCGCCGAATTTCAGACAGGCACCGGTCAATTCGGCGACGACGTCAGCAGGCACAAGGAGAACTTATCGGGTGCTCTGTGCTGCCTTGTCCAGCTGGCTGGCCAGCTGGTCCACGGTCTGCCGTTGCCAGGTCAGGAAGTCGACGCCGGCGGGCAGCGTCTCGGTCACCGTGATGATCGGCACCGAGGCTTGTCGGGCGGCGGCCTGGATCTGTTCGGTGACGTTGGTCTGGGTCTGCGAGTTGTACACCAACGCCGACACCTGGCGGTTCTTGATCAAGTCGAGCAGCGCGGCCAGGTCGGCGGGCGACGGGTCGGTGTCGGCTTCGATCGCCTTGGTGAAGCCCTCCGGCGTCTTGTCGACGATCCCGGAGTTGGTCAGCAGGTAGTGCGCGACGGGTTCCGTCGCCACCACGGACGAGCCGGGATGGGAGGCGCCGATGGCACGCTCGGCGGCGGCGATCGTGTCGGCCTGCTGGGAGAACTGGTCGGCGTTGGTCTTGTAGTCGTCGGCGTGCGACGCGTCGACCTGCGACAGCTTCGCCGCGATCTGCTTGGCGACCTCCTTGGCGGTCTCCAGGTCGTAGAACACGTGCTCGTTGGCGGGCCGCGGCACGGAGGCGGACAGCAGCGAGTACGCGTCGACGGCCGGTACGTCCTTGTGGGTGGCCAGCACGTCGTCGACCCAGTGGTCGTAACCGCCGCCGTTGTACACCACCAGGGAGGCGTCGGAGATCGACGCGGCGTCGGCCGGTGTGACCTCGAACGAGTGCGGGTCGTCAGCCGGATTGGAGATGATCGCCTGCACGGACGCGTGGTCGCCGGCGACGGCGCGTGCCACGCTGCCCCAGACATTCGTCGACGCGACCACCGACGGCCGGTGGTCGGAGGCGGCCTTGTTGCCCTGGCTGCAGCCGGTCATCCCGCCGATCAGGGCCGTGCTCACCAGCAGAGTCGCCGCTGCCGTGATCGCGCGCATCGCACACTCCTAAATACAAATGAAAACCGTTTCCAATTACTCTAGCGCACGGCTGCCGGGCTTTACCAACTTGATCCGCTAACCTCGGGGAGCATGTCGAGGAGCCCCACGCCAAGACGGCGTGCGACGCTGGCCTCGTTGGCCGCCGAGCTGAAAGTCTCGCGCACCACGATCTCCAACGCCTACAACCGACCGGATCAGCTGTCGTCCGATCTTCGCGAACGCGTATTGGCCACCGCCAAGCGGTTGGGCTATCCCGGTCCGGATCCGGTCGCCCGCTCGCTGCGCACCCGCAAGGCCGGTGCGGTCGGCTTGATGATCACCGAACCGCTGAACTATTCGTTCTCCGATCCCGCCGCGCTGGATTTCGTTGCCGGTCTTGCCGAATCGTGCGAGGAGGCCGGGCAGGGCCTGCTGCTGGTGGCCATCGGGCCGAACCGCAGCGTCAGCGACGGGTCGGCGGCTGTGCTGGCGGCCGGTGTCGACGGGTTCGTGGTGTACTCGGCCTCAGATGATGACCCGTATTTGTCGGTGGTGCAGCAGCGGCATCTGCCGGTCGTCGTCGTGGATCAGCCTAAGGACGTGCCCGGCACGTCGCGGGTTTCCATCGATGATCGGGGGTCGATGCGACAGCTCGCCGAATACGTTCTGGGACTTGGGCATCGGGAGATCGCGCTGCTGACCATGCGACTGGGACGGGATTGGCCGCACGGCGGCCCCGGCCCAGCGGTGGCCGATCCCGAGCGGGTGCAGACGCCGCATTTCCACGTCCAGCGCGAACGCATCCACGGCGTCTACGACGCGATGACCGATGCGGGTCTGGATCCTTCGTCGCTGACCGTGGTGGAAAGCTACGAGCACCTGCCGACGTCGGGTGGCGCGGCCGCCGAGGTGGCGCTCGAGGCCAACCCGCGCGTCACCGCCTTGATGTGTACCGCCGACGTGCTCGCGATCTCGGCGATGGACTACCTGCGGGCGCGGGGGATCTACGTGCCCGGCCAGATGACGGTGACCGGATTCGACGGCATCCCCGAGGCGCTGCGCCGCGGCCTGACCACCGTCGTCCAGCCCAGCATGGAAAAGGGCAGGCGGGCCGGGCAGCTACTGCACAATCCGCCGCGCGACGGCCTGCCGGTGATGGACGTGCTGGAGACCGAAGTCGTGCGCGGTCGCACGTCGGGTGCGCCTGCCTAGCCGTCCAGCAGTTGCGCGCAGCGCAGCAGGCCGATGTGGCTGTAGGCCTGCGGATGATTGCCAAGTGCGCGCTCGGCGACCGGGTCGTACTCCTCGGACAACAGCCCCGTCGGCCCCGCCGCGGCGACCAGCCTGTCGAACAGAGCCTCGGCCTGCGAACGCTGGTCGACCAGCAGGTAGGCCTCGAGCAACCATGCGGCGCACAGATGGAACCCGCCCTCGGTACCGGGCAGGCAGTCGTCCCGGCGGTACCGGTAAACGGTTGCGCCGCTGCGCAATTCGGCTTCGGTCGCGACAACGGTGGCCGCGAACCGCTCATCCGACGGGTCGATCAAACCGGACAAGCCGATATGCAGTGTGGCCGCATCGAGGTCGGTGCCGTCGTAGGCGGCGGTGAACGAGCGCACCTCGTCGTTCCAACCGCGCTCGAGCACCTGTGCGGCGATCTCATCACGGAGCGCCGCCCATCCGGACGGCGCCACCCGCCCGAATTCCGTTGCCAGCTTCAACGCGCGGTCCACCGTCAACCAGCACATCACCTTCGAGTAGACGTGGTGGCGGGGATTGCCGCGGATCTCCCAGATCCCGTGGTCGGGTTCCATCCATCGGCTTTCGACCGCGAACACCATCTCGCTGACCAGATTCCAGTCCGCGTCCGTCAACGGCTTCGAAACGCCGTCGGCCACCCGGCGATGACAGAGATCCGAAATCAGTTGGACCACAGGACCGAACACGTCCAACTGCACCTGCACGTTGGCGGCGTTGCCGACCCGAACCGGACGTGAGCCCGCATAGCCGGGCAGCGAATCGATCACCGCCTCGGGGCCCAGTATCGCCCCGGACAACGCGTACAGCGGATGCAGCCGCTCGGGTCCGTGCATGGTCTCGATCACCCCGTGCAGCCAGCGCAGGTACCCCTCGGCTTCCTCGGTCGACCCGAGGGACACCAACGCCGATGCGGTCATTGCGGCGTCGCGGATCCAGCAGTAGCGGTAGTCCCAGTTGCGCACCCCGCCGATCTCCTCGGGCAGCGACGTGGTGGCCGCCGCCATGATCGCGCCGGTGTCGGCGTGCACCAACCCGCGCAGCGTCAGCGCCGAGCGCTTCATCAACTCCGGCTTCAGCGACGGCAGCGTGAGCGTGGAAACCCAGTCGCTCCAATAGCTTTCCGCACGCGCACGGCGCGAGTCGGCGTCGACCGGGCTTTCCGTCAGGTCCTCGGTACCGCACCGCAGTTCCAGCACCACCGCGCCCTGCGACGGGTCGACGACGGCGCGCGCCGTCTGGTGCAAACCGTCCGGGACGATCTCCCATTCGACTCCAGGGGAGCGCAACACCATCGGGTCGTTGGTGGCGAATACGCGTAGTCCGTCCGCGTCCGCCTGCAGATGAACGGGCGCCTGTGCGAACTCCGGGCGCGGTGCGAATTCCACCACCGCCTTGGCCTGTCCGCTGATCACCCGGATCAGGTCGGTGCGTCCCGCGCCGACATCGTGTGACAGGTAATCGGTGACAAGCAAGCTCGCCCAACGTGTTTCGGCCGTCATCGTGCCGGTGACGTAGCGCTGCGACAACGGCAGCGCTTCCCGCTGCGGACCGATCGAGAAATGGCCCGAGGTGGCGTCGCCGAGTAGTCGGGAGAACACCGCGGCGGAGTCGGCCTGTGGGTGGCACATCCACACCACGTCGGCGTCCGGTGTCAGCAGCGCCACCGTGCGCGAGTTGGACAGCATCGTCAACCGCTCGATCGGCGTGCTGTGGCCGCCGAGCAGCCAGGTGCGGCGCGCCTCGAGCAGGCATTCCAGCACGGCCGCAACGTCTTCCGGCGAATCGACGCGGTAGCCGGCAAGCGACTCACCGTCGCCCACCTTGATGCCGACGTCGGGACCGTGCAGTCGGCGGAAGGCCTTCTCGTCGGTGACGTCGTCGCCGATGAACACCGCCGCCGACGCCGCCTCCTGGTGGCGCAGGATGTCCAGCGCCTGCCCCTTGTCGGTCTGGATGACGGCGAACTCCAGCACCGCCTTGCCCGTGGTCACCTGTGCGTCCCAGTGCATCGCGGCGGACTGCGCCCTGTCCAGGGCCTCCCTGGCATCGTCGGGGTCGGCGTTGCGCACGTGCAGCGCGACGCTGGCCGGCTTGATCTCGACTGTGACACCGGCGTACTCGGCCGCGATCGCGCCGAGGGCGTCCTTGATCCTGCCCAACAGCGCCTTGGCCGAATCGTCGATGGCGTGCACGAACCCGGTGTCGAACTCCGACCCGTGGCTGCCCACCAGATGAACTTCGGCGGGCATCCGGGACAGCGTCGCGAGGTCGCGCAGCGCGCGACCCGAGATCAACGCGGCCGTCGTCGACGGCAGCGCGGCCAGCGCACGAAGGGCGGCCGCCGATTCGGTCAGTGGACGGGCGTCATCGGGGTTGGCGACGATCGGCGCCAAGGTGCCGTCGTAGTCGCAGGCCACCAAGAGGCGCGGCACCCGCGCGACGGTGCCCAGCGCGCGTTGGAGTTCGACAGGCAGCGCTCCTGCTGAATGTCGCCGGCTATCCGGCTCCGATGCCACCCGCTAAATCTTAGGGTGCTCGCCGTCCCCGATGAGTAGACGCACGGCCAGATCGAGTCGCTTGCTGACGTCCGTTGCCGACGCTCGCCGGGTCAGCCAGGCCAGCAGGTTCGACAGCCAGACATCCGAGATGACCCGCGCGATGTGGTACTGGTCCTCGGTCGGCTCGCCGTCGCTCATGGCGCGGGCGAACATCGAATCCATCAACTTGCCGACGTGATCAACCTCACCGGCCGCGGACGCGTCGGCGAACACGAACGCACGCGTCATGGCCTCGGTCAGCAGCGGGTTGCGTTGCATCGCCCGGTTCAGCTTGCTGACCATCAGGTTCAGTCGCTGATACGGCGTGCCGCCCATCAACGCGGCACGATCGGTCTTGGCGTCGATGCGCTCGAACTCCCTGCCGAGCGCGGATACCAGCAGGTGCACCTTCGACGGGAAATAGCGGTACAGGGTGCCGACGGCGACATCCGCGCGTTCGGCCACCGCACGCATCTGTACTGCCTCGTAACCACCCTTCGAGGCGATGGCCAGTGTGGCGTCCAGGATGCGTTTGCGGCGCTCCCGCTGAGCCTCTGACCCCAGCTCGGACTCCGCCAGCACGGCCACGTTCATCACCTGGCGCGGTCGCGAATCCGAGCCCGGACCTGACGTGGGCTGTGCCGGCTGCGACGTCCCAGACATGTGGTCGACTGCTCCTTGTTCGTGCGTATGCGTCGAAAACGATACGCATGCGCGGCTCAATTTTCTCACCCCAGCGCTGCCGCGGCACCGACGTGTACTGCTGCGATGGCGGTCGACTTGACGGTCGAACGCTGGCACTATTAGAACACGTTCTAGTGAGAAGCACGCACTTCTCGCCCGAAGGTAGGAGTCTACGGTGTCGGCCACGATCATCGACTTGCAGTTTGCCGCGCGCGATCTGGTCCGTAGCTGGGCGTCCAGCTCGGCCGCTGTGGAGACCGCGCGTGCGGTCGAGCGTGGTGACGCTGACGCGTGGCGCACCCCCTACCAGGGCCTTGCCGACCTGGGCACGTTCGGCGTCGCACTGCCCGAGGAGTTCGGCGGTGCGGACGGCACGGCCGAGGACCTGTGCGCGATGGTCGACGAGGCCGCCGCCGCGATGGTGCCCGGCCCGGTCGCCACCACCGCGCTGGCCACGCTGGTGCTCGGCGAACCGCACGCCAAGCTGCTCGAGGCGCTCGCGTCGGGGGAGCGGACCGCAGGCGTCGCTCTGTCGGCCGATCTGCGCTACGACGCCGATCAGGTCACCGGCACCGCGGAGTACGTACTGGGCGCTGACGCGGCCGGGGTGCTGATCCTTCCCGCGGGGGACAGGTGGCTGCTCGTCGACGCGAGCGCGGCTGGCGTGACGATCGAACCGGTGAAGGCCACGGACTTCTCCCGCCCGCTGGCGCGGGCGGTGCTGGAGTCGGCGGCCGCGGACGTGTTGGACGTCGACGCGCAGCGGGTGACGGATCTGGCCGCGACGGTGCTGGCCGCCGAGGCCGCGGGGGTGGCCCGCTGGACGCTGCAGACTGCCACCGAGTACGCGAAGGTGCGCGAGCAGTTCGGTAAGCCGATCGGCAGCTTCCAGGCGATCAAGCACATGTGCGCGGAGATGCTGCTGCGCTCCGAACAGATTTCGGTGGCCGCCAGGGACGCCGCGGCCGCGGTCGCGAATTCCGATGGCAGCCAACTGTCGATCGCTGCCGCTGTGGCGGCGGCCACCGCGATCGAGGCGGCCAAAGCGAACGCCAAGGACTGCATCCAGGTGCTCGGTGGTATCGGGATCACCTTCGAACACGACGCGCATCTGTATCTTCGTCGCGCGTACGGGATTTCGCAGTTCCTCGGCGGATTGTCGCGTTGGTTACGGCGGGTGGCCGCGTTGACCGGCGACGGGGTGCGCCGCGACCTGCACATCGATCTGGAATCGGTGGCCGACCTGCAGCCTGAAATCGCTTCGACGGTAGCCCAAATCGCGGCGCTGCCCGCCGAGAAGCGGCAGGCGGCGCTTGCGGAGTCCGGGCTTCTCGCGCCGCACTGGCCGCGACCGTACGGCCGCGAAGCGAGCCCCGCCGAGCAGCTGCTGATCGACCAGGAAATGGCGAAAGCCGGTGTGGTGCGGCCGGATCTGGTGATCGGGTGGTGGGCCGCGCCGACGATCCTCGAACACGGCAGCCCAGAGCAGATCGGGCGGTTCGTACCGCCGACGCTGACCGGTGAGCTGTTCTGGTGTCAGCTGTTCAGCGAGCCAGGTGCCGGCTCGGATCTGGCGTCGCTGAGGATGAAAGCGGTTCGCGCCGACGGGGGCTGGAAGCTCACCGGGCAGAAGGTGTGGACGTCGCGAGCGGACTGGGCGCAGTTCGGTGTGTGCTTGGCGCGCACCGATCCGGAGGCGCCGAAGCACAAGGGCATCACGTACTTCATCATCGACATGAAATCGCCGGGCATCGAGATCCGTCCGCTGCGCGAGATCACCGGTGACAATCTGTTCAACGAGGTCTTCTTCGACGACGTGTTCGTGCCCGACGAGATGGTCGTCGGGCAGGTCAATGACGGTTGGCGGTTGGCGCGCACCACCCTGGCCAACGAGCGTGTCGCGATGGCGCACGGCACCGCACTGGGCAACCCGATGGAGGAGTTGCTCCGCACCGTCGGCGAACTCGACGTCGATCCCGCGGTCGCCGACCAACTCGGAGAACTCATTCGCTCCGCGCAGGTGGGGTCGCTGCTCGATCAGCGGATCGCGCAGTTGATCCTCGGCGGCCAGGATCCGGGCCCACAGGCCAGCGCGCGCAAGCTGATTGGCGTCCGGTACCGCCAGGCGCTCTCGGAGTTCCGGATGGACATCTCGCAAGGCGCCGGCATCGTCGAGAACAAGGAAGTACACGACTTCCTCAACACCCGCTGCCTGACCATCGCGGGCGGTACCGAGCAGATCCTGCTCACGATGGCAGGCGAGCGCCTGCTGGGCCTGCCGCGCTGAGTACCGCTCGCGCAGGGGGCGGTCAGATGAATGTGGTCTGCGCGCACGCGGTTTCCGTGGTGAGGTTCACCCCGCCGCTCCGGCCAAAGCGCCTGTGCAGGGTCCGGATGGAGCCACCTTGGTGGGTGAGTTCTGCCTGACGCCGAAGCCCTAGCGCCGGTTCCGGAAGAGGCTGAGCAGCAGCGGCAGCGCGGCGCGCGGGCGCAGAGCTACCGCCTTCAGGAGCGGCATTGGGTCGAAGTACGACCGCCGCTCGCGAATCAGGTTGTCCTGCAGGATGATTCGGTCAATAACGGTCCACTCGACGGGCTTGCCACCCAGATGGCCGCGCAAGGTCAGCTCGATGAACACGCCGTCGGCGGTCTCGCCCGATCGGTTCAGCTCGCCGGTCAGGTCAGGCACTGCCTTGAACAGCGGTCCGAACAGTTCCCGCAACGCGTTTGGCCCTCGCGCGGGTGGTGCGATGGGTTGAATCAGTTCGGTGTCGGGGTGCATGCGCGGTCCGAAGTGCCGGAAGAAACCGTCGGCGTCGCCGGCACCGAGTTTCCAACCCACGGCGAAGAATTCGACGAACTCGGCGGTGGAAGCCGTGGAAGCGGCGGTCACTGCGCGACCGCCAGGCCGAGCTGCGCCTGCATCGAAACCGCGTCTAGATAGCTGTCTTTTGTTCTGACGCGGCCGTTTTCGACCGTGATCAGGTCGATCACGTCGACCTCGAACTGCGCACCCGTCGCCGCGAGAGTGCCGGTCATCATCCACTCCACCACCCAGAAGTCGCTGCCGGTGATGAGCGAGACCTGTTCGAAGCCGAGATCGGGGAACTGGGCCAAGAGGTCGGCGAACGCTTGACGAACCGCTGCCTTGCCGTGTGCAGGTTCTTGGCCGATGTGAGCGTGAAAGCGGGTGTCGTCGGTGTGCAGGGCAATGATTGCGTCGGGATCGTGGCTGCCCCAGACGTCGGCGTAGCGGTGGAACAGATCGCGCATGACGGCTCCTCTCAGTTACATACGGGTGGTATGCAACTTACGTACCGGCTGTCTGTATGTCAATGGAGGTTACATTCGCCCCCTGGTGCGCCGACTCCTGGCCGTCGGGCTCACCGCGGAGAGCAGGCCGGCAAGTTCCGAGATCGGTATGCGTTCGAGGTTGTTGACGGCCGTGACGATGTCGTCTCGCAACGCGTGGTCAGCGAACGGCTCGGCCAGCCAGTCGAACTTCTCGACCACCCGGTCCCAGGACATCGGTTGAGTCGGCGAACCTTCGAAGTCCGATTGCTCGCGTGACAGTGTCCGCCCATCGTGCGTCTCGACGTGCACGCGGGCAGCGGTCCGTCCGGGATAGGCCGCGGTGAGATCCGGTGCGGGCTTGACGTCAACACGAGACAGCAGGTCCTGCACGTCGCCACGGTTGACGCGCTCGGTTTCGATTTGTTCGGGTCCGACCTGTCCATCGAGCAGTGCGACGGCGGTCAGATATTTCAGGTTGTAGTCGGCCTGCTCCTTGGTCGACGGATGCTCCTTATCGCCGTAGCTGCCGCCACCCGCGAAATCGAAAGCGCCCTGGAACACCTCGAGTGTCGCCGAGGCGACATCGCGGCCGTTGAGTCGGTACTCGTTGCGAATCGCCAGCGTCGCATCGATGATGGCCTGGCCGTGAATCAGTGAGCAGTACTGCTTGAGGTAGGTCTGCCTCACCGCTGTCAAGGATCGATCGGCGGTGCGCATGTCGATACCTTGGTCGAAGAGCAACTCGAGCCCGTTCGGGCCGTCGAAAAGCGCACGGGGACCGGTGATTCCGCGAGCAGCCAGTAGTGTTGTGTACACCGCTCGCATGCCGGTCATCGCCGGCGAGATGCCCTTCCAGTTCGAAACCGGTTCGGCGTGCACTGCGGCCAGCGACACGTTGTCGACTGTTGAGGCGGCGATGGTCGACGCGGTGCGGGCGGCGTCAAGACCGAGGAGCTTTGCCGACCCAGCGGATGACGACATCGCCAGTTGCAGAGCGTGATTCAGCCCGCGGGCCATGACGGGGACCTGAGCGCTGAACCGGCACTGGATCTCATAGGCCACCGCAAGGGCGAGCAGAAAATCCAGACCACTGGCGTCAACGTGCTCGGCCATCGCGAAGATTGCACCGAAATTGTCCGCCGGATGGCAGAGGCCGCCTGGTGTCAGGAATGTGTCCAACAGGTCGGGATAGCGCACCAGCACGGCGTTGAAGAATGCCGCCTGATCGACCGATGCTCGCCCGCCTCCGATGAAGGTCGCGGTGGGGCGGGAACTGAACTTCTCGGCGTGCGCGCGGATCGGACCGATCAGTTCTCCATCGAGTGCACCGATCGCGCAAGCGATGCTGTCGAGCACGTTGCGCTTGAGTAGCCACATGGAATCGGCGTCGATGTCCACCGCAGCCGCCTCAGTCACCCACTGGGCCAGCTCATCCACAATGTGCTTGTCTGTCATGGCTTTTAGTCAACTGTTCGCGGAACAGCGCCGCCACGACCAAATGCTTACCTGTGGTCGGTGGAACTTCGTACCACAGGTCTACGGACCGAGGGTGGTGCGGTGCGGGTCGCCCGCCGGCACCCACCAGTCACCTGCCGGGGCGATGCGCCAGTTTCGGCTTTCAGCGAACGCGATCACGGACTCGACGACGTGCGCGATAGCCGGGCGGTCGTCGTGTGCCCGGTGCAGCAGCGACCACGTCCACAGCGGAACCGGATCGGTCACCTCGCACTGCCCCAGCCGCGGCGGCATTGTCGACGTGTGCCGTTTCGGCGACTCGAGCACAGGCACCCGAAGTCGTCGCACATGCGCGTAGAACGCGTCACCGGTGATGCCGCCATCCTCGACGGGTATGGCGCGCGCGCCCGTGTCGACGGCGAATTGCTGGATGAAGCGGTTCCACGACGACCAAGTCGGGCCGCCTGGATCGGTCAGCACGGTGACGCGCGCAGCAGGCACTTGCATCGCCGAACCGGGTCGTACCGCGTGTAGAGGCTCTGCTCGGACGAGATGAACTGCAAGCCCGCGTGTTTCGGCTTCAATCCGATCGACCCATGCAATCGCGAGATCGAGGCTGCCTTCGGCGACACGGTCGGCCTGGGCATGCGAGGGCAGCACCCACTCATCGACTCGCACCGGGGCCGTCGGTGCCAGCAGAGCAGTGATGTCGTCGGGTAACCAACTGACGTAACCCATCCGAAGCGGTGTCGCCTCGGTTGCTGTGCGACGCAGGCGTTGACGGGCGTCCTCGGCCAGCGCGAGCATTCTGCGCGCATCGTCGAGCAGGGACCGTCCCGCATCGGTCAGCGCAACGCTGCGACGATCGCGGACGAACAACTCGGCCCCGAGCTCGCGTTCCAGCGCGATTATCTGCTGCGACAACGCGGGACCTGAGATGTGCAGCCGTTCCGCGGCTCTGCCGTAGTGCAATTCCTCGGCGACGGCGACGAAGTAGCGCAGCTGCCGCAGTTCCATGGACCGAGCTTAAGTCGGGGCTGACCTGCGATGCGAAGAACTGCCTACCAGTCGTGGCTGAGAAGTCGTGGACTCTCAGCGGGCTTCGGCGGTTTGCTCGGTGCATGCGTTTGCCAGCCATTCCACCCGACCGTCTCAGCGATGAGCAGCGCCTGCTCTACGACGACATGGCCGCTGTAATCGAGGCGAACTTCGGTGAGCTGATCGCGCGACGCCGAGACGGCGCGCTGATCGGTCCCTTCAATGGTTGGCTACATTTTCCGTCGTTTGGACGGCATGCGTGGGCGTTCAACAGATCGTTGTGGGAGCACTCCGTGCTACCTGCAGATATCCATCAGTTGGTCATTCTCGTGACGGCCGCGAAGTTCGGTGCCCATTTCGAGATGCACGGACACGAGTACTTCGCGCGGCGGGCCGGACTGTCCGAGCACACAATCGCAACGGTTGCTGCCGGCGAGCGGCCCGGTACCTTGAGGCGCGCTGAAGCGGTCGCATATGACATGGCAGCGGCTCTCAATCGAGGCGGGTTGTTGCCGGAGACCACATACCGTGCGGTGGTCTCTGAGTTCGGTGAGGGGGGCGCCGCCGAAATCGTGTTCCTCGTCGGATGTTTCTCGATGGTGGCGGTCACGCTGAACGCGTTCGACGAATCGGTCTGGCATTGAATTTCATGGTCCTGCGGGTTGATCGGCCGACCGGGAAGCTAGCTGAATGTGGTCTGCGCGCATGCGGACGGCGTGGTCAGGTTCACCCCGCCGTAGACCACCTGGATCTGTGAGCACGCGATGAAGTCGGCCTGCGTATTCGGTTGACCCGTACGCCAATCCGTTGGCACGGACTCGCCGTCAATCGTGTAGCGCTCGATCGGTCCGCCGCCGAAGGTGGTGATGGAGATCTCGACGTCGTCGAGCGACTTGTAGAGCTTCGACAGCACGTTGTCGTGATTTTGGCCCTTGTTGTCGCGGGGCATGCCGGACGGCGCGCTGTAGGTGGCCTCCTGCCAGACGCTGCGTGACGAGCTACGCAGTGTGATGGTCTGCCGTGACCACGCGTCGCCGGGGAATCCCGTCGGGCCATCCGGGGTCAGCAGGTTCGCCGTCGTGCTGAACGTGCATCGGCCGGCCGTGCAGTCGGCATTGACGTGCATCTCGATCTGGGTCGCGGGATCGACCGGAATCGAGGTGACGGCGGAGTTGGCCGCGGCCGTCGCGGACGCGGGCGAGACGAGCACCGCGGTTGCCAGTGCTGCCGCACTCGCTGCTGTGAGCCGGTTCATCGTCAGCAAGGTATCCGTTCGTCTACTCGTCGTAGGTGACTTCGACGGAATCCGACCGCGGACGGGCCTGGCAGCCCAGGATCAACCCCTCGTCCAGATCCTGTTGCTCGAGCACGTCGTTGACTTCCATCTCGACCTCGCCGCTCTTCTTCAGCACCGCGCACGCGCCGCAGTGGCCCTCACGACAGGAGAACGGCGCATCGAGACCCTTGTCCAACAGCACGTCGAGCAGCTTGGCGTTGCGCGGCCACCGCACCTCGTGCCGTTCCCCGTCGAGCGTGACGATCGCGGTCGCGGGGCCCTCGTCGCTGTCGTCCTCCTCGATCACAACAGCTGCGAACGGATCGGACTCCAACGACTTGAACACCTCGATGTGGATGGTGTCGGCGGGCGCTCCGGAGTTCTTCAGCGCTTCTTCGGCAGCGGCCATGAACGGGCCCGGCCCGCAGATGTAGGCGTCGCGGCCGATATACGGACCCGCCAACGCGGCCAGCGCCGCCGCGTTCGGCAAGCCCTGCACCGACACCAACCAGTGCACGACCGTGAGCCGGTCGGGATACTTCGCCGACAGCTCACGCAGCGCGCCCGCGAAGATCACCGAGTTCTCGTCCTCGTTGGCGTAGATCAGCAGCACCTTGCCGCTGCCCTCGGCGAGGGCGGACTTGCAGATCGCCAGCATCGGGGTGATGCCGCTGCCTGCAGCCAACAACAGGAAGTCCTGGTCGAGTGTTTTCGGCACGAACGTGCCCGACGGTGCCAGCACGTGGATCTTCATCCCGGCATGTGCGTTGTCGCAGAGCCAGTTCGACGCGTATCCGTCGGAGGTGCGCTTGACCGTGACCGTCATCGGGTCGCCGGTGAACGGCGAACTGCACAGCGAGTAGCAGCGCGCCACCGATCCGGTGCGCTCGCTCGGCACCCGCAACGTCAGGAATTGTCCCGGTGAATAGCGGAGCCGGTCCGCCGGAATGTCGGCTCCGTCGGGCACCACGAACACCAGCGATCGCGCGTCGGAAGTCTCCTCGACGACCTCGGCGACTTGCAGCTCGAGCACGTGGCTACCGAGCGGCTCGTCAGTCACTTGCGCACCCTTCTTGTGAGCGATAACTAGAACAGGTTACAGAAATGCATGTGCCCAGGTCCAGCCGCTGCAGGAATACCCTGCTCGACACAAATCGTAACGTGTTCTAATCTCAGTTGAAGTCCGTACCGTCGGGAGGCAAATCCAGTGACGTCCATTGAACAGGGTGACGTGCAGTCGGTCCTAGCCGGCATTGACGACCTGTTGCCGCTGATCGCCAAGCGCGCTCAGGCCACCGAAGACTTGCGACGGCTGCCCGACGAGACCGTGGCCGAACTCGACGAGGTCGGTTTTTTCAAGCTGCTGCAGCCCGAGCAGTGGGGCGGTCTGCAGTGTGACCCGACGGTGTTCTACGAAGCGGTGCGCCGCATCGCCACGGCCTGCGGTTCGACCGGCTGGGTCAGCTCGATCATCGGTGTGCACAACTGGCACCTGGCGCTGTTCGACCAGCAAGCCCAGGAAGAGGTGTGGGGCGACGATCCGTCGGTGCGCATCTCCTCGTCGTATGCGCCGATGGGTGCGGGTACCGTCGTCGACGGCGGTTACCTGGTAAACGGCTCGTGGAACTGGTCGTCTGGATGTGACCACGCCACGTGGGCGTTCCTCGGCGGCCCGGTCATCAAGGACGGCAGGCCCGTCGACTTCGGCAGCTTCCTGATTCCGCGCACCGAATACCGCATCGACGACGTCTGGCATGTGGTCGGGCTGCGGGGCACCGGCAGCAACACCATCGTGGTCAAGGACGTGTTCGTGCCGCGGCACCGGTTCCTGTCCTACAAGTCGATGAACGACCGTACGGCGGGCGGTCTGCAGACCAACACCGCGCCGGTGTACAAGATGCCGTGGGGCACAGTGCATCCGACGACTATCTCGGCTCCGATCGTCGGCATGGCCTACGGCGCCTACGACGCTCACGTCGAGCATCAGGGCAAGCGGGTGCGCGCGGCGTTCGCTGGTGAGAAGGCCAAGGACGACCCGTTCGCGAAGGTGCGCATCGCCGAAGCGGCCAGCGACATCGACGCCGCGTGGCGTCAGCTGATCGGCAATGTCGGCGACGAGTACGCACTGCTGAAGGCGGACAAGGAGATTCCGTTCGAGCTGCGCGCCCGCGCCCGCCGCGACCAAGTGCGCGCCACCGGTCGTGCCATCGCGTCGATCGACCGGCTGTTCGAGGCGTCCGGCGCCACCGCATTGAACAACGACGCTCCGGTGCAGCGTTTCTGGCGCGACGCACACGCCGGCCGGGTGCACGCCGCCAACGATCCCGAGCGCGCGTACCTGATCTTCGGCAACAACGAGTTCGGCCTGCCCCCGCAGGACACGATGGTCTGATGACGTCGTTCGCCGCCGAAACCGCTCAACAGCAAGAGCTCACCTTCGAGTCGACGTCCCGCTATGCACAGGTGCGCGAGGACATGCGGCTGCACTATCACGAAGCCGGCGTTGGCAGCGGCCCGACGATCGTGCTGCTGCACGGCGGCGGGCCCGGCGCGTCGAGTTGGTCCAACTTCGGCCGCAACATCGGCGTGCTGGCGCGGCACTTTCATGTGCTCGCGGTCGACCAGCCGGGTTACGGTCATTCCGACAAGCACACCGAGCACGAGCAGTACAACCGCTACAGCGCCACCGCCCTGCTCAACCTGTTCGACCATCTCGGCATCGAACGTGCTGCGCTGGTTGGCAATTCGCTGGGCGGCGGCACGGCGGTCCGATTCGCGCTCGACAACCCCGACCGTGCGGGCCGGCTGGTGCTGATGGGCCCCGGCGGGCTGTCGGTGAACCTGTTCGCACCCGACCCCACCGAAGGCGTCAAGCTGCTCGGCAAATTCTCCTACGAGCCGACCCGGGAGAACCTAGAGGCGTTCCTGCGCATCATGGTGTACGACCAGAAGCTGATCACGCCGGAGTTGATCGACGAACGCTTCGCCATCGCCAGCACGCCTGAGTCGCTGGCCGCAACTCGGGCGATGGGAAAGTCGTTCGCGGGCCCCGACTTCGAACTCGGCATGATGTGGCGCGAGGTGTACAAGCTGCGCCAACGGGTACTTCTGATCTGGGGTCGGGAGGACCGCGTCAACCCGCTCGACGGCGCACTGGTGGCACTCAAGCAGATTCCGCGAGTGCAACTGCACGTGTTCGGGCAGTGCGGGCACTGGGCCCAGTTGGAGAAGTTCGACGAGTTCAACAAGCTGACCATCGATTTCTTGGGAGGCCAGTGATGAGCATCCGGTCGTTGGGTTATCTGCGGATCGAGTCGACCGATGTCGCGGCCTGGCGGGAGTACGGGCTGAAGGTCCTCGGCATGGTCGAGGGCAAGGGGGCCACCGAAGGTGTGCTGTACCTGCGGATGGACGAGTTCCCCGCACGGCTGGTGATCGTCCCCGGCGAGAATGACCGACTGCTCGAGTCCGGCTGGGAATGCGCGAACGCCGAAGGGCTGCAGGACATCCGCAACCGGCTTGACCTGGAGGGCACTCCGTACAAGGAGGCCACCGCAGCGGAACTGGCCGACCGCCGCGTCGACGAGATGATCCGCTTCCAGGATCCGTCGGGCAACTGCCTGGAGGTGTTCCACGGCGCCGCGCTAGAGCACCGGCGGGTGGTCAGTCCCTACGGGCACAAGTTCGTCACCGAGGAACAGGGTCTCGGGCACGTGGTGCTCACCACCAGAGACGACATCGAGTCGCTGCACTTCTACCGCGACGTGTTGGGCTTCCGCCTTCGTGACTCCATGCGACTGCCACCGCAACTGGTTGGCAGGCCCGCCGACGGGCCGCCCGCGTGGTTGCGGTTCTTCGGCGTCAACCCGCGCCATCACAGCCTGGCGTTCATGCCGGGTGAAACCCCAAGCGGGATCGTGCATCTCATGGTCGAGGTGGAGAGCGCCGACGACGTCGGGCTGTGCCTTGACCGCGCGCTGCGCCGCAAGGTGCCGATGTCGGCCACCCTCGGCAGGCATGTCAACGACAAGATGCTGTCCTTCTACATGAAGACTCCCGGCGGCTTCGACATCGAATTCGGTTGCGAGGGACTCGAAGTCGAAGACGACGCCTGGGTTGCCCGGGAGAGCACCGCGGTCAGCCTTTGGGGTCACGACTTCAGCGTCGGCTTCAAGTAGTGACCAGGGAGCCACTGGATCCGCGCACATTCCGCAATGTGCTCGGTCAGTTCTGCACGGGTATCACGGTGATCACCACCTTGCACGACGGTGCGCCGATCGGCTTCGCTTGTCAGTCGTTCGCCGCGCTGTCGTTGGATCCGCCGCTGGTGTTGTTCTGCCCCACCAAGGTTTCCCGGTCATGGCAGGCCATCGAGGCCAGCGGGCACTTCTGTGTCAACGTTCTGCACGAGAAGCAGAAGGACGTCTCGGCACGATTCGGCTCCAGGGAGTCGGACAAGTTCGCCGGACTCGATTGGCATCCGTCGAAACTCGGCTCGCCGATCATCGAAGGAACGTTGGCGCACATCGACTGCACCGTGCATTCGGTGCACGACGGTGGCGACCACTACGTGGTGTTCGGCGCGGTGCATTCGTTGTCCGATGTGCCGCACAAGAAACCGAGGCCGCTGCTGTTCTACCGCGGCGAGTACACCGGTATCGAGCCGGACAAGAACACTCCCGCGCAGTGGCGTGACGACCTCGAGGCGTTCCTCACCGCCACCACCGACGACACCTGGCTCTAGATACAGCCCGCCGCACACGGATCAGCCGCCGGCAGAGAATCGGGCGGCGGCGCGTTCGGGTCGACGGGCTGCTGCTGGGTCAGGTCGACGTCGCCCTCCAGGTCGGGGGCGATCGGCAGGAACTTGCAGAAATAGTTGATCGCGAACTCGCACGGGTTGTCACCGGGATCGGCGTGCGCGGGCGCTGCGAACAAAGCGGCCGCCGCCATCGCGACCGCCACCCCGAACGCCTTCTTCAGCACGAGGCCACCCTACTTTGGATCGCTGCGACGCGGGCGGAGTCGACGCCCCGCGGTTCGTCCAGTCCCAGCCGCGCGTCCAGATCCCACAGCACACATTCCTCGCCCGGCCGCGCCACCAGCGTCCACGCCATGACGGTCCTGCCGAGTTGTTCGTCGATCGGGTCGACAGTCGCGGACGGCGGTGCGCCACCGTCGGGACGATGGTGCAGGAATCTGCCGTAGGCGGCTTCGCAGAACGCCGAATAGCGTGCCGTGCAGAGATTCAGCCCGTGCCACGCCTCGTCGACGGCGCGCGACGGCATGCCGATCACCTGGTTGTCCCACAGTGCGGGTGCGCAGCAGCGCAGCCACTGCCGCAGTCCGGTTGCGACGAGTTCGCGGGGTTCCCACGGGCAGGTCTTGAAGACGGCCAGGGGTAGCTCGAGAGTGTCCACTGCGGTGGCCATCCGCGCGAAGCGATCCCCACGCTTGAGCTTCACGTTTTCACTGTATGCGGGCCGGCCAACCGACGTAACCTTTGCCCGTGAGCACCATAGTGCTGATCGTCATCGCGTTTGTCGTGGTCGACATGATTGCGCTTGGCTTCGTGGTGTGGTGGCGGATCTTCCGGCGGCCACGCAATCAACCGCGATCCGGCCAGGGAAGCGGCTTCGATCTCTAGAGGATCGCTACCGCCACCACCAAGCCGAACGCGAACTGTGCGGCCGCCACCATCAGGATCGGGTGGCGGAACTCGTCGGCATGCAGGTTCGCCGACATGTCGACGCCCAAAACCATTGTCGCAACCCGCATCATCACCACTTGCGCGGCGATGCCGATGAGGCCGAACACCGCGGTGGAGATCAACCCCTCCGCCAGCTTGCCGCCGGACCCGTAGATCGCGACAACCACGATGAACGCCATGCTGATGATGCCTGCCGCCGAGATGATCACGGCATTCGGCTTGCCCTGCTTGACCATCTGGCGCAGGGGGCCGGGGGTGGCCAGGTCGATCGCGTAGAAGCCGATCACCATCAACACCAGCCCGACCGCGGCGTACAGCCACATCGCACCGACACCCCTGCCGACGGTGTTCCAGAACTCCGACTCGAGCGCCAGCACGGTGGTCGTCATGATCAGCTTCCTTTGGTCAACGGAATTCGGTGTGGGACAAAGGCGGCACGGTCGTCGGTCACCAGGCCGCCGGCTTCGCGGATGCCCAATCCCGCAGAGGAATCACCGACCAGCCAGGCCCCCATGGAGGGTCGCACGTCGTCGAAAAGCGGGAGTGGGTCGAACAGTTGGTAGACGTAACCCTCTTCGCCGTAGATGCCGCCGGTGGCCAATTCGACACCGGGTCCGACGATCGTGATGTTGCCGCCTTCGCGCCCCAGCTTGGGTTTGCGGACGTACTCGGTGAGCTCGTGGGGTTCGTCGAGATACGCGGGCAGCAAGTTCGGATGTCCGGGATACATCTCCCACAGCACCGCCAGGATCGCCTTGTTGGACAGCAGCGTCTTCCACAACGGTTCGATCCACATCGTCTTCGGCAGGCTGGAGGTGACGTGCCTGCCGAACTCGTCGTCGAGCACCCACTCCCAGGGGTAGAGCTTGAACATCGCGTCGATGGGCGCCTCTTCCAGGTCGACGAAGCGCTCGAGCGCGGTGTCCCAACCGACGTCCTCGATCTCCAGCGCGATCGTCTCGAACCCGGCTTCGGCTGCCGTCTCCTGCATGTAGGTCGTGGTGATCTGGTCCTCGCCGGTCTGCTCGGCGCCCGACCAGGAGAAGTGCAGTTCGTTGCTCGGCAACGACTCTCGCACGACTTTCCACCGGTCCACGAGCTGCTCGTGCAACGAGTTCCACTGGTCGAAATCGGGGAACTTGTCCTGCAGCCAATGCCACTGCAGCACAGAAGATTCCAGCAACGTCGTCGGGGTATCGGCGTTGTACTCCAACAGTTTGGCCGGTGAGCCACCGTCGTACCGCAGGTCGAACCGCCCGTAGACATACGGGTCGGAACGCCGCCACGATTCGGCGATCGGCTGCCAACTCCATTCCGGCAGACCGAAATCCGCGTACCGCTCCATCAGCACGACCTGCTCGACCGCGTTCAAACACATGGAATGGAGTAGTTCGACGTCAGCCTCCAGCGCCAGCACTTCGTCCATCTCGAACTCGTAGAACACCGACTCGTCCCAGTAGACGCGGTCCGCGCCCGACGGGTCGAGCGCGGGAGTGCCGAACACGAGTCCCTGTGCTTCCACGATCGACTGCCAATTCGGCCGTCGTTCTGTTCTCAGGCGTTTCACTCGCTGCTCAGCCGCCGCCGCTGCCCGAGAACTTGGTGCCGAGACCGCCGCGTTGGATGGTGGTGCCCGACGACGTCTTGACGGTGGTGTCCTTGGGCATGACCGTCGTGCCGCCCACGGGACGTGATCCGACGGTCCCGCTGCTGCCGTAGTAGTACCGGTACTGGTGACCGCTGTAGATGAACAGGCCGCCGGAACCGCCCGAGTGGCCGCTGCAGTAGCTGTCAGGCACGACGATGGGGCCGCCGGAGCCGTCCTCCTGCACGCACTGCGCATTGACGGTGCGTGGCGACAATGCCCAATAGCCCAGCGCCGCAACAACACCCACCACACCGACGACAGCGGCGCCGCCGATCAACCGTCTGTTGCGGTGATACCGCCTGACGTTGGCCTCGAACCGCGCGCGCTCAGCAGCTTTGCGTTCACGTTCGGCTTTTTCTCGGGCGCGCGTCTCGCCGACGGTCGGTGGTCTCGGGCGGGTGGTCGCGGGATCTTGAAACCGCATGCTGCCACCGGACGGCTTGTCCGCCTTGTCAGCCGGCGCGCGCGTTTCGTCGTCCGACGGACCGCCTCGCTGCGGTGGATCTTCCTCGGGCCCCACTCATCGCTCCTCGTCACGATCTGGCAGGCAGTCTGCCACAGCAAACGCCGAGGAGCCACGACTATTGACGTAGACCGGCCCGCGCTTCGATGAAGTCGATGACCGTCGCCGCGACCTCGCGATGGACGGTCTCGTTGAGGATGTCGTGCGCGCCGGGGAACTCGACCAACTGCAACGACTCGATCTCCTCGGCGTAGGCGCGCACACCGTCTACCGGTGCGATCGGGTCGTTGGCGCCGTGCACGGCGAGCGTCGGCACCGCGAGCTTCGGCAGATCGCCGCCGAACCGGTCCCAGGCCTTGTCGAGTTCGCGCGCCAACGGTTTCCCGTCGGCGTCGACGAAGGCCAGCGGGTCGTTCTCCAGCGAATCGAGGTAGAACGGATCGCCCGACAGCCAGCCGGGATCCAGATCGAACGACGTATCGGCGTCGAGCATTTCGGGGATCGGAATCAGCGGGGCACCCGATATGACTCCCGCCTGGTAACGGTCGGCGTGGTCCAGCAGGCGAAACAGTGTGACAACCGCGCCGAAGGAATGGCCTTGCGCGATCAGCGGCAGCCCGGGGCCGTCCCGCTCGGCCAGTTCGGTCAGGGTGTCGGCGAGCGCGGCGCTGTCCTCGATCGATCCGAAGTCACCGCGCGGGCCCGGGCTCAGACCGTGGCCGAACTGGTCCACCGCCCAGAAGTCGATGCCAGCCGCGTTGAGCGCGAAGGCGTACCGGTGGTAGACGCCGGTGTGCTCGCCGAAACCGTGCAGTAAGACGACGGCCGCCCGCGGTTCCGCGGCCGCCCAGTGCCGGTAGTAGGCGCGGCCCTTTGGGTGATCGATGAACGGCATGTCACGACGTTAACGCCGACCCAACAGCACGTCGCGCTGTTCGTCCACCCGCTCGCGGATCGCGTCGACGACGGCGGCGACCTCCGGTCTGCGCAGCGTCTCGCCACGGGTGACAAGCCAGTACGTCAACCGGATGGCCACCTTGTCAGGTAATACCCGCACTAGATCGTCATGACGGTCGGCCATGAAGCACGGCAGCAGGCCGATGCCTGCGTGCGCCCGGGTCGCCTCCACATGCACGAAAACGTTGGTGGACGTCACTGATTCACGCATCGCAGGCGCGAAGCTCGTGGCGATGTCCAGGTCGTCGACCTGCAGCATCGAGTCGATGAAGTAGACCAACGGGAAGCGCGCGAGGTCTGCGACGCTCGTCGGCGTCCCATGTTCGGCGAGGTAGTCGCGTGAGCCGTAGAGCCCGAGGCAGTAGTCGCCGAGCCGAATCGCCTTGGCGCGATGAACCTTTGGCTCCCCGACCACCACTTCGACATCGAGCCCGGACCGCTGCTGAGTGGCGCGCCGGGTGGTCGCCACGATCTCCACCGCCACCTTGGGATGTGTGCGCTGCACCTGCGCGGCGGCAGGCGCGGCAATGTACGCGCTGAATCCGTCGGTCGCCGATATCCGCACGACGCCTTCGAGCGCACGCACGCCGCCGGTGTCGACGGTCAGCGAGCGGACCGCCGACTCGACGGTTTCGGCGGCGGACAGCGCCGCGCGGCCGAGGTCGGTGAGCTCCCAACCGCCGCCGACACGCGCGAGCACCCGGCCCCCGATCGACTGTTCGAGCGCGGCGATGCGCCGCGAGATCGTGGTGTGGTTGAGCCCGAGTTCCTCGGCCGCAGTGCTGTAGCGCCCGGACCGGCCGACGGCGAGCAGCACCAACAGATCGTCGGCGCTGGGGCGGCGGCCCGACGAGGCCGGCGGCGCATCAACCATATGTGCATTTTTGCAGATATGTCGTGCAGATTTGCCCATTGCACGTGCGGTTAAGTGCATGAATACTCGCACACAGATTTGTGCCGGCCATCACATCTCAGGCAGGAGTGTGCGATGCGTGACCAGGAACCTCGGACGGTCCCGACCGGGCTGAAGCGCGTAGTCGCCGCTTCGATGGCCGGCACCGTCGTCGAGTGGTACGAGTTCTTCCTGTACGGCACCGCAGCCACGCTGGTGTTCGGCAAGATCTTCTTCGCTAAGGGCAGCAGCGACCTCGACGCGATCATCGCGGCACTGCTGACCTATGCGGTCGGTTTCCTGGCGCGGCCGCTGGGCGGCGTGGTGTTCGGGCACTTCGGGGACAAGTACGGCCGCAAGAAGCTGCTGCAGTTCAGCCTGCTGTTGGTCGGCGCGGTGACGGTGCTGATGGGATGCCTGCCGACGTTCGCCCAGGTCGGCTACTGGGCGCCGGTGCTGTTGGTGACGCTGCGGTTCCTGCAGGGCTTCGCCGTCGGCGGCGAATGGGGAGGCGCGGTGCTTCTGGTCGCCGAGCACAGTCCCGACCGCAGCCGCGCGTTCTGGGCCAGTTGGCCGCAGGCCGCCGTCCCGGTCGGCAACATGCTCGCGACCGTCGTGTTGTTGGTGTTGAACGGCACCCTGTCGGATGCGGCGTTCCTGTCCTGGGGATGGCGGGTGGCGTTCTGGTTGTCGGCGGTGGTGGTGCTGATCGGCTACTACATCCGCACCAAGGTCACCGACGCGCCGATCTTCCTCGAGGCCCAACGCGAGGTCGAACGGGTCAAGGCCGTCTCGTTCGGAGTTGTCGAGGTGCTGAAGCGTTATCCCCGTGGGGTTTTCACGGCGATGGGCCTGCGACTGGCCGAGAACATCATGTACTACCTGGTGGTCACCTTCTCGATCGTCTATCTCAAGGAGCAGGTGCACGCCAACACCTCCGACATTCTGTGGTACCTGCTGGCCGCGCATGCGGTGCATTTCGTCGTGATCCCATTCGTCGGCAGGCTGTCCGACCAGTACGGCAGGCGACCCGTGTACTTCGTCGGTGCGGTGCTGGCGGGCACCTGGGGGTTCTTCGCGTTCCCGATGATGAACTCCGCCAACTACCTGTTGATCATGAGCGCCGTCATCATCGGCCTGGTCATCCACGCGCTCATGTACGCCCCGCAACCGGCCATCATGGCCGAGATGTTCCCCACCCGGATGCGGTATTCCGGTGTGTCCCTTGGCTATCAGGTCACGTCGATCTTCGCGGGCTCGTTGGCCCCTTCGATCGCGGCGGCTCTGCTCAAGGCATACGACTCGTCGGTCCCGATCGCGTTGTACTTGGCCATCGCGGCCGCCATCACGCTTGTCGCGGTGTACTTCACCCGTGAGACGAAGGGCATCGACCTCGCCACCGTCGACCAGGCCGACCGCGAACAACTGGCCAAGGCGGGCGTCGTATGACGGACCTGCATGGTCGCACCGCCCTGGTCACCGGCGGGGCGAGCGGGATCGGCGCGGCGTGTGCCAGGGAACTGGCCGCCCGCGGAGCCACCGTGACGGTCGCCGACGTCGACGAGGCGGGCGCCAAAGATCTGGCCCAGGACATCGGTGGGCAAGGCTGGGCGGTGGACCTGCTCGACGTCTCCTCGTTGGAGACGCTGAAACTCGAGACCGACATCCTGGTGAACAACGCCGGGGTGCAGAGCATCAACTCGATCGTCGACTTCGAGCCCGAACGGTTCCGGACGCTGCTGACGCTGATGGTGGAGGCGCCGTTCCTGCTGATTCGTGCGGCCCTTCCGCACATGTACCGGCAGAAGTTCGGCCGCATCGTTAACATTTCATCGGTGCACGGCATCCGCGCTTCGGAGTACAAGGTGGCCTACGTCACCGCCAAACATGCGCTCGAGGGGCTGTCCAAGGTGACGGCGCTCGAGGGCGGCCCATACGACGTGACCAGTAACTGCGTGAATCCCGGTTATGTGCGCACCCCGCTGGTCACCAAGCAGATCGCCGATCAGGCGCGCACCCACGGCATCCCCGAGGATCAGGTGGTAGCCGAAATCCTGCTCAAGGAGAGCGCGATCAAACGTCTGGTGGAGCCGGAAGAGGTTGCCTCCCTTGTCGGTTGGCTTGCGTCCCCGGCAGCCGGAATGGTGACCGGCGCGTCATACACGATGGACGGCGGATGGAGCGCCCGGTGACCGACGCTGTCGACATTCCGCAGTGGCAGCCGACGCAACGCGATATCGCCGACGCACGCGTCACCGAGTTCGCGCGGTTCGTCGAGCAGCGCACCGGCGCAGTCCTGCCCGACTACCAGTCGCTGTGGCAGTGGTCGGTCGATGACCCTGCCGCCTTCTGGGGCGCGCTGTGGGAATTCTTCGGCCTTGGCGATGCGCCGCAGTGTGTGCTCGAAAGCGCCGAGATGCCGGGTGCCCGCTGGTTTCCCGGCGTCCGGCTGAATTACGTCGACCAGATCATCCGCAACGCGCGCACCGACCGGCCCGCCATCCTGCACGTGACCGAGGACGGCGGCGTCGCGGAGTTGTCGTGGCGCGAACTGCTCGGCCGCACTGCGGCATTCGCGAAAACCCTGCGCTCCCATGGCGTCACGACGGGCGACCGCGTGGTCGGCTACCTGCCGAATATCCCCGAGGCCGTCATCGCGTTCCTGGCGACGGCCAGCATCGGTGCCATCTGGAGCGCCTGCGGGCAGGACTACTCGGCCAAGGCCGCGCTGGACCGACTCGGCCAACTGGAGCCGGTGGTGCTGGTCACCGGCGAGGAGTACACCTACGGCGGGAAGACCCACGACAAACGCGCCGACGTCGCGGCGCTGCAGGCCGGCCTCCCGACCCTGCGTGCCACCGTGCTCACATCCGACCTCGCCGAAAAGGCCGAGCCCGACGAACTGACCACGGTGCCGGTGGAGTTCGACCATCCGTTGTGGATTCTGTTCTCCTCGGGCACGACGGGCCTGCCGAAGGGCATCATGCACGGGCATGGCGGGGTTGTCCTCGAACACCTGAAAGCCATTGCCCTGCAGTCGGATATCGGCGCCGACGACACGTTCTTCTGGTACACCAGCCCGAGCTGGATGATGTGGAATTTCCAGGTCGCCGGGTTGCTGGTCGGCGCGACGATCGTCTGCTACGCGGGCAGCCCGAACCACCCCAAGCCGGATGCATTGTGGGACATCGCTGCTCGCGTCGGTGCCACGGTGCTCGGCACCAGCCCTGGCTATGTGCTCGGGTGCGCAAAGGCGGGTGCGGTGCCGCGCGCCGAGCATGATCTTTCGAAGCTGCGGACTGTCGGCATCACAGGGTCGTCGCTGCCGCCGTCGTCGTCGTTGTGGTTGCGCGACAACGTCGGTGAGCACGTCCAAGTGGCCTCGATCAGCGGCGGCACGGATGTGGTGTCGGCGTTCATCGGCGGTGTCCGCACGGTGCCGGTGTGGCCGGGTGAACTGTCGGCGCCATACCTCGGCGTTGCGCTCGACGCGTGGGACGAGTCCGGTAAGCCGGTGCGGGGTGAGGTCGGTGAACTGGTCATCACCAAACCGATGCCGTCGATGCCGGTGGCCTTTTGGAATGATGCCGACGGATCACGTTATCGCAGTGCGTATTTCGAAATGTTTCCCGGCGTGTGGCGACACGGCGACTGGATCACGATCACCGGCCACGGCAGCATCATCGTGCACGGCCGGTCGGATTCGACGCTGAACCGGCACGGCATCCGGATGGGCAGCGCCGACATCTACCAGGCCGTCGAGCGGTTACCGGAGATCGCCGAGGCACTGGTCATCGGCGCCGAGCAACCCGACGGCGGTTATTGGATGCCGTTGTTCGTCGTGCTCGTCGACGACGCGGAACTGACCGACGAACTGCGTGACCGGATCAAGCGCACCATCCGCGACGAAGTGTCGCCGCGTCACGTGCCCGACGAGATCATCGCCGCGCCGGGTGTCCCGCACACCCGCACCGGCAAGAAACTCGAGGTGCCGATCAAGAAGCTGTTCCAGGGCGCTGACCCGGCGCGGGTAGTTGAGAAGAGCGCCGTCGACGACCCGGCACTGCTCGACTGGTACGCGAGCCTGAAGCGCTGACCTGTGGATGGTTTTCGGCGCATGTTGCCTGTTGCCTCATGTCAAGATGCGCGCGGAGGGGTATTCGTTGCCTCACGTAATTGTGCGCGCTTGTTGGTTGGTGGGTGGGCTGCGGGTCTGGCTTTGCTGGCGGCAAGGGCGGTGAGTTGGGCGGTCAGGGCTTGGACATGGCGTTGAGTGGCGGCGGGATTGATCAGCGAGTAGGTCCGGGTCATTGCGACGATGTGCTCGATGGTCATGGTCGGGTGGTCGATCGCGCGGTGGAACGGGGTGGCCGCCGCTTTGTCGTGTTTCTTGGACACCTTGGCGCCGTCGCGGATCTTGTAGATCAGTTTCTGCTGAGGGTAGAAATAGTTGGTCAGCTTGGACTGCAACTGCCAGATTTCGTTGAGTAGCAACAGTTCTGAGGCGGTGTCGTAGCGGTGGTAGCCGACCACGGTGCGTACGACCGTCCAGTTCTTCTGTTCGACGTGACAACCGTCGTTCTTGTTGCTCGGTCATGCGCGGGTGAAGGTGATCTGGCGGCCCTGGCACTATCTCAGCAGGTGGTCATCGATGAATTCTGATCCGTTGTCGGAGTCCACGCCCAGGATCGGGAACGGCATTTTGCGGGCGATGTCGTGCGGCCAGCGCGCATTCCGCGGGTGGCTTGATCGCCCCGCGAGCCCACGTTCTTCTGGTGTCGTGCTGCTATGAGCGGCTAGAAGGAATACCTGCGAGGCGCTTTCGCTTGAAGACCACTAGCTGCGGAGAAGTAGCCAACGCACGAGAGAAGAAGAGGCGCATGACATCGACTGAGATCCTCACGCCAGAATCAACTACGACGCGGATTTTCCGCGACGAGTACAAATACGCGATGGCTCGCCGAATCGGCGATCTCATCATCCTGTCCGGCCAGACCGGCCACAACGCCGACATGTCGCTCTCGCCCGAGGTCGGCGTGCAGGTGAACATCGCGTTCGACAACATTGGTGCAGTGCTCACCGCCGCGGAGGTTGGCTGGGATGACGTCGACCTGATCAGGTCCTACCACGTGGTTCCGGCTGGCGAGAACACCATACCGGAGGAATCGTTCAACGCCGTCCACGAGCTCCTCTCGGAAAAGATGCCGAATCACCTGCCCGCGTGGAGCGCGATCGGCGTAGCCGGCCTCGGAGCACCCGGCATGCTCATTGAGGTCGAAGTGGTCGCGCACGCCTGACCTACGCTCCAGGGTGCGGCTCGGACGAGCCGCGATGATACGAATGACGCTCGCCCAAAACTACGAACCACCACCATTCTGACAGCGGTTAACTGAGCCAGAATCCGATGCGGCGCAACGCTTCTTCGATGTCGCCGGTCGGTCCTGCGAACGACAGTCGCACGAAGGATCCGCCGCGCGCCGGGTCGAAGTCGATGCCCGGCGCGATGGCAACTCCGGTGTCGTTCAACAACTTCGAGCAGAACGACAGCGAATCGGTGGTCAGATGCGACACGTCGGCGTACACGTAGAACGCACCATCGGTGGGTGCCAGCCGGTCGATGCCGATCGAGCGGAGCCCGTCGAGCAGCAGTCGGCGATTGGCCGCATAGTGGTGCAGCAGTGCGTCCGCCTCCGCGATCGATTCGGGCGTGAACGCCGCCACTGCGGCGTACTGCGGCAGCACCGGTGGGCAGATGGTGAAGTTGCCGGTGAGGCAGTCCACCGCCCGGAGCAGTTCCTGCGGCACCAGCAGCCAGCCCAGCCGCCACCCGGTCATCGCGAAGTACTTCGAAAAGCTGTTGACCACCACGGCATCTCGCGATGTCTGCCACGCGCAGCTGGTCTCGGGCGCGCCCTCGTACACCAGCCCGTGGTAGACCTCGTCGCTGATCAACCGCACGCCCGTGGATTCACACCAGGACGCGATCGCCGCGAGTTCGTCCGGCGGAATCACCGTGCCGGTCGGGTTGGCGGGGCTCGCTACGATCACACCCTGCACCGGTGGATCCAGTTCGGCGAGCATCTGCGCTGTCGGCTGGAACCTCGTCTCGCGTCCGCACGGGATCTCGACGACCTCGCATCCCAGCGCGGACAGGATGTTGCGGTAGCAGGGGTAGCCGGGGCTTGCGATGGCGACCCGGTCGCCGACGTCGAAACACGCCAGAAAGGCCAGCAGGAACCCGCCGCTGGAGCCCGTCGTCACCACGACGTCGGCGGGGTCGACGTGCAGCCCGTGCCGGTCGTGATACGCGCGGGCGATCGAGGCGCGCAGTTCGGGAATGCCCAACGCCACCGAGTAGCCGAGCGGACCGCTGTCCAAGGCCTGCTTGGCGGCCTCCCGTACGGCGGTCGGCGCGCCTGCGCTGGGCTGACCGGCCGACAGGTTGACCAGGTCGCCGTGCGAACGTTGGCGCTCGGCGGCGGCCAGCCACACGTCCATTACGTAGAACGGCGGAATTCCGGCTCGCAACGAGGCGCTCATGTGAGCGAGGATAGTGGGACCATGCAGCGGCACGACGAGCACTTCGCGATCAACAAAGCCTGGTGGAACGAGCGTGCGCCCGCGCACGCGGCCTCGGAGTTCTACGCGGTGTCACAGCTGATCGAGGAGCGGACTCGGCTGTCCGACGTCGTCCGGTTCGACGTTCCCCGCCTCGGTGACATCAAGGGACAGCGGGGGATCCACCTGCAATGTCACATCGGTACCGACACCGTCTCGCTGCATCGCCTTGGCGCCGAGATGACGGGGCTTGATTTCTCGTCGGAATCGTTGGCGATCGCCCGGCGAATTGCCGCCGACGCCGGCGCCGACGTCACCTTCGTCGAGTCCGACGTCTACAGCGCTGCTTCCGCCGTCGCTGGTGGATTCGACTTCGTTTTCACCGGAATCGGTGCCCTGTGCTGGCTACCCGATGTCGGGCGCTGGGCAAGGACCGTCGCCGAATTGCTGCGCCCGGGTGGCAGGCTCTTCCTGCGCGAGGGGCACCCCATTCTGCTGGCCTTCGACGAACAGCAAACCGACGAATGGGTGCTCCGCTACTCGTATTTCGAGCGGCCGGAACCGGAAACCTTCGACGCGCCAGGAACATACGCCGACGCCGAAGCCGAGTTCGGTCACAACCGGGCCAGCGACTGGAGCCACGGAATCGGAGACGTCATCACCGCCGTTCTCGATGCCGGTTTGGAGCTCACCATGTTCGTCGAACACGACTCCGTGCCATGGGAAGCCCTTCCCGGCCGGATGTGGAGCGATGACGGTGAATGGCGCCTCATCGAGCACCCCGAGCGGCTCCCGCTGAGCTACACGTTGCAGGCCATCAAGCGCTAAAACACCTCGGATTCGAGCCGCCGCAGGTGTTCTCGCGGCGGACCGAGCAGCTGTGCGCTGCCGTGCGCCCGCTTGAAGTAGAGCTGGATGTCGTGCTCCCAGGTGATCGCGATGCCGCCGTGCATCTGCACCGCTTCGGCGGCCACCTTCGAAAACGCCTCGCTCGCCGACACCCGCGCCAGTGCCGCCGACGTCGGTGACGGCGCGGCGATCGCATCGTTGACGACCGCACGCGCGGACTGCACGGCCACATACAGGTCGGCCATCCGGTGCTTGAGCGCCTGGAAACTGCCGATCGGACGGCCGAACTGAACGCGGTTCTTGCTGTATTCGACGGTCAGGTCCAGACATTTGGCGGCGGCGCCGATCTGCTCGGCGGCCAGCAGAATCGCGGCGGTGTCGGCCAACCCGGGGTCCGTTCCGATGCCGGTCGTCTCTGAGGGTTCGACCCGCGCGAGGCGACGCGTCGGATCCATCGACTCGACACGCTGAGCGGTGAAGCTCGTCCAGCGCGTCAGGGTGGCGCCGTCGGCCGCCACCACCACGTCCGCGACGTCGCCGTTGACCACGTAGTCCGGATCGAACACGACCGTCCCGATCGAGGCGCCCTCGGCCAGCCGCTCCAACGTGTCCGTGTCGGGTTCGTCGACGGCCAGCAACGCGAGCTCGGCGAGCGTGGTGGCAAGCAGCGGCGTCGGTACCAGCGCCTTGCCGAGTTCCTCGAGCACCACCGCGGCATCGGCAAGCTCGCCGCCGGCGCCGCCCAGTTCCTCGGGAACCACCAGCGCGGCAGCACCGACCTGCTCGCACAACAACTTCCACAGCGACTCGTCATAGCCGCGTTCGGAGACCATCGCTTCGCGCACGGCCGGCGGGGATGCGTGCTTGTCGACCAGCGACGCGACGGTCCCGCGCAGCAGTTCGCGTTCCTCACTCATCAGAGGGCCTCCAGAAGTCTCCGCCGATGCACTGTCGGATCGCCCCACGCCGAGCGCAACGCCTGCACCCGCAGCAGCCACAGCGACAGGTCGTGCTCCTGGGTGAATCCGATTGCGCCGTGAGTTTGTAGCGCCGAGCGGGCCGCCAGCAGGCCCGCGTCGGACGCGGCCACCTTGGCGGCGCTGACGTCACGCGCGGTGTCGGCCGAGTCGTCGCCCAGCGACAGCGCCGCGCCGTACACCAACGGCCGCGCCAGCTCCAGCGCGATGTGCACGTCGGCCAGCTTGTGTTTGATCGCCTGGTAGGTCCCGATCGGCTTGCCGAATTGGCTTCGCTGCTTGGCGTATTCGACCGAGGCGTCGAGCAGCGCCTGGCCGGCGCCGACCAGTTGCGCGGCGGTGGCGAGCACGCCGAACTCGTAGGCCCGAGCCACATCGGCCGCCCACCGGTCACCGGCACCGATGACGTCGAACAGCTTTCGGCTCGGGTCGACGGACTCCTGTTGCGCTGTCGCGACGCCACCGCGCACTTCACCGTCGTCGGCCACCAGGATCAGACCCGCCGAGTCCGCATCCACCGCACGCGGCACTTGCGGCGGCAGCGCGACTGTTGCGATCACCTCACCAGCGGCCAGCGCGCTCGACCGTTCGTCGTCGGCGAGCAGAACCGGCGCCACCGCAATGGATTCCGCGACGGGCCCCGGCACACACCAATGACCCAAGCGTTCCATCGCAACCACCAGGTCGACGGGGTGAGCCTCGATGCCGTCGTGCTTCTCGGGCACCGCCAGCGCCGTGACGCCGAGGTCGGCCAGTTGTGCCCACACCTTTCGGCCCGGGGCGGTGTCGCCTGCGGCCCATGCCCGCACGGCGGCAGGCAGGTCGGCGGCGCCCAATGCGGCGTCGATGCTCGCCGCGAAATCGCGTTGCTGGTCGTCAAGATCGAATCTCATCATTACTTCCGCGGTAGGCCCAGCAGGCGCTCGGCGATGATGTTGCGCTGAATCTCGTTGGTGCCCGCGTAGATCGGCCCGCCGAGGGCAAACAGTAGGCCGTCGGTCCACGAGTCGACCAGTTCGCCGTCAGCACCCCGCAAGTCCAATGCGGTCTGATGCAGCGCGACGTCGAGTTCCGACCAGAACACCTTGGTCACGGACGACTCGGCTCCGAGTTCACCGCCCGCCGCTACCCGCGTCACCGTCCCGAACGTATGCAGCCGGTAAGCCTGCGCCTTGATCCAGGCGTCCGCGACCCGATCCGCATACGCGGGGTCAGGATTCGACTTCCACTGCTGTACCAGTCGTTCCGCCGGTGCGAGGAAGCGTGCCGGGCTGCGCAGCGACATGCCGCGCTCATTGCTTGACGTGCTCATGGCGGCCCGCCAGCCGTCGTGCACGCCACCGATCACGTCGTTGTCGGGAACGAAGACGTCGTCGAGGAAGATCTCGCCGAAGCCGGTGTCGCCGCCCAATTGCGCGATCGGGCGCACGGTGACGCCGTCGGCCTTGAGGTCGAACATGAAGTAGGTCAGCCCCTTGTGGCGTTCGGCCTCGGGGTCGGAGCGGAACAATCCGAATGCGCGCTCTCCGAACGGGGCTCGCGAGCTCCAGATCTTCTGCCCGTTGAGCAGCCAGCCACCGTCGGTCCTCGTCGCCGTCGACCGCAGTGACGCCAGGTCGCTGCCGGACTCCGGTTCCGACCACGCCTGCGCCCAGATCTCCTCGCCGCTGGCCATCTTCGGCAGCACCCGATCCAACTGCTCCTCGGTGCCGTGGGCGAACAGCGTCGGCGCCAACATCGACGTGCCATTGGCACTGGCCCGCCCCGGCGCGCCCGCGCGGAAGTACTCCTCCTCGAAGACGACCCACTGCAGCAGGGTGGCGTCGCGGCCGCCATACTTCTCCGGCCAGGTGATCACCGACAGCCCGGCGTCGAAAAGCACCTTGTCCCAACGCCGGTGCTGTTCGAAACCCTCTGCCGTGTCATACGACTTCGTCGGGAACGAATCCCTGTTGGCGGCCAGAAATTCGCGCACCTCGGCCTGAATGGCCAGTGTCGCGTCGTCAAAGTGCAGGTCCATCAAACTCTTTCCCTCAACAGCGGCTTGACCACCTTGCCGCCCGGATTGCGTGGCAACGCGTCGAGAAACTCCACCGACTGCGGCGTCTTGAACTTGGCCAGATGCTCACGGGTATAGGCGATCACGGTTTCCTCGTCCAGCGCCGCACCGGGCTTGACCACCACGAAGGCCTTGCCGACTTCGCCGAGGCGCTCGTCGGGCACCCCGATGACGGCCGATTCGGCGACCCCGTCCAGCCGCGCCAGCACCTGCTCGACCTCAGCGGGGTAGACGTTGAACCCACCGCTGATGTACATGTCCTTCAGCCGGTCGGTGATGCTGAGATTGCCTGCCTCGTCGAGCTTTCCGACGTCACCGGTGTGCAGCCAGCCATCGGCATCGATGGCCGCGGCGGTGGCCTCTGGATCATCGAGGTAGCCCAGCATCACGTTCGGGCCGCGCAGCAGCACCTCGTCCTGGTCACCGATACGCAACTCGAAATCCGCGATCGGCCTGCCGCAGGTGGTGGCGACGGTCACGGGATCGTCGTCGGCGCTGCACATGGTGCCGAACCCGTTGGCCTCGGTCAGACCGTATGCGGTGAGCACGATGTCGAAATCCAGTTCGCTCTGCATCCGCTCGATCAGCACGACGGGGACCACCGCCGCGCCGGTCACCGCGAACCGCAGCGAGGTCAGGTCGTAATCGCCGCGCTTGGGGTGGTCGAGCAGCACCTGGTAGATGGTGGGCGGTCCGGGCAGCACGGTGATGCGGTGCTCCTGAACGGCTTTCATCGCTTGTTCGGGATCGAAGGTCAGCTGCGGGATCAGGGTGGCGCCGGTCTGCAGGCAGGCCAGGATCCCGGCCTTGTAGCCGAAGTTGTGGAAGAACGGGTTGATGCAGAGGTAGCGGTCGTCGCTGGTGATCTGGCCGCACTCGGCCCACGCCGCCGAACCGGCCAGCGACTGCCGATGCGCGCAGAGCGCGCCCTTGCTGCGGCCGGTGGTGCCGGACGTGAACAGGATGTCGGAGACGTCGTCCGGCGTGACGGCGGCAGCGCGGGCGTCGGCCGCGGCGACGTCGGTCCCGTGGGCCATGAACTCATCCCACGTCCCGTCGGCCTTCTCGATCGGGATCCGGACGATGTGGCGGAGGTGTGGCAGGGCGTCGCGGTTCAGCGATGCGGCCTTGTCGGCGCCGAGGAACTCGCCGGCCGCGAACAGCAGCGGTGCGCCGGTGCGGACGAGAATGTCGCCGGCCTCGCTGGCGGTGTAGCGGGTGTTCAGCGGGACCAGCACGCCGCCGGCGTAGGTGGTGGCGAGGCATGCCACTACCCAGTGCCACGTGTTGGGCGACCAGATCGCGACCCGGTCCCCGGCGCCGACGCCCAGGTCGATCATCGCCGCGGCGGCCCGACGGACCTCGTCGCGCAATTCGCCGTAGGTCAGCCGCCGATTGGGGGTGACCAGGGCGGCATGTTCGGAGAATTGGTCGGCAATCCGGTCCAGGACCTGCGGAATGGTCCTTCGATCGTCGCCCATTGATGCTCCTCTAACAAAGCAAGTGCTTGGTAGGTTAGCCTACAGGGGTGATAGAGGTCGAGGAGTTCAGGGCCGAGGTCCGCGACTGGCTCGCCGAGAACCTCGTCGGCGAATTCGCCGCGCTCAAGGGGCTCGGGGCGCCTGGGCGCGAGGACGAGGCCTTCGAGGAACGCCGCGCCTGGAACCAGAAGTTGGCCGCCGCCGGGCTGACCTGTTTGGGTTGGCCGGTCGAATACGGCGGGCGCGGCCTGACGGTCGCGCATCGCGTCGCGTTCTACGAGGAGTACGCCCGCGCGGACGCGCCGCACAAGGTCAACCACTTCGGTGAGGAACTGCTCGGCCCGACGCTGATCGCGTTCGGCACCGAGGAGCAGAAGAAGCGCTTCCTGCCCAAGATCCTCGACGTCACCGAGTTGTGGTGCCAGGGCTACTCGGAGCCCGGTGCGGGCAGCGACCTGGCCAATGTCTCGACGACGGCCGAACTCGACGGCGACCAGTGGGTGATCAACGGCCAGAAGGTGTGGACGTCGATGGCGCACCTGTCGCAGTGGTGCTTCGTGGTGGCCCGCACCGAGAAGGGCTCAAAACGCCACGCCGGACTGTCGTATCTGCTGGTGCCGCTCGACCAGCCCGGCGTCGAGATCCGGCCGATCGTGCAGTTGACCGGAACGGCTGATTTCAACGAGGTGTTCTTCGACGACGCCCGCACCGACGCCGACCTCGTGGTGGGTGAGCCCGGTGACGGCTGGCGGATCGCGATGGGAACGCTGACGTTTGAGCGCGGGGTTTCGACGCTCGGTCAGCAGATCCGTTATGCGCGTGAGCATTCCAATCTGGTCGAGCTCGCCAAGCGCACCGGGGCAGACGGCGACCCGCTGATCCGCGAGCGGCTGACACGGTCGTGGGTCGGGCTGCGGACGATGCGGTCGTATGCGCTGGCGACGATGGATGTAGAGCAGCCGGGGCAAGATAACGTCTCGAAGTTGTTGTGGGCCAACTGGCATCGCGACCTCGGCGAGTTGGCGATGGACATCATCGGCAAGGCCGGGCTGGTGGCCAAGGACGGCGAGTTCGATGTCTGGCAGCACCTGTATCTGTTCACCCGCGCTGACACCATCTACGGCGGGTCCAACGAGATCCAGCGCAACATCATCGCCGAGCGGGTGCTCGGCCTACCGCGAGAGGTCAAGGGATGAGCCTGGCGGAAGCGCCGAAAGAGATTGACGGACACGGCCTTCTGACCGGAAAGGTCGTGGTGGTGACGGCTGCCGCCGGTACCGGCATCGGCTCGGCGGTGGCGCGTCGCGCACTCGCGGAAGGCGCCGACGTCATGGTGTCCGACCACCACGAGCGCAGGCTCGGCGAAACCCGCGACCAGCTCATCGAACTGGGGCTCGGCCGAGTCGAGAGCGTGGTGTGCGACGTCACCTCCACAGCACAGGTCGACGCGCTGATCGCCTCGACCACCGCACGCATGGGTCGCCTGGACGTGTTGGTCAACAATGCGGGTCTCGGTGGGACGACGCCGGTCATCGACATGACCGACGAGGAATGGGACCGCGTCCTCGACGTCACCCTGACCTCGACGATGCGGGCGACCCGCGCCGCGCTGCGATACTTCCGCGACGCCGGCCACGGCGGAGTGATCGTCAATAACGCCAGCGTGCTGGGCTGGCGCGCCCAGCACTCGCAGTCCCACTACGCGGCGGCGAAGGCGGGTGTGATGGCGCTGACCCGATGCAGCGCAATCGAAGCCGTCGAATACGGCGTGCGGATCAACGCCGTGTCGCCAAGCATCGCCCGGCACAAGTTCCTCGAGAAGACCAGTTCCTCGGAACTGCTGGACCGGCTTTCAGAGACCGAGGCCTTCGGCCGCGCCGCCGAACCGTGGGAGGTGGCCGCCACCATCGCGTTCCTCGCCAGCGACTACTCCAGTTACCTGACGGGCGAGGTCATCTCGGTGTCCAGCCAGCGCGCCTGACGCCGGATTTCTCCACGAAATCTTCACAAACGCCGCCGGGAAGCCCCACATCCGACACTTACAGTCGGATGTGTGAAGCGAATCCTGGTGGTCGAGGACGAGCCCACCATCCTGACCGCCGTCGCGTCCCGGTTACGCGCTGAGGAGTTCGTGGTCGAGACCGCTGTCGACGGACCGTCGGCGGTGGCCGCGGCCATGGCGTGCGCGCCTGACCTGGTGGTGCTCGACGTGATGCTGCCGGGATTCGATGGCCTCGAGGTGTGCAGGCGGATCCAGGCCGTGCACGCCATCCCGGTATTGATGTTGACTGCGCGCAGCGACGAGACCGACATGCTGGTCGGCCTCGGGGTCGGGGCCGACGATTACCTCACCAAGCCGTTCAGCATGCGCGAACTCGTCGCGAGGGTCCGGGTGCTGTTGCGCCGCATGGACCGCACCGGACCGGCCCAACCAATGTGGATCGGCGAGCACCGCATCGACTTGCAGAGCCGCAGGGTCCACAAAGGCGACGACGAAATCCACTTGACCCGAACGGAATTCGACCTCCTCGTGTTCTTGGCGGGCCGGGCAAGCGCGGCGGTCTCGCGCGACGCGCTGCTCGAACACGTGTGGGGCTGGGCATCCGGGGTGGAGAGCCGCACCGTCGACACTCACGTCAAGGCGCTACGGCGCAAGCTCGGCGCCGAACTCATCCGCACCGTGCACGGTGTCGGCTACGCGCTGGAGTTACCTCGATGAGTCGACTTGGTGCGGTGTGGGATCGGTTGCCGCGACCGTTGGACCCGTTTGCGTCGTTCAAGACGAAGACTGGTCTTCTCGTCGTGGGCGCCATCCTTCTCGTCGCGTTCATCGTCTGGGTCGGTGAGGGTTGGCGACTGCGTTACACACTGCTGGTGGCACTCGCCGCATCGCTGGTGCTCACCGGATTCCTCGCTCACGGGATGACATCGCCGCTGCGCGAGATGACCGCGGCCGCCCGTGCCATGGCGCGCGGCGACTACAGCGTGCGGGTCCGCGCGACGTCACGAGACGAAGTGGGCCAACTGGCCCAGGCCTACAACCAGATGGCGGCCGACCTCGGCGCGGCCGATGAGTATCGGCGCGGCCTGATCGCCAACGTCTCGCACGAACTGCTCACCCCGATCACGGCGTTGCAGGCGCTGCTGGAGAACGTCGTCGACGGCATCGCCGAACCCGACGACAAGACCATGCGGATGGCGCTGTCGCAGACCGAGCGACTCGGCGAGCTGGTGACCAATCTGCTCGACCTGTCCCGGCTCGAGGGCGGCGTAATCCCGTTGCAGCACAGCACGTTCAGCGTCAAGCAATTCCTCGAGGGGGCGATCGCGCACGTCCCCGCCGCAGATGACGGCGTGCCGGTCACCGTGGACGTGTCACCCCCGGACCTGATCGCGGTCGCCGATCAGGCGCGACTGCGGCAGGTGATCGTCAACCTGGTGGACAACGCGATCCGACACAGCCCGGCGGGCGCGGCGGTCGGCGTGACGGCCCGCGCGGCACAACCGGCGGGGCTGCGACTCGAGGTCAGTGACGAGGGACCAGGAATACCCGCCGCCGAACGCGAACGCGTATTCCAGCGTTTCACCAGGGGCGCCACCTCGGCGGGCGGCACCGGTCTTGGCCTGGCGATCGCCCGCTGGGCAGTCGAATTGCACGGCGGCGCAATCGAAGTGATGGACGCCAGTTCGGGGTGCCGGATCGGCGTGACGATCCCCGCGACGCAGGAGGAAGCACGTTGACGACACTGCACGGCTGGTACGGGGCACCCGTGACAGCGCCACCGCCGCCGGTGCTCGGCCCGCACCCGCCGCGGTACGGGGAGCCCGGTTGGACCATCTGGCCGCATCGCGTTTGGCCACTCGACCCGCTGGCTGCCGCACCGCGTCGACTCGTCATGCTGGCGGTGATCGTCGGCGTGCTCGGCACCGCGGTCTGGCGGATCTCGGTGCTCAGCGTGGGCTACCTGTTCGTCGGCGCCGTGGTGTTCGGCCTTGTGTACGGCACCGCCGAGCGTCGGCCCACGCGGGGGGAATGGCTCGGGATCACGCTGACCCTGGCATTGCTCGCGGTGCCGGCGCTGCTCGCAGCGAAATGGCTTGGCGTGCTGTGCATTCTGGCGGCCTGGCTGATGGGCTGGAGCACGCTGGTGGGTGGCCGGACGTGGACGGCCGTGGTGACCGGTCCCTTCCTGCCGTTGTTGCTGCCCGCCAGAGTGGTGGGGTGGGTGCGCCGCGGCGTCTTCGAACGGGGATTCACCTGGAGCGGCAGGCCGAAGGCAGGCAGAGTCGGCGTCGTCGCGGCGGTCACCGTGGTGCTCGCGTTGGTCTTCGGCGGACTGTTCGCCTCTGCGGACCCGGCCTTCGCCCGGCTGATCGACATCGTGGTCCCCGGGTGGAATCTGTCCGAGGTCTATACCCGCACGTTCGTGTTCGGGATCGTGGTGTGCTTCGTGCTGTGCGGCGGCTACCTGGTGCGGTTCGCGCCGAAGCTGGATGCGCTTGCGCCGCAACCGATGCGGAAGGTGCCGAACTGGGAGTGGGCGGTGCCGCTCGCGGTGCTCGACGTGCTCTTCATCGCGTTCGTCGCGGTGCAGGCCACGGTGTTGTTCGGCGGGCATTCGCATGTGTTGGAAACCGAAGGGCTGACATATGCCGAGTACGCGCGGCAGGGTTTCTGGCAGCTGCTGTGGGTGTCTGCGCTGACGCTGCTGGTGCTCAGCGGTGTGATCCGAGTGGCGAGGCGCGTATCCCTGTCGGACCGCCGACTGCTGCGGGTCCTCGTCGGAACGCTGTGTGCCACTTCGGTTGTGGTGGTGATCTCGGCGATCCACCGGATGTGGTTGTACCAGCAGGCGTACGGGTTCAGCGTCCAGCGCCTGATGGTGATCACCATCGAGTTGTGGTTGGGTGCGGTGTTCATTCTGGTCGCGGCGGCAGGCGTTCGGATGGCGGGGCAGTGGTTGCCGCGGGCGGTGTTGATGGCCGGCGCCGTCGCGCTGCTGGGGCTGGCGGCGACGAACCCGGAGCGGCTGATCGCCGAGCGCAACCTCGATCGCTACGAGCAGGGTGAAGTTCTCGACATCGGGTACCTCGAACGCCTGTCCTCCGACATCGAACCGGCGCTTGCCCACCTGCCCGAGTCGATTCACGTATGCCCGCGGTACCGCGACGACGACCGCGACCCGTGGTACCAGTTCAACCTGTCGCGCTGGCGCGCCCCGCAGGGAGAATGCCCCGGACTTACCTAGCAAGCGCTTGGTTGCTATCCTGGGCAGGTGGATAAGGCGCTACCGAGTCGCCGCGACGAGCTGCTCGACCTCGCCGCGACGATGTTCGCCGAGCGTGGCCTGCGGGCCACCACGGTGCGCGACATCGCCGATTCGGCAGGCATCCTGTCCGGAAGTCTCTACCACCACTTCAAATCCAAGGAACAGATGGTCGAAGAGGTGCTGCGGAACTTCCTCGATTGGCTGTTCGAGCGGTATGCCGAGATCGTCGCCCGCGAGTCCGATCCGCTGGAGCGGGTGAAGGGCTTGTTCATGACCTCGTTCGAGGCGATCGAGCACCGGCACGCGCAGGTCGTCATCTACCAGGACGAGGCCAAGCGGCTGTCGTCGCTGCCGCAGTTCGAATTCGTCGAGACCCGCAATCGTGAGCAGCGCAGGATGTGGGTCGACGTGCTCAAGCAGGGCGTCGCCGAAGGGCGGTTCCGGCCCGATATCGACGTCGACCTGGTCTACCGATTCATCCGCGACACCACTTGGGTGTCGGTCCGCTGGTATCAGCCGGGCGGGCCCCTGACGGCCGAGCAGGTCGGCCAGCAATATCTGAGCATCGTTCTTGGCGGCATCACTACCTAGGAGAGAGATATGCCTGAGGCGTACGTCATCGAAGCTGTGCGCACCGCGGTCGGCAAGCGCAACGGGTCGTTGGCCGGCGTACATCCCGTCGACCTCGGCGCGGCGGGCTGGCGCGGGCTGTTCGACCGGGTCGACGTCGACCCCGGCGCGGTCGACGACGTGATCGCCGGTTGCGTGGATGCCATTGGGGCGCAGGCGGGCAACATCGCCCGGCTGTCCTGGCTGGCGGCCGGTTATCCGGAGGAAGTGCCGGGCGTCACGGTGGACCGCCAGTGCGGTTCCAGTCAGCAGGCGGTGTCCTTCGGCGCGCAGGCCATCATGTCGGGCACCGCGGATCTGATCGTGGCGGGCGGCATGCAGAACATGAGCCAGATCCCGATCAGCTCGGCGATGATCGTCGGCGAACAGTTCGGATTCACCTCTCCGACAAACGAATCCAAGAGCTGGCTGCACCGCTACGGCGATCAGGAGATTTCGCAGTTCCGCGGTGCGGAGTTGATCGCCGAGAAGTGGGACATCTCGCGCGAGGAGATGGAGGAGTTCTCGCTGGCCAGCCATCAGCGCGCGGCCGACGCGATCCGGTCCGGATACTTCGAGAACGAGATCATCCCGGTGGACGGGTTCGTCACCGACGAGGGGCCGCGGGACACCTCACTGGAGAAGATGGCCGGGCTGAAGACGTTGGTTGACGGTGGTCGGCTGACGGCGGCGATGGCCAGTCAGATTTCCGACGGGGCCAGCGCGGTGCTGCTGGCCAGCGAAAAGGCAGTGCAGGCTCATAATCTCAAGCCGCGTGCGCGCATTCACCACATCAGCGCGCGAGGCGCCGACCCGGTGTTCATGTTGACCGGCCCGATTCCCGCGACCCGTTATGCGCTGGAGAAGACAGGTCTCTCGATGGACGACATCGACACTGTGGAGATCAACGAGGCGTTTGCGCCCGTCGTGATGGCGTGGATGAAGGAACTCAAGGTCGACCACGAGAAGGTCAATCCGAGCGGCGGTGCGATCGCATTGGGTCATCCGCTGGGCGCCACCGGCGCCAAGCTGTTCGCCACGATGCTGAACACTTTGGAGCGCATCGGCGGTCGCTACGGCCTGCAGACGATGTGCGAAGGCGGCGGCACCGCCAACGTCACGATCATCGAGCGGTTGTAGCGAGGCTATTCGACGAAGGCGGCGGCGGCCTGCAGGTGTTTGACGGCGTCCGCCACGATCGTGTCGATCAGTTCGGCGCACGACGGCAGATCGTCGAGGATGCCCGCGACCTGACCCGATGCCAGCACGCCCGCGTCCGTATTGCCTTCGACCAGGCCTGCTTTCAGCAGCATCGGGGTGTTGGCCGCCATCACCACCTGCGACCAGGTCAGTTCCTTACCGTGCCGCATTTCCAGGCCATCGCTGATCATCGACCGCCACGTCATCCCCGACATCTTCTTGAACTTCTGCGCGTTGCGGACCGCGGCGCTGAACCCCCGCAGCCGCGAACCGCTTTCGAGTTTCTCGCCCAGGCCGGTGCGGAGCACCCGGTGCGGCATGCCGTCGACCCGGGTCGACACCACGGTGCCGTCGAGACCCGCCTCGAGGTACCGCCGCTTGACCGCGTCCGGCACAGTGGAATCGGAGGTCAGCAGAAAGCGCGTGCCCATCGCCACACCCGCGGCGCCGTAGGACAGCGCTGCCGCCAACCCGCGGCCGTCGAAGAAGCCACCCGCCGCCACGACCGGGATGTCCACCGCGTCGAGCACCGATGGCAGCAGCAGCGTCGTCGCGATCGGGCCGGTGTGCCCACCACCCTCGCCGCCCTGGACGATGACCGCGTCGGCGCCCCAACCGGCGACCTTCTTCGCATGCTTGGCCAGGCCGACCGACGGAATCACCACCACGCCTGCCTCTTTGAGCTTGGCGATCAGGTCCGGCTTCGGCGCCAGCGCGAACGATGCGACCTTGACGCCCTCGCGGATCAACAGGTCGATGCGGTCGTTCGCGTCGCCTGCGTCGGCGCGGATGTTGATGCCGAACGGTTTGTCCGTGGCGGCCTTGACCTTGGTCACGGCGGTCTGCAACTCGTCCAGTGTCATGGTCGCAGACGCCAGGATGCCGAGTCCGCCTGCGTTGGACGTCGCGGACACCAGACGCGCACCCGCCACCCAACCCATCCCGGTTTGCACCACCGGATGTTCGATGCCGACGAGTTCCGTCAGCGGCGTGCGCAGTTTTGTCATGTTCGTATTTCCCTGTCCCGCAGCGATTTTGGATCGATCACGTCGCGGAGCAGCTTCAGTTCCGCTTCGGTGGGGAGCCGGGTCTGTTCGGCCGCGTCCAGGCCGTGCACCTCGAACGAGGTGTTCTCGGCCACCTGATCGGCTTCGACGCCGGGATGCAGCGACACCGCACGCATCTGGTGCTCGGGCCCGTTGAAGTCGAAGACGCCGAGATTGCTCACCACGCGGTACACGTTGACGAACCGGTACGCCGGATTGTCCGGATCGACCTTGTCCCAGCCGATGCCGGACACCACGTCGACGGATTCGCCGAATACCCGCTTGGAATGGTTGCCGACCCAGTAACTCGTCGCGTGGTTGATCGTGTTGCCGGGCGCACCGCGGACACCGAACATCTGCCGGGTCGGGTGCTGAAGCGGCCCGAACGCCGAAAGGTTCTGATTGCCGTAGCGGTCGATCTGGTTGGCGCCCATCACCACATGGCGACGACCCCAGGCCAGTGTCTCGAAGACGCGGCCGAACGGCATCCACCCTTCGATCGCGCCGACGACACCGATGGCGGGGGTGTCGGCGAGCAGCCTGGCCTCACCGTCGGTGAGCAGGATGTCGGGGGAGAAGGTCAATCGGGCCAACCGCGCACCGATCGACACCATGGTCGCCATCGGGCTGACCATGATCTCGCCTGCGTCGCGAAACAGTTCCGCACATGCGACAGCGCAGATTTCGGCTCGGGTCGTCGACATCACTGCGTTTCTCCAAACTTGCGCACGGCCGCCTGGTAGTCGGCTTCGCTACCGGACAGATACGTCGCCACGAACTCCCGCCAGGTGTCACCGGACGCGGCCGCCTCGGCGTAGTGCCGCTGGAACTTCTCGTCGCGGCGGTAGTCCGGTTCGGCGGTGGTGAAGTGTGCACCGTTGGGCGCTTCGACCACGGCGTCCACCATCATCCGGTTGACCAGCAGCGCCTGCGGGGGCACAGACTTCACCAGTTCCTCGGTGGGCACCACCTTCTCCACGGACAGGTATCGGCGCTCCGCGGCCATCAGATAGAGGTCGTCGAAGTAGGGGTCGATGCCGGTGTAAGCCGCATTGCCTTGGGCGTCACCGAGATTCATGTGCACGAACGCGGCGTCGAGCCGTAAGGCGGGCATCGCGATCAGCTCCTCGAAGCCACCTTCGGTGGGATACGGCGATCGCACGGTCTTCAACTCGTCACCCCAGAACGCGCGCACGTCGCTGCCGAGGCCCGCGCGGATCGGCAGGAACGGCAACCGCTGCGCGGCGGCCTGCAACCCACACCGCAGCATGCCTTCGTCCATCTCGCGCGCCTCGATCGAACCGCTGGTGCGCGCCTTGGCGAACCAGGGATCGTAGAACGGCGGCGAGTCCAGCGATACGAAGCCGTAGTAGACCCGCTTCACCTTCCCCGCCGAACAGAGCAACCCGAGGTCGGGTCCGCCGTAGGTCACCAGGGTCAGGTCGGTGACGTCGGTGCGCAGCAGCGCCCGCACCAACGCCATCGGTTTGCGCCGAGATCCCCAGCCGCCGATGCCGATCGTCATGCCGCTCTCGATGGATGAGACTGCGTCGTCGAGGGTGGTCCGCTTATCGCTCATTCTTGCCCTTTGTCGTGCCCGCGAACGCGTCGCGGTGTTCGTCGGCGACACCTGCCAGGTTCAGCTCGAACGTAAACCCTTGTTCCATACGGTAACTCGAGTTCACCTTCTGCACGTCGATCAGGTTCAGCGCCTCCTTGGCGGCGCGAATGACGCGGGTGTCCTTGGCGGCGATGTCGCGGGCGACCCGCAGCGCCGCCTCGTCCAACTCGGCGCGGGGCACCACCTCGTGCACGGACCCGAAGTGGTGCAGCGTCTCGGCGTCGACCGTGGCCGCGGTGAAGAACAGTCTGCGCATCATGTGCTGGGGCACCAGGCGCGACAGGTGTGTCGCCGCTCCCAGCGCGCCGCGCTCCACCTCCGGAAGTCCGAATGTGGCGTCGTCGGAGGCGACGATCACGTCGGCGTTGCCGACCAGGCCGATGCCGCCGCCGACGCAGAACCCGTTGACGGCCGCGACCACCGGCACTGCGCACTCGTATACCGCGCGGAAGGCCGCGAAGCAGCCCCGGTTGGCGTCGATGAGCGCGGTGAAGCCCTCGGTGTTCTGCATCTCCTTGATGTCGACGCCTGCGTTGAAGCCCCGACCCTCCGCACGGAGGATCACGACGTGGGTCGCGGGGTCCTCGCCGGCCTTGGTGATCGTGTCGGCGAGTTCGAACCAACCGCGCGATGGGATCGCGTTGACCGGCGGGTAGTCGACGGTGACCGAGACGATGCCCGGTTCGGTGAGCGTGGAGGTGATCGGCATTGCACTTCCTGGGGTGTCGGTACCTAAGCAAGCACTTGCTTGGTACGCTAGCACAGTGACCGACGCCGCAGACATCAACCTCGGGCTCAAGGACAGAGTGGTCCTGGTGACCGGTGGGGTCCGCGGCGTCGGCGCCGGAATCAGTGCCGTCTTCGCCGATCAGGGCGCCACGGTGGTGACGTGTGCACGGCGCGCGGTCGACGGGTTGCCGTACGAATTCCACTCCTGCGACGTCCGTGACGACGACGCCGTCGCGGCGATGATCGCGACGATCGCCGAGAAGCACGGCCGACTCGATGTCGTGGTCAACAACGCCGGGGGATCGCCGTACGTGCTCACCGCGGACGCGAGCGCGAAGTTCAACCGCAAGATCGTCGAACTCAACCTGCTCGGTCCGCTGTCGGTGGCCCAGCACGCGAACGCGGTGATGCAGACGCAGGACGGCGGCGGGTCGATCGTCAACGTCTCCAGCGTCAGCGGCCGCAGGCCCACCCCGGGCACCGCGCCCTACGGCGCCGCCAAGGCCGGTGTCGAAAGTCTCACCAGCACACTGGCTGTCGAGTGGGCGCCCAAAGTCAGGGTCAACTCGGTCGTGGTCGGCATGGTGGAGACCGAACAGTCGGAACTCTTCTACGGCGACGAGGAGTCGATCGCGGCGATTTCCAAGAACGTGCCGCTCGGCAGGCTCGCCACACCTGCCGACGTCGGTTGGGCTGCAGCGTTTCTCGCCTCGGACGCGGCGTCGTACATCAGCGGTGCCAGCCTCGAGGTGCACGGCGGCGGCGAGCCGCCGCACTACCTGGCCACAACGAACGCAATCAAGTAAGGAGACACCGAATATGGGTTTGCTCGACGGCCGGGTGGTCATCGTGACGGGCGCCGGCGGCGGCATCGGGCGTGCGCACGCGCTCGCGTTCGCCGCGGAAGGCGCACGGGTGGTGGTCAACGACATCGGTGTCGGCCTCGACGGTTCACCCGCGGGCGGCGGCAGCGCAGCGCAGGGTGTCGTCGACGAGATCACCGCCGCCGGTGGGGAAGCCGTCACCAGCGGGGCGAACGTCGCCGACTGGCAGCAGGCCGAAGGTCTGATCCAGACCGCGGTCGAGCGCTTCGGCGGGTTGGACGTGCTGGTCAACAATGCGGGCATCGTCCGCGACCGGATGTTCGCCAACACCAGCGAAGAAGAGTTCGACGCCGTCATCGCGGTGCACCTCAAGGGCCACTTCGCGACGATGCGCCACGCCGCGGCGTACTGGCGCGCTCAGTCGAAAGCGGGCAACCCGGTCGACGCCAGGATCATCAACACCAGTTCCGGGGCGGGCCTGCAAGGCAGTGTGGGACAGGCGAATTACAGTGCCGCCAAGGCGGGTATCGCGGCCATGACGCTGGTGGCCGCCGCGGAGATGGGGCGCTACGGCGTCACCGTCAACGCGATCGCGCCGTCCGCGCGCACCCGAATGACCGAGACCGTCTTCGCCGAGATGATGGCGACGCAGGACAACGACTTCGACGCCATGGCACCGGAAAACATCTCCCCGCTTGTGGTTTGGCTGGGCAGTGTCGAGTCCCGTGACGTGACGGGCAGGATGTTCGAGGTCGAGGGCGGCATCGTCCGGGTGGCCGAGGGCTGGGCGCACGGGCCTCAGGCCGACAAGGGCGCCCGCTGGGATCCCGCCGAACTCGGTCCGGTGATCAAGGACCTGCTGGCCAAGGCCCGCCCGCCGGTTCCGGTTTACGGCGCCTAGTTACGCGGCCTTCTTCTCCTCGCCGGTGTTGTCGGTGTCGCTTTCGGTGGTGTCGGCCTTCGGCTCAATGGTTGTCACGGACTTCTCGGTGTCGTCCTCGAGTCCTTCCGAGTCAACCGTCTTGGGTGCCTTTGCGGCGGTCTCACCCGGTTCGAACTTGTTGCCGCTCTTGAGCTTCGTGGTCTCAGTGGGCTTCTTAACGGTCTTCTTGGCGGTCTTCTTCGCCGATGTCGTGGTCTCCTGCGTGTCCGCGGCGACGGACTCGGCGGCGGACTTTTCAGCAGGGGCCGCACTTCTCAGGGAACCGACGACATCGTTGACGACTTCGGGGACGAAGCCGACGACCTTCGTGGCGACGTCGACGACGCCGTCTCGAACAGCCTTGGCAAGTCGCGCCACATCACCCGAGGCGAACGCCTGCCCGATGCGATAGAGCGCGGTCTGCGGCGCGGTGACGACATTACGGACGTCGACGAACAGCTTCGTCGGCAACGACGGTTCTTCGGCGACCTCGATGCCATCCCAATTCTCAAGCGTCCAACCGTCTTCCGGATTGCCGGTGATCACCACGACGTCGATGTTGTCCAACGGATGGCTGAGCAGCAGCCCCAGATCGGGATTGTCGACGTTCATCATCGTCCAGAACATGATCGTCGCCCCGTGCGAGAACAACACCGCGTTGCGGTCACCACTGTCGTAGATCTTCTGCACGGCGTCGTCCACCCTGGCGTCGAACGCATTGCCGTCGGTCGACCCGAGCACCGGCACGAACCTCGCGCCGAGCGTCCACGCGGCCGGGCCCAACACGTAGCCGATGCGGCCGAGCCCAGAATCCTCCGACTGGCCCTCGAAAACCCCGGCGTCGATTTCCCGTAGCCCGGGCAGGACCGTGACCGGCATGTTCAACTCGGTGGCGAGGGGCTGCGCCGTCTCCTGCGTTCTGATCATCGACGAGGCATAGACGCCGTCGTAGCCGTTGCCTTTGAGCACATCGGCAATGTCGACCGCCTGCTGCTGACCTTTCGGGGTCAAATGTGGGCCGGGCACCGACGTGTTGATCACGCCCGCTTCATTGGCCTCCGATTCCCCGTGCCGGACGAACGTCAGCGTCATCGCTTCCGCGGCCCATGCGGGCAGCGCGGTCGCGAGCATCAGCACGATCGTGGCGACGACGGTCGTGGTGATGGAAGACAGGCGGCGCATCGATCACTCCCTCTGCATGCCGGTGAGCGCGCTCACCGTACAAGACGCTCAAGGCCGGAAGTAGACAGTTCGACAAATCTGCCAATCGCAATCGGAGCGCCCCGGTCGGCTCATCATGGACAGACGGCACAGCAACGGTATGTGCTCTAACGGGCGCAATCTTGTTGCTAGTGGCCGGTTGTGGCGGCCAACGCTGGGGTATCACGGCTCGCAGATCACCAGCGGAATCACCCGGTCAGCCGCCTCCCGATAGCCGCGATACGGCGGGTACATCTTGATCAGCCTCGGCCAATAGTGTTGTCGCTCTGCGTCGGTGGCGTCGCGGGCGACGAGATAGAGGTGCTCATCGCGGATCTGCACATGCACTTTGGGATTTGACTCGAGGTTGCGGTACCACCCCGGATGCTCGTCGCGGCCTCCGAACGACGCAGGCAGCACCACACGGTCGCCGTCGCGCAGATACAGCGTCGGGGTGGTGCGCGCAGCACCTGTCTTACGGCCTGTCGTCGTGATCAGCGCGGCGGGGAACCACAGCAGTTTGGCGCCCAGCCGACCGTTGGTGCGTCGATAGACCCAGATATGGGTGCGTGCGAAGTACTTCATCGCCAGCACCAGAGGTCGCGAGTTGCGGATCGTGCCTGCCATACCCCGCGGGTTTGCCGCAACGGGGAATCGGCAAACTATTTCTTGAGTCGACGGCTGCCGCCGTGCCAATCCTCTTCTTTGCCAACCGATTCCGTATCGACACCGAAGCTCGCCAATTGAGGACGCTCCCGCAGGCTGCGCTTTATCTCCGCGAACCCGGGGAAACCGGCCAATCCGATGACATGGTCCCAGAGCCGAGCGGCATCCTCTGGTGACGGCAATCTGCTGATCACCGGCCCGAAGAACGCCGTCCCGTCCGGCGGCTGGAAGTGCAGGATGGGGGTCCCGACGTCGCGGCCCGTCAGCGCGAGCGCCTCCTCGGTCTCGGCACGGATTTCGTCGTCGTATCCCGTGTCGTCGAGCGCATCGGCCAGGTCGACGGGTAGACCGAGATCCTTCAGCAGCGGTTCGAGCATTTCCCGCGACCCTTGGCCAGAAGCCGAAAGCGGGTCGACCTCGCGCGAGGTGTCGAAGATCCTCGTCCCCATCGCCTCGTAGAGCGGCCCGACGGCGGCGCGCCCCTGCTCCGCACGCACCCGCGCGGCGACCCGCAACAGCCGCAGCCCCGCGGTGTGTCCGTCTTCATACTCGGGAGGAAAATGGCTCGCGTAGTCGATGTGCGCGTTGAGGATGCGCAGCGAGATGAACCGCCAGTCCACCGCGTAATCCCGCTGGGCCGCCACCATCCGCACCCACTTGCTGGTCATCCACGCGAACGGACAGACCGGGTCGAAGTAGAAGTGCAGATCGTAGTCAGATGTCATGGTTCGCAAACTACCAGCGGGATCATCCGATCAGTCCATGACTGGTAGTCGTTGATGGTCGGATAGACCTCTGCCAGCCGCTGCCAATAGCGTTGCCGCTCTTGCTCGTTGGCGTCGCGCGCGGTCAGGTGCAGGATCTCTTTTTTGATCTGTACCTGCACGTTCGGGTTGGCTTTGAGGTTGAGGTACCACATCGGGTGTTTGTCGCTGCCGCCTCTTGACGCAGGCACAATCACCTTGTCGCCGTCGCGGATGTAGAGCAGCGGCGCTACCCGCGGCTGGCCGGTCTTTCGACCCATCGTCGTCAGCAGCGCGACGGGCGCCTTCTGCACGGCGCCGCCGAGCCTGCCCGCGGTCACCTTGTACATCCAGGTGTTTGCGCGTGACATCCACTTGATGAACGAGTCGGCGAACGGGGAATTCAGGTTGGGCGGCGGCGACTTTGCCATGCGCCGATCCTAGGACGTCAGGAAGGGGCGAACGACCGCCCTGATGTGGTGGATGGTGCCGTCTTCGGCGGGAATGACGAATGTCTCGTCGATATGCGCGCCAACCCGCCTGCCCCCGATCGACGGTTTGGTCACCAGATCGAACCTGGCCCGCACGACATCTCCCTCGACGGTGAAATCGGGAACACTGGTAGAACGGATCACCCGGTACTGCGGACCGCCATTCAGACTGCGGCGCAAGTGATCTCCCGAGAATCCCGTCTTCACCCCGAATTCGATCCTGGTACAGCCGGGCGCGAACGGAACCTTGTCGGCGTCGTGGCTCACCAGCGCATCGATGTAAGCCTGTGCGGCCGCGATCCGTTCGGCGTCCGACGTAGACACTAGATCCGCTCGATGATCGTGCCGGTGGACAACGCGCCGCCGGCACACATCGTGATCAGCGCCGTGCTCTGATCGGTGCGCTCCAATTCGTGCAATGCCGTGGTGATCAGTCTGCTGCCGGTGCTGCCGACCGGGTGGCCGAGCGCGATGGCGCCTCCGTTGACGTTGACCTTGTCCATGTCCGGGTTGTGCACCCGGGCCCACGACAGCACGACCGAGGCGAACGCCTCGTTGATCTCGGTGATGTCGATGTCGCCCATCTTCATGCCGGCCTTCTCCAGTACCTTGGCCGTCGACTGGACCGGGCCGTCGAGGTGGTAGTAGGGCTCGGCGCCGACCAGCGCCTGGCTGATGATCCGCGCCCGCGGCCGAAAACCGTGCGCCTTGGCCACATCACTGTCCATCCATAGCACCGCGGCGGCGCCGTCGGAGATCTGCGATGAGGTGCCGGCGGTGTGGATACCGTCCTCGATCACCGGTTTCAGCGATGCCAGACCCTCCAGCGTGGTATCGCGCAAGCCCTGGTCGCGCGTGACGGGTGCCCGTTCGGAGGTCGGCTGCTTGTTCTCGTCGAGAACGGGCGCCTCGATCGGGCTGATCTCGCGGTCGAACCGGCCTTCGGCCCACGCCTGCTTCGCTTTCCGTTGCGAGTCGAAGCCGAGTTGGTCAATGTCCTCGCGAGTGATGCCCCGCCGCTTGGCAATCCGCTCGGCGGCCGTGAACTGGTCGGGCAGGTCGATGTCCCACGACGAGGGTCGCAGGATGCTGCGATCGGGGCCCGCGTTGGCGCCGAGGCCGACGCGGCTCATCGCCTCGATGCCGCACGCGATGCCGACGTCGATGGCGCCTGCCGCGATGAGGCCGGCGATCAAACCGTTGGCCTGCTGGCCGCTGCCGCACTGGCAGTCCACCGTCATCGCGCCCACGTGTTCGGGCAGGCCGGCGACCAGCCAACTCACCCGCGTGATGTTGTTGGATTGCTCGCCGAACTGCGTGACGCAGCCGCCGATGACCTGCTCGACGTCCCCGGCGTCGATGCCGGCCTTCTCGACCAACGCCTTCTGCGTGGCGCCCAGCAACTCGGTGGCATGCAGTCCGGACAACCATCCGTTCCGCTTGCCGATTGGGCTGCGGGTGGCTTCAACGATGACAGGGTTACCCATTCCGTCAGGCTAGAACACGTTTCATTAGTCTGACAAGCGAGGATGGCGACCTGCCTTTTATCTGCGGTGGAGGCATGTTTTACTGGCACTAGAACACGTTGCAATTGAGGAGAGCTTTATATGCCCTGCCCCATCTCAGCCGACTTCGACTTCCTCGACGCAGAACTGAACCTCGCGGGTCTGCCCGTCGCTGAGCTCGCCGAGCTGCGCAAGTCCGAGCCGATTCACTGGGTCGACGTCCCCGGCGGCACCGGCGGCTTCGGAGACAAAGGGTACTGGCTCGTCACCAAGCACGCGGACGTCAAGGAAGTGTCGAAGCGCAACGACATCTTCGGCAGCTCGCCCGACGGCGCGATCCCGGTCTGGCCGCAGGACATGACCCGCGACGCCATCGATCTGCAGAAGGCTGTGCTGCTCAACATGGATGCGCCGCAGCACACCCGGTTGCGCAAGATCATCTCTCGCGGCTTCACCCCCCGCGCGGTCGGGCGGTTGGAGGACGAGTTGCGTGCGCGCGCCCAGAAGATCGCCGAGACCGCCGCGGCGGAACAGTCGGGCGACTTCGTCGAACAGGTGTCCTGCGAGCTGCCGCTTCAGGCCATCGCCGGCCTGCTCGGTGTGCCGCAGGAGGACCGCGACAAGTTGTTCCGATGGTCCAACGAGATGACCGCCGGCGAGGACCCCGAGTACGCGCACATCGACCCCGCGGTGTCGTCGGTCGAGCTCATTCAGTACGCGATGCAGATGGCCGCCGAGCGCGCGAAGAACCCCACCGAGGACATCGTCACCCAGTTGATCGAGGCGGACATCGACGGGGAGAAGCTCTCCGACGACGAGTTCGGCTTCTTCGTGGTCATGCTCGCGGTGGCCGGCAACGAGACGACGCGTAACTCGATAACCCACGGCATGATCGCCTTCTCGCAGAATCCGGATCAGTGGGAGCTGTACAAGAAGGAGCGACCGGAGACCGCGGCCGATGAGATCGTCCGGTGGGCCACCCCGGTTTCGGCGTTCCAGCGCACCGCGCTCGAGGACACCGAGTTGGGCGGCGTGCAGATCAAGAACGGGCAGCGGGTGGTGATGTCCTACCGCTCAGCCAACTTCGACGAAGAGGTGTTCGACCACCCACACACCTTCAACATCCTGCGTAACCCCAACCCGCACGTCGGTTTCGGCGGAACGGGCGCCCACTACTGCATCGGCGCTAACCTCGCCAAGATGACCATCAGCCTGATCTTCAACGCGATCGCCGATCACATGCCCGATCTCAAACCGATCGGCGAGCCCGAGCGGCTGAAGTCGGGTTGGCTCAACGGGATCAAGCACTGGCAGGTGGATTACACCGGCAAGTGTCCCGCCTCTCGCTGAGACTCGAGGAGGAGTCGGGTGGATTTCACACCGAATCCGGAACAGCTGGCTGTCGCCGATGTGGTGACGTCGGTGCTGGACCGGGACAACAGCTGGGACGCACTGGTCGCAGGGGGCGTGACGGCGCTGGCGGTGCCCGAACGTCTCGGCGGTGACGGCGTCGGACTGGCCGAGATCGCGACGGCGCTGACGGAGATCGGCAGGCACGGCACCGTCAGCCCGGCGCTGGCCACGCTCGGGTTGGGTACCGCGGTGTTGCTCGATCTGCCGTCCGACGAGCAGCAGGACCGCTACCTCACCGGTGTCGCAAAGGGTTCGGTGCTCACGGCCGCACTCAACGAAGCAGGCGCACCGCTTCCCGACCGGCCGTCGGTCACCTTTGCGGACGGCAAACTCAACGGCACCAAGATCGCGGTTCCCTATGCGCAACAAGCGGAGTGGATCATCGTGACGGCCGACAACGCCGTCGTCGTGGTGTCGCCCAAGGCAGCCGGTGTCCAGCTGACCAAGACCCCGTCGTCGAACAAGGGCGACGAATATACCGTGACGTTCACCGGCGCCGAGGTCGACGGCGTGCTCGACGGGTCGTCACCGCACCGGGTCAACCAGTTGGCGCTGGCCGCGATCGGCGCATTTGCGTCCGGCCTCGTGGCTGGTGCGTTGCGGCTGACAGCAGACTACGTGGCCAACCGTCATCAGTTCGGCAAGCCGCTGTCCACGTTCCAGACGGTGGCCGCACAGCTCGCAGAGGTCTACATCGCTTCGCGCACACTGACATTGGCGGCGACCTCGGTGGTGTGGCGGCTTGCCGAGGGCCGTGACGCTGACGACGACCTCGACGTGCTCGGCTACTGGCTGGCCTCACAAGCGCCACCGGTGATGCAGATCTGCCATCACCTGCACGGTGGCATGGGCATGGACATCGACTACCCGATGGACCGCTACTACTCCACCATCAAGGACCTGACCCGGTTGGTGGGCGGGTCGTCGCATCGTCTCGAGCTGGTGGGAGCGCAATGTTCATCGAACTGACCCCCGAGCAGCGTCAGCTGCAAGCCGAACTGCGGCAGTACTTTTCCGGCCTCATCTCGTCTGACGAGTACAAGGAGATGGAGGCCGATCGGCACGGTAAGGCCTACCGCGCAGTGATCAAGCGGCTGGGCAACGACGGCAAGCTCGGCGTCGGCTGGCCGAAGGAATACGGCGGGCTCGGCTACGGTCCGATAGAACAGCAGATCTTCGTCAACGAGGCGCATCGAGCCGACGTGCCGCTGCCCGCGGTCACGCTGCAGACCGTCGGACCGACGCTGCAGATGTACGGCAGCGATCTGCAGAAGAAGAAGTTCTTGCCCGCGATCCTCGCCGGTGACGTGCATTTCGCGATCGGATACACCGAACCGGAGGCGGGCACTGACCTCGCTTCTCTGCGGACCACCGCTGTTCGGCAGGGCGATGAGTACATCGTCAACGGGCAGAAGGTTTTCACCACGGGCGGACATGACGCCGACTACATCTGGCTGGCGTGCCGCACCGATCCGGAAGCGGTGAAGCACAAGGGAATCTCCATCCTCATCGTCGACACCAAGGACCCGGGCTATTCGTGGACCCCGATGATCCTGTCCGACGGTGCGCACCACACCAATGCCACCTACTACACCGATGTCCGAGTGCCCGCCGACATGCTGGTCGGCGAGGAGAACGGTGGCTGGCGACTGATCACCACGCAGCTCAACAACGAACGCGTGATGCTGGGTCCTGCAGGCCGGTTCGCCAGCATGTACGACCGCATCCACGCCTGGGCCTCCAAGCCAGGCAGCAACGGCGTCACACCCATCGACCAGCAGGACGTGCGCCGCTCGCTCGGCGAGATCCACGCGATCTGGCGGATCAACGAGTTACTCAACTGGCAGGTGGCCGCGGCGGGTGAGGACATCAATGTCGCCGATGCGGCGGCGACGAAAGTGTTTGGCACCGAGCGCATTCAATACGTCGGGCGGTTGGCCGAGGAGATCGTCGGCAAGTATGGGGATCCTGCCGACCCGGACACGGCCGAGCTGTTGAAGTGGTTGGACAGCCAGACCAAGCGGAATCTGGTGATCACATTCGGTGGCGGAGTGAATGAGGTGATGCGCGAGATGATTGCGGCGTCGGGTCTCAAGGTGCCGAGGGTCCCCAGGTGAGCGCGATCGAGGAAATCCAGGCGGCGGCCGAGAAGGTCAAGGCCGAGGGCAAGAGCAAGCCGCGGGTCGGACGCCATCCGGTCAACCGGCCCATGATCGACCACTGGCTCGACGCGATGGGGGACAAGAACCCGATCTACGTCGACGAGGACGCCGCCAAAGCGGCAGGCCATCCCGGCATCGTCGCACCGCCTGCGATGATCCAGGTGTGGACGATGGCGGGTCTCGGCGGGGGCAGGCCTGCCGACGACCCCCTGACGAAGATCATGGAATTGTTCGACAACGCAGGCTTCCTCGGCGTCGTCGCCACCAACTGCGAGCAGACTTATCACCGGTATCTGCGCCCTGGCGAAGAGGTCAGCGTGCTGGCCGAGCTGACCGATGTCGTCGGCCCGAAGAAAACCGCGCTCGGCGAAGGGTTCTTCATCACCCAGAAGATCACCTGGCAGGTGGGCGACGAGGACGTCGCTGAAATGATGTGGCGCATCATGAAATTCCGGCCGGCCGAGAAGACCGCAGGCGCTCAGGTGCCCGAGGATCTCGATGCGGCCTCGATGATGCGGCCTGCATCGTCGAGGGACACCAAGTTCTTCTGGGACGGCGTCAATGCGCACGAACTGCGGATCCAGAAGAGGCCCGACGGCAGCCTGCAACACCCGCCGGTGCCTGCGATCTGGCAGGACAAGGACGCAGCCATAGAGTATCAGGTGGCGAGCGGCAAGGGCACGGTGTTCAGCTTCGTCGTGCATCACGCACCGAAGGTGCCGGGCCGCACGCTACCGTTCGTCATCGCGCTCGTCGAACTCGAAGAGGGAGTGCGGATGCTTGGTGAGCTCCGCAACGTGGACCCTGCCAAGGTGGAGATCGGAATGCCCGTCCGCGCAACGTATATCGACTTTCCCGAAGGCGAGTCAGGTCCTGCCTGGACGCTGTACGCATGGGTGCCGGACAAGTGAGCGCGCCGACGGTCGAGGTGGGCACGAAACTGCCCGAGTTGTCGCTGTACGGCGACCCGACGTTTATCGTGTCGACGGCGATCGCCACACGCGATTACCAGGACGTCCATCACGATCGCGACAAGGCGCAGGCAAAGGGGTCGAAGGACATCTTCGTCAACATCCTCACCGACACCGGCCTGGTGCAGCGGTATGTCACCGACTGGGCTGGCCCGAAGGCCGTCATCAAGTCGATCTCGCTACGCCTCGGGGTGCCCTGGTACGCCTATGACACGGTGACGTTCAAGGGTGAGGTGACGGCCGTCGATGGTGACCTGATAACCCTGAAAATCGTTGGCAGCAACAGCCTTGGCGACCACGTGATCGCCACCTCGTCACTCACGATCGGAGACGCCTGATGGCCGGCCAGTTGTCCGGGAAGGCGGCGATCGTCGGCATCGGCGCCACCGACTTTTCGAAGAACTCCGGCCGCAGCGAGCTCCGACTGGCGGCCGAGGCGGTGCTCGATGCCCTCGACGACGCGGGTCTGACAGCTGCCGATGTCGACGGCATGGTGACGTTCACGATGGATTCGAACACCGAAGTCGCAGTGGCGCGGGCGACCGGCATCGGCGAGCTGAAATTCTTCTCCAAGATTCATCACGGAGGCGGGGCGGCCTGCGCCACCATCCAGCAGGCGGCGATCGCGGTCGCGACCGGTGTCGCGGATTGCGTTGTCGCATACCGTGCTTTCAACGAACGCTCGGGAACGCGATTCGGTCAGGTGCAGATGCGGCTGGTCGAGAACGCCGACTCGACAGGTGTGGACAACTCGTTCTCGTATCCGCACGGCCTGTCGACCCCTGCGGCGCAGGTGGCGATGATCGCCAGGCGCTACATGCATCTGTCGGGCGCGACGAGCAAAGACTTCGGCGCTGTCTCGGTGGCCGACCGCAAACACGCAGCCAGGAATCCGAAGGCCTACTTCTACGAGAAGCCGATCACCATTGAGGATCACCAGAATTCGCGGTGGATCGCTGAACCGTTGAGGTTGCTCGACTGTTGTCAGGAAACCGACGGCGCCGTCGCGATCGTGGTGACGTCACCCGAGCGGGCCAAGAATCTCAAGCACCGGCCGGTGATCATCGAGGCGGCGTCGCAGGGCGCCAGCCCGGACCAGTATTCGATGGTCAGTTATTACCGCCAGGAGTTGGGCCTGCCGGAGATGGGGCTCGTCGGCAGGCAGCTGTGGCAGCAGTCCGGGCTGAAGCCGACCGATATCCAGACCGCGGTGCTGTACGACCACTTCACCCCGTTCACCCTGATCCAGTTGGAGGAGTTGGGGTTCTGCGGGCAGGGCGAAGCCAAGGATTTCATCGCAGACGGTGCGATCGAGATCGGTGGGCGGCTGCCGATCAATACCCATGGTGGTCAGCTGGGCGAGGCCTACATCCACGGAATGAACGGCATCGCCGAAGGCGTACGCCAGCTTCGGGGCAGCTCGGTCAACCAGGTGGACGACGTCGAGCACGTACTCGTCACCGCGGGCACCGGCGTCCCGACATCAGGCCTGATTCTCGGCTGACCTCGCTACCCGCGCTGCGGGTCTACTACCCTCAGTACCGCTGGACTCGCCGAAGCGATTCATGGGGGTTGTGACGTGCACCCGACGGAAGGCCCGTCGCCCGACGAACCAGGGCCGGACGACGCCGACACCGGTCCACTACAAGTCGTTGAGCCGACACCGGAGGACGACGGCTGGGGGCCTGCGGCCAACACCTGGGCGGGCCGGTTCGACGCACCCCTGACGGTGAATCCCCGCCAGATACAGAACAACCGCAAGCCGGTGATCTTCTTCGGCATCGTCGGCCTGGTGGTGATCGCCGCAGTGGCGACATTGATTTGGTGGCTGGTGACGCCATCGGACGAATCTTCCGAGGCCTCGTCGGGCGCCAGCCAGCACGCAAGCACCTCAGCCTCCGCTGAAACCGACCCGCACGTCCTGGCGTTGATGCGATTACTTCCCGCCGGCTATCCGGAGGGTTCATGCAAACCGATCGCCGAGCCGAAAGGCGCGCTCGCACAGGTCAATTGCGATACCAACTCCGACCCCGGTGGACCGGTTTCGGGCACCTACAGCCTGGTGGCTGACAAAGACGCGCTCGACCGCGCATTCAGCGACATCATTGGGGCCGCAACAAGAGTCAATTGCCCGGGCAACATTCAGTCGCCTGGTCCGTGGCGTCGCAACGCCACTCCCGACAAGATCAGCGGAACGTTGTTCTGCGGGCTTCAGGGAGATCGCCCGATGGTTGCCTGGACAGATGAGGCCAGGCTGCTGGTCAGTGCGGTCCAGGCGGGGCCGCGAGCCCCGACCTTCGACGAGCTTTACGCGTGGTGGTCATCTCATTCATGAGATTGCGCTAGCAACCAATCTGTCGGTCTGCGCCGTGGATCAGCGCGTCCGTCGTACGGTTTACATTTTTATCACTACGAGTGAGAACCTGCCTGTTAGCAGCCGAGATTAGCGCGGGTAGGGGTAGCTCGCGACCCGCCCCGGCGCAAGTGGTAGGTAGCTTGACGTCAATTCTGGCAAATCGTAGGCTGATGTGAGCTACGCCACAGGCGGATACCAGGCCCGCCAGGCGAAGGGGGGCGAGCGCAATGGCCGCGCGAAAGCCGTTGCCGGAGAGTGAGCTGGCCGCCATGGGGACTTCTGAGGGCGGCAGAGGCGTCGTCGTCGCATGCCAGCCGCGGCACAGGGCTCGAGCGATGTGCTCCTGTGGGTGGCGGGGTAAACCGCGCTTGATGTTGTCAGCGGCCAAACTGGACGCACTCATGCACGCCTCGCAATGCGGATGCGAACCGGGCATTCCAATGGTCTCGACGGAGACCGCGGACGTGCTCAAACCGCCAGGCGTCTTGGCGGTCAAGTGTCCCGCCGGATGCGGGGCGACTTTGTCTGTCCCACTCAGAATCGCTGATACACCGTCGGTCGGATCCGGTGCCGATGACCTCGACGCTCGTTTTGTCGCCGAGGCGCCGGAGTTGCACGACTGCATCGGCGCGCACCTGCGAAACTGTCCGGCGGCCAAGACGTCTCGTGCCGCCGCGCCGCTGCGGAAGGCCGCAGGGTAAACCTGCCCGGCCTGGTGGTCAGGCGGTTGGTGCCGGCGGAACCGTCGTCACCGGCGTTGCGGGCGCGGTCGGCGCCGCGGACGGAGTGACCGGAGTTCCTTGGCTGCCCGCAGGCAACGGCGTGGTCTTCGTGCTTGCAGGCTGCGGGGCACCCTCGACGCTGGCGGCCGCCGGTGCACCCTCCGGCAGCGGCGTGCCCTGCGAGCCCGCGGGAAGTGGCGTTCCCGCGGAGCCTGCCGGCAACGGCGTGCCCTGGCTGCCCGCGGGTAGCGGGGCTCCCGGAACAGCCTCGGCGGACGCGGGCATCGGTGCGCCAGGAGCGGGCGCAGCGGTGGTGGTCGGGGTGGCGCCTTCAACGGCGGCGGGCGTCGGAGTCGCTGGGGTGGCGGCAGGCGCGGGTGAGACCTGGCTGCGCGCCGGCGGCGTCCACTGCGAGGAACCCTGGTTGCGAGGCGCTGGCGCCGCTTGCGCCCAGGCGAGACGATCCTGGCCGCCCGCGTTGTAGACGACAGCGTCGGGCGCATCTCCGGTCACGTCGAAATACACCTTGCCAGTGGTCTTTTCGCCCTCGGCGAGCGTCGCGGGGTTGACGCCCTGCGGCGTCGCGACACCGAACAGGACGCGGTAGTTCTCGCCGCTCTTCGCGCGGGCGTTCAGGTTGGAAACGATGGGGGTGGCAGAACCTTGGATGGCCTCATCGGTAGCGGTGGCCTCCCACAAGGTGCCCGCGACGGGGTAAGGAATCGCATCTGAACTCGGCCGTAGGTCGGTGATCGTCCAGCCCTGAATGACGTTGCCGTCAACGAGCTTCGCCTGGCTGCCGACCGTGGTCGCGGTGACGTCCTCGGCAGAGGACAGCGGCGCTGCGACGAAGGCGACCGCGCCTGCGGTTGCGACGGCAGCGGCGGCGCTCAAAAGAGTCGTGGGGGTGCCGATCTTCATGGTGTGCTCCTGAGTCATCCGACCTACGCGTTCAAGGCTCGTGCACTTGGTTCCCTAGGAAGCTATCAGGTTAGGCCGCAGTTGTGGACGTCGCACGGTAGCCCCACGCGCACAAGCTGATTCGCGGGACTGAGTTGGCGCGTGCCGGCGCCAGCGAGAAATGGAGCAGCAAAGTTCACGCGCTGTTCTCACTATCCATGCGGGCGCCGATCAACGTGACAACTCCAATCCATCGGGGATCGAAGATGATTGCCAGGGAGCCGAACAGCTATGCTCGGCGTCAGTTGCAGCAGTTACGCCGGGGGTTGTACGGCTGATCCCGAACATTCGGGCACAGACACCACCGGCTTGATGCTGTCCAGCAGCGGCTGAACCGGAACGCGGGCTGCGCCGGGAGAAGTCGGCTCCGTCAGTTGAAACTTCACTTCGACAGTCTGCTGCGGCGCAACGGCCAACTGCACTTCGAAGGTCGGGTGACCGCGATCCTTGCCCTTGTAGTAGAGCGTCCTCGCACCATTCACCAATACGCCGCGCGCGACCGTATTTTTCGTTGCGACAACACTGACCGACAGTACGTCGGAACCCTTCGGCAATTGGCTGACGTCGATCCCTTCCGCGATCCCCGGCTGACCGATGACGTACTCCGGCAAGGACTGCTCATCGCGTACCGTATTCGTCAGCCGGACCGTGACGGTCGAGTCTCTCGTCGCGGAATCGCACGCGCCTGCGGTGTAATCGATGAACCGAGTCAGGTAGTAGTCCATCTTGTTACCGCTCAAATTGTTGATCACCACCTGGGCATACGGCGCGGGATCATCCGGAATTACATGCGCCAGTGGGGTCTTTTCAAGCAGTTGCTGATTGGCAGGCAATGCACTCCAAATGGCGATACGCCCTTCGCTGGCCGCTCGGCCCAACGCATTGAGTAGCTCACGCGGGGACGACAGTGGCTCGGTCATCTTCCTGACGACCGCGGCAGCGACATCCTTGAGATATTGCTTGCGCGCGTCGTTATCAGCGGCAAAACGGATGTAGGCCGTCGATTCGGTGAGTTCGATCACGTTGTCCTTCGTGACCACCTCGCCGTCGGGCAATGTCACCGGCCCCACTGCGGTGAGAATATAACTCAGCGCAACAGGATCGATCGCGATGGCGCCATCGACCGTCGTTCCGGATTGCTGCTCCCACATCGACTTCCAGATCTGGGCTGCATACGGAAAATGTGGACTCCAATTGCTGTTTCGGAAATCGGTCGTAGGACGCATGAATCCGTATCTGGCTGCGAACTCCGGACCGAGATCAAGCGGGGCGAACGGCATGGTCAGCTCGTTATTACTGCCCAAGGTGTCCACGTTCGGTTTGCCGTTGTCGAAGCGGAGAATGCCGAATGCGCCGAGAAGGCCGCCGGTGCCACGGGCTTCCGCGTTGGTCTGGAATCCCATGAAGTAACTGCGCGGGCCGTCGGCTCCCATCATCGAGGGTGCGAGCTGCGCGGCGAGGGAAGCGTGATCGAGAAGGTTGGACAGCTCGGACGTTTGCGCCTGCAGTGCGCTACGTGCGTCGCGCATCACCGACAGATAACCGGGCTCGGATATCGCGCCGGCCTGGTCGCCCAATCTGGTTGCCGCCTTGGAGATCTCGCTCAGTTGGGGCGCAGCGGTGCGCAAAAGTTGCACATCGAGACGACCGTCGGCGAGCACGCGGGTCGGGGTGATGGCCTCACCGACATTCACAGAGGGCCGCAAGACGTCCACTGTCAGACCCAACACGACATCTGACACTTGTTGTCCCGTCTTGAACGGGCTGCCTACCCAAGGCACCACCGACGCGACGTTCCACGGCAGCGAATGAGTCGCATCCCTGGCGCTTTGGGCGTCGGACATCGCTGCGTCGACCAATTTGGCGGCCTCGTCAGTGCGGCCATTCGACAGCGCCTCCTTGGCTTTCTGTGCGTTGCCGCGCGCTTCTTCGAGACTCGACTTGGCATGCGTGGCTTCGATCCCCAACCATGCGCCAAACGCGACGACTACCAACAGCAACAGCCCCGCCAATGCGAGACCACGCTTACCACTGGGCCATAGCCGCCGCCGTGTTGTCGGCTCCGACTCGGCGCTGTCCTCCGGATCGTCTCCATCCGTTTCGGGCACGTAGCCTTCGTCTTCGTCTGCCACTCGGACAGCATCCTCTCGCGCTGGGTCCTTGCGTTGACAATTACGCAAATGCAGAATCGACCGCCCGACGGGGTCGAGCGGTCGATTCTGCGATTACTAGCTGTTGGACGGAGCGACTAGCAGCCGACGCTCGCACTTCCCGTAATGCTGCCGTAGCCCCCGAACGAAATTCCGAGTCCCGCTACGCAGAACGTCTTGCCGGCAATCCCCAAGGCTTTGAAGATCGGTGCAAGGATCAGCGGTCCGATGATCGGGAGATTAAGGGTGAAGCTCCCGAGTGGCGTCGCCCTGGTTCCGAGCGGTGTACTGCTGCCCGGAGCGGGTGTCGGCCCGAAGAAGAAGAAACTGAAATCGCTGATGGTCGCCGGTCCCAGCGGTATTTCGCTGAGAACCTGCGTGATCGGCGCGGTGGGCGCCGAGATTTGGGGGGCCGCCTGCGCCGCAACTGGCACTAGGCTGGCCGCCGCCGCGACAGCGACCGCCGCTGTCGTAACTTGAAGCCTTGTAGCAATCGTGTTCATGGCTCCCCCTGCCTTTCCTCCGTGGAAGTCTCTGCTAGCTTCGCAGACCTCACAATAGCGTGTCAACCTCCAGATTCATAGTATTTCGGCGTTTGCCAGCAACTGTGTCGGTCGTTCGGACGATGAAATTCGACGTCTCCGTCAGCGAACTTCTGGTGAATCTGCAGTCAGCGTTCGCCTGCGCTTAACCGGGGGTGAGCCGCGCTATGGAGCCGAGGCACCGTGACTGGGGCCGCTCAACGAGAAAGTGCGATGTCAATGACGTGCGCTCAGCCGCGCGAGCGCTGGCCGGGCTTCGGCAACTTGTCAGGAGGAGTTTGCCGCAATTTTCCGACGCAACTAAACCGGCTTCGGCATCAAAGGCGGTCGTTTTATGCGGGAATCAGCTCCACGCCGGCCAGCGCCACCGCGTTATCGCGTGCCGGCGCGGTGACGACGGCCGTGAAGCCGTCGCCTGACTTCCAGACGCTTGCCTTCAGCGTCTCGCCGGGAAAGACGACACCCGCGAACCGGGCGCCATAACTGGCCACGCGCGACGTGTCCCCGTCCAGCAGCGCATCGACCATGGCCTTGCACGTCATGCCGTACGTGCACAGACCGTGCAGGATCGGACGCGGGAACCCTGCTGCCGCGGCGAAGTCAGGGTCTGAATGCAGCGGATTGCGGTCGCCGCACATCCGGTACAACAACGCCTGCTGCGGCGACACGGCGATGGACAGCTCGAAGTCGGCTGCGCGGTTCGGGGGTTCGGATGGCGTCGACGGACCGCGTTCACCACCGAAACCGCCCTCGCCGCGCGCGAAGATCGACCGCTTCTGCGTCCACAGCGGTGTGCCGTCCGGAGCCTTGACCGTCGTCTCGGACCAGATCACCGCGGCCTTGCCCTTGTCCCAGATGTCGGTGAAGCGGGTCACCGCGATACCGGTGCCGGAGGGCGGGATCGGGCCCGGTGCGGACACCGCCTCGCTGGCATGCAGCACCTTGGAGAGCTCGATGTCGATGCCGGGAAACTGGACCGTCGGTGGCTTGGTCATATGGAAGCTCTGCGCGACGTTGCCGAATGTCGGCAACACCTGCGGTGTCTCGTCGGTCAGATAGCGCAACTCCCGCTTGTCCATCGGATCGGCGCCCGCGCCGAGTCCCAGGTGGTACAGCTGGACATCGCTGCTGGTCCAGGAGAATTCGGCCGGTTCGAGCTCGGCTCCCAGCGCCTCATCCAAGTTGATCGGCATCAGTTGGCCCCCGCAATGTGTAGTGCCGCAAGGTATCCGAAGGTCATCGCAGGACCGATCGTCCCGCCCGGCCCCGGGTACGTGTGCCCCATCACCGGCGCACTGACATTACCTGCGGCGTACAGCCCCTCGATGACCGAACCGTCGTCGCGCAGTGCGCGGCCGTGCACGTCGGTGCGGATGCCGCCCTTGGTGCCGAGATCGCCGGGCACCATCTTGGCCGCGTAGTACGGCGGATGGCTGATCTCGCCGAGATTGGGGTTCGGCTTGTTGGTCGGGTCGCCGTAGTAGCGGTCGTAGGCGCTTTCGCCGCGGTGGAAGTCCTCGTCGATCCCCGACTGGGCGAAGCCGTTGAACCGGTCGACGGTCGCCTTCAACGCGTCGAAAGGAAGGTCCGCCTTCTTCGCCAACTCGTCGAGGGTGTCGGCCTTGACGATCACACCGGACTCCAGCCACTTGCTCGGAATACGTTGTCCCGGTTGCAGTCCCGCGAAGATGTACCGGTCGCGGTACTGCTGGTCGAACACCAGCCACGAGGGAATGTTCTCACCGGGACCCGGCCCCTGCCCGTACTCGCCGCCGTACATTCGGTGACCGGCCTCGACGTAGGGCAACGATTCGTTCATGAACCGCTTGCCTGCCATGTTGACCATGATCGCCCCCGGCGAATTACGCTCCGACAACGCGATCCACGGTGCGCCGACCAGCGGCACCGTCGGAATCCACCAGGCGTCTTCCATGATGTCGAGCGCCGCGCCGAGTTTCTCGGCCGCGACGATGCCGTCGCCGGTGTTGGCCATGGCGCCGACGGTCCAATCCGCTGTGATCGGCGCGCGCTGGTACTTCACCCGCATCTGTTCGTTGCGCTCGAAGCCGCCGGCGCCGAGAACGACACCCCTACGCGCGCGAATGAGTTCTGGTTCAGCCGATTCCGGCGCCGTCGAGTCACGGACGTAGATCCCGCGGACCACACCGTCCTCGACATAGAGGTCGGTGAGCGCGGTGTTCAGTCGCACCGGAACGCCCGCCTGCTGCAGGCCGATCCGAAGCGGGGCGATCAGCGCGCGCCCCATACCGACGAGGTTCTTGCCGGTGGCCTTGGCCCACATGGTCCTGGCGCCCACCTTCAAGCTGCGTAGCACCCCGCGTGGATGACGCTTGAGCTGGTTGAGTCGCACGTAATCCTGTTGCATCACAACCACATTGAGCGGAACCTTGCCGTACGGCGGTTCCAGGCCTGACTCGTCGGCACCGAGTTTGCGGGCGTCGAACGGCTTCGGTTCGATGGATCGGCCGCCGGGACGTCCACCCGGCGTCTCTGGGTAGTAGTCCGAGTAGTCGGGCACCCAGCACATCTTCAGCGGTGAGTGCTTCAGCACGAAGGACAGCATCTCCGGGCCGCGTTCGAGATAGGTGTCGATGCGCTCTGGTTCGACGACGTCGCCGACGATCGTGTGCAGGTATTTGCGGGCCGCCTCGGGGGTGTCTGTCACACCGTCGCGCTTGAGGATTTCGTTGTTCGGGATCCACACGCCGCCGCCCGAGCGCGCCGTAGAACCGCCATAGTGCGGCGCCTTCTCGACGACTACTGTTGATAGTCCCTGGTGGGCCGCGGTGAGGGCGGCAACCATGCCGGCGGCGCCGCTTCCCACCACGACGACGTCATACTCCTGACCCGTCATGTAGAACACGTTATAGAATTGCCCGGCCGACCCACAACTGCGCCGGTCGAAGAAACGAGTGGACCAAGAGAGGGCATAGCCTAGATGCTCAGCGCTCAGGTACGTGAACAGCTCGCCGCCGACCTCGCCCAAGCCGAGCGCAGCCGCGTCCCGATCACCCCGTTGACCGACGGAAACCCCGATATCGACGTCGTCGACGCCTACGAGATCCAGCTGATCAACATTCGCCAGCGGGTCGCCGAAGGTGCCCGCGTAGTGGGACACAAGGTTGGCCTTTCGTCCGAGGCCATGCAGAAGATGATGAACGTGGACGAACCGGACTACGGTCACCTGCTCGACGAGATGCAGGTCTTCGAGGACAAGCCAGTGAAGTCGTCGAAGTACCTCTACCCGCGTGTCGAGGTGGAGGTCGGGTTCATCCTCGCCGACGACCTGCCAGGTGCCGGGTGCACCGAGGACGACGTCCTCGCCGCCACCGCCGCGTTCGCGCCGTCGATCGAGTTGATCGACACCCGCATCACCGACTGGAAGATCAAGTTGTGCGACACCATCGCCGACAACGCCTCCTCCGCAGGCTGGGTCCTTGGTGAAGCGCGGGTCTCGCCGAAGGACATCGACATCCGCAACATCGACGCGGTGCTGACCAACAACGGTGAGGTCGTCGCCAAGGGTCGCAGCGATGCGGTGCTCGGCAACCCGGTGACCGCGGTGGCCTGGTTGGCCCGCAAGGTGGAGGGTTTCGGCGTGCGGTTGAAGGCCGGTGACATCGTGTTACCCGGCTCGTGCACACGTGCGATAGATGCACCGCCCGGCAGCAATTTCGTTGCGGACTTCGCCGGGTTAGGTTCTGTACGACTGAGTTTCGAGTAGCAGGGAGAACTAATGCCTCACAAGGCCTCCGTGGCGATTGTCGGATCGGGCAACATCAGCACCGACCTGCTCTACAAGCTGCTGCGCTCGGAGTGGCTGGAGCCGCGCTGGATGATCGGCATCGATCCGGAGTCCGAGGGTCTGGCCCGGGCCCGAAAGCTCGGCTTGGAGACCTCGCATGAGGGAGTGGACTGGCTGCTCGCCCAGAGCGACAAGCCGGATCTGGTGTTCGAAGCGACCAGTGCATACGTTCATCGCGACGCGGCGCCGCGTTACGCCGAAGCAGGCATCCGAGCCATCGACCTGACACCTGCCGCGGTGGGACCCGGCGTGATTCCGCCCGCGAATCTTCGTGAGCACCTCGACGCCCCGAACGTCAACATGGTCACCTGCGGCGGCCAGGCGACGATCCCGATCGTGTACGCGGTCAGCCGCGTCGTCGACGTGCCATACGGCGAAATCGTGGCGTCGGTGTCGTCGGCGTCGGCCGGGCCGGGTACGCGGGCCAACATCGACGAGTTCACCAAGACCACCAGCGCGGGCGTTGAGAACATCGGTGGTGCCAAGCGGGGCAAGGCGATCATCATCCTGAATCCGGCTGAACCGCCAATGATCATGCGCGACACCATCTTCTGCGCCATCCCCGAGGACGCCGACCACGACGCGATCACCCAGTCGATCAAGGACGTCGTCGCCGAGGTGCAGGCGTACGTACCGGGCTACCGGTTGCTCAACGAGCCACAGTTCGACGAGCCGTCGGTGGTCAACGGCGGCAACCATCTGGTCACCACCTTCATCGAGGTCGAGGGCGCGGGCGACTACCTGCCGCCGTACGCGGGAAATCTCGACATCATGACGGCGGCGGCGACCAAGGTCGGCGAGGAAATCGCCAAGGAGAGTCTCGCCGCAACGGCAGGAGGCCAGGCATGAGTACCGACATCTTCTTCAACCCGGTGTGGGATATCCGCATCACCGATACGTCGCTGCGCGACGGCTCGCACCACAAGCGCCACCAGTTCACCAAAGACGAAGTGCGCGCAATCGTTTCGGCGCTCGACGAGGCCGGCGTGCCGGTCATCGAGGTGACCCACGGCGACGGCCTCGGCGGGTCGAGCTTCAACTACGGGTTCTCGAAAACGCCTGAGCAGGAACTGATCAAGCTCGCGGCCGAGACCGCGAAAGAGGCCAAGATAGCGTTTCTGATGCTGCCCGGCGTCGGCACCAAGGAGGACATCAAAGAGGCGCAGAACAACGGCGGCACCATCTGCCGGATCGCCACCCATTGCACCGAGGCCGACGTGTCGATCCAGCACTTCGGGCTTGCCCGCGAACTCGGTCTCGAGACGGTCGGCTTCCTGATGATGGCGCACACCATCACGCCGGAAAAGCTTGCGGCACAGGCGCGCATCATGGCCGACGCAGGATGTCAGTGCGTGTACGTCGTGGACTCGGCTGGCGCGTTGGTGCTCGAGGGTGTGCGTGACCGGGTGGCCGCGCTGGTCGCCGAACTCGGCGACGGCGCCCAGGTGGGCTTCCATGGCCACGAGAACCTCGGCCTCGGCGTCGCCAACAGCGTTGAGGCGGTCCGCGCGGGCGCCAAGCAGATCGACGGGTCATGCCGCCGGTTCGGCGCAGGCGCGGGCAACGCCCCGGTCGAGGCGCTGATCGGCGTCTTCGACAAGATCGGCGTGAAGACGGGCATCGACTTCTTCGACATCGCCGACGCCGCCGAGGAGGTCGTGGCGCCCGCGATGCCGCAGGAATGCCTGCTCGACCGCAACGCGCTGATCATGGGCTACTCGGGGGTGTACTCGAGCTTCCTCAAGCACGCCATCCGCCAGTCCGAGCGCTACGGCGTACCTGCCCATCAGTTGTTGCACCGGGCGGGTCAGCGCAAGTTGATCGGCGGCCAGGAAGATCAGCTCATCGACATCGCGCTCGAGATCAAGCGCGAACAGGACAAGGCTGCCGCCAAGTAGCTGCGGCGACCTGCGGGTGTTTAGCCACCCCGGCATCCCGGTTAGGCCTTTGGTGCGGCTCTGCGCCGCAGACCGAAGGAGTGATTCGATGCATATGTCCGCCACGACCGTGCGACGCGGCCTTTACGGAATGTTCGCCGGTGGCCTGTTGGCTTTCGGATCGGCGGCCATCGTCCTACCCGTCGCGAACGCTGTCCCTGACGCGTGTAGCCAGAGTGGCATCGCGACCACCGCGAGCTCGGTGTCGGCCAGTACGGCGGCCTATCTGGCTGCCCATCCGCAGACCAACCAGGAGCTGACGGAGATCGCCAAGCAGCCGACCGATCAGGTCGAAACCGCCTATCAGGCGTACTTCGAGGCCAACCCTCAGGTCGCCAACGAGTTGCAGGCGATCAACCAGCCGGCCAGCGACCTGTTGGGCCAGTGCGGTGTCACGGTGACACCGACACCGATCTCTGAGATTCTGCAGACGCTCTAGTCAGGTAGCGCAGGCAAGATGGGGCGGTGATCACCGTCCCCACCGACCGCCGTCGGCGGATCGGCTCCATGGAGGTCTTGCTCGCATCGCTCATCGCGTTGGCCCTGTCGGCCGGCGCGATGAGTGCCTTTGTTGCGGGAAACGTCAATGTCAGCGTGGCTGCGACGGTGTTCTGCGGAGTGTTCGTCCAAGCGCTGCCGTTTTTGGTGCTCGGCGTGGTGATCAGCGGGCTGATCGCGGCTTTCGTGTCCGCCGAGCGACTTTCGCGCTGGCTGCCGCGACGGCCCGCGCTGGCCGTCGCCGCCGCAGGGGTCGGCGGTGCCGCCCTGCCGGGCTGCGAATGCGGTTCGGTCCCCGTGGCTCGGCGGCTGTTCGGCGATGGCGTCTCCGGCGCGGCCGCGCTGACGTTCATGCTGTCGGCTCCCGCGATCAACCCGGTGGTGCTGGTGGCTACCGCCGTCGCGTTCCCCGGGCAGCCGGCGATGGTGCTGGCCCGCTGCGTTGCCTCGTTGATCACCGCCGTGGTGATGGGGCTGGTGTGGCTGCGGTGGGGACGCGCCGAATGGGTGACCCGCCGCCTGCCGACGCCGCACGACAGCGACGCGTCCCGTTGGAGTGTGTTCACTGAAGCGGCCCGACACGACTTTCTCCAGGCCGCTTCCTACCTGGTGCTCGGCGCCGCCGCTGCCGCAGCGTTACGAGTTGCGTTGCCCGCGTGGGTGTTCGGACACCTCGCGGGCCACCTGATCGCCGGTGTGATCACCATGGCGGCATTGGCCGTCGTGTTGGCGCTGTGCTCAGAAGCTGACGCCTTCGTCGCCGCCAGCCTGACGATGCTGCCGCTGCTGCCACGACTGGTGTTCCTGGTCGTCGGGCCTGCCGTCGACGTCAAGCTGTCAGCGATGCAGGCGGGGATGTTCGGCCGTCCCTTCGCGATTCGGTTCGGGCCTGCGACGTTCGTCGTGGCCACGCTGGTCGCGACGGGCGTCGGCCTGGTGTTCCTCGGAGGTGCGCGGTGAGTCGGGGCACGCAGCACACCGTCGTGTTACTCGTCGGACTCAGCGCCCTGGTGATGGTGGTCAAGGGCAGCTATCTGCATTTCGTGCGGCCCACACTGCTGCCGTGGCTGATCGCCGCGGCCGTGGTCCTGGTCGCGCTTGCAGTCGCGTCAATCGTTCACGATCTGCGCCACGGGGCGGCCGAGGACGATCACGGGCACAGTCATCGTCCCTGGCTGGTGTGGCTGTTGCTGGTGCCGATCGCGCTGACGTCGTTCGTGGTGCCGCCGCCTCTGGGGGCGCAGGGCACCGCGCCAGAGGCCGTCGCGGCGTCGGCACCGCCGAAGCGGGCGTTCCCGCCGTTGCCGGCAGGACGGGCCCCTGTGGTGTCCATTCCCGAGGTGATGATGCGCGCGGCGGCCGACTCCACCAACAGCCTCGACCGCCGCCTCATCACGCTGACCGGGTTCACGCTGCACTACCCGGAGGGCACCGACCTCGGCCGCGTCGTCATCGTGTGCTGCGCGGCGGACGCACAACTGGCCCGGGTCCACCTGTCCGGCCCCGCAGCCGATGAAGCCGCCCGCTACCCGCAGGACACTTGGCTGCGGGTAGAGGGCAGCGTGGTGCCGGGATCGTCCGCGCTGTCAACCAATTTCGTTCCGACGGTTACGGTTTCGCAGGTGACTCGCATGGACAAGCCCGCCAACACGTACGCCTATTAGACCTGTGGCAGCGGAATGAACCAGTCAGGATTCACCCAGACGCCCCAACCCGAGAAGTCGGGATTGAACCGCACGGGTAGCGGCACCGTCACACCGTCGATATCCGGCGGGAGCCACACGGCGGGCAACCCGAAGGCGACCGGATCGTCCCAATGGCCGGGAGGCACCCCGTAGAGCGGGGTGAACGGGTTCTTCTTGACCTGTCCGGGTGGACCCCACGGGTTGTGTCCCGGCGGGTCACCCGGCAACCACACGACGTCGCCGGGAATGGGCGGAATCGGCGGCGGCCACGGCTTGGGGTCCGCTTGCGCGACGCCGCCAGCCGTGGCGACTGCCCCGATACCCAGTGCGCCCGCCATCGCGGCACCAGCGAAAATCTTCTTGATCTTCATGTCGAACTCCTTGTCCAACTACGACTTGTCGTTCATGTGAAGACCCCCCAACGTCTCACTGGCGTACCCGTGGTGCCGCGGTGCCAAACGCGCTCACCGAGCGGGCTTGACCCCGCCCAACTGTTTGGTGACCGCGTCGGCAGTGTCCACAAGCGCACCCGCGTGTTCGCCGATTTCGTTGTCCGTCAAGGGCTTTCCAATGTGCATGGACGCCACCATCACCTGGCGTTGAAAGTGGTCGAAGACGGGAGCGGAGATCACGCTGATGTCATGGCGTGCCCTGCCGCGAGTGTTGTTCTCGTCACGCAGGTAGACCCGTTCGCCGATGTCGGAGACCAATTCGCCGAGCAACGCGCGCAGTTCGTCGGGCAGGTTGCTCGACACGCCGGCCATCAGTGAATACAGTCGTCGCCCACCCGGCGTCAGGCGCTCGACGAGGTAGCCGTCGGCGCGGCACGCCGCGATCACCCGGTTCATCCTGTCGCTGTTCGTCCTCAGCGGCAGCGTCGGTTCCTTTGCAAGCCAATCGCGTTCGGCCTCGTCGTCCCACAGCACGAACATCAACCCGACCGGGGGAGCGAAGGGATAACTCTGCCCCACCTCGACACCCGGCCGCGCGCCGGGCGGCGCGACCAGTTCGAGCAGCGTGATGCGGTCGTCGATCACGCCCGACAGGGCGGCCGTGACACCGAATCGTCCCGAAAGACGGCGCAACTCGTCCCGGGCTGCCGGGCTGACCCGCATCGACTCCTGTGCCTTGTGACCGAGCGTGATCAGCGACGGGCCGAGTCGGTAGGTCTTGTCGTACGCGTCGCGCACCAGGTAGCCGGCCTCGGTCAGCGAGGTGACGATGCCCAGGCAGGTCGGCTTGCTCAGTCCGAGCCTGCGCGCGAGATCGGAGAGCCCGAACCGCTCCTCCGGATGCGCGGCCAAGAAGTCCAGGATGCGGACCACCCGTTCGGTCGGTGGCGACGCGCGGCCGGTGGACTCGGGGACAGGCACCGCTCCAGGCTACCTCTCGTTCCATATATGTACCGAACTGGTCGATATATTGACTCTGGGTAGAACGCGTTCTAGTTTCGAGTACGTGTTCTCGCAGCCATTGAACGACGCGATCGCCGAGGCCGAGCGACTGGTGGCCGAGGCGCCGCACATCGAATCCGAAGCCGACCTGCTGGAGGGTCTGCAGTACCTGGCGGGCTGCATCGCGGCGTGCACCCACGTCGCGTTCGACTACGACCGCGACCACCCGTTCCTGCACAGCGGTACGGGCCCGTTCACCAAGATGGGACTCGACAATCCCGACACGCTGTACTTCGGCACCAGGGTGCTGCCCGGCCACGACTACGTCGTCACCGGGAAGCGCGGCACCACTACCGACGTCAGCTTCCAACTGCTCGGCGGCGAGTACACCGACAAGGTGGTGCCCGACAGCGAAACCGCTTTCGACGACCGGAAACTCGACATTGCGCCCGACGGCACTTTCGAATGGCGGTTCCGTCCCGACACACCGTCGCAGTTGGTGATCAGGGAGGTCTACAACGACTGGTCGGCCCAGCGTGGATCCTTTGCCATCAAACGTCTCGACACCGCAGGCAGCGCACCCCCGCCGCTCACCCGCGAGCTGATCGAAAAGCGTTACGCCACAGCAGGAAAGCAGCTGGTGCAGCGCGTCAAGACCTGGCTGCAGTTCCCGCAGTGGTTCTACAACAACATCCCGGTCAACACGTTGGTGGCGCCCAGGCTCACCCCCGGCGGGTTGGCCACCCAGTATTCGTCCGTCGGGCATTTCGACCTGGGGCCGGACCAGGCCATGGTCATCACGCTTCCCGTGCCTGATGCGCCCTATCTCGGTTTCCAGCTGGGCAGCCTGTGGTACATCTCGCTGGACTACATCAATCACCAGACCTCGCTGAACGGCACTCAGGCGCAGGCCGATCCGGACGGAAAGATCCGGATCGTGGTCGCCGACCGCAACCCGGGGATCACCAACTGGGTGGAGACGCTGGGCCACGCCAGGGGCTACCTGCAGTTCCGGTGGCAGCGGGTATCGCGGGAATTGACAGCAGAAGACGGGCCGACCGCCGAGGTGGTGGACTTCGACGAGGCACCGGGGGCGTTGCCCTACTACGAGCAGAACAAGATCTCCGAGCCGGACTGGTGTGCGCGAATCGCCCAGCGCCAGGAGCAAATTGGACACAGGATGGTGGGGTAGACGATGGCCGGTTTACTTGACAACAAGGTCGTGGTGATCAGCGGGGTCGGTCCAGCGCTCGGCACCACTCTCGCGCGGCGCTGCGCGGAGGCCGGCGCCGATCTGGTGTTGGCCGCCCGCACGGTGGAACGACTGGAGGACGTGGCCAAGCAGATCACCGATCTGGGCAGGCGCGCGGTGTCGGTCGGCACCGACATCACCGACGAAGCACAGGTGAACCACCTCGTCGAGCAGACGCTGGAGGCCTACGGCAAGGTCGATGTGCTGATCAACAACGCCTTCAAGGTGCCGTCGATGAAGCCGTTCGCCAACACCACGTTCGACCACATCAGGGACACCTTCGAGCTCACCGTCCTTGGCGCGCTGCGGTTGATCCAGGGCTTCACGCCCGCCTTGACCGAGACAAAGGGATCGGTGGTGAACGTCAACTCGATGGTGGTGCGTCACTCCGACCCGAAGCAGGGTGCGTACAAGATGGCCAAGTCAGCGCTCCTGGCTATGTCCCAGTCGCTGGCCAGCGAGCTTGGCCCACAAGGCGTTCGAGTGAATTCGGTGCTCCCCGGCTACATCTGGGGCGGGACGCTGCAAGGATACTTCGAACACCAGGCGAACAAGTACGGTACGACGGTCGACGAGATCTACCAGGCCGCCGCGGTCAACAGCGACCTGAAGCGGCTGCCCACCGAAGACGAGGTGGCCTCGGCCATCCTGTTCATGGCCAGCGACTTGTCCAGTGGGATCACCGGTCAGACGCTGGATGTCAACTGCGGGGAGTACAAGGCCTAGATGACCGCCCGGACAGACGTCGGCACCGTCGAGGAGCTGCACGCCTCGGCCACAAAGGCTTGTGGCCTCGACGATTTCGGCGCCGACGACGACAACTACCGCGAAGCGCTCGGCGTGCTGCTCGACGCGTACGCGCGCGATGCCGACCTCACCGAGTTCGGCAGCAAGATGCAGCGGTTCTTCGTGCGCAACGCGTTGGTGGCAAGGCTGGTGTCGGAGGCGGCGTTCAAGCAGCATCCACAACACGCTGGCATCGCCATCGAGCGACCGATCTTCGTCACCGGGCTGCCGCGCACCGGCACCACCGCGCTGCACCGGTTGCTGACCGCCGACCCGAGGCATCAGGGCCTGGAGCTGTGGCTCGCGGAGTTCCCGCAACCGCGTCCCCCGCGCGAAACCTGGCCGCAGAACCCGGTTTTCGCCGAGTTGGATGCCCGGTTCAAGAAGGCTCACGAGGAGAACCCGGACTACACGGGTCTGCACTACATGACCGCGGACGACGTCGAGGAGTGCTGGCAGCTGTTACGCCAGTCGCTGCACTCGGTGTCCTACGAGACGCTCGCGCACATCCCGACCTACTCGCAGTGGCTGGCCCGGCAGGACTGGACGCGACCGTATCAACGGCACCGCAGGAACCTACAGTTGATCGGGCTGAACGAGGCGGAGAAGAAGCGGTGGGTGTTGAAGAACCCGAGCCACCTGTTCGCCCTCGACGCGTTGTTCGCCACGTATCCGGACGCCCTGGTGATCCAGTGTCACCGGCCCCCTGAGACGATCATGGCGTCGATGTGTTCGTTGGCGCAGCACACCACCGAGGGATGGTCGACGACGTTCGTCGGTGAAACCATCGGCGCCGATGCGCTGGAGACCTGGTCGCGCGGTCTCGAGTTGTTCAATACCGAACGCGCCAAACATGATTCGGCTCAGTTCTACGATATGGACTACTTCGACTTCATCGCCGACCCGCTCCGCGAACTCGAGAAGATCTACCGCCACTTCGGCATCGAGTTCACCGATGCGGCCAGGACGGCGGCGCAGGACACCCACGCCGAGAGCAAAAAGGGGCCCCGCGCGCCCAAACACACCTACTCACTGGCCGACTACGGTCTGACCGACGAACAGGTCAAGGACCGGTTCAAAGGGCTGTGAGTGCTCAGGCCGTCGTATTGGCCAGTTTTTCAATGCGGTTGAGCGCATCCTGGGCCAGCGACAGCACCTCGTAGCCGTTGACGGCCGCGCACGTCGAAATCCGCACGGCCGCGTTGTGTGCGGCGACGAACGCGTTGTCACACGCCCAGTCCGGTGCTTGGAACGAGTAGAGCACGATGTCGGGCGAGCCCGAATTCACCTGCGGTAGCAGATGGAAGTGGTACTCGCGACCGCGCATATCGGTGACGGTGAACGGCACACCGCGGCAGGCTTCGATGGTGCGCTCGGTCTGCGCGAGCGCCTGCTTGGGGTCGAAGTCGGCGTGGTAGACGCCCGCCGCCTCGTCGATCACGACGTCCCTGCCGTTCTCGGTGTCCACCCAGTGCCCGCCGTCGGTCGCCGCGGGATCCAGATCGAAGATCAGTGGCGGGTCGACCTCTTGCGACATCCCGTTGCACTCCTGCGGTTCGACGGCGACGAACAAGTTGCCGTCCCTGTCCTGGACCTTGTCGCTCAACAGGTCTTCGACCTGAAGCGTGGTGATCGGTGCCACCGGCCGTTCCGGCCGCGGCGTGGGTCCCTCGACGTTTCGTGTGCAGCCCGCGACGGCGAGGCTGATCAGCAGGCTAGCCGTCGCCCGGCGAAGGGGCACTGGACATTTCCTCTAGACACCCTTCGGCCACGGCGTGCCTGATGCTGTCGGCGAGCTTCGGGCATGATTTGGCGCGAGCGGATTGGCCGCCGGATTGTCGGATTTCGGTGAAGTACGCGCAGCGCTGTGAGGCTTCCGTGTTCCACTGCACCGACGTGTGGCCCGGACCCAGCTTCTTGACCTGCACCGCGACGTGGCAGAACCGGCAGTCGACGGACACCAGCCCGGACGTCAGATAGCGCTCGCGGTCGCGCCTGGTGGCCTCCCGCACCGCCGCGGCGCGGTGCGGATCTGAGGCGAAGTTCGGTGCGCCAGGTGACTTTCGCGCGCCGGTGTCCGCCGGTGCACCGTGCCCGTCGTCGTCGTGTGCGCCGTAGAGTTCCAGCATCGACCGCGCCAGCTGGTCGACGTCGGGGGCGTCGTCGCGCGCGGTCATCTAGGAGCCGGTCTTTTCCTTCTCGCTGTCCTTCTCCAAGGCCTTCGCCTTGAGGTTCTCTTCGACCTCGACGTGCCACTTCTCGTTGGCGGCGGTGGTGTCGATTTCGATCTCGAACCGGTCGGTCATATCGGGCGTCACGTCCGCGACGTCCACGTAGAACTGCTGATACCACCGGCGCATCTGATAGACCGCGCCGTCTTCCTCGACGAGCAGCGGATTCTCGATGCGAGTCTTGTGCTTCCAGATCTCGACGTCCTGCAGGAAGCCCTTGCTGACGCCTTCGGTGAACACCGTCGCCAGCTTCTCGGTGGTGGCCTCGTCCAACCCCTTCGGCTTCTCCACGATCACACCCCATTGCAGCATGAACGAGTTCTGAGTGACCGGGTAGTGGCAGTTGATCAGGATCGACTCGGCCTTGAAGCCGCCGTAGCTGTTGTGCAACCAGTTGATCATGAACGACGGACCGAAGTAGGACGCTTCCGAATCCAGATGCGCCTCACCGTAAGTGGTGCCCATGTCGTTGACATCCGGCCGGCCGACGTTGTGCAGGTACTGCGACGCGATGTGGCCCTCGAACACGTTCTTGAAGTACGTCGGAAGACCGAAATGGATGTAGAAGAAGTGCGCCATATCGGTGACGTTGTCGATGATGTCGCGGCAGTTGGACCCCTCGATCAGAATCGAGTTCCACTTCCAGTCGGTCCACTCGTCGCTGGCGGCCTCCGGGATGTCCGGGATGCGCACCTCCGGCTGCGGCGGGTTGCCCTCGTGGTCGTGCCAGACGAACAGCAGGCCGCCGCGCACGTCGGTGGTCCACGACCGGGTGCGGGCCAACCGCGGGGTGCGTTTGGCGTACGGCACGAGCTTGCACTTGCCGTCGCCGCCCCAGCGCCAGTCATGGAACGGGCAGGCGACCTCGTCGCCCTTGATGGTGCCCTGCGCCAGGTTGCCGCCCATGTGGCGGCAGTAGCCGTCGAGCACTTTGACGTCGCCATGCGAGTCGGCGAAGACCACCAACATGGTGCCGAAAATCTCGATGCCGTGCGGTTTGCCGTCCAGGTAGTCCTGCACAGGGCCTAGGCAGTGCCAGCCACGCGCGTACCTGTCCGGCAGCGTGCCGGCGTCGATCTCGCGAATGCCTGCGGTTTCGGTGGTCACCTCTGGTCTCCCAATCTGTGCTCTCTAACTAGAACACGTTACAGTTTTTGCCCCGCGGGGCGCAATCGACGCGGTTGATCGGCTCCCACGCGCAAGCGCTCGTCGGCGGGTTTACCTGCGGTATACCTAAACGATGCCGTTGTACTCATTCGAGGGCCGATCACCGACGGTCGATCCAGGTGCGTTCATCGCCCCCACCGCGACGCTCGTCGGCGACGTCCACGTCGAGGCAGGCGCGTCGGTGTGGTTCAACGCGGTCATCCGCGCTGACTTCGCACCGATCATCGTCCGCGAAGGAGCGAACGTGCAGGACTGCTCCGTGCTGCACGCGCCGCCGGGCATCCCTGTCGACGTCGGCCCCGGCGCCACGATCGCCCACGGGTGCGTGGTGCACGGCGTGCACATCGGCGCCCAGGCAGTGCTCGCCAACCACTGCACCGTCCTCGACGGCGCGGTCATCGGTGCTCGCAACCTGATCGCCGCGCATTCGCTGGTGGTCGGCGGCACCAAGATCCCCGACGAGGTGCTGGTGACCGGCGCCCCGGCGAAGGTGCGCGGCCCGGTGGCCGGCACCGGCGCGCAGATGTGGGTGGACACCAACCCCGGCGCCTATCAGGACCTGGCCCGCCGCTACATGACCGGAATGCGGCCCGTTTCCGAGTAGCGCGCCGTACCGTGGCGCCATGCCCCTTGGCCGAGTCGCCGAACTGTGGCGCTATCCCGTCAAGTCGCTGGGCGGCGCGCGGATCGAGCAGGCCGAGGTGGGCCCCAGGGGTGTCCTCGGTGACCGACTCTGGGCCGTCCGGGATGTCGAGAAGGGTGTCACGGCGTCGGCAAGGCAACTTCCGCTACTGCTGACGGCGACCGCCAGCTATGTCGACACGGTTCGGCCGGATGCCGGACCGGGGAACGTTCCCGAAGTGGAGATCACCTTCCCGGACGGCACGACGGTGTCGAGCAGCGATGGCGCCGTGCACACCAAACTCTCCGAACTGGTCGACCGCGAGGTCGAGTTGACCGCGCTGCCGCCTGTCGAGGACACCAGCCTGCATGAGCTTCCTCGCGCGGAGCGATCCGAGACGATGTCGGCCGGATGGCTGCGGGCCGCCTTCGGCCTCTCGCACGACGAGAAGTTGCCCGACCTGTCGATGATGCGGTTCTCCGATATGGTCAACTTCACCCGTTACTCGACGCCACCGGGCATGTTCGTCGATCTGGCTCCGGTGCACGTGTTGACCACGACCAGCCTGGCCACCATCGGGTCCGAGCTCGGCGCTGATCTGGATGTACGTCGATTCCGCCCCAATGTGCTACTGGCGGTCGATGATGCCGACGACGGCCTACCGGAATCTCATTGGACCGGAGGGCGTCTCGCGATCGGACGCACGATCCTCAACGTCGCGATGCCGACGATACGGTGCGTCATCCCCAGTCGCGCGCAACCCGGGTTCGAGGTCGATCGGCGAATCACCAAGGCCGTGGCCACTCGCGCCGATCGCTGCCTTGGTGTCTACTGCTGGGTCCACACCGGCGGCAGTATTCGGGTCGGCGATGACGTCGGACTGCGTCCCGCCGCCTCCTCGCGACGGTTATTCGGTGAGGCGGGACGACGCGCGAAGCGGATCACATTCGGCTTGGTCAACATGGGAATTGACCGGCTCTCGCGGTGACGTTGGCCCAACAGTAACCGGCAGGTGCGCAGCAGTAGCTCGCGCTCGTCCTCGGCGCAGTCGGCGGCGCGGGTCGTCGAAACCACTTGCACGCAGCGCTGACGCAGCCGATCGGCGCTCATGCCGAACTCGACGAAGCACTCGTTGTCGGGCGGACCGCCGTACGGTGCCCAACTCACCACAAACGACAGCAGGTCACGGTCGAAGCGATCCAATTGCCGCATGCGCCAACGTGTCCGGTCAGAGCCCGGCAGCGGCGTGGTGGTACACGTCGTTCCACTTGAGCTCACGAAGGAAGCCGCGCACGGTGGTGTCGGAATCGATCACCAGTAGTTCGGTACCCGTCATCGTGGCAAAGTCCTCGAGCATCTCCGTTCCGACCGCCGTGGTGAGCACGGTGTGATGGGGCGCGCCTGCGATCAGCCATGCCTCCGCGGCGACGGACCAGTTCGGGCGCGGCTCCCAGACCGCGCATGCGACAGGCAGCTTGGGCAACGGTGCGTTGGGCTCGACCACTCGAACCTCGTTGGCCACCAAACGGAATCGGGAGCCGACGTCGCTGATCCCGAGGATCACCGCGTCCGAAGGCGCCGCGGTGAAACGCAACCGGACGGGATCTTCGCGGCCGCCGATCGACAGCGGATGCACTTCCAGCGACGGCACACCGTCGGCGATGGACGGGCACACTTCCAGCATGTGGGCGCCGAGCACACGTTCCGCGCCGGCGGTCAGGTCGTAGGTGTAGTCCTCCATGAACGACGTGCCGCCGGGTAGCCCTTCGGCCATCACCTTGACCGCCCGTAGCATCACCGCCGTCTTCCAATCGCCTTCGGCGCCGAAGCCGTACCCGTCGGCCATCAGCCGCTGCACAGCGAGGCCCGGCAACTGGCGCAAACTGCCCAGGTCCTCGAAATTGGTCGTGAATGCATGAAAGCCACCAGTTTCCAGGAACTTCCGCAGCCCGGCTTCGATCTGTGCACCGACCCGAAGGGATGGGTGGCGCTCACCGCCTGGCCGCAACTCGGGTGCCAGCCGATAGGCGTGCTCGTATTCGCGGACCAACTTGTCGACTTCGGTCGCGGGCACGCGGTCCACCGCCTCGACCAGGTCGTTGACAGGATAGGTGTTGACCGACGCGCCGAAATGCGCTTCGGCCTCGACCTTGTCACCCTCTGTGACAGCGACGTTGCGCATGTTGTCACCGAACCGTGCCACCCGCAGGGTGGCGAGTTCGGCGTTGGCGAGCGCGGCGCGCGTCCACGCGCCGATGCGTGACCGGGTGCGCGGATCACTGACATGCCCGGCGACGGTCTTGCGCGCGGCAGACAGCCGCGTCTGTATGTAACCGAACTCCCGGTCGCCGTGTGCGGCCTGGTTGAGGTTCATGAAGTCCATATCGATGCTGTCCCACGGCAACTCGACACCGAACTGGGTGTGCAGATGCAGCAGCGGTTTCTGCAGTGCCTTCAGCCCGCGGATCCACATCTTCGCCGGGGAGAACGTGTGCATCCACGCGATCACGCCAACGCATTGCGCGTTGTCATTGGCCTGGCGAATCACCGACGCGATGGTGTCCGAGGTGACGACCGTCGGCACCCACACGATCTTCACCGGGATCTCCGAACAGCCATCGAGTTGTTCGGCGAGCTGACGCGATTGGCCGGCCACCTGGTCGAGGGTGTCCTGGCCGTACATCGCCTGGCTGCCGGTGACGAACCACACTTCGCCGTCGACCATCCGTGAGTCGATCATCGTGGTGAGCCTTCCTCTGCTACGGCCTGCTGGCCGTACACGTTCTGGTAGCGGTCGAACAGCGCGTCGATGTCGCGGTCGTCGATGCGGTCGAGCGCGCCGAGTTGCCGTCCGATGTGCACGGTGCGCGCGACGTCCTCGACCATGACGGCCGCCTTGACGGCCAACCGGGCGTTGGCGCCTACGGTGAACGGCCCGTGGTTGCGCATCAGCACAGCCGGAGAACGGCTGTCCCGCAACGTCTCAACGATTCCGCGGCCGATCGAGTCGTCGCCGATCAGGGCGAACGGCCCGACCGGTATGTCGCCGCCGAACTCGTCCGCGATCATCGTCAGCACACAAGGAATGGGCTCACCCCGTGCCGCCCACGCGGTGGCATACGTGGAGTGGGTGTGCACGACTCCGCCGACCTCCGGCATGTGCCGGTAGACGTAGGCGTGCGCCGCGGTGTCGGACGACGGAGCGAACTGACCGTCCACCAGGTTGCCGTGCAGGTCGCAGACCACCATGTCGTCGGGCTTCAGTGCGTCGTAGTCGACACCGGACGGCTTGATCACCATCAGGTCGTGTCCCGGTACCCGGGCCGAGACGTTGCCCGCAGTCCAGATCACCAACTGATACTTGGTCAGCTGGGCATGCAGTGCGCAGACCTCGCGGCGGAGATCCGCGACGGTCGTGTGGATGTCGGACGTAACCGTCATTCGTCTTCCTCGGCTCGTGCGTCGGCGGATATCGCGCGCAGCGTTCGCATCATCGGGTTGCCGCGGCCGAACCAGTCGTGGAGCTTGACGTACTCGGCGTACAGCGCGTTGTACCGCGCGGCGTGGTCGGGGATCGGTGTATAGGCGTTGCGGGTACGCCCGCCCATCTGTTTGGCTGCGGCGGGCACGTCCCGATACGCGCCAGCGGCCGCGGCGGCGTGGATCGCCGCGCCAAGCGCGGGTGCCTGGTCGGAATCAACGGTCGACAGAGGCAATCCCACGACGTCGGCGTAGATCTGCATCAGCAACCGGTTCTTCAGGAGGCCGCCTCCGACGACGAGTTCGGTGACGGGAACACCGCTGTTGATGAAGGTCTCGACGATCATCCGGGTACCGAACGCCGTCGCCTCCAGAAGTGCCCGGTAGATGTCCGCACACGTGGTGGCCAACGTCTGCCCGACGATCACACCCGAGAGCTGATGGTCGACGAGCACCGACCGATTGCCGCTGTGCCAATCGAGTGCGACGAGGCCGTGCTCGCCGACCCGCTGCCCGGCGGCGAGCTCGGTGAGTAGATCGTGCACGGAGATGTTGCGGGCCCGCGCCTGTTGGTGGACGGACGGCGGAACACAGTTGTCGATGAACCAGGCGAAGATGTCGCCGACACCGGACTGACCCGCCTCGTATCCCCAGTATCCGGCGACGATGCCGCCGTCGACGACGCCGCACATGCCGGGAACATCCTGCAGGACGTTCGAATTCATCACATGACAGGTCGACGTGCCCATGATCGCCAGCAGTTGGCCGGGTTCGAGGGAATCGGCTGCGGCGGCCGTGACGTGCGCGTCGACATTGCCGACCGCGACCGGTATGCCCGCAGGTAGCCCGGTCCACCCGGCGGCGTCCGCAGTCAGGGTGCCCGCGGCCGCACCCAGCGCGCCGATGGGCTGGTCGAGTTTGGTGTCGACGAAGTCGGCGAACTCGGGATGCAATGCCGCGAGGAAGTCCCTGGCCGGGTAGCACCCGTCCTGGAGGATGCCCTTGTAACCGGCGCTGCATGCGTTGCGTACATAGGTCCCGCACAGCTGCCACACGATCCAGTCCGCGGCCTCCACCCATCGGTCGATCGCGTGATACACCTCGGCGTCCTCTTCGAGGATCTGCAACGCCTTCGCGAACTCCCATTCGCTGGAGATGAAGCCGCCGTATCGGCGCAACCACGGCTCCTTCCGGTCCGCGGCGAGCGCGTTGATCCGGTCCGCCTGTGGCTGAGCGGAATGGTGCCGCCACAGTTTCGCGTACGCGTGCGGCCGGTCAGCGAAGGCAGCTGTCTCCGACAGTGGCGTGCCGTCCGCGAGCACAGGAACCATGGTGCAGGCGGTGAAGTCGGTACCGATTCCGACGACGTCGCCTGCGTCGATCCCGGCCCGCTGAATAGCCTCAGGGACAGCATGTTTGAGCACCTGGCGGTAGTCCTCAGGCACCTGAAGCGCCCACTCGGCGGGCAACCGGGCCGCGCCGATCGGTAGTGATTGCGTCAGCACACCGTGTTCGTAGTCGTGCAGCGCGCTGCCCATTTCCTTGCCGTCGTCGACTCGCACCACGACGGCGCGTCCGGACAGCGTGCCGAAATCGATTCCGACGGTGTATTTCTGACGGGACATCTCGGTCCTCACTTGGTTCCGGTATGCGGGCGGGTGCTTGCGCGAACGACGAGTTCGGGAGCGAGCAGCGGCGTCGAGACGGTGACTCCGTCGAGCACGGCAGTCAGCAGTTCGATCGCGCGCTGCCCAACCGCGTGGAAGTCCTGTCTCACCGTGCTCAGCGCCGGATTCAGATAGGCCGCCTCGGGAACGTCATCGAAGCCGACCAGGCTGACGTCGTCCGGTACGGCGATGCCGGCTTCCGCGAACGCATGCAGGATGCCGATCGCCATCTGGTCATTGGCGACGAAGACGGCGGAGAAATCCTTGTGACGGGCCAACTCTCGGCCGATCTCATAGCCACGGCCAGGGCTCCAGTCGCCCTCGAGATCGGCCAGGACCGGCAGCCGCGCCGCCTGCATGACCTCGATGTAGCCGGCGCGACGGGCACGTGCCTCGGTCCACGTCAGAGGGCCACTCACATGAACGATGTCGCGGTGGCCGCGATCCACCAGGTGTCGTGTCGCCAATCGGGCGCCTTCGGTTTGGTCGACACCAACGCTGAGGCCGCGACCGGTCAGCTCACCCTCGACGACGATCAGCGGGATGGTGACGGCCTCTGAGCGTACGACGGCAAGCGCGTCCTGTTGGGTGACGATCATGACGATCGCCTCCACCGATTGACGACCGAGATAGTCGAGTGCACCGCGCAATTCGTCGTGTGTGACCGCGGCGAGCGTCACCAAGCTGGTGAAGTAGCCCGCGGCCCTTGCCGCGTCCTGGATCGAGAACTGGATGCTGGTCGGTCCGTAGAGGGCGGTGTTGCTCCCGATGATCCCGATGGTCTTCGATCGCCTGGTGACCAGGGCGCGGGCCGCGGTATTCGGACGGTAGCCGAGGTGAGCGATCGCGCGTTCCACCCGCTCGCGGGTGCTGGGCCGGATGCTCGTCGAGCCGTTGATGACACGCGACACGGTCTGATGTGAGACGCCGGCCAGCCTGGCGACATCCGCCATCACCGGGCGGCGCGGGGTCGGCTCCGCCGTCACCGGGTGTTCCTCACCAGCACGCGCTGCACCAGCACGAACACCAGCAGCAGCAGACCGGTCATGATCCTGGTCCAATAAGAGTCGAGATTCTCGGCGGTGACGAACACCTGGATGGTGCCAAGCACGAGTACGCCGATCAGCGAGCCGAGCACGAAACCGACGCCACCGGAGAGCAATACGCCACCGATCACCGCGGCGGCGATCGCATCGAGTTCGAGCCCGATGCCGTTGAGGCTGTATCCGGACAGCTTCTGGACACCCAGCAGCAACCCGGCCAGTGCGGCGCAGAAGCCACTGATCACGTACACCGAGATTTGAGTTCGCGCGGCGGCGAGACCCATCAGCTGGGCCGACTGCCGGTTTCCGCCGATCGCGTAACATGTTCGCCCGAAGCGGGTTTCGTGCAGCACGTATACCGCAACCGCTACGACGATCAACGCTATGACAACCGTCCAGCGGATGAACTTGTCTTCATACAGGTACAGGTAGTTCAGGCCGAGTGCCCGCATCAACGGATCTTTGATCGGCAGAGTGTCGACGCTGATCACGTAGCAGAGCCCGCGGGCGAGGAACATTCCGGCGAGGGTGACGATGAACGGCTGAACGTCGAACAGTTCGATGATTGTGCCCATCAACAATCCGAGCACCGTGCCGACCAGTAACACGGTCAGCATCGCAATCGGGGCGGGCCAACCGGATTGGAGGGTTTTGGCCAGCAGCACCGTCGACAGCGCGACGACGGAGCCGACGCTCAGATCGATGCCGCCGGTCAGGATCACGAACGTCATGCCGACCGCCAGCACGATCAGGTGGGCGTTGTCGACGAGCAGGTTGAGAAACACCTGGCCGGGGCTGGCGAACTGATACCGCACGACGACAGTGCCGAACAGCGCCACAAACAGGACTAGAGAGGCGGCCGGAGACAGATACCGCCCCCGGAAACGTTCAGCCACCGTGGACATGTCGACGGAACGGCGACGCAGAACCTGGGTGCTCACGATGCCGCCACCTTGTCCGTGTCTCTGGCGGGTGCGACGACGTCTGTGGTCGGCACCGCGCGTTGCTTCCCGTCGCCGCGGCCTCGCCGCAGCAGTCGCCGGAACTTCGGAGCTTGCATCAGGCAGACGACGATGACGACCACCGCCTTGAAGACCAGAGTGGTTTCCGGCGTTATGCCCGCGGTGTAGACCGTGGTGGTCAATGTCTGGATGATCAGGGCGCCCAGAATCGTTCCTGTCAGGCTGAAGCGGCCACCGAGCAGTGATGTGCCGCCGATCACCACCGCGAGAATCGCGTCCATCTCGATCCACAGCCCGGCGTTGTTGGCATCGGCGGCAGAGATGTTGGAGGCGATCATCAGGCCGGCGACGCCAGCGCACAGCGCACTGAACACGTAGACGGCGAACACGATCGTCCGGTACCGCACGCCGGCCAACCGACTGGCCTCCGGGTTGACGCCGATGGCCTCCAGCAGCATGCCGAGCGCACTGCGGCGAGTGGTGAGCCCGACGACGGCGAACACGGCCAGGCTGACCAGGATCGCCACCGGAAGTCCCATGACATAGCCGGCGCCGAGGACCTTGAACGGATCGCTGCTGACGGTGACGATCTGCCCGCCCGTGACCAGCAGCGCGATGCCGCGGCCGGCGGTCATCAGCACCAGCGTGGCGATGATCGGTTGAATCCCGAAGCTCGACACCAGGATTCCGTTCCACAACCCCAGTGCGACGGCGGCGCCGAGCGCGATCAGCATCGCGGTGGCGACGGCGAACACGCTGCTCCCGTCCGACGCCGACGCGATGTGAGCGCAGGCGAGCGCCCCGGCGATCGCGACCACTGCACCGACCGACAGGTCGATACCGCGGGATGCGATGACGAGCGTCATCCCCAGCGCGACGAGCATGGTCGGCGCGCCATTGCGCAGGATGTCGATCAAGCTGCCGTAGAGGTGGCCGTCTTGTACCCGGATGGTCAAGAAGGCCGGTGTAATCGCGACATTGAGGGCCAGCAGTGCGATCAATGCCAGGACCGGCCACAGTAGGGGCGAAGCCAGCAGACGGCGTATCACTGTTGGGCTCCGCTCGCGATGAGCCGGGTGAGCTCCGAAGCCGGGCAGCCGCCGTCGATCTGGGCGATGTTGTGTCCGTCGCGCATCAACGCGATGCGATCGCTGATCCGGGTGACCTCATCGAGTTCGGCCGAGATGAACAGCACGGCCATGCCGTCGGCGGCCAGTTCGGTGACGAGCTTTTGGATCTGGGCCTTGGCGCCGACGTCGATGCCGCGGGTGGGCTCGTCGAGAATGAGCAGTTTGGGCTGGGTGATCAGCCAGCGCGCCAACAGCACCTTCTGTTGATTGCCGCCACTGAGATTCCTGATCAGCGCGTTCGGATCTCGCGGGCGGATGTCGAGCATATCCATGTACGCACGGACCAACCTGGTCTTGGCTTTGGCCGACAGCGGCCTGGCGAAGCCCCGGCGGGCTTGTAGCGCCAACACCAGGTTGTCCCGCACGCTCAGATCGCCGACGATTCCCTCACGTTTTCGATCCTCTGACGTGAACCCGAAACCGTGCCAGATCGCCGCCCGCGGTGAGCGCAGCCGCGCCGGTTTACCGTTGACGCTGATCTGTCCGCTCGTCGGTTTGTCCGCGCCGAACAGCAGTCGCGCGAATTCCGTTCGACCGGAGCCGAGCAGCCCCGCGAGTCCGACCACCTCGCCAGAAGAGATGTCGAGGCTGACGGGATGAACCCGCGGCGCACGGCCGACAGCCTCGGCGCTGACGATCGGTACGGCGATGTCATTGCGGTGGGCGCCCGGCTCGGCCTCGCCGATTTCGTCGAGCACGTCGAGTTCCCTGCCGAGCATCGCGGTGACCAATTTGTGGCGGTTGAAATCGGCGGTCAGGTACTCGCCGACCCGCTCCCCGTTGCGCAGCACCGTCATTCGATCGGAGATCTCGTACACCTGATCGAGAAAGTGCGAAACGAAGAGCACTGCCGTTCCGCCGTCGCGCAACTGCCGGATCACCCTGAACAACTCGGCGACTTCGTCGGCGTCCAGGCTCGACGTCGGCTCGTCGAGGATCAGCACTCGCGCCGAAACCGCGGTGGCCCGTGCGATGGCGACGAGTTGCTGGACCGCGACCGGATGCGTGCCCAGTGTCGACCTCGGGTCGATGTCGAGTTCCAGGTGCGAAAGGAGCTCGCGGGCACGATTATTGAGCGCTCTATGGTCGATGCGGCCAAATCGGCGCGGTTCGCGACCCAGCAGAATGTTCTCCGCAACTGTCAGATTGGTGCACAGGTTGACCTCCTGGTACACCGTGCTGATCCCGGCATCTTGCGCCTGCCGCGGCCCGGAGAATCGGCACGGAACACCGGCCACGGCAATGCTGCCCCCATCTATGTCATAGACACCGGTGAGCGCCTTGATGAGAGTCGACTTACCTGCGCCGTTCTCACCCATCAAGGCGTGCACCTCGCCGGGCAACAATCGCAGCGTTACACCGTCGAGAGCCTTCACTCCGGGAAAGCTGACGCTGACATCACGCATCTCGACCACAGGAGCCTGCGGCTCGGCGATGGGTGTCGATGACATGTTGACTCGCTTCTGTGACGGGCCGTGCTGCGCTCAGTACTTGCGATCGGGTAGGGCCGCAATGGCCTGCTGCTGATCGAATGTCTTGTCGGGGACGACAACTCGCGGCGGCACGCTCTCACCTGCTACCACCTTCTTGGCCAGGTCCATCAGTTGCGGCCCAAGCAGGGGATTGCACTCGACGAGGAAGTTGAACTTGCCGTCGGCCAGCGCCTGCATGCCGTCGTGGGTTGCGTCGACCGCAACGATCTTGATGTCCTGCCCCGGCTTGAGGCCCGCCGCCTCGATGGCCTCCATCGCGCCAAGTCCCATATCGTCGTTCTGGGCGAAGACGACGTCGATCTTCGGATGTGCCTTCAAGAAGGCCTCCATCACCTGCTTACCGCCGGACCGGGTGAAATCGCCTGTCTGCGACGCGATCACCTTCAGGTTTGGATTGGCGGCGATGGCTTCAGAGAAGCCCTTGCTTCGGTCGATGGCGGGATCGGCACCGGTGGTGCCCTGCAATTCGACGATGTTGACCGGACCCGGCGCGGCGGCGTACTGCTTGACCACCCAGTCGCCCGCGCGCCGACCTTCCTCGACGAAGTCGGCGCCGACGAACGTCTTGTAGACGTCGGTCTCCTGGGTGTCGACGGCGCGGTCGGTGAGGATCACCGGGATCTTTGCGTTCTTTGCCTCCAACAGCACCGCGTCCCAACCGGTCCGGACGACAGGGCTGAATGCGATCACGTCGACGTGTTGCTGGATGAACGAGCGGATGGCCGAGATCTGGTTCTCCTGTTTGCCGTTGGCATCGGAGAACTTCAAGTCGACATTGGCCGCCGCCGCGGATTCCTGGATGTTCTTGGTGTTCGCGGTCCGCCACCCGCTTTCCGCACCCACCTGAGCGAAGCCCATCGTGATCTTGCCGTCGGTGGCGGATCCGCCAGGCGCCGGACCGCTTCCGCAGCCCACCATCGTTGCTGCGAGCAGCGCACCCAGCGCCGCTGCAAGGGTTCTCTTCACCGCAACTCCTCACTTGTTCGGTTGCCGAAGTCGGTCGCTGCGGGCCGGGTCGGCATGCCTGCGCATCGCACCTGTGGGTGTGACCGGCATTACAGAGCGTGGATGTTAGCGCTAACAAATTGAACGTGTCAACGGTCTGGCTCGCGTGGTTCCCGGGCCGCCCGAGCGCCGGGTCCGTGCCGCTGAAGTTGCAAAGATGGCAGGTCAATGGGCAAATCTCGGGAAGTTGTTGACAAGCCAGTGAAGTGGCTCACATACTAACGCCCGGCATGTTAACGCTCACATTCTGACGGCCGCGCAGGCGCGCGCCGAGCGTCCCCCGAAGGAGGATCTCGTGAGGAAGTTGATCTGGCTCGCCGTGCTGGCGGTGCTGGCCACTCTGGTTCTCTCAGGCTGCGGTCGGTCCACTGACACCGCCGCAGGCAGTGGGGAGAAGGGCGAGAAGGGCACCGTGGGCATCGCGATGCCCACCAAATCGTCAGAGCGCTGGGTCGCCGACGGCAAGAACATGGTGGACCAGTTCCAGGCCTTGGGCTACACCACCGACCTGCAATACGGCGACGATGTCGTCCAGAACCAGGTGTCGCAGATCGAGAACATGATCACCAAGGGAGTCAAACTCCTGGTCGTCGCACCGATCGACGGTTCGTCGCTGACCACGACCCTGCAGCATGCTGCGGACGCGAAGATTCCGGTGATCAGCTACGACCGGTTGATCAAGGGGACGCCGAACGTCGACTACTACGCGACGTTCGACAATTTCAAAGTCGGTGTGCTGCAGGGTAACTACATCATCGACAAACTCGGTCTGGCGCAGGGCAAGGGACCGTTCAACATCGAACTGTTCGCCGGCTCACCCGACGACAACAACGCCACCTACTTCTTCGACGGCGCGATGAGCGTGCTCAAGCCCTACATCGACAGCGGAAAGCTGGTGGTCAAGAGCGGCCAGACCTCGTTCGACCAGATCGCGACGCTGCGGTGGGACGGGGGGTTGGCGCAGTCGAGAATGGACAACCTGCTGAGCCAGGCCTACACCACGGCCAGGGTCGATGCCGTGCTGTCGCCGTACGACGGGATTTCGCGCGGCGTGCTCTCAGCACTGAAGAGCGCCGGCTACGGTAACGCGGCGAAACCGCTGCCCATCGTCACCGGGCAGGACGCCGAGTTGGCGTCGGTGAAGTCCATCGTGGCGGGGGAGCAGACGCAGACCGTCTTCAAGGACACGCGTGAGCTCGCGAAGGCCGCGGTGCAGGAGGCCAATGCGGTACTCACGGGCGGGAAACCCCAAGTCAACGACACGACGACCTACAACAATGGCGTCAAGGTCGTCCCCTCTTACCTGCTTCAGCCGGTCAGTGTCGACAAGTCGAACTACAAAGCGGTGCTGGTCGATTCGGGCTACTACACCGACGCCCAGGTGCAATGACGTCGACGCTGTTGGAGATGAGGGGTATCACCAAGCAGTTTCCCGGTGTCACCGCTCTCTCCGGTGTTGACCTGACCGTGAAAGCCGGTGCCATTCACGCCATCTGTGGTGAGAACGGGGCGGGTAAGTCGACTTTGATGAAGGTGCTCAGCGGCGTATACCCGCACGGGGACTACGACGGTCAGATCCTTCTCGACGGGAGGGTCTGTGAGTTCAAGGACATTCGGTCCAGTGAACGAGCCGGTATCGCGATCATCCACCAGGAGCTGGCGCTGGTGCCCTACCTGTCGATAGCCGAGAACGTGTTCATGGGCAACGAAATCAGGCGCCGTGGGGTGATCGACTGGGAACAGACCCTTGTCGAGGCGCAGAACCTGCTCGACCGGGTGGGGCTGCGGGAGAGCCCGCAGACCCGGGTGGCCGACATCGGGGTGGGCAAGCAGCAGTTGGTGGAGATCGCCAAGGCGTTGTCGAAGAAGGTCCGCCTGCTGATCCTCGACGAACCGACCGCGGCGCTCAACGATTCCGACAGTCGTCACCTGCTCGACCTCATCGTGGACCTGCGGGACCAGGGAATCACCTCGATCATCATCTCGCACAAGCTCAATGAAGTGATGGAGGTGGCCGACACCGTCACCATCCTGCGGGACGGCCACACCATCGAGACGATCAGCGTCGACCAAGAACTGACCGAAGACCGCATCGTGCGCGGTATGGTCGGGCGCGACCTCACGCATCGATTTCCGCCCCGCCCCGACCGCGAGATAGGTGACGTTGCATTCGCGGTGGCGAACTGGACTGTCCTCCACCCCATCGACCAACATCGCAAGGTTGTCGACGACGTATCGCTGAATGTGCGGGCCGGTGAGATAGTCGGTATCGCCGGACTGATGGGCGCGGGCCGTACTGAACTCGCCCTGAGCGTGTTCGGCCGGTCGTACGGAAAGTACGTGAGCGGCAAGGTCTTCAAAGGCAACCACGAGGTCAGCACGCGTACCGTATCGGACGCGATCAGCAACGGTATCGCCTACGCGACCGAGGATCGCAAGCATCTGGGCCTGAACCTGATGGACAGCATCGCCGAAAGCATCACGCTGCCGTCGTTGCGCAAGGTCAGCACGCGAGGCGTCGTCGATCAGCACGAGGAGGTCAGCGTCGGGGAGCGGTTCCGCGCCTCGATGAGGATCAAGGCATCGTCGGTTTCGGCGATCACGGGCAAGCTCTCGGGTGGAAACCAGCAGAAGGTCGTACTCAGCAAGTGGCTGTTCACCGACCCTGACGTACTGATTCTCGACGAGCCGACCCGCGGTATCGATGTCGGAGCGAAGTACGAGATCTACACGATCATCAACGAACTCGCCGCACGTGGAAAGGCCGTGCTCGTCATCTCGTCGGAATTACCTGAACTTCTCGGCATCTGCGATCGCATCTATGCGCTCAGCCAGGGTCGGTTGACCGGCGAGGTGACACGGACCGACGCGACGCAGGAAACCCTGATGCGGTACATGATGAAAGGGCGTGCCTAGGTGACCACCACCGTCGAGCAAGCGTCTGAAAAGCCAGAGGCGCAACCAGAGTCCAGTGAGCCGGCCCCGCCCGGTCTGCGCCAGCGCTTGTCGGCCTTCCTCCTGTCCCACGTGCGGCAGTCCGGCATGGTGGTGGCGTTGGCCGCCATCGTGTTGCTGTTCCAGATCTGGACCGGCGGCATTCTGCTCAAACCGCTGAACGTCACCAACATCATCCAGCAGAACGGCTACATCCTGGTCCTCGCCATCGGGATGGTCATCGTGATCATCTCCGGCCACATCGATCTGTCTGTGGGGTCCATCGCTGGCTTTATCGGCGCAATGTCGGGAGTTCTGATGGTGCGCAACGACATGCCGTGGGTGTTGGGGGTGGCGGTATGCGTGGGTATCGGCGCACTGATCGGCGCTTGGCAGGGCTTCTGGATCGCCTACGTCGGCATTCCGTCGTTCATCGTCACGCTCGGCGGGATGCTGGTGTTCCGTGGTGCGACGCAGTATCTGCTCGAAGGCCAGTCCATCGCTCCGATGCCGCGCGGACTCGAGCAAGTCAGTAGTGGATTCCTACCCGAGATCGGGACCAACGCCGTCTACCACTGGCCCACAGTAATTCTCGGCGCTGTCATCACGGTGGCCGCGGTGGTGGCGCAGATCCGTCGCCGCAAGTCGCAAGTCCGCCACGGACAGAAAGTTTCGGGCACCGTGTTCTTCACGGTCAAGTGTGCCGCGATCGTCGCGGCGCTGGCGGCGTTCACGCTGCTGCTGGCCAGCTACCGCGGAGTGCCGATCGTCGGGATCATCCTGGTGGTGTTGACCCTGATCTACGCGTTCGTCATGCGCAACACTGTTCTCGGGCGCCGGGTGTACGCCGTCGGCGGAAACTCCGCGGCCGCACGCCTTTCCGGCATCCGCAACCAACGCGTCACGTTGTTGGTGTTCGTCAACATGGGGATGCTCGCCGCCGTCGCGGGGCTGTTGTTCGCTGCCAGGTTGAACTCCGCGACACCGCAGGCCGGTATCAACTTCGAACTCGAGGCCATCGCGGCGGCATTCATCGGCGGCGCGTCGTCCAGCGGTGGGGTCGGCACGGTGTTCGGCGCAATCGTCGGCGGCCTGGTACTGGGCGTGTTGAACAACGGCATGTCCATCCTCGGCATCGGCAGTGATATCCAGCAAGTGATCAAGGGTCTCGTGCTGCTGGTCGCCGTCGGATTCGACGTGTACAACAAGCGCAAGGGCGGGCGCTAACTCCGTCGGGTGCTCTGCCTGACGACGAGTTGTGCGGGCACCAGCACCGGTTGAACGTCGGCGGGTGCGGAGTCGCTGTGTTCGATTCGGGTGACCAGCATTTCGACGCTTGTGCGGCCCACGGTGCCGAAATCCTGGCGGACAGTGGTCAACGGCGGTGAGTAGAACTCTGCTTCCGGCACATCGTCAAAACCTGCGACCAGGACGTCGTCGGGTACGGCGCGACCGGCTTCGGCGAATGCGCGCAGCACGCCCAAGGCCATCTGATCGTTTGCGACGAACACCGCCTCGACATCTGCGCGGCGGGCGAGTGCGATGCCGGCCTGGTACCCGGATGCGGGCGACCAATTGCCGTGCAGCGGTTCGGGAACGGAGCGTTTGGCGGCGGTCAGCTCTGCACGCCAGCCGGCCATTCTGGTCTCGGTTTCCGTCCACCCTTCGGCGCCGGTCACATGCCACACCGTCGATGCGCCTTGGTCGAGCAGGTGCCGGGTGACCTGCCGTGCACCGTCGAACTGATCGACGCTCACCACGGGAAGGCCGAGCCCACCGGTGGCGTCGACGGCGACCACGGGCATGTCGCGACGCAGTCGCGAGAGCGCTTCGCGCGTTTCGGAAAGCGGTGCGATCACCACCACACCTTCCACCGCTTGTTCAGCCAATCGGTTCAATGTCCTTGGCAGCGTGGTGCTGTCGATGGTCGACTCGCTGGCCACGCTGACGAAATAGCCCGCGCTGCGGGCGGCATGCTCGATGGCGTACAGCATGCTGGCCGGTCCGTACAGCGTGCTGTCAAAGCAGATGACTCCCAGCGTGTTTGATCGGTGGGTCGCAAGCGCCCGCGCCGCGAGATTGCGGCGGTAGCCGAGTCTCGATCGCGGCGTTCACCCGGCGGCGAGTCGACTCCTTGACCGCGGCAGAGTCGTTGAGCACGCGCGAAACGGTCTGATGCGAGACGCCTGCCGCCTTGGCGACGTCGAACATGTTGACCGGCCGACCCTCACGACGCCGCCCGGGTCCCTCGACGCTGCCCGCCATTCGATGCGACCCCCTCTCGTGTCGGCGAGGACTAGGTTTGCTGTCGCATAGTAGTCGGAATGTGAGCGCTCACGACGCTTTGATCGGCGGAATGTTAACGCTAACATTGGATCATGTCAGGCTCGATGACCGTCGCGCGACTGCACGGTGTGCGCGATATCAGGATCCACGCCGAACCCGTTCCCGACGTCGCGCCGGGGGAAGAATTGGTACGCATCACAGCGGTCGGGCTGTGCGGATCCGACTTGCACTGGTTCGCCGAAGCAGGCATCGGCGACGCGAGGCTGACGCGACCGGTGGTGCCAGGCCACGAGTTCGCCGGTGTCATCGAGAGCGGTCCGAGGCGTGGCCTGCGTGTCGCGGTGGACCCGGCGCTGCCTTGTCGGGAATGCGAGATCTGCATGGGCGGCTACCGGAACCTCTGCCCTGACGTCGTGTTCGCCGGGCACGGCGGCCAGGACGGGGGGCTGCGACAGTTTCTGAGTTGGCCGTCGTGGGCGCTCCATCCGCTTCCTGACACCTTGAGCGCGGCCGACGGTGCGATGCTCGAACCGCTCGGTGTAGCGTTGCACGCATTGGACCTGGGCCACTTGCGATTTGGTGCGACCGCCGCCGTCGTCGGAGCGGGGCCGATCGGCCTCTTGTTGGCGCAGGCGGCGAGGCGTGCCGGGGCGGCGCGGGTCGTGGTGGTCGAACCACGCGCGCATCGCAGGGATGCAGCGAAACGACTTGGAGCCGATGTCGTGCTCGACGTGGCAGAACCGGCTGACGACATCGGGGCGGATGCGGTGTTCGAACTTGCCGGGACAGACGAAGCGGTCGAGATCGCCATCCGCGCAGCGCGACCGGGCGCCAGGGTGGTGTTGGGCGGGATACCCGACGGTGACCGCACGTCATTTCAGGCGTCGATGGCCCGCCGTAAGGGTCTGACGCTGGCGTTGGTCCGCCGCATGAACGAGGCGTACCCGCGTGCGATCCGGCTTGCGCAGCAAGGCCTGATCGACGTCTCATCGCTCGTGTCGCACCGGTATCCGATCGACAGCGCCGCAGAGGCTTTCGCCGTCGCCGCGGACAGGACCGGCCTCAAGGTCGTTGTCGAGCCTTGAGGTTGTCGTGGTAACGGATCGCCCACGACATCGACCATCGCTCGCCGGGTGAGAGCCATCGAAGTCCTTCGCCGCTGTTGAAAGCATCAGCCGGTGCGGTCATCGGTTCGATCGCGACAGCAGTGATCGACCCACCAGCGTGCGGATACTGTCGAGTGATGAAGACTTGCAGATAGCCGAATTGGTCGTCGGCCCAGACGGATACGGCTCGGCCGTCGGCAGCGCTCAACCAGTGGGTGCTGCCACCTAGGCTCATGGTCAGCCCCGACCAACAGTCGTCGAGTTCGAGATCGGCGATCAGCCGCCCCGCGCGCAGGTCCCATTTCGTGCCGTCGACAGGCGTGACGCCGACCGGATTGAGCCGGTCGTCGACGTCAATGTGGCGGTCCGCCGACACGGTCAAGGTCAGCGCATCAGTCGGCACGTCACCAAGAGCGAGGAACGGGTGGGCACCGACTGCCACTGGGGCGCAGTCGGATCCGACATTTTGGACCGTGTGCATCACCTGCATGCCGTCGGCGGTGAGCGTGTACCGCACGGTGGTGTCCAACCGAAACGGATAGCCGTTCTGCGGAAACACCTGAGCCCGTAGCGTGATCGCACGACCGCTGCGCTCGACGACCTGATACGGCGCGTGCTGCAGTAGACCGTGCAAGGCGTTGCCTCCCGCAGGCTCGGTGATGTCGAGTTGCAGTGTCTGACCGCGGTGCGTCCATCGTCCGTCGCGGACCCGGTTGGGCCAGGGGACGAGGACGATGCCAGACCCGAACGGCGGTGGGGCGTCGTCCTCGTAGCCGGCCGTGAGTTGCACACCGTCGACCGACAGGTGCCGTATCGCGGCGGCGACCTCAGTGATCACCGCGCGTACGGATGGCCCGTCGGATCCCAGCTTCAGCTCGTGCTGTTCACCGAGTGCCGACCATGGTTGATATGACACCTAGCCATGTTAGCGCTAACATAGCGCGTTAGATCTTGCGCGCGCTCGCGGTGGCCTTGTCGAGTTCCCAATAGGCCCGCAGCGCAACGATCTTGCCCTCGTCGTTCACCCGGTAGGTGAACACCCCTTCGGCTGTGACCTCGTACCCGGCGGCCTTGATCCCGATGTGGCCGACGTTGGCTTCCTCATTGCCGCACTGATAGGTCTTCTCGAAGTTGAACGTGAGTTCGCTCGGTGCGATCGCCATGTCGTAGAACCTGGCGATGGCTTCCTTGCCGCGGTGGCCCTTGCCCTCCGGATCGAAGTGCGAGGGCCCGATCGGATCCTCGACGACCGCGTCGTCGGCGAACACCGCAAGCCACGCCTCTTTGTCATGGGCCATCGCTGCTTCGCGGGACCGCTTGCCGGCCAGGTGGACCGGCGCGTCACTCACTGCTGCCAACCCGAGTGGATGAAGGTGTCGGCGAACCGCTTCAGCGAATCCTTCTTCTTCTCGATCGGCGCGTCGAAGCCATGGCCGTCAAAGATCCACGGAATGACGATGTTGTCGGTGACGCCCGCCTCGGCGAGTTCGCGGTGCCCGTCGACATCGAACTTGTCGATGCACACCGCCTGGAACTCGAACGGCACGTCGGCGCGGCCGAATTCGGCAAGCAGGGCCTGCAGTTTGCCGATGATCTCGGTGAGTTGGTCGCACGTCAACATCGCGCTTGTCCACCCGTCGCCGACGCGGGCGGCCCGCCGCAACGCGACGTCGGTGTGCCCGCCGACATAGAACGGCACCGGCTTAGTCGGCGCCGGGCTCATCTGCAGCTTGTCGAAGTCGTAGAAGTCGCCGTGGAATTCCACCATGCCGCCGGCGAGGACGAGCTTGATCACCTCGACCATCTCGTCGACGCGCTTGCCGCGCTTGGCGTACGGCACCCCACACCACTCGAATTCCTCAGGTGCCCAACCGATACCGACACCGAACCCGAACCGGTTGTTCGTCAGATTGGCCACCGAGCCGACCTGCCGCGCCAGCAGCAGCGGATTGCGCGACCCCAACTTCATCACGTTGGTGTAGAACCGCAGCGTCGACGTCACCGCACCCATCGCGCCTGCGACGATCAACGGATCGGCCCACGGAGTGTCCTGGTTCCACATCCGCGATCCGTCGGCGGTGTACGGATAATCGGCCGACTGCTTCTCCATGTAGAAGATCGAATCGGGCAACGCAATCGAGTCGAAGCCGACTTCCTCCGCGGTCCTCGCGATTTCGACCAGTTGCTCGATCGGGCTCATCGCCACGCTGACCGTGTACTTCATCTTGCTCACGGTTTATCCGCCGCTACGACCCACATCGAGAAGTACTGTGCACCACCGCCATACGCATGCCCCAGGGCCTTACGGGCGCCGGGCACCTGATGATCGCCTGCCTTGCCCATGACCTGGATCGCGGACTCGGCGAACCGGATCATCCCTGACGCGCCGATCGGATTCGACGAGAGCACCCCGCCGGAGGCGTTGAACGGGATGCGGCCACCGATCTCGGTCTCGCCCGCTTCGGTGAGCTTCCAGCCCTCGCCTTCCGGCGCGAAACCCAGGCTCTCCAACCACATCGGCTCGTACCAGGAGAACGGCACATACACCTCGGCGGCGTCGATTTCGTCGATCGGGCTGCTGATCCCCGCCGCCTTCCACAACGCCGCCGCGGCATCGCGGCTCGCCTGCGGGTTGACCTGATCACGACCCGCATAGGCCAGCGGCTCGGTGCGAAGCGAGGTGGCGTGGATCCAGGCCACCGGATGACCGTCGGCCACCCGCGCATCGGCGGCTGCCTCGTCCCCGATCACCATCGCCGCCGCACCGTCCGATGACGGGCATGTCTCGTCGTAGCGAATCGGATCCCACAGCATCGGCGACTCCATCACCTTGTCCACAGTGATGTCCGGTTGATGCAAGTGTGCAAGGGGGTTCTTGGCGCCGTTGCGCCGGTCCTTGACCGCCACCATCGCGCCGATGTGCGTTGGGGCGCCGGACCGTCGAATGTACGCGCGCACATGCGGGGCGAAGTACCCGCCTGCGCCCGCACCCACCGGCTTGGTGAACGGCACCGGAATGCTCAACGCCCACATGGCGTTCGACTCCGACTGCTTCTCCCATGCCATCGTCAGAACACGGCGGTACTTACCGGACTGCACCAGGCTGGCCGCGACGATCGCCGTGGAGCCACCCACCGAGCCCGCGGTGTGCACGCGGATCAGCGGCTTGTTCGTCGCGCCCATGGCGTCGGCCATGAACAACTCCGGCATCATCACGCCCTCGAAGAAGTCGGGCGCCTTGCCGACCACCACGGCGTCGATGTCGTCGAACGTCGAACCGGAATCCTCCAGCGCCCGGTCAATGGCCTCGCGCACCAGGCCGTTCATCGAGACGTCCTTGCGCTTGGCGACGTATTTCGTCTGCCCGGTGCCCAGCACCGCGGCGAGTTGCTTGGCCACTATTTCCCCTCCAGGACCGCGACGAGATTCTGTTGCAGCGCAGGGCCGCTCGTGGCGTGCGCGAGCACGCGCTGGGCGGAACCATCGAAGATGTGCTGTGCGGCAAAGCCGATGCGCTCCAGTCCGGCTGAGAACATCGGGTTGGCAGCCAGCGCGCCGCCGGACGGATTCACCTTTGTCGACGACCCCAACCCGATCGCCTCGGTGAGGATCAACTGCTGGTGGGTGAAGGGCGCATAGATCTCGGCGACGTCGATGGATGCGGTGTCACCACCCGTCGCGGCCTCAGCCGACGCCGCCGTCGACGGTGAGGTGGTCAGGTCCCGGGCACCGAGGATCGGGGTTTCGATGCGGTGCTCCAAACCCGTGATCCAGGCCGGGTTTTCGCGCAGTTCGCGAGCCCGGTCGCCCGCCGCCAGCACGATGGCCGATGCGCCGTCGGTGATCGGTGCGATGTCGTGACGTCGCAGCGGGTCGGCGAAGTAGGGTCGGGACAGCAGTTCATCGATGCTCTTGGCCGGCTTCTCGGAGTCGGTGCGTCCCGCTGCCGCAAAGGAATCCAGCGCCACCTGCGCCATGTCTTCGGCCGTCCACTTGCCTGTGTCCAGGCCCATCCGTGCCTGCAGTCCGGCGATCGACACCGAATCCGGCCACAGCGGCGCGACGGTGTAGGGGTCGGTCTGCAGCGCCAGCACCCGGCGCAGCGTGCCCGCCGACGACTTGCCGAACCCGTACACCAGTGCGGTCTCGACCTGGCCCGTCAGCAGTTTGATGTAGGCCTCGTACAACGCCCATGCCCCGTCCATCTCGACGTGCGACTCGTTGATCGGCGGAACCGCGCCGATCGAGTCGATCGCCGAGATGAACGAGAAGGCCCGGCCGGCAAGGTAATCCGACGAGCCCGAGCACCAGAATCCGATGTCGGTCTGCTGCAGGCCGAGCTCGTCGTAGAGCTGGTGAAAGCACGGCATCAGCATCTCGACGCCGTTGGTGGTGCCGTCGGTGCGGCGGACGTGGGGTGCGTGCGCGAAGCCCACGACTGCGATATCGGTCATTGTTTCAAGCCCTTTACAGGTGGTGCTTGTAGGAGTCGTAGTCCGCGTCGGGTTCGCCCGTCGGCCGGAAGTAGTCGATGTTGTCGATGCCGAGGCCCCACTCTTCGCGCGGCTTCCACACCGCCTGCACGCGCATGCCCATCCGGACGTCGGCCGGATCGATCTCGGTGACCAGATGCAGAAACGGGATGTCGGCGCCGTCGAGCAGCACGTAAGCCGCGACGTAGGGCGGCTTGATGCGCTGGCCAGGGAACGGAATGTTGATGATGGCGAACGTGGTGACCGTGCCCTTGTCGGGCAATTCGACGAACTGGTCGAGTTCCAGACCGGTGGCCGGATCGGCCTCCTTCGGTGGGAAGTAGACCTTCCCGCTGTCGCCGGTGCGCGCGCCGAGCAGCTTGCCCTCTTCGAGTGCGCGCAGGAACTTGCTCTCGGGAAGCGATGCGGTGTGCTGGATCTCGATCGACGACGGCGCCACCTGCACCTTGACCGGTTCACGATCGTCCGGCCCGCCCTCAGGCTCGGCGTTTTCGCCGGGCAGGAAATAGGCGATGTCGGTGATCGCGCCGACCGGGTCGTCGACCCAGTGCGCGTGCACCCGGTCGCCGGTGTTGATGGCGTCGGCAGAGGCGACGTCGACCGCGTGCAACATCGGGGTGTCTGCGCCGTCCAGCTTGATCAACGCCCAGGCGAACGGTCGATCCAGTGGTTGGCCCTGAAGCGGAGTCGACTGCCATGTCCACGACAGCACCGTCCCGACGCTGCTCACCGGTACGATCTCGGTCAATTGTTCGTACGTGATCGGGTCGTACTCTGCAGGCGGCACGTGCACTCGCCCATCCGAACCGCGAACACCGACGATCCGCCGTCCGCGCAGGGCGGTGAAGAACTGGCTAAGGAGTGGGCCGACTGAACGGGTGTAGTCGAATGAGAGCTTCAGTGGCGCCGAGAGTGGCCGCTCATGCTCGTCGATCTGCACCGGGCTGCTTTGGCTGGTGGTCACGGATTCGAGTAGAACAGGTTCTAATAATAGTTTCAACCATGGGTCGAGTGGCGAGCAAATGAAGCTGGGTCTGCAACTCGGATATTGGGGCGCGCAGCCGCCGGACAACCACGCCGAGCTGGTGGCGGCGGCCGAGGACGCGGGCTTCGACACCGTGTTCACCGCGGAGGCCTGGGGCTCGGACGCCTACACCCCGCTCGCTTGGTGGGGTCGGGAAACCAAGCGGATGCGGCTCGGCACCTCGGTCATCCAGTTGTCGGCACGGACCCCGACCGCGTGCGCAATGGCGGCGCTGACCCTCGACCATCTGTCCGGCGGGCGCCACATCCTCGGGCTCGGAGTGTCGGGGCCACAGGTCGTGGAGGGCTGGTACGGCGCGAAGTTCCCCAAGCCGCTGGCTCGCACCCGCGAGTACATCGACATCCTGCGGCAGGTGTGGGCACGCGAGGCCCCGGTGCACAGCGACGGCCCGCACTACCCGCTGCCGCTGACCGGCGAGGGCACCACCGGCCTCGGCAAGAACCTCAAACCGATCACGCATCCGCTGCGCGCGGACATCCCGGTGATGCTGGGAGCCGAGGGCCCGAAGAACGTCGCGCTGGCCGCCGAGATCTGTGACGGCTGGCTGCCGATCTTCTACTCTCCCCGGATCGCAAGCATGTACAACGAGTGGCTCGACGAGGGCTTCGCCCGGCCGGGGGCACGCCGGACCAGGGAGACGTTCGAGATCTGCGCGACCGCACAGGTAGTGGTGACCGACGATCGGCCCGCGGTCATGGAGTTGATGAAGCCGCACCTGGCGCTCTACATGGGCGGCATGGGGGCTGAGGACACCAACTTCCACGCCGACGTCTACCGCCGGATGGGCTACGCCGAGGTGGTCGACGACGTGACTCGCCATTTCCGTTCGGGCCGCCCCGACGGCAAAGACGAAGCAGCCAAGATCATCCCCGACGAACTCGTCGATGATTCGGCGATCGTCGGTGACCTCCCCTACGTGCAGCAGCAGATCAAGGCCTGGGAGGCCGCCGGTGTCACGATGATGGTCGTCGGCGCCCGCTCCCCCGAGCAGATCCGCGACCTCGCCGGACTGGTGTAGACACTTCTTGCTACTTGTCTAGAACGCGTTCTAGATTGGCCGAATGACTGCTTCAGGGTCGTCGCAGCACACCATCGCAGGCACCGTGCTCACCATGCCGGTGAAGATCCGCAAGGCCAGCCAGCACAACGCGATGTTCGCCGTCGATGCGGACGCCGCACAGCGGTTGATCGACTACAGCGGTCTTCAGGTGTACCGGCCTGTTCGCGGCCGCGCTATTGCGACGCTGATTCTGACGCACTTCATCGACGGTGACCTCGGGCCGTACTACGAGTACAGCACGTGCGTGATGGTCAAGCCGCCCCGCGGCGATGCACCCGCACTGCAATCGGCCTTCGTCGCGCATATGTTCGTGGATCAAGCGTTCACATTGGAAGCCGGCCGGACAATCTGGGGCTTCCCGAAAGTCATGGCCGACTTCACTATTCGCGATGGCAAGCAGTTCGGCTTCGACGCCAGCATCGACGGCCAGTTCGTGATCGGGATGGAGTTCAACCGGGGACTAACGGTGCCGTCGGCCCTCATGCCGGGGTCGCAGGAGTTGCGCGCGTACTCCTGCCTGGACGGGCTGACACGAGAAAGCCCCTATCAGGTTTCGTTTCAGGGCGTGCGCTATCGAATCGGCGGCGCGCGGGTGCGGTTAGGCGAGCACTCCTACGCGAAGGAGCTGGCCTCGCTGGGCTTCCCGAAACGCGCGTTGGTCTCGAGTTCGGCGGACAACGTGGAGATGTCGTTCGTGGACGCGCAGGAGGTTCGACGATGACCAAGCCCGATGTGGATCTGGCCGATGGCTCTTTTTACGCGGACCGGCCCCGCGAGGCGTACCGCTGGATGCGGGCCAACGAGCCGGTGTTCCGGGATCGCAACGGGTTGGCCGCCGCGACGACTTACCAGGCGGTGATCGATGCCGAGCGCAATCCCGAGTTGTTCTCGAATGCGGGCGGCATCCGCCCCGATCAAGATCCGCTGCCGATGATGATCGACATGGACGATCCGGCACATCTGTTGCGCCGCAAGCTCGTCAACGCCGGCTTCACCCGAAAGCGGTTGAAGGTCCAGAGCGACTCCATCGGCGTGCTGTGCGACTGGCTCATCGACGCGGTCTGCGAACGCGGCGAATGCGATTTCGTCCGAGACATCGCCGCACCCCTGCCCATGGCGGTCATCGGCGACATGCTCGGGGTGCTGCCCGACGAGCGGGAGATGTTCCTGAAGTGGTCCGACGAGATGATGGTCGGACTCAGTTCCACTGTCTCCGAAGCCGATATGCAGGTCACCCTCGACGCCTTCATCGCCTACAACGACTACACCCGCAACAAGATCGAACAGCGACGCGCCCAGCCCACCGACGACTTGATCAGTGTCCTGGTGCACGCGGAGGTCGACGGTGAACGACTGTCCGACGACGACATCCTGCAGGAGAGCCTGCTGATCCTCGTTGGTGGCGACGAGACGACCCGTCACACGATCTCAGGTGGAACCGAGCAGCTGATTCGGCATCCCGACCAGTGGGACCTGCTGCGGGCCGATCCCGACTTGGTTCCCACCGCAATCGAGGAGATGCTGCGCTGGACGTCGCCGTTGAAGAACATGTGTCGCACGCTCACTGCCGACACCGAGTTCCACGGTACGGAACTGCGTAAGGGTGAGAAGATGATGCTGATGTTCGAGTCGGCGAACTTCGATGAAGCAGTCTTCGGCGATCCCGACACCTTCAACGTTCAGCGAGATCCGAACAGCCACTTGGCGTTTGGCTTCGGTACGCATTTCTGTCTCGGTAACCAGCTGGCCCGAATCGAGCTGGTCAACATGACGCGTCGGGTCCTGCAGCGGCTGCCGGACCTGCAACTCGCCGACGACGCGGACCTTCCGCTGCGACCGGCGAACTTCGTCAGCGGCCTGGAGTCGATGCCGGTGACCTTCACCCCCACCAAACGGGTGCTCGGGGGCTAGCGAGGTCCGTCACAGGCAGCGGCCATCGGTCGTCGGACGTGCCTACACTGCGGTCATGGCCGGGCTGCTGCAGATCGAGGACTGCCTCGACGTTCACGGCGATATCGCGCTTCCGCCCGGAGTCACGTTGATATCGCTCATCGACCGCAACATCGACAACGTCGGCGACTCGGTGGCCTACCGTTATCTGGACTTCACCCGCTCGGAGGCGGGACAGCCCAGCGAGATCACCTGGACCCAGCTCGGGGTCCGGTTACGGGCGATCGGCGCGCGCGTGCAGCAGGCCACCGTGCGCGGTGATCGGGTGGCGATCCTGGCGCCGCAGGGACTCGACTACGTCGCGGGCTTCTTCGCGGCGGTGAAGGCGGGAACCATTGCGGTGCCGTTGTTTGCCCCCGAGCTGCCCGGTCACGCGGAGCGTCTTCAAGTTGCGCTCGACGACGCCAGGCCCGCGCTGGTGCTCACCACCGCGGCAGCGAGGGGGCCGGTGGAAGAGTTCTTGGCGACCGTCCCCGCCGCCCGTCGGCCGCCCGTCATTGCGATCGACGAGATACCTGACTCCGCGGCGGACGCGTTCACCCCGATAGTCCTCGATGTCGCCGACGTCTCGCATCTGCAGTACACCGGCGGTGCCACGCGACCTCCCGTCGGCGTCGAAGTCACACACCGGGCGGTCGGAACCAACCTGATCCAGATGATTCTGTCGATCGACCTGTTGGACCGAAACACCCACGGCGTCAGTTGGTTACCGCTCTACCACGACATGGGGCTGTCCATGATCGGCTTCCCCGCGGTGTACGGCGGCCACTCGACGCTGATGGCGCCCACTGCGTTTCTGCGTAGGCCGCAGCGGTGGATCAGGGCGCTGTCCGCAGGTTCTCGCAACGGTCGCGTCGTCACCGCCGCACCCAACTTCGCCTACGAGTGGGCCGCCCAGCGCGGCGTACCGCAGGCCGGTGACGACGTCGACCTGAGCAACGTCGTGATGATCATCGGGTCCGAACCGGTGAGCATGGACGCCGTCGAAGCGTTCAGTAACGCGTTCGCGCCCTTTGGTTTACCGCGAACGGCGATCAAACCGTCCTACGGGATCGCCGAGGCGACGCTGTTCGTCTCGACCATCGCACCGGCGGCGCAGGCAGGCGTCAGCTACTTCGACCGGCGGCGGTTGGCCCACGGCGAAGCGGTGCGCACCAGTGCTGACAGTCCCGACGCGATGGCTCATGTGGCGTGCGGTCAGGTGGCACGCAGCCAGCGCGCTGTCATCGTCGACCCCTGCGCCGGTGCCGAGTTGCCCGAGGGGCGCGTCGGCGAAATCTGGCTGCAGGGCGACAACGTCTGCCGGGGTTACTGGGGCAGGCCCGAAGAAAGCCGCCGCACGTTTGAGGCGAAATTGCCGACCCGGCCAGGTAATTGGCTTCGTACCGGCGATCTTGGCGTGTACCTCAACGGCGAACTGTACGTGACCGGCAGAATCGCGGACCTCATCACCGTCGACGGTGCGCAGCATTATCCGCAGGACATCGAGGCCACCACGGCCGAGGCATCATCGATGGTGCGGCGAGGTTACGTCGCCGCGTTCACCGACGACCAGCAGCGCCTGGTGATCATCGCCGAGCGGGCGGCGGGCACCGCCCGCGAGGATCCCGCACCGGCGATCGACGCGATCCGTAAGTTGGTGGCGCACAAACACGGCCTGCCGGTGTTCGAGGTCCGCTTCGTGCCCGCAGGCGCCATCCCGCGCACCACCAGCGGCAAGCTCGCCCGGTGGGCCAGTCGCGCCCGCTATCTCAGTGGTGCAGAGCAATAGGCCCTGCGACTCTCGCGTTCTTCCGCGGCCGCAGAATCAGGCTCATCACCAGCGACACGGAGCCGATGCCGATGCAAATCCACAGCGCCAATTGGAAACTCGATGCCGTGCCCGAGCCGACGATCGGGCCGGCCCAGGCGAATCCGAGCGACGAGCCGATGCCGTAGGCCGCGTTGCTGATACCGGGCAGCGATCCGGGTTCGTCCTCGGGGGCCTGCACCACGCCCAGGATCCCCATCGCGGTCATCGCCATTCCGAAGTATGTGACGCCCAGCAGCGCCACGAAGATCGCGAGCAGCGCCAAGCTGTGCGCGAAGAGCGCCAGCAGCACCATCACGACCAATGCGCTGACCATACCGACGCGCAGCAGCGTCACGAAACCGATGCGTACCGCCGTGCGCCCGGCCAACGGTGAGACGACCAACTGGATGAGGGCCGCGGGCGTGATGAACAGCAGCGCCGTCATCACGCCGCTCAAACCGAAACCGGAGTCCTTGTCCTCGGCGATGTACGGCACGATGAAGCCGAGTACCACCAGGAACGACCCCATGTTGAGGATGGTCAAGACGATCAGCGGCCACGCCTCGCGCGACCGGATCTGGTCGATGTTCACCAGCGGATGCGCCAACCGCTTCTCGACGACGACGAGTGCCACGAGCGCCACCATGGCGGCGATGATGAACCCGAGCGCGAGCGGCGACGTCCATCCCGAATTTCCGCCCGACGAGAAGAACAGGTTGATGCCCGCCACGCCCAGTGCGATCAAGGCGGCACCGGCCCAATCCATCCGGCCCGGCGCGACCCGGTCCGGTTCGTCGGCGGGCACCGACACCGCGCACAGCACGATGCCGAGTAGGCCCACGACGCCGATCAGGGCGAAAATCGACCGGTAGCCGAAGTTGTCCGACAGATAACCGCCGACCAGGCCGTCGACACCCGCGACCCCGCCCGACATCGCGGTGACCAGGCCGCTGCAGAATCCGAATGTCTTGCCGTCCAGGCGTTCTCGCATGATCAGGAACGCCAGCCCGAACGTCACGTTACTGACACCCTGTAGGAACCGGCCGATCAGCACGATCGGCAGCGACGTGCTGACGACGCACATCAGGCAGCCGATGAACAGCACGCCGAGTACACCGAAGATCATCCGTTTGCGTCCGACGAAATCGCTCCACCGGACCAGCACCACGTTGCCGACTGCACCCGCGAGATAGAAGTACGTAGACATCGCCGCGAACGCGCCGTCGCCGAGTTCGGTTTCGATGTCGCGGATCGCGGGAGCGAGCATGGTCGCGTTGAGTTGGAACGACATCACCGCAACGAGCAACGCTGCGACCATGAACGCAACGCGTTTGCCCGACAGGGGGACCATCGGGATGACTGTAGTGGCGCTTGCCCTACTTCATCTTGAAGTTCGGCGCACGTTTCTCCTTGAACGCCAAGGGCCCTTCCTTGGCGTCGTCGGACAGAAACACCTCGATACCGATCTTGGTGTCGATCTTGAACGCCTCGTTCTCGTGCAGACCCTCGGTTTCGTGGATGGTCCGCAGGATCGCCTGTACGGCGAGCGGCCCGTTGTTGTTGATCACCTCGGCGATCTCCAGCGCCTTGTCCAGCGCCGTGCCGTCGGGCACCACGTAGCCGATCAAGCCCATCTCCTTGGCCTCGGCGGCGGTGATGTGCCTGCCGGTCAGCAGCAGATCGCACGCGACGGTGTAGGGAATCTGGCGCACCAGTCGAACCGCTGAGCCGCCCATCGGGTACAGGCTCCACTTGGCCTCGGAGATGCCGAACTTGGCGCTGTCGCCGGCGACCCGGATGTCGGTGCCCTGCAGGATCTCGGTGCCGCCCGCGATCGCCGGGCCTTCGACCGCGGCGATCAGCGGCTTGGTCAGCCGTCGACCTTTGAGCAGGGCGTCGATGCGCGACGGGTCGTAGCTGCCGTCCTTGAACGAGTCGCCCGGCGGCTTGGCCGTCGCGGCCTTCAGGTCCATGCCGGCGCAGAAGTAGCCGCCCGCGCCGGTCAGGATGCAGGAACGGATTTCCGGATCGTTGTCGACGCGGTCCCAGGCCTCGACCATGATCGAGAGCATCTCGGTGGAAAGCGCGTTGCGCGCCTCGGGCCGGTTCAGCGTCAGGATCAACGTGTGTCCGCGCTGCTCAATGAGGGCGTCGGGACCCTTTTCGGGTTGGCTCACGGGCGTCCGCCTTCCTGCGTCGATGCCACAGACTTGAATGAAAATGTAACACGTTCTAGTTTAGGTCTCGTGGCCCTGAACATTGCCGACCTCGCCGAGCACGCCATCGACGCTGTGCCTGACCGTGTCGCCCTGATCTGCGGTGACGAACAGATCACCTACGCCCAGTTGGAGGAGAAGGCCAACCGGTTGGCTCACTACCTCGTCGACCAGGGCGTGCGGAAGGACGACAAGGTCGGTCTGTATTGCCGCAACCGCATCGAGATCGTGATCGCGATGCTTGGCATCGTGAAGGCCGGCGCCATTCTGGTCAACGTCAACTTCCGCTATGTCGAGGGCGAACTGAAGTATCTGTTCGAGAACTCCGACATGGTCGCGGTCGTGCACGAGCGCCGGTACGCGGACCGGGTGGCCAACGTGCTGCCCGAGACGCCGAACGTGAAGACCGTCCTGGTGGTCGAGGACGGTAGTGACGACGACTTCGAGCGCTACGGCGGTGTGGAGTTCTACACGGCCCTGGAGCAGGGCTCGCCGGAGCGCGACTTCGGTGAGCGCAGCGCCGACGACATCTACCTGCTGTACACCGGCGGCACCACTGGTTTCCCGAAGGGCGTGATGTGGCGCCACGAGGACATCTATCGAGTCCTGTTCGGCGGCACGGACTTTGCCACCGGCGAATTCGTCAAGGACGAGTACGACCTGGCGAAGGCCGCCGCCGAGAATCCGCCGATGATCCGCTACCCGATCCCGCCGATGATCCACGGCGCCACGCAATCGGCGACCTGGATGTCGCTGTTCTCGGGCCAAACCACCGTGCTCGCACCGGAATTCGATGCCGACGAGGTGTGGCGGACCATCGAGAAGCACAAGGTCAATCTGTTGTTCTTCACCGGCGACGCGATGGCGCGGCCGCTGCTGGACGCGTTGACCAAGTTGCACGACGACGGGCACGAGCCCGACTTGTCGAGCCTGTTCCTGCTCGCCAGCACCGCGGCGCTGTTCTCGACCAGCATCAAGGAAAAGTTCCTCGAACTGCTGCCGAACCGGGTCATCACCGACTCGATCGGTTCGTCCGAGACGGGGTTCGGTGGAACGAGCATCGTCGCAAAGGGCCAGTCGCACACCGGCGGACCGCGCGTCACGATCGACCATCGCACCGTGGTGCTCGACGAGAACGGTAACGAGGTCAAACCCGGGTCGGGCGTGCGCGGCGTCATCGCCAAGAAGGGCAACATCCCGGTCGGCTACTACAAGGACGAGAAAAAGACCGCGGAGACATTCAAGACGTTCAACGGTGTCCGCTACGCGATCCCGGGTGACTACGCGGAGGTCGAGGCCGACGGGACCGTCACGATGCTCGGCCGCGGTTCGGTGTCGATCAACAGCGGCGGCGAGAAGATCTACCCCGAAGAGGTGGAGGCCGCGCTCAAGGGACATCCCGACGTGTTCGACGCGCTGGTGGTCGGGGTGCCTGACGAGCGTTACGGACAGTGTGTGGCCGCCGTCGTGCACCGCAGGCCGGGCACCAATCCGACGCTGGCCGAGCTCGACGCGTTCGTCCGTCAGGAGATCGCGGGATACAAGGTGCCGCGCAAGGTTTGGTGGGTCGACGAGATTCACCGCACCCCGGCGGGCAAGCCGGATTACCGGTGGGCCAAGGACACCACCGAGGAGCGCCCTGCCGATGACGCGCACGCAAACCATGTGGGGTCCAGTACGTGATGCGGACCGCGCTGTGTGACCGCTTCGGCATCGAGTACCCGATCTTCGTCTTCACGCCGTCGGAGAAGGTGGCGGCGGCGGTCAGCAAGGCGGGCGGCCTCGGGGTGCTCGGATGCGTGCGGTTCAACGACGCCGACGACCTCGAGAACGTGCTTCGCTGGATGGACGAGAACACCGACGGCAAGCCGTACGGCGTCGACGTGGTGATGCCTGCCCAGGTGCCGCAGGAGGGTTCGGCCGTCGACATCGACAAGCTGATCCCGCAGAGCCATCGCGACTTCGTCGCCAAAACCCTTGCCGATCTTGGCGTTCCGCCGCTGCCGGAAGACGGCGAGCGCAACGAAGGGGTGCTTGGCTGGCTGCACTCGGTGGCGCGTTCGCACGTCGAGGTGGCGTTGAAGCATCCGATCAAGTTGATCGCCAACGCTCTTGGCTCGCCGCCGAAGGACGTCATCGACCAGGCGCATGGGGCCGGTGTCCCGGTTGCCGCGCTGGCAGGCAGCGCCAAACACGCGCAACGCCATGTGGACAACGGTGTCGACATCGTCGTCGCGCAGGGTCACGAGGCCGGCGGGCACACCGGCGAGATCGGGTCGATGGTGCTGTGGCCTGAGATCGTCGACGCGTTGGGCGGCAGGGCGCCGGTGCTCGCGGCGGGCGGTATCGGTACCGGCAGGCAGGTCGCCGCAGCGTTGGCCCTTGGCGCGCAAGGGGTCTGGATGGGCTCGGCGTTCCTGACGTCGGCCGAGTACGACCTCGGGCACCGCAAACCCACCGGCGTGTCGACGATCCAGGAGGCGCTGCTGCGAGCCACCTCCAGCGATACGGTGCGCCGCCGCATCTACACCGGCAAGCCGGCCCGCCTGCTCAAGTCTCGATGGACCGACGCATGGGACGCCCCCGACGCGCCGGAGCCATTGCCGATGCCGTTGCAGAACATCCTCGTCAGCGAGGCCCATCAGCGGATGAACGAGTCCGACAACCCGGACACCGTCGCGATGCCGGTAGGCCAGATCGTCGGCCGGATGAACGAGATCCGGCCGGTGGCCGACATCATCGCCGAGCTGGTCGCGGGTTTCGAGGACGCCACGCGCAAGCTCGACGAAATCCGCGAGGGTTAGCTAGAGTCCCGCTGAGTTGGCCGCCGCACTGGATCGGCTCGCTTAGCCTGGAATCGCGAAAGATACGTTTCGCAGAGAAAGTTCGAGTGGACATCTGCAAAACGTCACTTTCGACGATCGCAGGGTCACGGCGTGATCTTGGTGTCCGAATCCGTCACATCGGTCGCCGCGCCGACGATCTCCTTCTCGGCCTCCAGACCGTCGGCGTTGAGTTGCAGCACGTAGACCCCGTCCTTCTCGGGAATGACGACCGTCTTCTGCGCGACGACCTTCGTCTGGCCGTCCTGCGTCCACGTGCCGCTGAGCTGGACCGCGCGGTAGTTGCCGAGAGTGCTGGGCCGGGCCGCGCTCATCGGCTTCCAGCCCGGGAGGTTGGTGAGCTCACCGGGCGCGACGTCGAGGATCTTCTGCGGGTCGACCCTGCCGGTCAGCTTGGACATCAGCGCGACGATGCTTGGCGTGTAGTCACCGGCGCCCGGACCCTTGTAAACGAGTGCGCCGTAAGCCCAATCAGGTGTATCGGAATCCGCGTCCGCCCAGCCGGCCGGTGGCGTCAGATCGATTTTGGGTGACCCCGCGTCGCCGTGCTTGACCGGCGTCTCCTGGATGTTGTTCTCCGCGATGTAGCTGGCGATCGTCGGCTGCGGGCCCTTGGCGGTTGTCGACGAATGGGTGGGCGGCGTCGAGGCGGTGGGTGCCGTCTTGGTGTCAGAGCCGCAGCCGGACAGCACGATCGCGATCCCGGCGACTACCGCGGCGGCACCACCGATGGCTGCGCGCTTCACGAAAAAGACTCCTGTCAGTCCGGTGCCGGCGGTCGCCGACGTGGCGAGGCTAGCCGGTGGTCCTGAAAGTCAGCTTTGTCCGATTTGTTCACGACGGGTCCGCGCCCGCCCGCCTAGCGTGCTGGGCATGGACATTGCGCTCACTTCAGCCGTTTTCCAGGTGTTCGCCAGCGACCTGGCCCGTTCGATCGAGTTCTACCGACTCCTCGGCCTGCCGGTGCCGGACCCGGAGGTGCCGCACGTGGCGGTCGAGTTGCCCGGCGGAAATACCCTCTCGCTCGACACAGACGAGACGATCGCCGGAATGCACCCAGGCTGGACACCGCCACCGCCCTCGGCGGGCAGGCTGGCGCTGGCGCTTGGCGTCGGGTCGCCCGCGCAGGTCGACGCGCTGTTCGAGAAGGTGACCGCGGCGGGGCATGCCGGTCCGTTGGCGCCCTACGACGCGCCGTGGGGGATGCGTTACGCGACCGTCGCCGACCCGGACGGCAACTGGGTCGACGTGTTCGCCGCACTACCGTCCTGACGGAAAGACGCAAGCGGGACACCCGCGAGGTTGCGCACTTCGCGGTGCAGATGCGGTTGGTCCGCATACCCGGCGCGGGCGGCCACCTCGCCGGGCGGCAGGCCGCGATCCAACAGCACAAGCGCGCGCCGGAATCGCAGGATGCGACGCAACATCGCCGGACCGTAGCCGTACACCGAAGCGCATTGGCGCTGCAGGCTTCGACGCGACCAACCGATTTCACTCGCGATGTCACCGACCGCGCACCCCGCGGCCACCCTGCTGGTGACGAACTGCAGGAGCGGTAGCGGCCACGGCGCCGTCTCGACGGTTGGTTCCCGCGATGCCAGGGCCGTTGCCAGGTCGGTCAGCGACGCGTGCCGGGACAGTCCGCTGCGCAGTTCGGCCAGGGGCACGCGCTCGTTGCGCAATTCGGCAGCGGGTACGCCAAGCAGGCGCGGCAGCGTGCCCGGATGAAACCGCAAGCCCACGAACGGTTCTCCATCGCGCGGACTGACCGATGCGCTGGTGTCGGGTCCGGCCACCACGACGCGGCCGTTCATGCGTATCAGGTCCATACAGCCGTCGGGCAGCACACGCACCTCTTCGGCGGGGCCATCCACCACCCACGCGCATTCGACCAGGTCGCGCAGCGCGTTCGGGGGCAGAAACTCGCGATAGCCCACGGTGGCCAGGTTACCGTTGCCCCATGACAACGGCGGAGGAGCGCATTGTCCTCACCCGCTGGAGCCCGTGGATGGCATTCGGTGTGCTGGCGGTGACGGCGGCGTTGGCCGCCGGACCGCTGATCACGCTGTTGTCGGGCACGACTACGCGCGTCGAACAGGCGGTCATGGGCGTGCTCACCGTCGTCTTCGCCATCCCGTTTCTATGGACGGCGTGGCGGGTGCCGAAGACATTGCGCGGCATGGGTATTGCGATCGATGACGAAGGAATCCACCCGTTCGACGGCAGGCGAGGCGACACGATCGAATGGTCGGAGATCGCGGCTGTCGGTTTCGGCTCGTACGAAGGCACCTACCGCGGCATCAAGACCAAGACATTGTCGGCTTTGGAAATCTATTTGACACAACCGGATTTCGCGGCTGGACGGCGACGTATACGCGGTGACTGGCATCGCGTCGATCCACCGGCAGCGGGCTACTCCTCAGGCTGCTTCCGTTACAACGTCTCGCCGTACGGCGACGACGCGGCGCGCGTCGAGAATGCAGTGCGCCGCTACCGCCCTCAGTTGTGGAGCGGCCCATTCGTCCATGAACGTTGACGTTCGATCGGGTGCACCGGGTCCTTGCACTCGGTGCCCTCGGCCTGGAGCTGCCGTTTGACCACCTTGAAGGTCTCGGTCCTCGGCAGCTCCGTGCCGACGCGGACGAACGACGGCCATTGCTTGGGCCCGAGATCCGACTGCTCGGCCAGGAAGGTCCTGAACTCGTCGGCGTCGAATCGTGCGCCGTCGCGCAACACCACCGCAGCCATCACCTGATCGCCGACATCGGGGGCGGGGATGCCGTACACCGCCACTTCGACCACATCGGGATGACGCAGCAGCACGCGTTCTATCGGGGCAGACCCGAGATTTTCGCCGTCCACCCGCAACCAGTCGCCGAGCCTCCCCGCGAAGTACGCGTAGCCGTTCTCGTCGCGGTAGGCGAGGTCGCCGCTGTGATAGACGCCGTCGCGCATCCGTTCGGCCTCGGCATCGGGATCGTTGTAATAACCCTCGAAACGTCCTGCGTCCGAGGTGTTCACCAGCTCACCGGTCACGCCGGCCGGGCACGGCTCGCCGGTCTGGACATCGATGATCTCGGTGCCCGGCGGCAGTGGGCCCAGCGCCCCCGGCGGAGTGTCCGGCGTTCGGCCGATCGCGATGCCGCCCTCCGTCGACCCGAACCCGTCCATCACCACGGTGTTGAACCGCTCGGCGAACCGCTCGACATCCGCCGGTGCGCCCTCGTTCCCGTACACCGCGCGCAGCGGATTGTCCGCGTCGTCGGGGCGCTCGGGAGTGGCGAGCACATAGGACAGCGGCTTGCCGACGTAATTGGCGTACGTGGCACGAAAGCGTCGGACATCGGGCATGAATTGCGACGCGGAGAACTTGCGCCGCAACGCAAGTGAGCCACCGCACGCGACCGCCACCGACCAACCGACCAGTACCGCGTTCGAATGGAACAGCGGCATCGACACGTAGCAGATGTCGGCTGTCCCGAGCGAGAAGCGTTGCGTCATCATCGCGCCCGCAATGCCGACCTTGCCCTGGCTGCATTTCACGGCCTTGGGGTCACCGCTGGTGCCCGACGTGTAGATCAGCATGAACAGGTCGCCGGGGTCCGCGTCGTACGGTTCGACCGGGACGTCGTAAAAGGCGGCGACCTCGTTCGCCCACCCCGGCGAGTCGACGTCGACGTAGTCGCCGTCCAGGCCGTCGGCCGATGCCGAATCCGCCAGCACCACTTGGCAATCCGCATGTGCAACGTCGCGAGCCAGGGCCGCGCCACGCCGCACCGGGTTCAGGCCCACCGGCACGATCCCTGTCAGCGCCGCCGCGACCAGCACAGCGGAGAACACCGGCGTGTTCTGCAGCAGCACACCCACGTGCGGCGGCTTGCCCGGATCAAGGCGTGCCCGCAACGCCGCAGCGATCGCGGCGCCCTGCTGGATGTGGTCACGCCAACTGGTGAAGGTGTCCTCGAAGTACACCCCCCGCTCGTCGACGTCGATCAGCGGGGCCAGCAGTTCGGTGACGGTCGGCAGGCCTTCAGCCACGAGTCACGCTGGGGTATCGGCTAATTCGCGGCCGATGCGCAACAGCTGGCCAGTCGCACTGCCGACGGCGAATTCGTTCTGCTTGGCCGCCAGGAAGTACCGGTGCACCGGGTGGTCGAGGTCGATGCCGACGCCTCCGTGCACATGAACGGTGGTGTGCGCGACGCGATGACCGGCGTCGGCCGCCCAGAATGCGGCCGTGTTGACGTCGATGTCCGCCGGAAGATCCTCGGACAGCCGCCAAGCCGCCTGTGTCACCGTCAGGCGCAGCGCCTTGACGTTGATGTAGTCGTCGGCCAGTCGCGACGACACGGCCTGGAAGCTGCCGATCGGCCGGTCGAACTGCTCACGCTCACGCGCGTATTGCGCGGTGAGCTCCAACGCCCGGTCGAGCACCCCCAGTTGGTATGCGCTGCGGCCGAGAGCTCCGTGGGTGGTCAGCCACCCGAGAACGTCCTCGCCGCCGACGACCCGATCCGATTCGACACCCTGCAGTTCGAGGTGGCCGACGCTGCCCAGACCGGTGGTGTCCAGACTGGTCACCGTCACCCCGGCATCGCCCTTGGGGATCACGAAGACCTTGATGCCTGAATCGGTTTCCGCCGGAACCAGGAACGCATCTGCCACGGGCCCGAAACCGATCTGGGTACGGGCGCCTGTCAGCGTGTACCCGGCGGCGGAACCGGTGGCCTTCACCGGGCCCTCGCCCATCTCGCCGTCGAGCGCGACCGCGAGGATCTTCTCCCCGCTGACCGCGGGCTGCGCCCATTCCTGTTGCAGCGCCTCGGAGCCGAACTTCGCCAGTGCGCCCGCGCCGAGCACCACCGAATCCAGGTAAGGCACCGCGGCCAACTGGCGGCCCAGCGCCTCGAGCACCGCCACCTGCTCCAGCACGCCGAAACCGCCGCCGCCCACCGACTCCGGCGCGGCGGCCGACAGGATGTCAGCCTCGATCAGCTTGGCCCACAGGTCGCGGTCGAACCGTTCGTCGAGCTTGTCGAGCTCACGCTGGTGTTCGTTGGTGCAGACCGAGTCGGTGATGGTGCGGGCCAGACCGCCCAGATCCTGAGCGGCTTCCGTCGTCTTGAAATCCATGATGTTCCTTACCGATTGACGCGGGGCAGGCCGAGGGCGACCATTCCGATGATGTCGCGTTGAATCTCATTCGTGCCGCCGCCGAACGTCAGAATCAGGCAGCTGCGGTGCATGCGTTCGACACGTCCGCGAAGCAGCGCGCCGGGGGAGTTCGTGCGCAGCGTGCCTGCCGTGCCGAGCACCTCCATCAGCAGTCGGTACGCCTCGGTGGCGAGTTCGGTGCCGTACACCTTGGCCGCCGACGCATCTGCGGGCGACGGTGCGGCGTCGTCGGAGGACGCGAGTTCCCAGTTGATCAGCTTGAGCACCTCGGCCTTGGCGTGCACGCGGGCCAGGTTCAGCTGCACCCACTCCGAGTCGATCACCCGATTGCCATGGATGTCCTTGGTGTTCTGCGCCCAATCGCGAACACCGTTGAGCGCCAGGAAGATCGGCTGCGCCGACACGAGCGCGACGCGTTCGTGGTTGAGCTGGTTGGTGACCAGTTTCCAGCCGGCGTTCTCCTCGCCGACCAGGTTGCTGGTGGGCACCCTGACGTCCTGGTAGTAGGTGGCGCTGGTGTCGACACCCGCCATGGTGTGCACCGGCGTCCACGAGAAGCCCTCGGCGGTGGTCGGCACGATGAGCATCGAGATGCCGCGATGCTTCTTGGCTTCCGGGTTGGTGCGCACGGCCAGCCACACGTAGTCCGCGTACGCGATCAGGCTGGTCCACATCTTCTGGCCGTTGATGACGTAGTCGTCCCCGTCACGCACCGCCGTGGTGCGCAGCGCGGCGAGGTCGGTGCCTGCGCCGGGCTCGGAGTAGCCGATCGAGAAGTGCAGTTCGCCCGCGGCGATCTTGGGCAGGAAGAACTTCTTCTGCTCGTCGCTGCCGAAATGCATGATCGTCGGCGCGACGCTGTTGATGGTCAGGAACGGCACGGGAACGTTCGCGATTGCGGCTTCGTCGTTGAAGATCAGGCTGTCCATCGGCGAGCGCTCCTGCCCGCCGTACTCCTTGGGCCAGTTCAGCGTCAGCCAGCCGTCCTTACCCATCTGCGCGACCGTCTCGCGGTAGACGTTGCCTCGGCCCATCTCGCCGCCGTCGCCGGCGCTCAGCGCCTCGGCGCGCTCCGGCGTCATGAGTTTGGTGAAGTAGGACCGCAGTTCGCGGCGCAACTCCTCCTGCTCCGGGGTGTAGCCGATCCGCATCGCCATGTCCTCACTTCGGGGGTACTTCTGGTGTATTAAGAAAGCCGTCAGGTGGCCCGCTTTCACCCCCGGTTGTAACACGTTCTAGTCTTGGGGTCTAGGCCGGTGCCGCACTGGCGCGCATACCCGCGTCGACCACGAGGAGGTTCTCATGCGAGTGGAAGTGGACCGCGACCGCTGTGAGGGCAACGCCGTTTGCGTCGGAATCGCCCCCGACCTGTTCGAACTCGATGACGACGATTACGCCGTCGTGAAGGCCGACCCGGTGCCGGCCGACCGGGAGGACGTGGCGGAGCAGTCGATCAACGAGTGCCCACGAGCTGCCCTGATCCGCAGAGACTAGAGGTATTCATAAAGTGACTGTTTCGCAGGACGCGACCGATCTGTCCGGACTGGTCGCGGTGGTGACCGGTGCGGCCGCGGGCCTCGGCCGGGCCGAGGCCGTCGGACTTGCCCGCGCGGGCGCGACGCTCGTCGTCAACGACATCCCCGGCGCGCTCGACAAGTCCGACGTCATCGACGAGATCACGGCGGCGGGCGCCAAAGCCGTCGCCGTGGCCGGAGACATCAGCGAGCGTTCGACGGCCGACGAATTGGTCGAGACCGCCGACGGTCTCGGTGGTCTCGGCATCGTCGTCAACAACGCCGGCATCACCCGCGACAAGATGCTGTTCAACATGTCCGACGAGGACTGGGACACCGTGATCGCCGTCCACCTGCGCGGCCACTTCCTGTTGACCCGCAACGCGGCCACGTACTGGCGGGCCAAAGCCAAAGCCGGAGCCGGAAGGCCGGCGACATCAGGCAACAGCGACGGCACCGTGTACGGCCGCATCATCAACACCTCCTCGGAGGCGGGACTGGCAGGGCCGGTCGGGCAGGCCAACTACGGGGCGGCCAAGGCCGGCATCACCGCGCTGACGCTGACCGCGGCGCGCGCGCTGGAGCGTTACGGGGTGCGGGCGAACGCGATCGCGCCCCGCGCCCGCACCGCGATGACCGCTGACGTTTTCGGTGACTCACCTGAACTGGCCGACGGGCAGATCGACCCGCTGTCGCCCGAGCACGTCGTCAACCTCGTGCGCTTCCTGGCATCGCCCGCGTCAAGAAACGTCAACGGCCAGTTGTTCATCGTCTATGGTCCGACAGTGAGCCTTGTTGCGGCACCGACGGCCGAGCACCGGTTCAGTGCGGAATCCGACGCGTGGGACCCGGCGGACCTGTCGACAACACTCGAGAATTACTTTGCTAATCGCGATTTCGAGCGCAATTTCTCGGCGACGGCACTGATGTCCCAGGGAGAATGACGTTCTCAGTTCGCCACGCTGTGAGCGAGCTAGAACGTGTTACAGAATGATCCAGGTCACAGTGGCCTTGACCTGCGCAAAGGTCACAATTTCGACTAGATTTCCTGTTCTTTGACACTGCGAACGTGTTCTAGTTAGTATGATCCGGCTCACTACGAGCCACGCTTAACTTAGGGGTGGGAGAACCGCCGAGCCGAGGAGTCAGAAACTCTTCGCCGTGGCGCACGCGCGAAACCCACCGCACCGAGAACGGAGCCGAGGTTGATCGAACAGCTTGCGGCACCGGCTCGGGCCGTGGGCGGGTTCGTCGAGATGTCCCTGGAGACGTTCGTCAAGATCTTCCGCAGGCCATTTCAATTTCGGGAGTTCCTCGAACAGACCTGGATGATCGCCCGCGTCTCGCTGGTCCCGACGCTGCTCGTCGCCATCCCGTTCACCGTGCTGGTCGCGTTCACCCTCAACATCCTGCTTCGCGAGATCGGCGCCGCCGACCTGTCCGGCGCGGGCACGGCGTTCGGCACCATCACCCAGCTCGGCCCGGTGGTGACGGTGCTCGTCGTGGCGGGCGCGGGCGCCACCGCCATCTGCGCGGATCTGGGTGCTCGCACCATCCGCGAGGAAATCGACGCGATGCGGGTGCTCGGCATCGATCCGATCCAGCGTCTGGTGGTGCCGCGCGTGCTGGCGTCGACGTTCGTCGCGCTTCTCCTCAACGGCCTTGTCTGCCTCATCGGGTTGGCCGGCGGCTATGTCTTCTCCGTGTTCCTGCAGGGCGTCAACCCGGGCGCGTTCATCAACGGGCTGACCGTGTTGACCGGCCTCGGTGAATTGGTGCTCGCCGAGTTCAAGGCGCTGCTGTTCGGGGTGGTCGCCGGACTGGTCGGCTGTTACCGCGGGCTGACGGTGCAGGGCGGCCCGAAGGGTGTCGGAACGGCGGTCAACGAGACCGTCGTTTACGCGTTCATCTGCCTGTTCGTCATCAATGTGATCATGACGGCGGTGGGCGTGAGGGTGCTGGTGCGATGAACGCTTGCGTGAAGAGCCGAGGGCCTCGATGAGTTACGACCTGACTGTCCGCCTGCGTCGCGCGTTCCGCGGCGTGCCGAAGACCGTCGACTCGATCGGCGAGCAGGCGCTGTTCTACGGCGAGACCATTCGCTACATCCCGAACGCGCTGACCCGCTACCGCAAGGAAACGATCCGCAACATCGCCGAGATGACCATGGGCACCGGTGCGCTGGTGATGATCGGCGGCACCGTCGGTGTGGCCGCGTTCCTGACCCTGGCGTCCGGCGGCGTCATCGCGGTGCAGGGCTACTCCTCGCTCGGCAACATCGGTATCGAGGCGCTGACGGGCTTCCTGTCGGCCTTCCTGAATGTCCGCATCGTCGCGCCGGTGATCGCAGGAATCGCGTTGGCCGCCACCATCGGTGCGGGCACCACGGCGCAATTGGGCGCCATGCGGGTCGCCGAGGAGATCGATGCCGTCGAATCGATGGCTGTGCACTCGGTGTCGTACCTGGTGTCCACCAGGTTGATGGCAGGCATGATCGCGATCATTCCGCTGTACTCGCTGTCGGTGCTGGCCGCGTTCTTCGCCGCCAGATTCACGACGGTGTTCATCAACAATCAGTCGGCGGGCCTCTACGACCATTACTTCAACACCTTTCTGGTGCCCACCGACCTGTTGTGGTCGTTCCTGCAAGCGATCGTGATGGCGATCGCCGTGATGCTCGTGCACACCTACTACGGATACAACGCATCCGGCGGCCCAGTCGGTGTCGGCATCGCCGTCGGTCAGGCGGTGCGCACCTCGCTGATCGTCGTGGTCACCATCACGCTGTTCATCTCACTCGCCGTCTACGGCGCGTCCGGCAACTTCAATCTGTCCGGGTAGGCCGCGAAGATGCCAGACATTGAAGCCAAGCGCAGCCACGTCAGGATCGCGGCGGCGATTCTGGCGGCGATCCTGGTGGCCGCCACCGTGTTCACCTACCTGGCCTACACCGCCGCCTTCACCGACACCGAAACGGTGACCGTGACCTCCCCGCGGGCCGGTTTGGTGATGGAGAAGGATGCCAAGGTCAAATACCGCGGCATCCAGATCGGTGAAGTGAAAAACATCGAATACGCCGGAAATCAAGCCAAGCTGACGCTGTCGATCAAGAGCAGCGAAATGCCGTACGTGCCTGCCAACGCGCTGGTTCGGATCGGCGGCACCACGGTGTTCGGCGCCAAGTCCGTCGAGTTCCTGCCACCCGAGCAGCCCAGCGGACAACTGCGGCCTGGCGCCAACGTCGAGGCGAAAGACGTTCAGCTGGAAGTCAACACGTTGTTCCAGACGCTGACCGACGTGCTGCACAAGGTCGACCCCATCAACCTGAATGCGACGCTGTCGGCGCTCGCGGAGGGCCTGCGCGGCAACGGGGACAACCTCGGCGCCACCCTGTCAGGGCTGAATTACTATCTGCAGCAACTGAACCCGAACCTGCCGACGCTGCGTGAGGACATCCGGAAGACAGGCGAGGTCGCCAACATCTATGGCGACGCAGGCCCGGATCTGGCTCGCATCTTCGACAACGCACCCACCATCAGCAACACCATCGTCGACCAACAGGACAACCTGAACGCCACCCTGCTGGCAGCCACCGGCCTGGCCAACAACGGCACCGCGACGCTGGAGCCTGCCGAGAACGACTACATCGCCGCGATCCAGCGGTTGCGTGCCCCGCTGAAGGTGTCGGCCGACTACTCACCTGAGTTCGGCTGCCTGTTCCAGGGCGTCCGGAAAGCCATCGACACCTTCGCTCCGATCATCGGCGGCATCCGGCCTGGCCTGTTCGTCGCGTCGAACTTCCTTCCCGGCTCGCCGGGGTACACCTACCCGGAAAGCCTTCCCTACGTGAACGCATCGGGCGGGCCGAACTGCCGTGGCCTTCCGAACGTGCCCTCCAAGCAATACGGCGGCTCCTGGTACCACACCCCGTTCCTGGTGACCGACAACGCCTACGTGCCATACCAACCGAACACCGAATTGCAGTTCGACGCACCCTCCACGATCCAGTTCCTGTTCAACGGCGCCTTCGCCGAAAGGGACGAGTACTGATGCGGCGCGACCGGACGTTGCTCAAGGTCGTCGTCTTCACGGTGGCGATGCTGCTGGTGGCCGGCTTCCTCGTGGTCGTGTTCGGCGAGTTCCGGTTCGCGTCAGACAAGTCGTATCACGCCACCTTCAGCGACGCCGGTCGGTTGAAGGCCGGTCAGGACGTGCGCATCTCCGGTGTGCCGGTCGGAAGCGTCAAGAAGGTGACGCTGAATCCGGACAACACCGTCGACGTCGCCTTCAACATCAACAAGCGCTATCAGCTGTACACGTCCACCAGGGCCGTGGTCCGCTACGAAAACCTGGTCGGGGACCGGTATCTCGAGATCACGTCCGGTCCTGGCGAGTTGCGCAAGCTGCCGCCGGGTTCGACGATCTCGAAGCAGAACACCCAGCCGGCGCTGGATCTCGATGCACTGCTCGGCGGGTTGCGGCCGGTACTCAAGGGCCTGGACGGCAACAAGATCAACGAGGTGAGCAACGCCGTCATCGAACTGCTGCAGGGACAGGGTGGTGCGCTGTCGAACCTGTTGTCCAGCACCAGCGCATTCAGTTCCGACCTCGCTGCCAGAGATCAACTCATCGGCGACGTGATCAACAATCTGAACACCGTGTTGGGCACCATCGACGAAAAGGGCGCACAGTTCAACGCGAGCGTCGACCAGTTGCAGCAGTTGATCACCGGCCTCGCCGAGGGCCGTGACCCGATTGCGGGCGCGATCGGTCCGCTCGCGTCAGCCGAGAACGACCTCACCGACATGCTGACCAAATCACGCAGGCCGCTGCAGGGTGTCCTCGAGAACGTCCGGCCGTTCGCGCAGCGGGTCGACGAGAGAAAGGCCGACGTCAACAAAGTCATCGAACCGTTGGCGGAAAACTACTTGCGGCTCAACGCCCTTGGCGCATACGGCTCGTTCTTCAATATCTACTATTGCTCGGTCAGGTTGAAGATCAACGGGCCGGCAGGCAGCGACATCCTGATCCCGGCCGGTGGCCCGCCGGATCCGTCGAAGGGGAGGTGTTCGGAGAATGGCTAGGCCTGACAGCGGAAATCCGCTGCGCACCGGGATCTTCGGCATCGCCCTGGTTGGCTGCCTGGTGCTGGTCTCGTTCGGCTACACCGAACTGCCGTTCTGGCCGCAGGGCAAACCGTACGAGGCGTATTTCACCGATGCGGGCGGAATCTCGCCCGGCAACGACGTGAACGTCTCAGGCATCCGGGTCGGCAAGGTCACCGACATCCAATTGGCCGGGGACGCAGCCAAAGTGACGTTCACCGTCGACCGCGACGTGCGGGTGGGCGACCAGTCGCTGGTCGCGATCAAGACCGACACCGTGCTCGGTGAGAAGTCGCTCGCAGTCACACCGAAGGGTGCGGGCAGCGCGACCGTCATTCCGTTGGGCCGCACGACAACCCCGTACACGCTGAACACCGCGCTGCAAGATCTCGGGCAGAACGCCAGCGAATTGGACAAACCGAAGTTCGAGCAGGCTCTGCAGACAATCACCGACACCCTGCGCGATGCGACTCCGCAGCTGCGCGGGGCGCTCGACGGCATCGCGAACCTGTCGCGCACGCTGAACAAGCGCGACGAGGCTCTCGAACAGCTTCTCGCGCACGCCAAGAACGTCACTGACACGCTGGCCCAGCGGGCCGGTCAGGTGAACCAGTTGATCACCGACGGCAACATGCTGTTCGCGGCGTTGGACGAGCGCCGCCAGGCGCTGAGCAATTTGATCGCGGGCATCGACGACGTCTCGCGCCAGCTCTCCGGCTTCGTCGCGGACAACAAGCGCGAGTTCAAGCCCGCGCTGGATGCGCTGAACGCGGTGATGGACAACCTTCTGGAGCGCAAGGAACACATCGGCGAGGCACTTCGCCGGCTGCCGCCGTACGCCACCGCGCTCGGTGAGGTGGTCGGCTCGGGGCCGGGCTTCCAGATCAACCTGTACGGCCTGCCGCCACCAAGCATCGCCGAGGCGATGATGGACTTCTACTTCCAGCCCGGCAAGCTGCCGGACAGCCTGGCCGACGTGCTGCGCGGATACATCTCCGAGCGGTTGATCGTGAGGCCGAAGTCGCCATGACATACGACAATTCGTCCGGTATGCGCAGCCGCTGGGTGCGGGTGTCCCTGGCTGCCGCGCTGGTGGCGCTGCTGGTCCTGGGTGTCTTCACGGTGTGGCCGTCGCGCGCCGGACACAAGGTGGTGGGCTACTTCACCTCCGCCGTCGGCCTGTATCCGGGTGACGACGTGCGGATCGTCGGCGTGCCCGTCGGCAAGATCGACTCGATCGAGCCGCGGGCCACCGACGTCAAGATCACCATGTCGGTGAAGGACGGCGTCAAGGTTCCCGCCGATGCGAAGGCGTTGATCATCGCGCCAAATCTGGTGTCCGCCCGCTTTGTTCAGCTGACGCCCGCGTACACCGGCGGTGCGGCGATGGCCGACGGTGCCGAGATCGGCCTTGACCGCACCGCGGTGCCGGTCGAGTGGGACGAGGTCAAGGAACAGCTGACGGCACTGTCGAGTCAGCTCGGACCGCAGCCCGGGTCGCTGCAGGGCCCTCTCGCGTCGGTGGTGAACCAAGCCGCCGACACGTTCGACGGCAACGGCGACTCGTTCCGCCAGGCGCTGCGCGAACTCTCGCAAACCGCAGGCCGGCTTGGTGATTCACGCACCGATCTGTTCGGCACCATTCGCAATCTGCAGGTGTTGGTCAATGCCCTGTCCAACAGCAACGAGCAGATCGTGCAGTTCTCCGGCCACGTCGCATCGGTGTCGCAGGTGCTCGCGGACAGTTCGGCGGGCCTCGATCAGACGCTGGCGACGCTGAACCAGGCGCTGTCTGACGTGAAGGGATTCTTGAACCAGAACAATGACGCGCTGATCAAACAGGTCTCGAAGCTGTCCGAGTTCACCCAGATCCTGACCGACCACAGCGACGACATCGAACAGATCCTGCACGTCACCCCGAACGGTCTGGCGAACTTCTACAACATCTACAACCCGGCGCAGGGCACCGTCGGCGGTTTGCTGACGCTGCCGAACTTCGCCAACCCCGTCCAATTCATCTGCGGCACATTCGATGCCGGTGCTTCGCCGGACAACTACAAGCGCGCCGACATCTGCAGGCAACGGATGGGCCCTGTGTTCAAGCGCATCACGATGAACTACCCGCCGCTGATGTTCCATCCGATCAACAGCATCACGGCGTACAAGGGACAGATCATCTACGACAGCCCGGAGACCGAGGCGAAGGCGCAGACCCCGGTGCCTTATCTGCAGTGGCAGAACGCGCCCGGCGTCACCCCGCGCGAAATACCGCCGGATGCCGACCTCACTTCGCTTCTGGTGCCACCGGCCCCAGAAGGAGCGGCCGCGACCTCGCACGCGGGTGGCCCGGCCGCGCCCGCCGCCCCCGCGCCCGCCGATCCGGACGCGCCGGTGCCAGGGGCGCCGCTTCCTGCGGAGGTGGCGGGCGGATGATGCGCAAGGTTCTGGTCGTCACGTCGAGTGCGGTGGTCTTGACGGGCTGCTCGTTCGGCGGGTTGAACTCGCTCAACATGCCGGGTACGGCCGGACACGGCAGCGGCTCGTACAAGGTCACCGTCGAACTGCCCGATGTGGCGACGCTGCCGCAGAACTCGCCGGTGATGGTCGACGACGTCACGGTCGGCAGCGTGTCCGGCATCGATGCGGTCCAGCGACCGGACGGAACGTTCTACGCCGCGGTGCAACTGTCCCTCGACAAGAACGTCAACCTGCCAGCCAATGCGACCGCGAAGGTCGCGCAGACCTCACTGCTTGGTTCGCAGCACATCGAATTGGCGCCGCCGGTCGGTGAGGCGGGCACGGGGAAGCTGACCAACGGGTCGAACATCGGAATGGACCGCACCGGCCGGTATCCGACCACCGAAGAGGTGCTGTCCTCACTCGGGGTGGTGGTCAACAAGGGCAATCTTGGTGCGCTGCAAGATATCACCGACGAGACGTTCAACGCCATCGCGGGACGCCAGGGTACCTTCGCCGACCTGATACCGCGGCTGGCGGAGCTGACCAGCTCGCTGCAGCAGCAGACCGACGACATCATCAGATCGGCCGAGGGGCTCGACCGGTTCGCAGGGATCCTGGCCCGCAGCAAGGACAGCATCGGTCGCACGTTGGACTCGCTTCCAGCGGCGCTGGAGGTGCTGAACAAGAATCGCGCCAACATCGTCGACGCGTTCGGTGCGCTGCGCAGTTTCGCCACCGTCGCGTCGCGGATCCTGCAACAGACGAAGGACGACTTCGCGGCCGACTTCAAGGACCTCTACCCGATCATCAAGGCATTCAACGACAATGCCGACGACGTGATCAAAGACCTCGAGTTGTTGCCGACATTCCCGTTCCACTACAAGTACCTCCGCAACGCGGTGCGCGGTGACTACCTCAACGTGTACACCACCTTCGACCTGACGCTTCGGCGCACCGGCGAATCGCTGTTCACCACGTCGCTGGGGCTGGACCCGAACATGAAGCACCTGTCCGAGGTGGTCAATCCGCCCGACTTCCTCACCGGCGCGATGGCGAATCTGTCGGGACAGGCCGCCGATCCGTTCAAGATCCCGCCGGGTACCGCCACCCAGCACGGAGGGAAGCCCTGATGCTCGACAGGCTGACCCGTTTGCAGTTGACGATCTTCGCGATCGTCACGGTGCTCACCGTCGGTGCGATCTCGATCTTCTATCTGCACGTGCCGTCGGCACTGGGTATCGGCTCGTACAACGTGAAGGCGAATTTCGTTGCGGGCGGCGGTCTTTACCAGAACGCCAACGTCACGTACCGCGGCGTCACCGTCGGCCGGGTGGAGTCGGTCGGCCTGTCCAACGACGGTGTCGTTGCCGACATGCGGCTCAACAGCGGCACCCCGGTGCCCGACAATGTCATCGCGACCGTGAAGAGCGTGTCGGCGGTCGGCGAGCAGTACGTCGACCTGGTGCCGCCCGATCAGCCCTCGAAGGGCAAGCTGCGCAATGGCGCGACCATCGACCAGGCACACACCCGGATTGGCCAGGACATCGCCGGGTTGCTGACCGAAGCGGACAAGTTGGTCAGCAGCGTCGGTGACAGCCGGATTCAGGACCTGCTGCGCGAAACGTTCAAGGCGTTCAACGGTTCTGGGCCCGAACTGGCCCGGCTGATTCAGTCGTCGAGGCTGTTGATCGACGAGGCCAACTCCAACTATGCCCAGGTCAACCAGCTGATCGAACAAGCGGGCCCGTTCCTGGATTCGCAGATCCGAAGCGGTGACGACATCAAGTCACTGGCCGAAGGGCTGGCCCGGTTCACCGGCGAGGTGGCCGGTGCCGATCCGCAGGTGCGGTCGGTGCTGCAGAACGTGCCGGGCACCACCGAGGCCGCCAACACGACGTTCGAGGGCATCCGGCCGACGTTCCCGGTGCTGGCGGCGAACCTCGCCAACTTCGGTCGGATCGGGGTGATCTACCGCAAGTCGATCGAACAGGCGCTGGTGATCTTCCCCGCCTTGATGGCGGCTCTGATCACCGTCGGCGGTGGCCTGCCCGCCGACGAGGGCGGCAAGTTGGACTTCAAGATCGATCTGCAGGACCCGCCGCCCTGCTCCACGGGTTTCATCCCGCCGACAGAGATCCGGTCGCCCGCCGACACCACCCTGCGCGACCTGCCGACCGACTTGTACTGCAAGACCGCGCCGAACGACCCGGCCGTGGTGCGCGGTGCGCGCAACTACCCGTGCCAGGAGTTCCCTGGCAAGCGCGCTCCCACCATCCAGCTGTGCCGCGATCCCAAGGGATACGTGCCGTTGGGGACCAACCCGTGGCGCGGGCCGCCGGTGCCGTACGGCACGCCGGTCGAGGATCCGCGGATGACGCTGCCGATGAACAAGTTCCCCTTCATCCCGCCGCAAGTCGACCCGGACCCGGGACCGCCTGTGGTGCAGTTGCCGCCGGGAGTTCCGCCGGGGCCGGGCCCTGCGCCGCACGCCCCGTTCCCGCTGCCGGTGCCTCCGAATGACAACGGCCCGCCGCCTCCGCTGCCTTACTACGCGCCGCCGGACCAGGTGGTGCCGCCGTACGGCAGGCCGGCCCCTGAGCCTCCTCCGGGGCCGCCCGCGCCGCCGCCACTGCCTGCGGAGGCGCCGCAGGCAGCAGGGCCGGCGATCGCCACCTACGACCAGAACGGTAAATTCGTCGACCCAGCCGGGGGAACTGGCGTGTTCGCTGCCGGTGCTGACAAACTGGCGCCTGCAGAGAACTGGGTTGATCTGATGTTGGCTCCAAGGCAGGCGTGATGGCAGAAGACACGGTTTCGGCGGCCGCGTCGAAGCCGGTGCGGCGGCGGCGTGCGTCCCGAGCAGCGGGCCCCGCGAACGGGGCGGCGCCGTCGGGCGTCAGCGTCGAGGCGCCCAAGCCGATCGCGGTGCGTGTCAGTAGGCCTGCGCCGCCGCGGCGACGGCAACCGCAGCGGACGTTGGTGGCGGCGGTGGCATTGACCACCGTGGCCATCGCGGCGGCGGTCACCGCGGTGTTCGCCTGGCTGACGTTCGACTCGAACCGGCAGATGGAGGCAAGCGCGGATCGTCAGCAGCGCTTCGTCGACACCGCGTCGCAGGCCGTGGTGAACATGTTCAGCTACAACCAGAACAACATCGACGAAAGCGTGAACCGGTTCGTCAACGGCACCAGTGGGCCATTGCGCGCGATGATGACCCAGCCGGGCAACGTGGACAACCTGAAGGCGTTGTTCCGGGACACCAACGCCAGTTCCGAGGCCGTCATCAACGGTGCCGCGATGGAGGGCGACATCGACGAGGTGGCCAAGAACGCGAAGGTGTTGGTGTCGGTGCGGGTGACGGTCACCGACCTCGACGGGGTGAACGCGCCGTCGAAGCCGTATCGGCTGCGGGTGATCGTGCACGAGGACGACAACGGCAACATGACCGCGTACGACCTGAAGTACCCGGACGGCGGCAACTGATGCGCAACTGGGTGGCTCGGCTGCTCGCCACCGTGACCGTGCTGATCGCCGCGGGCTTCGTCGCGGTCGCCGGCGTCGGCGGATGGGTCTATTGGCATCGAGTCGAACTCAAGTCCGAACAACAAGCCCGCGAGCAGCTCGGCTCCCTGGCGGCCCAGCAGATTCCGAAGGTGTTCGGTTACGACTATCAGACCGTCGAGCGCAGCCTCAACGAGGTCTATCCGATGCTGACGCCGGCCTACCGCCACGAATTCGAGGACCGCGCCACCAGGGACATCATCCCGCAGGCGCGGGATCGTCAGCTGGTCAGTCAGGCCAACGTGGTTGGCGTGGGAGTCCTTGAGGCCGAACGTGATTCAGCATCGGTGATGGTGTACATGAACCGGACGCTCACCGACAAGTCCAAGGAGCCGATCTACGACGGCAGCCGGCTGCGCGTCGATTATCAGAAGATCGGCGGCAAGTGGCTCATCCAGTACATCACGCCCATCTGATCCGCGATGCCGCCCAATCGCGCCGCCGCGGGCAGGCCGCGGGATTCGTCGATCGATGAACGAGTGCTGTCAGCGACGCGGGAACTTCTCGTCGAACTCGGTTGGGACGGACTGAGTATCCGGTTGGTCGCCGCGCGGGCAGGCGTGAGCCGCTCCAGCCTGAACCGGCGCTGGCCGTCGAAGGCCGAACTCGTCCTGCATGCGATCCTGGGCGCCTCGCCGGACCTGACGCCGTTCGAGGGCACCGACCGCAACGGATGGATCTCCTGGGTGGTCAGGGGTAGTCTCGAGCTCTTCAGCAGGCCGGACATGAAGGCAGCCGTCCCAGGGTTGATGCGCGCGCTCGAGGAGAACAGTCAACTGCGCCACCAGATGTGGTCGGATTTCACCGGGCCTGCGGTGCGGCTGTTCGCCGCGGACTCAGCGACCGAAGCCGACGCGGCGGACGCCGAACTCGAGGCGCGCGCACTACTCGCGATGGCGGCGGGCGCCGCGCTGTTCCTGACAACCGTTGCCGAGGAGCAGGATTCGGCAGCGATCCTGCGGCGGGTTGAGGCGATGCTTCAGCGCTGAAAGGACGCCAGCATCGCCTGCTGCGGTGACCGCCACGTCATTTCCAGCTCGCGTAACGTGGCCGAGTCGTCGGTCGGGGTCGCGGCGGTCAGCAGCAGGGCGGCCTCGAGGCTGAAGCCGTCCCCGAGCGGCACCAGGCCGCCCAAGGCGTCAGCGACACGCCCCAGAGCCAGAAAAGCGTTCGCAGTCAAGGGGATTCGCCGGATTCGGCGGCCGATACCCCGCTCGAGCGTGTCTATCATCTCGTTGAACGGGATCATCACACCGCCACAGACATATCGGCGCGGGCCTCGTCCGGGGACCATGGCGCGGAGGTGTACCTCGGCGACGTCGCGTACGTCGATCATCTGCATGCCGCCGCTCAGCCGAGGCGCCACCGCCCACCGCGCGATCGGTGCCCAGCCGCGCTCGGTCACTCCGGGTGCGGTGTTGAAGGCAGGCCCCACCACGCTGGACGGGTAGGTGACGACGACCGGCGCGCCGTCTCGCTGCAGCCGCCTGGCGGCCGCGTCGGCGTATCCTTTCGTCTTGGCGTATGCGCTACGTCCAACGGCGGTCGGCGTATTCGGGCCGATGACGCCGTCGGGAGCCGGAAACAATGCGCTGTAACTGCTGATGGAAACGACCGGATCCAGACCGTTGCGGACGGCCTGCTGCAGGACCGCCTCGGTGGCGTATGCGTTGATCTCCCACATCAGCTTCTCGCGTCGGCCGTCGGTACCGACCACCCCCGCACCGTGTAGCAGTGCGTCGCAACCCTCAAGCAGGGTGGCCACACAATGGCGGTCGCGGATGTCGCCCCGGACGAGTTCGACCTTGCCCAGCTGAGCCAGGTGTCCCGCCGCCGATTCGTCGGCGGGGTTCGGGTTGAGCAGAAGGCGCACGGAATGTCCCGCAGCGAGCAACGCCTTCGTCGACTGGGCACCGACATAACCCGTTCCCCCGGTGACGGCTATCCGCATGGCCGTCATATTAGCGTGCCAGTGGTACCGAAATTGCACTCAGGTAGCGTCGTCGTCCTTCGTCGAGGCCAACGCGTCCAGGAACGACCGGGCCCAGCGGTCGACGTCGTGCACCAGCACCTGCCTGCGCAGTGCCCGCATCCGCCGCCTGCCTTCCTCCGGCGTCTGATTCAGGGCCGCCTCGATAGCGTCCTTGACGCCCTCGAGGTGGTGCGGGTTGGTGAGGTACGCCTGGCGCAGTTCGGCTGCGGCGCCGGTGAATTCGCTGAGCACCAATGCGCCGCCCAGATCGCTGCGACAGGCCACGTACTCCTTGGCGACCAGGTTCATGCCGTCGCGCAGCGGCGTCACCAGCATCACGTCGGCGGCCACGAAGAACGCGATCAACTCGTCGCGGGGGACCGGCCGGTGGATGTAATGCACCAGCGGGTGGCCGATTTCGCCGTACTCACCGTTGATGTGCCCGACCTGACGCTCGATGTCCTCGCGCATCTCGATGTAGCTCTCGACGCGTTCCCGGCTCGGTGTCGCCAACTGCACCAGGACCGTGTCGTCACGCTTGGCCCTGTTCTCGGCCAGCAGCTCCGAAAACGCCCGCAGCCGGACGTCGATGCCCTTGGTGTAGTCGAGGCGGTCCACGCCAAGCAGGATCTTGCGGGGGTTGCCCAACTCGCTGCGGATGGCGCGGGCCCGCTGCCTGATCGCGCGGGTGCGCGCCTGGTGGTCCAACGCAGTGGAGTCGATCGAGATCGGGAAGGCGCCGACCTTGACGGTCCGGAAGCCGACGTTGACTTCGCCGAATTTTGACCGCACGCCGACCGACCCTCGAGAGGTGTTCGCCCCGACGAGCCGACGGGCCAGAATCATGAAGTTCTGTGCGCCGCCGGGCAGATGGAAGCCGACGAGGTCGGCGCCGAGCAGACCTTCGGTGATCTCGGTCCGCCACGGCATCTGCATGAACAGTTCGACCGGTGGGAAGGGGATGTGCAGGAAGAAGCCGATGGTCAGGTCGGGCCGCAGCATCCGCAACATCTTCGGCACCAACTGCAGCTGATAGTCCTGCACCCACACCGTGGCGCCTTCGGCCGCCACTTTCGCGGTGGCCTCGGCGAACCGGCGGTTGACCGCGACGTAGGCGTCCCACCACTCGCGGTGGTAGATCGGTTTGACGACGACGTCGTGGTACAGCGGCCACAGCGTCGCGTTCGAGAAGCCCTCGTAGTACTTGGCGACGTCGTCGGCGGACAGCTGGACCGGACACAGGTACATGTCGTCCTGCTCGATCGGATCCTCGTCGACGTCCGGGATACCTGGCCAGCCGATCCACGCTCCGCGCCGCTGCCGAAGCAGCGGCTCCAGGGCGGTCACCAAACCGCCGGGACTCCGCTTCCATGTTGTGCTGCCGTCAGGCAGGCGCTCCATGTCGATGGGCAGCCGATTGGCCACCACCACAAAGTCCGCATCCCCGGGGCCGTGCGCTTGGCCGCGCCCCGAAGTCACTTACACCTCGAGCTTCGCCGGTCCGATGCCGAGCATGGACAAAAAGATCCGGCATTCGTCGGCGTCATTGGCGTACGCAGCGACAACGCGCCTGGCCTGGCGTGCAGTGCTATCGGCAAGTGGTTCGACGTCACCGATCTCAGCGGGGTCTGATTTCGCAGGCATATGACAACCTTACCGACCCGTTCCCCACAGGGGACGATGCCGTCCGCTACGGACTCGAACTGACGGTCGAATGCGGCACCGGCTGCGGGCCCAGCGCCTCTGACTCCTCCGCGAGGCCGATGCACTCGCCCGAGTTGTGCCCCGTGCAGGGGATGCCGCCGATGGCAGGCAGGTCGGGGTTGCCTGCGATGCTGGAAAACGCTGCCCCTGAGTTGGGCACAGTGTGGGGCACGCAGGCGCCAGAGAACAGGTCTTCCTCTTCACCGGCGGGGCACTGGGCCTCCGGCGCCGCCGAGGCGCTGGGAATGGTGACGACGGCCATCGCGGGGGCAGCGGCAAGCGCAACCGCAAAGCCGCCGGCAAGGATCAATCGTCGTACTGAAAGCTCTAGGGTCGCCATGTCACGCCTTCTGTAGTTATTGACCATCTCGTCGGGATTCTATGGAAGCTGGCAGGAATCTGCACAAGTTCTGCGAGTTCCCTGAGAGGGCGACCCTCGGGTTTGCGGATCGGCTGCCGTTATGGGCTGGCTTCGATGGTGGACCTCGGCACCGGTTGCGGGCCTTCGGCCGCCTCGTCCTCGGCCAGGCCTATGCAGGCGGCCGAACTGCGCCCGCCGAGGCAGGGCACCCCTTGGATCTCAGGGATATCCGGATTGGCGGCGGTCGAAGTGAACCCCTCCGGTGAGTTGGGCACCAGGAACGGCGTGCAGGACGCGGTGAAGACGTCCTCCTCCTCACCGTCCGTGCAGGCCGCCACCGGCTTGAAATCCGTTGTGTGCGTGGGGTGTGCGACGATCGCAACGGCCGGGGTAATGGTGATCGCGACAGCGAAGCCGCCGGCGAGAAGCAGGCGTCGGGTGCGCGTCAGGTCTGTCGTCATGACCAGAAGTCTACGAATGCTGAGAGAAGCCCGCAGAGATTCTCGGTGTTGGCTGGGAATGGGTTGGGTCGAAAATGAAAAAGGCCGGGGCACATTGGTGCGCCCCGGCCTGTCGTCGGCCCGCGACTACGGGCTCGAGCTGATGGTCGAGTGCGGCACCGGCTGCGGACCGGCCGCCTGCTCTTCCTCCGAAAGGCCGATGCACTGGCCGGAATTGCCTCCGGTGCACGGAATGTTGTCCACCTCCGGCAGACCGCCGGGCGAGGTCACGCCGACCTCAGGTGAGTTGGGCACCAGATCCGGCGTGCACTCACCGGTGAAGGTGTCCTCGGATTCGCCACTCGGACACGCCGCGATGCTCGGTGCGGAGTGGGTGGGTGCGGCGATGACGGCCACCGCTGGCGCGGCCGCGATTGCGACCGCAAATCCACCGGCAAGGAGCAGTCGTCGCGCTGGAAGTTTCAAGGTCGGCATCATCACGCTTTCTGTAGTTTTGCTGATTTTCGTCGCCCGAAGTTGTGGCGGCAGAGTGGATCTGCTAGCGGAGACATTACGCTGCACATGTACAAAACGCCGCGTCAAATGGGATAAAAGTGGTGCGTGAGTGCCAATTCTGGCAGGTTGCTGTCAACTAGCTGTGGCACCGCTTCAAACAAGCTTGGTGTGGCACCGTAATGTGCAGTCGTCAATGCTTTCTCGAGCGAACGAGGTGGTCCGCGTGGCAAGCCCCGATCTGAGCAATGCGGTCCCGGCGGGCGGCGAAGCGCCCCAGCAGGTGACCTACGAGACCCTCGACGAGGGCCGCATCGCGCGGATCTGGCTGAACCGGCCGCAGGCCCAGAACGCGCAATCGCGAACGCTGTTGGTAGCGCTCGATGAGGCTTTCGGCCGCGCTGAAGCCGACGACGAGGTGCGGGTGGTGATCTTGGCCGCCCGCGGCAAGAACTTCTCGGCAGGACACGACCTCGGGTCGGAGGAGGCGCTGGCCGAGCGCACGCCCGGACCGGGACAGCACCCGACGTTTCAGATCAATGGCGCGACACGGTCGGCCGTCGCGGAGAAGACGTATCTGCAGGAGTGGCATTACTTCTTCGAGAACACCCGGCGCTGGCGCGATCTACGCAAGATCACCATCGCGCAGGTGCAGGGCAACGCGATTTCCGCGGCGCTCATGCTGATCTGGGCGTGCGACCTGATCGTCGCGGCAGACGACGCGAAGTTCAGCGACGTGGTGGCCGTGCGCATGGGAATGCCCGGTGTCGAATATTATGCTCACCCTTGGGAATTCGGCGCACGGAAGGCCAAAGAGCTTCTGCTGACCGGTGATTCGATCGATGCCGATGAGGCTTACCGGCTCGGCATGGTGTCCAAGGTGTTTGCCCGCGCGGACCTCGAAGACAAGACGTTGGAGTTCGCGAGGCGGATTGCCGAGCGGCCGACCATGGCGGCGCTGCTGGTGAAGGATTCCGTCAATGCCGCGGCCGACGCCATGGGATTCACCGAGGCGCTGCGGCACGCGTTCCACATCCACGAACTCGGGCATGCCCACTGGGCGGCGGCCAACGAGAACCGGTATCCCATCGGCTTGCCGCCGAATGTGCCGGACTGGCGGACGCTGGGTGCCCCCAAGCTCGCCCGCCGCGACGAGCCGTGACGTATAACTAGAACCTGTTCTAGTAACCCGGGCGGAGGGGCAGCGGTGCAGGTGTCATTGGCGGAGCGAACGGTACTGGTCACCGGCGGTGGCAGCGGAATCGGCAAAGGAACGGCCGCCGCGGTAGTGGCCGCCGGTGGCAACGCGATGCTGGTCGGGCGCAATGCCGACAAGCTGTCGGCCGCCGCCGACGAGATCGCCGCGCTGGGCGGCCCCGGCGCGGTGGTGTACGAACCCGCGGACGTCACCAACGAGGACGAGGTCGCGCATGTCGTCGAGGCGGCCACCGCGTGGACAGGCCGGTTGTGGGGCGTGGTGCACTGCGCGGGCGGTAGCGAGACCATCGGACCGATCACCCAGATCGATTCCGAGGCCTGGCGGCGCACCGTCGACCTGAACATCAACGGCACCATGTACGTGCTCAAGCATTCCGCGCGTGAGATGGTCCGCGGCGGTGGTGGATCGTTCGTCGGCATCTCCTCGATCGCGGCGAGCAATACGCACCGGTGGTTCGGCGCGTACGGCGTCTCGAAGGCGGGCATCGATCACCTGATGCAGTTGGCCGCCGACGAACTCGGCGCGTCGTGGGTGCGCGTCAACTGCATTCGGCCGGGCCTGATCCGCACCGAACTCGTTGCGCCCGTTCTTGATTCGCCAGAGCTGAGCGCCGACTACGCGACCATCACGCCGCTGCCGCGGCCCGGTGAGGTAGAGGACATCGCCAACGCGGCGGTGTTCCTGCTCAGCGACGCGTCGAGCTACATCACGGGCCAGGTGATCAATGTCGACGGCGGTGTCCTGGTGCGGCGCGGTCCTGATTACTCGTCGATGCTCGAACCGCTCTTCGGCGCCGACGGCCTGCGCGGGGTCGTGTCCGGCTAGCGGAGTTATCCACAGGCGCGATGTTCGGATGGGCATTCTGTCGTGGATGGCGGTGATGATGGGGCCATGTTCCCGATTCCGTCTGCTGCTTCGTTCGACGGTCCTGCGGTGTCTCGCAGCCCACCCGACGGCCCATCGCCCAACGTTTTACCCTGGACCCGGTAGCCGAAACGCGTTTGGGCGCAGCCACTGTTTTGACGCTCGCGTCGAAAATGTATGTGTCTCAGGCGTTTTGCGTCCGCACATAGCTCGAGCGTGGCACCATTCCTGCATGAGTTGGGTGGCTAGGACAGTGGTGGGGATAGCGCCCATCGCGATGGCCGTGGCGTTTGGGGTCGTGCCCGCGAACGCCGACGACCAACCCACCGGCCCAGGTGACCCGGCGTGTATTTCGGACCCGACGGACGCCGTGTGTATGGGCGGTCCGTGGGGCATGCCCACCTCGCCTTCGAGCGTCGGTTGCGCGATCGACCCCGGCCAAGGGATATGCCAGGGCGGGCCTTACGATCCCGCGCCGCCACCTCCGCCGCCGCCACCGCCCATGCCGACACCCCCGATGGGGCCGATCGGCGGGATGACCGGGGGGATGGGCGTCGGCATGGGCATGCACCCAGGCTTCGACGCGATGCATCCCGGCATCGGCATGCACCCCGGTGGCATGGGCATGGGAATGGGCGCCGGGCACATCTAGCTAGCGCGTTTCGCCTGCCTCCCACGCCGCGACCTTGGCGAGCGCAGACCAGTCCAACGCCGCACCGCCGCTGGCGAGCAGGGTGAGGAAGCGGTCTCGCAGCAGGCTGGCGATCGGCAACGGCGCCTGGAGTGCCTCACCCGCGGCGAGCACCAGACGGACGTCCTTGGCGCCGAGTTCGGCCGCGAACCCCGCAGGCTCGAACTCTTCCCGCGCGATCAGCCCGCCGTACGTTTTGTACACCGGCGCGCCGAACAACGTCGACGTGAGAATCTCGAGGTACGCCGTCTTGTCCACACCGGCTTTGGCAACCAAAGCCATTGCCTCGCTGAGTGATTCGATCACCGATGCGATCAGGAAGTTACCGCTCAGCTTCACCAGGCTGGCCGCCTTCGGCTCCTCGGAGACGACGAAGGTCCGTTGACCGATCGCATCGAACACCGCTGCAATTGGCTCCAACGCCGCCTTCGTGCCGGCCGCGACCACGAAAAGCTTTGCCGCAGCCGCTGCCTCGGGTCTTCCGAACACCGGCGCCGCGACGAACTGTTGGCCCACCTTCGTATGCGCTGCCATCAACTCTTCTGTCAGCGCGACACTGATGGTGCTCGACGACACATGCGTGGCCCCAGGACGCAGCGTCGCGACAATGCCGTCGTCGCCGAATGTCACCGCGTGAACCGCCTCGTCGTTGGACAGCATCGTGATCACGACGTCGCCGTGACACGCGTCGGCCACCGACTTCGCCGGCGTCGCGCCCTGCTCTGCCAGCGCCGCCACCTTGTCCTGCGACCGGTTGTACGCGGTCACCTCGTGGCCGGCCTTCAGCAGATTCGCCGCCATGCCCGCGCCCATGTTTCCCAACCCGATGAACCCAATCTTCATGGGTCCACCTTGCCGGGTGTTGCTGTGCGCCGCTGAACGGCGGGGTCAGCCGCCGCTGCCCGAGGGCAGTTTGTCCTTGCAGTAGGCGTAGACCGCCAGGCCGCCGAAGTCCGCGGACTTCTGGATCGACCACTTGGTCTTCTTCGTCAGCATGTTCAGCGCGTCGTTGACGGTGCCGCCGTGCTCGAGGATGTCGCACGTCGAATGTGCCAGGCTCAACGCCTGGTCTGGCGAACTCACCGAGACGCCCTTCTGCTGCAGACCCTTGAGGAACGCCTGGTCCAACTGATCATCGGCGGAGGCCGGCGCCGCGAGCGCCGTGGCCGTGCCCACTGCGAATGCGACCGCCGCCAGCAGGTGCTTCTTTCTCATCTGTCTCCCCAGTAACGTCCCCGGCCACCCAGCAGCGTACGTCAGCAAAGGAAACTCTGCCTAGGGGGCAGTTAGTCAGGCTTGCATTTCCGCGGCGCGGTGAACTGCGTCGACGATGCCCTGATATCCGGTGCACCGGCAGAAATTGCCGGACAGGCCTTCCCGGATCTCCTCGTCCGTCGGCGTCGGGTTGTCCCGCAGCAGCGCGGTGATCGACACGACGAATCCCGGCGTGCAGAACCCGCACTGAAGGCCGTGGCACGCGCGCATCGCCGCCTGCACGGGCGACAACTCCCCGTCCTCCGACGCGATGCCCTCGACCGTGGTCACCTCGCACCCGTCGGCCTGCACCGCGAACATCAGACACGAGCGCGTCGCCTGCCCGTCGACCAACACGGTGCACGCCCCGCAGGCACCGTGCTCGCAGCCCAGATGCGTCCCGGTCAGGCCGCACCTCTCACGCAGGTAGTCAGCCAGCGTCAGCCTCGGTTCCACGGTCGCCTCGGTCGGTTGCCCGTTGACGGACACCTTCACCGGCCACTCATGCATTGCTCGCCTCCGCGGTCGCTTTCTCCCATGCGCGGGCCACCATGGTCGCCCCGACCTTGGCCCGATAGGCGGCCGAGCCCTGCAGGTCGGCCGGAATGTCGTCGAGTGAGTCGATCGCCAACCGGCCGACTTCGTCAGCGGCGACGTCGGCGACCGGCCGCCCGAGCACCGCTTCCTCCGCGGCCGAACCGCGCAGCGGCGTCGAGCCGAGTCCCAAAAGCCCTATCCCGCAGCGGCTGACGCGTGAATCGTCGTCCAGTTCGACGGCGATTGCCGCCCCCGCGATCGCGAAATCACCGTGCCTGCGCGCGAATTCCTCCACCGCGAATCCGGACCGCGCACCTCGGACCGGGAACCGCACGGCGGTCAGAATCTCATCGGCGGCCATCGAGTTCTCCCACAGCCCGGTGAAGAACGCCGAGGCCGGAATCTGACGCGTCCCCCGTGGCGCCACCGCCTCCATGTGCGCGTCCAACGCCAACGCGACCGCCGCATACTCCGCGGCCGGATCCGCGTGGGCGATGGCGCCGCCGAGCGTGCCGCGCGTCCGGATCTGGAAGTGCCCGATGTACGGCGTCGCCAGCGTCAACAACGGCACGGAGTCGGCGACCTCGTCGTCCATCCCGACGAACGCGTGCGGCGTCGCTGCCCCGATCCGAATCTGCCCGTCCTGCAGGTCGATACCGACAAGCTCGTCGATCCGGGAGATGTCGATCAGGTTGTCGAAATGCGTCAGGCGCATCGCCAACATGGGCACCAGGCTTTGACCGCCCGCGAGGATCTTCGCGTCCTCGCCGTATTCGGCGAGCAGATCGACCGCCTCGTCCACCGCGCTCGGTCGGTGGTAGGCGAATGCGGCAGCTTTCATCGGCGCCGCCTGCCCAGCAGGAAGCCGATGATGCCGCCCACCGTCAGCGCAGCCAGCGCCGGTGCGAACCGCTTGGCCATCGGCACCGCGACTACCTTCAACAAGTCGACGGAATCGGCCGCCGCGGGTTGGCTTGCCGCCGTGGGAGTTTCAGCCGCAGGCGCGCTGGCGGCAGGTGCAGCTCCGCCGAGGATGTCGGCCTCGAGCGCCTTGGCGAACTGGGCGATCAGATTGCCTGCGACGTCGCCGAGGACCCCGCGGCCGAACTGAGCCGCCTTACCCGAGATGGTCAGGTCGGTGGTGATCAGCACGCTGGTGGCGTCGCCTTCGTCCTTGAGTTGCGCCGTCACCACCGCGGCGGCGTTGCCGTTGCCCCGCGTCTCCTTGCCGTTGGCTTTGAGCACCACCCGTTGCGCCGCGGCGTCCTTCTCCAGGAACGCCGCTTCACCCTTGTACGACACGGTGATCGGGCCGACCTTCACCTTGACGGCACCGGTGAACTGGTCGCTGTCGACCGACAGCAGCGTCGCCCCCGGCAGGCACGGCGCGACCCGTTCGACGTCGGTCAGCACCTCCCACGTCGTCGCCGCAGGCACCGCGACTCGAAATTCGTTGTTCAGCTCCACTATTGGGACTCCTCGATGAGCGCAACGATGGCGCAGGGACTGGCGGGCAATCGGGTCAGTGTCACACCGAGCGGCGCCAACGCGTCGTTGATCGCATTGATCACCGCGGGCGTCGCCCCGATCGCTCCGCCCTCGCCGACGCCCTTGTAACCGCCGACGCCCGGTCCCGGGATCTCGACGTGGCCGAACTCGATGGGTGGCACCTCGGTGGCCGTCGGCACCAGATAGTCGACGAAGGTGGAGGACAACGGGTTTCCGTCGTCGTCATAGGCCATCTCTTCCAGCAGCGCGCCGCCGATGCCCTGAACCGTGCCGCCCGCGATCTGGCCCTCGACGACGTTCGGGTTGATCATCGCGCCGACGTCCTCGCTGACGATGTAGCGCATGAGTGTGACATGGCCGGTTTCGATGTCCACCTCGCAGGTGCAGGCGTGGGTGGCGTTCGCCCAGTGGATCGGGGCCTGCGACGTGAAGCGCGCGGTCGCCTCCAACGACGCCGACATCCCTGCGGGCAACTGCTGCGGTTCGTAGTACGCGCGATAGGCCAGTTCGCCGAACGTCACGCTCTTGGAGTCGTCGTCGCGAACAAAAGCGCGGGACCCGCCCAGTTCGATCGCGTCCTCGTCGACCCCGAGCCTGGCGGCGGCCATCGCGACGATCTGCTTGCGCAGGATCGTGCCCGCCTCGTTGACCGCGCCCGCGGTCATCGGACCCGACCGACTGCCCTGGGTGCCCGCGCCATACGGCGTCACTGCGGTGTCGCCCTGAATCGTTGACACGTCGTCGATCTCGGCGCCGAGCGCGTCGGCGGTCAACTGCACCACCGTGGTCTCGAGGCTGTTGCCGGTCGACCCGCCGTTGACGTAGACGTTGATCTTGCCGGTGGGCTCCATCCGAATGGTCGCGCCCTCGGTGGCGAGGTGCCCGGTGGCCGCGCCCGTCGGCTCGATGTACGCCGAGAAGCCGAGGCCGATGTAGCGGCCCTGCTCCAGCGCCTCGCGTTGTTCGCGGCGAAACCCTTCGTGGTCAAGGATTTTCACTGCCTGATCGAAGGTGTCCGCTGGCGCGACGTGGTCGTACGGCATGCCGTTGGGGTTGAAGTAGGGCATCTCGTCGCCGCGCAGGATGTTGCGCCGCCGCAGCTCGACGGGATCCATGTTCATCTTGCGCGCGGCGATGTCGAGCAGGATCTCGCGGGTCAGCGTCTCGTACTGCCACGGTCCGCGATACGCGGCGAGGCCCGCGGTGTTGGAGAACACCGTCTTGTAGTTGAAGCTGGCCTTCGGCACCCGGTACGGGCCGGGAAAGAACATGCCGACCGCGGCGGTCGTCAGCACCGGGTACGGCGTCGGATATGCGCCGATGTCGTAGGTGAAGTCGATGTCGGCGGCCAGGATGTTGCCCTCGTCGTCGAACGCCATCCTGGCCTTGCCGTCGACGTGGCGCGCCTGGCCGGCCGACATCAGGTTCTCGCGCCGGTCCTCGATCCACTTCAACGCGAACCCCACCTTGCGGGCGGCCAGCAGGATGCACATGTCCTCGCGCATCGGCACGACCTTCTGGCCGAAACCACCGCCGGTGTCGCGCATGATGACCCGCACGCGCTGCGCCGGAATGCCGAGCAGTCTCGCGGCGAACGCCCGCAGCTCGTGCGGCGTCTGGGTGGACGCCCACACCGTCAGTTCCTCCGACGACGCCTCCCACTCGACGACCATGCCCCGGGTCTCCATCGGCACCGGCGCGTAGATCTGTTGGTAGACACTGGCTTCCGCGACGTGCGCGGCGGATGCGAACGTCTCCTCGTCAGGCGGCGCACCCGCCAACCCGCCCGCCACGTTGTCGGGATACGCCTCATGGACGATCACGTCGGAGCCGACGGCCTTGGTGAAGTCGACGACCGCAGGCAGCGGTTCGTAGTCGACCTCGACCAGTTCGACGGCGTCTTCGGCGATGTAACGGCTCTCGGCGATCACCAACGCCACCGGGTCGCCGACGAATTTCGCCTCGCCCTCGGCCAGCGGCGGCCGCGGCGTGTCCGCGATGTCCTTGCCGGCGACGGCGTGCCAGGCCTCTTTGACATCCGGATTGATATCGGCCGCGGTGAATACCGCACGCACGCCCGGCAGCGCCAGGGCAGCGGAGGCGTCGATGCCGCCCAGCTTCGCGCGTGCGAAGGGGCTGCGCACGAAACAGGCGTGCAGCATGCCTGGCCTGATGACGTCGTCGACAAAGGTGCCGCGACCGGTCAGCAGGCGGTTGTCTTCGACGCGGGGAACTCGGGCGCCTGCATATCGGGGGGCAACCGTTTCCGTCACGGAATCACGTTATCGTATTTGAGAGCGACATTTCCACCCTCGTTGTCTCATCTAATCAATCGTGGTGAATACGGCCGCCGACCTCGGCCAACGGCTTGCCGCCGCCGCCCCAGCGGCGGGCGATGATCTCCGCGGCGATCGACACCGCGGTTTCCTCGGGGGTGCGCGCGCCTAGGTCGAGGCCGATCGGACTGGACACCCGATCGAGTTCGGCGTCGGTCAGGCCGACGTCGCGCAGTCGGGCCATCCGGTCCTCGTGCGTGCGGCGCGAGCCCATCACGCCGATGTAGTCCACCTCAGGTAGCCGCACCGCCACCTGCAGCACCGGCACGTCGAATTTGGGATCGTGGGTCAGCACGCAGATCGCGGTCCTGGCGTCAATCGCGTCCTGTTCGGCCTGCTCGCGCAGGTAGCGGTCCGGCCAGTCGACGACGACCTCGTCGGCGTGCGGGAATCGGGCGGGCGTCGCGAACACGGGTCTGGCGTCGCACACCGTGACCCGATAGCCGAGGAAGGAGCCCTGCCGGGCGAGGGCGGCGGCGAAGTCGATGGCGCCGAAGATCAGCATCCGCGGCGGCGGTGCGTGGCTGGCGACGAACACCTCCATGCCTGCCTCCTGGCGCTGGCCGTCGGGCCCGTAACTCAGCACGGCCGTGCGGCCCGCGGCGAGCAGGCCTCTGGCGTCGTCGGCCACCGCGTCGTCGGCGCGCTGCGAGCCGAGCGACCCGTCGACGGTGTCCGGTCCGACGACCAGCCTGCGCCCGAGCCAGCTGGGGTCGGGGTGGGCGATCACGGTGGCAACGGCCGTCGGGCGGCGTGCGCCGATATTGTCGGCGATCGCCTCCAGCTGGGGAAAAGTGTTGCGCGACACCGGCTCTGCGAAGATGTCGATGATGCCGCCGCAGGTCAATCCGACCGCGAATGCGTCGTCGTCGGAGATCCCGTAGCGCTGCAGTTCCGGTTGGCCGCTGGCGACCACCTCGTTGGCGAGTTCGTAGACGGCGGCCTCGACGCAGCCGCCGGACACCGAACCGGCGACCGTGCCGTCGGGGGCGACCACCATGGTGGCGCCCGGGGGGCGCGGCGCGGACTTGATGGTGCGCACGACGGTGGCGACACCCGCCGTGCCGCCGGCCCGCCATACGGTCAGCAGATCGTCGAGTACGTCTCGCACGCCCGAAGTCTATGCCCGCGGCCAAGCGTCCTTGGGCGAGTGCTCAGCGATGGCTCAAGCCGCGTCGAATTCCACCGGAAGAGTGGCGGGTCCGGTGATCCCCACCATCGGCTTCCACGGCGCCGGTCCGCTGCGACGCACGTTGCGCATCCGCCGGGTCATGACGCGCAAGGCTTCGGCGATCTCACGCCGGGCGAGGTTCGCGCCGAGGCAGTAGTGCGCGCCCGCACCGAAGGACTGCATCGGGGCGGCACCGTCGCGGGTGATGTCGAGCCGGTCCGGGTCGTCGTAGACGGCCGGGTCGCGGTTCGCGGCGACGGTGTTGACCAGAACGAACGTGCCTGCCGGGATGGTGACGCCTTCGTATGCGACGTCCTGCAACGTCATGCGCATGACCCCGATGGTGACGGGTTGGTAGCGCATCAACTCCTCGACCGCGTGCATCGCCAACTCGGGACGTTCGGCGAGCAGCGCCCACTGCTGCGGATGATCGCAGAGCACGTCGACCGCCGCGGCCACCTGGTTGCGGGTGGTGTCGGTGCCTGCCATCAGCAGGCCGCCTGCCAGCATCCGCAGTTCGGCCATGCTCAGCCGGTCGCCGTCGTCCTCGGCGCGGATCAGTTCGGAGATCAGGTCGTCGGTGGGGGAGTTGCGACGGTCGGCGACCATGTCGTCGACGTAGTCGTCGAGTTCACCCCACGCCTTCAAGATGTCGGGCTCGTACTCGGCCGCCTTGAAGGTGAACGTCTTGAAGAACTCGTCGGCCCACGCGGAGAACAGCTGCCAGTCCTGTTTCGGCGCGCCGAGCAGTACGCAGATGACCGGAACCGGGTACGGGCGGGCGATATCGGCGACGACGTCACAGCGGCCCGCGGCCAGCAGCGGATCGGTCAGTTGCGTGACGATGTCGACGATCGTGGTGTCCAATCGGGCGACCGCGCGCGGGCTGAAGGCCTTGCACATCAGCCGGCGCATGCGGGCGTGTTCCTCGCCGTTGACGCTGAGCAGCGTCGCGGTCACGCGGTCCCACAGCGGACCTGAGGTGATGCCCTGTGCCTCGAGGCCCAAGCCCGGTGGCGGTGCCAGCCGGGGATCGCGCAGGGCGGTATGTGCCAACTCGTAGCCCAAGATCTCGGGCCCGTGCGCGCCCATCGCGATCGGGGACCGATCGCGCGCCTCCTTGAGCGCGGTGTGCACGGCATCGGGAGTGGGCGCGTCCTCGTAGGAGACGGTGGGTAGGTCGGCTTCGAAAACCGTGGGGCAGGTGACCCTGACGACGCTCACGGTGGCCTCCTCGTTCTCCGGATGCCTTCATCGTCTTGCCGGGCAGGTAGACCCGATAGCGTAGGTGGCTACCTGCTTTCGGGAGGTGTCTGCGTGCGCGTACCTGGTTGGGCTGCGCTGGCGATATCGTGCGCGATCTGCGCTGTTCCCGGCACTGCGACCGCGGCGCCGGTGCCTCCGGTTTCGGACGCCGCGCGGGCGGCGGGGCTGGTCGACGTCCGCACCGTCGTGCCCGACGCGGTCATCGACCTTCGGTACGCGACGCCGAACAACTTCGTGGGTGTGCCGCTGTATCCCGCCGACGCCCGGTGCCTGGTGCACGAGTCGATGGCGCAGGGACTGGCCGCCGCGGCGGCGGTGCTGCGACCGGCAGGTGAAGTGCTGCAGTTCTGGGACTGCTATCGGCCGCACGACGTGCAGGTGCGGATGTTCGAGGCGGTGCCCAACCCGAACTGGGTGGCCCGGCCCGGCCCGTACTCCAGTAGCCACGAAACGGGCCGGTCGGTCGACGTGACGATCGCCGACGCCGCGGGCCCGATCGACATGGGCACCGATTTCGACAACTTCACATCCAGCGCGTTCGCCTACGCGACCGACGGTGTCAGCGCGACCGCACAGGCCAATCGCGGCCGGTTGCGCGACGCGATGAAGGCGGGCGGGCTGACGGTCTACCAGGGTGAGTGGTGGCATTTCGACACCAGCGACGCGCACCAGAAGCGCCCGATTGTCAATGTGGCTGTGAATTAGGTGATTCGATCAACGCATGCGCAGATCGATTGCAGCCCTGTGTCTGCTGGCGGTGACGCTGACCCAGGCCTGCAGCGGTAACAAGACACCCAACTCGCTGTTCGACGCCGCCGGCTACCACGTGCGTGGGGACAAGGTCTACTACCTGGCCGCGTTCCCCGGCAACGCGTTCGAGATCACGGGCGCCGATCCGGCGTCGTTCAAGGCGTTCGACACCACCTACGCGAAGGACAACGCAGCCGCCTATTTCGACGGCCATCCGATATCCGGCGTCGACGCAGCGACTTTCGAAGTACTCGGCCGCGGCGGGTTCGCCAAGGACCGCAGCCGCGTCTACCAACTGGACCGGCCGATCAGCGACGACCCCGCCCACTTCGAACTGCTCGACGGCGGACTGTCCAAGGACAGCACCGCGGTGTACTGGACCGACGGCGGGATACTGTCCGACGACCCAACACATTTCGCGGTCGTCGCGAACAACGACCACTACCTCTTCACGAAGGACGGCCGGACCGTGCACGTGAACGGTAATCCGATCGCAGGCGCCGACCCGGCCACGTTCCGGGTCGTCGGAGGCGCCTACGCGCAGGACGCCCGGCACGTGTTCTACTTCGCCGACCCGGTGGCGGTCGCAGATGCGGCGTCGTTTCGTCCGCTCGACGGGCCGTACGCACGCGACGACGCCCGCGTCTACTGGATGGGCAAGGCGATCGACGGCGCCGACCCGGCCACCTTCCGCGTGCTGAACGCCGCCTTCGAATGTTCCGCGGACGCCGAGCGCGCCTACTACCGGCAGACCGTCATCGCGGGCGCCGACCCGCGGGACTTCGAGCCTGGGCGCGCCGTCACCAACTGCAGCGAGACGTCGATCTCATTCGCGGACTAGCGTCCATAGGCAGTGGCCGCTCATCTCTATCGAGTACAGCTGCGGCAGCATGTGGAACGAAAGTGGTTGGCCAGGTTCGCTTTCCGCAGTTTGCGGGGGGCCGACGACGCCGGCTTCGACGACGGCCCGTTGCTCGGCGCGGCAGCGACCGTTCGCGTCCAGCGGGGTGGCTGTCCAGTCGCCGGAGGTGACGCTGGGATTGCGCAGGCCCTGGCCGTGCAGTGTCATCGTCGGTCCGAAACTCAGCCACCGGTCGTTCGGCGGCGGGGGAGACGTGACCGTCTGCCATCGACCGTCGGTGCACAGCAGCGGCATCTGCGCGTCGGCAGGCCAGGTCATCACGTCGGCCAGGTCCGAAGCACACGGCGTACCGTCCAGGGGCGCGGACGGATCCGCGGGCGCAACGGGCGCAGTGGCCACCGCCGCTGACACCACTGCGGCTGCGATTGTCATCCGTCGCATGGGATCACACCTTAGTCAGGTCGGTACGCATCAACATCACGTTGTACTCCGACCACAGCGATAGATTCCAGTACAGGTCGGTGCCCGTGCCCAACGTCGATGGCGACCACGGATGCATCATCGGCGCGTAGATGCCGCCGTTTTGCTGCTTGAGAATGGTTGTCGCCGTAGACCATTTGCCCTGTGGCGAGTCCGCGGTGCGGATCACGATGTTGTTGAACTGGTCGCCGTAGAGCACCACGTACTTGTTGAGCGACTTGTTGTACTGCACGGACATTTCGCTGACGGTGTTACCCGCCTTGGCCACCCCGCATGCGCCGGATTCCTTGCCGAACACCGAGGTGGCCTTGCTCGGGGCATTCTTGTACCACCCGGCGGGCGTACTCGAGAACCACGTCTTGGTGCCTTTGCGGTAGTACTCGTACTTCGAGACATCCAGGATGTCCTGCGGCAGCACCCGGGCGACGTACGCCGCGCCTTGCCTGCCGTTCGGCGTGCCGTAGGCGTACACGTAGCCGTCGTTGCCCATCACGAACGCCTGCTGCTGGAAGTTCTTGTTACCGCCCGAGTTCATTCGGACACTCGTCGGGGCGACCAGCCAGTTCTCGCCGTTGTCCACCGAATACGCGATGGCCGAATAGTTCGTCGTCCAGGAACCAGGATTACCCCACTGCTTGACCGACATGAAGCTCATGTACTGCGTCGCCCCGTACTTGGTGCCGGGGGTCTGCAGCGAAATCCCCGCCGTCGGAATCAGCGTCACCCCCGTCGGCAGACCGGCGGGCAGAATCTCCTTGAAGATGACCGGACGCGCCGAGGTGGGGCTGTTCAGTGGGGCGCCGCCGAACATGTTGCCGTTGAACCACTCTCCGTCGGGTATCGACATGCCGTCCACGAGCAACGTGTCGCCGCTGCGCAGAATGGTGTTGTTGCGCCAATAGCCGCTCATCTGGTCACCGCCGAAGGTGTCGCCGACGGCGATGAGCACCTGGTGCTCGTTGATCAGTGTCTTGGGGTCGTCGGGAATTCCGTTGTCCCACATGACGCCGACGTCGGTGCCCCAGATGTCGAAGCGTTGGTCGGTGTTGTTGGGCAGGAAGTTTCCCGTCACCCAGTCGACGAACTTGGTCGACGGGCTCAGCTGCTGACCGGGGTACGGGAAGTTCGGCCGATCCGGCACCAGGGCCGCCAACGCCAGACTGGTGAGCCGCTGCACCGGTGATGCGGTATCGGTGGGGCTACCCGCCAGCGCGGCGAAGAAGTTGTCGAACTCCCTGCGGGCGAACGCAAGCAGGCTCCAGATCAGCGGTGGTTGGGCCGGCGTCGTCGGCGCGTTGCCTGCCAACGGATTCAGCACGAAACCGATGACGTTGGACACCAGCTTGGTCACTGCGGTCAGCGGGTTCTGGGGTGTGGTGGGGACCTTCGGGGCCTGGGTGTCCAGCGTGGTGACCGCGGCGGCCGTCTTGGGCGACATCATGGTCGGCATCATGGTCGGCGAGGCGGCGGCAAGTGTGCGCGCGTCGGCGAAAACGGCTATGGGGTCGGCGAGGTCGGCTGATCGGATCGATACCGCCGGATCCGCGACGGATGACACGGCGCGCGCAGTGGGCGACGGGGCCGATTTTTCGACGGCTTTGGCCGACGCCTTCTTCGTGCTGGTCGGCTTCGGCTGCGGAGTCGCACTGGGCTCAGCGGGCTCGGGCGTGGGCGTCTCGGGCTCAGACGCTTCGGATTCGGGCGTCGGCACGGTCGTCGGCTTGGTCACCGTGCCGCCGGATGTTCCGGTGTTGGTCTGGGCGGTGACGACGCCCTTCACGGGTCCCGTGGTGGCTTTGGTGTCTTCGGACCCTGCCGTGTCCTTGTCCGAATCGGAGGTGACGGGCTGAGAGGAGGTTTCGGTGTGGGTGGTGGTCGAGGTGGTGGTCTTGGTTTCGGTCCCGCCCGACCCGGTCTCGGTCGAGGTGTCAGACGGTGGGTCCGAATCGGTGGTGTCCGCGACGGCGACCCCGTGCCCCGTGGCGATCGCGGTGCCAACTCCGAGCGCGACCGCAAGCCCCCCGACCCGGCCGACAAACGCTGCGGCTCCCATGACGTGCATTAAAGCGAATCGAACAACTGCCCACAGCAAAAGGGACAAACGTCCCACAAATCACATCAGTCGCTGTGGTCTTGATCTTGTTGGGGTTTTCGATCGGTGCTTGCCAAGGGAGCTACGGGAGCAGGCCGGCTTTTCGGAGCGCTTCATCGTAGAGGTCGATGGCTTCGGTGATGCCTTCGCCGACCCAGGCGTCGACGATGCCCACCTGGTCGGCGACCAACTGCACCCGGTTGACCCACACCTGGAAGTCGTCGTCGCGGCGCAGCCTGTCGATCTGCTCGTTCGTGCCCTGGATCAGGATGAAGCCGCCCAACTCGGTCGTCTGCGGCTTCAGGATGCTGATGTCGAAGCGCTCGATGCGGCGATCGTTGGTGAGTTCCTCGAGGTAGCCCCTTGTCTCCCTGAGCAGTTCGAGGGCGTGGAGTTCGCGGCCCTGCGTCGGTAGCCCCCATGCGATCCAAAACCCGGCGTCCGCCATGGCCCCTAGCTTTATCGTGTTTGACAAAGACAAACAACTGGGTACTGGAGATCCGTCATGACCAGTCACCGAATACTTCGTTTCGTCCGGGCTGCGGGTGTCGCGATCGTGACAGCGGCGGCCCTGTTGAGCGGGCCCCCTCCCGTCGCCTCAGCCGAACCGTGCTCCGACATCGAGGTGGTGTTCGCGCGCGGAACCAGCGAGCCGCCGGGCGTCGGCGGCGTCGGTCAGGCGTTCGTCGATGCGCTGCGTGTCAGGGTCGGCGACCGATCGCTGGCGGTTTACCCGGTCAACTACCCGGCGAGCAGCGATTTCACCGCGGGCATCGAGTTCGCGGCGACGGTGGTCGAAGGCATCAGAGACGCGGCCAACCATGTGCAGGCGACGGCCGCCACCTGCCCGAACACCAAGATCGTGCTCGGCGGATTCTCCCAGGGCGCCGCGGTGGCAGGGTTCACCACTTCCGCGGTCGTCCCCGACGGGGTTCCTGCCGCGTTCGTCCCGCAACCGATGTCGCCCGAGGTGGCCAACCACGTCGCCGCCGTGGTGCTGTTCGGCAAGCCGTCGGATCAATGGCTTCGCGACGCCGGGGCGCCGACCGTCGTGATCGGCCCGCTGTATGCACCCAAGACCATCGATCTGTGCGCCGACGGCGACACCATCTGCAACGGTGCTCCGCTGGGCGGGCCGACCCTCGCGCACGCTTCGTACGGCTTCAACGGCATGGTCAACCAGGCCGCGGACTTCGCCGTCAGTCGGTTGTGACGAAGCCTTCCTCGAGCGCCTGTTCGGCCTCCTCGAGGACCACGGATTGGGCTTTCTCGTAGATCTGCCACGCGTCCTGCGGGGTGTCGCCGACCGCGGTCAGGCCGACGCGACCGCATTCGGTCAGGCAGCTGATCATGTGGAAGACCACCCCTGTCCGCCGGGCCTGATCGAAATGCAGGCCGTGGCGCACCACGACGTCGAACAGTTCACGCACGGTCAACGCCTTGAGTCGGTCGTCCTCGAAGTGGTCCGTGGCGACCAGATACTTCTCGTTGCCGCTCGGCGTGAGAAACACCCCACGCGCGCCGTCGTAGCTGCCGTCGGTGAGGAATTGCAGCGTGAGGAACGGATGTGTGGTGCCGCCCTTGCGAAGGTTCAGTTCGATCGCGTACGGCGTCCACGCGCCGGTGCTGTCCTGCACCACAACGAAATCCACCGCGAACCTGCCCAGCGCGCCGAGTTCGGCGAGGCGTCTGCCGATGACCATGGCCGGCTCGGCGATCGCGGCGGCGTATTCGGGATTGGCCGGGAACACGCAGCCCAGATACTTCTGCCCGCTGGCCCCGCCGAGCAGTTGGTCGTGGGTGGATAGCAGTTCGACAGTGCCGTCGGGCAGGGCCCGCATCTGGACACTCGGACTGGTCAGCGCCTCCCCGGTGATGCGCTCCTCGACGATGCCGCCGTGCTTCTCGAACGCGTCCAGATAGGCCGCCACCGAGAGGTTTTCGGCTTCGGGTTGCATGTGCATCAGGCGGTCCCGGATGGCGGCAGCCTCGTCCGGTGAGTCCGGGGCGGGGAGGTCGCTCAGGTCGACCATCGCGTTACCCGCGCCGGAGACTCCTTCGTTGAGCTTCACGATCGCCTGGCTCAGCGACGGCCGCCGGGCACGCATGCTCTGCACGCCAGCGACGATGTCGTCGACGGTGTGCAGGTCTTCTGCCCCGACCGGGCAGCGCACCCCGAGTTCCTCGAACATCCGGCGGCAACCGGTTTTACTGCCGAGGTCTTCGAGTCGGGGATCAGCGCCGTACATCGGGATCCGCAGGCTCAGCGCGACATCACGTTCCAGTGGTGTGGTGTTGTAGGGGATGAGGTGGCTGCGGGCGGGATTGGGAATCAGCGATCGGATCTCCCGCAACAGTCGCGGCCGCGCAAGCAGTTTCGAACTCAGGGGGGTGGCCGACGCGTCGCCGACGGGAACCAGTGTGAGCCGGGCGCGGGCGTGGCTGGGGATGACGCCGGGCAGCAGACCCAGGTAGTACTCGATGATCGACTCCGAAATCGGTTGCGACGTCACGTATATCATCTGCAACCGCGGCTGCCGAAGCAGCAGCAGCAGGAACAGTGCGCGTTCCTCCATCGCCTGCATGACGGTGCCGCTGCCCGCGGTGGTGCGTTCGATGCTGATCGACGGGACGACGACGACCGATTCGTCTTCCATGTCCAGCCGCATCGATTCCCAGACGGCTGGCATCGTTGTTTGCAGATCGTCGAACAGCCGATAGCATTCGTCGTCGTCGAGCTGCGACAGTGTGCGACCAGGCGCGTCCAGTTGTGTCATGGTTCCCCCTGTTGTTCCTTGAGCGCGCTGATGTTGTGCACGCGCACCGTGCGACTGAATCCTTTTGGTGCCACGTCGCCGACCATCTCGGCCACGGCGATGTGTTCGGTGGCGGCGAGCACGCGGTCGGTGACCCGCACCTCCCACGGGAGGGCGTCCGAGCACAGCCGGGCGGCCAGGTTGGTCACGCTGCCGATGGCCGCGTAGTCGAACCGGCCTTCGAAACCGATCCGCCCGAGCGTCGCAAAGCCTTGTGCGATACCGATTCCCAGCGACAGCGCGAATCCGTACCGTTGCCAGCGGGTGGCGTGGTCGCGGACGGCGTCGCGGATCTCCAACGCCATCCGGACCGCGCGCTCCGCGGAGTCGTCGTAGGAGATGGGATCGTTGAAGAAGACCATGACGCCGTCGCCGGTGAACCGTTCGAGCGTGCCGCCGTACGCGTGCACCAAGGCTCCTATCGAGTGGTGGTACTCGGCAAGCACGCCCATCACTTCCTCTGGCTCACTGGTCTCGGCGAACGGAGTGAAGTTCCGCAGATCGGTGAACAACACCACGATTTCGCGGCGGTGACTGGCCAGCAGCGTCTCGTCGCCCACGACGAGGTCGGCAAGCTGCGGGGACAGGAAGCGGCGGAGCCGATTGGTCCGCTCGAGTTCGTCGACCTGCCGGGCCACCCGGGACTCGAGTTCGGCGTTCCATTCCGCCAGTTCGGCGGCTTGACGCCGGATGGTGTCGTGGTACCGCTTGATCCGCGCAAGCGACGCGACCCTGGCGAGCAGTTCGCTCTTGTCGAACGGTTTGGTGACGAAATCGTCGGCGCCGGCCTGCAAAGCGACCAACCGCTGTTCGCTTCCGCTGGCGGTGATCATCACCACCGGCAGGAATTCTGTTGCGGGGTTTGCCCGTATCCGTCGGCAGACCTCGTAACCGTCCATCTCGGGCATCAGGATGTCGAGCAACACCAGGTCGATGTCTTCGGCGTCGAGCACTCGTAACGCCTCAGCACCGGACTGCGCCGTGAGCACCCGATGCCCCCGCGGCGTGAGCACCGCGTCGAGGAGTTTGAGGTTGGTGGGCTGATCGTCGACGGCCAGCACGGTCGCGGTGGCGTCCATCAAGCCGGCCGCCCGGCGAGGAACGCTTCGATCTGACCGGGCAGTGCGCGCACGCTGATCGGCTTCTCGACGTATCCGTCGAAGCCGGCCTGCGATGCCCGCGCTTTGTCTTCGGCCATCGCCAGCGCCGTCACCGCGACGACAGGGACGTGCGGACCGAGCGTGTCCTGCCGCAGTCGGCGCAGTGTCTCGGCTCCGTCGATGCCAGGCAGTTGCAGATCCAGCAGCACCAGATCGGGTGCGGTCTGTTTGGCGACGCGCAGACCTTCCTCACCGGACTGTGCCTCGACGACGTCGTAGCCGGCGAAACTGAGGACATCGCGAACCAGCTTGAGGTTCAACGGATTGTCCTCGACGACGAGGATGCGCCTGGGCGTCACAGGGCGCCCACCTGTTTCAACGCGTCCATCAGTTCCTCGCGTCCGATCGGCTTGCGCAGGTACACGTCGGCGCCCGACGAGAGGGCACGCGTCCGGTCGTCGACATCCGTGGCGACGACGACCGGGATGGCCGCGGTGGCGGGGTCCTCCTTGAGTTCGGTGAGCACCTGCCAGCCGTCGCGGCGTGGCAACCCGATCTCGAGCACGACGGCCGCCGGCAACTGCGTGCGCGCGATCGCGAGTGCCTCGACGCCGTCTTTGGCGCGCAGCACCCGCGTCGGCGATCCGTCCAGATAGGCCGAATTCAAATCCAGTGACGCCCAGTCGTCGTCGACGAGCAGGATCGCGGGAAGGTGCTCCGGCGTGGGCGCACCACGGCGCAGCACGCCGGGGATCGAAAACCCGAACGTTGCACCCTCGCCGGGGGTGCTGTGCAGCCACATCCGCCCGCCCCACAGCCAGACGAACCGGCGGGACAGCGTCAGTCCGAGGCCGGTACCCTCCTCTTTCGGCGCGCCGCGGGGGCCCTGTTGGAATGACTCGAAGATCCGCTCCTGGTCCTCGAGAGGTACCCCGATGCCGGTGTCGGTCACCGTGATCTCGAGGTCGTCCTGCTCGCGGTAGGCGCGCAGCGACACCGATCCGCCGTCGGGAGTGAACTTGACGGCGTTGGTCAGCAGATTGAGCACCACCTGCTTGAACTTCCGCTCGTCGGCGTCGATCGTGCTGATCTCGTCGGCCACGTCGACGTCGACGGTGATGCCGTGTTGAGCCGCCCGTTCGCGGACCATCGCCAGGCAGTACTCCACTGCGGTGCCGACGTTGAACGTGGTTGGCTCCAATACCATTTGGCCAGCCTCGACCTTGGAGAGGTCGAGGATCTCGTTGAGCAACTCGAGCAGGTGCTTGCCGGAGGTCCAGATGTCGCGCAGGTATTCGTCCTGGCGCTCGTTGAGCTCGCCGAACATCCGATCCAACAACACCTCCGAGAAGCCGATCACCGCGTTGAGCGGGGTGCGCAATTCGTGCGACATGCTGGCCAGGAACTCGGATTTGTGTTGGCTGGCGACTTCGAGTTCTATTGTCTTGGTTTGCAATTCGCCGTACAACCGCGCGTTGACGATGGCCAGTGCGGACTGCCCGGCGAACGTCTCGAGTAACTCGACGTACGGGCCGAACGACCCTGTGCTGCGCCGTCGGATCACCAGCACACCGAGAATCCGCTCGCCGCGCAGGATGGGCACCGCGAGCACCGACCGCCAGCCGTTGCGATACAACGCCTCCAGATGCGGATCGAGGTCGACGGTGGTCAGGTCCGGCACCTCGAGGGTGCGGTGGGCGGTGGCCGCACGTCCGACAAGCGTCGAGTCGCGGTCGATCACCATGGCGCGCAACGCTTTCAGCAGATCAGGGTCGGTGCCTGCGGTGGCGCGAACGTGAAACGAGTTGCTCGGTTCGTCGTACTCCATGATCGAACCGCCGTCGGTCGCGGTCAGCCGCACCGCGTTGCTGACGATCTGGTCGAGCACCTCGTCGAGGTCGAGGGTGGAACCGACCGCGTCGCCGACGTCACGCAGCGCCTCGAGTTGTGCCACCTTGCTGCCGAGTTCGCGGAGCAGCGCCACCTGTCGCATCACGATCGCGCCCTGGACGGCGAACTCCTCGAGGAGTTCGCATTCGCGGGCGTTGAACGGCTGGGCGCTGGTCCGCCACATCGACAGCACCCCGACGACCTCGTTCTGCAGCATCATCGGGGTGGACAGCAGCGTGCGGTAGCCCGCCAGTTGCTGTAGATCGGGACGGCCATAGCTGGCGTCGCTGAGCACGTCGGCGATCTGCACCGTGCGCTTCTCCACCGCCGCACGGCCGACGGTGGACGAACTGTTCCTGGCCAGCGGGTGGTCCTGGAGGTACCTGCGGAACTCTTCGGGGATCTTGCCCGACGCACGGGACAACCGGAACGCATCGCCCTCGGGGATGTACAGGTTGGCGGCCTGGGCCCGACACAGGATTTCGGCGCGCTCGAGGATGGTGTCCAGGATCGCCCCCGGGTCGGCGTCGGCCCTGCCGAGCGCAGCGAGGATCTGCCGGCTGGCTGCGGACTGTTCGCGGGCATCTCGTAACGCCTGGTTCAGCTCCGTCGAAGCCCGCGACACCCGCGTGGTGCGCTCGCTGCGTTCGGCCACCGATTCCTCCCCCCGGAGACCTTCTCAGTGTGGCCCCCCTTGACCGCGGTTGACAGCGGATTGGGCGCGGTCAGTGCCCGAACTGTTCGATGATCAGCACCTGCAGCTCGCCGACCACCCCGCCGAGGACGCCGCCTACGGCGACCATCAACGGCTCGTCGTCCTTGAAGACCGGCCGGAGGATCGATTCGTACTGCTCATTGGTGAGCTGGTTCATCTTCTCGACGATGGTGTTCTCGAGGTCGATGACGTCGGCCGCGTAGTCCTGCGCTTTGAGCAAGGTGGACGGGAACCGTTCGAGGACAAGCTCGACCACTCGGTCCTTCAGTGCGCGATAGCGTTTGGTGCCGACCGCGAGCGCGACGATCGGGCCCGCGATCCCGGTCTGCGCGTCGACCGCCGCCTCGACTTCCTTGGCGGCCAACGCGAACAGCTTGTCCGAGCCGGGGCCGGAGATGATGCCGTCGAAGAGGATCTGCGGCGCGAAAAGGTCGTCGGCGAGGATCCTGGCGTAATCGCGGGTGATCTTGTCGCGTTGGGCGTGCAGCAGCCCCTGGAACCTGACGATGCCGAAGAACTTCTTCGGCTGCACCGGCCGGAACAACATGTTCAGCGCGATGTAGTCGCTGAGGAAGCCGACGGCGAAACCGAACGCAGGCATGATCCACGGATTCTTGAACAACGCCCATGCGACCATCTGCACCAGCCCGATAGCGAAGCCGAAGTAGATCCCGCTGCGCCGCACGAACGCCATCGCGTCGTCGCTGAGGCCGCGCATCAGCTTGATGAGTTTGTCCTTGTTGCGCACCAGCGTCGTGACGGCGAGGAATTGCAGGTCGACGTAGCGGTCCAGGTCCGCCTTCATCCCGTTGAGCAGGTTCTCGGTGACACGCGGGGCTTGTGCGTGAATCCGTTCCTGGATGGCTCTTTTGGCGGCATCGGGTAGCGAGTCCCACAGCCCCGGGCGGATTTCCTCGGCGAGGTCGCGGGTGATCTCGTCGATCGCCTGGTTGAGCGGAACTCGCAGCGCCTCAACGGCTTCGGCGGCATCGATGCGCTCGAGCAACTCTTGGGGTTTGAGCAGGTTCGCCGTCAGCAATTCGATGGTCTTCGAGCCCACCTTGCCTGCTCGTCGCGGCACGATGCCCTGCCAGCCGACCGGTCCGATGCCCTTGAATTCCAGCGGCCGGTAAATCATCTCCAGCGCAACGATTTTCGTGCTCCAGCCGACGAACGCCGCCACGAACGGCATCGAAAGGTAGATCAGCCAGTTGGCACCGAAGTCATGTTTGATCTCATCCCAGGTCTGCAGCGCGACCACGAGATGGGTCACGGGCCGTCCTGTTGCATGGTCGCCGCCCACAACGCCTGCCCAAGGCTGGACAACGTCAGCGTGTACTTGTCGACTTTCGCGGCCAGCGGTCCGCGCGAGGCGGTCTTGATCGCGGCGAGCACCGAACTCTCCGCCATCAGCACCTCGTAGTCGTCCTTGAGATCGGGGTCTTCCGGTCCGATCTCCACCAGGCCGAGCGACAGCAGGTGGCTGACATACGACGGAACCATCTCGGGCAATGCGACGTTGGCCGTCCGCCCGATCAGCGACGCATTCTCCAGCACCGCCCGGCCCTGAACACGACGGCGGGTCCAGTCGTGCACGCTCACCACCGGCGACGACGACCCGTCAGACAGTGCGCTGATAATCCGCGCCTCGTCGGCGACCAACTGGTCGAGGATGTGGTGGAACAACTCCATCCGGCTGCTGCTGGTGCTGTTGTCCAGCGCCCGGTCCAACAGGCCACGCATCTTCGAGCTCAGCGCATCGGTGTCGGGCTCCTTGGCGGGCGGCTGTGCCGGGCTCGCAGGCTCGGACTCCTCGGGCTGCTCGCCGAGCAGCGCCATCAACTGTTCCTGGGTGCGGATGGACGTGCGAAGCCAGAACTTCGCGACACCCGACGCCATGCCGACGAGCCCGAACGGATCTTGGGAGTTCGCCACGGGTGAACCGTAACGTCTGCGCCAGTCGATCATCACGATCAGGCGCAAAATCGGCAGGCGGTTAAGAGCCTGTCCCCGACGACCCGGATGTGTGCTCGCGGTGCGCGATCGTCAGTTGCACCCGGGACTTGACGTCCAGCTTCCGGAACACCGCCCTCAGGTGGGTGTTGACGGTGTTCGGCGATACCCCGAGCTCGGCCGCGGCCGAGCGGTTGGTGTGCCCGGTGCTGATCAGGTCGACCACCCGGTACTCAGTAGGCGTCAGTGCCGCCCAGCCGGTCGCAGGCCTTGGCGCGGGCGCACTGATCCGGACGCCGCGAATGCCGTGGCTGCGAAGAAGTTTCGCCACGGTACGGCTGCCGGATTGGGCGCCGACGCGTTGGTAGATCTCGGCCGCTTCCAGCAGCGCGTCGATCGCCTCGCGGGACCGGTCGACGGCCAACAGCGTCGACCCGTAATCGGTGAGCGCATCGGCCAGCAGTAGCGGACGCGGCGATTCACGCAGTACCTGTACCGCCCTGGCAAGCAGCGCGGAGTCGCCTGTCAACGAACCGTGGATGTGCAACGCGGTGCCCTCCAGCGTGGGCACACCCGGATTGCGCTGTGCCGCAAGGTCGGCGATGTGGGCCGCCTTGCGTGCGAACTCGCGATCTCCGCCGTCCAGGCCGATCCGCGCCAGGATTCGCATCCACGGCGGCGACCACGGCCACGGGTCACGGAAGTCCTCGATACCGTCGAGCAGCGGATTGAGGATCGCGAGGCTGGCCGCGTAGTCACCTGCACTGGCCTTCAGCCAGCCCTGCATCAACCGTAGCCGCGGTACCGTCTCCTCGGCCGCGACCGGGGCCAACAGCTCGGTCGCCCTTGCGAATTCGCCCCGGTACCTGGCTACCGCGGCGAGCACCATCCTGGCATTGAGCCGGAACCCGTAGTTCCCTGTCTCGTCGGCAAGGCGCAACAGGGTGCGCGCGCCCGCCTCGGCGGCATCCAACCGACCCAGGTTGTGGTCCTGCCACATCTGCGCGTACAGGATCGCGGGCGCCTGGCTGTCGGCGTCCTGATGCGCTTCGCGGATCTTGACCAGCATGGCTTCGGCGTCGTCGTAACGGTCGAGGTGCTGCAGGGTGCGGATCTCCTCGGCTTCGTACGCCGAATCCGACAGCCGGCGAAGGTCGGAGAACCGCTCGAGCGCGAGTCGATGGCGGCCCTCGTTGCGGGCCGTCTCGATCAACGCGACGACGGACAGGCGCTGAGAATAGGTGTCGCTGAGGCGGTTTCCCTCGGCAAGCGCGGCCTGCGCCATGGTCTCGGCGCGCGCCGCCGACTGGGTGCGCGACGCGGCCAACGCCTGCGCCGCGGACAGCTGAGCGCGCGCAGCCGCTGACACTCCGGCGATCGCCAGAGCGGCGCCCGCCCGGCGTTCCATCTGTTCGCAATCGTTGGCGCACCACAGCGCACGACAGGCCTGCAATTCGACGCGGGCGATGGTCTCGGCATCGTCCGCGACCGCGAGTAGCCGATCCGCGACGGCCAACGCCTCGCCGTCGCGCTGCACATTGACCAGCGTCTCGACCGTGCGCTCGCCTGCCAGCAGCCAGAGCGGATGCCCCTGGGTCGTCAGCGCGAACGCCTGCTGCGCCAGTTCGGCGGCCTGATCGGGCATCGACACCATGCATTCCCTGGCCGCCTGTTCCAAGGCGAGCACGGCTTCCTCGTCGTCTTTGGTGGCGCACGCGCGGAAATGGTTGGCCGCGGCCAGCGCCGAACGGCCGTCGCCGACGATGAAGCGGGCGCACGCGCGGTGCAGCGCGCGACGGTCTCCCGGCGGGATGTCCGCGTACACGGCTTCGCGGACGAGGTCGTGCGGAAAGAAGACTTCACCGTCGACGCTGCCGAGCAGTCCGTTGTCGACGCCTTCGCGGGCCAGTAAGGCGAGTTGGGCTTCCGACATGCTGCCGAGCAGGTGCCCCGCGTCGGCGAGGGTCATGGCGCGACCCCATACGGCGGCCAGCCTGATAAGGGCGGCCGCGGGCCCCGACAAGCTGCCGACCCGCGCCCGGACGCCGACGGACAACTCGGCGTGCAGGTCACCGGCGTCCTGTCCGCGCTGGTGCCGTCGGGCCAGCCCCTCGATCACCTGCACGGCCCAGAACGGGTTGCCGCCGACGCCGCCGAGAAGTTTGCGGGTCTGCACGGACGGTTCGGCGCCGAGCAGATCGGTCGCGATGCCGTCGATGTCGGCGAGCGTCAGCGGCCCGAGTTCGATGCGGGTGATTGTGGTGGCGTCGTCGATGCCGGCGATCAATTCGTCGAGCGGGTCGCTGGGCTGCCACCGACTGGTGACCGCCCACACCACGGGAGACCCGGCCAGCCTCGCGGGAAGGACGCGCAGCGCGAACCTGGTCAGCCGGTCGGCCCACTGCACGTCGTCGATGGCGATCAGCACCGGCCCGTGCGCGGCCAACTCCTCGAGCAGCGCGCTGATCCGGTCGACCAGCCACAGCGGCTGGTCGTAGAGCGGCGCGAGACTGGCGAACGCGTCGGCAGGCAACAGCGGGTGAGGGCCCGAGCGAAGCGACACCAGCAGCGGTGCACCGGGTGCGATCTGGTCGCCTTGTTCAGCCTTGCCGCTGCCCACCTTGTACCCGGCACGTGAGGCCTGTTCGACGATGGCACGCAGCACCGCCGACTTGCCGATACCGGGTTCGCCGCTGACCACGACCACGGCGCCCTGGCCGGTGCGGGCCGCTCGATCCAGAGCGTTCAGCGCCTTCGACATCGCGTCGCTGCGCCCTCGTAGCGCGATCCGCGCCATCAGTCGTTCATTCCGTCGCGCCCCATATCGGTGCTTTGAGGCCACGCACCCCCGACGGGCCGAACAGTGTTACGTAGTGACTAACGCCGATTCGCCAGAATGATTCCGTTGGTCCGGTGCGCCTGGTAGCGCAAACACGCGAGATCGACCGCGCAGTCGCTACCGCAGCGCTTCGGTGGCTTGCGTTGGCTCGTCGGAACGTGTGAGACGGCGCGCCACGGCGGCCCAATCGAGGGATATCGGTCGTCCACGGCGACTTCTGATCTGACGTGAAAGCGTCGGTGAACTGCAAAGACGCTCGGCTGCAACGCATTTTGGCAAACATCTACTGCGAGGCTCCCGAGAGATCATCAGATCACGCGATAGGCAACTAACGCCGTTGGTGATTAAGTCATCGCTGCTTGTGACATTACTCGCAAGTAAGTTCCGGCAGTGCCGGCGATGACCAGCCAAGGGGTTTTTCAATGCAAGTTGCCAGCCGTCCATACGCCACCGCGGGCATCGCGCTGGTCGGCGCCAGCGTGATAGCCGTATCTCCGATCGCGCCGGCACTACCCGACGTCCACGTTCCGAGCCCGGCGCAGGTAGCCAGGTCGGTCGAGCTGGCCGCCGCAGAGCTGGCGACCACCCCAATCAGCTACCCGCAGGTGTTTCAGGAGGCCGTCACCAATCTGCAGGCCATCCTGAAGGCCGCGCAGGCAAATCCGACACCGATCCTGAGTCAGGTGCTCGCGAACCAGATCGCGACGGTCAAGGCCCTCGCCGCGGTGCTACCGACAACTTCCCCACTGGGGACGATCGCGGCTCTGCCAAACGCCGCGACGACTCTGTTGTCAGGGCTCGCCGGAACCGAGCCCGGCGCGGTTCAAGGCCTCCTCACGGCGATTCAAACGGCACTCGGTCAAATCTCCACCGCGGTGACGTCGACAGCGCCGCCGCTGCTGCAGGCCGCCCTCGGTGACCTGACAAAGGGCAGCGTCGAGGACGCAATCAACAACGTGCTGAGCGCCGCCATTGCGACGGTGTTCCCGGTCCAAGGGACGATTCAGCCGCTCCTGGCCGCCACCGTCACCACGCCGTTGCAGGCAGTGGTGGACGCGATCAACAGCGTCGGGCCGCTCGGGACGATCATCTCGAACCCCTTGCAGAATGTGGTGAACGTGATCAATGCCGTCCAGGACGGTGGTGTGGTGTCGCCTCTCTCGCAGGTCGTCACCGGGCTCCTAGGGCCGGCGATCAGCGGCGCGAGCGCCTTCGGTGCTGCGCTCGACAATGTCGGCGCGGCCATCGGCGCCGGCAACCCGGTGGGTGCGCTGGCGGCCATCGTCAACGGCCCGGCAACCGTCTTGGATGGCGTGCTGAACGGCGGGTTCGGACCGAACCTGGCCTCCGTTGCCGGCTTCCCCCCGGATTTGGTCACCGTCGTGGCAGGCGGCCTCCTGAGCGGGCCACTCAATATCACGTCGTTGAACCCGCTGACCGTCCAACTCGCAGGCACCATCAACTCGCTGCAAGCGCTGGCGCAGGCGATTGCGAAGGCGCTTGTTCCGCCTGCGGTCACGCCCGCGGTGAAGACCTCGACGCTGACCGCGGCTGCGGCGCTGCCCGCCGCGCCGGCCAAGACGATCACGCTGAAGACGGGCTCCGCCGCGGAGTCGACTGCCCCGGCCAAGTCGGACACCTCCGCTGAGGCGACCGCGCCGGCTGCGGAGAAGCCCGCGAGCACCGACACGAAGTCGACGACGACCGAATCCACCAGCGCCACCAAGGATTCGACCAATTCGACGACTTCGACGACCAAGCCCGAGTCGACCAAGTCCACCGACGGGGGCACCGACGTGACGACCGGAAACAAGGTCGACCCGAAGCCGACCTCGGGCTCGGAGTCCACCAAGGCCGGCGGTGACACCACCGGTTCGACCACCGCCGACAGCGCATCGGCCTCGAAGCCCGACACGTCGGCGTCCTCGAGCACGTCGACGTCCGGCGGCGCGGCCAAGAGCACCGCGGGCCCGAAGCACGCCAAGATCGGCCCGAAGCACGCCAAGGGCGGCAAGTAACTCCTTCGACAGGCAGGCCTTCCCCGTCAAAGCGATGGGGGAGGCCTGCTTTGGTATCCGTGCCGGACACAGGTTTCGCCAGCGCCAGATCGGGCCACCCTGCGGTCGACATGACGCACCAACAGGACGCACCCAGCACGCCGAAGGACGCCAGAGAGGCGACCGACGACCAGCGCGAGCTGCAACGAGAGCTCGACCACCGTGACGGCGACCAGGACGCCCCTGGCCGGCACCAAACCCGACACGACGTGCCCGACGAGTCAGGTCGTTGACGTCGACTCAGTCGCAGGCCGGACGGTGGACGTACGCCACGATGGCGTTGGTCAACCCACGCCGCGCCAGATCCAGGTCGTAGTACGAACCCAGTTGGCGTTCGGAGGCCAGGCCGCGCATCGCGCCGGGGATGAATGAGGCGACCTCGCGCACGCGTTCGGGGTCGACATCGACGTCGCGGAACGCCTGCTGGCACGCCTCGATCCAGCTCCGTCCCCACGATTGCAACTCAGCGGCTGTGCGCGGGTAGAGCCGTTCCAACTCGGCGCCGTCGCGGGGTAGGGCGGCGCGCAGCGTCTCGATCGCGCGCGAATCCGGTGCGGACAACCCGTCGAACAACAGGTCGATGATCGCCGCCACCCGTTCTCGAAGCGGCGCAAGGGGATTCGCGTTCGACGGCAACTGACCGCGCCGCTCCGCGGTGCGCCGTAACACCGCTGCCCACAAGCCGTCGATATCGCCGAACTGGTACTTGACCGCGCCCCAGGTGGCGCCCGCGTCTTTCGCGATGCGGTTGGCCGACGCCGCGGCGACATCACCCGTTGCCAGCGCGCGAAGTGCCGCGTCGAGCATGGCGTCGCGCGTCGCCTGGCCGCGGCGGTTGCTCCGTCGGGTCATCGGGTCCGGCACTTGACGAATGATAGAGCCCTCTGTGATTCTTGTCGACATGGCCAAGCCGCCACTGTCCATGAAGCCGACGGGCTGGTTCCAGGTCGCGTGGTCAGACGAGGTCGGCGTCGGCGACGTCCACGCGATGAAGTACTTCGGCCAGGAGTTGGTCGCGTGGCGATCCGAGTCCGGCCGGGTCACGGTGATGAACGCATACTGCGAACACCTCGGCGCGCACCTCGGGTTCGGCGGGCACGTCGTCGGCGAGGTGATCCAGTGCCCGTTCCACGGCTGGCAGTGGGACCAAGAGGGCCGCAACGTGTGCATCCCTTACGAGAGCAGACCCAACCGCGGCAGGCGGATGACGACCTATCCGGTGGTCGAGCGCAACGAGTCGATCTACATCTGGCACGACGTCGAGGGCCGCGAACCCTACTTCGACGCACCCGACGTGTTCGCCAGTTTCCGGGACGGCAGCAGCGTGGCCGACTACTACCCGCAGCAGCGGTTGTTCGAGCGTGGCCACGAACTGCACCCGCAGTACGTGCTGGAGAACGGCGTCGACTTCGCGCACTTCAAATACGTCCACCAGACGCCGATCAACCCGATCTTCACCAGGCATGACTTCGCCGAACCGGTCTCCTACGTCGACTTCACGATCACGTTCGAGGGCGACGATCAGCAGTCCATCGACGACGTCCGTAGTGGCGTCGAGGCGATCAACGGCGGGCTCGGCATCGCCGTGACCAAGAGCTGGGGGATGGTCGACAATCGCACCATCTCGGCGATCACCCCGGTCGACGAGTCGACCTCCGATGTCCGGTTCATGGCCTACATCGGCCGCACCCCCGGCAAGGACTCCGAGCGGGCCGCGCGAAAAGCCGCCGAGTTCGGCGAGGAGATCATCCGCCAGTTCCGTCAGGACATCCACATCTGGTCGCATCAGCGCTACTCCGATCCGCCCGCGCTGGCCAGCTCGGAGTACGAGGGTTTCACCGCGATCCGCAAATGGGCCATGCAGTTCTATCCCGACGGCCGCGGAGGCAGCGCCGCGGACCTTGCCTCGACCGATCAGAAGGGTTGATCCTGTTGTCGAACAAGCCGATTCGCGTGTTTCAGGTCGCCACTGGCAACGTGGGATCCGAGATGATCAGGCGCTATGGAGCCCAGTCCGACCTGCAACTGGTGGGGGTGCACTGTTACTCGCCGGAGAAGATAGGCAAGGACGCGGGCGAACTGGCGGGCATCGAACCCAACGGCGTGATCGCCACCGGCACCATCGACGAGATCATCGCCGCCAAACCCGACGTGCTGACGTTCCACGGGGTCTTCCCCGACGAGGACCTCTACGTCAATGTGCTCGAGGCCGGCATCAACATCGTCACCACGGCCGACTGGATCACCGGTTGGCACCGCGACACCAACCATCCGCATCCGTCGGGTAAGCCGGTCAGCCAGTTACTGGCCGAGGCGTGCGAGCGAGGCTCGTCGTCCTTCTACGGCACGGGCATGAATCCCGGACTGAACCAGATTCTCGGCGTGGTCTGCTCGGCCGACGTCGCCGAGATCGAGAACGTCACCACCATCGAGTCCGTCGACGTGTCATGCCACCACAGCAAGGACACCTGGATCGAGGTGGGCTACGGCCTGCCGGTCGACGATCCGAGCATCCCTGGCAAGCTCGAGAAGTACACCCGGGTGTTCGCCGACAGCGTGCTGATGATGGCCGACTGCTTCGATCTGCAACTCGACGAGGTCAAGTTCAGCTACGAATTGGGCGCATGCACCAAGGACGTCAATCTGGGATGGTATGTGTTGCCGAAAGGTTCGCTGGGCGGCAACTACATCAAGTATCAGGGCATGGTCGACGGCGTGCCACGGGTGGAGACCCACCTGGAGTGGCAGATGACGCCGCACACCGATCCGAATTGGGATATCAAGGGCTGCTACATCACTCAGATCAAGGGCGACCCCTGTGTCTACAACAAACACATGATCTTCCCGAAACCCGGAGTGGATCTGTCGAATCCCGACAACTTCGCCTCGATCGGCATGACGGTGACTGGCATGCCCGCGCTGCATGCGATCAAGTCGGTGGTCGAGGCGCCGCCTGGACTGCTCACCAGTGCGGACCTTCCGCTGCGAGGGCTCGCCGGTCGGTTCAAGGTCTAGCTGGCAGAACGGGTTTCATCATTACGCGGTATTCGGGCGGCGCCTGCGAATAACCTGAACGCGTGTCGGAGGGGCGGCCGACGTGGGCATGCGTCAGGAGGATGGCCGGCTGTTGCGTGATGGCCGGAGCGCTGGCGGCGGCCTTGATGTTTCCTGTCGTCGGCGGCATCGGGTTGATGTCCAACCGCGCGGCCGACGTCGTCGCCAACGGGTCGTCGCAACTGATCGCTGGTGATGTACCGCAGGTGACGACGATGGTCGACGCGCAAGGCCAGCCGATCGCCTGGCTGTACACGCAGCGGCGGTTCGAGGTGCCGACGGACCGGATCTCGAACGCGATGAAGTTGGCGATCGTCTCGATCGAGGACAAGCGCTTCGCCGAACACAACGGCGTGGACTGGCCGGGCACGTTGACGGGGTTGTCCGGGTACCTCGCGGGTAATCCGGACACGCGCGGCGGTTCGACGATCGAGCAGCAGTACGTGAAGAACTACCAGTTGTTGGTCACCGCGCAGACCGACGCACAGCGGCGTGCCGCCGTCGCGCTGACCCCGGCGCGCAAGATGCGCGAGATCCGAATGGCGCTGGCGCTGGACAAGGCCATCAGTAAAGCCGAAATCCTGACCCGCTATCTGAACCTGGTGTATTTCGGCAACGGTGCGTTCGGCGTGCAGGACGCCGCGCAGACCTACTTCGGGATCAACGCCTCCGAACTGAACTGGCAGCAGGCCGCGCTGCTGGCCGGGCTGGTGCAGTCGACCAGTCAGCACGATCCCTACACCAATCCCGACAGCGCGATCAGCCGGCGAAACATCGTGCTGGACACCATGATCGAGAATCTGCCCCAGCGCGCCGACGAGCTGCGCGCGGCGAAGGCGCAACCCCTGGGTGTACTGCCGCAGCCGAACGGGTTGCCGAACGGCTGCATCGCCGCGGGCGATCGCGGCTTCTTCTGCGACTACGTGCTGGACTACCTGGCACGGGCCGGCATCAGCAAGGAGCAGGTGGCTCGCGGCGGATATCTGATTCGCACGTCGCTGGACCCGAAGGTGCAGGCGTCGGTCAAGTCGGCGGTGGACAAGATGGCCGACCCGGACCTCGACAGTGTCGCCAGCGTGATGAACGTGATCAAACCGGGCAAGGACACGCACTACGTGCTGGCGATGGCGAGTAACCGGCGGTACGGGCTGAACGACCATGAACACGAGACGATGCAGCCGCTGCCCTTCTCACTGGTCGGCGATGGTGCAGGCTCGATATTCAAGATCTTCACCACCGCGGCGGCGCTCGACATGGGCATGGGCATCGACTTCCAGCTGGATGTGCCTGGGTCGTTCCAGGCGCGCGGGCTCGGCAGCAGCGATACGCCGGGGTGTCCGAAGGAGACATGGTGTGTGCGCAACGCCGGGAACTACCGCGGCTCGCTGAAGGTCACCGACGCGTTGGCCGTATCGCCGAACACCGCCTTCGCCAAGCTGATTCAACAGGTCGGCGTTCCGCGCGCGGTCGACATGGCGGTGCGGATGGGGCTTCGGTCCTATGCCCTTCCGGGGACCGCCAGGTCGTACGACCCCGAAAGCAACGAGAGTTTGGCCGATTTCATCAAGAGGCAGAACATCGGCTCGTTCACGCTGGGGCCGTTCCAGCTCAACGCGCTCGAGTTGGCCAACGTGGCGGCGACACTGGGTTCGGGCGGCACGTGGTGCCTGCCGAACCCGATCGTTGCGATCGTCGACCGCCACGGCAACGACGTGCCGGTGGAAGGACAACCATGTGACCAGGCGGTGCCTGAGGGGCTGGCCAACACGATGGCGAACGCGCTGAGCAAGGACTCCGTCAGCCCGGGCACCGCGGCAGGCGCGGCGTCGTCGGTTGGGTGGGATCTGCCGATGTCGGGGAAGACCGGCACCACCGAAGCACATCGGTCGGCGGGTTTTGTGGGGTTCACGAATCAGTACGCGGCGGCCAACTACATCTTCGACGATTCGAGCAATCCGTCCGGCATCTGCTCATTCCCGTTGCGGAAGTGCGGCAGCGGCAACCTGTTTGGCGGTAGTGAGCCCGCCCGCACCTGGTTCGAGGCGATGAAGCCGATCGCCACGGATTTCGGTGAGGTGCACCTGCCGCCGACCGACCTGCGTTATGTCGACGGCACGTCGGGCAGCCAGGTGCCGAACGTGTCCGGCATGAAGGTTGATGCTGCGCGAGAGCGGTTGCGCAACGCCGGATTCCAGGTCGCCGAGAAGACGACGATGGTGAACAGCTCCGCGTCCTACGGCGCCGTCGTCGGTACGTCACCTAGCGGGAAGACGATTCCTGGGTCGATCATCACGATCAACGTCAGCAACGGCATCCCGCCTGCGCCGCCGCCACCACCGCCGCCACCGCCGGGTGAGCCGCCGCCTCCTGAAGTGCCGCCAGAGGGCATGACCATCGTGGAAATCCGTAGTCCCAGACGGCGGGCACGCACCGGAACACGTCACCGGCGGCCGCCACATGGCAGACCGACGGGAACGGCAGGTGCGTGGCCACCAGCGCCTCGCCTGTCGCCGCGAGTTCGCGCAGCAGACGGACCCGGACGCGGGCCGCTTCCTCGGGGTCGTGTTCGAAGCCGTTGAACCAGTCGGGCTGGTCGAATCCGACCTGGAACACCGCATCGCCTGCGAACGTCAACGCGTTGCCCCCCGACGCCAGCCGGACCACGCTGTGTCCGGGGGTGTGGCCGCCCGTCTTGGTCACCAGCACTCCTGGCGCCACCTCGTGCTCGGTCTCGAACGGTCGTAACCGGCCGCGGTATTCGTCGAGGAACCGGGAGGCGGCGGACCGCAGCGCGTCGGGCACCGGGGCGGGCATGTGGGTGTGGGAGAAGTCGGGCGCCTCCCAGAACTCCGCTTCCGCGGCTGCCACATGGACCCGCAGGTCTGGGCTGAGTTCCTGCTGCAGGCCGTCGCCGAGCAGTCCGCCGACGTGGTCCATGTGCATGTGGGTCAGCACGACGTCGGTCACCGATGCGGGGTCGATGCCCGCGGCGTGCAACCGCATTGCCAGCTGTCCCGCCCGCGGGAAGTCGGGGAACTCGCCGCCCAATCCGGCGTCGATGAGGATGGTCTGGCTGCCGCTGCGCACCACCGCCACGTTCAGCGGCCAGTCGAGCACGTCCGGCGGCAGGAAATTGCCGTCCAACCAGCCGGCCAGGTCGGCCGAGTCGGCGTTGTACGCCATCGTCTGGGCCGGTATCGGCAGCATGCCGTCGCTGATCACCAGCACGTCGAGATCGCCGACCTGCAGGGCGTAGCGCGACGGCACCAACTCGTCGAGACCCTGCGTGCCGAGGTCCGAAATGTTGTCCAAGCTCATGACCGCTCCTCCGTATCCGTGACTGCTTCCTAACGCCCGGAACGGGTGGGGCTGCGCCGATTCATCCCGGCGGTGTGGTGATCGACGCGAGCGTGAAGGTCCGCACCCGGCCGGACACCTGCGCATGGCATTGCGAGAACAGCGGCTCCGACATCTCCTCGGTGAGGCAGACTTCGAGCGGTCCTGTTTCGCTGCTGAGCACCACGCGGATCCGGTGCTCGCCCCGCTCGACTTCGACTGGTGGCAAGCCGGCGATGCGGTCGTCACCGGTGGCCTCGCGGGCGAAGTACTGCGCGGCCTGGACGGCATGCGGCAGCGAGGTACGACCCCGCAGAAACGCGTTGTCAACCCGCCCCTCGAGATACAACCGCACGAGATCCGCCGAATCGGTCGAGTCGACCCGTCCGTAACACAGCCCTTCCGGCAACACCAGCATGGTGGCCGCGAACCGGTCCCCGCCCAAATGCGAGCACTCCCAAGTGAAGTCGGGGTACTTCGCCGCGATCGCCTTACACGCGCTGCGACCCCGAACAGCGCAGCACTGATCGTGCTTACCGTGCGCACAGACCGCGACAAGCGGATCCGTCTGCACGGTGCCGTCACTGCCGTCGAGGGCGATGTCCAGGTACTCGCGCGGATGAGCCACCTCCCCGCCGTACAGCACTTCGCCGCCGACATCGGCGTGCGCGATGAACCATCGCCATCGCGGCGTGGCTGGCCGGCGTCCGTGCTTGCGTATCGCCGCGATGCGCATCTTCGCCGTCTCGACGCGGCGGACGATGGCGCGGCCGAGTTCGGGATCGATGATCGCCGGGGACCGAAGGAACGCCGAATGTCCCCAGCCGCCTGGCAATTCGAGCAGCACCCACGACGAGCCCGCCGAAGCGGTGCCGTACATCGGATCGCCACGGGCAAGCGACTGATCGCTGCATGGCGTTCGCCTGGCCGCGGTCATCCGTTGTCCGGCTCGACAACGGCCTCTCGAAGCAACCGACGGATCAGCACTGCGGCGTCGGTGCGGTCGAGACCCGGCATCGTTGCCGCGTCGACGGCAAGCCCTCGGTGAAGCGCCGCAACGGCCTCCGCGCACGACATCGGGAACGTCATCACCTTGTCGGGCAATCGCAGGACGAGCCGTCCGTCGGTGTGTGCCATCGTGGCCACCAGCCCACGGCGCCAACGGACCCGGGTGGTCACAGCGGATTCCGAAGCGCCGAACGCGGCCAGCGGGCGCACGGCGACGGGCCGTGTCTGCTTGGCGTGCCCCTGGATCAACTGTGCGGCGGCGCCTGCGCTGACGGTGGCCGCCCCGTCGCGCAGCGCATCGACCATTTCCGCCATCACTTTCGTCACCGTCGCGATGATCTCATCCTCGTCGGTGGGATTTCGGCCCAGCGGCAACGACCGTCGGAACGCTTCGGTCGCCGCCAACTGGTCGACGACCGCGCGCGCGACATCCACACCGGTGACCGTGGATACGCCGACCGTCAGGTGGATGGACGTGGTGTCCAACGCCTGCGCCGAATGCACCCAGCCACGCGGTAGGTACAGCGCGTCGCCCTCGGACAGCACCGTGTCGATCACCGGATCGTCGCTCACCCGTTCTGCGATCGCGGAACGGTAGCGAGTCCACGGCTGCGAGGGCAGCGGATGGCTGTGTACGGATTCGTGCACGATCCACCGCTTCTGCCCGGCGACCTGAAGGACGAACACGTCGTGGACGTCGTAGTGCGGGTCGAAGCCGCGATTGCTGGGCGGTGTGATGTAGGCGTTCGCCTGCACCGGATGGCCGACATCGTCGACGACTTGTCGGACGAAGTCGATCAGCGGAGGCCACAGTCGATGCAGGCCCTGCAGCACAATCGTTGCGCCAGAGGCGAATTGGGCGAGCACCTTGGCGGAGTCCACCTGGTCCGGCATCTCCGCGCCGAATCCGGCAGGCCCGAGGTAACAGTCCTTGGCCAGGACGTCGCCTTCCTTGGCCATCCGGATGAACGGCGCGCGTACCCCGCGCTCGGCGATCAGTTCGTCGACCGTCTCAGGTGAGAGCAGGTCCCGGAAATCACGCGGCAGCTCAGTCGCTGGGCTGAGCAACGGTTTATGACCCCAGAACTCGGTGGCGAAGGATTCCGGGTCGATCGCGATGCAGCGACTCAGCGCCGCGAAGCCGTCATGCGGTTCCGTCGGCACCGCCGTCATGGCCTTCGGGGTTGGAGCCGCCGTCGGCCGGGCCTTCGCCGCCCGCCGTACCGTCGGCCCCGCCGTCGTGACCTTCGGGGTTGGAGCCGCCGTCGGCCGGGCCTTCGCCGCCCGCCGTACCGTCGGCCCCGCCGTCGTGACCTTCGGGGTTCGACCCGCCGTCGGCAGTACCTTCGCCGCCGCCCGAGGTGGTGATGTCGTCGTCGTCCAGTGGCATGGTGATCCCTTTCCCGCGATGCGTGCGCTGAGAGTTACCCGCGACGGCTCCGGCGAAACGGGCCCTGGGGGTCAGATGATCGGCTGGTCTTCTGGCCGCCGAAGGCGCATCCATCGGTAGCCGTACTCGTCGAGGCCGACGTCGATCCTGCCCTCGGCATCCAGTTGGTGTTCTGTGAGCCCGTCGAGCAGGTCGACGAGGGTGCAGCCCGCCGGTATGTCGGCCAGTTGAATCGGGACGATGCAGCGGTCCGCCCCGAGGTTGTGCAGCGCCACCATCGTCCAGCCCGACTTCTCGCGGCAGACATGTGCCAGGACCGCAGGGTTGGGCTGCTCGAGGACTTCGGCAACCGACCAGCCGATCTCCGGCTGCTGCCGGTAGGTGTAGATGAGGTCGCGCATGAACCACCAGAAGGACTGGTGGTCGTGGCGTTGGTCGGCGGCGTTGATGCGGTCGGGGCCGTAGATGCCGTCGGGGAGTGGACGGGTCAGCCTGCGTTTGTTGGCGCCGGAGAACCCGCCGTTGTGGCCCGCAGTCCATTGCATCGGTGTGCGCACTGCGAGTCGTCCTGGGACGTCGAGGTTTTCGGCCATCCCGATCTCCTCGCCGTAGAAGAGGACGGGAGTCCCCGGCAACGAGAACGCGAGCGAATAGGCCATCCGCATCCTCCGCTGATCACCACCGAACATCGATGGCAGCCGTCGGCGCAGCCCGCGCCCGTAGAGTTGCATGTCCTTGTCGGGACCGAATGCCTCGAAGACTTCCCGCCGTTCGCTGTCTTTGAGCTTGTCGAGGGTGAGCTCGTCGTGGTTGCGCAGGAAGTTGGCCCATTGACTGGTCAGATCCAGTGCCGGGCGCTGCCGAAGAGCCTTCGCGATCGGGCCGGCATCACCGCGGGCGAAAGCCAGGTACATCGCTTGCATTCCGATGAAGTCGAACTGCATGTTCAGCCCGTCGCCGTCCGGCCCGCCGAAGAAGGCCAGTTGATCCTTGTAGGGCAGGTTCACCTCGCCGAGCAGAACAGCGTCGCCGAGGCGCCTGGTGACGAAGTTCCTGACGTCGCCGAGATACTGACTGGCGTCGAAGATGCCAGGATCTCCTGGCGCTGAGTCTTTCGCGAACATGAAGGGCACCGCGTCGACCCGGAAACCTGAGACCCCGAGCTCCAGCCAGAAGCCCAGAGTCCGTGAAATCTCCTCCTGTACTTTGGGGTTCGCGATGTTGAGGTCGGGTTGGTGTTTGAGGAAGTGGTGCAGGTACCACTGGTCGGTGCGCTGGTCGAGCTGCCAGAGGCTGGTCTCCTGATCGGGGAACACCACGTCCTTGCGGCTGGACTTGGGCTTGGTGGCGCTCCATACGTAGAAGTCGCGGTACGGATCGTCCGCGCTGCGGCGGGCGGACTTGAACCAGGGGTGCGCATCGGACGTGTGGTTCATGACGAAGTCGATGACGACCCGGATGCCGGTTGCCTTGGCCGTGCGGACGAGTTCGACGAAGTCGCCGTGGGTGCCCAGCCGTCGGTCGATGCCGAAGAAGTCGGTGATGTCGTAGCCGTCGTCCTTGCGGGCCGTCGGGTAGAAGGGCATCAGCCACAGGCATGTCACGCCGAGGTCGAACAGGTACTCGATGCGTTCGGTCATGCCCCGGATGTCGCCGCAGCCGTCGCCGTCGTAGTCGTAGAACGTCTCCACGTCGGCGCAGTAGAAGACTGCGTTCTTCCACCACAAATCGCCGGTGTCGCTGCGCCTCATACGATCGCCGCCCGAGGCTCCGGGGCGGTCGGTGACAGCTGCGGCAGAACGTGTTCGCCGAAGGCGTCGATGAAGCCGGACTGCTCCTTGCCGACGAAGTGCAGGTACAGCTCGTCCCAGCCCTGGTCGACGTATTCCCGCAGCCACTCGATGTGCTGACCGAAATCGCTTGAGACGAGGACGGTTTGCTTCACCTGTTCGGGAGTGACGTTCTCGCTGATGACATCGAATGCTTCGACCGACTCGACATCCCAGCACGCCGGAGGGGCGAAAACATTGCTGCGCCACTGGTCGTGGGCGATGGCGAGAGCCTGCTCCTCGGTCGGCGCCCAGCTGAGGTGGATCTGCAGCCGGGCAGGCCCGCGGCCGCCGGCTTCGCGGTACGCGTTAAGGATGTTCTGCAGAGTGTCTTTCGATTGGTTGACGGTGACCAAGCCGTCCGCCCATGCCGCATGGCGGGCCGCGGTCTCGGGTGTGATGGCCGGGCCGACGAGGTCGGGAACCACGTCGGGCAGCGTCCACAGCCGTGCCCGGTTGACGTGCACAAGGCCTTCGTGGCTGACCTCCTCACCCTCGAGTAGGCGCTGTATGACGGTCACGCATTCGACCAGGCGTCGGTCGCGAACCTCCTTGCGTGGCCACACCTCGCCGGTGATCCGCTCATTGGAGGCCTCGCCCGACCCCAGCGCCGCCCAAAACCGGCCGGGGAACATCTGCCCGAGGGTCGCGATGGCCTGCGCGATGATCGCGGGGTGATAGCGCTGACCAGGTGCATTCACGACACCGAACGGCAGCTTTGTTGACGCCAGCGCGGCGCCCAGGAACGCCCATGCGAAGCCGGACTCGCCCTGCCGAGAACTCCACGGGCTGAAGTGGTCCGAGGACATGCCGGCGGTGAAACCGGCTCGCTCAGCGCGCTGGACGTCGCGCAACAACTGAGCCGGGTTGATCTGCTCGTGTGAGCAGTGGAAGCCGATGACCGTCATTCCGGCGGCATACCCGTTTTGACGGCCCCGTCAGTCGTAGTACAGCTAACGATCAGTACGACTGGCCGCCGGCGTATCGCTGCCTGCGGAAGTGGCGGCCCTTGCCACGGTTGCGGCTCTTGTACGTCGGCAACTGCGAGTCACAGTTGGGACAAACCAACCGCAGATTCTCCCGGCAGTTGTTCGTCGGGTCGCCGTCGATGTGGTCCAGGACCAACGCGAGCGGCAGGCCTTGCCACGTGCTCGCTGCGCCACAGATTGCGCAACAGCCCGACTGCGCGGCGGCGAGGTACTCGCGAATGTAATGGCCCTGGTGTCCGTCAATGCGTGCCTCGCCGGATTCGAGCCACCGCTTGGTATTAGCCTCGCGGCGGGCTGAAGCCTGACAGGCGTTCCCGCAGTAGATCTTTTGGCTGCGCTTCGAGATTGGTAGACCGCAGCCGCGACACTGTCTCATGCTCCGAAGCTAAGGCCGGGCTCTGACAAGTGAGTGGAGCCCCCTGTCAGGATTGAACTGACGGCCTTTCGTTTACAAGACGAACGCTCTACCACTGAGCTAAGGGGGCCTGCGGCTGCAGAGTTTATCGGGTCACTGCTCGGCGTCGATAACGCGCTGCGATGTCACGGTCCGCGACGACGAACGGGCGCGTGGCCGGCGGCCGGGCAGCGGAATTCGGTCGGCGATATTGCTCAGCGGGTTCACCACCTGCGCCAGCGTCACGACGGCCTCGTGCAGCGCATCGATGGTCGGCTGCAGCGCCTCGAGTCCCGGCGCCAACCGGTTCAACGTGTCGGCGACGTCGGCGAGCTTGAGCAGCGGCCCGTCCTCGGCGGTCAAGGTGTCGAGCAGGCCGCCCTCGGCCAGCAGTCGGTCGGCCACCCCGTCCTCGCGCAGCACCCGCTCGATCAGGCCGTCGTTGGCCAGCAGTTGGTCGGCCAGCCCACCCGGCGCGATGACCCGCGACAGCGCGCCGTCGTCCGTCGTCATCCGGTCCATCAATCCGCCCTCGGCGGTGATCTGATCGACCAACCCGCCGGGGGCCAGCGCCCGCGACACCGCGCCGTTCTCCGCGGTCAACCGGTCCAGCAGGCCACCCTCGGCAGTCAGTTGATCGACGATTCCGCCGGGCTGCAGCAACCGGTCGACCGGACCGTTCGGCCGTAGCGCCCTGCCCAGCGGGGCATCGTCGTCCATCAGCTTGGCCAGCCGGTTCGCCCGCTCGACCGCATCGTCGATGCCCAGGATGTGCGCCACAGAACCCGAGCCCGTCTGGGCCTGGCCGAGCGCGCTCTTCGCGATGTCGAGGCCCGTCTCAGCAACCGCGATGCCGACCCGTACCGGCGCGGTAGCAAAATCGGTCAGCGCTTTGCCGAGGTTCATGCACCCAGTCTATGGGTGTAAGGTCGGCGCACCCGTGGCTTCCGCGTACCGCCTGGATTCACACTCACAGGAAGTTGACAGGGTTTGTGCAGGATAATTCCAAGCGAAATCGTGGACATTAGCGGAATGGCGATGGCTGCACTACCCGAGAATCTGCCCGAGGCGCGCGTCCTCGTAGTCGACGATGAAACCAACATCGTCGAACTACTCTCAGTGAGCCTGAAGTTCCAGGGCTTCGAGGTCCATACCGCGTCCAATGGTCCCGCGGCGCTGGACAAGGCCCGCGAAGTGCGGCCCGACGCAGTGATCCTGGACGTGATGATGCCCGGCATGGACGGTTTCGGCCTGCTGCGCAGGCTGCGCGCCGACGGCATCGACGCCCCCGCGCTGTTCCTGACCGCCCGCGACACCCTGCAGGACAAGATCGCGGGCCTGACGCTGGGCGGCGACGACTACGTCACCAAGCCGTTTTCCCTGGAAGAGGTGGTCGCCCGGCTGCGGGTGATCCTGCGCCGGTCCGGCCGCGGCATCGAGGAGCCCCGCAATGCGCGGCTGACCTTCGCCGACATCGAACTCGACGAGGACACCCACGAAGTGTGGAAGGCCGGCGAGCCCGTCTCGCTGTCGCCGACCGAGTTCACGCTGCTGCGGTACTTCATCATCAACGCAGGCACGGTGCTGTCGAAGCCCAAGATTCTCGACCACGTCTGGCGCTACGACTTCGGCGGCGACGTCAACGTCGTCGAGTCCTACGTGTCGTATCTTCGGCGCAAGATCGACACCGGCGAGAAGCGTCTCCTCCACACGTTGCGGGGCGTGGGGTACGTCCTGCGTGAACCGCGCTAGTAAGTTCGCGACAATAGGGGCATGGCGGTACGGCGCGGGCGGGGCATACCCCTAAGGGTTGGCCTGGTCGCCGCCACCCTGGTGCTGGTGGCGGGCGGCCTGTTGGCGTCGGGCATCGCCGTCACGACGATCCTTCGACACGACCTGACCAACCGGGTCGACCAGACGCTGCTCGACGCCTCCCGCAGTTGGGCGCAGGCCCCGCGGCGGATGCCGCCGACCCCGATCGAAGGCCCTAACCCGGCCCGGCCGCCGTCCAACTTCTACGTGCGCGGGGTCGACCCCGATGGCCGCATCTGGATGGCCGTCAACGACCGCGCCGCCGAACCGGCGCTGCCCGCCGACAACGATGTGGGGCCGGTGCCCGTCACGGTCGGCTCGGTCGACCACTCCGACGTCAAATGGCGTGCGATGAGCGTGCGCGGACTGCGCGGTGAACTCACCACCGTCGCGATCGACCTGTCCGACGTCCAGACCACGGTGCGCGCGCTGATCTATGCGCAACTCGGCATCGGCGCCGCCGTGCTGTTGGTGCTCGGCGTCGTCGGCTACTGGGTGGTGCACCGCAGCCTGCGCCCGCTGGTGGAGGTGGAACAGACCGCAGCGGCGATCGCCGCGGGGCAGCTCGACCGTCGTGTTCCCGAACGTGACCCGCGCACCGAAGTGGGCCGACTTTCGTTGGCGCTCAACGGAATGCTCGCGCAGATCCAGCGCGCGGTGGCGTCGTCGGATTCGTCGGCCGAGGCGGCCCGCACCTCCGAGGACAGGATGCGCCGGTTCATCACCGATGCCAGCCACGAACTGCGCACACCACTGACGACGATCCGCGGTTTCGCCGAGCTCTACCGGCAGGGCGCGGCCAAGGACGTCGAGATGTTGATGGGCCGCATCGAAAGTGAGTCCCGCCGGATGGGGCTGTTGGTCGAGGATCTGCTGTTGCTGGCCCGCCTCGATCAGCAGCGGCCGTTGGAGCAGCACCGCGTCGACCTGCTGGCCATCGCCAGCGACGCCGTGCACGACGCGCAGTCGATCGCGCCGCCGGGTCGCAAGATCACCATGGAGGTGTTCGACGGACCCGGAACTCCGGAGGTGCTCGGCGACGAGGCCAGGCTGCGGCAGGTGCTCGGCAACCTGGTCGCCAACGCGCTGCAGCACACCCCCGACACCGCGGGCATCACGGTGCGGGTGGGCACCGACGACGGGCACGCCGTGCTCGAGGTGTGCGACGAGGGTCCCGGCATGAGCAAGGAAGACGCGCACCGGGTGTTCGAGCGCTTCTACCGCGCCGATTCGTCACGCGCCAGGGCCAGCGGCGGCACCGGGCTCGGCCTGTCGATCGTCGATTCGCTGGTGCACGCGCACGGCGGTGCCGTCAGCGTCACCACCGCACCGGGCAAGGGCTGCCGGTTCAAGGTGAACCTGCCGCGGATCGCCGACGTGCCAGCCCAAGTCAGTTGAAGCTCAACTCAATTCGGCCAAGGCGGCCTTGATCTTCGCCTGCGCCTCGTCGAGTGATTCCGGCGACGGGTTCTGGTCGACGTTGGCGAAGCCGAAGTCGCTGAGGTTGCGGGCCGGGAAGACGTGCACGTGCAGATGCGGCACCTCGAGGCCCGCGATGATCACCCCGGCACGCTCGACGTCGAACGCCTTGCACACCGCCTTGCCGATCAACTGCGCGACCTCCATGACGCGGCCGAACACCGCGGGTTCGACGTCCTGCCACTGGTCGATTTCGGCCCGCGGCACGACCAGGGTGTGCCCCTGCGTCATCGGCGCGATGGTCAGAAAGGCCACGATCTCGTCGTCCTCGTAGACGAACCTGCCGGGGATTTCGCCGTTGATGATCTTGGTGAAGACGGTCGCCATGGGCATGAGCATTCCAGCAAGCTCCCAGTCTCGGCGCAGTGGGGTAGCAGCCTGTTTAGAGACGCTCGACATCGTGACTGACCTGGCGGCTCCCCGCACGGCGAACGTGGCCGAACGCCCGACACGCAGCTACGTCCTCGACATCGTGATCCCGGTTTACAACGAGGAGCGCGACCTTCCGGGCAGCGTCCGCCGGTTGCACGAGTACCTGGCCGCCGAGGTGCCGTACCCGTCTCGGATCACGATCGCCGACAACGCCAGCACCGACAGCACCCTGGCGGTGGCCGAATCGCTGGCCCGGGAGTTGTCCGACGTCGACGTCATACACCTCGATCAGAAGGGCCGCGGCGGCGCGCTGTACACCGCGTGGATGGCGTCGGATGCCGACGTGGTCGCCTACATGGATGTCGACCTGTCGACCGATCTGTCGGCGTTGATGCCGCTTGTGGCGCCGTTGATTTCGGGTCACTCCGACGTCGCGATCGGGTCCCGGTTGGCGGCCTCGTCGCGCGTGGTGCGCGGGCCCAAGCGCGAATTCGTCTCTCGCAGTTACAACTTGATCCTGCGCGGGGTGCTCGGCGCCAAGTTCTCCGACGCACAGTGCGGGTTCAAGGCGGTGCGTGCCGACGTGGCGCGTCAACTGCTCCCGCACGTCGCCGACACCGGGTGGTTCTTCGACACCGAACTGCTGGTGATCGCCGAACGCGCCGGGCTGCGCATCCACGAAGTGCCCGTCGACTGGGTCGACGACCCCGACTCGCGTGTCGACATCGTCCGCACCGCCATCAACGACCTCAAGGGCTGCTGGCGGGTCGGCCGCGCACTGGCCACCGGCGCACTGCCGCTGCGCGAACTGCAGCGCAGCCTCGGCCGCGAACCGCTGGTCCCCGGCGTTCCCCGCGGAATGGTCGGCCAGATGGTGCGATTCGGCATCGTCGGCGTTGCCAGCACACTGGCCTACGCGCTGCTGTATCTGCTGCTGCACCCCGTGGTGGGCGCCCAGGCGGCGAACCTCACCGCCCTGCTGTTGACGGCGATCGCGAACACGGCCGCCAACCGGGCGTTCACGTTCGGCATCCGGGGCCGCACCGGCGTCGCGCGACACCAGATGAACGGTCTCGTGGTGTTCGCGTTCTGTCTGGCGATCACCAGCGGTTCGCTGTTCGCGCTGCACCGCTACGACCCGACGGTCGGCAAGGCGGTGGAGCTGTCGGTGTTGGTGGGGGCGAACCTGGTGGCGACGCTGATCCGATTCGTCGCGCTGAGAAGGGTTTTCAGCGCGTAACGAATGCGTGGATCTCGTCGAGCGTCCACGGCGGCGAGTCGTGGTGGTCGCGGTACGCCAGGATCGACGGCGACTGCCGGTCGAAGCGGCCGACGAAATTGCCTGCCGCGATGAAGATCTGGCCGGTCACCTGCGCGGCCAGGTCACTTGCCAGGTAGGCGTACGTCGACGCGGCGTACTCGGGTTCGGGAGCGTCGAGCGCGGCCTGCGCGCTCGCGTCGTCCAGCAAGCCGCGGCGGTTCAACTCGCGGATGTGGTGTTCGTAGTCGGGTCCGCTCGACAGCCGCGTCTTCGCGCCAGGGCAGACCACGTTGGCACGGACACCATATTCCTCGAGTTCCGCGGCGATCGCCATCGTGAGCCCGTTGACGCCGCCCTTCCCCGCCGGATAGCCGGTGCCGCCGTAGTCGCCGAGGAACGCGAACGAACTGGTGTTGATGATCGAACCGCCGCCGTGGCGCACCATCTTCTGTGCTGCGGCGCGGCACGTCTCGAACGTGGTGCCGAGGTGCGCGTCGATCAACTCGCGGAACTGCGCGCTGGTGACGGTCAGGATCGACTCGGCCGCCAGCCCGGCGGTGCCCGCGCAGTTGACAAGGACGTCGATCCTGCCGAATTCGCCGACGCAGGTGTCGATCAACGCATCGGCCACAGCGGGCTCTGCCGGCGAGCCCGCCGATGCCACGGCCCGCGGAATGCGTTGCGCCGCTTGGGCCGCCGCATCGGCGTCGCGGCCGTTGACGACCACCCCGGCGCCCAGCGTCGCCAGCAGTTCGGCGACGGCGAGACCGATGCCGCGGGTGCCGCCGACGACAACCGCGCCGCGACCGTCGAGTGGACCGCTAATTCTTGTTTTCCGGCTCGGAAAACTGCATCGAATCCATGTTCCAGTAGCCGCGCAGGTTGGTGATCAGGCCCGCGTCGTCGACCTTGTAGGTGAACACACCGCGCACGGAGGCCACGAAACCGTTCGGAAACTCCGTGCGCAGCACCAGGATGTAGGCGATCTCGTTCGGTGAGCTCGACGGAAACGTCGCCTCCCGCGTGACGGTCAGTGTGTTCGGGCCGATGTTGGCGTCGAAGAACGCACCCACTGCCTCCTTGCCGCGAACGCCGCCACCGCCGGGGTTCGTGACCGCGTCGCCGATCGGGTCCTCGATGACGATGTCGTCGGACATCAGCGCCAGCCAGCCGTCCTTGTCACCGGCCTGTACGCAGCGCCACGACGCCTCCGATGCGGCGACGACGGGTGTCTTCTCCACTGTCTCCTGGGACATTTGGCTCACCGGTCGTCGTCGGTGTAGCGGATCACGCCGCGAATGTTCTTGCCCTCCAGCATGTCGGAGTAGCCCTCGTTGATCTGTTCCAGCTTGTATTGCCGGGTGATCATGTCGTCGAGGTTGAGCTTGCCCGCCTTGTACATCGACAGCAGCTGCGGGATGTCGTAGTGCGGGTTGCCGCCGCCGAAGATGGTGCCCTGCAGGTTCTTCTGCATCAGGGTGAGCATCGCCAGGTTCAGCGTCACCTGGGTGTCCAGCAGGCTGCCGATTGCGGTCGCCACACAGGTGCCGCCCTTCGCGGTGATCATCAGATAGTTGTCGATGTCCTCGCCCTTGAGTTCGCCGACGGTGAGGATGACCTTGTGGGCCATGAAGCCGTAGGTGACCTCGGCGATGCCCATCAGCGCGGTGTTGATGTCGGGATAGACGTGGGTGGCGCCGAACTTGAGTGCGGCGTCGCGTTTCCACTCGACCGGTTCGATGACGAAGATGTGCCGCGCGCCTGCGTTGACGGCGCCCTGCAGGGCGGACATGCCGACGCCGCCGACGCCGACGATCGCTACGTCCTGGCCGGGCCGGATGTCGGCGGTGCGCACCGCCGAGCCGTAGCCGGTGGTGACGCCGCAGCCCACCAGGCAGGCGACCTCGAACGGAATCGACGGGTCGATCTTCACCACGGAGCTCTTGTGCACGACCATGTACGGCGAGAAGGTGCCCAGCAGCGTCATCGGGAACACGTTCTGGCCCTTGGCCTGGATCCGGAAGGTGCCGTCTGAGACCGCGGCGCCGTTGAGCAGACCCGCCCCGAGGTCGCACAGGTTGCGCAGCCCGGCCTGACACGACGGACAGTGCCCGCACGACGGGATGAACGACAGCACGACGTGATCGCCGGGCGCGACTTCCTCAACGCCGGGGCCGACCTCGGTGACGATGCCCGCGCCCTCGTGGCCGCCGAGCACCGGGAAACCGCCCATCGGGATGCCGCCGGTGACCAGGTGGTGGTCGGAGTGGCACATCCCCGACGCTTCCATCTGAATCTTCACCTCGTCTTTGACGGGGTCACCGATCTCGATCTCCTCGATCGACCACGGCTGGTTGAACTCCCAGATGAGAGCGCCTTTTGTCTTCATGAAACCTGCTCCTCTCGAGTGCCCGTGTCAGACTAAGTTATCTAGGTCACACGTGTGCTTGCTGTCTACCAGATCGGGACGGGTGCCTCTCCGAGTGGGTAGTAGCCCGGCAGCTTCTCACCGGCCAGGCTGCGCTCGATCCGCTTCTGCATGCCCTCGCTGAGGTCACCGGATTCGATCAGCTTCATGAACATCTTGGAGACGTGTCCGAAGTCGAAGAAGTCACGCTGCCATTCGATCTTCAAGTCGGCGTTCAAGCGGAACCAACTGCCGCCGATTCCGTAGATCTCGTCGGTGGTGCCGTCGGCCTTGTTGACGATCTGCTTCCAGAACCCGACGATCTCGCCGAGCTTGTCGTCGACGAGCACCTTCTGGTACTCGTAGGTCCAGTTCTCCAGACCCTGCATCTCCAAACCCAGTGCCACGTCCCGGATTTCGTTGACACCCACGCACATAACGTCTTCCTTGGGCCCGATGTTCCAGCCGTAGGTGGCGTCCTCGGTGTAGAAGTCAGCCAGTGGTGTCCAGTCACCGGCCTTCTCGCAGTCCCGGTTGGCCTGCAGCCATTGCTCGACCCACTTGTCGAGTGCTTCGCGCGGCAGTGACGGCATCAGTCTTCCTCTCTAATGGACAAGGCTTGGGTGGGGCAGGCCCATACGGCTTGCTCGATCTGCGGTCGATCTTCGTCGGGCGGTTCGGTGTTGAGGATCTCCACCTGGCCGCGCTTGGGCACCTTGAAGTAGTCGGGTGCCTCCAACTCGCACATGGCGTGGCCTTGGCAGAGATCCATGTCGACCTCGATCCGAAAGCCCATGGTCGCCTCCCTACTTGACGCGCCTGCGGTAACGGGCCTTGGCCGGCCGCTCCAGCTGCACCACCATCTTGGAGTGGTCATTGCGGTAGGAGTCTGCCGGCTGCGCTATCTCGAACTCGTACTCGCGCAACAGAACCGAGAAGATCGCCTTGATCTGCATCTGCGCGAACGCGGCGCCGACGCAGCGGTGCCGCCCCGCGCCGAACGGGATCCAGGTCCACCGGTTCACGACGTCGGCCTGCTCGGGTTTGTTGTAGCGGTCCGGCTTAAACGCATCGGGGTCGGGGAAGTCCTCGGGGATCCGGTTGGAGACGGCGGGGGAGGCCGCGACGAAATCGCCCTTGTGGATGGGGAAGCCGGCCACCTCGAACTCGCCCTGGGCGACCCGCATCAAGATGATCAACGGCGGATGCAGCCGAAGCGTCTCCTTGACCACGTTGTCGAGCTTCGGAATCTGGCGCAGCGCATGGAAACTCACCTCTTGGCCGTCGGCGTACAGCTCGTCGAGTTCGGCGCGGACCTCGGCGTAGACCTCGGGGTGGCGGATCAACTCGATCAGCGTCCATGCCGACGTGCCTGAGCTGGTGTGGTGTCCTGCGAACATCAGCGAGATGAACATGCCGGTCACCTCGTCGGCGGAGAACCGGGGGTTGCCGTCCTCGTCCTTGATCGACACCAGCACGTCGAGCATGTCGCGGTCGGCCTTGTCCTTCGGCGGATTGGCCAGCCGCTGATCCATGATCTCCTGAACCAGCGCAACGAGTTTCACGCGGGCCTCGTCGCGGCGTTTGAAGCTTTCGATCGGCAGGTACGGGTCGACGTAGCACAGCGGATCGGTGCCGCGCTCCAGGTCGTGGTAGTACTCGGCGAACCGGTGGTCCAGTTGTTCGCGGAACTTCAGCCCGATCAGGCACGCCGTGCTGGTGTAGATGGTCAACTCGGCGAAGAAGTCGAGCAGTTCGATCTCGCCTTCGTCGCCCCAGTCGGCGATCATCTTCTTGACTTCGCCCTCGATGGTGGCCGCGTGGCCCTTCATCTGCTCGCCGCGCAGCGCCGAGTTGTGCAGCATCTCCTTGCGCCGTTCGGGGCTGGCGTCGAACACCACGCCCTTGCCGAAGATCGGCGTCATGAACGGGTAGGCCTCGGCCTGGTCGAGATCCTCGTCGGCCGACCGGAAGAAGAACTCGTTGGCCTCGGCGCCGGACAGCAGGATCACGTGCTTGTCGACCAACTGAAACCAGCCGACATCCCCGCACTCGTCGCGTACCCGCTTCATCAAACCGATTGGGTCGGTGCGGAATTCCTCGAGATGGCCGTGCTCTTCCTCTCCACCGGAGACACGGGGCACCATGGCTGTGGTCACTGGTTCGGCATCCCTTCTTCGCCGAGGGCGAGCTTCTGGCGGTCCTTGTTGTCGGCCAGCGGCGCTTCGGGCTGGAGTTCCATGTTCGCGATGAACCCACCACGCGGGGTCTCGGCGACGAACGTGATGGCGCGCGCGAGGTCGGCCGCCCGCAGGAAGTAGTCGTGGCGCGCCTGCCCCCACTTGGCCCAGTCCTCGAGCGCAGGCCCGATCAACTCGGCGGGCAGGCTCCAACCCATGTTGGTCTTCGTCGGTCCGGGGTGCACGATCGACGCCCGCACACCGGTGCCTTCCAGTTCCATCTGGAAGTTGGTCACCATCGCCACCAACGCGGCCTTCGCCGCGCCGTAGGCGCCCATGTGCGGGCGCTGACGAAGTGCAACGTCGGAGCCGACGAAGATCAGGTCACCGCGCCGGCGTTCGATCATTCCCGGCAGCACGGCGGTGGCCAATCGGTTCGCGCCGACCAGGTGGATCTGCAACTGCGACTCGAACTCGTCGGTGCTGATATCGGCCAGCTTGCCGAAGTAGGTGTCGCCCGCGCCGGCCACCAGCACCTCGATCTCGCCGAGCGCTTCGACCGATTGCGCGACAAACGATTTCACCGATCCGGGGTCGGTGACGTCGAGGTGAAATCCGACGGCTTCGCCGCCGTCGGCGCGGATCCTGCCGACGATCTCGTCGAGTTTCTCGACGCGACGGGCGCCGAGCGCGACGGGAAAGCCGTGCGCGGCGAGCTCGATCGCGGTGGCTTCGCCGATTCCTGACGACGCGCCTGCGACGATCGCAGGCCTGCGCTCGGGAAGTGGGTCGAACCGGGGCATCTAGCGAACCTCCACGGTGATGGGAAGGTGAGCGAATCCACGGACATTGCTGGAATGGACGCGGACGGCGTTGGCCTCGTCGACCTCGTATCCGCGGATTCGCTTGAACAGTTCGGCGAGCGCCACCCTGGACTCCATGCGGGCCAGGTGCGCGCCGAGGCAGAAGTGCGCGCCGCTGCCGAAACTCATGAGTTTCGACCCGATTTCGCGGCCGATCAGGTAGTCGTCGGGTCTGTCGAACACCCGCTCGTCGCGGTGGGCCGAACCGGGAAGCAGCAACAGCACGTCGCCGTCGGGAATGGTCGTGTCGTACAGCGTCAGTTCGCCCGAGACGGTCCGCGCCAGGATCTGGCTGGAGGTGTCGTAGCGCAGCGTCTCCTCCACCCACAGCGGCACCCGCTCCAGGTCGTCGTAGATCGGCGCCAGCTGATCGGGGTTCTTGTGGCCCCAAAATGCGGCATTGGCAAGCAGTTTGGTGGTGGTCTCGTTGCCCGCGATCACCATCAGGAACATGAAGCCGAGGATCTCGTCGTCGGTGAGCCGGTCGCCGTCGATCTCGGCTTCCAGCAGCGCCGTGGTGAGGTCGTCGGTCGGCTTCTTGCGCCGCTCGGCCACCATCTGCTGGTAGTACACGATCAGGTTGATGGACGCCTCGACCGCCGCGGGCGGCACATCGGTGACTCCCTCGTCGCGGTGCATGACGCCGTCGGCCCACGCCCTGACCTGGGCGCGGTCGGGTTGGGGCACGCCCATCAGTTCGGAGATGACGTCCATCGGGAGCTTGCCCGCGAACTCGTCGACATAATCGAAAGTTTCTGACTGCAAGGCGGTTTCGAGATGTGCCACGGCGATCTCGGTGACCCTGGGCTCCAGCTCGCGGATGCGTCGCGGGGTGAAACCCTTGGATACCAGGGTGCGCAACCGCAGGTGGGCCGGGTCGTCCATCGCAAGGAACGACATCGTCTTGCTCGCGTGCGGTCCCCGCGACGCCGGATCCAGCGACACACCGTACTTGTTCGACAGCGTCGTGCTGTTGCGGAATCCCTGCAGCACATCGGCGTGTCGAGAGAGCGCCCAGAAGCCCAACTCGTCATTGCGATACAGCGGCGCCTCGTCACGCAACCGCCGGTAGTACGGATACGGGTCTTCGTGGAAGTCGTAGTCGTACGGGTCGAAAACCAGGTCGGCCGCCTGGACGGTCATGAGTTCTCTCCCAGGATGAGGCCGACGACATAGGACAGCCGGTCGGCGATCTGGTGGTAGGTCACGACGCCGCTGCCCGCGTGCACCAGCGCCCCGAAGTACGTCATCTCCAGCGCCGAGACCGTGCGCGGGTCGGCATCCGGTCCCACCGCCGAGCGGATCCGGCGGTGGATCTCGGCGCCGATGCGATCGCGGACCGCGCGCACCGCCTGGTCGTTGTTGGAGAGCAGCGCCGTCGTGCACGCGGCCGCCACCTCCGGTTCGTCGGCGATCATCAGCGTCAGCGCGCGCAGCGCCTGCTCGACCCGGCTGGCCCGGCTGTCGTTGACGTCGGTGAAGTACGGCACCTGACGGACCAGGTCGAGGTAGACCTCGGCGATCAGATGGTTCTTCGACGAGAAGTAGGTGTAGGCGGTGGCCGGGGCGACCTTGGCGCGGGCGGCCACCGCCCGCACGGTCAGGTCGGCGTACGACGACTCCCGCAGCATCTCGACACCCGCGGCGAGCACCTTGCGGAAGGTCTCCTCCTGGCGCCGGTTACGTGGCTGTTCGGTGACCGCCGCCACGGCATCGCTGGACACATGTCCAAGTTATCGGACGCGAGGGGCCAGAAGCAAGCATGCAGGTAAACGAGGTCATGCTTGCCACGCTGCGTCATCGGCGGCTATCGTTCGATTATTCCAAGTCGGACAGTTGTCCAGCAACGAAGCGGAGGATTGGCATGGGGCTGCTCACCGATCGCCAGAGTCAACTGTTCATCGACGGCAAGCTGGTGGCCGGCAGCGGCGGCACGTTCCAGACGATCAATCCGGCGACCGAAGAGGTGCTCGGCGTCGCGGCCGACGCGACCGTGGACGACATGGGCCTGGCGATCGAGGCGGCCCGGCGCGCGTTCGACGACACCGACTGGTCGACCAATGTCGAATTCCGGGTGCGGTGCGTGCGTCAGTTGCAGGACGCGCTGACGGCGCACGTCGAGGAACTGCGCGAACTGACGATCGCCGAAGTCGGCGCACCGCGGATGCTGACCGCCGCCGCCCAACTGGAAGGCCCGGTCGCCGACCTGAGCTTCGCCGCGGACACCGCGGAGTCGTATGCGTGGAGCAGGGACTTCGGCACCGCCGAACCGATGGGCATCAAGACGCACCGCACTGTCGCCCGCGAGGCGGTCGGTGTGGTGGGTGCGATCACGCCGTGGAACTTCCCGCATCAGATCAACCTCGCCAAGCTCGGCCCGGCGTTGGCGGCAGGAAACACCGTCGTCCTCAAGCCCGCGCCGGATACGCCGTGGTGCGCAGCGATCCTCGGTGAGCTCGTCGCCGAGCACACCGACCTGCCGCCCGGCGTGCTGAACATCGTCACCTCCAGCGACCACGGTGTCGGTGCGCTGTTGTCGAAAGACCCACGGGTGGACATGGTTTCGTTCACCGGGTCGACCGCTACCGGGCGCGCGGTGATGGCCGACGGCGCCGCGACGCTGAAGAAGGTCTTCCTGGAACTGGGCGGGAAGTCGGCGTTTGTGGTGCTCGACGACGCGGATCTGGCGGGCGCCTGTTCGATGTCGGCGTTCACCGCGTCGATGCATGCGGGACAGGGCTGTGCGATCACCACGCGACTGGTGGTGCCGCGGGCACGCTACGACGAGGCGGTCGAGGCGGCCGCGGCGACGATGGGCTCGCTGAAGCCCGGCGACCCTGCGGACGCGGGAACCATTTGCGGGCCGTTGATCTCGGCGCGGCAGCGCGACCGTGTCCAGGGCTACCTGGATTCGGCCACCGACGAGGGCGGCACGTTCGCCTGCGGCGGCGGCCGTCCCGCCGACCGCGACGCCGGCTTCTTCATCGAGCCGACTGTCATTGCGGGCCTTGACAACAACGCGAAGGTCGCCCGTGAGGAGATCTTCGGCCCGGTGTTGACTGTGATCGCCCACGACGGCGACGACGATGCGGTGCGCATCGCCAACGACTCGCCGTACGGCTTGTCCGGCACGGTGTTCTCGGCCGACGTCGAGCGCGCCAACGCGGTGGCGGCGCGGTTGCGCGTCGGCACCGTCAACATCAACGGCGGTGTCTGGTACTCCGCCGACATGCCGTTCGGCGGTTACAAGCAGTCCGGCATCGGCCGGGAGATGGGCCTCGCCGGCTTCGAGGAATACCTCGAACTCAAAGCGATTGCCACGGCGGTCTAGATGTCGCCGAATGGCCAGTTATAGCACGCCTTTTGGCCGAATAACGTGCGATAAGTGGCCACTCGACAGTAGGGAAGGGACAAACATGGGACAGTTCGACGAAAAGGTCGCGATCGTCACCGGCGCCGGTGGCGGAATCGGCCAGGCCTACGCCGAGGCGCTGGCCCGCGAAGGCGCCGCGGTGGTGGTGGCCGATATCAACACCGAAGGCGCGCAGAAGGTCGCCGACGGGATCAAGGGCGAGGGCGGCAACGCGCTCGCGGTCCACGTGGACGTGTCCGATCCCGAGTCCGCGAAAGAGATGGCCGCGCAGACGCTGTCGGAGTTCGGCGGTATCGACTACCTGGTCAACAACGCCGCGATTTTCGGCGGCATGAAGCTGGACTTCCTGATCACCGTCGACTGGGACTACTACAAGAAGTTCATGAGCGTGAACATGGACGGCGCCCTCGTCTGCACCCGCGCGGTGTACCGCAAGATGGCCAAGCGCGGGGGCGGCGCGATCGTCAACCAGTCGTCCACCGCGGCGTGGCTGTACTCGAACTTCTACGGTCTGGCGAAGGTCGGCATCAACGGCCTGACCCAACAACTGGCCACCGAACTGGGCGGCCAGAACATCCGCGTCAACGCGATCGCGCCGGGCCCCATCGACACCGAGGCCAACCGCACCACCACTCCGCAGGAGATGGTCGCCGACATCGTGAAGGGAATCCCGTTGTCGCGCATGGGCCAACCCGAAGACCTGGTCGGCATGTGCCTGTTCCTGCTCTCGGATCAGGCCAAGTGGATCACCGGCCAGATCTTCAACGTCGACGGCGGACAGATCATCCGCTGATGAGCGATCTCAAGCTCGGGTACATCGGCCTCGGCAACCAGGGCGCGCCGATGGCGAAACGACTGGTCGAATGGCCAGGCGGCCTGATCGTCTTCGACGTCCGCACTGAAGCGATGACCCCGCTGGCCGAACTGGGCGCCACGCTTGCGGACAGCGTCGCCGACATCGCCAACGCCGACGTCATCAGCGTCACGGTGCTCAACGACGAGCAGGTGCGTGATGTGGTGGGGCAGCTCGCCGAGCACGCCAAGCCCGGCACCGTCATCGCGATCCACTCGACGATCGCCGCCGACACCGCGGCAGAGCTGGCAAAGCAGTTGCATGTCAAGGGTATTCACATCGTCGATGCACCGGTCAGTGGAGGTGACCGTGCGGCCAAGAAGGGAGAACTGGCCGTCATGGTCGGCGCAAGCGATGAGGCGTTCGCGCTCGTCAAAGAGCCGTTCTCGCAATGGGCATCGCTCATCGTGCATGCCGGTGAGCCAGGCGCGGGCACGCGCATGAAGTTGGCCCGCAACATGCTGCATTTCATCTCCTTCGCGGCCGCGTGTGAGGCGTTGAAACTCGCCGACGCCGCAGGTATCAACCCACAGGACCTCGGAAACGTGGTCCGTCACAGTGACAAGCAGAGCGGCGGCGCCGGAATGATCATGTTCCGCGACGATGCAAAACCCCTCGCCCAGGATCACTTCCTGTTCAAGCCCTTCACGCACACCCGCGATCTGGGCGAGAAGGATCTGAAGCTCGCTCTTGCACTGGGCGACTCGTTGCACGTCGATCTGCCGCTCGCCGAGTTGGCCCTGAAGAATCTGGCCGCCGGACTCGGCGTGCCGCACACAGAGGAGTAGCCCCATGGACGAACTGCGCCGCAAGGGCCTGGAGAAGATGAACGAGGTCTACGGCTGGGAGATGCCGAACGTCGAAGGCAACGACTTCTTCGCACTGACCGCCGACCATTTGTTCGGCACCATCTGGACGCGGCCAGGCCTGTCGATGCGCGACAAGCGGATCATGACGCTGACCGTCGTCACCGCGCTCGGCAACAGCGACCTTGCCGAGATCCAGGCCAACGCCGCGCTGGCCAACGGTGAGATCACCGAGGACGAACTCAAGGAGATGGCGATCTTCCTCACCCACTACCTCGGCTTCCCGCTCGGGTCCAAGCTCGACGGCGTGATCACCAAGGTGACCAAGCAACGCAGGAAGCAGCAGGGTGAGGACAAGAAGGCCAACGTCAACGCGGCCGTGCAGATGCACTCCGGGGGCAAGATCCATGACAAGTAGGTACGCTGGCCTGTCGCGGGATCAGCTCGCGACGCTGGTGCCGGAGCTCCTGCTGATCGGGCAGATGATCGACCGCTCCGGAATGGCGTGGTGCATCAGCAATTTCGGCCGTGAGGAGATGCTGCAGATCGCGATCGAGGAGTGGATGGGTGCCAGCCCCATCTACACCAGGCGGATGCAGCGGGCACTGCGCTACGAGGGTGACGATGTCATCACGATCTTCAAAGGCCTACAGCTCGACATCGGTGCGCCGCCGCAGTTCATGGATTTCCGCTACGCCGTGCACGACCGGTGGCACGGCGAGTTTCATCTCGATCATTGCGGGGCACTGCTGGACGTCGAGCCGATGGGCGAAGAGTACGTCCGCGGCATGTGCCACGACATCGAAGACCCGACGTTCGACGCCACCGCGGTGGCCACCAACCGCCGGGCCCAGATCAGGCCGATCCACCGGCCGCCACGGGTGCCCGCCGACCGCCAACCACACTGCGCGTGGACGGTGATCATCGACGAGTCGTATCCGGAAGTCGACGACCACCCTGCGCTGGACGTCATCCGCAGAACCCGGGCTGCCGCAACCGAACTCGCCCCCATCGACGCCGGCGAACAGGGACAGAGTGACTACTCCGGTGATCTGGTCTCCGACTTCGACTTCGCGGCTTTCTCCAACTCCGCGCTCGTGCGGATGGCCGATGAGGTCGCGCTGCAGATGCACCTGCTGAACCTGTCATTCGTGCTCGCGGTCGGCAAGCGCGCGGGAACGAACACCGAACTGGCGAACGAGATCTGCACCAAACAACTGATCGGATTGGCGGGTATCGCCGCCGAACGCATCCACCGCGCGCTCGGCCTGTCGAAGGACATCGACGGCGCGGTACGGATGCTGGAACTGCACCCGGTGTTCAACCCGAGCGCCTACGTGTCCGCCGAGTTCGGCCCGGACACCGTGCACGTCCAGCGCTCACCTGCCCACGAAGACGGCACGTGGGTGTCGCTGATCAGCCCCGCCGAGGCCCGTCCGCTGCAGGCGGCGGTCGCGGCGGTCGACCCCCACCTCGACGTGGAGCTCGCAGGGACAGACACCGAATGGACGGCTCGCGTGTTCGAAACCGACACCGCGGCAAAGGAACTACCGGAAGTATCCGTCGCGAAGGTCAGCGGCGGTGCGACGTTCGTGTTCGAACCGAGGAAGTCGCTACCGCTGACGGTGGTATAGCCCCGCCCACCCAGCGCCTCAGGTAAGCCCGCAGTTGGTCGCCGCTGCGTGGCGGGCGGCCGGGATCGATCACGAACGACTGGATGATGCGCAGCAGATGCTCGGCGAGTTCGTCGAGATCGGCATCGGTGAACCCGAGGCCGGCCCAATCCACGTCGAACCGGCGCACCATCGAATGCGCGAAGTCCAACGCGACGTCGGACGTCACTTCCTCGGTGTGCCGACTGGGCCGACCGGGAACGATCAGCAGACCAAGATGTTTGTCTCGCGGTAACCACTCCAGCGCGGTCGCGACGCCCTCGGCGACTGCCTCGGCCGGATCCGAGATGCCCTGCAGATGCGCGGCCAACCGGTCCAGGAAGCCGCTGGCGGCATGTACAGCGGCGGCGACCAGCAGCGCGTCGGTGCTCGGGAAATACCGGTAGACGGTCTGCCGGGTGACGCCCAACGCGCGTGCGACGTCGGTGATGGAGAAGTCGGCGCCCTTGGCGTCGATCGCCTTGCCGGCGGCGTCGAGGATGCGGGCAATGGCCTCCTCATCCGTCGCGGGGGCCGAGCCCGACCAGCCATGGGTGCGCACGGGCCGATGTTATCCGCGGTAGGAGACTTGCAGCTCCTTGACCCCGTTGATCCAGCCGGACCGAAGCCGTTGCGGTTCCCCCAGTTTGGCGATGTCCGGAACCTGACTGGCCAGCTCGTTGAAGATCAGCTTGATCTCCATGCGCGCCAGGTTGGCGCCGATGCAGTAGTGCGCGCCGTTGCCGCCGAAGCCGAGATGCGGGTTCGGGTCCCGCCGGATATCAAACCGGAACGGGTGCTCGAACACCTCCTCGTCGTAGTTGGCGGAGCTGTAGAAGAGGCCGACCCGCTGCCCCTCGCGAACGGTGACGCCACCGATCTCGGTGTCCGCCAACGCCGTCCGCTGGAAGCAGTGCACCGGCGTGGCCCAGCGCACGATCTCGTCGGCGGTGGTCTCCGGCCGCGCACGTTTGAACAACTCCCACTGGTCGGGATTCTCGAAGAATGCGTTCATACCGTGTGTCATCGCGTTGCGGGTGGTCTCGTTGCCCGCGACGGCGAGCAGGATGACGAAGAACGCGAACTCGACGTCTTCGATGGCCTCCCCGTCAATGTCGGCCTGGACCAAGCGGGTGACGATGTCGTCTGCCGGGCAGCGCCGCCGCTCCTCGGCCATGTTGTAGGCGTAACCCATCAACTCGGCGTTGGCGGCGATGACGTCCGCCTCGAAGTCCGGGTCGTCGGTGTTCATGATCAGGTTGGTCCAGTGGAACAACTTCTCCCGGTCGGCCTCCGGCACGCCGAGCAGATCGGCGATCGCCAGCAACGGCAGGCCCATCGCGATGTCATCAACAAAGTTGCCGCTCTCCTTTTCCCTTGCGGCAGCGACGATTTCGCGGGCAGCCACGGTGAGCTTCTCCTCCAGCGTGGCGACGGCCCGCGGGGTGAACAGCCGCGACACGATCTTGCGTAGCCGAGTGTGCTCGGGCGCGTCGTGGTTGATCAGCAGCGCCTTGGTCAGCTCGAGTTGCTCGGGCGTGGAGCCTTCGGGCATCCGCATCACCACGCCCTTGCGATTGGTCGACCACAGTTCGCCGTTGCGCGAGATCTCCTTGATGTCGGCGTGCCTGCTGATCACCCAGTAGCCGCCGTCGTCGAAGATCGACTCCTTCTGCTCGTTCCACCACACCGGCGCGGTTTTGCGTAGCTGCGCGAACTCGGCGACGGGGATGCCCTTGAGCAGCACGTCGGGATCGGTGAAGTCGTACCCAGGGCCGAACGGGCATGTGGTCTGCGTCATAGCCTTGACCATACACCGCTATGTCAAGTGTATGGCCGTGCGGCAACCGTACGATCGGGACCGTGCATGCCAAGAAGGCGCTAGTGCGACGGCCCGGTCCGCGCCTGGCAGAAGGACTGCTGACCCACCTCGAGCGGTCGCCCGTCGACCAGGACGTCGCGATGAAGCAGTGGGACGCCTATGTGCGGGCTTTCGTCGACGCCGGTTGGCGGTTGACCGAAGTCGAACCGGCGCCGGATTCCCCCGACAGCGTGTTCGTCGAGGACACCGTCGTCGTCTACGGGGACCTCGCCGTGATCGCGCGGTCGGGCGCCGCCGAGCGGCGCTCCGAGACCGCGGGCACCGAGAAGGTCATCGCTGAATTGGGTTACCGCATCGCGCGTATCGAGGCGCCCGGCGTGCTCGACGGCGGAGACGTCCTGAAGCACGGCGGCACGGTGTACGTCGGGCAGTCCGGGCGCACGAACGCCGAGGGAATCCGGCAGCTCGCCGAACACCTGGCGCCGTACGGCGCGAACGTGATCACAGTGCCGTTGACCAAGGCGCTGCACCTCAAATCGGCGGTGACCGCGCTGCCGGACGGCACGATCATCGGCTACGAACCGGTGGTCGACGATCCATCGGTGTTCCCGGCGTTCCTCGCGGTGCCCGAGGAGCCGGGCGCACACGTGGTGCTGCTCGGCGACCGGAAGCTGCTGATGTCGTCGGCCGCGCCCAAAACCGCTGACCTGCTGCGGGCGCGCGGCTACGAACCGGTGCTTGTCGACATCGGTGAGTTCGAAAAGCTCGAGGGCTGTGTCACGTGTCTATCGGTCCGGCTGCGCGGCATCTGACACCGGCTCAGAACCAGGCCGCGAAGTCGCGTTTGGCGATCATGCAGTGCACACCTTTGACCGCGTCGACCACCTGGCTGACCTCGAAATCGGCGGCGGCGGAAAGATAGGCCAGGACAACGGGTTCGGGGATATCGAAGCGCTGACGCAGCAACGCCACCGCGTTTCGTACGGCCTTGCGCATCGCTTCGTCGAGGTCGACGTCCATCCCGGTGGGGATCCAGTGCGAGGACGTTTCGATCATCGGTGAGGTCAACGGGCCGATCGCGTGCGTGCGCTCGTCGCCGCGCAGCACGGTCAACCGCAGCGTGGCGCGCAGCGGCGCCTCCAGCGCCGTCAGCGCCACCTCACCGTTGCCCTGGGCGAAATGCGGGTCGCCGACGTAGAACGACGCCCCGTCCACTTGCACCGGCAGGAACACGGTCGAGCCTGCCACCGCGTGTTTGACGTCCATGTTGCCGCCGTGGTCACCGGGCGGCACCGACGGCACCCGATCACCGGTGTTGCGCGCCACCCCCATCAGACCGAGGAACGGGGCCAGTGGAAACTGCAGGAACCGTTGCGCGACAGCGATTCTGCCGACGCTGCCGGACGGGTCGACCTCACAGAAGTGGCTGAACATCATGCCCTCGGCGGGCAGCTCGTCGGGCAGCGCGCCGAAACCGTGCCGCATGCTGATGAAACCGTACGGGGCGCGTTGCGTCAGTTCCACCACGTCGATGCGCAGGACGTCGCCGGCCCTGGCCTGATTCACCGCGATCGGCCCGGTCACCACGTGCGGCCCGTCGTCGATGTCGTGGCTGGGGCCGGTCTCGGCGATGGCGATCATGTCGTCGAGCACCTCGTCCTCGCGGACCCCGAATTCGGCGAGGAAGCGGACCGGATCGCGGCCCTGATCCTCGAGAATCCCTTCGTGGCTGACGGTGTCGATGGTGATGGTGTCGCCGCTGTCGAGCTCGACGACCGGTGCGGTGGCCGCATTCGGCAGCCAGCCCCACTGCACCTCGTCGGGCCGCGACGGCAGGTAGTGCCTGCCGGTCACGGGCCCCGACCCGGACTGAAGAACGGTGCGGGCCGGGCTGATTGATGAGACGGGTGGCATTGGTGGACTCCTCGTCTAGACTTCCGCCGCGCGCATCGCGGTCATGAAGCGCCGGGTGATTTCGTGTGTGGGTGCGCCGATGACCTCGGCGGCCGGTCCTTGTTCGACGATGTTGCCGTTGGCCATGAACACCACGCGGTCGGCGATCTCGTTGGCGAAGCCGAGCTGGTGGGTGGCGATCAACATCGTCAGGCCCTGCTGGTGGGCCAACCCCCGGATGACGTCGAGCACACCGGCGATCAGCTCGGGATCCAATGCGCTGGTCGGCTCGTCGAGCAGCAGCACCCGCGGGCTCAGCGCCAACGCCCGCGCGATGCCGACCCGTTGCTGCTGACCGCCGGAGAGTTGACGCGGCAGCGCGCTGGCGCGTTGTGCCATACCGACTTTCGCCAGTAGCGCCTCTGCGGTGGCCTCCGCCTCGAGTTTGGCGGTGCCGGTCCAGTTCAGCGGCCCGGCGACGTTCATCCGCGCCGAGAGGTGACTGAACAGATTGAAGTGCTGGAATACCATCCCGATACCGAGCTGCTGGCGTTGTTCGGCCGCCTGGCGCACCGAAAGGCGTCGGCCGCGTTCGTCGTATCCGATCCGGGCGCCGGCCACCGTGATGGTCCCCGCGTCGATCTCCTCGAGCCCGTTGATCATCCGCAGCAGCGTGCTCTTGCCGGAGCCGCTCGGCCCGAGCAGTGCCACCACCTCACCGGAGCGGATGCTCAGGTCGACGCCGTCGAAGATGGTGTGCTCGCCGTAGGCCTTGGCCACGCCGGTCAGTTGGATCAACTCGGCGCCGATGGTGCGCGGCGCGAGGGCGTCCAGATCCAGCGGCGGCGGGGGTGGGGTGTCATCGGGTGGCGCGCTCGGCGCGGATTGGCTGCGCGGCAGCGGCACCATGCGCGACAGCACCGAACGCTTGCGGCCGCGGTCGAGGTTGAGCGCATCCTCGAGCAGCAACTGGATCACGGTCAGCGCGCCGGTCAGCGCCAGGTACATCACGCCGGTGGCGAAGTAGATGGAGAAGTAGTCGAACGTCGCCGACGTCAGTTGCTGTGTGCGCAGGGTCAATTCGGGCACCGCGATGATCGAGGCCAGCGCTGAGTTCTTCATCGTGGCGACGGCCTCGTTACCGAGCGCGGGCACCGACATGCGGGTGACCTGCGGCACGACGATGCGCAGCGCCACCACTCTGGGCACCAGCCCGAGCGCCCTGGCCGCGGCCAACTGGCCGGGGTCAACGGCGCGCACGCCGGACCGGAAGATCTCGGCGAAGAACGCCGCTTCGTTCATCGCAAGCGCCACCGACGCGGCCATCAACGGCGGGAACGAGATCCCGGCGTGGGGCAGCGCGGTGAACACGAAAACCATCTGCAGGATCAGCGGTGTGCCGCGGTAGATGACGACGTAGGTGCGGGCCAGCACGCTCAGCGGTTTGAAGCGGGTCAACTGGGCCAGGGCGAGCACCAGGCCCAGCAGCAGACCCCCGGCGAAGCCGTACAGGGTCAGCTGCAGGGTGAAGACGATGCCATCGAGCAGCCAGCCGGTGGTCAGGTAGTGGGTGAACTTGTCCATCAGTCGGCGCTGAGCACGGTCGGCTGGGCGACCGCGTTCTCATCGAGCTTCCACTTGGTCGCGAGTTTGCCTTGCAGACCGGTCGACTGGATCTCGTTCAGCGCGCCGATGACGGCGTCGCGCAGGTCGTGATCGCCCCGGGGCACACCGATTCCGATCGTGTAGTCCAGCATCACCGTGTCGGCGGACGCCAGATCGTTGGGGTGTTCGGCGATGTAGCGCTTCACGGTGTTGATGTCGTTCATGTAGGAGTCGGCGCGGCCGGCCAGGATGGCCTGCACGCAGTCGGAGCTGTTGTCGAACAGGCTGGTGGTGGGGGCGGGCTTGCCTTGGGCCTGGCATTTGGGTCCGACCGCTTCGACCAGCGGCACCTCGACGTAGCCCTTGTTCAGCGCCACGGTGAGGCCACACAGCGAGGTGTCGATGCCGGTGATCTTCTTCGGGTTGCCGTTCTTGACCAGGATGCCGTCGAAAACCTTTGAGTAGCTTACGAAGTCGACGCCGCCCTGGGCACGTTCCTTGGTTGCGTACAGGTTCGACAGGATCCAGTCGGCGCGCCCGCTGGCCACGGTCGGGACCAGTTCGGAGAAACCGACCGGCACGTAGCTCACCGAGAACCCGAGGCAGGCGCCGATCGCGTTGCCAAGGTCGATGTCGAAGCCCTGGTACTTGCTCGGGTCGGTGGGGTCGACGGTCTCATAGCCGGGGGTGTACGGGTTGATCGCGTTGCGCATGGTCTTACCGGCCAGGCCCGGGTGGTCTTGGCGCAGCGTGGTGCAGGCCGGTGAGCTCGCGACGTCGGCGTACTCACCGCTGGCGGCCGCCGGCTGCGCCTTGTCGCTGTCGGTGGAACAGCCGGCCAAAGCCGCGGCGGCGCAGAGTGCGGCGGCCAACGTCCGCACGACTCGAGGTGTCATGGTCCCGATCCCTCCTAATTGGCCGGATGGTCCGACCAAGTGACTCCGCGTACGTTAAGCCGCCGCCGCGCATTGCGACAGGTGAGATGGGGTGGTTTACCAACGTTTTACACCGGTGGCGTTGCCGTTTACATAGCGTCATCGACGCGACTCGCGAGGTGCCTGCCCTATGATGTGCCGATGGCCCAGCTGCCGGTACCGCGTCGCCACCAGAACATCTCGGTGGTGCTGGCCGCGCACTTCGAACGGCTGATCGCCACCAGTGAGTTGACCCCGGGTTCGCGGCTGCCGTCCGAGCGGGAGCTAGCGGAGAAGTTCGACGTATCGCGCTCGACGTTGCGGGAGGCCATGCACGAGCTCGAGGCCAAACGCCTCATCGAGCGCAGGCCGGGCCGTGGGACGACTGTGCTTGGTTTACAACGGAATTCGGGTGATCTTCGCAACCTGTCCGCCGAGGACGCGTCGGCGTCCTACGCCGCGGAACTGCGGGAGATCATCGAGCCGTCGATCGCGGCGTTGGCCGCCAGCCGGGCGACCGCCTCGAATCTGCTACAGCTCGGCGACGTGTTGGACCGGTCACACGAGAATGTGTTGCAGTCCGAGTCGCTTCGGTTGGACGTCGAGTTCCACACGCTACTGGCCCGTGCGGCGCAGAACCCACTGCTGGAGTCGCTGCAGGCGATGACCGGCGACTGGACCCACGACGTGCGGCAGCATTCACACGCCACCAGGGCGGGCCGGCGCATCTCGACACGCGGGCATCGCCGCATCTACGAAGCCGTCCGCGACCACGATCCGGGGGCCGCGCAGGAGTCGATGATGGTGCACCTCGAAGAGGTCAAGGAGCTCATCGCCAAGGCGACCAAGCGACGGGGCGCCGCGCGCACCGGCGATTGAATCCGGTCGGCGGAGTCGGCTTGAGGGAATGAGACGCCGGTACCACACGCGAGTGTGCGTCCCCACTACTCGACTCAGCGTGATCCTAATACTCGCACGGGCTTCGTCGGCTTGACACCATCTACGTGCCCCGACGGCATGCAGTGCTGCGTGCCTCCGCACCGCCGGGGCTCGGTCGCACCGGCCGTTCTAGTGCCCAGGAGGCCCCGTGTTTCTTCCGTCCAATTTGTCACCGGGCATCGGCTTCGCGCTGATGCTCGGTCTGGGCGCCTTCATGTTCGTCGTGGCGTTCACCGTGCGGTCGATGGTGAAGAACACCCACGACTTCGTGATCGCAGACCGTCGCATCGGTTTCGGGTTCGGTGTCGGATCGGTGATCGCGGTGTGGACATGGTCGATGGCGGTGATGATGTCGTCGGCGCAGGCCTTCTCGTTCGGTACGTCCGGTCTCATCTGGTTCGTCGTTCCCAACGGCCTGGCCGTGATGGTGATGGTGCCCTTCGCCCTGAAACTACGGCGCCAGATGCCTGCCGGTTACACGATCGTGGAGTTCATCCGCGAGCGTTTCCAAAACAAGCCGGCCACGACGATCGCACTGATCGCGATGCTGCTCGGTCTGCTCGCGGAGATCTTCATCAACCTCTTCGGCGTCGTGCTCGTCATGGGTGTGATCTTCGGGATCAATCCGACTGTGGTGTTGGTGATCACGCTGGCGACGGTGACCGTCTACTCCTACTTCGGTGGTCTGTGGACCTCGGCGATCACCGCGACGTTCAACACATTGCTGATCACGGTGCCCGCGGCGATCGTGGTGCTGTACGTGCTGGCCAAGGTCGGCGGGCCGCAACTCGTATTCCAGAAGGTCGACGAGGCGGGACCCAACACCTTGAACGCCTTCGACGGCGCGGCGGCCGCCGGGTTCGGCATCTCATTGTCGCTGGGCCTGCTGGCGTCGACGATGGCCGATCAGACGTTTTGGCAGAAGGCGTGGGCGCTGAAGCCCGCCACGATGGGTCGCACCTTCGTCTGGGCGGGCCTGTGGTTCTACCCGATTCCGATCGTTCTCGGCCTGCTGGGCCTCGTCGGGCTCGGCTTCGGCGTCGACGCTGCCGATCTTGGCGACGCCGGTCCCGGTGGCATCGGACCGTATGTCGTGAGCCACCTCGGTCTGCCGATCATCCTGGTGGCGCTCTACGTACTCATCATCCTCAACGCGTGCTACTCGTCGATTGACGGTGCGTTCTCGGCACTGTCATCCGTTGTCGCCGTTGACATCCTGAAGCGCGCAAAGCCCGACATCGCGCAGAAGTCACTATTCCGATGGACGAAGAGCTCGATCATCATTGCGGGTGTCATCGGTGGCATCGTCGTCAGCTCCGGCATCGACTACGTACAGCTGGTCAACACGGTCTACTTCCTCAAGGCCGCGTTGATCATTCCGCTGGCGCTGGCAATCTTCTGGCGTCGTATGACCGCGATCGCATTCGTCACGAGCTTGGTGCTCGCGGTGGCGGTCGGTTACCCCGTGCGGGAGTTCGTCGGGGAACTACAGGGAATCATCACTTTGGAGGCGATTTCGCTCGTGGCCGCAGTAGGTATCAGTCTGCTGTCCAAACAATCCTTCGACTTCGCCAGCCTGAAAGGGCGGGGTGATGTGCTCACCGATCACTCGGAAGCTGTCGAAGTGGTCGACCGCAGTGGTGATCTCGACCCGGATCCGGTCCGATGATCGCCTTCTGGATCGCCTTAGTCGCCGGCGTGGCGGTGGCCATCGTTTACATCGGTCTGGGTGTGCAGGCCTTCTTGCGGGTTCGTCGGGACGTCCTGTCGGCGGCCGCGTCGGGTGAGCCCGATGACCTGTCGACCGACGAGCTCGGCGATGCCGGCACGTTCACCTGGAAGGCGATCGGCGCGCTGGCGGGGTCTACCGCCGTGATCGCGCTGCTCGGCGTCAGCCCCGTCTTTTGGTACCTCCCAGCTGTTCTCGCAGTGGGCTCAGCGGTGGCGGTTGTGCTCGCGTTCCTCATCGACCGCAGGAGCGTCGAGGCGTGACCGCGACGAGGAAGGCCCACCTGCTGGGTTTCGTGCAGCACGGCGTGATGAATCACGCGTCGACGATGTGGGCGCATCCACGCGACAAGGTCGGTTATCACTGGTCGCGCCCGGAATACTGGCGCGATCTCGGCCGCATCATGGAGCGCGGACTGTTCGACGCGATGTTCATCGCGGACGAGCTCGCGCCATACACCACCTACAAGGGCAACTCCGACCCGGTCGTCAAGTACGCAGGCCAGTGTCCGGTGCACGAGCCGGCAACACTGGTGCCGATCGTTGGGGCGTTCACGAAACACCTGGGGATCGGCATCACGCTGTCGACGTCGTTCATTCCGCCCTACATGATGGCGCGCCACCTGTCTTCGCTGGACCATCTGACGAACGGCCGCGTCGGCTGGAACATCGTGACGTCATACTCCAAGAGCGAGTTTCAGGCGATGGGCAAGGACAATCTCACGCCGCGCGACAAGCGCTACGAGGTGGTCGAGGAGTACATGGAGATCCTGTATCAGCTATGGGACTCCTGGGATGACGACGCCATCGTCTACGACCGCGAGAACGGCATCTTCGCCGATCCGGCGAAGGTCCGCGAGATCGACTTCGAGGGCCAGTTCTTCAAGTCCAAGGGCCGTCACTTCGTCGCGCCGTCGCCGCAGAAGCGACCGGTGCTGTGGCAGGCCGGTTCCTCGGAGCAGGGGCGCGAGTTCGCCTCGAAACACGCCGAATCGGTGTTCGGCATCTTCCCGACACCCAAGAGCATGCGCGCCTACGCCGACGACATCCGCACCCGCGCCGACAACCACGGCCGCGACCCGGAGTCGGTCAAGCTCATCTACGGTCTGCAGACGATCATCGACCGCGACAAGTCTCGCGCCAACGACAAGTACGCCGAGTTTGTGGAGAACGTTCAGATCGAGAGCGCACTCGGAATCCTCTCCGGCCACACCGGTTTTGACTTCTCCACGCTCGAACTTGACGACAACGTGGTCGACGCCGACGTGCAGGGCATCCGGGGATTGTTCGACGCGATCCTGGAGGCCAAGGACGGTGCGCCGGTGACAGTGCGTGAAGCCGCGCAGATCTACGGCGTCTCGATGGGTGCCCCCGTCGCCGTCGGCACCCCGTCCGACGTCGCCGACCAGATGGAGTCCTACCTGGACGACGGCGGCTGCAACGGGTTCATGCTGTTGGCGACCGACACGCCCGGTTGCTTCAACGACGTGACCGAACTTCTGGTACCGGAGTTGCAGCGGCGCGGCCGCTACCGAACCCGTTATCCCGGAACCACGTTGCGAGAAAGCCTGCAGGAGTACTGATCTCACCGCGCAGCGCCCACTTCCTGGCCTTCATGCAGCACGGGGTCAGCAGCCACTCCGTCGGCATGTGGCGCCACCCGCAGGACAAGGTCGGATGGGACTACGCCTCGCCGCCGTACTGGCAGCACCTGGCCCGCACGCTTGAGCGCGGGCTGTTCGACGCACTGTTCCTCGCCGACGAGTTGGCGCCGTACAACTCATTCGAGGACAGCTCGGATGCCACCGTTCGCTACGCGGTGCAGGCGCCGACGCATGAGCCGGCGGCGTTGACGCCGATCATCACCGGCGCGACATCGTATCTGGGTGTAGGCATTACGTTGTCGACGGCGTTCGAGCATCCGTACTCGATGGCACGGCGGCTGTCGACCTTCGACCACCTGTCCGGCGGCCGGATCGCGTGGAACATCGTCGGGTCGTATTCGCCTTCGGAGTTCGCCGCGTACGGGCAGGACATGCCCGACCGCTCCATCCGGTACGAACGCATCGCCGAGTACGTCGACCTCTGCTGTCAGCTATGGGACTCGTGGCAGCCCGACGCGGTCGTCGCGGACCGGCATACCGGTGTGTACGCCCATCCGGAGAAGATCCGCGAGGTGGTGTTCGAGGGCAAGCACTTCCGCTGCCGAGCACGACATTTCGTCGCGCCCTCACCGCAGGGCAGACCCGTTTTGTGGCAGGCAGGCGCCAGCGAGCCGGGACGCCGGTTCGCCGCGCAGACCGCGGAAGCGATCTTCGCGATCCAGCCAACCGTGGCGTCGATGCGCGCCTATTCGGACGACATTCGCCGTCGGGTCGTCGACGCCGGCCGCGACCCCGCCGCGGTCAGGCTCTACTACGGCGCGCAGGTAATAGTCGCAGACACCGATGCGCAGGCCCGGGAGAAGGCGGCTCACCTGCGCGCGCTGCTCCGCCCCGAGGCGACGTTGGCGATGCTTTCCGGTCAGTTGGGTGTCGACTTCTCCGAGTTCGACCCTGCGACGCCGCTGGAGCAGATCCCGGTGCCCGGCATCCAGGGAGTCAAGGACGCGTTGGTGGCGACAGGGGCGGGTAGCGCCGTGACGGTAGCCGAGGCTGCTGAGATTTACTCGTTCCGCTTCTCGATGCCGCAGGTGATCGGTTCTCCGGTCACCGTCGCCGATCAACTCGAGGAATTCCTCGACGACGGCGGCGCCGACGGCTTCATGCTGCTGGCGACCTACACGCCGGGCTGCTTCGAGGAGTTCGTCGACCTCGTCGTTCCCGAACTGCAGCGACGCGGGCGCTACCGGACGCGTTACCCGGGTGCGACGCTGCGCGAAAACATCCTCGGCGATTGAGCCAACCGCTACGTCATCGAAACCCTCGACAGCTGACTATTAGGGTGAGGCTGTGCGCGTCCTCGTTATCGGATCCGGAGCCCGTGAACATGCGTTGCTGCTGGCCCTGCGCCGCGACCCCGAGGTCGAGGAGCTGGCCGTCGCGCCGGGCAACGCCGGCACGGCGAACATCGCCGATCAGTACGACGTCGACGTCAGCTCGGGTGAGGCCGTCGTGCAGTTGGCGCAGCGGATCGGCGCCGATCTGGTGGTGATCGGGCCCGAGGTGCCGCTGGTTCTCGGCGTCGCCGACGCGGTGCGCGCGGCGGGCATCGCGTGCTTCGGGCCGACGAAGGACGCTGCCCGCATCGAAGGATCGAAGGCGTTCGCCAAGGATGTGATGTCGGCGGCGGGTGTGCGGACCGCGACCAGCGAGATCGTCGACAACCCCGCGCACCTCGACGCGGCACTGGACCGGTTCGGGTGCTCCGCGGGCGATCAGGCGTGGGTGGTCAAAGACGACGGACTGGCCGCAGGCAAGGGCGTGGTGGTGACCGCGGACCGCGACGCCGCCCGCGCGCATGCGGCGAGCCTGCTCGACGCCGGCCACCCGGTGCTGCTCGAATCGTTCCTCGACGGGCCGGAGGTGTCACTGTTCAGCGTCGTCGACGGGGAAACCGTGGTGCCACTGGTGCCTGCGCAGGACTACAAGCGAGTCGGCGACAACGACACCGGACCCAACACCGGCGGCATGGGCGCCTACGCGCCGCTGCCGTGGCTACCCGCCGACGTGGTCACCCAGATCGTGGAAGAAGTGGTGAAACCCGTTGCGGCGGAGATGGTTCGGCGTGGTAGCCCTTTTTCCGGGCTGCTGTACGCCGGACTGGCGATCACATCGAAGGGGCCCGCCGTCGTCGAATTCAATTGCCGCTTCGGTGATCCCGAGACGCAGTCGGTGTTGGCGCTGCTGGAGACCCCGCTCGGCCAACTGCTGCATGCAGCGGCGACGGGGCGGCTTGCCGAACAACCGCCGTTGCGCTGGCACGACGGCTATGCCGTGACCGTGGTGGTGGCCGCCGAGAATTATCCGGGCCGACCGCGCGTCGGCGACGTCATCACCGGTTCGGAAACCGACGGTGTGCTGCACGCGGGCACGGCGCGACGCGACGACGGAGCGGTTGTGTCGTCGGGTGGCCGGGTGCTCTCGGTCGTCGGCACGGGCGCCGACCTGACCGCTGCGCGTGCAGCCGCCTATGCGCTGACGAACTCGATTCGCTTGCCCGGCAGCCATTTTCGGTCCGATATCGGGCTGGCTGCGGCTGAGGGCCGAGTCACAGTTTAAGCAACCAGCAGCGGAGCCATCCAGGCGATCTCTGCGGGCAACTGCGAACTCCAGAACGCGCCGTCGTGGCCGCCAGGCGAGAAGCCGCCCGACGGTGGACTCGGCAACTGGGCGATGAACTGCTTGGTCGCCGAATAGAAGGGATCACTGTTGCCGCAGTCGATTCGGATGGGGATCTGGCCGAGTTGCGGCAGCCCCCACACGCTGTTGGCCGCATAATCGTCTGCGCCGTCGAATGCACCGGGCGCCGTGGCGCCGGACGACGTCCACAGCGCCGGGCTCACCGCGCAGATCGCGGCGGTGCGCGCCGGGCCGAGTCGCGCGCCGAGCAGCAGCGCGCCGTAGCCGCCCATCGACCAGCCGAGGAATCCGACCCGCGACGTGTCGAGGCCCTGCTGCGCGAGCATCGGGATCAGTTCGTTGAGCACCATGGCGCCGGAGTCCTCGCCGGATGCCCGCTTGTGCCAATAGCTTCCGCCGCCGTCGACGGCGACCACCGCGAACGGCGGAATGCCCGCGTCCACCGCCTGTGCGAGGCCTTGCTCCACTCCGCCCGCCATCACTCCCGCGGCGTCCTGGCCCTTGCCGTGCAGCGCGATCACCGGCCGAAGCGGCGCGGTCTGACCCGGCGGGCGGGCGATCGCCCAATTGGTGGTGACGCCGCCGCGCGCGGCGGACACGAACGAGCCGTTCACGTACGTCGGTTGCACGGCCGCGGGTGCCGGCTCCAGCGGCACAGGCGGAGCCAGTTTGGCGCCCGCGCTCGTCATCGACACCGACGGCGCCGCCGTACCCGGTCCGTGCAGAGCAGAGCCCAGTGCGTACGCGCCTGCCGCACCGGCCGCGGCACCGACACCAAGGCGCAGCACTGCGCGGCGACTGAGTTCGGGCATGCGCGCCATCATGCCAAAGGCGCCTCGACGATCGCGGTGAAGACCGCTTCGAGCAGCTCGACCAGCTGATCGGGGTCGGCGTCGCGAAGGGCGCGGGTGTCGATCACCTGTCGCATCAGCAGGACGCCCGCGATCGTCGCCAACATGGCCTCGGTGCGAATGCCGCGACCGGGTTCAGGCAGTTGACCGGCCAGGCGGCGTCCGACGTGGCGTTCGATCGCGTCGCGCACGATCTCGACAGCGCGCGGGTTGGACACCGATCGCAGCATGATCAGGAATGGGTTCAGCGGTTCGGCGCCCACGTTGGTCCTGGCGACCAGCGCCGCGGCGGCATCGTGTGCCAGGGTCGCGGCGTCCGTGCCGATCACCGCAGGAGGAGCGAAGGAAACCTCGACGGCCTCGGCGAACAGCTGCTCCTTCGACCCGAAGTACCTGTTCACCATCATTGCCGTGACACCGGCGTCGCCGGCGATGTCCCGCACACCGACGCCGTCGTAGCCCGCGCGGGCGAAGCTGCGGATCGCGGATTCGAGGATCGCTGCACGGGTGGCGGCCGCATTGCGCGGTCGGTGCTTGGGCGCCGTCATGACTCCACGCTAGGGAATAGGCCGGGCTAAGTCTACGTCTGTATACAACGACAGAAGTCTACGAGCGTAGATCAAAGGAGACGTCATGGACATGGGCCTGTCGGGCAAGCGGGCACTGGTCAGCGGTTCGAGCGCAGGCTTGGGCCGAGCCATCGCCGAGGCGTTGGGCGCTGAGGGTGCTTCGGTGGTGGTGCATGGTCGCGATGCCGAGCGCGCGACGGGGGTTGCGGCGGGAATCCGCGACGCGGGTGGTGACGCGGTTGTCGTCGTCGGAGACCTGGCCACCGACGCCGGCGCCGACGCAGTCACCGAAGCCGCGGGCGATGTCGACATTCTGGTCAACAACGCCGGAACGTTCGACGGGCTGCCCTGGTCGGAGGTGACCGCCGACATGTGGGCGCAGATTTACCAGGTGAACGTCATCTCAGGAGTGCGGCTGATCGAGCGCCTGCTGCCGCGGATGCGGCACCGTGGCTGGGGGCGCGTCATTCAGATCGGTGGCGGGCTGGCCGTTCAGCCCGTCGCCGACCAGCCGCACTACAACGCCACACTCGCGGCTCGGCACAACCTGACGGTGTCGTTGGCCCGCGACCTCGCGGGCACCGGCGTCACCGCGAACACCGTCGCGCCCGGTGCAATTCTCACCGACTCTGTTCGCGAGATGGCGGTACGAGTTGCCGCCGACCGGGGATGGGGCCCGCAGTGGAAGGACATCGAAGCCGCCGCGGCATCGCAGTGGTTTCCCAACGACATCGGCCGCTTCGGCCGACCCGAGGAGATCGCCGCCGCAACAGTATTCCTCGCCAGCTCGCACGCGGCCTACATCAGCGGTGCAGTTCTGCGCGTGGACGGCGGCGCGATCCGCAGCGTGGCATGAGAAGGAGTAGACAAATGAGCAAGGTGTGGTTGATCACCGGAAGTTCCCGCGGCTTCGGCGCGGAGTTGCTGCGCGCCGTGCTTGCCCACGGCGACCGGGTTGTGGCGACCGCGCGGCAACCCGAGCGGTTGCGGGAACTGGTCGAGGGTCACGAGGACCGGGCGCGGGTGTTCGCGCTCGACGTCACCGACGCTGACGCCGCGGTTGCCGCAGTCCAATTCGCGGTCGCCGAGTTCGGTCGCCTTGACGTGGTCGTCAACAATGCCGGCTACGCCGACAGCGCACCGATCGAGGAGACCGATCCGGCGGACTTCCGAGCCCAGATCGAGGCCAACCTGTTCGGGGTTGTCAACGTCACCCGCGCCGCCCTTCCGGTGTTGCGCGCGCAGCGATCCGGTGTGTTCGTACAGTTTTCGTCGGTCGGCGGACGCGTCGGTGGCACTCCCGGCCTGGCCGCGTACCAGACGGCGAAGTTCGGTGTCGAGGGTTTCTCCGAAGTGCTCGCCAACGAGGTCGACGCGTTCGGCGTCAAGGTGATCATCGTCGAACCCGGCGCCTTTCGCACCGACTGGATGGGGTCGTCGATGACGATGCACGAACCCGGTCCGGACTACCACGACACGATTGCATTCATTCACCGACTGCGTCGGGCCGCCAACGGAAATCAACCGGGCGACCCGGCGCGCGGGGCGCAGATCGTGATCGATGTCGTCGAGTCGCCTGACCCTCCGCGTCGACTGTTGTTGGGCAGCGATGCCGTCGAACTCGCATTGACCAATGGCATTCAACGCCTCGACGAAGCGCGGCAGTGGGCCGCGGTCAGCCGCAGCGCGGACTTCCCTGAGTAAAGGCTGATGATTAGCCGAAAGCACTATGCCGCAACCGCCTGACTGGCAGCATGCTAAACGTGACGGCAGCAGTCACTCCAAAAGGAGAACGTCGGCGGTACGCGCTGGTCAGCGCGGCCGCTGATCTGCTGTGCGAAGGTGGCTTCGACGCGGTCCGGCATCGCGCAGTGGCCCGCCGCGCGGGGCTGCCGTTGGCGTCGACGACGTACTACTTCTCCTCGCTCGAGGACCTCATCACCAAGGCGGTCGAACACGCCGGCGCCCGTGAGGCCGAACAATTGCGCGCCAGGGTCTCCGCGTTATCGCGGCGGCGTCGGGGCGCCGAGTCGACGGCCGACGTGTTGGTGGACCTGTTGGTCGGTGAAGCCAACGGGCTGCGGGTCACCGAACAGTTGATCTCCCGCTATGAGCGGTACATCGCGTGTGCGCGCCAACCCGGGTTGCGGGAGATCGAACGCCGCATCCTGCAGCAGCGCACCGACGCGGTGGTCGAAGTCGTCGAGCGGTCCGGTCGCTCGGTGCGCGCGGAACTGCTCACCGCACTGGTGTGCGCCGTCGACGGAGCGGTGGTGGCCGCGCTGGTCGGCGACGGCGACGGCCCGCGTGCGACGGCTCGGGCGACCTTGATCGATGTGATCGACGTGCTCGCGCCGATCGATGAAAGAGTGGCACCAGTCTGATCGGAGGACAGGGCAATGACCACGCCGGCGACCGTTGAGGAGCAACCACAACTGCGGCGAGTCATGGGCCCAGGACTGCTGCTGTTGTTCGTCGTCGGTGACATCCTCGGCACCGGCGTGTACGCGCTCACCGGCGACGTCGCGGGCGAAGTCGGTGGGGCGGCGTGGATTCCGTTCCTCGTCGCGTTCGTGATCGCCACCATCACCGCGTTCAGCTACCTGGAGCTGGTCACCAAGTATCCGCAGGCGGCGGGCGCAGCACTGTACGCGCACAAGGCTTTTGGCGTGCAGTTCGTGACCTTCCTGGTGGCGTTCGTGGTGATGTGTTCCGGCATCACGTCGGCCTCCACCGCGTCGCGGTTCTTCGCGGCGAACTTCGAGACGGCGTTCGATCTGGACTGGGGCAAGGTCGGGATCGTCACCGTCGCCCTGCTGTTCATGGCGCTGCTCGCGCTGGTCAACCTGCGCGGTGTCGGGGAGAGCGTGAAACTCAATGTGGCACTGACGATCATCGAGATCACCGGCTTGCTGCTGGTGATCCTCGTCGGCTTGTGGGCGTTCACATCGAGCAGCGACGTCGACTTCTCCCGCGTCGTCGCGTTCGAAACGGCGTCGGACAAGAACGTTTTCCTCGCCGTCACCACCGCGACGTCGCTGGCGTTCTTCGCGATGGTCGGCTTCGAGGACTCGGTGAACATGGCTGAGGAGACCAAGGATCCGGTCCGAGTCTTCCCGAAGGTGTTGTTGTCGGGACTGTCGATCGCCGGTGTCGTGTACGTGATGGTGGCCATTGTCGCGGTGGCGCTGGTGCCCGTCGGTGTGCTCGAGGCCAGTGACACGCCGCTGGTCGAGGTGGTCAAGGCCGGTGCGCCGGGGCTGCCGATCGAGGACATCCTGCCGTTCATATCGATGTTCGCAGTGTCGAATACGGCGCTGATCAACATGTTGATGGCCAGCAGGCTGATCTACGGCATGGCCCGCCAGCATGTGTTGCCGCCGTTGTTGGGCGCGGTGCACCCGCGACGGCTCACCCCCTGGGTGGCGATCGTGTTCACCACACTGATCGCGTTCGGCTTGATCTTCTACGTGACGGCGTTCGCGAACAGCAGTGCGATCGCGGTGCTCGGTGGTACCACGTCGCTGCTGTTGCTGGCGGTGTTCGCGATGGTCAACGTCGCGGTTCTGGTGCTGCGCCGCGACGTTCGCGAAGGGGGCGGGCACTTCAAGACGCCAACTGCGCTGCCGGTGATCGGCTGTATCACCTCGCTGTATCTGGTGACGCCGCTGTCGGGCAGGCCCGCCCAGCAGTACGTGCTGGCACTGATCCTCGTCGGGATCGGCATCGTGTTGTTCTTCGTGACGATGGCGATCAACCGTCGACTCGGCATCCGCGACGCGGGGATCACCGACCCGACGCATCTGGGTGCCCCACCGGATTAGCGCAGCGCCTCGCGAATCGCGTTGAGTTCCTTCTGCGCGTCGCCGAGCAGTTCCATCGCACGGATCAGCCTGCTCTCCAGGGAGGACCGGCTGGTGCGGCGGTCGGGCGTCGGCTTGGCGGGTGCGGACAGCGTCGGCGTGACGATGTAGCCCGTCTCGTAGTCGCCGTAGATGGTGACGTCCTCCGGACGGTGGTACCAGTACGACGCGACGTAGGCGGCGATGACCGCGTCGACGGCGTCCTCGTCCCTGTCGAGTTGGCTCGGCTTGGTGGCGGCCTCGACCCGCCTGCGCAGTTCGACCCATGCCACGCTGCGGTTCGCCCGCAGTCGCGGTGTCTCGTTGTCGAGTCCCTCGATCAGCGTCATCAACTTGAGCAGCTCGCGTTGGCGATCGCCGAACGCGCCCTTCTTGTACTTCAGCGTCTTCTCCAGCCCGAACAACACCACCGTCGCCGGATGCGGGTAGACCTCGATGGCCCGCCTGGTCGAGGACGACGCGGGATCCATGTCGAGCCCGAGCGTGTTTGCCAGCACCGCCGCGCGCGGCGGGTTGAACAGCGGGTTGGTGGTGTTCGCCGGATACGCGCCCGCATCGAACTTGCCGAAGTCCTTGTTGTACGCCGTCTCGGCGGGCCGGTATCCGGTGGGGTTGTTGACGATCAGCGGGGCGTCGATGCCGACCAGGCAATCCTCGCCGGTGAACGGGGTGACGGCGTCGATGATGCTGGCGTCGTCCAGTGCGATACCCACGTGCAGCAGGCGGCCGCCTGCATCGATGGCGGCCACGCCGGTCTGCTTCTTTTCACCCCACGCAAGATCGAGCCCAACGAAGTACATGCGCCTAGCCTGCCTTACCCGCGCCGTAAGCTGTCTGTCTGTGACGATCCCTGATGTGCTGGCCAACCGGTATGCCAGCGACGAGATGGTGGCGATCTGGTCACCGGAGGCCAAGGTGGTCGCCGAACGCCGGCTGTGGCTGGCGGTGCTGCGGGCGCAGGCAGCGCTCGGCGTCGACGTGCCCGCGGGCGTGGTGGAGGACTACGAACGGGTGCTCGACGACGTCGACCTGTCGTCCATCGCGGCGCGCGAGCGGGTGCTGCGCCACGACGTCAAGGCGCGCATCGAGGAGTTCAACGCGTTGGCGGGGCACGAACACGTGCACAAGGGCATGACCTCTCGGGACCTCACCGAGAACGTCGAGCAGTTGCAGATCCGCCGGTCGCTCGAATTGGTGCACGCCCACGGTGTCGCGGTGGTGGCGCGACTGGCCGAGCGTGCGATCAGCTACCGCGATCTGGTGATGGCGGGACGCAGCCACAACGTCGCCGCGCAGGCCACCACGTTGGGCAAGCGGTTCGCGTCGGCGGCCGAGGAGATGCTGTTGGCGCTCGAGCGGTTGCGGACACTGATCGACCGGTATCCGCTGCGCGGCATCAAGGGCCCGATGGGCACCGCGCAGGACATGCTCGACCTGTTCTCCGGCGACACCGGGCGGTTGGCCGAGCTCGAGCGTCGCGTCGCCGAATTCCTGGGATTCACAAACATTTTCACCAGCGTCGGGCAGGTCTATCCGCGGTCGCTGGACCACGACGTGGTGTCCGCCCTGGTGCAGGTGGGGGCCGGGCCGTCGTCGCTGGCGCACACCATCCGGTTGATGGCAGGCCACGAACTGGTGACCGAGGGCTTCGCGCCCGGGCAGGTCGGCTCGTCGGCGATGCCGCACAAGATGAACACCAGGTCCTGCGAGCGGGTCAACGGGTTGCAGGTGGTGCTGCGCGGCTACGCGTCGATGGCCGCCGAGTTGGCGGGCGCGCAGTGGAACGAGGGCGACGTGTTCTGCTCGGTGGTGCGACGCGTCGCGCTGCCTGACGCGTTCTTCGCGATCGACGGCCAGATCGAGACGTTCCTGACGGTGCTCGACGAGTTCGGCGCCTATCCCGCGGTGATCCAGCGCGAACTCGACCGGTACCTGCCGTTCCTGGCGACCACGCGGATCCTGATCGCTGCGGTGCGCGCGGGGATGGGCCGCGAGGCCGCACACGAGGTGATCAAGGAGCACGCCGTCGCGGTGGCGTTGGCGATGCGCGAGAAGGGTTTGGAGCCCGACCTTTTGGACCGGTTGGCCGCCGATCCTCGGCTGCCGCTGGACCGGGTCGCACTCGACGCCGCGCTGGCCGACAAGCAGGCGTTCACCGGCGCCGCGGGCGATCAGGTGGACAGGGTGGTGGACGCGGTCGACGACCTGGTGGGCCGGTATCCCGAGGCGGCGAAGTACACCTCGGGCGCGATCCTGTGAGTTCGGGGTTGTCGCAGATCGACTTCACCGATCTGGACAACTTCGCCTCCGGGTTTCCGCATGAGCTGTTCGCGGTGCATCGGCGCGAGGCGCCGGTGTACTGGCACCCGCCCACCGAGCACACGCCGGACGGCGAGGGCTTCTGGTCGGTGGCCACGCACGCGGAAACGCTTGCAGTGTTTCGTGATCCAGCGACTTTTTCGTCCGTCACCGGAGGGTCACGGCCATACGGTGGCACGCTGTTGCAGGATCTGTCGATCGCCGGCCAGGTCTTGAACATGATGGACGATCCGCGGCATTCGGAGATCCGCCGATTGGTCAGTTCGGGCCTGACGCCGCGGATGATCGCCAGGGTGGAAGACGATCTGCGGGTGCGGGCGCGTCGCCTGCTGGACGCGGTGGTCGGCGGCGAGCCCTTCGACTTCCTGGTCGAGATCGCTGCTGAACTCCCGATGCAGATGATCTGCATTCTGCTGGGAATTCCTGAGTCCGAACGACATTGGCTGTTCGAGGCGATCGAACCGCAGTTCGACTTCGGCGGCGCGCGTAAAGCGTCGGTGGGGCAGATGTCGGCGGAGGACACCGGGTCGCGGATGTACGCCTACGGCCAGGAGTTGATTGCGGCCAAGCGGGCTTCGCCGACCGACGACATGCTGTCGGTGGTCGCCAACTCCGATGCGAGCGACCTCGAGGTGTACCTGTTCTTCAGCCTGCTGTTCAGCGCGGGCGCGGAGACGACCCGCAACGCCGTCGCGGGTGGGCTGCTGGCGTTGGCCGAGCATCCTGCTCAATTGGCTTTGCTGCGTTCGGATTTGGCGCTGTTGTCCTCTGCGATCGAGGAGATGGTGCGCTGGACGTCCCCGTCGCCGTCGAAGCGGCGCACTGCCACCCGCGACGTCGAGTTGGCCCGCTGCCGCATCGAGGCCGGGCAGAAGGTACAGGTGTGGGAGGGTTCGGCGAACCGCGACTCGTTGGTGTTCGCCGATGCGGACACGTTCGATATCGCGCGGAAACCCAATCCGCATCTGGGTTTTGGGCATGGCGTGCACTACTGCCTTGGTGCCAATCTGGCGCGCCTCGAACTGCGGGTGCTGTTCGAGGAACTGCTGGGCAGGTTCTCGTCGGTGCAGGTGGTCAAGCCGGTGGAGTGGACACGCAGCAACCGGCACACCGGAATCCGACATCTGGTGGTCGAACTGCGCCCGTGAAACCGGACACGTTTGCGGCGGTGATGGCGACCGGGATCGTGTCGATCGCGGCGTCCGACCACGGTTTCGACGTCGTCAGCGACGTGTTGATCGTGTTGGCCGCCGTGGCGTTGCCGGTGCTGATCGTGGCGGCCGCGAGTGCCTGGCGACGCGACTCGTGGGCGGTGACGGATCTCGATGTGGCGATTCCGCTGTGCACGTACATCGCCGCGTGCGCGGTGGTCGCGGCGCGACTGGCTGAGCACCGAATAGTGCTGTGGGTGCTGGCCGGAATGGCGTTGCAGGGCTGGCTTTCGTTGGCGCCGGTGATGGCACGCCGAATGTGGCGCGAACGCTCCGGCTTGCGTGATCGCGCGCACGGCGGCTGGGAGCTGGTCAGCGTCGCGACATCCGGGTTGGCCATCCTGATGGCGGATCTGAAGTTCGTGTTTTCTGCCGTGTTGTTCTGGGCTGTCGCGATCTTCGTCTACGTGATGATGACGAGCCTGGTGGTGCGGCGCGCGCTGCGTGCGGCGATGCCGCCGGATGTGGCCCAGCCGCACATCTGGATTCTGATGGGCGGTGCGGCGATCGCGACGTTGGCGGGCGATCACATTCACAGGGCGGGCCTGACCGCGGTGTGGCCGGTGACGGTGGTGACGTGGATCGTGGCCACCGCCTGGATCCCCGTGCTGATTTACGTGTGTCTCAAGCGCCGCATCGGACTGGGGTGGGCTGCGGTGTTCCCGCTGGGGATGTATTCGTCGGCGACGTATGCCACCGCCGTCGAAACCGGTTGGCACTGGCTGACAATCGTGTCGCTGGTGTTCTTCTGGATCGCGCTTGCGGCGTGGCTCATCGTCGGGACCGACGCGCTGCTTCGATTTCGGCGAGCACGCGCTGCGGATACTCCGTCAGATCCAGCCACGTGAAGCGCAGCACCAGCCAGCCGAGCAGGATCAGCTTGTTCTGCCGTTCGCGGTCGATCTGGAAGTCCTCCCGGCTGTGGTGAAAGGCCCAGCCGTCGGTTTCGACGGCGATCTTCTCCGCCGGGAGTCCGACGTCGACCTTGTATCCGCCGACCGGATAGTTGGCCTTCCAGCCGGTGATGTTGTTGTCCCGCAACAGCTTGATCAGCAGACGTTCGGCCGCGGAGCGGGCGCCGTCGGCGGCTGCAACGAGCAGTCGCCTCGCGGCAGGCGAACCGTAGCGGCCCTTGTTGCGCAGATGGGCTTTCCAGAGTTGCGGCAATTCGACATGGCGCTGCAGTGCGGAGTCCATCAGCTTCGCGCCGCCGCCGCGTCTGGCGGCGGCCTCGACGACGGTCAGCGGCAGCGCCGTGACGCGCAAGCCGTTGCGTTCGACGACGTCGCATGGGTCCAGATCCCGCCGCCTCAATCTGGTGCCGACGTGGCATCGGCTGTCGCCCCGACGGGGCACTGTCACCTCGACGACGTCAGGCGGGTACTTGGTCAGGTCGTGCCACCACGCCGCGGCCAAACCGCTCGCGACTGCTCGGTCCCCGTAGCCCCACACCGAGGCGCGGACACGTGCCCGGTCTGTGAACGGCCTGTCGTCGACGAAGTACACGCCCTGGGAACATCGCACCCAATGGCCGGCCGTTATTCGCCGGTTGACAGCGTGCTTGCTCAGGCCCGCGGTGCGCGCTTGAGCCAATGTGATGACGCCGTCATGTCGGCGTAGGAAGTCATCGAGCACCACTATTGGACGGCAGTGACGGCCTGCCCGGTTCCACTCCCTGCGATTTCGGTGTGATCCGTCGCGGCGGGCGCGACCCACCACACCGAAATCGCTCAGTGGCGGACGCGGCGGACCCGGACGCCGGCCGCCCGGAGTTCCAGCGCGGCCAGGCCGCGGATCGCGATGGGGTCGAGGTCCCGCCACGCGCCCACCGGATCGGGCGTGATCGCGGCGAGCTTGGCCAGCGGCCGGTTGGCCAGCGCCCGGAGGGCGAGCAACTGTTCGCCCGCCGCGGTCGACGACAGCGTGATTGCCGTCCACTTGCGGCGGAAGAACCGGATCCGCAGAAACAGCCAGGGCAGCGCGACGAACAGGATCGGCGGTGCGGCCACCGCGAGCGCCAGCACCCAGGCCAACCACGACGCCGTCGAATTCAAGCTGTGCCCGGCACCGGCGATGTCGAGCGCGGCCTGACTCGCCGCGCGCAGCGGCTTGGCGAGCGTATCGCCGATGAGCGGGAAGTCGTCGGTGCTGTCACCGGCCGAGTTGAGGTTGTCGGCGACCCCGTTGGCGCCGGTCTCGACCTGGCGACCGACTGCGGCGATCGCCGACACTGCGGAGTGCACCGCCATCCCGACCAGCACCCACACGGTCGTCCAGGCGATCACCACCAAATCGCTGATCAACTGCCTGACCAGTCGCGTCGGTGTGGTGGCATAGGGCACGTAACGGGACGTCATGAGGTTGATCCCAGCAGATAGGCTGGCCCGATGCGCCCGTCTCTGTCGGACTACGAACATCTGGCCAGCGGCAAGGTTCGCGAACTGTACCGCGTCGACGACGAGACTCTGCTGTTCGTCGCCACCGACCGCATCTCCGCCTACGACTACATCCTGGACTCCGAGATACCCGACAAGGGCCGCATCCTGACCGCGATGAGCGTCTTCTTCTTCGACTTCGTCTCGGCGCCCAACCACCTGGCGGGCCCGCCCGATGACGAGCGCATCCCGCAAGACGTCCTCGGCCGTGCCTTGGTGGTGCAGGAACTCGAGATGCTGCCGGTCGAGGCGGTGGCCCGCGGCTATCTGACCGGGTCCGGGCTGATCGACTACCAGAAGACCGGCAAGGTGTGCGGCATCGCGTTGCCGCCGGGGCTGACAGAGGCCAGCAAGTTCGCCCAGCCGTTGTTCACCCCGGCCACCAAAGCCGAACTGGGACAACACGATGAGAACATTTCGTTCGACGACGTGATCGAGTTGGTGGGCGCGGTGCGGGCCAACCAGTTACGGGAGAAGACGTTGCAGACCTACATCCAGGGCGCCGATCATGCGCTGACGAAAGGCATCATCGTCGCTGACACCAAATTCGAGTTCGGCGTCGACAAGCAAGGCAACCTGCGCCTTGCCGACGAGGTCTTCACCCCGGACTCCAGCAGGTACTGGCGCGCCGACTCGTACCAGGAGGGCGTCGTCCAGGAGAGTTTCGACAAGCAGTTCGTGCGCAACTGGCTCACCGGCCCTGAGTCCGGCTGGGACCGCAACGGCGACAAACCGCCGCCGCCGCTGCCACCCGACATCGTCGACGCCACCCGCGCCCGTTACATCGAGGCCTACGAACGCATTTCGGGCCGCAAATTCAGCGACTGGATCACACCATGAACCCACCTGTAGCCAAACGCATCGACCATCGCCGCGAGTATCACGGCGACGTCTTCGTCGACCCTTACGAGTGGTTGCGCGACAAGGACGACCCGGAAGTCCTCGAGTACCTCAAGGCCGAGAACGAATACACCGACCACGTGACAGAGTCGTTGGCGCCACTGCGGCAGAAGATCTTCGACGAGATCAAGGCGCGGACGAAGGAAACCGATCTGTCCGTGCCGACCCGCCGCGGCGACTGGTGGTATTACGGCCGAAGCTTCGAGGGCAAGCAGTACAGCGTGCAATGCCGTTGCCCCGTCGCGGATCCCGACGACTGGGTGCCTCCGCAGCTCGACGAGAACACCGAGATCCCCGGCGAGCAGATCCTGCTCGACGAGAACGTCGAGGCCGAAGGACACGACTACTTTGCGCTGGGCGCCGCGTCGGTCAGCCTGGACGGCAACATCCTGGCCTATTCGGTGGACGTCAAGGGTGACGAGCGATACACCCTGCGCTTCAAGGACTTACGCACCGGCGCTCTGTACGACGACGAGATCGTCGGTATCGGCGCCGGAGCCACCTGGGCGGCGGACAACCACACCATCTACTACGTCACGGTCGACGAGGCGTGGCGGCCGGACACCGTGTGGCGGCACCGACTGGGCTCCGGCCTGCCCGCCGAGAAGGTCTACCACGAGCCCGACGAGAAGTTCTGGCTTGCCGTCGGACGCACCCGCAGCAACAAATACATCGTCATCGCCGCAGGCAGCGCCGTCACCACCGAGATGCGCTACGGCGACGCAGGAGACGGTGAGGCCGAGTTCACCACCATCTGGCCGCGCCGCGAACTGGTCGAGTACTCCGTCGAGCATGCGGTTGTCGGCGGCGAGGACCGGTTCCTGATCCTGCACAACGACGGCGCCGAGAACTTCACGCTCGTCGAGGCTCCGGTGAGCGATCCCACCAACGTTCGGACCCTGATAGAGCACCGTGACGACGTCCGACTGGACTCGGTCGACGCGTTCGAGGGGCATCTGGTGGTCAGCTACCGCAGCGAGGCGCTGCCGCGGATCCAGCTGTGGCCAATTTACGCCGACGGCGAATACGGTCGCCCCGAGGACATCACGTTCGACTCCGAGTTGATGTCGGCGGGCCTTTCGGCGAACCCGAACTGGAGTTCACCCAAGCTGCGGATCGGTGCGACGTCGTTCGTCATCCCGGTGCGCATCTACGACATCGACCTGGCGACCGGCGAGCGCACGCTGCTGCGTGAGCAACCGGTGCTCGGCGACTATCACCCCGACGAGTACGTCGAACGCCGCGACTGGGCCGTCGCCCCCGACGGTGCGCGGGTACCGATTTCGATCATTCACCGCATCGGGCTGCCGTACCCCGCGCCGACCTTGCTATACGGCTATGGCGCCTACGAATCCTGCGAGGACCCACGGTTTTCCATCGCCCGGCTGTCGCTGCTCGACCGGGGCATGGTGTTCGCGGTCGCCCATGTGCGCGGCGGCGGTGAGCTCGGCAGGTCCTGGTACGAGCACGGCAAGCTGCTGGAGAAGAAGAACACCTTCACCGATTTCATCGTGGTGGCGCACCACCTCATCCAGACCGACGTCACCCGACCGGAGAACCTGGTGGCCTTCGGCGGCAGCGCGGGCGGGTTGCTGATGGGCGCGGTCGCCAACATGGCGCCGGAACTGTTCGCTGGCATCCTCGCCGCGGTCCCGTTCGTCGACGCGTTGACCACCATCCTCGACCCGTCGCTGCCGTTGACGGTCACCGAGTGGGACGAGTGGGGAAACCCGTTGGAAGACAAAGACGTCTACCACTACATGAAGTCCTACTCACCCTACGAGAACATCGAGGCGAAGGACTATCCGCCGATCCTCGCGATGACGTCGCTGAACGACACCCGCGTGCTCTACGTCGAACCCGCGAAATGGGTTGCGGCGCTTCGGCACACCAAGACCGACGATAACCCGGTGCTGCTGAAGACCGAGATGAATGCGGGCCACGGCGGGATCAGCGGCCGCTATGAGCGTTGGAAGGAAGTGGCGTTCGAGTACGCCTGGCTATTGGACGCCGCCAAGGCCAACCACGACGGCGGCGGCTAGGAACACGATCTCCTCCGCAGTCCGCACGTCCAACCGCGAGTTCATCGACTTCGGCGGACCGGGCATCCGCGACGCATAGATGTTGGCCGGGAACATCACCAACATCAGCACGAAGAGACACACCGCCGCGGCGACACGGGTCGGCGGATAGAGCAGCCCGGCCGCGCCAAGCAGTTCGAGCACGCCGGTGAACGTGACGAGCAGACCCGGCGCGGGCAGCCGCGGCGGTACGATCGCGATCATGTCGCGCCGCAGTGGGTTCACGAAGTGTGCCGCCCCGGTCATCACGAACATCACCGCCAGGCCGACCGCGAGCGCTTCCGGCCAGCCGGCGACGTAATCGACCCCCAGCCAGCCGACCAGGCGGGCGGCCAGGGTGCCGAGGACCAGCGTGAGGACAACTGCCATCGCAACTCCTAATCTAGACAGTGACAAGATGGAGGTTAGGCAGGAATCTAGGCACTGTCAAGATATGATCGGGAGATGAGCAGGGACACCTATCACCACGGCGATCTGAAGGCCGTCATCCTGGCCAAAGCCGCCGCCCTTGTCGCAGAGCGCGGCGCCGACGGAATCTCACTGCGCGAGCTCGCGCGGGAGGCCGGGGTGTCCCACGCCGCGCCCGCGCATCATTTCACCGACCGCCGCGGACTGTTCACCGCGCTCGCCGCCGAGGGGTGGCGCCTGCTGACCGAGGCGCTCCGCGACGCCCGGCCGGACTTCCTCGAGGCGGCACTCGCCTACGTCCGATTCGCGCTCGACCATCCCGGCCACTACGCGGTGATGTTCGACCGGTCGCTGGTCAACGCCGCGGATCCGGAACTGATCGCGTCGATGGATGCCGCCGGAACTGAGCTGGCGCAAGGCGTCGGCACGCTCGACGATGCGAACGCCAAGGGCGATCCGCAGGCCGCCGCATTGGCGGCATGGTCTCTGGTGCACGGCTTTTCGCTGCTTTGGCTCAATCAAGCCATCGACAACGACACCGATCCGATCGCGCTGGTGCATCGGGTCGCCGGGATGCTGTTCACGAACGGGTAGCCTGCCGGGTTATGACCTCGCTGACTGACATCGCATTGACGACGCTGGACGGACGGCCCACGACGCTGGCCGAGTTGGCTGACGGCGCTGCGCTGGTGGTGAACGTGGCGTCGAAGTGTGGGCTGACTCCGCAATACACCGCGCTGGAGCAACTGGCGACGGACTACGGTGACCGCGGCCTGACGGTGATCGGGGTGCCGTGCAACCAGTTCATGGGCCAGGAGCCGGGCACCGCCGAGGAGATCCAGACGTTCTGTGCCACCAACTACGGCGTGACCTTTCCGCTGCTGGCCAAGACCGACGTGAACGGCGCCAACCGGCACCCGCTGTACGCCGAACTGACCAAGACGCCGGATGCCTCAGGCGAGGCGGGTGACGTCCAATGGAACTTCGAGAAGTTCCTGCTGGCGCCCGGCGGTCAGGTGGTCAACCGGTTCCGGCCCCGCACGGTGCCGGATGCGCCTGAGGTGATCGCGGCCATCGAATCGGTGTTGCCCCGGTAGATGTCAACTGCTGACCACGTGTTGTAAACCGTCGCGACATATGCCGTTGCCACACTGGGCGCGTGGCTGGACAACTGATCGTCTCGGTTTCCGGGATCAGCGATCGCACGCTGGCCGACGTCGCCGCGTTCCGCGGCCGACTTGACGAACGTAGCGTGCCCGCTTCGTTTTTGGTGGCGCCGAGGATCAAAGGGGGCTACCGGCTCGACTCGGATGCGCCGACGGTCGAGTGGCTTGCCGACCGGCGCACCCGCGGTGATGCCATAGTGCTGCACGGCTTTGACGAGGCGGCCACCAAGAAGCGACGCGGCGAGTTCGCCACTTTGCAAGCGCACGAAGCGAATTTGCGGTTGATGGGCGCGGACCGGGTGCTCGAGCATCTGGGGTTGCGGACCAGGCTGTTCGCCGCGCCCGGATGGACGGTATCGCAAGGCACCATGATGGCATTGCCCCGCAATGGGTTTCGGCTCGTCGCCGGGCTGAGCGGCATCACCGATCTGGTTCGTCAGACCACCGTGCGGAGCCGGGTGCTCGGCATCGGCGAGGGGTTCTTGAGCGAGCCGTGGTGGTGTCGAACGCTTGTCCTGTCCGCCGAACGCGCGGCGCGGCGCGAGGGCGTCGTCCGCGTCGCGGTGGCCGCACGTCATCTCCGTCGGCCCGGTCCGTTGCAGGCCATGCTCGACGCCGTCGACTTGGCGTTGATGCACGGGTGCATGCCGTCCGTCTACCACTGGGACCCATATCCCGCTCTGACAGACGCGGCATAGCCAACGCCGCTAACGTGGCGGCGTGGCAGATGCTGATGTGATCGTGGTGGGTGCCGGTCTGGCCGGTCTGGTGGCCGCGTGTGAGCTGGTCGAACGCGGCCGCAGCGTGTTGATTGTGGATCAGGAGAACGCCAACAACGTCGGCGGCCAGGCATTCTGGTCGTTCGGCGGGCTGTTCTTCGTGGACAGCCCGGAACAGCGGCGGCTGGGCATCCGCGACAGCCACGAGTTGGCGTTGCAGGACTGGCTGGGCACCGCAGGCTTCGACCGGCCCGAGGACCACTGGCCGCGGCAGTGGGCGCACGCGTACGTCGACTTCGCCGCGGGGGAGAAGCGCAGTTGGCTGCACGAGCGTGGGCTGCGGACCTTCCCGCTGGTCGGTTGGGCCGAGCGGGGTGGCTATGACGCTCGCGGCCACGGCAACTCGGTGCCGCGCTTCCACATCACCTGGGGTACCGGGCCTGCGATCGTCGACATCTTCGCGCGCCGGTTGCTGGGCAACGCCAAGGTGCGGTTCGCGCATCGCCACCGTGTCGACGAGCTGATCGTGGACAACGGTGCGGTCACCGGGGTGCGCGGTGCGGTGCTGGAGCCGACGACCGCTGCGCGCGGTGTCGAGTCGTCACGAAATGTTATCGGCGACTTCGAATTTCGCGCGCAAGCGGTGATCGTCGCCAGTGGCGGGATCGGCGGGAGCCACGACCTGGTGCGGCAGAACTGGCCGAAGCGGATGGGCCGGGTGCCCGAGCAGTTGCTGTCCGGGGTGCCCGCGCACGTCGACGGGCGGATGATCGGCATCACCGAATCCGCGGGTGCGCGGGTGATCAACAGCGACCGGATGTGGCACTACACCGAGGGCATCACGAACTACGACCCCATCTGGCCGTTGCACGGCATCCGGATCATTCCGGGGCCGTCGTCGTTGTGGCTGGACGCCAACGGCAAACGGTTGCCGTCGCCGTTGTATCCGGGGTTCGACACGCTCGGCACGCTGGAGTACATCTCGCAGACCGGGCAGGACTACACCTGGTACGTCCTCAACGCGCGAATCATCGAGAAGGAGTTCGCGTTGTCCGGGCAGGAGCAGAATCCCGACCTCACCGGTAAGAGCGTGCGCGATGTGTTGCGGCGGGTGCGGCCGGGGGCGCCGCCGCCGGTGCAGGCGTTCGTGGACAAGGGTGTCGACTTCGTCAGTGGAAACTCGTTGCGCGACTTGGTATCTGCGATGAACAACGTGCCTGACGTGTTGCCACTCGACTATGCGACCGTCGAGGAGGAGGTGACTGCCCGCGACCGCGAGGTGGCCAACCGGTTCACCAAAGACACCCAGATCGCCTCGATCCGGGTGGCGCGCAACTACCTTGGCGACCGGTTCGGTCGCGTCGTCGCCCCGCACCGACTCACCGATCCGAAGGCGGGCCCGTTGATCGCCGTCAAACTGCACATCCTGACCCGGAAGTCGTTGGGCGGCTTGGAAACCGATCTGGACTCGCGGGCGCTCAAACCAGACGGCACGCCGTTCGACGGTCTGTACGCAGCGGGCGAGGCGGCCGGATTCGGCGGCGGCGGCGTGCACGGCTACCGCTCGCTGGAGGGCACCTTCCTGGGCGGGTGCGTGTTCTCGGGTCGAGCGGCGGGCCGGGCAGCAGCGAGGGCTATGGCTTAGAAGTCCGTGGCATTTTCGGGTTCGAGCACCTGGAAGTCGGCGTTGGTCATTTCGGACAGCCGCCCGTAATAGATGCCGCGGGCGTTCGGTTCGATGATCGCCTGATGGATTGGTACGGCGCGGGCGGGTGCGACGGCGCGCAGATAGTCAACCGCCTCCGACACCTTCATCCACGGGGCAGCTGCGGGAGTGGCCAGCACGTCGACGGGCTCGCCCGGCGCGAACAGCGCGTCGCCGGGGTGCATCAACCGGGCGGCATGCGAGCCGTCACCGATGAGGTACGAAATATTGTCTATCACAGGGATTTCCGGGTGGATCACCGCGTGCCTGCCGCCCACGCCCCGCACGGTCAGGTGCCCGATGCTCAACTCGTCGCCGACGTGCACAGCCTGCCACGGGTCGCCGAGTTGATCGGCGGTTTGCGGGTCGGCGTACAGCGCGGCCTGCGGGTTGGCCTCGACGAGCGCCGGTAGCCGCGCCGTGTCGGCATGATCGGGGTGCTGGTGGGTGATCAGGATGGCCGACAGCCCGGTGATGCCCTCGAAGCCGTGCGAAAACGTGCCGGGGTCGAACAGGACGGTGGTGTCCTCTCCGGAATCGCCCTTGAAATTCGCGAGTAGGCATGAATGGCCGAAATGCGTCAATTGCATGCCTATATTGTGGCGCGCAAGTCTGTACCAGGGGGACCTGCATCGTGCGATTGCTGCTGGCGGTAGCCGTGGCGACCTTTGGGCTGGCCAGCGCGCCCCCTGCGGGCGCGGTACCTGGCGAGTGCCCGCCGTTTTGCGACGCCATCCCCGATGCGGCGTGGATCGCGCCGCCATCGGTGCCGCTGTACCCGGTGTATCGGTGGCCTGGCCTGGCCGCATTGGCGGTGACGGCGGCGTCGCCGCGGTTCGGCTTCGAGGCGGTGTGCAGCAGTCCGCCGGTTGCCGAGGATCCGCGTGCATATGCCGTCGCGGCGCGATCGGTGGTGCTGCACGAGAAAGACCAGTGGAACCTGCTGGTGCAGGTGATCCACTGGCGCGGCGACACCGCGACCGGAGGACGAACCGCGATGTCGACGCTGGATACGGCCAGGTCGCGGCTGCGCGACTGCCAGACGACGGCGGCCACGGCGTCGCCGTCGATCACCACCGACGACGGCACCAGCGTCGCCGCGGTGATCAGCAAGGCGGGCGACCAGGTGATGCACGAGTACCTGCTGGCCCATCCGGGCAGCAGCACCGTCGTCGAACTGGCCATGTGGTCGTCGCTGCCGCCTCAGGTCGACTGGCCGTCGGTGGCCGACGCGCAGGTGCTCGATGCGATGGCGGCCCCGTTGTGCAGGGCATACCTTGGTTCGTGCCGGTGAGGCGGCGGCGGCGTTGCCGCCGGTAGAGTGTTCGCCGTGGCAAGGGTGGTTGTGCACGTGATGCCCAAGGCGGAGATCCTCGACCCGCAGGGGCAGGCGATCGTCGGGGCGCTGGGACGGCTCGGCTTCGACGGTGTCTCGGATGTACGGCAGGGCAAGCGATTTGAGCTCGAGGTCGACGACAGCATCGACGACGACACCCTGGCCGAGATTGCCGAATCGCTGCTGGCGAACACGGTGATCGAGGATTTCAGCGTCAGCAGGGAGCCATCATGACCGCACGTGTGGGCGTGATCACATTTCCGGGGACGCTGGACGACGTCGACGCCGCCAGGGCGGTCAAGTTGGCCGGCGCCGAGGCGGTCAGCCTGTGGCACGCCGACGCGGACCTCAAGGGGGTCGACGCGGTGGTGGTGCCGGGCGGCTTCTCGTACGGGGACTACTTGCGTTGCGGCGCGATCGCGAAGTTCGCCCCGGTGATGGGCGAAGTGGTCCGCGGCGCTGAGCAGGGACTGCCAGTGTTGGGGATCTGCAACGGTTTTCAGGTGCTGTGTGAGGCCGGCCTGCTGCCTGGCGCGTTGACGCGTAACGCGGGCCTGCACTTCGTCTGCCGCGATCTGTGGCTGGAGGTCGTGTCGAATACGACGGCGTGGACGTCGCGCTACGACGTCGGCGCCGACATTCTGGTGCCGTTGAAATCGGGCGAGGGCCGCTACGTGGCCAGCGAGCAGGTGCTCGACGAGTTGGAGGGCGAGGGTCGGGTGGTGTTCCGCTACCGCGACAACCCGAACGGCTCGATGCGCGACATCGCCGGTATCAGCTCGGCCAACGGTCGCGTCGTCGGCCTGATGCCGCATCCAGAGCACGCCACCGAGGCGCTGACCGGCCCGTCCGACGACGGGCTCGGCCTGTTCTACTCCGCCCTCGATCAGGTGCTCGCGGCGTAGGTCTCACGACCGCGAGCGTGCGGAAATTGGTGCGCACAGGGGTGTCCGGCAGGCCTTAGGGTCGAGACAACTGATTGCGTACTGAAATTCCAGGAGTGATCGTGCTCGTCGATCCAGAGGTGCTGCGCGCGTTTGCAGCGCAGGTTGATTCCGCCGCGGCGTCTATCAGCGGCCTCGACGTCAGCAGCGTTGCGACCACTGCGGCCGACGGATTGCCGGCGTCGGAGACGCAGTGGGCCGCACGACAGGTCGGTCATCACCTCGGGCTTGCGGCAAAGGACATCGTCAAAGACATCACATCCATGGGGCAAGCGGTTCGCGGAGCGGGAGACCGCTACGAGGTCGACGACACCGCTCTCGCGGGCATTTTCACGCAGCTGTTCTGACCGTGCTGCCTTCACGTTCGCGGTTGCAGAGTTGGCGGCCAGACTCGATGTCGTCAGCCGCATCGACGATTGAGGCCGCCGGGGTTTCGATCTACAACGCGGTCCGGAATCTCGACGATGGCATTGACCGCATGCCCGAATCGCGGGGGTGGGCCGGTCAAGCCCAGGACGCGGCATCGAAGATGTTCGATCGCGCGACGAAGAGGTCGTCGACGTTCAAGAACTACACCGAGGCGTTCGCAACCGCACTGCAAACAGGTACCGCATCGATAGGCAAGGCTCGATCCGAACTACTCGCCAAGGCGGACGAGATCGATGGTGGTCCGCTGAACGTCACCGACCAATGGGTTGTGCTCATCGATCCGGCGGGCATGTCGGCGGAGAAAGCGGCTGAGCTACAGAAGGAAGCAGAGGCAGCACAAGAGGAGATCAACGGGCTGGCGCATGCCGTCGACGAAGCCGACGCTTCCGCCGCACGTCAGTTGGTGGTTGCCCGGGCCGGCGAGGGCGCGATCTTCACGAATCTGGAGTACGGGCCGCCCGGGCCGGTGCCGCCAGTTCCCGGCGATGACGTCCCCGACCCGAGCGCAGCGGAAGGTCGGCAATTTCAGGAAATTGCCCGCGCTCAGGACATGGCGTCAAGTGTTCGCGACGTCAGCCATTCAGTGGACAAGGATGGCAACCAGATCACCACGTTCACAATGCTGGACGGCAGCAAGCAAGTGACCACCGAATACATCGATCAAGGCTTGCCGAGCGAACAGGTGTATCCCGCAGGTACCGTGACGGTCCTTCACACTGACAAAACCGGGAAGACTGTGTCGCTGACGTCGACCATCCCGCGTGAGGATGGCGGCAAATCGACCGAGGTGTGGTACGGCAACGGAACGCATGTGGTGATGTCGGAGACCGCCGACGGAGTCCGCACGGGCAGTTGCACGACGCCCGACGGGCGCCACAGCGTGCTGCCGGACTCCTTCTTCAACGATCCGATTTCCACGCTGGCCGGTGGAGCGCTTTCAGGCCTGGAAACCAAAGCTCACAAAGGTATTCCCGGCCTTTCGACGGCGGAACTCGAGAAAGTCAAAGCCGGTGCGAAATGGGGTGGCCCGGCGCTGGGCATCGCCACGATGGCGTACAACATGGTGTCGGCGGACACCTTGCATGATCGGTGTGTCGCGGCGTGGTCCGGCGGTGTTGGGCTGGCGGGCGGTCTCGCCACGACCGTCGTGGTGGGAGCCATACCGGGAGTGGGTCCGATCGCTGCAATGGGAGCCAACACCGCGGGCGGTTTTGTCTTCGGGTACGTCGGGGAACTGGTCGGCAACGTAATGTGCCCGCCGTGAGGTCAACGACCGCAACCGTCCTTCTGTGGATCGTCCTCGGTCCCTTTGGGGTTTTCTGCCTTGTGTGGGCGTTCATCTTCGTCGCGCGAGGCGCGTTTCTGTCGGCCGTCGTGGCTCTCGGGTTCGCGATCTTCGCCTTGGGCTTCATACTGATGCTGGCAATCATCGCGTTACGCAAGGTGAAACCCCGCGTCGCGCTCGAGGACGGCGGAATCATGGTGCGCCCGGACCGACGAGTGGACATCCTGCTAACGGCTGCGACGTTTGGGTGTTTCGTCGCAATGGCGTGTTACGCCATCTTCGCGCCCCTCGACATGCTCGGCATACGCGTGCCGCGCAATGACGAGCGATACTTCGTGTTTGCCTGTGTGGCAGGGGTATTGGCTGGTGTCTTCAGTGTGCGGCAGATAATTCGGCGGCGCGGAACAAGCTATGTCCGCTTGACTGCCGACGGATTCGAGTTGGGAAACACAGTGTCGTCCGTCACGCGCTCCTGGAGCGAGGTGACGGAAATAGCGGACAGACCCCAAAAGGCACGGCATTCCACCGGAACCACCTACATCACAGCGAGAGACGGCGGTACGCGGATACTTCCGTCAGATTGGTACACACCGAGCGGTCACGCACTGCGTGAGCTAGTGCGCTTCTATTGGAAAAATCCAGAAAACCGCGTAGAGCTGGCCGACGGGCGGGCGCTGCAGCGGCTCGAAAGTTAAGGCGTCACAGAATGTTCAGACGGTGGCTTGTACTCACGGGCGTCTTGCTTGCCTTGACCGGCTGCGGCGAGAGCGCAACGGAAAGTAAGCCGCAAGCGCCATCGGGCGCCGTCGAGCTTCCTCAACAGATTCTGCTGTCGTCGTCGATGCGTGAGCGGCCGGTGCCGGGGTGGACAACGACGGTCAAGGATCTCGCACTGCCAGCCGGGACTGTGGTCCGACCGGTGGGCAATATCGGTGATCGCGGCATCTTCCTTGGCATCACGGGGGAAGGTTGGTGGTTGCTGGGTCTGGATCTGACCAACGGCAGGCGGCTCTTCGGACCTGTGCGACTCGGAGCGGCCGGTGACTCGACGAATTTCGACTGTTACGTGAACGGTCCCCCCAATGTTCTGTGCGTACGGCAGAGCCCCGACCCGAAGACACCTTCGACGGCGTGGGTCGTCGACACTTCCTCAGGACAACTGACTTTCGACGGTCCTACCGACCTCCACGTAGCGCGGACACAAGATCAGCCGAGCCTGGAGCAAGTCGGAAACTACGCGATTGCGACCGTTTTCCGGAAAGGCGTCTATGGCATCGGATCGCGCGGTGAGAGAACGTGGTTCGTGCCGGGTGATGGTGACCTGTCAACGCAATTCACGGAGCCGGATCGAGACATTCCTCCATCGAGACTGGCGGTCCAAGGTAATGGCGGGTTAGCAGACGTCGTGTTCTCTGTGGCCGACGGCAGAATCGTGAATCCTTCTCTGCCGCACGGGGTGGAATTGAAACGAGCGGTCGTGTATCCCGGCGGCTTCGGATACGAATATGCACCCGCGAATGACCTCTTCAAGGAACGCGTCGCGTTCTTCGACGAGACGGGAAGGAAGCTGAGCGATCCGGCGATGGAAGGCAAGCTCGATCTCGGATCGCTTGATCTGCCGATGATCTCAGCGGACTCAGGCCGCGCCGTTTTCAGCCTCGACGGCCGGGTCCTTCTGCAGCTTCCGCCGTCAGCGCCCGCGGCGGAGGCCCGCGTCATCGGCTCGCGGTATTTCTTCGCTGCAGATGCCGATCATCGGCAGTGGCAGCAGTTCGACGTGAGGACCCGTGCACCAGGAAAGACCTGCGAAGGCGACAGCCTCGGTGTCTATTACATCGCATCCGACGGTGAAACGGCTGTCGCGAAAGGCGACGGCACCGCGCAAGCGGTCGACCTGTCGACGTGTGACACTCTCTGGTCCATTCCGGGCCCCGCTCCGGACGAAGCCAAAGAGGTGTGGAAGGTCAACACCACACTGGTGCAGCGCACCGACGACAAGCTGTTCTCGTTGGTCGCACCGCACTGAGGCCAGGTCCGGCCGATGAATCTGCGAACCGCGGTGCTGGCGTGGGTCTTCCTCGGCCTGATCGGGAGTTTGGCGGCGACCGTTGCCGTTCGCGCTACGGTGCGGGGCGGGTACCCCACGGCGGTCGCGGCCATCGGCGGCTGCGCATTCTGCTATGGACTCATAGCACCGCTGATAAAGATCGTCAGGGGAAATGTGAGCCCCCGCGTCGAAGTCGATGGCACAGGAACCACATTCCGCCCAGATCGAGGCATCGATATTTCTGTACAGGTGTCGATCGCCGGCCTCGTGGTGGCAAGCGCTCTGATCGCGGTGCTCGCACCTCTTGGGAGGCTCGATGTGCCAGTCCCACCGGTGATGCGGCATTCGCTGCTACCCGCCAGTTGTGTGATCGTCGCATTTGGAGTACCGGTGTTGTGGCGATTCGTTCGACGCGGTAGCAGCCGATACCTCCGATTGACGCCGGGTGGATTCGAACTGGCACAGCGCTGGCGTCCTGTGTCCGTCGACTGGCATCAAGTGGCAGACATTTCAGACAGGGCGCCCGGACAGCACCAATCCACACTGGGAGCTGTCGTATTCGTGCTGTCTGACGGCAATTTCGCCATGTTGCCGGCCCAGGCGATGACCCCAAACGGCTCCGCGTTGCGTCAGTTGATCCGCTTTTATTGGACACATCCGGAATCACGCGACGAGCTCACCGACGGTCGAGCTCGCACGCGGCTCGCGCAGATGCAGCTCTGACAGAACGCCTGCGAATCTCGGCGCAGGCGACGAATATCAGTCAGATGCCGGACGACGTCTCCCACCCGGGTGTCTTTATCGAGGAGTCCCCAGCGGGACACCCCATCGCTGGTGTTGCGACGTCGACTACAGCCTTTCTCGGCCAGGCGGCGATGGGCCCCACCGACAAGCCGGTCAGCGTCTTTGATCTCACCGACTTCATCGACCAGTTCGGTCCCCTCGACCTGAACTACCCGATGGGCTTCGCGGTCCGCGACTTCTTCGCCAACGGTGGATCGCAGGCGGTCATCGTTCGGCTCTATGAAAACCCATCCGTGGGCAACCCGGCAGCCGTCCTCAAAGCGGGTACCGTCCACCCCGTCACGCTGGTCGCCACGTCACCCGGAGATTGGGCCAACAGCCTTGAAGCGCAAGTCAAACACGACGGCGATGCCGGGGTGGCAACCGACCTGGGGTTGACGACCGACGACCTGTTCAGCTTGCGCGTCAGGGCCAGGCCGGGCGGACCACAGGAGAAGTTCCTCAACCTGACGGTCAAAGACACTGCGCGCCGCGTCGATCGAGTGTTGGCGCGCGAGTCCGCGTTGGTGCGGATCGCCGATCCCGATGCGTTGGTCGAGCCTCCCGGCGAATCGGTCGACGGCACCGGCACCGCGACATGGGATCACGTGCAGCCCACCGACGTCGGCCACCCCAGCGCGCCACTGGACCTCGCCGCTTATGCAGGCGACCGGGCGGCACGAACCGGTAAGTACCAGCTCGCGCACGTCGACCTCGTCAACCTCGTGTGCGTGTCGGCCAATACCCTCGACCACTCGGTGCCGGCGCCCGTGTACCGGGACATCCTCGACTACTGCGTCGAACGCCGTGCGTTCCTCCTCGTCGACGCGCCGGCCGACTGGACCCGCGCCGACCTGACCGATCGGCTCTCCCAATTCCAATCCATCGAAACGGCCGCCCGCAATGCTGCGGTCTTCTATCCGCGGCTGCTGCAGAAGAATCCATTGCGCGGGAACCAGATCGAGCCGTTCGCCCCATGTGGCGCGGTAGCCGGAGTGATCGCGCGCACCGACGCTACCCGCGGCGTCTGGAAGGCCCCGGCAGGCGCCGACGCCTCACTCGCCGGTGTGGTGGGGCTATCGGAGAATCTTTCCGATGCCCAGGCGGGCCCGCTGAATCAGCACGGCATCAACGTGATTCGCACCTTTCCGACGGTCGGCCCGGTGGTGTGGGGAGCACGCACCATGCGCGGCGCCGACGTCAACGCCGACGAGTTCAAGTACATCCCCGTCCGGCGCACCGCGCTGTTCATCGAGGAAAGCCTGCAACGCGGACTGCAATGGGCGATGTTCGAACCCAACGACGAACCACTGTGGGCGCAGATCCGGCTCACGGTCGGCGCGTTCATGAATGACCTCTTCAGGAAAGGCGCCTTTCAGGGGCAGACGGAAAGAGACGCCTATTTCGTCAACTGCGGCAGGCAAACCACGACCGACGACGACATCGACAACGGCGTCCTGAACGTCGTCGTCGGTTTCGCCCCACTCAGACCCGCCGAATTTGTCATCCTGCAGTTGCAGCTGATCGCAGGGCAGAAGGGGCCGCCATGATCATCTTGACCGACACCGTCAACACGTGGGGCTACTCGGCCACCGTCCACTACGCCCATGCCGCGCACGCCGTCGTCGCTCAATCGACGCTGGCGTTGCACACCGAGTTCAACGCCAACATCGCGCCGAACCCGATATTCCGCAGCTACGCGCTGCTTCGGCGGGCGGTGGTCGGCGGGTCGACGGTCACCGTGAACGGACCGTCGCTAGTGGCAAGGGACCTCACCGAACTGCACGTCGAACTGATCTCCGACAACGGTGCGGCGGTGGCCGTGGTCAACCAGTTCGACACCACCGGCGCCTTCACCGGCCCACCCGAGGAGCCCGCCGCCGTGCGGACGGTCTCGTTCCACCGGCCGTCAAACGGCACCACCGCCTACGCCCACACGACGAAGGTCTACGCCGGTGGCCGCGACATCGGAGAACAGGAAGCCGTCGACGCGGCGGTCGCGGGGGCGCGGGCACACAACCTGAATCCGGCGGATCTGGTGATGAAGGTGACGACGGACGCGGCACGGACCACCCGCCCGCAGCGGCTCGATCTGCAGACCAACGAATTGATCGACGAACCGGACGCCCGCTCGGCGCTGTAGGAAACGCTACGGCGTCAGCGCGACCGAGGCCTCCGCGGTGTAGCAGAGGAACGTCAGTGTCTCCTCGAGGTACAGCTCGACGTTGTCGGCGGTATGCGAGGAGTAGCCGATCGACACGTCGGTGCCCAGCTGCAGATCGAAATCGCCGCCGCGCGTCGACAACACGAACGCGCCGTCGATCGCGGGCGCCCAGATGATGTCGCCGTCGACGAGCCGGTTGAGGTGCTCGCGGATCGGATACCCGTGCTCGGTGGTCTCACTGACCTTCGTGTACACGTCGGCCGACAGCAGCACCGAATACGGCCCGTCGACGCCTGCCAGACGCAGCTCCGACAACGCTTGGGCGATCACGTCAGGAATCTCGCGGGCGTCCTGCGGCAGCGCCAGCGCCGTATTCGAACTGCATGCGCGGATTCCGTCGATGGACGCCGCCTGATATCCCTCGAAGATCGCCCGGTCCTCGACGAACGCCAACTTCTTGGCGGCGTCTTTGACCGGATCCCAGTCCGAGTCCTGCGACCCCCGCTCGACGTCGTCGATCGCGATGCGCGACACCGTGAATGGAACCCGCAGCCGCACCAGCGGTTTAGCCTCACGCAGGTGAGCCACCACACCGTCGCCCGGTGACGTGACGTCGAGCAGATGTCCCGTGCTGATGCCCGCGGTCACCGGGCCACCCGGCTCACTCACGTCGACGACGCGCCGTCCGGCGATGTGCCGCTTGAACGTTCGCGCGGCCTCTTCTTCGATCTGCTGCCAAGCGGCATCGGTGATCGGAGCCAGCTCGCGATACAGGTTGTTCATTGACGAATTCCTTTCAGGCTGCCGATCGCCAGCGACCCGTTGGTGCCGACGGGCGCAACAGCGACATCTGGTTGGTCTTCTGCAGGTTCCGAATCCGGAAGCGGCGGTGGATCATTGAGGAAGTCGACGATCGGCGTGAAGAACTTACCGCCGGTGATCGCCGTCGAGAACTCGAGGATGTGGTCGGTGTTCCCCGGCGGATCACCGATGAACATGTTGCGCAGCATCCGCTCGGTCACCGCGGCCGTGCGCGAGTAGCCGATGAAATACGTTCCGTACTCGCCCTTGCCGATCTCGCCGAACGGCATGTTGTGCCTGACGATCTTGAGTTCGTTGCCGTCGTCGTCCTCGATCACGTTCAGCGCGATGTGCGAGTTGGCCGGCTTCACATCGTCGTCCATCTCGATGTCCTCGAGCTTGCTGCGCCCAATCACCAGTTCCTGCTCGGTGACCGACAGTGCGTCCCACGCCGACATGTCGTGCAGATACTTCTGCACGTGGACGTAGCAGCCGCCGGCGAAGTCGGGGTCCTCGTCGCCGATCTCGGTGGCCGACACCGCGAGTGGCCCGTCCGGATTCTCGGTGCCGTCGACGAAGCCGAGCAGATCGCGGTTGTCGAAGAACCGGAAACCGTGTGTCTCGTCGACGACCGTCACCGCCCCCAACGCCTTGACGATCCGGCCCGCCAACTCGAAGCACATATCCATCGAGTTCGCCCGGATGTGAAACAGCAGATCGCCGGGCGTCGCGGGAGCCTTGTGGCGGCCGCTGTTTAGTTCGATGAACGGTGTCAGCTCGGCAGGCCGAGGACCGGAGAACAACCGGTCCCACGCGTCGGAGCCGATCGAGGTGACCACCGACAACTTCTTGTCCGGGTCGCGGAAGCCGACCGCGCGCACCAACCCCGCGATGTCGGGCAGCGCGTCGTGCACCGCGGCCTCGCCGTCCTCGTCGATGGTGACCACGAGGAAGATGGCTGCCGGTGTCAGCGGCGCCGTTACCGGTTGTGGCAGTGGCTCGGGCACCGTCTGACCTTATCGTCAAGATCGTCGGCCATGATGGTTAACCATGTCGGCAAGTGCCAAGGGGCTATGTGAGTTCATCGACGCGTCACCTTCGCCGTTTCACGTGTGTGCGACGGCCGCGCAGCGGCTGACCGACGCCGGGTTCACCGAACTGTCCGAAGCCGACGCGTGGCCCGCCTCGGGACGCTTCTTCACGGTGCGGGCCGGATCGCTGGTCGCCTGGATCGCAGGCGACGAGGCCACGACGCCGTTTCGCATCGTCGGCGCCCACACCGACAGCCCCAATCTTCGGGTCAAGCAGCATCCCGACCGCTTCGTCGCCGGTTGGCAGATCGTGGCGCTGCAGCCCTACGGCGGGGCGTGGCTGAACTCCTGGCTGGACCGCGACCTCGGCATCAGCGGCCGGCTGTCGATCCGGGTCGGCAACACGGTCGACCACTGGCCGGTTCGCATCGACGAGCCGATCCTGCGGGTGCCTCAGCTGGCCATTCACCTGGCCGAGGACCGCAAATCGGTGTCGCTGGACCCGCAGCGGCACGTCAACGCGGTGTGGGGCGTCGGCACCGGCAGTGGGTCGTTTCTCCGGTACGTCGCCGAGCACGCAGGCGTCCCGGAAGCCGATGTGCTCGGCTACGACCTGATGACCCACGACCTGAACCCGTCGCGGCTGGTCGGCGCGAACCAGGAGCTGGTCAGCGCACCGCGGCTGGACAACCAGGCCACCTGTTATGCGGGGCTCGAAGCCTTCCTGGCCGCGCAGCCGAAGGAGCATCTTCCGGTGCTCGCCCTCTTCGACCACGAAGAGGTCGGCTCGCAGTCGGACCACGGTGCGCAGTCCGAACTGCTGCCGACGGTGCTGGAGCGCATCACGTTGGCCGCAGGCGGTGGCCGCGAGGACTACCTGCGCAGGGTGTCGACGTCGATGGTGGCCTCCGGGGACATGGCGCACGCAACGCATCCGAACTATCCCGAGCGTCACGAACCGGGGCATCTGATCGAGGTCAACGGTGGCCCGGTGCTCAAGGTGCAGCCGAACCTGCGCTACGCCACCGACGGCCGCACCGCCGCGGCGTTCGCCATGGCGTGCGCCCAGGCAGGCGTGCCGCTGCAGCGCTACGAGCATCGGGCCGACCTGCCGTGCGGGTCGACGATCGGCCCGATGACGGCGGCGGGCACCGGCATTCCCACTGTCGACGTCGGTGCGCCGCAACTGGCCATGCACTCGGCGCGGGAGCTGATGGGCGCCGCCGACGTCGCCGCCTACGCCGCGGCGCTCGCGGCCTTTTTGTCACCGGCTTGACCTAGGCTCGCGCCATGACACTCAACGTGGAATCGATCACGTTCGACACCACTGACCCGGACACCGCGGCCCAGTGGTGGGCGCAGGCTGCCGGCGGACAGTTAACCCCTTATGTCGCAGGCGAATACGTCGCCGTCGAACGCCAGCCGGAGCCCAAGTTGCTGTTCCAGAAAGTCGCGGACCCGACGCCGGGGAAGAACAAGATCCACCTCGACTTCACCGCTGCCGACGTCGAGGCGGAAGTGCAGCGGCTGGTCGATCTCGGCGCCAAGGAGACCGGACGGCACAGCCTGGGCCCGGTCTCGTGGGTGGTGCTGGCCGACCCGGAGGGCAACGCGTTCTGCGTCACGTCCTCTGCTGACTAAGAGCTGCCCCTGGACAAACCCACGCGGGTGACGAGTTCAGCGGCCTTGTTCTTCGCGAGTTCGCCGACCACATGCCAACCGTTCGGGTCGCCCTTGAGGATGGCCTCGGCCATCGACTTCATCTCGTCGTAGGTGGCGTGCGGCGGGATGGGTGGCACCTCCGGATCCGTGCGCACGTCGAGCACGACGGGCTCGCCTGCTGACAGCGCCTGGTCCCACGCCGCGCCAAGCTGCTCCGGGTCGTCGACGGCGATCGCCGTCAACCCCATCGCGCGTGCCACGTCGGCGTAGGACACCTCGGGCAGGGTCTGCGACTCCTCGAATTTCGGTGCGCCGCCCATCGCCCGCAGCTCCCACGTGACGTGCGACAGGTCGTTGTTGTGGAACACGCACACCACCAGCCGCGGATCCGACCACTGCTGCCAGTACCTGCGGACGGTGAGCAGTTCGGCCAGCCCGTTCATCTGCATCGCGCCGTCGCCCACCAAGGCCACCACCGGGCGGTCCGGGTGGGCGTACTTGGCGCCGATCGCGTACGGCACCGCCGGACCCATGGTGGCCAACGTCCCCGACAGCGAACCGCGCATCCCCGGCCCGAACCGCAGGCACCGCGCGTACCAGTTGGTCGACGAACCGGAGTCGCCGGTGACGATCGCGTCGGCGGGCAGCCGGCTCGACAGCTCCCACACCACCCGCATCGGATTCACCGGCTTGGCCGACAGCATCACCTGGCGTTCCACGGTCTGCCACCAGCGCGCGACGTTGCCCTCGACGGTGTCCCGCCAAGACCGCTCCGTCTTCCGGTTCAGCAACGGAAGTAGTTCGGCGAGAGCGGTTTTGGCGTCGGCCACGATGTTGACCTCGGTGGGGTAGCGCATGCCGATGTTGGCGCCGTCGATGTCGATCTGCACGGCTCTGGCCTTGCCGTACTCGGGCAGGAACTGGCTGTAGGGGAAGTTGGAGCCGACGATCAGCAGCGTGTCGCAGTCGCGCATCAGCTCATAGCTCGCCCTGGTGCCGAGCAGGCCGATCGCTCCCGTGACGTAGGGCAGATCATCGGTGAGCACGTCCTTGCCCAGCAGCGCCTTGGCGACACCCGCTCCGGTGCGTTCGGCCACTTCGTGGATTTCGGTGGCCGCCCCGCGGGCGCCCTGGCCGACGAGGATGGCCACCCGCGAACCGGCGTTGAGGATGTCGGCCGCGAGCGAGATCGCGACAGGGTCGGCGGAGGCCAGCGGTTCGACGTCGTGCGGACCGCTCGACGGCACCTGTTTGAACGCGTGCGCGGGCGGTTCGTACGGCTCCTCCTGCAGATCCGACGGGATCACCACAGCGGTCGGTGCCCTGCGAGCGCGCGCGGTCCGAATCGCCCTGTCGATGGCGTTCGGTAACTGGCTGGCGACGTTGACCTCGACCAGGTAGTCGCTGGCCACGTCCTTGAACAGGGTCTGCAGGTCGACTTCCTGCTGATAGCTGCCGCCCATCGCGCTGCGCGCCGTCTGGCCGACGATGGCCACGACGGGCGTGTGGTCGAGCTTGGCGTCGTAGAGCCCGTTGAGCAGGTGAATCGCACCGGGTCCCGAGGTGGCGAGGCAGACGCCGACGTCGCCGGAGAACTTCGCATAACCGGTGGCCGCGAACGCCGCCATCTCCTCGTGGCGTGCCTGCACGAACCGCGGCTGGTTGTCGGCATCGCCGAACGCGGCGACGATCCCGTTGATGCCGTCGCCCGGATAGCCGAAGACCTGCTCGACCCCCCATTCGCGCAGGCGGGCGAGCAGGAAATCAGCAACGGTTTGACCCATGAGCGTCGCGATACCCGCGAGGATGCTGGCCAAACTAGACTGGCCGGGTGACGTCGGAGCTCACCAACGCCCTTGACACTGTCGACCACGCCACCGCCACTCCCGAGCAACCGCAGCCGTTCCGCGAACTCGGCCTGAAGGACGACGAGTACCAGCGGATACGCGAGATCCTCGGTCGCAGGCCCACCGACGCCGAGCTGGCGATGTACTCGGTGATGTGGAGCGAGCACTGCTCGTACAAGTCGTCGAAGGTGCATCTGCGCTACTTCGGTGAGACCACCACGGAGAAGATGCGTGAGGCGATGCTCGCCGGCATCGGCGAGAACGCCGGCGTCGTCGACATCGGCGACGGCTGGGCGGCCACGTTCAAGGTGGAGTCGCACAACCATCCCTCCTACATCGAGCCGTATCAGGGCGCGGCCACCGGTGTGGGCGGCATCGTCCGCGACATCATGGCGATGGGCGCACGACCGGTGGCGGTGATGGACCAGTTGCGGTTCGGCGCCGCCGACGCGCCCGACACCCGCCGGGTGGTCGACGGGGTGGTGCGCGGCATCGGCGGCTACGGAAACTCGCTGGGACTGCCCAATATCGGCGGCGAGACGGTGTTCGACGCGTCCTATGCCGGCAACCCGTTGGTGAATGCGCTGTGCGTCGGCGTGCTGCGCAAGGAGGACCTGCACCTGGCGTTCGCGTCCGGCACCGGCAACAAGATCATCCTGTTCGGTGCGCGCACCGGCCTCGACGGCATCGGCGGCGTTTCGGTGCTGGCATCCGAGACCTTCGGCGGCGACGAGGGGGGCGCATCGGGTCGCAAGAAGCTGCCCAGCGTGCAGGTCGGCGATCCGTTCATGGAGAAGGTGCTCATCGAGTGCTGCCTCGAGCTGTATGCCGCCGATCTGGTCGTCGGCATCCAGGACCTCGGCGGCGCCGGATTATCCTGTGCCACATCCGAACTCGCGTCGGCTGGCGACGGTGGAATGAAAATAGAGCTCGACGCCGTGCCGCTGCGCGCCGCCAACATGACGCCCGCCGAAATCCTGTCCAGCGAGTCGCAGGAACGGATGTGCGCGGTCGTCACCCCTGAGAACGTGGACAAGTTCATGGCCGTGTGCCGCAAGTGGGAGGTGCTGGCCACCGTCATCGGTGAGGTCACCGACGGCGACCGACTGGAGATCACCTGGAACGGCGAGACGGTGGTCGACGTACCGCCGCGCACGGTCGCCCACGAGGGCCCGGTGTACGAGCGGCCCGTGCAGCGTCCGGACACCCAGGACGCGCTCAACGCAGACACCTCGGCCCATCTGCCGCGGCCGAAGACCGGAGAGGAACTGAAGGCCACTCTGCTTGCGCTGCTTGGTAGTCCGCACCTGTGCAGTCGGGCGTTCATCACCGAGCAGTACGACCGCTACGTGCGTGGCAACACCGTGCTCGCCGAGCACGCCGACGGCGGCGTGCTGCGCGTCGACGAGACCACCGGCCGCGGCATCGCGGTGTCCACCGACGCGTCGGGCCGCTACACCCAACTCGACCCGTACACCGGTGCGCAACTCGCGCTGGCCGAGGCGTATCGCAACGTCGCGGCTACCGGTGCCAATCCGGTCGCGGTGACCAACTGCCTCAACTTCGGTTCACCGGAAGACCCGGCGGTGATGTGGCAGTTCAGCCAGGCCGTCCGCGGGTTGGCGGATGGGTGTGCAGCACTTGGCATTCCGGTCACGGGCGGCAACGTCAGCTTCTACAACCAGACCGGAACCACGCCGATCCTGCCGACGCCGGTGGTCGGGGTGCTCGGTGTGATCGACGACGTCAAGCGGCGCATCCCGACGGGGCTGGGCACCGAGCCCGGTGAGACCCTGCTCCTGCTCGGCGACACCCGCGACGAATTCGACGGCTCGATCTGGGCCCAGGTCACCGCCGACCATCTCGGCGGGCTGCCGCCGAAGGTCGACCTTGCCCGCGAGAAGCTGCTGGCCGAGGTGCTCGCCGCGGCGTCGCGCGACGGGCTGGTGTCCGCGGCGCACGACCTGTCCGAAGGCGGGCTGATGCAGGCCGTCGTAGAGGCGGCTCTGGCAGGCGAAACCGGTTGCCGCATCGTGGTTCCGGAGAACGCGGATCCGTTTGTCACGTTGTTCAGCGAGTCCGCGGGCCGGGTGCTCGTCGCGGTGCCGCGCACCGAGGAGAGCCGATTGCGCGCGATGTGCGAGGCACGCGGGCTGCCCGCGACGCGGATCGGCGTCGTCGACGAAGGCAGCGATTCGATCGAAGTACAGGGCTTGTTCACGGTTTCGTTGGAGGACCTGCGCAGCACGTCGGAGGGCGTGCTTCCCGGGTTGTTCGGGTGACCGGGGCGGTCAAAGAACGACATCCGCTACTCGTCTGGGCGTGGAGCCTGGTCCACCTCGACTTCACCGGGGTGGCCGTCGGCGCGCTGTTCTTCTGCCTCTCGTTGACCCCGTCGCTGCTGCCGCGTGACTGGTTGTTCCAAGGCTTGATCGGGGGCCTGAACGCGGCGATCGGCTACGGCATCGGCGCGTTCCTGGAAAAGATGGTGCGGCGCTTCGTGTTGCGCCGACGGGACTGGTGGCCACCGTCGAAACGGGTGATGTACGCGGTGAAGACGGTCGTCGTCGCGGGTTCGGTGTCGGCGTGTGTGTTGATGATGATCCCCGCGGCAGCGTGGCAGCGTCAGGTCTCGTCGGTGATGGGCATGGAGGGCCCGAACACGCTGGGGTACATGCGCACCCTGATCATCGCACTGGCGGTCGCCGCGGTGTGCGTGGCTGTGTCGCGAGTGCTGCTCGACGTGATCAAAACCATGGCCCGGTTCTTGATCCGACGTTGGCATCTGCACGACGAGATGGCGCTGTTCATCGGTACCGCCATCGTGGTGGTGCTGGCCGTGACGCTGATCAACGGCGTCCTGGTGCGCGGTTTCCTGGCAGGCGCGAACCGGGTGTTCCAGCCGCAGAACACCACCACCCGTGCGGGCATCGTGCAGCCGCTGCAGCCTGAAAGATCGGGCAGCCCAGCGTCATACGCGCCGTGGGACACGCTGGGCTACCAGGGCCGTAATTTCGTGGCCACCGGCCCGCACGTGGACGAGTTGACCCGGTTGAACGGCAGGCCCGCCAAGGAACCGATCCGCGTGTACGTCGGGTTGAACACCGCCGAGGACGACGAGAGCCGAATGGCGGTGCTGCTGAGCGAACTCGAACGCACCGGCGCATTCGACCGCAAGCTGCTCGTCATCATCCCGACCACCGGCACCGGATGGATCAACCCCGTCGCCGCGCGGGCGATCGAGATGATGTACAACGGCGACACCGCGCTGGTCGGATCGCAGTATTCCTTTCTGCCCAGCTGGATTTCTTTCCTCGGCGACAAAGAGAAGTCCATGCGGTCCGGACGGATGATGATCGACGCCATCCACCAACGGTGGACGCAGTTACCCGCCGACCGCAGGCCGAAGCTGGTGCTCTACGGCGAAAGCCTCGGATCGATGGCCGGGCAGGGCGCATTCGGCTGGCTGCCCGACATCTCGCGGATGGGCTTCTCGTCGGTGCTGTGGGTCGGTCCGCCCAACGCGAGCCCGATGTGGAGGGGCCTCATCGCCCGCCGCGACCCGGGCACCACCGAGGTGGAGCCGCGGTACGACAACGGCCGCACGGTGCGGTTCTCACAAGGTATCGACGCCAACGAGATCCACGACGACACGATGGCGCCGTGGGAGGGCACCCGGGTGCTGTTCCTGCAGCATCCGTCGGACCCGATCGTGTGGTGGTCGGAGAATCTGCTGTTCACCCGGCCCGACTGGCTGAGGGAGCCGCCGGGCCGGGACCGGACCGCGTCGATGCGCTGGTATCCGATCATCACCTTCTGGCAGGTCGCGGCCGACATGACGAATGCGTCGTCGGTGCCAGGTGGGCACGGCCACAACTACGGCGACTTCGTGCTCGACGGCTGGGCGGCCGTCACCCCGCCGGACGGCTGGACCCAGCACGACACCGAACGCATCCGCATCGCGCTGCAGAAGACTGAGTCCGAAGACGGGCCCGAATACTGATGCGGCCCAGCAAGACTCGCGCTCTTGGTCTTGCCGCGGCACTGGTCGGCTGGAGCTTCGCCGCGCCTCGGGTGCGGTGGCATCCGGTTCCGAACGCGTCGCTGGGCACCGGCCTGGTCGCAATCACGCAGTCCCCGTTGGGTTTTCGCCCGCCCACGCTGTGGTCGGGTATCCGGCACGGGCTCGCGGCGGGTGCGGTCGCCGCGCTGGGCATCGCCGCCGTGTCGGCGCTGCCGCCGGTGCGCAACGCGATGGCCGAACGCGAATTGCCTAAGGGCACCGCCCGCTGGCTGCTGCTGACCATCCCGGTCGGCACGGTGTGGCCGGAGGAGGCCGCCTACCGGGCCGCGCTGGGCACCGTCGCGGAGGCGGCATTCGGCCCGACCCGCGGCAGGCTGCTGCAGGCGGCGGCGTTCGGCCTGTGGCACGTCGTCGACGCCCGCGTCACCGGGCAACCGGTGGCGGGCACCGTGCTGGCGACCGGCGCCGCGGGTTGGGTGTTCGGTTGGCTGCACGCGCGATCCGGCAGCGTGATCGCGCCGATTCTGCTGCACCTGGCGATCAACGAGGCCGCCGGGTTGACCGCACTTCGCGTACAACGCCGCGCGAGGCGGCTAGGGTCATCGGCCTCGGACCAGAGGAGCACCGGGTGACCAACGCTGATCGCGCGCGCTCGCGCACCTTCGTTGTGACCGGAGCCGCGTCGGGCATCGGGCTCGCCACCGCCAGGCGGCTGCTGGCCGAGGGCGGCACCGTCGTCGGAACAGACATTGCAGACCCGCCAGACGATCTCGGTGATCGCTTCGATTTCGTGGCGGCCGACATCACCGACGAAGACGCGGTCGGTGCCGTGTTCGCCGCTGTGCGTGGGCGGCTCGACGGAGTGGTGCACTGCGCAGGTGTCGCAGGCGGCGGCCCGATCCACCTGCTGCCCCGCGAGGAGTGGGAGCGGGTGATCCGGATCAATCTCACCGGGACGTACCTGGTGGCCAAGGCGGCGCTGGCCCGGATGATCGAACAGCCGCGCATCGGCGGAGAGCGCGGATCGGTGGTGACGCTCGCGAGCATCGAGGGTCTCGAAGGCACAGCGGGCGGCAGTGCGTACAACGCCGCGAAGGGCGGCGTCGTGTTGCTCACCAAGAACATCGCGCTCGACTACGGCCCGAGCGGAATCCGGGCGAATGCCATCTGCCCCGGCTTCATCGACACCCCGATGCTGGAAAGCGTGATGGGCTTCGAAGGTATGGAGGGCCCGTTGCGTTCGATCACCGAGGAGCACGCGCTGGGGCGCCGAGGGCAACCGGAGGAGGTGGCCGCGATGGCGGCTTTCCTTGTCTCCCTTGATGCCTCGTTTGTCACCGGGCAGGCGATCGCGGTCGACGGTGGCTACACGGCGGGCCGAGATCACGGCGTCGTCAAGCTGTTCGGGTTTCCCGTCGACTGACGTCGTTACCCGTCCAACCGACGGCGGCGGCCAGCCGTCGGTGAACCGCAGTCCGCGAGATCTCTTGATTCAGGCGTCCCGACGATCTACGTGCAGCTGATGCGGCTCGCTGACCTGGTCGTCGATGCCGAAGCTGATGATCCGCCGTGGCGTCACCCGGATGATCGCGGTGTCCACGCCATTGCCCGGCGGCGGAATCTCGGCTTGCTCGGCGGTGCCGCGGATTTCCAGGCAGCGAACCCGCCACGGGTCGCGCGACGTGATGTCGTCGACGACGAACGCCACCTTGTTGTTGTGGGCGATATTGCGGTACTTCTGGCTCTTCGACATCCCGTAGCCGGCGATGTCGATGGTGCCCAGTTCGTCGTTGTAGACGAATCCGACCGGACTGTTCTGCAGCGTGCCGTCGGGCTGGATGGTGGCCAACCGGCCCAGCTCCGCCTGGCTCAGGAACTCGAGTTCGTGGGATTTGAATGCCATGGCGTCAACGTAGAACCTCAACAAACGTTCATGTCAACGCTCACGGGTTGATCGTGTTCTCGCCGACTTGTCGGCCCCACACGTAGTCGATCAGTATCGGTTGGCCGAGTTCGAAATGGTTGTACGGCGCGATCGAAGCGCCGGTGTCCATCACCAGATACGGGGCGGGCCACAGGTCCCGCGAAATGTCCTGCCAGCAGCCCGGCCTGCCTTCCGGCCCGCCCCTGGCGTTGGTGCGGGGCAGGTTGTCGGGATAGACGTACGGGTTGCCGCCGCCGCCGACCGTGCCCGACGACGACGCCAGCGAATAGCCGTTGCCGCCGAGCGCCTTGGAGACCTGTTTCTGCACGACCGAGAACTTGCGAATCGTGCAGAAGATCATGCCCTGGTAATTGTCGAGAAGTTGCGTCGTCGGGACCAGGTCGGCGGCGCCGCGGACCAGATACGGTCCGCCACGTTCGAAGCTGTCGGCGGCATCGTTGGCGAACCCGACTGCGGCCATCAACACCTCGTCGATGTCGGCGTGGTACTCGTTGAAGGTCTGCGCGGTCCGCACTGCATGCCCGAGGCCGCTGAAGAGATCGGGCGACGCGTCGGCGTAGATGTCTGCCAGGTCTGCCAGCCCGCGGTTGTCGGCGGCGACCTGCGGCATCTGCGGATTCAGTTCGCCGAGGATCTGATTGCCATTCTCCAGCGATTCGCCGAACCGATCGCCAAGGCCGGTCAGCGCATCGGCGGCGGCGGCCAGCGTCTGATTCAGCTTGATGGGGTCCACCTGCTCGGCGATCGCGGTGACCGTCTCGAACAGCGTGTTGAACTCCGTCGTGACAGCCGAGGCGTCGATCACGTCGCTGGGGGTAATCCGTTGCGGCGCCGGGTTTTTCGGGGAGCTCAGGGAGATGTACTTGTTGCCGAACACCGTGGTGGCCCTGATCTCGGCGGCGACGTTGGCCGGGATGAACTTCACATAGCGGCGGTTGACGTCGAGCGTGAGCTTCGCCTTCTGGTCGTCCATCGCGATCCGCGCCACCCGGCCGATCTGCACGCCGTTGTAGGTCACCTTCGATCCCCGTTCGACGACGAGGCCGGCCCGCGGTGACAGCAGGGTCAATTGGATGTTGTCGGTCAGCGCGCCGCGAAACGCGAGAAAGATGAAAACCGCAACGGCCGCCGCGATCGCCAGGAAGACCGCGCCCGCCGCTTTATAGGGCGGTCGGTGGCGGTCGACGAGCACTTTGAGAATCTAAGGTATGGCCGCCCGCCGCAGTGCCGATCCGGCGAAGACCCGCGCCGCCGTTTCCGCAGTTCTCGCGTGGTTGAAGGACGCAGGCAGGCCCGAACCCGGCCGCACCGAACTTGGCGAGGCGGTTCGGTTGACCGCCCGCACCCTTGCAGCCGTCGCGCCCGGCGCCAGCGTCGAGGTCCGGGTGCCTCCTTTTGTTGCGGTGCAATGTATTTCCGGGCCTGCGCACCGCCGCGGGAACCCGCCGAACGTCGTCGAGGCGGATCCGCGCACGTGGCTGCTGCTGGCCACGGGCCTGCTCGACGTGGAAGGCGCCACCGCGACGGGCGGCCTGCAGTTGTCCGGATCGCGGGCAAGTGAGATAGCCCACTGGTTGCCGCTGGTTGCCGTCGACGGAAATGTCTGAGCTAGACAGTTTGTTGGTGTGTCACGCGACACTGCGTCGCGATTCCGTGATTACTCGGTGGTAGCCGTAGACTGGGTGCGTCTACCCCCCCGCCCTGGGAGCAGCCATATCGTGACCGGCCCGCAGACCGATCCAGAACCCCGCGAAGAGTGTGGCGTATTCGGCGTCTGGGCGCCGGGCGAAGAAGTCGCCAAACTCACCTACTACGGCTTGTACGCGCTTCAGCACCGCGGCCAGGAAGCCGCAGGCATCGCCGTCGCCGACGGTTCGCAGGTGCTGGTGTTCAAGGATCTCGGCCTGGTCAGCCAGGTCTTCGACGAACAGACGCTGGCCGCGATGGAAGGCCACGTCGCCATCGGGCACTGCCGCTACTCCACCACCGGCTCCACCACCTGGGAGAACGCCCAGCCGGTGTTCCGCAACACCGCTGCAGGCACCGGCGTCGCGCTCGGCCACAACGGCAACCTGGTCAACGCCACCGAGTTGGCCGCCCGTGCCCGCGAAGCCGGTCTGCTCGGCACCCGCGGCGCTCCCGCCGCGACCACAGACTCCGACATTCTGGGCGCGCTGCTGGCCCACGGCGCCGCTGACTCCACGCTCGAGCAGGCGGCGCTGGAACTGCTGCCGACCGTGCGCGGCGCGTTCTGCCTGACGTTCATGGACGAGAACACCCTCTACGCGGCGCGCGATCCGTACGGGGTACGTCCGCTGTCGCTGGGCCGGTTGGACCGCGGCTGGGTGGTCGCCTCCGAAACCGCCGCACTCGACATCGTCGGTGCGTCCTTCGTGCGCGACATCGAGCCGGGCGAACTGCTGGCCATCGACGCCGACGGGGTGCGCTCCACCCGCTTCGCCAACCCTGAGCCCAAGGGCTGCGTGTTCGAATACGTGTATCTGGCCCGGCCGGACAGCACGCTTGCGGGGCGATCGGTGCACAAGACCCGCGTCGACATCGGCAGGGCGCTGGCGCGCGAGCATCCCATCGACGCCGACCTGGTGATCGGTGTGCCCGAGTCCGGCACACCGGCGGCGGTCGGTTATGCGCAGGAGTCGGGCATCCCCTACGGCCAGGGCCTGATGAAAAACGCTTATGTGGGGCGGACTTTCATCCAGCCGTCGCAGACCATCCGGCAGTTGGGCATCCGTCTCAAGCTCAACCCGCTGAAGGAAGTGATCCGCGGTAAGCGGCTGATCGTCGTCGACGATTCGATCGTGCGCGGCAACACCCAGCGCGCGCTGGTCCGGATGTTGCGCGAGGCGGGTGCCATCGAGGTGCATGTGCGGATCGCCTCGCCGCCGGTGAAGTGGCCGTGCTTCTACGGCATCGACTTCGCCACGCCGGCCGAGTTGATCGCCAACGCCAAGAGCATGGAGGCGAACGAGGCCGACATGACCGAGGCGGTGCGGCACGCCATCGGCGCCGACACCCTGGGCTACATCTCACAGGCGGGCATGATCGCGGCCACCGAGCAGCCGACATCGAGGCTGTGCTCGGCCTGCTTCGACGGCAACTACCCGATCGAACTGCCCGGCGAAACGGCGTTGGGCAAGAACGTGATCGAGCAGATGCTGACAACCGCGGCGCGCACCGGCATCCCGTTGCAGGCCGACAACGACAACGCGTCGGCGCTGCGCAGGCCCTAGCGCGGGCCAGCCCAACTCGGATCACTCGGCAGCGGACCGTGCTGCAACGCGCGTGCGACCGCGTCGCGGTAGCCGGTCAGGCCGGTCGGGGGTGGCGCGATGACGTCGTCGATGTCTGAATTACGCATCACCGCATCGCATTCCAGCGATTCGATCAGCGGACGCGCCAGGCCGGGCGGCATCGGTGTGACAAGCCCGATCCACAGGCTCGCGATCGTCGGGGTCAGAAACGGCAGCGCCACGATCAACCGCCTGCGCAGCCCGGCCACCTCGGCATAGATCTGGAGCGCGTCGCCGTACTCCATCACGTCCGGTCCGCCGACGTCCCACGCCCGCGACGATCCGACCGGCGCCGTCGCCGCTTCGGTCAGGTAGTGCAGCACGTCGTCGATCGCGATCGGCTGGATCTTGTTGTGTACCCACTTCGGCGCCGTCATCGCGGGCAGCCGGTTGGTCAGGTGCCGGATCATCTCGAACGACGCCGAACCCGAACCGACCACTATTCCTGCTTGCAGCACAACGGTTTCCACGCCGGAGTCCACCAGGACATCGCCGACCGCGGCGCGCGACCGCAGATGCGGCGACAGCTCGGCGCCCTCGGGATGCAGGCCGCCCAGGTACACCAACCGGCGCACGCCCGCCTGCCTGGCGGCGGCCGCCACGTTGCGTGCAGCGCGCGCCTCCTCGGCGACGAAATCCTTGGCGGTGCCCATCGAGTGCACCAGGTAGTAGACGACGTCGGTTCCGTCGAACGCCGCGGTCAGCGAGTCCGGTTCGGCGAGATCCCCGCGGACGACGTCGACGCGTTCCCGCCATTCGGCGCCGGCGAGCTTGTCGGGGTTGCGGGCCATGGCGCGCACGCAATGGCCCTTGTCGAGCAGTCGCGGCGTCAACCGGCCACCGATGTAGCCGGTCGCGCCCGTCACCAGGCAGCGGATGTCACTCACCCCCCGATCTGGGCCCTATCCGCAGCCGGGATCGGGCACTTCCACAGCCAGCGGAGTACCCGCGGGTTGGATGTAATCAACCCAGAGTTTCACCGGACCGGGACCGAGGTTGCGGCCGTTGTGCGCCGCGTTGGGTCCGCTTTCCTCGGTGACCGCCGAGCCTTGCGGAGACGCGATGACAGAACAGTCGCCCATGGTGCGGGTCAGCGTGCCCTCGCGGACGACGCCGAACACCCGGCCGTCGTGGTAGTGCCAGCCGGTGCTGCCGCCGGGTTGGATGGTGATCTCCCGGGTGATGTAGTCGATGCCGTCGACCGTGGCCTGCGAGATGGTCACCGCGTCGGTCATGACCGGGGCCGTGGCGGACGCCGTCGCCGCCACGGCCGTGGCGGCAGGCGTGATCGCCGTGCCGAGGAGCGCAAACCAGCGAACTGTTTTCATGGTCGGTCACATTCCCACAGCGGGCGCGATCATGGCGGTCGATCTGGGAGAACCGCTGCCGTTCGACCGGTTACCCAGCGGTGGGCAACGACGGTAGCCTTGCTGTCGATGACGGATCAAGCCGAACAACACGGCATCTCCTACGCATCGGCTGGTGTGGACATCGAAGCCGGTGACCGCGCCGTCGAACTGTTCAAACCGCTGGCCAAGAAGGCCACCAGGCCTGAAGTTCGAGGCGGACTCGGTGGCTTCGCCGGGTTGTTCGCGTTACGCGGCGGCTACCGCGAGCCGCTGCTGGCGTCGTCGACCGACGGTGTCGGCACCAAGCTGGCTGTCGCGCAGGCCATGGACAAGCACGACACGGTCGGTATCGACCTGGTCGCGATGGTTGTCGACGACCTGGTGGTGTGTGGGGCCGAACCGTTGTTCCTGCAGGACTACATCGCCGTCGGCCGGACCGTCCCCGAGCGGGTCAGCGAATTGGTGTCAGGCATCGCCAACGGCTGCGTGATGGCGGGCTGCGCGCTGCTCGGCGGTGAGACCGCCGAGCATCCGGGGCTGATGGCGCCCGACCACTACGACATTTCGGCCACCGGCGTCGGCGTGGTGGAAGCCGACGACGTGCTCGGGCCCGAGCGGGTCAAACCGGGCGATGTGATCATCGCGATGGCGTCGACCGGGCTGCATTCCAACGGGTACTCGCTGGCGCGCAAGGTGCTGCTCGACATCGACCGGATGAATTTGGCCGGGCATGTCGAGGAGTTCGGCCGCACACTCGGCGAAGAACTGCTGGAGCCCACCCGCATCTACGCCAAGGACTGCCTGGCGCTGGCCGCTGAGACTCAGGTGCGCACCTTCTGCCACGTCACCGGCGGCGGGCTGGCCGGAAATCTGGAGCGGGTCATCCCGCCCGGACTGATCGCCGAGATCGACCGCGGCACGTGGACGCCTGCGCCGGTCTTCGGGATGATCGCGCAGCGTGGCCGCGTCGAGCGGGTGGAGATGGAGAAGACGTTCAACATGGGCGTCGGCATGGTGGCCGTCGTCGCGCCGGAGGACACCGACCGCGCACTGGCCGTACTGACCGCCAGGCATTTGGACTGCTGGACCTTGGGCACCGTCAAGAAGGGCAGCAAGGACAGTCCCCGTGCCAGCCTGGTGGGCCAGCACCCGCGCTTCTAGAAGGGGTTACCGCCGCCAGTCGTCCTCGGCGGCCCAATCGTCGGTTTCGGTGTCGGCGCCGTTGAGATCGCCGGGATTGTCGGAACCCGCCAGCTCGCGCTGTAGCCGTTCGAAATCCGTCTGCGGTGAGCTGTATTTAAGCTCACGAGCAACCTTGGTCTGCTTTGCCTTAGCCCGGCCGCGGCCCATGGGGGTACCCCCTCGCGCAATAACGGAGCGGCCCAATATCAGGCGGCTCCGATCTGTGTGTCTTTATTGTCCTGCCAACACTTTACCGTGCCCGGCTGATGTGCGCTGGCAGGCCCGGTCACGGCCGAGCCGCGAAACAGGCGACCCGCGGCTGAGCCGTGGATCAGACAGTTGGCTCAACGCGCTCGGCCGCGTAGCTGTTCCACGGCGAGCCGCCCGGCGCCCACCGCGTCGGTGGGCGGTACCGAATCGGGGTCGATGACGGCCGCGACGGCCGCCTCGCCGCCGGTGGTCAACGGGGTGTCGGCCGGCAGTCCGCGCTTGACCAGAGCCAGGGCGACGGCACCTTCGTCGATGTGGTCGACCACGGTGCCCACCCGGCCGACGGGCCGGCCGCCGGCCAGCAGCGGGTCGCCGGTCGCGGGCCGCTCAGCGGACCCGTCGAGATGCACGAGCACCAGCATCCGCGGCGGTTTACCCAGGTTATGGACCCGGGCGACGGTTTCCTGGCCTCGGTAGCAGCCCTTGTCCAGGTGCACCGCGGTGCCGATCCAGCCGACCTCGTGCGGGATGGTCCGCTCGTCGGTGTCGACGCCGAGGCGGGGCCGCAGGGCCGTGACGCGATGCGCTTCATAGGTCCACACGCCTGCGGCGCGCACCCCCGCGTCGATGAGTCGCTGCCGTCGCTGACCGGCCTGCTCACGGGGCACCACGAGGTCGAGTTCCTGGCGGTCACCCGGCATTCTGCGCAGGAATCCGCCGTCGGGTAGCGACACCGCCGTGCCCTCGGCAGGTAGCGCGGTCACTCCGAGCGCGTCGAGCACCTGCTGGTCGGCCAGCCCGGGGCCGAGCAGTGACAACACCGCCAAGTCGGCGGGTGCCACGGCGACGTCGGACCAGAACACCATTTTGCGGAGGTAGGCCAGCAGCGGGTCGCCGCGCCACGGTTCGGTGTCCAGATATGTGACGCCGTCGAGCTCGGTCTGCACCCAGTGATCTTCGACACGGCCCTGCCCGTCGAGGCTCAGATTCTGGGTGACGGCGCCGTCGGGTAGCTCGCTGACGTGCTGAGACGAGATGCTGTGCAGCCAGGTCTTGCGGTCGGCGCCGGTGAGCGTGAGGACCGCACGGTGCGAGCGGTCGACGACGACGGCGGCCTCGGCGGCCGCGCGCTGTTCGCCGAGCGGATCGCCGTAGTGCCACACGGCCCCCGCATCGGGTCCGGTCTCAGGGGCGGGAACTGCGGACATGTCCTCAACTCTACGAGGGCTACGCTTCTACGCCATGGCCAGCGCACCCGGAGTGGTCGTCACCCTCGACGGCGAACTGCACGACCCCGCGGCACCCCTGCTCTTCGCGGACGACCTGGCCGCCGTCCGCGGTGACGGTGTCTTCGAGACGCTGTTGGTGCGCGACGGCAGGCCATGCCTGCTGGAGGCGCACCTCGCCCGGTTGACGCAGTCGGCGCGGATGACCGATCTGCCTGAACCCGAGTTGGCGCAGTGGCGGGCCGCGGTGGCGGTCGGTGTCGAGCGGTGGATCGCCGACGGCGGCGACGAAGGCGTGCTGCGGTTGGTGTACAGCCGGGGCAGGGAAAGCGGATCGCCATGCACCGCATACGCGACGATCGGCCAGCTTCCCGCGCGGGTCGCCGACGCCCGCCGCAAGGGAGTGGCCGCGGTGACGCTGGCGCGCGGCCTGCCGTCGGACTGCGCGACCGAGATGCCGTGGTTGCTGGCGGGCGCGAAGACCTTGTCGTACGCGGTGAACATGGCCGCGCTGCGGCACGCCGAGCGCCAAGGCGCGGGGGATGTGATCTTCGTCAGCGCCGAGGGCAATGTGCTGGAGGGGCCGCGCTCGACGGTGGTGATCGCGACGGAACTCGACGGCACACCAGCGTTGCTGACACCGCCGCCGTGGTATCCGATCCTGCGCGGTACCACGCAGCAGGCGTTGTTCGAGGTAGCCCGTAACAAGGGCTTCGACTGCGACTACCGCACCTTGACCCCGGCGGATCTCTTTGCGGCGCAGGGTGTTTGGTTGGTGTCGAGCATCACGCTCGCTGCCAGGGTGCACACCCTCGACGGCAAGCTGCTGCCGCCTGCGCCGATGGCGGCCGATCTGGCTGAATTGGTCGACGCGGCAATCGTGTCCGATCGCTGAACATCGCACGACGAATACGACATGCTGGGCGAGTGGGGGACACGTCTGCGGACGTCCCGCTGACGCGGTACCAACGGATGGCGTTGCGTCGGCTGGTGAAACACGCCGGGCTGCGGCCGGGCCAGCCTTTGACCTCGGACGATTGGCAGGCCTACTTCGAGTTCTCCACCGTCAGAAGCACGCGGGCGGTACATCGGGTGATGCGCGCATTGCCGTCGAGCCCGCGATGTGGCATGTGCGGGGCGCCGTTCGCCGGCATCGGCAGCCGGTTCGTTCGGCCGCTGGGGTTCCGCCCGTCGCGCAAGAATCCGAACCTGTGCGCGACGTGCGTCGAGCTGGCACCGCCGGGCGGTATCACCACAGAGGTGGGTGTCATGTTCGCCGACCTGCGCGGGTTTACCGCGCGTTCGGAATCCATCACGCCGCAGGAGGCGACCGCGCTGTTGCGACGCCTGTATTCCGTCGCCGAGGACGTGCTGTTCCCTGAAGCGCTGATCGACAAGTTGATCGGCGACGAGGTGATGGCGCTGTATCTGCCGATCTTCGTCGCAGGAAGCTCCTTCAAGCCGCAGGACGCAGACCGGCGAACGGTGGCGAAGGTCATGCTCGAGCACGCCCGCCTGCTGCTCGCCGGTCTCGGCTACGGAAGTCGGGAGGGCCCGGCCCTCGACCTCGGAGTCGGCCTCGACTACGGCGAGGCGTTCGTCGGAAACATCGGCGGACGCGGCGCCATCAGTGACTTCACGGCGATTGGCGACGTGGTGAACACCGCGGCCCGATTGCAGGCGTGCGCAGGCAGCGGGGAAGTGGTGGTGGCCCAACGCCTCGCGGACTTCCTCGATGAACCCGTCGGACCGCTCGAACATCTTGCCGTGAAAGGCAAGCACGAACCGGTCGCCGCGCAACGCGCGCGCTGGTTCCAAACCCCGACGCAGCCCTAAATCGGTTGTCGCCGTGCGGATACGCAGGTACCGTCGCCTGTACACAAGGAAGGAGGTGGTCCGACCAATTGATTGACTTACGGACATGTGAGGTGGCTGCGAGCTAGCAGCACCGGGGGAGTCTCCTGCGCGCGCTGGCGAATTCCCCGCAGTCACCCGGCCCCCGAGCCCCTCGGTCTTGTCCAACCAGGTACGACGGCTCGGGGGCCGCTTCATGCCTGGACCACCCCGATGCTGGCACCAGATAACTCGGTGCGCGATGATGCATGGCGTGTGGCGGGTGGCCAAAGTGGCGGTGGCAGCCCTCGCCGCGGTGAGCGCGGCATGCGCCCCGATTTCCGATGACACGTCGGCCCCTACCGCCGACAAGTGCAAGAAGGACGCGCTGGGGACGCTATACCCGGGCATTTTCACCTTCGGCACCGACCAGCCGGTGTATCCCCCGTGGTACATGGGCGACAACCCGGCCAGCGGCGAGGGATTCGAAGCGGCGGTGGCCTACGCCGTCGCGGAGAAGTTCGGCTACACGCGCGACGAGGTGCGTTGGGTGCGGGTGCCGTTCAATGCGGCGCTGGCGCCGGGCCCCAAGACCTTCGACGCCAACCTCTCGGAATTTTCGATCACCGAACAGCGCAGGGCTGCAGTCGATTTCTCGGCACCGTATTTCACGGTGACCCAAGCCGTCGTCACGGTGAAGTCGTCGCCCGCTGCGACGGTCACGACCGTGCGCGGGCTGAAGAAGGTCCGGCTGGGCGCCCAGGTCGGCACTACCAGCTACACGGCGGCGGAGTCGGTGAACGGCGACATCCCGATCGAGGTGTACAACACCAACGGCGACGCCAAGATGGCCCTCAGCACCGGTGAGATCGACGCGTTGGTGGCCGATCTGCCCACCGCCTTCGCGGTCGCAAACGAGTTGCGGGAGGGTCTGATGGTGGGCCAATTGCCAAGTGCCCCAGGAGATGTCGAGCAGCTTGGGATAGTGCTCGACAAGGGCAGCGCGTTGACTCGGTGCGTCTCGTGGGCTGTCGACCAGCTACACGGCGACGGCACCCTTGGCCGCCTCGAGCAGACGTGGTTGGCCGATGTGGGCAGGGCGCCGCTGCTGGCTTAACCTGCGGGCCCCGGCGCGAAAGAGGAGCAGGCCTGCATTGCCTGATGCCAGGTGTTCTGGTCGACGCCGGGCGGCGGACCCGCGGCCGGACCGGGTGCGGCCGGCACGCCGTGCTCGCTGAGGCAGTGCGCGAGACTACCGTGGCCCGCCGGGGCGACCGACGTCGAAGATTGTTGGGGCGCAGGCGAATTCGACGAGCAGGCGGCGAGCAATGCCGCCGCCGCGACTCCCGCGGCCAGGGCCAGCGCCCGCACTAGCCGACGAACCTGGACAGCCGCGCGGACAGATGCGGTACCAGCCCGCCGTCGGCGTCGACCCGCTCTTCGACATACGCCAGGTCGCCGCCCTCGATGATGCCGTAGAGCCGCTTGGCGCCGCCGACGAGCATTCCCGACTTGCTGCGTGCCAACGCATCGGTGACCAGTTCCCACGACGACTGGTTGCGGGGGCTGCCGTAGAACAGTTCGATGTAGCCCGCGGAATGTGCGAGCAGCAGTTCGATGGCCTGGGACTCCGACGGATCGGCGGGATCGTCCACGAAGCGCCAGAAGCCGGTTTCGCGCAGGCCGGGGGCCTCGTACTCACCGTTCTCGGTGAGCCGCCAGGAGCGCGCCTCCCAGTTCAGGTAGTCACCGCCGTCGTGCGACACCACGATCTGCTGGCCGAACCGGTAGTCACCGGAGGCGCCGCGGCCCTCGCCCTCACCGCGCCACACCCCGACCAGTGGAAGCAGCGCCAGCAGCGCGTCGTTGAAGTGCGCGCCCTCCCGCAGGTTCGCGGTGTCCGCAGGCAGCGGCAAATCGTCGAACACCGGGATGTTGCGGGCCGCCGTGCTCTTGGCTCGTTCGGCCGCCGCCGCGACGGCGTCGTCGCCGGAGGTCACGACTCGTCGGTGATGAGGCGGTAGAGCGCGTACAGCGCGAACCACGTGATCACCACGACGGCCGCGACGAGCATGATCTCGAAGAACAACACCACGGCGGTGAGTCTAGCCGCCGAGGGCGCACCGATTCTCGGCGGTGGTGGTGGCTGCGATCACACGGGCGCTCAGCCCTGATCGGGGCACAACGTACTGGTCGCGGCGCTGATGAAACTCTTCGTCAGACCCTTGTTGTTGCCCAGACCCTTGGAGACGTAGGAAACGACGTCGTCGTACGGGTCACCCTTGGCCAACTTGGCGCAGACGTTGTGGCCCGCGCTGATGAGGTTGAGTCCCACCTGCGGCGGGAACGAGATGCCGCTCCTGGTCAGAGCGGCGAGGAAGTCGTCGTCCGGGCTGGCCGTCGACGCGGGAGCGGTAGCTATGGCGAGGAGGGCGAAGAGTGTTGTCGCGAATCCCCCAATTGCGAATTTCATGATCGACCCTGTTCATCGTGGTTGTCTCCACGCGACGGCGCGGGAGCTACCCACAATGGTGGGCCGGTACAGCAAATTTTGGAGCGTTTTCGCGGCGAAAGCCGTGCTGCGGCCGGTCTCACCCGGCCGCAGCCTTCGTCGTCAGGCGAACCCCAATTGCCCGACTCCTCGTCGGCTCGTGCCGAGCCGCCTTCGTCGTCAGGCGAACCCCAATTGCCCGACTCCTCGTCGGCTCGTGCCGAGCCGCCTTCGTCGTCAGGCGAACCCCAATTGCCCGACTCCTCGTCGGCTCGTGCCGAGCCGCCTTCGTCGTCAGGCGAACCCCAATTGCCCGACTCCTCGTCGGCTCGTGCCGAGCCGCCTTCGTCGTCAGGCGAACCCCAATTGCCCGACTCCTCGTCGGCTCGTGCCGAGCCGCCTTCGTCGTCAGGCGAACCCCAATTGCCCGACTCCTCGTCGGCTCGTGCCGAGCCGCCTTCGTCGTCAGGCGACCTTGACGTCGACCTCGTGGATGCCCGCCCCGGACGGCGCCACGCTCGCGTCGCCGTTGCCCGCAGGCGACAGCGCGCGCAGCGTCCACGTACCTGGCGCAGCGAAGAACCGGAAGTCACCGGTGGCCGACGCGACGACCTCGGCGGTGAACTCGTCGGAGGAGTCCAGCAGGCGCACGAACGCGCCGCCGACGGCCTGACCCGCGCCGTCCACGACGCGACCGGTGATCACCGTCTCCTTCTCGAGGTCAACGCTGGCAGGCAACGTCAGTCCTTGCTTCGGTGCAGAGCACATATCAACTTCCCAACTCGATCGGGGCACCCACCAGGGAGCCGTATTCCGTCCAACTGCCGTCGTAGTTCTTGACGTTCTTGTGTCCCAACAGTTCCTGCAGCACGAACCAGGTGTGCGACGAGCGCTCACCGATCCGGCAGTACGCGATGGTTTCCTTCTCGCCGTCGAGGCCGGCCTCGGCGTACAACTTGGCCAGCTCCTCATCGGACTTGAAGGTGCCGTCCTCGTTGGCCGCCTTGCTCCACGGAACGTTGATGGCACCGGGGATATGCCCGGGCCGCTGGCTCTGCTCCTGCGGCAGGTGCGCGGGCGCGAGGATCTTGCCGGAGAACTCGTCGGGGGAGCGCACGTCGACGAGGTTCTTCTGGTTGATCGCCGCGATGACCTCATCGCGGAAGGCACGGATGCTGTTGTCCGGGGCCTTGGCCGTGTAGCTGGTCTCCGGACGCTTCACCGGCTCCTTCGACAGCGGGCGCCCGTCGAGCTCCCACTTCTTGCGGCCACCGTCGAGCAGCTTGACGTTGTCGTGGCCGTACAGCTTGAAGTACCAGTAGGCGTATGCGGCGAACCAGTTGTTGTTGCCGCCGTAGAGGATCACGGTGTCGTCGTTGGAGATACCGCGCTCGGAGAGCAGTTTGGAGAACTGCTGCTGATCAACGAAATCCCGGCGCACCGGATCCTGCAGATCGGTCTTCCAGTCGAGCTTGACGGCGCCCTCGATGTGGCCGCCGTCGTAGGCGCTGGTGTCCTCGTCGACCTCGACGAAAACGGTGTTAGGCGCGTTGAGATTGCTCTCGGCCCAGTCCGTACTGACCAGGACGTCGGAGCGTGCCATGAACGAAATCCTTTCGATTGCTTACTGTTTGAGCGTTATGCGGTGGACGGTGCACTCGCCCGTTTCCGGACGCGTGCGACGAGCGGGTAGATCTGGCAGCCGAGGCAGATACCGAAGGCCGCATTGAGAAACGCCGCCACAAGCGCGAAGCCGGTGGCGATCAAGCCGAGAAGTTCGACGCCCGAGGCGAATCCGACGACACCGACGACCGCGAACACGAAGCCGACCAACTGCGCGAACTTCAGTGGTGCGGCCGGTTCCTTCTCGGTGACAGGCCCGAGCCTGGGCGCGACGAAGCGCTGGAAAATCACCCCGTAGGGATGCCGGCGCGGTCCTTGCCATGCGCCGATGGCGAAGACGACGGCCTGGGCGCCGAGGATCACGGCAGCGGCGAGGAGGCTGACGCCCGCGGCGAGCAGCGTCGCCACGATCACGACCGTCGTCACCCATGCGGCGAACCGGGGACCCCGCACATCCACTTGCGTGGCTGTGGTGTTGGTCGACATGAAGCAGACTCCTGTTGCGTTGGAGGGGGCTGGGCATGAGCAGGCCGGACCGGCTGCTCCGAGCGGACGCGCTTTAACTCGCGCGGCTGCGCTCAGCAGCTACAACAACAACAGCAACAACCCGCGACGCGGCACAGATCGACTGCGCGGCGCTTGGTGAGCATCGGCTCGAGGCGGGCGGGCACGGCAGACAGCTTACCCAATGACAGGGTGATCAAGCCAACAGCGGTTGCACCGCGGACCGCAGGTCAGCGGCGTTGGGGACGCCGCTGGTGCGATACCGCGGCCGACCGTCGGCGTCGAAGATCACTGTCGTCGGCAGCGACAGCACTGAAAGTCGCCGGGCGGCTTCGGGATTGACGTCCATGTCGATCTCGACGTGTGCGACACCGGGCAGTTCCTCGCAGACCTGGTCCACCACCCGTCGCACCGCTGCGCACGGCCCGCACCACTCCGCGCTGAAATGCAGGATCGTCGGTCCACTCTCGGAAAGTCCCAGGCCCGAAGTGTCGACGTCGCTGGCCTCGGAGGCGGCTTTCAACATCCCGGCGCGCAGCGTCAGCAGCCTGCCGACGACGAAGGCGACGCCAAGCGCCGCGATCAACACCGTGACGGCCAGCACCACCGAAGAGCTCATGACAATCGAAACCGATCAAGCGGGACGGTTACTCCCTTGGTAATGCCCTCGATGATGATGTCCGAACCCCTGGCGCCCTCACTGGTCGGACGGACGCCGAACGGCAGCTTCTGGCCCGGCATGCTGGTGCTGAACGCGGCCAGCACCGCGGGCAGTTTGTCGTCAGGAATCTCCTGGTCAGCGGTGCCTGCGCCGGTCAGCACCCCGGTCGCGGTGAAAACCAGCGTCGTCTGGTCCGGCCCGCTGATCGACAGATCGACGGCGATGCTGACCTTCTTGTCGTAATCCGCCTTCCTGGGAGTGCCGGTGAACACCAGCCCCCGGTTGCTCGAGATGCCCGACTCGGTGGTGCCTCCCGTCGCGTCGTTGGTCTCCCGCGACGGCGCCTCCACCAGCAGGTCAGGGATGCCCATGAAGCGGCCGACATGGGTCGAGTCGATGATGATGCGGCTTTCCACCTCGCCGACCGGCAGGCTGGCGTCCGGACCGATCAGCCAGGACGTCTGTGAAGCGTCGACCTGATGCAGGGTCGCCTCGAGTCCGACCTTGCCGACGACAGGGTGATCCACGCCACTGGCCTTGATCTCGATTTCGTTGTACCGATGGCGGCTGGCCTGGGTGATGAACGGGAAGCCCAGGATGCTGACCCACGGGTCGAAATCCAGGTTCGCGGCCGTGCGCACGCTTCTGGCCAGGTGATACTCGGCGTAGATAGCGGCGCCGAAGTCGGTTCCGACGGCGCCGACGACCACCGCGGTTACCGTCGCGATCGCACCGATCAGCACCTTCCGCACCCGGACATTCTGGCCTACGGACAGTCGTTGCCCTCTTCGGCGCGGCTAACGAGCAGGTGGCGCGCTATCGTTAGATGACTAACGGCCGGTAACGGCCATATGTCAGGCGTGAATCTGGGAAGTCACCACCGACATCGTTGTCCAGGCGAGGTCCCTATGGCTGCTGGAGGGCCAGTTGGATCTATTGCTACTGACCGTCGACCCGCATCCCGAATCCGTGCTGCCGTCGTTGGCGCTGCTCGCGCACAACGTGCGGACCGCACCGACAGAGGTGTCTTCCCTTCTCGAAGCAGGCACCGCGGATGTGGCGATCGTCGATGCGCGTACTGACCTGGCCGCCGCTCGCGGCCTGTGTCGGCTGTTGGGGACGACGGGCACGTCGGTCCCCGTGGTGGCCGTCGTCAACGAGGGCGGCCTCGTCGCCGTCAACGTGGAATGGGGCCTGGACGAGATCCTGCTGCCCAGCACCGGCCCTGCCGAGATCGACGCCCGGCTGCGACTGCTGGTCGGCCGCCGCGGCGGGGTCGCCAACCAGGAGAACGTCGGCAAGATCAGCCTCGGGGAACTGGTGATCGACGAGGGCACCTACACCGCCCGGCTGCGCGGCAGGCCGTTGGACCTCACGTACAAGGAATTCGAACTGTTGAAGTATCTGGCCCAGCACGCGGGCCGGGTGTTCACCCGCGCGCAGTTGCTGCAGGAGGTCTGGGGTTACGACTTCTTCGGCGGCACCCGCACCGTCGACGTCCACGTGCGGCGGCTGCGGGCCAAGCTGGGCACGGAGTACGAATCGCTGATCGGCACGGTGCGCAACGTCGGATACAAGGCGGTGCGGCCCGCCCGCGGCCGCCCGGCCCCCGCGGGTGCCGAGGTGTCCGACGACATGGTCGACGAGGCAGGCGGCTATGAGGCGCCCGACAGCCTGCCCGACGCGCTGGTCGACCCGCTGCGCAGTCAGTGACTGAAATCGGTTGGCGCCCAAGCCTTTCCCTCGCCGAGCAGCACGACATCCGCGAACTGATCGCGGTGGCGCGACAAGTCGACGGCGTCGCGCCCGTCGGTGATCAGGCGTTGCGCGAGTTGGCGCACGACCGCACCCGCCACCTGTTGGCCGTCGACGGCGATCACGTGGTCGGTTATCTGAACCTGACCGCCCAGCCCGCGATGGCCGAGGCGGTGGTGCATCCCGACGCGCGGCGGCGCGGGATCGGCTCGGTGATGGTGCGCACCGGCCTGTCCGAGGGCGGCGCCGACGCCCGCATCTGGGCCCACGGCAACTTGGCGCCCGCGCGGGCCACCGCGGCCGCACTCGGCCTCGTCGTCGTCCGCGAGCTGCTGCAGATGCGCAGGCCGCTGACCGACCTGCCGCCGCTGACCGTCCCCGACGGGATCCGCCTGACCACGTATTCGGGTCCCACCGACGACGCAGAACTGCTGCGGGTGAACAACGCCGCATTCGCCTGGCACCCGGAACAGGGCGGGTGGACCGAGGCCGACATCGCCGAGCGCCGCGGTGAGCCCTGGTTCGACACCGCAGGCCTGTTCATGGCGTTCGACTCCGACACCGACAAGCTGGCCGGCTTCCACTGGACGAAGCGGCACAGCGCCGATCTCGGCGAGGTCTATGTGGTCGGCGTGGATCCGGCGGCGCAGGGCCGCGGCCTCGGTGCCACGCTCACACTGGCCGGGCTGCATTACCTTGCCGCGCGGCTGTCGGAAAGCGCAGAACCGACTGTGATGCTTTACGTGGAGGCAGATAACTCCGCCGCGGTGAACACGTATGAACGCCTTGGTTTCGAGGTATTCAGCGTCGATGCGGCCTACGCAGCACCACCTGTGAACTAGCCGACCTGTTCACTCTTCGTTCACGTTCCATCTCAGAGCCGTCTACTGGGGCCGCATACGTTGCCGTGGAGTTCAGCAGTCAAATTCGAAAGTGGGATCAGTGAAGCTCAACAGCATTGGCAAGGCGCTTGGTACGACCCTGTCCGCGACGGCGGTCGCCGCGCTGACGCTGACCGCCTGCGGTAGCGACAACAACACCGCGGCGCCCTCCACGAGCGCTTCGGGGACGGGCACCGCGTCCGCTGCGGCCGACTGCGGGGGCAAGAACTCGGTGACCGCCGAGGGGTCGACGGCTCAGCAGAACGCGATCGCGGAGTTCAACAAGGTGTGGGGCCAGGTGTGCTCAGGAAAAACGCTGGCCTACAACCCCACCGGGTCGGGCGCGGGCGTCGACCAGTTCATTGCGAAGCAGGTCGACTTCGCCGGATCCGACTCGGCGCTGAGCGACGACCAGAAGCCGAAGGCGGCCCAGCGCTGCGGCGGCAACGAAGCGTGGAACCTGCCGCTGGTGTTCGGCCCGGTGGCGATGGCATACAACATCGACGGCGTCGACAAGCTCGTGGTCAACGGTGAGGTGCTCGCCAAGATCTTCCAGGGCCAGATCACCAAGTGGAACGACCCGGCGATCGCGGCGCTCAACAGCGGCACCAACCTGCCGGACACCGACATCAAGCCCGTCTACCGCTCGGATTCGTCGGGCACCACCGACAACTTCCAGAAGTACCTGGCCGCCGCGGCGCCACAGACGTGGACCAAGGGTTCGGGCAAGGAGTTCCAGGGCGGCGCCGGTGAGGGCGCGCAGAAGTCGTCCGGCGTTGTGCAGGCCATTCAGGCCACCCCTGGCTCCATCGGCTATGTCGAGAAGAGCCCGGCCGCAGCGGCCAACCTGAAGACCGCCGAGATCGACAGCGGCGCCGGGCCGGTCGCGCTCACCGACGACTCCACCAAGGCCGCCGTCGCCGCGGCAAAGATCCAGGGCACGGGCAACGACCTGACGCTTGACCTCAACGCCCTGTACGCCAGCAAGGAGGCCGGTGTTTACCCGTTGATGCTGGCCACCTACGAGGTCGTGTGCAGCAAGGGCTACGACGCCGACACCGCGGCAGCGGTGAAGTCGTTCTTGACGGTGTCCGCCAACCAGGGCCAGGCCAACCTGTCGCCCGCCGGATACGTGCCGCTGCCGGATTCGTTCAAGGAGCGTCTGCTCAAATCGGTCAACGCAATTGCATAGTTGTCCGGCGCGACAGCACTATTGCAGTGAGGATGGGTAACGGGAACCGATGACCGATAGGCTCGATGTGACGGAAGCTAGCGGGCTGCCTAACCCGTCCGACGCGGGATCGGGTGAAGTGATCGCTTCACCCTTCCCTGAACCGGAGCCCATTCCCACCAATCCCGCGAAGGGCGCGAAGGTCCGGTTGGGAGACAGGATCTTCCGCGGCCTCGCGGAGGGTGCGGGCATTCTGATCGTCGTCATCATCGCGGCGATCGGCGCGTTTCTGTTGTGGCGCGCGATTCCCGCGCTCGCCCGCAACGAGGAGAACTTCTTCCTCTACGGCGGAAACTGGATCACCACAGACACATCGGCGATGCACTTCGGCATCCGCGACCTACTCCAGGTGACGGTTTTCGTGTCGGTCTTCGCGTTGATCCTTGCCATGCCCGTCGCGCTGGGTATCGCGATCTTTCTTACCCACTACTCACCACGGCGACTGTCGGGCCCGCTGGCGTACATGGTCGACCTGCTCGCCGCGGTGCCGTCGATCGTCTACGGCGTGTGGGGACTGTACGTACTGGCGCCGGTGCTGAAGCCGTTTGCGTTGTGGCTCAACGAGAACCTCGGCTGGATCTTTTTATTCAAGACCGGTAACGCCTCGGTGGCCGGCGGCGGCACGATCTTCACCGCAGGCATCGTGCTGGCCGTGATGATCCTGCCGATCATCACGGCGGTGACGCGGGAGGTGTTCGTGCAGACACCGCGCGGCCAGATCGAGGCCGCACTTGCGTTGGGCGCCACCCGCTGGGAGGTGGTGCGCACCACGGTGCTGCCGTTCGGCCTTTCCGGCTACATCAGCGGTGCGATGCTCGGCCTCGGTCGCGCGCTCGGTGAAACGATCGCGCTGTTGATCGTGCTGCGCGGCACTCAAAAGGCGTTCGGCTGGTCACTGTTCGACGGCGGCTACACGTTCGCAAGCAAAATCGCCGCCACCGCAAGCGAATTCAACGACCAGTACAAGGCGGGCGCCTACATCGCGGCGGGCCTGGTGCTGTTCATCCTGACGTTCGTGGTGAACTCGGCGGCGCGCGCCGCAGTCGCCGGAAGGGGGGCGAAGTGACCTCCACACTGGACCGCCCGGTCAAGGTCACCACCTTTCAGGGTGTCAGCCTGCGCCGCAAGCTCGCCAACAACATCGCCACCGTGCTCGTCACCGCATCGTTGGTCGTCGCGTTGGTGCCGTTGCTGTGGGTGCTGTACTCGGTGATCACCAAGGGTTTCAAAGCGATCACCTCACCGGTGTGGTTCACCCATTCACAGGCCGGAATGACCGCTTTCCAGGCCGGCGGTGGCGCCTACCACGCCATCGTCGGCACGCTGCTGCAGGGCTTGGTGTGCGCGATCATCTCGATCCCGATCGGCATCATGGTCGCCGTCTACCTCGTCGAATACGGCGGCGGCACCCGACTCGGCAAGCTGACCACCTTCATGGTGGACATCCTCACTGGTGTCCCGTCGATCGTGGCCGCCCTCTTCATCTACGCGCTGTGGGTGGCCACGCTCGGGTTCCAGCGGTCCGGCTTCGCGGTGTCACTGTCGTTGGTGCTGCTGATGATTCCGGTGATCGTGCGTGCCACCGAGGAGATGCTGCGCATCGTTCCGATGGACCTTCGCGAGGCCAGTTATGCACTGGGCGTGCCGAAGTGGAAGACCATCGTGCGCATCGTCATCCCCACCGCGCTGTCGGGCATCATCACCGGCATCATGCTGGCGTTGGCCCGCGTGATGGGTGAGACCGCGCCGCTGCTGATCCTGGTGGGTTATGCGCAGGCCATGAATTTCGACATCTTCAGCGGTTTCATGGGATCGCTGCCCGGCATGATGTACGACCAGATCTCGGCGGGGGCCGGCGCGGATCCAGTGCCCACCGACCGACTATGGGGCGCCGCACTGACGTTGATTTTGTTGATCGCCTTACTCAACATCGGGGCGCGAGTCGTCGCGCGTATCTTCGCCCCCAAGAAGGTTTAGGAGCTTTCAGTGGCCAAGCGATTGGACCTCAAAGACGTCAACATCTATTACGGCTCCTTCCACGCCGTCGCCGATGTAGCGCTGTCGGTGCAGCCCCGCAGCGTGACCGCGTTCATCGGGCCGTCGGGCTGCGGCAAGTCGACGGTGCTGCGGACGCTGAACCGCATGCACGAGGTCATTCCCGGCGCCCGCGTCGAAGGATCGGTGCTGCTCGACGGTGAGGACATCTACGGCCCAGGCGTCGACCCGGTCGGCGTGCGCAAGACCATCGGTATGGTGTTCCAACGGCCAAATCCCTTCCCCACCATGTCGATTCGCGACAACGTGGTGGCCGGGCTGAAGCTGCAGGGCGTTCGCAACCGCAAGATGCTCGACGATGTGTGCGAGCGATCACTGCGGGGCGCCAACCTCTGGAACGAGGTGAAGGACAGGCTCGACAGGCCGGGCGGCGGGCTGTCGGGCGGTCAGCAGCAGCGACTGTGCATCGCCCGCGCGATCGCCGTGCAGCCCGACGTGTTGCTGATGGACGAGCCGTGCTCGGCGCTGGACCCCATCTCGACGCTGGCGATCGAGGACCTCATCGCCGAGCTCAAACAGGACTTCACGATCGTGATCGTCACGCACAACATGCAGCAGGCCGCCCGCGTCAGCGATCAGACCGCGTTCTTCAACCTGGAGGCGACGGGTAAGCCCGGCCGGCTGATCGAGATCGACGACACCGAGAAGATCTTCTCCAACCCGAACGAGAAGGCCACGGAGGACTACATCTCGGGCCGCTTCGGCTGACTTTTTCTCCGCGCGAGCAGACGCAAAGTGCGCCAAATTTCCGGCGTGTCGGGACCTTTTGCGTCTGCTCGCGCAAGAGAAACTCAGCGCGCGGCCATCTCCTCTTCGTCGGGGAGGTTGCCGGTCACCTGGAAGATGACCCGGCGGGCGATTTCGACGGCGTGGTCGGCGAACCGCTCGTAAAACCGGCCGAGCAGCGTCACGTCGACGGCGGCGGCGACCCCGTGCTTCCATTCCCGGTCCATCAACACGGTGAACAGGTGCCGGTGCAGATCGTCCATCGCATCGTCTTCTTCGCGGATCCGCGCGGCCTTCTCGGGGTCACGGGTCAGCAGCACCTCCTGCGCGCTGTTGCCCAATTCGACTGCGACGCGGCCCATTTCGGCGAAGTAGCCGTTGACCTCTTCCGGCAGCGCATGCTGCGGGTGACGGCGGCGGGCGATCTTGGCGACGTGCAATGCCAGCGCGCCCATCCGGTCGACATCGGCGACGATCTGGATCGAGCTGACGATCGCCCGCAGATCACCCGCGACCGGGGCCTGCAGCGCCAGCAGGACGAACGCGCTCTCCTCGGCCTTGGCGCTCATCGCCGCGATCTGCTCGTGGTCGGTGATGACTTGTTCGGCCAGCACCAGATCGGCCTGCAGCAGGGCCTGGGTGGCGCGTTCCATCGCGGCGCCGGCCAGTCCACACATCTCGCCGAGCTGAGCTGTGAGCGCGTCCAGTTGGTCGTGGTATGCGGTTCGCATACACCCAAGCCTACGGCTTGACTAGGCACAACGTCACGACGCAGGCGGTGAACGAAAGGTGAATGCCACCTGCCTAAATGGGTGAGCCGATGCGCGTTATTCGCAACTGGTGTCGGCGGCGTTGGTGACGGTCAGATCCTCGGGCAGGTGCGTTGGCGGCGCACTGGCGCCCTTCATGACGTGAACCTGTACGGGCGAGCCACTCGGCGACGGCGGGGTGACCGATGAGAAGTCGTTGCCCAACACCACCCGAACCACGTCGCCCATCCCGGACACCCGCTCGATGGTCGGGTTGGCGAACGACGACGCGACGGTCGCGGCCGCCTGCTCGTTGCCCGGCGAGAAGAACACCGTCGTCGCCGACAGCGGGCCGGGGTAGTCGTCGGGGCTGGTCACGTTGAAGCCGTGGGACTGCAGTTCGGTCGCCGCGGTCGCGGCCAGCCCGTTCTCACCGGTCGAGTTCGACACCCGCACGGTGATGTCCTGCGGATTGGTGGTCACCGCGCTCACCAACTCGGCATTCTCCGGGGCGGGCGCCTGCGTCGCTTCGGGTTCGCTGGTCTGCGACTCCGGCGTACCGGGCACCGGCGTGTTGTCCGGGTTCTTCTCCTCGGGCAGCGGATCGTCGTTGATGATCGCGTCGAACAGCGCCCGCATGTCGTCGGTGCGCGGGACCTCGTTGCCGTATTCGTCGGCATAGCCGACCGTCGGCACGGTGACGAAGGTGATCCGGCCCGCGTTCACACCCTGGATCGACTGGCCAAGATCGACAAGGTCTTTGGTCTTGATGTTGTCGACGTAGCTGTCGTCGATGAACATGTTCACGACGTTGTTGAGCTTGGACAACGAGAAGAACACTTCTTTCGAGATCAGCGACCGCAGCAGCGACGACAGGAACAACTGCTGCCGCTTGATCCGGCCGTAGTCGCCGTTGGTCTCGGTGGTGACCTGGCGGGCGCGGACGTAGTTCAGCGCGGTGTGGCCGTCGACGATCTGGCGGCCGGCGTTGGCCAGCACAGTGCCCAGTTCGTAGTCCTCCAACGGCGTGGTGCTGCACACCTCGACGCCGCCGATCGCGTCCACCATCTTGGAGAAGCCGGCGAAATCGACTGCCATGAAGCGGTTTACGGACAACCCGGACAGCTTCTGGATCACTTTCACCAGGCACTTGGGGCCGCCGACCGCGTACGCGGAGTTGATCTTCGTCTCCGTGTAGACCTCGTTTTGGCCGTACATCTCGGACTCGGTGTCGGTGACCGGTCCGTACTCGCCGGTGTCTGGATCCCAGTGCTGGCACTTCGTCGGCGTGATCTCGAGGTCACGCGGAAACGACACGGCGACAACGCGTTTGCGGTTGGCCGGGATGTTGACCAGCATGATGGTGTCGGATCGCGCGCCCGCGGCGTCCTCGGTGCTGCCCGCGCCCATATCGCTGTTCTCGCCGATGCGGCTGTCCACGCCGACGATCAAGAAGTTCTCGTCGCCGAACTGCGCATTGGGGTCGACGATGTCGCGCGAATTCAAATCGAGCGCGGAGACCTTGTTGAGCATGTTGTTCTTCGAGGACTGCCACTGCCAGGCCCCGCCGGTGACGGCCAGGGTGGCCACGGCGATCAGGGCGGCGGCGGCGCGGCCTGCGGCCGCCGTCTTCCTCAGGCGGCGCCGGGTCGGCGCAGGAACTCTGCGGCCGCGTCCGGTGCCTACGCGCGACGGCTGCACCCTGTCACGGGGGCGCAGTGCCGCCAGATCGGGCACTTCGGAGGCGTACCCCGCCACGATCGGAATAACCTCGGTGTCCGGATCGTGGTCCTCGACGACCGGGGCGAGGATCTCGGTGGGCGGGGCCTTCGGCTCCGGTTCAGGCTCCGGTTCGGGTTCCTGCCGGGGCCGCCGCAACTCCTCGGGCACGCTTTCGGCGCCCTGCACCTTGGCGATCAGGTCGGCGACGGTGACGCCGTCGGTGTGGTTTCCTGCCGACTCGTTCTTCGTCAGCTCGCCGGAATCCGAAGTTCCGCTGCGCTCCCACGGCGCGGCGTGTGGTGGCGGCGGCGCACTTCGGGTAAGCCATCGGTTGGGTCCGTCGCCCGAAGACCCAGGAGTGGCGTGCTGGCCGTCACTCATGTTCCTCGTGGCCTCCGACTTCTGGACCGTCGCGCGCCTCGGTGCGCGTGGGCGTATGCAGTGCTTTCGTGTGCCCTCGGTTGGTGTATCAGCACTTCGCAGGCTCCGCCGTTGGAGCCGGATACGACAAGATCCTTATCGTACTGAGACATCGTGTTCAACGGCCAGTCCACCGGAGGTACCGAGATCGTCTCGGTTTAGCCTCCGGAATGCATAATCTCGGCGCCTGCGGGGACCGTGCAGTCGTCGGGATCGGCCAGCCAGCCCTCCGGTAGCGACACCGCTGCCGCGGATCCCTGCCTGCCCCGCGGACCAGTGGCGGCCTGCGGGAACGGCACGTCCTGGTCGAGTTGACCGAGCAGCTCATCCAGCTCGGAAAGGGTCTTGACCAGCGCCAGCGCCCGCCGCAGGTCGGCGCCTGCGGGGAACCCGTGCAGGTACCAGGCGATGTGCTTGCGCATATCGCGCATGCCCTTGTCCTCGCCGAAGTGCTCGGCCAGCAGCTGACCGTGTCGCCGCATGATCGCCGCGACCTCGCCGAGCGTCGGCGGCGTCGCGGGGGTGGTGCCGGTGAACGCCGCGGACAGCTCGGCGAACAGCCACGGCCTGCCGAGGCAGCCGCGGCCGATGACCACACCGTCGCAACCGGTGGCGGCCATCATCGCCAGCGCGTCGTCGGCGTCGAAGATGTCGCCGTTGCCGAGCACTGGAACCGTGGTGACATGCTGCTTGAGCAGGGCAATCTGCTCCCAGTCGGCGGTTCCCGAGTAGCGCTGCGCAGCGGTCCTGGCGTGCAAAGCCACGGCGGCCGCGCCCTCCTCCGCCGCGATCCGGCCCGCGTCCAGGTGGGTGTGATGCTCGTCGTCGATGCCGATGCGGAACTTCACGGTGACCGGGATGCCGGTGCCCTCCGTCGCCCGCACGGCCGCAGCCACGATGCGGCCGAAGAGCCGCCGTTTGAACGGCAGCGCCGCACCGCCGCCGCGTCGGGTGACCTTGGGCACCGGGCAGCCGAAGTTCATGTCGATGTGATCGGCCAGGCCCTCGTCAGCCACCATCTTCGCGGCGGCGTAGGTGTTGTCCGGGTCGACGGTGTACAGCTGCAGCGAGCGTGGTGTCTCGTCGGGCGCGAACGTCGTCATGTGCATGGTCACCGGGTGCCGCTCGACGAGCGCACGCGCGGTGACCATCTCGCACACGTACAGTCCGCTGACGGTGCCGGCACGCGCCAACTCCAACTCACGACAGAGCGTGCGGAATGCGACATTTGTCACACCGGCCATCGGGGCCAGCACGACCGGGCTCCGCAGTTCGATCGGCCCGATACGTAACGGCGACCGGGTGTCGGCTACGACGCTGATGCGGCGAGCTCCTTCGCAGCCTTCTTCTCCGCCATCTGCGCCAGCCGCTCGAGCCTGCGCTGCTTGGCAACCTCGAACTTCACGCAGGCTTCCTCGAGTTCCTCGACGAGCTTGCCGAGTTCGTCGCGCTGTCGCGCAGCCTCGCCGGTGAAGTCCTCGCGCTCGAAGATGCGCCACTTCTTCAGCACGGGCATCACGACGTCATCGAGGTGGATGCGCGGGTCGTAGACGCCGCCCGACGCGATGGTGACGGCCTTCCGCCGGAAGTCCGGAATGGTGTAGCCGGGCATCTTGAAGTTGCTCAGCACCTTGTGCAGCGAGTGCATCGCCTGGTTCGGCGCGATATCAAACCCGGCAGCCGACACGTCTCTATAGAAGATCATGTGCAGGTTCTCGTCGGCCGAAACCCGTTGCAGCAGTTGGTCAGCGACCGTCTCGTTGCATGCCTTGCCGGTGTTGCGGTGCGAGACGCGCGTCGCCAATTCCTGGAACGTCACATAGATGACCGAGTCGAACAGGCTGTCGGCGAACAGGTCCGCCTCGACCTGCTGGTTCTGGCCGGGGGAGAAGCCGCGGGTGACCTGCTCCAGCCGCAGCTGTTCCAGCTCGACGGGATCCACGGCGCGGGTGACGACGAGGTAGTCGCGCAGCGCGATGCCGTGCCGGTTCTCCTCGGCCGTCCAGCGGTTGACCCAGAATCCCCACGGGCCGTCCATCGAGAAGTTCATCGCGATCTCGCGGTGATAGGCCGGGAGATTGTCCTCGGTCAGCAGGTTGGTCAGCATCGCCACCTGGGCGACCTCGGAGAGCTTGGACTGTTCCGGGTCCCAGTCCTGACCGCCGAGGGCGTAGAAGTTCTTGCCGTCCGACCACGGGATGTAGTCGTGCGGATTCCAGTCCTTGCGCATCGACAGATGCCGATTGACGTTCTTCTCGACGACGGGCTCGAGTTCGTGCAGTAGCTGAAGATCGGTCAGACCTTGCGCCATGGGTTTTCGTCCTCCTCGCGGCCGGGAAGCTCTATCCCAGTTATCTGTACCCGTTGGTTGCACTCAATATATCTGTGTACCCCGGTGACATTCAAGTTGCCTCGCGGTGTGTCACATCCGCCTCACAGGTTGCCAACAGTCGCGGTACTATCGGCCCGGGCAAATGGGGGAGCCCGCAAACCCTGCCGCAGCCAACCACGACTCGGAGGTCGGGCTCACATGAGGACCCTCACTGTTCTATTAGGCGCTGCCGCCGGGGTGGCAGCAACCATTTCTATCGGCGCGGGCGTCGCGGGCGCGGTACCCGACGTCGTCGGCCAAACCTTCCGGGATGCCAAGAACACTATCCAGAGCCAAGGGTCGGCGGTCGTGATCGCGACGCGCACCGGCGGGTCGGCGGACATCGACAAGTGCGTCGTCACCAACGCCTGGGGTAAGCCGAGTGTCGACCAGCCCCGGCAGGCGTCCGGTCCGAGCGAAGTGTGGGTCGCGCTGAGCTGTAACGCCGCGATCGCGGGCCCGGGAACTCCTGGCAACTCCGCCGCCAGTACCGCGGGCCGCCAGGCGATCACCTCGCAACAAGTCGGCTGACCTGGACTGCCCGATCGGTAGCGGTGACGCGTACCACGCAATACACTCCGACCATCACCTATCCAGGCAGTTTTACGACAATTCGGAGGTCGGACTCAGTGAAGAAGTCCCTCGTTCTTTCGGCCGGCTCGGCCGTGGCCGCGTCAGCCTTCATGGCGCTGTTCGGCACCGGAGTCGCCGCCGCGGACGACTTCGCAGGCCAGACCTACGCGGATGCCGCGTCGGCGGCCAGCGATGCCGGACTTTCCGTCACCGTCGCCGCCCGGGTGGGCGACAAACTGTCGCAGGACGAGTGCCTGGTCACGCGTTCGCAGACCGCGCCGTTCGCCGACGCCGACGACGGCTCGCACTACAGCGGCCAGGTGCAGTTCTATCTGAACTGCAACGGCGGATACGCGACCGCCAACAACCCGGGCGCCTCGGTGGCCAGCCCGGAGGGCCGCGAGGCCAAGGCCGCCGCCGATGAGGCCGCCGCCGAAGAGGAGCAGTCCCTCGAAGAGGTCAGCACTCCCGACGAGTAGCTCTAATAGCTCGACACCCGGTTGAGCAGCATGTCGACGCAGTAGTCGATGAACTGCTCACGGGTGGCCGGGAGCCGACCGTTCAGGTAGGCGGTGAACAACGCCGTCAGCGCGCCGATCAGACCCGTGGCCACCATCGCCTGGACAGCGGGTTCGGTGATCCGGGTCAGCTTGTGCTGCAGCAGGTCGATGAAGCTGGGCATCCATTCCGCGCCCGACCGGGTCAGCACCGGTTCCACGCCGGGCGCCAGCAGCAGCACCCGACCCCGTGACGGATCGTCGACCATCAGCGCGACGAAGCGTTCGACGGCGTCGCGCGGGGTCTCCGCGGTCATCAGCGTCGACATCGCCCGCGCGCACACGTCGTCGTAGACCGCACGGACGAATTCGTCGCGGTCGGCGAAGCTTTCGTAGAAATAGCGCTCGGTCAACCCGGCCGCCCTGCACACCGCCCGCACCGTCAGTCCGGGGCCGGACTCGCTGCCAAGCAGTCCGACGCCGGCGGCGATCAGTTCGTCGCGCCGCAGAACCTGACGATCCTGCAACGGAACGCCCGACCAACGGCCCCGTCGTTGACCCGAAGCCACATCACTCCCTAAACTCGATGGTGACAACACCCGTAGTCAGAATGCCGTGAACGGCTTTTGACACGAGCGGAAGTTCACCAGTGACTCAAGATACTTCTGAGGCGCGCCTCCAGACCACCGGAGCCACCCCTGCGGCACCGGGCTGCCCGGTCACGACGGGCGGCTACGACGCGGTCCCTGCGTTTCTCGGCCCCGACTCCTTGACCTGGCAATTATTCGGCGATTGGCGCGGGCTGCTGCAGGGGCCATGGGCGGGTTCCATGCAGAACATGCACCCGCAACTCGGCGCCGCCGTCGAACAACACTCGATCTTCTTCCAAGAACGCATGCCGCGGTTGCTTCGCTCGCTGTACCCGATCGGCGGCGTCGTCTTCGACGGCGACCGGGCCCCGCAGACGGGTGCTGAAGTTCGCGACTACCACATCGGCATCAAGGGCGTCGACGATCAGGGCCGCCGCTACAGCGCGCTCAACCCTGACGTCTTCTATTGGGCGCACTCGACGTTCTTCATGGGCACCATCCTGACCGCCGAACGCTTCGGCGACGGTCTGACCGAGGCCCAGAAGCGGCAATTGTTCGACGAACACGTCACCTGGTACAGCATGTATGGCGTGAGCATGCGACCAGTTCCCGAGAGCTGGGAAGATTTCCAGGTCTACTGGGATCACATGTGTCGCAACGTCCTCGAGAACAATTTCGCCGCGCGCGAGGTCCTCAACCTGTCGACCATGCCCAAGCATCCGTCACTGCAATGGATTCCGGACTGGCTGTGGCGACTACAACTGAAAGTACTTGGGCCCTTTGCAGTTTGGGTCACCGTCGGCCTGTATGACCAACCTGTTCGCGACCTGATGGGCTACACCTGGTCGGCCAGGGACGAGCGGCTGCACACGCTGTTCGGCAGGCTGGTGAATCTGACGTTCAAGCTGCTGCCGAGACGGCGCCGCTTCCATCCGCGGGCTCGCGCAGGCTGGGACCGGGCAACGGGACGCTGCCCCGTCGACGCGCCGCTGGTGCACACGCCTGCACGCAATCTGCCGCCGGTCGAACACCGCGACAACGGGATGCATTACTGCCCGAAGGTCTGACGCCTCACGGTGGGCGGGTCGGGGAAGGGGCCCCACTGCACGGGCGGGTAACGCCCGAATACGCCGCGGGGGTCGCCTGCCAGGGTCAGCCGGTGCTCGAAGTCGGCGCGTGCCCGTAGGCCGGCGCGGCGAATCTCGAGGGCCCGTCTGCGCCGCGTGACGACACTCAGAAGGCCGACGATCACCACGACCGCGAGCGCCTCGTACCAGCCGTTGTGCAGCCACCACAACGCCAGCAGCAGTCCCGCGCCGGTGAGCACCGGATGCCGCCGCGGAAACGACCTGTCAGGTTGCTGGTAGAGCATCGGTTTTGATCATACGATTCGCCGTCCGAAAGGGCGGCCCAGCACTTCGGCGGTGCCGACCCGTGCCAGCTCGGTAACGTTCGGCGTTTTCCGCTATGCCTGGCGCGGTTTATAAGGCACGATTCACCTGTGTCGCGTGCGATCCGGTCCGTGGGCTGTGCAGTGGTGGCGATGATCGCCGCCCTGGCCATCGGGCTGTCCACGCCAGTGCCTGCGTCGGCGACGACGGTGACCAACGGCTACAACCCGCCGCCGTCGCCGCTGACCGTGCTGGTCACGCCGTTCACCATCGGCATCCACGTGATCGAGGCGATCGCCGAGGGCCTCGCCAACGCGGTCGAGATGATCGCGACGCCCGCCCCGATCACGGTCCCAGCCCCGCACGCCGCGACCTAGCGGTTGTTTGACGCCGGCGTCGACCGGCTAGCTTTTAGGTATGCAGGCGCCGGAGGTGCTGGGCGGCCGCTACGAACTTCGGGGCGTTCTCGGACGCGGTGGCATGGCAGAAGTCCGCGACGGCTGGGACATTCGGTTGGACCGACCGGTCGCCGTCAAGCTGCTGCACCCGATGTTGATCGAAGCACCCGATAACCGTCTGCGATTCCAGACTGAGGCGCGCGCGGCGGCCGCGCTGAACCACCCGCACATCGTGTCCGTGCACGACAGCGGCGAGCACGCAGGCACGCCGTACATCGTGATGGAGCGGCTGTCCACGCAGACGCTGGCCGACGTGATCGCGCGCGGACCACTGCCGCAGCCGGACGTGCGGGCGATCCTCGGCGACGTGCTGTCTGCGCTGTCCGTCGCGCACGCGGCGGGCATCCTGCACCGCGACATCAAGCCGGCCAACATCTTGTTCTCCCTGTCAGGGCATGCGAAGGTGGCCGATTTCGGCGTGGCCAAGAGCCCGGGCAGCGTGCACACGATGACGGGCCAGATCGTCGGCACCATGGCGTATCTGAGCCCGGAGCGGATCGCGGGCAGGCCTGCGTCGGTCGCCGACGATCTGTACGCCGTCGGTGTGGTGGGTTACGAAGCGCTGACCGGCCGTCGCGCCTTTCCACAGGAGAACATCGCCGAGCTGGCCCGCGCCATCTCGCAGGGGGCGCTGCCACCGCTCGGCGCCGTGCGGCCCGACGCGGACCCGGCGTTGGCGGCAGTGATCGAGCGGGCGATGGCGCCCGATCCGGCGTGGCGATTCGCCAACGCCGAAGAGATGCGCGCGGCCTTGGCGGGCCGCGGCGGCCCTCCCGCACGGCCGGCCACGCGGGTGATGGCCGCACCGCTGCCCGACCCGACGACGATGGTGGCGGCGCCCGTGCGGCGAGCCAACCGGTCGCGGTGGTGGCTGGTCACCGCGGCGGTGGTGGCGGTGCTCGTCATCGCGATCGCGTTCATCGTCGATTCGTCGTCGAAGCCCGCCGTCCCGGAGCCCGCGAGCACCAGCACATCGGTGCCACCTCCGCCTCCGACGTCATTCGTGCCGCCGCCACCGATCACGACGCCCGCGCAAATCGAGCAGCCACCGCCGAAAAAGAAAGGGCCGCCAGGGCACGGAAATGGCAAGGGCCCCAAGAAAGGTCGCGACTGAGGGGCTCAGCCGCTGAACACCGGCATCGTGATGCCCACCGCCGCGTTCTCCTCCGGGGTGCCCAGCACGTAGCCGTATCGCTCGGACACCGCGATGAAGTTCGCCACCTCTTCCGGCGTGGGAGCAGCCAGGCCCTCGGTCATCGGACGGCCCACCTCCTGGAAGAACCGGCCGAGCCGCGCGGTGGTGACGATCAGATCGACCGCGGGCCGGTCGGTGACGTTGCGGTGCGCATGCGGCGCATCGCCGGGCACACGGACGTAGTCGCCGGCATGGGCGTCGCGCCACTCGAGGCCGTTGTCGCCCTGAACAAGCACCTGATGGGTGCCCGACAGGATGAGGAAGTCCTCAGCATCGGGATGACGGTGCAGGGGCACCACGGAGCCCGGCGGCACGGTGCCGCGCAGCACGCAGAACTCGTCGGACCAGCTGAGGAACTCGACGATGCCGCCGAACACCTCGAAGCTCGGGGTCGGCGGCATCCCGGCAAGTCGGTGGAACACGGTGCTGAATTCCGATTTCATGCGGCATCTGCCCTCTCGGCCTAGTCTTGTGTGGAAGCTCTATTGATTAGAGGAATGCTATAACGAATGTCTGGTACAGCGCGGGGCAGGCCGTACCGATCGGCGCGCAGGGCGGAGGCGGCGGACGACACCCGCGCGCGAATCCTCGCCGCCGCGATCCGGCTGTTCGTCGAGAAGGGCTACGGCAAGGTCACCGTCAACGACATCGCGCGGGAGGCCGGCGTTGCGGTGCCTACCGTGTACACCAGCGCCGGGGGCAAGACCGCGATCCTTGCGACGATCATCGACGAGGCGGTCCGTGACCCCGTCGTCGAACAGACCCTGGCCGCTGTGCGCAGGGCGCGCGATCCGCGTGAGGTGATCGATGTGACGGCCAACGGCACCCGGGTCGACAACGAGCGCTACCACGACATCATTCAGGTGAACCGGACCGCATCCGCCGTCGACGAAAGCGCGGCCGAAATCCTCGAGGCATCCAACCGCGCCTATCGGCAAGCGCTGGCGGTGGCGGCGGCGCGGTTACGTGAAATGGGCGCTCTCCGAGAGTATCTCACCGACGAGCGCGCGACCGATCTGCTGTGGTTCTACTTCGGCCATCAGTCGTGGCACACGTTGGTCGCCGAGGCGGGGTGGACGTGGGACGAGGCCGAGGACTGGCTGCGCGAGCAGGCCGCCGTGGCACTGCTGACGCCGCGGTGACGAGCTTTTTGGTGCCCCCGCGGAGTTTCGATCTCCGTACCCGCGGATTAAAAGTCCGCTGCTCTTCCGAGTGAGCTACGGGGGCGCAGACACTCTATCGGAGCGGCAGGCAAAGTGCCGTAGTCGGTGCCTGCGAGCATCTCGTTTGAGGATTGGGGCCTCGGTACCCTAAGCTATCGAAGCTCCCAGCGTCACAGCGTTGTGAGTACCCCGGAGAGATTCGGCTGGCCCCCTTCGTCTAGCGGCCTAGGACGCCGCCCTTTCAAGGCGGTAGCGCGGGTTCGAATCCCGTAGGGGGTACACGCGACGCCTCGTACGATGGAGTCGCACGGCACGACAAGCAAGGCCCTGTGGCGCAGTTGGTTAGCGCGCCGCCCTGTCACGGCGGAGGTCGCGGGTTCAAGTCCCGTCAGGGTCGCCAGTGTTTGGCGAGGCACTTGGGTTTCTCGAGATGTGGGTGCCTTCCGGCCAGGTAGCTCAGTTGGTATGAGCGTCCGCCTGAAAAGCGGAAGGTCGCCGGTTCGATCCCGGCCCTGGCCACCACGAGGTAACTTCTGCTTCCTGCGGCGATGATTGTGGTGATCATGACCGACCGGGGGAGGACGCGAAGGTGAGTGATCGAATCTCGATCCTCATTGCCGAGGACTCGCTGCTGGTGCGCGACAGCGTCGAGCGGGCCTTGTCCACCGATCCCGAGATCACCGTCGTCGGCACCGCCGAGGATTACGACTCCGCGGTCGAACTCGTCGACAAGCTCCGACCGACCATCGTCGTCACCGACATCCGGATGCCGCCGACGTCGACCGACGAGGGGATCCGCTTGGCGCGGTGGATGCGCACAGCGCACCCCGACACCGGCGTGATCGTGCTGTCGCAGTACGCCGAACCGCGCTATGCGGCCGGATTGCTCGAGGACGGCACGGCAGGCCGTGGCTACCTGCTCAAAGAGCGGATCTCGCATTTCGACGAATTGAACGACGCCGTGCGCCAGGTCGCCGCCGGCGGCACGGTGCTGGATCCCCTGGTCGTCGAAGTGCTTCTCGCGCAGCCCCGCTCGGCCCCCACCCTGAGTCGACTCACGCCACGGGAACGCGAGGTGCTCAGCGAACTGGCGACCGGGTTCTCCAACCGGACCGTCGCCGAGCGACTGGTGTTGTCGCAGCGGGCGGTGGAAAAGCACATCAACTCCATCTTCGCCAAGCTGGAATTGACCGCCGACGACGCCGTTGACCGTCGCGTCAAGGCCGTGTTGATGTTCCTCAACGACAGCGGGTCGACGTGACCGCCGCGGGAAAAGGTGGTGTGTGCACCCTGGTGCGCAGCAAATCCGCTCGACACGATGACATCGTGGCGGACGATCTCGTGCGCGTCTGGGTCGTCGACGACCAGGCCAGTTTCCGGCGGGCTGCCGCCGCGACGCTGGCTGCCATGGACGACTTCGAAATGGCAGGCGAATGCGAGACCGGTGAATCCGCCGTCGACCGCATACCCGACGGCGCCGACCTCGTGCTGATGGACATCCACATGCCCGGTATCGACGGCATCGAAGCCACCCGGCAACTCCGCGCGGCACACCCTGAGCTGATCGTCGTGCTGATGTCGACCTACGACCTGGAGGATCTCCCTGCGGCCGCGTCGACCTGCGGCGCCGTCGCGTATCTGCACAAGGAGCACCTGTCACCGGAACTGCTGAGCCGGATATGGCGAACAGCGAGCTGAAGTCGCCCGCCACCGGCGGCATGATGCCGCACTGGCGTGTACCGCAGGTGCTGCTCACCGCCGCGGTGCGCTCGTCGTCGCTGCTGGGTCATGACCTGATCAACCGCTTCCGGGCGGAGCGTTATCAGCTGTTCCTCACCGGTCATCTGCTCGGATGGGCCGGCGCCGGAATCCTGTTGCCGCTCTTGGAGTTCGCGTTCTGGTACCGCAACCCGTACGTGCTGCTGTTCGCGGCGGTCGGCGCCCCGCAATGTGTGGCGCTCGCGGTGGGCCTGCACCTGGCCCGGCTCGGCAGGTACTCACAGTCGATCAGCCTGGTCTGCGTCACGAACTGGATCAGCGTGGTACTCGTGACGCTGATCAACCCCAACTTCCTGGCCGTGATGGCGCTGGTGGCCCTTGTTCCTGTCGTCTTCGCCGAGCCCTATATCCGCTGGCAACGCGGGTTGGCGTTCACGGTGATCACCGCGTTGTGCGTGCTGGCGATGGCATTGTTGGTGCGCATCCTTCCCGTTCCGGAGGCGGTGCAGAACGGGCCCCGCTGGCTGGAAACCGCGTTCATCGTTGTGGCGTTGCCGTTCAACGCATTTCACTTGTTGGTGATCGTGTGGAACAACGCGGCGGCCTTGCGGACGTCGGAGGGACAACTCGCGGAACGTGCCGCCGAACTCGCGGCCTCGCGCACCCGGTTGACCACGGCCGCCGACGAAGAGCGACGCAGGCTGGAACGGGATCTGCACGACGGCGCCCAGCAGCACCTGGTCTCCCTTTCGGTGCTCATTCAGCTTGCGCGCAAAGCGGATCCGCAGCGGTGCCAGTCGCTGTTGAGCGAGGCGCCCGAACTCGTCGAGCCCTCGATCGTCGAGATACGCAGGCTCGCCCACGGCATCTCCCCGCCGCTGCTCGTCAGCGGCGGGTTGACCGAAGCCCTACCGACGCTGGCCGCACGCGCGTCGGTCCCCGCGCACGTGGACCTGCAGGGCCTGGGCCGCTACCCGCCTTCAACGGAGGCGGCGCTGTACTACTGCTGCAGCGAGGCGTTGCAGAACGCCGCCAAACACGGTGGTCCCGGCACCACGGTGACGATCAAGGCGCGCGGCGACGGGCAGACACTGCACCTTTCGATCAGCGACACCGGGCGAGGATTCGAGCCGGGAACCATCGGCCACGGGTTGACCAATATGACCGACCGGCTTTCGGCCATCGGTGGCCGACTCGTGATCGAGACGTCGCCGGGACGCGGTACCCGCATCGTCGCCGCCGTCGACGGCAGCGGGTCCTGACCGCAGGGGGTGTACACACCACCATCAATCGTGTTGTGCGCACGGTAGCTAACGCCGACCGGGGCCAGCAGGATGAAAGTCATCGTCGAACTGGGGGCAGACATGACGATCACCATGAGCACGTTGAGTGCGACAGACGCCGACGAACTGTTACCGACCGGCACCGTGACACTGCTGCTGGCCGACATCGAAGGCTCCACCCGACTCTGGGAATCTCAGCCCGAGCGGATGGCGACCGCCCTGGCCGCCATGGATCAAGTGGTGGCCGACGTCGTCGGCGCCACCAACGGTGTGTGCCCGGTGGCCCAGGGCGAGGGAGACAGCTTCGTGGTGGCATTCACCCGTGCCGCCGACGGAGTGGCATGCGCATTGGCGCTACAACGGGCCGCCTTGTCACCGATTCGGCTTCGGATCGGTCTGCACACGGGTGAAGTGATGCTGCGCGATCCCGGCAACTACATGGGGCCGACGATCAACCGGGCCGCCCGGTTGCGTGAGCTCGCCCACGGCGGACAAACCCTATTGTCCGGTGCGACAAGCGATCTCGTTCACGCCGCACTACCCGATCAGGCGTGGTTGACACGTTTGGGTTGCCATCGGCTTCGTGATCTGACGCGTCCCGAGCGGGTGGCGCAGCTGTGCCATCCCGACCTGGTCAACGACTTTCCGCCGCTGCGCCGCAGTACGATGCCAGTGACATGAAAGGCATTGAGTGACGGCAGCCGCCGGGCGGCGTGACGAGGACGCGAGCAATTTCCGCCAACGCCTGCTCGACGCCCTCGAAGCGTCGATCGCCGAGGACGGTTATTCGCGTACCACTGTCGCCGATATCGTGCGCCGGGCGCGTACCTCACGACGGACCTTCTACGAACACTTCGACAGCAGGGAAGCGTGCTTCGTCGCTTTGCTCACCGATGCGAATGCGTCGCAGATCCGGCAGATCTCGGCGGCGGTCGATCCGCACGCCCCGTGGCGAACGCAGGTGCGGCAGGCAATCGAGGCCTGGGTGTCCTCCGGGGAGGCGCGGTCTCCGCTGATGTTGAGCTGGTTTCGCGACGTACCGTCACTTGGCGCGGCCGCGCGGCGGTTGCAGCGCGACGGCACAGAGCATTTCATCGAGATGGTGCAGGCGCTCGGCGGGTCCGACGAATTCCGCGCCGCCGGCGTCGGACCCGTTTCCCGACAACGGATCATCATGCTGCTCGGTGGTCTGCGTGAACTGGCCGCCATCACCGTCGAGGAGGGTGGCCGGATGAGTGATATCACCGAGGAAGCAGTTGACGCGTCGATCGCCTTGCTGAGCCCGCGGTGAACACGACGGCGTCGTCGACCGGACCGCGGCGCAGCAACCGGACATCCTTGACGTAATTCTGATGCAGCCGCCACGGCGCGCGATCGCCCTGCTTCGGCAGCTCGGCCAGGCTGCGTTTGACGTACCCCGACGCGAGGTCGAGGAACGGGTTGGCAGCCGTCGCACCTGCGGCATCCGGCGTCACCGCGGTGTAGCCGCTTCGGTCCATGTGCCTGAGCAGTCGACACACGTATTCGGCCACCAGATCGGCCTTCAGCGTCCACGACGCGTTGGTGTAGCCGATCGTCCACGCGAAGTTCGGCACACCCGAGAGCATCATGCCCTTGTAGGACACCGTATTCGACAGATCCACGGCGCGGCCGTCGACCTCGAGGTGCATTCCACCGATGGCGAGCAGATTCAACCCGGTGGCGCTGACGACGATGTCGGCTGCCAACTCTGCACCGGATTGCAGGCGGATGCCGGATTCGGTGAACGTGTCGATGTGGTCGGTGACGACGGATGCGCGCCCGTCGCGGATGGCGGTGAACAGATCACCGTCGGGCACCAGACACATGCGTTGGTCCCACGGGTTGTACGAGGGCGCGAAGTGGGTGTCGACGGCGTAGCCCTCGGGCAGTTGCTTGATCGCCGCCTTGCGCAGCATCGACTTCATCGTCTCCGGGCGGCGCCGGCTCAGGTTGAAGATGGCGATCGCCTGCAATGCGTTCTTCCACCGCACGATCGCATAGGCGAGCTTGGGTGGCAGCCATGCACGGAGGCGGTCCGCGATGGCGTCGCTGGCGGGCCGCGACGCGACGTACGTCGGCGAGCGCTGCAGCATCGTGACGTGGGCGGCCGATTCGGCCAGCGACGGCACCAGCGTCACCGCGGTGGCTCCGCTGCCGATGACGACCACCCGCTTGTCGCGGTAGTCGAGGTCTTCCGGCCAGTGCTGCGGGTGGATCACCGGGCCCCGAAAGCGTTCGACGCCAGGGAATTCCGGGCTGTAACCCTCGTCGTAGCGGTAGTAGCCGGTGCACACGTACAGAAACGACGCACTGATCGTCAGCAGTTGGTCGGTGTCGGTGCGATGCACCTCGACAGCCCAGCGTGATTCGGTGCTGTCCCAATTGGCGTTCACCACACGGTGATTCAGGCGAATGAGCTTGTCGACACCGAAATTCTGCGCGGTGTCGTGGATGTAGCGCAGGATGCTCGGCCCGTCGGCGATCGCCTTGGGGTCGGTCCACGGCGAGAACCGGTAGCCCAGCGTGAACATGTCCGAATCCGACCGGATGCCCGGGTAGCGGAACAGGTCCCAGGTGCCGCCGACGGCGCCGCGCGCCTCGAGCACCGCCACCGACTTGTCCGGACACTCCTGCCGGAGTTGGCAGGCTGCGCCGACGCCGGACAGTCCCGCGCCGACGATCAAGACATCAACTGTTTCCGCTGGTAGTGACATCGACGCCGCCTCTCGCCCGCGTTTCGGTACCGCGTTGTACCACGTTCGGTACCAGACGGTACCACTATTAGACGTGTGTTGGAAAGGGGTTGTGCAAATCGGTACTTTGACGTACCGTGAACCGGTACCTTGGAGTACCACCAACGGAGGTGATCGCATGGCCGTGGCGACCACGGACCCGGTACGGCTACCGCCGACACCGCGGATCCCGAAACTTCTGCAGGGCGTCGGCTTCGTCGCAGCCAGGGAGAAGTCCGTCGCCGCGTTGGCCAACCGCTACGGTCCGGCGTTCACGCTGCGGTTGCCGATCTTCGGCGAGACCGTGGTGGTGAGCGACCCGGCGCTGGTCAAAGACTTGTTCACCACCAACACCGACCTGGTGGGCCGGGCCGGCGTGCTCGGCGAAATGTTCGGTCCTGGCTCGACTTTCAGCCTGGACAGCACAGAACACCGCGAGCGCCGCAAGCTGCTGGTGCCGCCGTTTCACGGCAAGCGGATGACGTCCTACGAGGACATCGTCGAAGAAGAGGTGTTGCGCGAGACCGCGACATGGCCCGATGGCAGGGAATTCGAAACCATGCCGTCGATGATGCGCATCACCCTGAACGCCATACTGCGCACCGTTTTCGGCGCAGAGGGTGCAGCGCTCGACGAACTCCGTGAACTGCTGCCCGGCATGGTGCTGCACGCGTCGCGGCTGGCCGTGATGCCGCGCGTCGTGCGCCGCGACCTCGGATCGTGGAGCCCAGGCGGGAAGCTGGCGGCCCACCGTACGCGCTACGACGAGATCATCCGGCGCCTGATCGCCGACATCCGTGACGACCCGAAGTTCGCCGAGCGCAACGACGTCCTCGCCCTGCTGCTGCAGGCCCGCTACGAGGACGGCTCGCCGATCTCCGACGACCACGTCGCCGACGAACTGCTGACACTGCTCGCCGCGGGGCACGAGACGACCGCGACCACACTGGCCTGGGCTGTGGAGCGGCTGCGTCGCCACCCGCGCCTGTTGGCCGGGCTGACCGCTGAGGTCTGCGCGGGCGGTTCGGACCTGGTGCAGGCCACCATCTGGGAGGTGCAGCGCAGCCGTCCGGTGATCAACAGCACGGCGCGACTGGCCAAGGCGCGAATCCGGCTGGGCGAATGGGTGATTCCGCAGGGACACGCGATCCTGGCGAGCATCTCCCTGGCGCACGCGTCCGAGGTGAGCTTCCCCGACGCCACGACCTTCAATCCGGACCGATTCCTGGGCAATCCGCCCGACAACTATGCCTGGATCCCCTACGGGGGTGGGGTGCGCCGCTGCATCGGTGCGGCGTTCGCGAACATGGAGATGAATGTGACACTACGAACCTTGCTGCGCGAGTTCGAATTCGGCACCACCTACGCCCCCGGTGAACGCCTGCACTCACGTGGGGTGGCAACCGCACCCGCACAGGGCGGCCGCGCGGTGGTGTACCGCCGGGCGGTCAAGACGGCGCCGAGGGCCGGGCGCGCCCAGCAGGTCTCGGCGTGAGCGCCCGCGACGAAGCGCTGGTCGACGTCGGCCGCGGCATCGGGCTGTGCTACGACCAGACCGGCGACCCCGCCGATCCGCCGATCGTGTTGATCGCGGGTCTCGGCCAGCAGTTGCATTCGTGGCCAGACGATTTCGTTGCGGCGCTGGCCGTACGCGGGTTTCTGGTGACGCGGTTCGACAACCGAGACGCAGGCCGGTCGACGCACATGTCCTACCGGCCGCCGAATCCGATCGCGATGCTGCGGGGCCGCAACCAGTACCACCTGGGCGACATGGCCCGCGACACCGTCGGGCTTCTCGACGCGCTCGGTTTCTCCGACGCTCACCTGGTCGGCATCTCCATGGGCGGGATGATCGCCCAGACGGTCGCCGCGCACCATCCGGGCCGGGTCCGCACGCTGACGTCGATCATGTCGAACACGGGAGCGCGCAAGGTGGGCCGTCCTGCAATGTCGACGTGGCGGCGGATGCTGACCGCGCGACCCCCGCGGACGCGTGCCGAGGCGATGGACCGCGCAGCGAACATGTTCGCGCACATCGGCTCTCACGGGTTTCCGTTCGACGAGAATGCCGTGCGGGAATACGCGGGCATCGCGTGGGATCGGGATCCCAGCCCCGCGGGCATCGCCCGTCAACTGGCGGGCATCTTCGCCTCGGGCGACCGCACCGCCGAACTGCGCCACATCGACGTGCCGACACTCGTCATCCACGGCGACCGCGACCGCATGGTGCACCCCACCGGAGGCGCTGCGACGGCGCGGGCCATCCCCGGCGCCCGCCTGGAGACCATCGTCGGGCTCGGCCACGATCTGCCCATCGGGGCGTGGGGCCGGATCATCGACCTGATCACCGAGCACGCCACCTTCTCACCAGCCACCCACACCGCCTCGGAGGAGCACGCATGAGCAACCGAAGACGACAACGAGCGAGGACCGCAGCGAAGAGGGGTCGAGCATGAGTAAGAGGACCATCAGCGGCCGCACGGTCGTCATCAGCGGAGCGGCTTCCGGCATCGGCCGGGCTCTGGCGCAACGGCTTTCGGCTCGCGGCTGCCCCGTCGCGATCACCGACATCGACGAAAAGGGACTCAAGGAGACGGAGGCGTCACTGAGCGGCCCGACGCTGCTGCGGGTGCTCGACGTAGCCGACGCTGGGGCGCAACGCGACTTCGCGGCCGAGGTGCGCGACTGGGCGCCGAAGCCGATCGGCGCGGTGTTCAACAACGCGGGCGTCGCCACGTCCTCCAGCGTGCTCGACACCATCCCCGAGGACGACGACTGGCTGTGGAACATCAACTTCCACGGCGTCGTCAACGGCACAAGGGCATTCCTGCCGATCCTCGTCGAGCAGAACGACGGCGCGATCGTCAACACGTCCAGCGTGTTCGGTCTGGTCGGCATGCCCAACCAAAGCGCCTACTGTGCAGCCAAATTCGCTGTCCGCGGCTTCACCGATTCGCTGCGCCAGGAGTTGCGCGGCACCGGCGTCACCGCCATCAACGTCCACCCCGGCGGCATCAACACCAACATCGTGCGAAACGCCCGGTGGCGTAAGGACCCCGAAGGCCGCGGCCGCAGCCACGAGCAGATGGTGCAGGAGTTCGCCGCGATCACACTCACCCAGCCGGACAAGGCCGCCGAGATCATCCATCGCGGTGTGGAACAGGGCAAAGCCCGCATCCTGGTGGGTCCGGACGCGTATCTGTTCGACGCGCTCGGACGGTTGGCCCCCACGCGTTACTACGACATCCTCGGTCGACTCGAATCGGTGTTGCGCCGCCGGACCAACAGCGCAGCCGAGGCCACCGTCTCGTGAGTGCCGTGGTCGTGCCGCCCGCGGCGAAAGCCGCACAGCGCAGCGCGCGCGTTGGTGCGTGAGCATGCGCGCGGTCGTCATCACCAAGCACGGTGACCTGTCGGTGCTCCAAGTGCAGGACCGTCCCGACCCTCCACCACCAGGCCACGGGCAGGTACGCATTGCGGTGCGCGCGGCCGGGGTCAACTTCGCCGACCATCTCGCCCGGGTCGGGCTGTATCCCGACGCGCCAAAGCCACCCATGGTCGTCGGCTACGAGGTCGCCGGCACTATCGAGGCGGTCGGCGGCGGCGTGGACCCCGCCCGGGTGGGGCAGCGGGTGTTCGCGGGTACCCGGTTCGGCGGCTACGCGGAGATCGTCAATGTCAGGGCGGACGACGCTGTGCCACTGCCTGATTCGCTGACCTTCGAGCAGGGCGCCGCGATCCCGGTCAACTATGCGACGGCGTGGGCGGCGCTGCATGGTTACGGGTCACTGCGGGCCGGCGAGCGCGTGCTGATCCACGCGGCGGCAGGCGGAGTCGGCATTGCGGCCATCCAGTTGGCCAAGGCTGCCGGGGCCGAGGTGCACGGTACGGCCTCGCCGGGCAAGCACGCGCGACTCGCCGAGTTGGGCGTCGACCGCGCGATCGACTACCGCCGCGACGGGTGGTGGAAAGGGTTGCCGCCCTACGACATCGTGCTGGACGCGATCGGCGGCACCTCGCTCAAGCGGTCGTATCAGTTGTTGCGGCCCGGCGGCCGGCTTGTCGGATACGGCGCATCCGCGATGCAGCAGGGCGAGAAGCGGTCGTTGCGTACCGCGTTACCGCAATTGTTGTCGATGCTGCGCGGGTTCAACCTGATCAAGCAGCTGTCGGAGTCGAAGAGTTTGATCGGGCTCAACATGCTCGCATTGTGGGACGACCGCGGCACGCTGCAACCCTGGATCGAGCCGCTGTCCACCGCACTGGCCGACGGCATCGTTGCACCAGTCGTACACGCCGCGGTGCCGTTCGCCGATGCCCGCGAAGCCCACCGCATCCTGGCGGCGCGCGAGAATGTGGGCAAGGTCGTACTGGTGCCCTGACGGCTAGGAGAAGCCGTTCTTGGTGAGCCATGTCAGGGCGACGTCGGCGACTTCGGTCCAACGGTGATCAACGGTCAGCGAGTGCCCGGCTCCGTTGAATTCGTGAAATTCCGTGGTGGCCGTCGACGTCGCGTATCTCTTGAATGCGGCTCGAACGCTCACAAGGGGGACGGTGTGGTCTTCGGTGCCGGCCGTCATCAGCAGCGGACCCCTCGTCGTATTCGCAGTGGCGACCTTCGCGGGGGAATTCGGGACGAAGTTCGCGACCGCGGCTTCGAACAGCGGTTTGCCCGGTGAGGGAATCGCCCATCGGTCCCACAGCGAATCGGACTCCGCTTCGGTCAACGCATTGCCGAATCCGTAGCGGAACTGGCTGCGTGTCAACGCTTTTGCGCGCCTGAAATTCAGTGGATTGCGCAGTACCGGGAATGCCGACCGCAGTTGGGCGAGCGGCACTGGTTTGACGCCCTTGATCGGGGCGGGATCGATGGCCACCGCCGCCGCGACCTTGTTCTCGCCGAGTAGTTTCTGGGCGATCAGGCCGCCGAACGAGTGGCCGATCGCGGCTGGTGGACCATCGAACTGCTCGATGACAGCGGCGAAGTGCTCGGTGAGCTGGCGGATGCCGAAACCGGCTTGCGGATTGGGGTTCTCGCGCGTCGCAGCCACAGTTTCGGCCTCGCCAGGCCAACGCGGTGCGATCGCTCGGTACCCATTGGTGGTGAAGTGCTCGATCCACGGTTGCCACGCGGTGTGCGAGATCCACAATCCGTGGATGAAAACCACGTCGGTCACGGGCGCTACCGCGCGAGCTGCAACATCGCGTCGGCGACGCCGTGCGCCGACGCCGGATTCTGCCCGGTGACCAGCAGACCGTCCGTGATGACAAACGGCTCGAAGTCAGCCACCTTCTCGTACTTGGCGCCGAGCCTGATCAGTTCGTCCTCGACGAGAAAGGGAACGACATCGGTGAGGCCCATCGCGGCCTCCTCCCCGTTGGTGAACCCGGCTACGTGTCGACCTTCGACCAAAGGCCGACCGTCGGGCAGTTTGGCGTTGATGAACACGGCGGGCGCGTGACAGACTGCAGCGACGATTTTGTCGGCAGCGACATAGTTTTCGATCAGCGCTATCGACTGTGGGTCTGCGGCCAGGTCGTACATCGGGCCGTGGCCGCCAGGGTAGAACACGGCGTCGAAGTCCTGAGGGGATATCGCGTCCAACCGGCTGGTGTTGGCCAGCACATCCTGGGCGTGTTCGTCACCCGCGAAACGGCGCGACGATTCGGTGTCGAACGGCGGTCGGGTGCTTTTCGGGTCGACCGGTGGTTTACCGCCCTTCGGAGACGCGAGAGTGACGTCGTGACCGTTGTCAGTGAACACGTAGTACGGTCCGGCGAGCTCTTCGTCCCAATAACCTGTCGGTACGTCGGTGCCGTCGAGCCGGTCGTGCGATGTCACCACGATCAAGATCTTCATGTCATTCCTCCACGGATTCAGTCGAAGACGATGACGGCACGGCCGACGATCTCGCCGCGCGCCAGTGCTTCGAGGTTTTCGTTGACGTCGTCCAAACTGACCGGTGTGACGGTGTGCTTGATGAGTCCCTCGCTCGCGAGTGAGAGCACCTCGGCCAGGTCGTCGTAATTTCCCCAGAACGAGCCGAAATACGACTTCTCCCCGTTGGTGAAGGGAAGCAGCGGCAAAACCACCTTTTGTCCCATCAGGCCGACGGAGGTGAGCGCGCCCTCCCTGGCCAGGATGGCCGCTCCCAACTCCAATGACTCCTCAGCGGCGGCACAGTCCAGGACCGCGTCGGCGTCACGCCGGCCGGTCAGTTCTTCGAGAGCGTCCTGAACCTCTGCCGCGGACTTGTCGCGGGTGTTGACGGTGTGGTGTGCACCGTTTTCCTTTGCCAGAGCGAGCTTTTCCGCACTGCGAGCGAAGGCCACGACGGTCGCACCGCCACCCAGTAGGCGGGCGTACTGGACCCCGTAGCTGCCGAGACCGCCGATGCCGTTCACCACAACCGTGCGGCCCGCGCCGAGTTTTCCCGCTTGCCGCAGCTTCTTCATTCCCCGGTACGGGGTGAGTCCGGCGTCGGTCAGCGGTGCCAGTGTCTCGGGCCGCGGATCGAGACCGTCCGGGACCTTGATGACATGGCGATAGGGGACAGGCATGTACTCCGCGAAACCGCCTGGCGGACCGAATCCCGCCATCTGGCCGTTACCGCATATCTGTTCGTTGCCTTCCCGGCACTGTCTGCACGTTCCGTCGCCCCAATTCGGGTTGACCACCACCAGGTCGCCTTCCGCAAGGCTCGCGGAACGCGGCACACCGGCCCCGGTGGACGCGATCCGGCCGGCCACTTCGTGACCCGGCGTGATCGGAGCCGTCAGCGGCGCGCCCTGTGCGAAATAACCCTCGATGAGCTGACAGTCGCTGCGGCACATACCTGTTGCCGACACCTTCACCAGCACGTCCTCCGCGCCTGTGACGGGTACGTCGACTTCTTCCAGTCGCAACGGTTGGTGATATCCGTGCAATCGAGCGGCTCGCATCTGCATGAGCCGAAGGTAACTGGACGGTGTTTACAACCAGTGGATGCTCAGTGGACGCCGCTACCGCAGTCCGGCGAGAAGCTCATCGGCGCGGTGGGCGAACAAATGCGCTCCCCGGTCGGCCGACAAAGCGCGGACCTTCTCGGCCGCTGCCCGGACCGCGGACACGGGTGCGCCGCGCGCGTGCAGCAGTCGCGCCCGCAATAGCAGGATGAGTCCCTCCGGGTACCGCTGTCCGTAGGCGTTGAGATAGAAGTCGGCCCTGTCCAGGGCTGCGGCGGCTTCGTCCGTCGCGCCCGTCGCGAGGTGCATCTCACCGAGCAGCGCATACCAGGTGGCGACACACGAACGTGGCGGGTCGAGAAGGTTCGCCGCGATGACACGCTGGGCCTCTGCGATGGCGGCGGCTGGGTTCTCGCCTGCCAGTGCCAGCGCCCAGCATCGGGCCAGTCGTTGGTAGGTGCCGAGGAACACGAAGGAGAAGCCTTCATCCACCGCGATTCCGCGCTCGGCCCCGCGCAGCGCCCATTGCGAGTCGCCGATCACCGAGGCGGTTCGCGCAACCATGGTGGCCCACACCGTGATTCGGTAGGGGTTGTCGCCCGCGACGGCCTCGAGCTTGTCGAGAAGCACCCGTGCGGCCTCGACGTCGCCGTGTAATGCCGTGATCTCGGCGAGCATGCCCGTCATGAGCAATTGCAGGTCGGCGCGGACCGGATCCTCGTCACGGCGCGCGAGCCCCGCGAGCAGCGGCTGCTCGAACTGGCTGACGTACCTGAACCCTTCGCCGACATTGCCGGCATGTGACTGTTGAATGCCCCAGGCCTGCAAGCCATAGAGCCGCATGGTCGGATCAGATGACGCATAGCCGCCTTCGAGCAATCGGCGGGCCAGCGGGCCGCTGCGGTCGAGTTCGATCGCCTGCACGTGAGCGGTCCATCGTGAGAAGAGGAAGGCGGCGGCCTCCACCTCTCGGCCGAGGGTGCGCGCCAGATGCTCGGCGCGCTCCAACAGGTCGAGTGCCGCCGTGCCGTACATCTGACGCATCCCGACGACCGCAACCAGCTGGGAGAGTGCGGACAGTTCCAGCTCCGTCAGACCGGCATTGCGCGCAACTTGGACGGCGGACCGCAGTAGCCGCTCGGCCGCTTCCAACGCGGATTTCGTTGCGGCGCAACTGCCCGCGCGCACCAGCGCACTTGCGGTTCGGGCCGGCTCGGCCAGCGGGCCCGCCGACCACAAGTGGTAGGCGAGTCGTTCCGCGACCGATTCGTCGTCTGCGCCGGTGCGCTCGAGCGAGTCCGCGATGCGCACATGTAGTCGGGTGGCGCGTCGCGGCGGCGTGCTCTCGGCAACCGACTGGCGGACCAGGTCGTGCGTGAAACGGTAGGAGTAGGGATTCCCGGGCGTCGCTTCGAGAAAGCCGAGCGCCTCCAGCGGCTCGAGTCGGTGCAGGCAGGTTTGAACGTCGACACCGGAGGACGCGGCGAGCAGTTCGATGCTGACGTCTCTGCCGATGAGCGCGGCGGTCTGCAGTAGGTCTTCGACGCCCTCGTCGAGGCGGGTCAGCCTGTCTTGGACGACGTCCCGGACAGTGGCAGGCACACCGGCTTGCACTGCGGTGTCTGCGGCGAGCGCGCCCCCGTCGGCGAGGAACCGGGACAGCTCCCGGACGAAAAACGGATTACCCGCGGTGCGGGCGTGAATGCTGCGCGCGACGGAGGATTCGGGATCCTGGCCGGTTTCTCGGCGAACGAGTTCCGTCACCTCGGCCAGGTTGAGGGGGCCGACACGGATGCGTCGGTGGCCTGGTACCCGGCTCACGGCGGCCAGGGTTCGCGCCAACTCGGTGCCGGGTGCCGGCGCGCGGTCGCGGAGCGCACCGATGAAGAGGGTGCGGCTCGGCAGCCGAGTCGCGAGATGGCTGAACAAATGCAGCGACGCGACGTCCGCCCAGTGCAGGTCGTCGAGAACGACCACCAGCGGCTTGAGCGCCGAGGCCTGACCGACGACATCCACGACCCGCTCGAAGAGCCGGAACTGAGTTCCGCTGTCGGGAAGGACAGGTGCCGCCAAGATGCCCTCCCGTGGCTCGACGAGGCGGCCGAGGTCGCTGTCGAGCCACCGCCTTCTCGCGTCGTCGGGCAGGGTGGCCACAACGGAGCTGACGGCCTGCACCCACGGCCACATCGACGGCGTTCCCTCACCGTCGAGGCAACTGCCCCAGACGATCTGGGCGCCGCGCCGCTCCGCTTCCGAAGTGATCTGCCGCAGCAGGTGCGTCTTGCCAACGCCGGGTTCACCCTCGACGATGGCAAGCCCCACATGTCCGGCGAACGCTGACTCGACCGCCTGTCGCAGCACCGCCAGCTCGTCGACCCGACCGACCAGGCCGCCATCGGCCGAGGCCACCGTCTGGCTCAGCACCCGGCGGTGCGCGGCCTCCAGCGCCTGACCCGGATCAATCCCGATCTCTTCGGCCAGTCGGGCACGGACCCGACGAAACACTGCCAGGGCTTCTGCCTGTCGGCCCGCGGCGCCCATCGCCGTGATCAGTCCGGCCTGCACCGGCTCATGCAACGGCGCCATCGTCGCGGCGAGGTGAAGCGGTCCCAGCACGCGTTCGGGCTGGCCCAGCGACACGGCAAGATCCGTCGCCGCTGCGCACGCGTCGAAGAACTCACCGTTGAGCCCCGCGAAGATCGCCATCGCTGCGGGTCCGGGCGTCAGCCCGTCGCCAGCGGGCGCTGCCCAAAGTGCAAGGGCGTCAACGTAATAATCGAGCGCACGATGTTCTTGCCGCTCTGCGAGCGCCGCTTCCGCGGCCGCGACTGATGCGCGGAAGCCGACCAGGTCCAGCGTGTCGGGGCCTGCTGTGAACAGGTAACCGGTTCCGCGTCTCAGCAGGTGTGCACCGGCATCCCGGGGCGCGATCGTGGGGTCCAACAACCGCCGCAGGGTACCGACGTACTTGTGGATGACGTTGAGGGCGCTCACCGGCGCTTCCTGGCCCCACAGCAATTCGACCAGCTCTGTCACGCTGGTCGGCCGCCCCGCACGCGCAATGAGCAGCGCGAGCAGATGCGCCTGCTGCGGAGGTCCTGGGTCCAGTTCCACGCCGTCGCGCCAGATGCGCAATGGGCCGAGAATCTGAAGGCGCAGGGGTGCACTGGGGGCCGATCGGCCGCGCTCGTCACCGGTATCGACAGCACCGATGGGCACAGCCACGTCTGTCACTCCCGGATCGACGCCTCAGCTATTCGGCGAGCTTACTGTCAACTTGCTGTCGAGAAAAGGCGAGGCTGACCCCGGACCAGGGCGCGCGCTGCGCTGGCCCGCCACCATGCTAGGCAGTGGCGCGTGCACGCTCGAGCAAGGTCGGGTCGTGCGCGCAGACGATCAACAAGTCCGGCTCCTGGCGCGCATACAATTCGGCGAGGCGAGCATGGTTGTCCAGCACCGCTTTTCGGTCGAACGCGAACATCGTCTCCATGGCGGTCAGCGCCCGCGGCACGGTCGTTCCGTCCAGTGTGCCGTGGTGATAGAACGCATCACCGGCGTGCAGCACCCAACGATGGCCTGCGTCGACGGCCACACAGGCGTGGCCGCGGGTGTGCCCGGGTAGGGCGACCAATGCGATGCCCGGCGCGATCTCCATCAATTCCTTCGCGGCGGCGAAGCCACGCCACTTCTCGCCCCGCGGATCGTGTTCGACGATCTTCGGATTGTGTGCCCACTGCACCGAGCGGTAGCGGACCTTCTCCCGTCGCGACGGCGCCCACATCGCGCCGAGAGCCTCGGCCGCGGTGAGATGGACCTGCGCCTCGGGAAAATCGGCCAGCCCACCCGCGTGGTCCATGTCCAAGTGGGTGATGACGATGTGCCGCACGTCATTTCGCGTAAATCCGAGACCCTCGATCTGATGCGCGACGGTCTCGTCGTGCCGCAGAACCGGTCTGACCATCCGGCGGGCAGGCCCCACCCGCTTGGGATCGTCACAATCGTGACTCCCGTAGCCGCTGTCGACGAGCACGAGTCCGCTGTCTGTTTCGACGAGCAACACATGGCAGACCATCGGATGTGGCTTCGTCATCGTGCCGCAGTTGAGGTGATGGACCTTCACGGCCGCCTCCCCAGTCGGGAGGCGAGCAACTGCTCCACCTCGCCGCGCGCGGCGACCAGATCCACCTGCTCGTCCAGCAGATGTTGTAACGCGACTCCTCGCAGCATCGCGACGATCACCGTCGCCAAACCGACAGGGTCGATGTCGTCGGGCACGTCACCGGCGCTCACCGCCAACTGGATCCGCTTCTCGATCTCCTCGCGGAACTCGCGGTCGGCGGAGACCATCTGGTCTCTGACGTCCTCCGACGGCCCCGCCACCGCATCGGCCCACAACACCAGCCTGGCCCGGTTCACCGGCTGTAGGTCCGACACCACTTGAAAGTAGAAGTCGACCAGCTGGCGCAGCTGATCTAGCGGCGAATCCGATTGACTCTGTTGACTGATCGCGTCGCGGAACTGACTGGTCACCACCTCGACCAGCCGCTGCATCAACGCACCTTTCGAGCCGAAATGGTGCGTGGCCAGCCCGCGGCTGTAGCCGGCGCGCTGCCCGACATTGGCCAGCGTTACTCGGGTGGGCCCGACCTCGCCGACCAGTTCCGCAGCGGCACGCACCAACCGGCGCTCGGCGTCGATCCGGCGCTGCTCCTGGGTGCGCGGCAGCGCCGATTCAGTCACCAAGCGTCCCGGCCAGCGCGAGCAGTTCGCCGCGGCCAATCTGCGTGACCAGGCTCGCGGTGTCAAAGTAGATGCGCTCGTTGATGATTCGGTCGCCCTCGAAGAAGAACACCGCAATCAGAGGCACCCGGAACGACTTACCGGTCGGCGGCATACCGTAGAACTCGCCGAGATTTGTTCCCAGCAGCTCGAATTCGACGATCACCGCATCGTCGGAGACATGGAAGCGGGCGTTCTCGTGACGCTGGTCCGGGAACGCGGTGCGGGTGCTCAGGTAATAGCCCATCACCTCGTCGTCGCCGTCGTAGATCTGACCGGTGGCCATGATCTCGTAGCGGGGATGGCCTTCCCCGTTGGTCTTGAACGTCGCCAGGGTGGCGTCGAACTCCTTGGTCACCTCGGTGTCCATGTGCTCGCGGACGATCGCGAGGCGGCGTTGGCGGAGATCGTCAGTGATCATGGGGCCCTCCCGAGGCACTTGCTTGTTGGCGAACAAGTTACGGTACCTGGCGGTACCGCGTCAAGAATTGCGTTAGTTTTGCCGCGTGGCGGCGTGCGCGAGCATCCGTGTCAACAACTGGCAGACCGCCGCCAGTGGCGCCTTGATTAGCGGCAACCGGGCGCTGGACGTGAGCGTGTAGGTGATTTGCGTGCCCGTCCCGGCCTCGCTCAGTCGCACCTCGCCCCCGTAGCCGGGGAAAGGCACGCCGGACAGCGCTTTGTACCCGAGCAGGTGCGGCGGTTCGAACGCCACGACTTCTTCGACGAGGTCCGGTGCAGGTCCCGCGACCGCGATGCGCCGAACGGCGCCAAGGCCGTTCGGCTCGCCTGTGCCGACTTTGTCCATCGTCACCGACAGCCCGGGCGCCCATCGGCCGATCCCGACGTGATCGCTCAGCGCATCCCACACGGCGTCGATCGGTACGGCAACCGTGGTTTGTGACGTGACCTGCATTCGTCCCCCTAGGCGGTGTTCTTGGCGTGTTCGTAGAGCTTGCGGTCGTGCGAGCACACGATGAGCATGTCGGGATCACCGCTGCGGTACAACTCGACGAGGCGAGCGTGGTTGTCGTGCACCATCTTCCAATCGAACGCCGTCGCTCGTTCGAATGCGGCGAGCGACCGCGGCATGCGCGCCGTTCCATCCAGCGTGCCGTGATGAAAGTACGCGTCGCCGCAGTGCAGCACCCACCGGTGTCCGGCGTCGACCGCAACGCAGGCATGGCCTCGGGTGTGCCCCGGTAACGAAATCAGCGCGATGCCCGGCGACACCTCGTCGAGTTCCTTGGCCGCCGCGAATCCGCGCCATTTCTCACCGTCGGGCGTGTGCTCGACGATCTTGGGTCCGTGCGCCCATTGGATGGTGCGGAACCGCATCTTCTCTCCGCGGGTCGGCGTCCGCAGCGCGCCGAATGCCTCCGCGCCGGTGATGTGCACCTGGGCGTCGGGGAAATCCGCGATGCCGCCGATGTGGTCGCAATCGAAGTGCGTGATCACGATATGGCGGACGTCGTCAGCTCGAAAGCCAAGCCGCTCAACCTGTTTGACAGCGGACTCGGCAGGGTCGAGCACCGGCCGGACGAAGGTGCGGGAGGCTCCCACCCGGCGCCACGGGTCGGCGCAGTCGTGCGTTCCGAAGCCGGTGTCGACCAACGCCAGGCCGTTGTCGGTCTCGACGAGCAGGACATGACACACCATCTGCCCGCACCCGAGCGGATAAATGGTTCCGCAGTTGAGGTGGTGAACTCTCACACGTGCAGTCTCACACGCGAGATGGCACCTCGAGGTCGCTAATCTTGTGCCGATGCTGCCGCTCGACGGTCGCGAAGTAGAACGCGTAGGCGAACGCGCAGCTGGTGAACAGGCTCGATACGAAGAACAGCCACGGCCGCCGGATGCCGCGCCGGCGCCCGTCGATGATCGTGAACAACGGCAGCAGAAGGACATTGACGATCGTGTAATCGGCGCTGGCCGAGGCTGCCGCTGGGTTGACGTAACCCAGCGAGATGAACTGCGTCCAGTTCGCGCCGTCGCCCCAGAACGGGTTGGCCGAGTACCCGTACACGTATTGGACGTTGAAGTACCAGCACAGCGGCAGTGACGCCAGGCCGATCGCCCAGAACACGATCTCGAGAGTGGAGAAGCGGGCACCGCCGGGAGGCCGGTTGAAGATCTTCGGGTTCGACGCGATGGTGAACCACACGGTCACGATTCCGAGAATTGCGTGCACGACGAGGGAGACCATTTCCGGAGTGTCGCCAGCAATCCGAGTTTTGTCAATATTGACATAACTGGATTGGGGTACCTTACGCACATGGTCCGGCCTGCCCAAACGGCACGCAGCGAGCGCACCCGCGAGGCGTTGCGCCGCGCCGCCGTGGTGCGGTTCACCGCGCAGGGCATCGAGGACACGTCGGCCGAGCAGATCGCCGCCGACGCCGGCGTGTCGCTGCGGACCTTCTACCGCCACTTCGCCTCGAAGCACGATCTGCTGTTCGCCGATTACGACGCCGGCGTGCACTGGTTCCGAAAAGCGCTGGCGGAGCGCTCGGCCGACGAACCGATCATCGAATCGGTGCAGGCGGCCATCATGGCGAGGCCCTACGACGACTGGGCGGTGACCGAGATTGCCGGGCTTCGCGCGCAGGAACTCGAACCCGGCCGGATCGTCCGGCACATCCGCCAACTCGAGGTCGACTTCGCCGAGGCGATCGAGGAGCGACTCACCGGCGACAATCCGCCCAAAGCGGGTACCGACGAGCGGATGCGCATCACGGTCACCGCGCGCTGCATCGCCGCCGCGGTGTTCGGGGCGATGGAGGTCTGGATGCTGGGCGAGGATCGGTCGCTGCCCGAACTGGACCGGTTGTGCCGCGCCGCGCTGAAGTCGCTGCGGACGGGGTTGGGGGAGCTGGACTGACTCGGAGTTTTGTCAATATTGACAAAACTATCGGACCCGTGTCAGCCTCAGCCGATGACGGACTTTGACGCGATTGTCGTTGGCGCGGGTCACAACGGGCTGACTGCGGCGGTGCTGCTGCAGAAGGCCGGACTCCGCACGCTGTGCCTCGATTCCAAGCTCTACGCCGGCGGGATGGCGTCCACGGTGGAGTTGTTCGACGGATACAAATTCGAGATCGCAGGCTCGGTGCAGATTCCGACCTCGGCGGTGGTGAGCCGCGAACTCGGACTCGACGAGTTGCCGACCGTCGACCTCGACGTGATGTCGGTATCGCTGCGCGGCGTCGGCGACGAACCCCTCGTCTACTACACCGATCCGATGAAGTTGCTGACCCACATCAACGAGGTGCACGGCGCCGAGGCCGTCAACGGGATGGCCGGTCTGATGGCCTGGTGCCAAGCGCCGACGCGCGCGTTGGGGCGCTTCGACGCGGGCCAGCCACCGAAGACTCTCGATGAGATGTATGCCTGCGCGACAACTGAATTCGAGCGTTCGTCGATCACCGACCTGCTGTTCGGATCCGTCACCGATGTGATCGACCGCTATCTGCCGGACAAGGAGAAGAACGGGGCGCTGCGCGGCATGCTCGCGCTGCTGGCGTGCAACACCACCTATCGCGGTCCTGCGACTCCCGGCACCGCCGCCGCGTTGGCGTACGGCTTCGCCGTTCCCGACGAAAACGCGCTGCTGGTCAAGAAACTGCGTGGCGGCATCGGCGCGCTCACGAAGCACCTGCTCGACGTGTTCACCGCCGACGGCGGCGAGTTGCGCCTGCGCAGCAAGGTCGAGGAGATCCTGGTCGCCGACGAGCGGGTCACCGGCGTTCGCCTGGAGGACGGTACGACGCTCACCGCGCCGGTCGTGGTGTCCGGTATCGCACCCGATCTGACGGTGGGACTGGTGGACGGGGCGGCGATGCCCGCCGACATCCGGGAGCGGTTCTCCCGCATCGACCACCGCGGCAGCTACCTGCAGATGCACTTCGCACTCGACGGGATACCGGAGTTCGCCGCGCCCTACGAACTGCTGAACGACCCGGCGATGCAGTCGAACATCGGGATCTTCAGCACGCCGGAGGAACTGCAGCAGCAGTGGGAGGACTGCAGACGCGGCATCGTGCCCGCCGATCCGTCCATCGCGCTGCAGATTCCGTCGGTCAACGATCCGGGCCTCGCGCCGCCGGGCAAGCACGCCGCGTCGGCGTTCTCGCTGTGGTTCCCGATCGAAGAGGGCGACGTCGGCTACGGCGAGATGAAAGTGCAGATGGGACAACGGGTGATCGACAAGATCACGAAACTCGCGCCGAACTTCGCGGATCTGATCATCAGGCACACCACGTTCACGCCCAAGCACATGGGCACCATGTTCGGGGCGCCCGGTGGCGACTACTGCCACGGCCTGATCCATCCCGACCAGATCGGCGTCAATCGGCCGGGGCCGAAAGGCTATGTCGACCAGCCGATTCCGATCAACGGGTTGTATCTGGGCAGCGCGGGCTGCCACGGCGGACCCGGTATCACGTTCGTGCCCGGCTACAACGCGGCCAAGGCGGCGCTCGCCGACACGTAGGCGCCTCCGGGGTCCGCCGAGACTACGCTTTCTGACGAAAAATCCGCCGAAATCCATCAGAAACCGTAGTCTCGGCGCCCGTTTGTTCAGCCGGGTGGCGGGGAAGCCACCAGGTATGTCCCTCACAGTTGCCGTCACCGGTCCCACCGGTGACATCGGTATCTCGGCGGTCCAGGCGCTGGAAAACGACCCCGCAGTCGATCGAATCGTCGGGATGGCGCGGCGGCCGTTCGATCCGGCCGCGCACGGGTGGACCCGGACGCAATACCTGCAGGGCGACATCCTGGACCGCGACGCCGTCGACGCGTTGGTCGCCGACGCCGATGTGGTGATCCACCTCGCGTTCATCATCCTCGGCTCGCGCGAAGAGAGCGCCCGCGTCAATTTACAGGGCACCCGCAACGTCTTCGAGGCGACCGTGGCAGCGGCACGCCCCCGCCGCTTGGTGTACACGTCGTCGGTGGCCGCGTACGGTTATCACGCCGACAATCCGGTGCCGATCAGCGAGGATGTGCCGCCGCGCGGTTCGCCGGAGCACTACTACTCCGAACAGAAGGCCGCGTGTGAGGCGACGCTGGCCGAGGTCACCGGCGGCTCGTCGCTGGAGGTGTACGTGTTGCGGCCCTGTATCGTCGCCGGGCCCAAGGCGCCCGCGCTGGCCGAAGCGATGCCGTGGAACCAGCTGCCCGGCCCGGTCAAACGGGTCGCGCAGGCGCTGCCGCTACTCAAGCCGCCGTTCCCCGATCCCGGCACGCCGCTGCAACTGGTCCACCACGACGACGTCGCGGCCGCGATCGCCTTGGCGGCAACGACTTCCGCCCCGCCCGGGGCCTACAACCTCGCGGGTGACGGGGTGCTGTCGATGTCAGACGTGGCCGAGACGCTCGGCGCAAGGCCCATCCGGCTGCCCCGCATCACCGCGTCCGCGGCGTCGGAGGTCATCGCCCGACTGCCGTTCGTACCGTCGGCGCTGGAGTGGCTGCATGCGGGTCGCACGTCGGTGCTGATGGACACCACCAAGGCGAAGACCGTCTTGGGGTGGACGCCCAAATACACTGCCGCCGAGACGCTGTCGTCGCTGGGTGAGGCGATCTAACGGTCGTCGGTGTCTTCGGCAGGGCCACTCGGTGTGGCGCCGCCTTCGTCGGACCAGTCGCTGCGATCGCCCGCGCCTTTCGCCGGATCGCTTTCGACGTCGTCTTCGGTCGCTGGTTTCTTGCTATTCACCGCTGCTGACTACCCGCATCGTCGGGTTCGGAAACGGTCAGCACAGCGTCGACCACGTACGGGTCGGTCTCCAGTTCGCGTTCGAGACGGCGCAACCGTCGCGCCACCGACGACTCCGCGTCGTCGCCCGTGAGATCCACGCTGGCGACCAGGAAAAGCTGTTTGGGCCCAATGAATTCCAGTCGCAGATACCGCACCTCGGCGACACCGTCGAGTTGCCGCACCCGGATGATCGCCGCGTCTCTCAATTCGGCAGACCCCGGTTCACCGGTCAGGAACCTGCGGTTGCGGTCGATCAGCAGCACCGCGACCACGCCGAGCAGCACGCCCACCAGGATCGACCCGACCGCGTCCCACGCGGCGACACCGGTCAACTGGTGCAGCGCGATCCCCGTCCCGGCGATGACCAGGCCCACCAACGCCGCCGCGTCCTCGGCGAACACCGCGCGGGTGGTCGGATCCGACGTTTCCAGCGCGTGCGTCAGCAGGTCGCGATGCAGGGTGTGGGCTTCTGCGCGCAGCTGCCTGACCGCTTGTGTAAACGAAATGCCTTCCAGCACAAGCGAAACGGCCAGCACGACGTAGGCGAGCGTGTAGTCTCGGCCGCCCGCCTCTGCACCGCCGGCCAGCTCGGTGATGCCGTGCCAGATCGACACCGACGCGCCGACGACAAACAGCCCGACCGCCGCGAGCAGCGACCAGACGTAGGCTTCGCGGCCATACCCGAGCGGGCGACGGTCGTCGGCCGGGCGGGCGCTGCGCCGGTTGGCGATCAACAGGAATACCTCGTTGCCGGTGTCGGCCCACGAGTGTGCGGCTTCGGCGAGCATCGACGCGGATCCCGACACCGCCGCGGCCGCCGTCTTCGCGGCCGCGATCGCGAGGTTTGCACCGAACGCGACCAGAACCGTCAGTGCGCTCCCGCCGCCGGCCTCGGCCACCAGCTCAGCCGCGCTGGCGCAGTTGGGCCACCCAGTCCTTGGGCACCCGCTCGGCGGGACCCGGCACCGCCTGGTCGGCCGGGTGGCTTTCGGGCGGCGCCAACTCCGGTCCGTCGTAGTACTCGTTTGCGTCGTAGTTCCAGAACCAGTCTTCGCCCGGTTCGTACGACCGGATGATCGGATGCCCGGTTTCCCGCCAGTGCGCGGAGGCATGCCGCGCCAGCGAGTCGTCGCAGCAGCCGATGTGACCACAGGCCGCGCACCGGCGTAGGTGAACCCACCAGCCGCCGACGGCGTCGCACTCGACGCATCCCGGGCCGCTCGGCGGAACTGACGGATCCACAGCGGTGCTCATGAGACAGGAGCCTACCGAGTGGGCCGTTGCGGGCTCACAACAGAAAGAATCAACGCGATTTGATCGAAATGAGCGAAACCAAATGCGTTGGGGCAACCAGCGAAATCCCTTAATTGACGACGTTGTTTGGCGGTCGGTACGCGTTGACAGCTAATTTCGGCTCTCCTACCGTCCCGCGCAAGCCCGGCGACGATGGGAATGCATGTGGGATCTGCGCAAGGGTGCAGGCGGTGACGGCGCCCGCTTGGTCCAAACCCGCGTTCGCCATCGGTGATTTCGTCGTCCTCGCCGGTGAGACGTTCGCCGCCATGGTGCGGCCGCCGTTTGCCTGGCGCGAGCTGCTGGACCAGATCTGGTTCGTCGCCCGGGTATCGATCGTGCCGACGCTCGTGCTGTCGATTCCCTACACGGTGCTCATCGTGTTCACGCTCAACATCGTGCTGATCGAGGTCGGCGCGGGCGACCTCTCCGGCGCCGGCGCGGCGCTGGCATCGGTCACCCAGGTCGGCCCGGTGGTCACTGCGATCGTCGTCTCGGGTGCGGGCGCCACGGCGATGTGCGCCGACCTCGGTGCGCGCACCATCCGCGAGGAGATCGACGCGATGAAGGTCATCGGCGTCAATCCGATTCAGGCGCTTGTGGTGCCGCGCGTCGTGGCCGCGACTTTCGTTGCCCTGATGCTGTATTCAGTCGTCGCGGTCGTCGGGCTGTCGGGCAGCTACTTCTTCGTGGTGTTCGTCCAACACGTCACGCCGGGGGCCTTCGTCGCGGGCATGACGCTGCTGACCGGGCTGCCGCAGGTGGTCGTGTCACTGGTCAAGGCGCTGTTGTTCGGGCTGTCCGCCGGTTTGATCGCGTGCTACAAGGGCTTACATGTCGGCGGCGGGCCGACGGCGGTCGGCAACGCGGTGAACGAAACCGTGGTGTTCGCGTTCATGGCTCTGTTCCTGATCAACATTCTGGCGACCGCCTTCGGCGTGAAGGTAGCGCCATGACGACGGTGCTGGTCGACCGGACCCGACGGCTGGGGGAGCAGACCGCCTTCTACGGCGAAGCGTTGTGGTTCACCGCGTATGCCGTCCGGCGCTATCCGGCGATGGTGCTGCGCCAGATCGCCGGGATGGGCATGGGCACCGGCGCATTGGCCGTCATCGGTGGCACCGTGGCGATCATCGGGTTCCTCACCCTGTGCACCGGTGCGCTGATCGCCGCGCAGGGCTACAACACTCTGTCCAACGTCGGAATCGAGGCTCTCACCGGCTTTCTCGGTGCGTTTCTGAATGTCCGCTTCATCGCACCCGCGACCGCCGGTGTCGCGTTGGCAGCCACCATCGGTGCCGGCGCTACCGCACAGATCGGCGCCATGCGCATCAACGAGGAGATCGACGCGCTCGAAGTGATGGGAATCAGACCGATCGTCTATCTGGCGTCGACGCGGATCGTGGCCGGCGTGGTTGCGGTCATCCCGATCTACACGGTGTCCGTGTTGATGTCGTTCTTGGCGACCCGGTTCGGCACCACGATCGTCTACGGGCAGTCGCGCGGCGTCTACGACCACTACTTCACCACGTTTCTGCAACCGACGGATCTGGTGTGGTCCTTCGTGGAGGCGTTGTCGATGGCCGCCGCCGTGATGGCGGTGCACACCTACTACGGCTACACGGTCACCGGCGGACCCGCGGGCGTCGGTGAGGCAGTGGGCCGGGCGGTGCGAACCTCGATCACCGCGGGCGTCTTCATCCTGTTGACCATCACACTGTCCGTGTACGGGCAGTCCGGCAACTTCCACCTGTCGGGATGACCGGCGTGGACAACGGACCCCGGCGGGCGGGGATAGACCCGATCTGGTGGGCGCCGGTGCTGCTGCTCGTGGTCGTTGCGCTCTCGACGCTGACGCTCCTGCTGTTCAACGGAACCCTGCGCAGGACCGTCCCACTCACCCTGGTCTCCGACCGGGCCGGACTGGTCATGGAGGACGGCGCCAAGGTGAAGCTGCGCGGGGTCCAGGTCGGCGAAGTCGCGTCGATCGGCGCGGAATCCGCTGCAGGCAACGGTCTTTCGAAACTGACGCTGAAGATCGACCCCGGCCCGTTCAAGTTCCTACCGAGCAACGTCGAGGCCGAGATCAAGTCGAGCACCGCGTTCGGCGCCAAATACGTCGACCTGATCGTGCCCGACGACGCGAGTGCCACACCGCTGGCGCCCGGCGCGGTGCTGCGCTCCCGCAACGTGACCGTCGAGGTCAACACCGTCTTCCAGAATCTGCAATCGGTGGTCCGCTCGATCGACCCGGCGAAGCTCAACGCCGTGCTGTCGGCGGTGGCCGATTCGGTGCGCGGCAAGGGCGAACGGATCGGCGAGGCGATCACCGACGCCAACAACGTACTGTTGGCGGTCAATCCACGGATGCCGACGGTTCGCCAGGACTGGCAACTGTTCGGCAAGACCGCGCAAGCGTATTCAGCCGCGGCGCAGGACATCCTGTCGGTCCTCGACTCGTTCACTGCCACCAGCACCACGCTGACCGCGCACGCGAAGTCGCTTGATGCGGTGCTGCTGTCCGCGGTCGGGTTCTCTCAGGCGGGCATCAACACCATCGGCGGCAACCAGCCCAACCTGGTGCGGGCGATGAACATTCTCGATCCGACGACCGCGTTGTTGCTGAAGTACTCGCCGACGTACACCTGCCTGTTCCAGGGTGCCCAGTGGTTCATCGACCACGGCGGTCGAGATACGCTGGGCGGCAACGGGAAATCGGTGATCATGGACGCCGGGCTGCTGCTGGGCGACGATCCCTACCGTTATCCCGACAATCTGCCGATCGTCAACGCGAAGGGCGGGCCGGGCGGCAAGCCGAGCTGCGGGTCCTTGCCGGACGTCAGCAAGAACTTCCCGGTCAAATACCTGGTCACCGACACCGGATTCGGCACCGGTATGGACATCCGGCCCAACCCCGGCATCGGCTTCCCCGGCATCGCGAACTACTTCCCAGTGACGAAGGCCAATCCGGAACCGCCGAGGATCCGCTACAACGGCCCACCGGCGCCGGGACCGTGGCCCGGATATCCAGGGGGTCCGCCGTGAGACGTCGAACTCTGCGCACCGCCACCCGCGTCGCGTTGTTCACCGCGCTGTGCCTGGTGTCGACGTTCGTCTTGGTGACGGTGTTCGGGCAGTTCCGGTTCGACTCGCGGGTGTCCTACAGCGCGGTCTTCACGAATGTGTCCGGGCTCAAAGGAGGCAACTTCGTCCGCATCGCAGGCGTCGAGGTGGGCAAGGTGAATGACCTGACGCTGCACAAGGATGGCACCGTCACCGTCGACTTCGCGATCGACAGGGGATTACAGCTGACGGAGGGCACCAGGGCCGCCGTGCGATACGAGAATTTGATCGGTGATCGCTATCTGTCCCTCGAGGAGGGAGCCGGGTCGGTACGCAAACTACAACCGGGACAGACGATCCCGCTGGTGCGCACATCACCTGCGCTCGACGTCGACGCCCTGATCGGCGGGTTCCGCCCGCTGTTTCGCGCCTTGGATCCCAACCAGGTCAACGCGCTGTCCGGTGAACTGCTGAAGGTGTTTCAAGGGCAGGGCGGCACCATCTCCTCGGTGCTGGCCCAAACCTCGGCGTTGACAACCACTCTCGCGGGACGCGACGAGCTCATCGGGCAGGTGATTGCCAACCTGAACACCGTATTGGGTACCTTCGCCGCCCGTGACGACCAGTTCTCGGAAGGCCTGGACAAGCTGTCGCAACTCGTACAGGGACTGGCTGACCGGAGAAACGACATCGCGACCGGTACCGCCTACATCAACGCCGCGGCGGGCTCAGTCGCCGACCTGCTGACGCAGGCGCGCCAACCCATCAAGGACTTCGTGACGCAGTCCGACCGGGTCGCGGGTCAAATCGAAGCCGACCACGATTACGTCGACGATCTGGTCAGGACGCTGCCCGACGCGTATCAGGTGCTGGCTCGAAACGGGCTCTACGGCGACTATTTCGGCTTCTACCTCTGCGACGCCATCCTCAAGGTCAACGGCAAAGGCGGGCAACCCGTGTTCATCAAACTCGCCGAACAGACATCGGGGCGGTGCACACCGAAATGACGAAGATCAAACCTCTCGGCGAGCGCAACAGGGTGGCCGTCGGCGCCGTCGGCATCCTGATCGTCGCCGCCATGGTGACCGCCGTCTTCTCCTACGACAGGATTCCGTTCATCAAGGGCACCTCCGACCATTCGGCCTACTTCTCCGAAGCCGGCGGCATCAAGCCGGGCAGCGACGTGCGGGTGTCGGGTCTCGGCGTCGGAAGGGTGTCGAGTGTCCATCTGGACGGCACCAGGGTGCTGGTGGACTTCACCGTCCGCGACGGCGTCGAACTCGGCGACCGGACCGAGGCCGCGATCAAGACCGAAACCGTGCTCGGCACCAAGTTCCTCGAACTGACGCCGCGCGGCGACCGGGGCCTCGCAGGCCCGATTCCGCTCGAGCGCACCAAGTCTCCGTACGATCTGCCCGACGCATTGGGCGACCTGACCACCACCATCAGCGCGCTGGACACCACGCAGTTGTCGTCGGCGCTCTCGACGCTGGCGGACACCTTCAAGGACACCCCGCCGGATCTGAAGATCGCGCTGGAGGGTGTGGCGCGGTTCTCCGACACGCTCAACACCCGCGACGCGCAGTTGCGCAACCTACTGGCCGACGCGAACACCGTCACCGCGGTGTTGGCGAAACGAAGCGATCAGATCGCGAACCTGGTTGCCAATGCGAATGCGTTGCTGAGTGAACTGCTGTCGCAACGTAATTCGGTTGATGCGCTGATGACCAACCTGACAGCCGTATCGGAGCAGATATCCGGCGTCGTCGACGACAACCGGACACAACTCAAACCCGCTCTCGACAAGGTCAACGGTGTGCTCGGGATCCTGGACAACCGCAAGAAGGAACTGCAACGAACGCTGTATCTGTTGCGGCGCTACGCGATGTCGTTCGGGGAGGTGCTGGGGTCCGGGCCGTTCTTCAAGGCCTCGCTGGTGAACCTGGCGCCGGGCCAGTTCGTCCAACCGTTCATCGACGCGGCATTCTCCGATCTCGGCCTGGATCCCAATGTGCTGCTGCCGTCGCAACTGGTCGACCCGGGCATCGGTCAACCAGGAACCCCTGCGCTGCCGGTGCCGTATCCGCGCACCGGGCAGGGCGGAGATCCGCATCTGACGCTGCCGGACGCCATCACGGGTAATCCCGGCGACCCGGGCTGCGGGCCGCCCTGGCTGCCGCTGCCGGGCCCGACGGGCTGCTACCCGTACCGAGAACCGCTGCCCGCGCCGCCTCCGGGCGGGCCGCCGCCCGGACCACCTGCGGTCGTGCCGACGGGAGGCCCGTGATGAGCGCCCGCACCCTGCGCATCGCTACCGCGGTCACGTTGACCGTCACGCTGATCGTTGCGGTCACCGTGGTCGCCACGCCATGGTGGAAGAGCGTCGCCAGGAACACCTACGTCGCCTACTTCGCCAATACCAACGGCCTGTACACCGGTGACGAGGTGCGCATCCTCGGCGTGGCCGTCGGCACTGTGGAAACCATCGACCCGCAGCCGACGGCGGCCAAGGTCACGTTCTCGGTTGACCGGCAGTACCCGGTGCCCACGGATGTCCAGGCGGCGATCCTGTCGCCGTCGCTGGTGTCGGCGCGGGCCATCCAACTGGTCCCCGCGTACTCCAGTGGTCCGAAACTGGCTGACGGGGCGTCGATTCCGATGGAACGCACAGCCGTCCCGATCGAATGGGACGACTTGCGGCAACAGCTGGAGAAGCTCACCGAGTCGCTGCAGCCCACTACACCGGGTGGAGTCAGCCCGGTCGGCGAATTCGTCAACAGCGCCGCGGCCAACCTGCGTGGCCAGGGGGACACCGCTCGCGACACCGTCATCAAACTGTCACAGGCGATCTCGGCGCTCGGCGACCACAGCACCGACATCTTCTCCACCGTGCGCAACCTGCAGATGCTGGTGTCGGCACTGTCGTCGAGCAGCGATCTGCTCGCCGCGTTCAACACCAACCTGGCCGACATCACGACCGTCCTGTCGAACACGCCCGACGAGGTAGCCGACGCGACGAAAGGCCTCGACGCGGCGGTGAACGACCTGCGCGGCTTCGTCGCCGACAACCGTGAGGCGGTCGGCGTCACCGTCGACCACCTGAACGCGGTCACCACCGCGCTGAACGACAGTCGCACGGATCTCAAGCAGGTCCTGCACATCGCCCCGACGGTGTTTCAGAATTTCATGAACATCTACCAGCCCGCGCAGAGCGCGGTCACGGGCATCCTGGCGCCGGTCAACTTCGCCAATACCGTCCAATTCATCTGCAGCGCAGTTCAAGCCGCATCGCGGCAGAATTGGGAGCAGTCGTCCAAGCTCTGCGTCCAGTATCTGGCGCCGATCATCAAGAACCGCCAGTACAACTTCCCGCCGCTGGGTGTCAATCCGTTCGTCGGCGCCTCGGCGCGGCCGAACGAGATCACCTACAGCGACCCCAGCCTCGGCTTGCAGGGCATGATGGTGCCGCAGGACGGCACCCCGTGAGGCGCACCGTGATTGCGGTGCTGATGGTGGCATGCCTGTCGGCGATCCCGGGATGCGAATGGCGTGGCCTCAATTCGCTGGCACTGCCGGGCACGGAGGGCAACGGCGACGGCTCGTACACCATTCAGGCGCAGTTGCCCGATGTTGTTGTGATTCAACAGAACACCCGGGTGCGGGTCGCCGACGTCAACGTCGGCAACGTCACCAAGATCGAGGTGCAGGACTGGCATGCGCTGGTGACCATGCGAATCGACAAGGACGTCCACCTGCCTGCGAACAGCACCGCGAAAGTCGGGCAGACCAGCCTGCTGGGCTCTATGCACATCGAACTGGCCCCACCGACCGACGAGCCCCCCGAAGGTGAGCTGAAGAACGGCTCGGTGATTCCGCTTACCAGGGCCGCCACCTATCCGACCACCGAGCAGACCCTGGGATCGGTGTCGGTTCTGCTCAACGGCGGCGGGTTGGGCCAACTCCAGGAGATCAACCAGTCGTTCGCCAAGGCGCTGGCAGGCCGCGAGGACCAGATGCGCGGCCTGCTGACCCAGTTGGACACGTTCATCTCACAACTCAACGAGCAGACCGACGACATCATCGCCGCCACCGAGCACCTGAACTCACTGGCAGGCCAAGTCGCGGCGAAGGACCAGGCGGTCGACAGGGCGCTCACCACGATTCCGCAAGCCCTCGCGGTGTTGTCGGATTCGCGCACCAAACTGGCGAACGCCATCGACGCGCTGGGTAAGTTCAGCGCCATCGCGACCTCCACCGTCGACCAGACGAAGGAATCGTTCGTCGACAACCTGCGCAATATGGCGCCCGTGTTCAGGGAACTGGCCAACGCCGGGCCCGCGCTGACCAAGGGGCTGGACTTCTTGTCGACGTACCCGTGGGTGAAAAGCACGCTGTCCAACTGGTTCCGCGGCGACTTCGCCAACATCACACTGGTCATCGATCTGACATTGAGCCGCATCGACAGCAGTTTGTTCACCGGCACACGGTGGGAGGGCGATCTGACCGAACTCGAACTGCAGTGGGGCCGCACCATCGGGCAGATGCCAAGTCCGTACACCGTGGGAAATCCGTTGATCGCGCCCTATCGGTGGGGTGCTTACTGACATGGTGCGGTTGTCGCGGCAGGTGTGGACGCAGCTGGCGGTGTTGGCATCAATCACGATCGTCGCTGTCGGCGTGATGGCGTTCGGTTTCGTGAAAGTGCCTGCGCTGTTCGGGATCGGGCGGTACACGGTGACGGTCGACCTGCCGGCATCCGGAGGGCTTTATCCGACGTCGGTGGTGACGTATCGCGGCAGCGAGATCGGCAGGGTCAAGTCCGTCGAGACGACCCGCGTCGGAGTGCGGGCGGTCCTGACGCTCGACTCGGCGACCGCTGTGCCCGCCGATGTCTCCGCAGCGGTGCACAGCCGCTCCGCGGTCGGCGAACAGTTCCTCGAGCTGACCCCGAGATCACCGTCGGCCACGCCGAAGTTGCGGGATGGGGATGTCATTCCCGTTGGCCGAGTGCAGATTCCGGCGGACATCGGCAGCTTGCTGGACGCCACTAACAGGGCTTTGCAGGCCATCCCGCCGGACAATCTGCGCACGGTGGTCGACGAGGCGGACAAGGCCGTGGGTGGGCTGGGACCCGAATTGTCGCGCATCGTCGACGGTTCGACGTCTCTGGCGATCGAGGCGGGCAAGTCCGTCGACCAGATCGGCCAGCTCATCGACCAATCACCGCCGGTGCTGAATTCTCAAGTCCAAACCGCGGATTCGATCGCGACGTGGGCGCAGCGGATGGCGTCGATCACCGGCCAATTGAAGGCGCAGGACAAGGCGTTCGCCGATCTCCTCGACGTCGGTAGTCCAGCACTCGAAGAGAGCAGATCGCTGCTCGACCGGGTTGCTCCCGCATTGCCCATTGTGCTGGCCAACCTGGTGAGCCTTGGGGACGTCGCGGTGACCTACCGCAACGACATCGAGCAACTGCTGGTGTTGTTCCCGCAGGGCACGGCGGTCATGTCGGCGATCGCGCTTGCCGACTCCGGCGTGAAGCAGGCCTACCGGGGCATCTACCTCGACTTCAACCTGAACCTCAATCTGCCGCCGCCGTGCAACACCGGGTTCCTGCCCGTGCGCCAGCAGCGGTCGCCGTCGGAGCAGGATTACCCGGAACGGCCTGCCGGCGAGTTGTACTGCCGCATCCCACAGGATTCCGACATGAATGTCCGTGGGGTGCGCAACATTCCGTGTGAGACGAAGCCGGGTAAGCGGGCTCCGACGGTGGAGATGTGCGAGAGCGACGAGCAGTACGTGCCGCTCAACGACGGGCTGAACTGGAAGGGCGACCCGAACGCTACGCTGTCGGGCCAGGGAGTGCCGCAGGACGCTCCACCACCGGCGGTCGCCGCCGTGCCGTATGACCCCGCCACCGGCGACTACATCGGCCCGGACGGAAAGCGCTACACCCAGGCGGATTTGGCGCATCCGGGGAACAAGACGTGGCAGTCGATGCTGGTACCCCCAGGCTGAGGCCGGCGTCGCCTCAGCGCGCCATCGTCGATTCCGGTGCGCTCCAGTCGGTCGACACGAAGCGGTGTCGGATCAACCAGTCGTCACCGACCGGCACCGAGACGTCTCGGTAGCGGAGTCCCCGCACGGGGTCGCTGCCCCGCAACTCGAGCCAGCCGTCTTCGCGGAACGTCTGCGCGTCGCCGGACCGGTTGTACCGGGCCAGTGTGTCCCTGATGCGTTCGCGGGCCACCAACTCCCAAAGCTCCATGGCGGACACCGTAAACCGTTAGGGTCGCGGCATGGCTACCAGCGATTCCCGTGAGGTTGTGATCGAGGCCAGTCCGGAGGAGATTCTCGACGTCATCGCCGACGTCGAATCGACACCGTCGTGGTCACCGCAGTACCAGAGCGCCGAGATCCTGGAGGCCTACGACGACGGCAGGCCCAAGCGGGTGAAGATGAAAGTCAAATCCGCAGGCATCTCCGACGAACAAGTCGTCGAGTACACCTGGACGGACAACAAGGTCAGCTGGACACTGATCTCGGCGGGGCAGTTGAAGGCCCAGGACGCCAGCTACACCCTGACCCCGGACGGCGACAAGACCAAGGTCACGTTCGACATCGCCATCGACTTGTCGGTGCCGCTGCCGGGCTTCGTGCTGAAGCGGGCGATGAAGGGCGCGATGGAGACCGCCACCGACGGACTGCGCAAGCAGGTGCTGAAGGTCAAATGCGACAAGTAATTTCCTAGGCAAAGAATTCAATCAAGTACCCGAGGTTGCGAGCTCCGGGCTTGCGACCTCGTCGACGCGAAGTCGGCGTAAATACCGCGCAAGCGACATCGCGTCTTTTAACCTCCATACATGAGTTTGACGTGGCCGTTAATAGGCCGGTCGGACGAGATGGCGATTATCGAGGACGTCATCTCGCATACGACAGCGTCAGGCCTCTATGTTTGCGGACCACCGGGGGTCGGCAAGAGCCGCGTCGTCCGCGAAGCGCTCGCCGCGGCGGCATCCGCGGGATGTGAGACCCGCTGGATGGTCGGGACGCCGTCGGCGCGGGGAATCCCGCTCGGCGCGTTCGCAACATGGGCGCCGTCGGGCGTCACCGACACCTTCCAGTTGTTGCGTGGGGTGATCGAGTCGCTGACCACCCAGGACTCGGCGGGGCAGGTGGTCCTCGGCGTTGACGATCTGCAACTGCTCGACGACCTGTCGATCTTCGTCGTCCATCAGGTCGTTGCGCGGGGTGCGGCGAAGGTGATCCTCACCGTCAGAGATTGCGCCCGGATGCCCGCCGGACTACAGGAGTTGTGGACTGCCGGCCAGTTCGACCGACTCGAGTTGAAGGCGCTGTCCTGCGACCAGACCGCGGAATTGGTCTCTGCCGCGTTGGCCGGTCCGGTCGATCCGGACGCGGTTGCGCGGCTGTGGAAGTTGACCAGAGGCAATGTTCTCTACCTGCGCAACATCGTCGAGCAGGAGGTGGCCGACGGGCGCATGGTCGCAGAGCGTGGCTTGTGGCGCTGGGCAGGTGACCCGGTCATGCCGCCCGGCCTGGTCGAGCTCATCGAAGCCCGGATCGGCGAATTGCCGGGGCCGGTCAGCGATGTCATCGACGTCCTGGCGCTGAGCGAGCCGATCGAACTCGAAGCGCTGATTCGGATGACGAACGCGTCGGCGGTGGAGGAGGCCGAGACTCGGGGCCTGATCACCCTCGAACCCGCCGGTCGCAACATCGAAGTGCGTATCGCACATCCGCTATACGGTGAGGTCCGCCGCAAGCGCGCCCCATACACCCGGCTGCGACGGCTGCGCGGACTGGTTGCCACCGAACTCGCCGCGGCGCCGGACCGTGACGAGATCAAGACCGTGGTGCGGCGGGCGACGTTGAGTCTCGAGTCGGATCTACCGCAAGACGGTGATCTGTTGGTCAGAGCGGCGCACGGTGCCGTTCTGCTGGCAGACCTCCCACTTGCGCAGCGACTCGCAGAGGCGGCGTTCCATGCCGGAGCGGGACCGGAGTCCAATTTCGTTGAGGCATACGCGTTGTCGTGGCTCGGCCGCGGCGAGGAGGCGGAAGCTGTGCTCGCGGGTATGGGCGGCGACGACCTGAGTGAACAGGACCGGGCAAGGGTCGCGTTCGCCCGGTCCAGCAACATGCTGTGGGCACTTGGCGATCCGATGCGCGCCAAGGCGCTGATCGATGAGGCGTCGCGGGTCACCCATCCCGACGCGTGTGGCTATATCGACGCCTTCCTCACGCTCTACTGGTTCGCGATGGACGACCCCGAGGCTGCGGTGCAGGCGTCTAAAAGCCTTGCGCTGGAGTCTATTCCTCTCATCGGCGCCGAGGTCACCTGGGCGCTCACCCAGATCTACGCCGAAGCCGGGCGCGCATCCGACGCATCCGTCTTGGCGACCGCGCGACGCACCATCGCAAGTCGTCCTCTCGAAGCCCCACACGTGCGACTCAACGTCGCGGACGCCGAGATCAGCGCGCTGCAGCTGTCGGGACAGACCACGAAGGCGCTCGAGGTGGCAGCCATGGTCCGCCACGAGGCGGCAAATCTTCCCGGGATCGCACAATTATTGGCCGATGCGGTGGCGGGCCGTGCCGCGCTCGGCGCGGGGAACCTGGAAGAGGCATGCCTGCGCCTGGAGCGTGCAACGGCAGGCTTGTGCGGGTCGCACCCGTTCGGCTGGGGCTACCGGTATCGCATCCCCTACGCGACCGCGCTGGCGATGCGCGGTTCCACGTGCGAGGCGGCGACCATGCTGACCGCGCTCGATGGTGTCAAACGTCGATTCCGGTCTCTGGACGCCGAGCACAGCCTGGCCCGCGCATGGGTGTCGGCCAGCCAGGGCGCGGTCAGCGAAGCGATACGCGTTCTGCTGTCGGCGGCCGAGCGATGCAGGGGCACCGGCCGGTTCGCAGCGGAGGTGCTGTGTCTGCAGACGGCCACGCAGTTCGGTGATCGCAGCAGTGCGCCGCGGTTGCGTCTGCTCGAATCGATCGTGGAGGGGCCGCGCGCGGGCCTGGCGGCACGGTTCGCGGCCGCGCTTGGCGACGGCGACGCCGATGAGTTATGCGTCCTATCAGAGGAATTCGAACGGATGGGGGATCTCGTCGCTGCTGTGGATGCGGCTGCTCTGGCTGCGTTGGCCCACCGTCACCATGGCAAACGTGGCTCGGCCCTGGGTTGCTCCACGCGCGCAGATGCGCTGGCACAAAAGAGTGGCGCATGCACCCCGGCGCTGCTGCACGCCAGGGAGAGCCTGCCGTTGACCGACAGGGAAACAGAGATCGTGATGTTGATCGGGCAGGGATTGTCCAATCGCGCGGTCGCCGAGCGGTTGACCTTGTCGGTGCGCACCGTCGAAAGCCACATCTACCGGGCGATGTTGAAGACGGGAACAACTTCCCGTGAGGAACTCGGCGCCTTGTTGCCTCATCACGATTCGGCTAAGTAGCCGTCGTTCCACAAGCGCGAATTGCAGTGGCGCACTACTGCATCTATTCCACGGCACTTCAGGGACGATTCCCGCAGAGACATCGTGGAAAGACTCACGGTTGGCCTGGTGGTCGTGCCACGACAGCTGAATTGATGTGGTCAACGCCAACCTGCTGAGGGGCCAGGTTGGCGTTGGCCATTGGGCTCACGCCAGTTCAGTCATCTCGCGGGCGCGATCGATGTGCCCCTCGAATTCAAGCGATTCCGCCATCGCACGATAGCGCCTCGCGTATACACCAAAGTCGACGTCGTCACCCAGTGCTCGGGCTTGTAGCGCGCGCAGCTTCAGCACCCAGATATCGCGCATGGCCCAACTCAATTCGGGCCGAAGATCGGCCAGCCGATCAATCTGGAATTGCGCTTCGGCCAGATCGCCTTCGGTGCCGCGCTCCAACAGCGTTTCCACCAGCAGACCGGACATCAAGACCGCGAAGAAGGGTCGCCCCGCCTCGTAGAGGCCATTGGCCGCTTCGCGAAGCACCGGTATCGCCGAATCGAAGTCACCACGCTTGGCCCTCTCCCTGGCGATCATCGAATCGCCGACGGGCACCAGGAACGGTATCGGCTCGCGTAACCACATGTCGCGGACCTGCGTCAGCAGTTCCAGCCCCCGGTCGCGGTCGGCCTCAGCGTCTTGATCCACCAGCGCCGCGGCAAGCGCGTACGTCACGATGCTCACAGCCGCGTTGCTGGATTTCTCGGCGCTTCGCACCGCGTCCTCGATCGCACGCACCGCGGCGTCGTCGGCGTGACACACTCCGTAGCTGATCGGTAACCCGCGCGTCCAGCCCACGACCATCGCGAGCGTCGTCGGATCGCTGGCTTGGGCGGTAGCCAAGGCGTCGATCAAGTGCTGGCGCCATCCGGGCCGACCGAGCCACCACAATGCGACGCTCCGCCAAGCCAGCGCGGCCGCCAACGGTGAACCGAAACCGAAGCCCGCACCCGAGGCGGGGTCTCCCTCGGTGAGATCGATAACCTTCTGCGACCATCGCAGGATTTCACCGAATTCGCCGACGTCGAACCAGTTGTTGAAGGCGATGAACGCCGCACCCACCGTCTGGGCGGGGTCACCGAACGACTCGAGCAGCGCCATCTGTTCGCAAGCCAACCGGGACCCCTCGGGGGACCGCCCGGTGTACATGAGTTCGGTGGTCAGGCCCGTCATGCCGGTGGCGAGTGACACCTTGTCGCCCGCCAGGTCGCACAATGCGCGCAGCTCCTCGAAGAGCCCCCTGGTGTCCTGGATGGCTTGCCATCCGTTGGCGCACAGCATCGTTCGCGGAGCGATACGCATAGCCAACCGGTCCGAGTCATCGTGAGGCAGCCGGTCCGCGATCCGAAGCGCTCGTTCCCAGCTGATCCGCGCGGCGCGGACATCGCGGTTGGCTGACCATGCGCCTGCGCGCATATGCCAGCCAAACGCAGCGTGCAGTTCGCCCGCCGATTCCAGATGTTCCGCTATCAGCGCAGCGTTCTGCTCGGCCGACTCCTCGCTGTCCGCCTCGATGGTCGCGGCGAGGCGGCGATGCCACTCGGCGCGATCGGATTTCAACTGCGACTCGTAGGCCACCGCCCGAATGAGTGGGTGACGGAAGGCGTACTCAGCGTGTGGGGTGAACCGCACCTGGTCGATGAGTTCAACACTGAGCAACTCCTCGACGGCCGGTTGGAGCCCCATGGCCGCAAGCAGTTCCGACCCGAACCGAGCTCCTATCACCGAGGCTGCGGTCAATGTTCGCTTGGCCTGGGCGGTCAATCGGTCGATGCGCGCTTCGATAGCGGCCTGCACGGTGGCGGGCACGCTGAGGGTGTCGATGCCGGCATGGCAGACGTAGTTCCCATGCCCTCCGGTGAGGACTTTGCGCTGCGCCAACTCGCGCACCATCTCCTCGGCGAAGAATGGATTTCCTGCAGCGCGTTCGGCGATGATCGTCGCCACCTCCACCACCGAGGAATTCGCACCCAGCAAGGCGGTCAGAAGTGCCTCGGTATCCGAATCACCCAGTGGGGCAAGGGATATCGTTTGAGCACCGGGTGCTTGCGTCAACGCCCCGCGATACTCCGGGCGATAGGTGATCAACACCATCGACGGGGTTCGCGCAATCACGGTGAGGAAGTCGGCCAGCATCGACTCGCTGACGGTGTCAATCCAGTGCACATCCTCGACTATGAAGAGCGTTGGCTTTGTGCGCGCCAACGTCACCGAGTTGACCAGCGATGCCAATCTGCGCCGGCGCGTATCCGGGTCACCCGCGGCCAGCAGCATGTCGGGATCGGCGATACCGAGAAGGTCGTCGAGCAGCAGCAGATCGTCGTCACCGGCCTCTGCCACTTCTTCCCGGACGCGTTGCCGGGCGGCATCGCCGTCCAGATCGGAGATGCCGACCACGTTCCGCAGCAACTCCGACACCACCCCGAACGGGATGTCGCTGGTATGGGATTCGCAGAAGACGCAGTGCACGTCGGCCCCGCGTGCCGACGCCAGCGCGGCGACCTCCCGAGCGACTCGCGACTTGCCTATCCCTGGCGCCCCCGTCACGTTGACGACGCCCCCGGTGCCATGCACAGTGAGTTCCACAAGCGCGTCCAGGGCGGCCATCTCCCAGCGACGGCCGACAAGGGTCGCCTCCTGTCGGGTCTTGACACCGTGCCCCGGCCTCATCCCAAGCAGTCGACGTGCGGGCACGGGCGTCCGAAAACCTTTGATGTGCACCAGTTCCCGCTCGTCCAACACGGCGGTGGCCTCGACGAGCCTGGCGGTGGTCTCGCTGACCATCACACCACCGGGTGCGGCGACCGATTCCATCCGCTGCGCCAATCCGACCTGTTCACCGACAGCGGTGTAACCGAATGAACCTGATCCGATTTGACCCGCAACAACCTGTCCGGAGTTCAGTCCGACTCGCAACTGAAATGTGATGGCGTCACGACGCTCGACGTCGACTGCCAGGCGAGCGGCTTCCTTTTGGATCTCCAACGCCGCCAGGCACGCGCGCACGGCGTGATCCTCCAATGCAATCGGCGCGCCGAACAACGCCATGATCCCGTCGCCGGTGAACTTGTCCAGCGTCCCGCCGTAGCGCTGCACCACCGTCGCGCTGCGGTCCACCAATTCGGTCATGATCTCGTGTAGTCGTTCGATATCGAGGGCAGCCGCGATATCCATCGAGCGAACGACGTCGGCGAAGAGCACCGTCACCTGTTTGTACTCGGCTGGCTGCGCACCGTTACCCGGCCGGCAGACCCCCGCTGCCGGTCCGTTCGGGTCATCCGCCGCCTCGGCGACCCAGGCTGACTGACTGATCCAGAAAGCGTAGAGCCTTCGGTTGGGCGAGATGGCGATATTGACGTGTGTGTAGTTTTTGTGCCGAATGGCTACGGTCTCTCTATGGCCGTCACCGAGGCACGGGAGATCCTCATCGACGCGACACCGGACGAGATCATGAATGTGCTGTTTGACCTGGAGTCGCTGACGCAGTGGTCGCCGGCGCATCAGAAGGTCGAAATACTGGAGCGCGACGAGGCGGGCCACCCCCGGCGGTCGCGGCAGGTGGTCAAGATCGTCGGTGTCAGCGACGAGCAAGTGCTCGACTACACGGTGCACGACGACGGCGTGAGCTGGACGCTGGTGAGCTCCAAACAACAGCGTGCGCAGGCTGCCCGCTACACGCTGACACCCACCGCCGCAGGCACCCGGGTTCGTTTCGAGCTCACCGTCGATCCGCTCGTGCCGCTGCCCGGCTTCCTGATCAAGCGCGGCGCCAAGGGTTTGATGGACACCGCCACCGAAGGATTGCGAAAGCGAGTTCTCGAAGTGCGCGGAGGCGGCTGAGTTACGTTGCTTCGATGACCAACACCGGACCCCTGGCCGGGGTGAAGGTCCTCGAACTCGGCGGCATCGGACCGGGCCCGCACGCCGCGATGGTGCTCGCCGATCTCGGCGCCGACGTGGTGCGGGTGCGCAGGCCGGGTGGCCTGCAGATTCCCGCCGAGGAGTCGGACCTGCTGCATCGCGGTAAGCGCATCGTCGATCTCGACGTCAAGAAGGAACCGGCGAAGCTGCTGGGCTTGGCGACCAAGGCCGACGTGCTGCTCGACGGCTTCCGGCCGGGCACCTGCGAGCGCCTCGGCATCGGGCCCGACGACTGCGCGGCGGTCAACCCGCGGCTGATCTACGCCCGCATCACCGGCTGGGGGCAGCACGGGCCCATGGCACAGGTCGCGGGCCACGACATCAACTACCTGTCGCAGACCGGGGCGCTGTCGGCGATCGGCTACCGCGACCGCCCGCCGGTGGCGCCGCTGAATCTGGTCGCGGACTTCGGCGGCGGGTCGATGTTCGTCCTGCTCGGCATCGTCGCGGCGCTATACGAACGGGAACGGTCGGACAAAGGCCAGGTGATCGACGCCGCGATGGTCGACGGCGTGTCGATCCTGGCGCAGATGGCGTGGACCATGAAGTCGACCGGCTCGCTGAAAGACGAGCGCGAATCGTTCATGCTCGACGGCGGCGCGCCGTTCTACCGCACCTACGAGACCGCCGACGGCAAGTACATGGCAGTCGGCGCGATCGAACCGCAGTTCTTTGCCCAACTGCTGGCCGGCCTCGGTTTGTCGGCCGAGGACGTCACCCAACTCGACGCGGCGGCTTTCCCGGACGTCCACAAGTTGTTCGCGGAGAAGTTTGCAGGCAAGACTCGCGACGAATGGACCGAGATCTTTGCGGGCACCGATGCATGCGTGACTCCGGTGCTCACCTGGCGTGAGGCCGCCCAAAACGAACACCTCAGGGCGCGCTCAACAATGGTTACTGTCAATGGTGTTGATCAAGCAGCGCCTGCCCCGCGGTTCTCCCGCACCCCGGCGGGCCCCGTCGGCTCACCGCCTCAGTCGACCACGCCCTTCGACAAAATCGACTGGTGAGATAAATTAGCTGCAAAACGGGCTGCGGTTCGTCAGTGAGTTAGCTAGACTCTGCCAGTATGGCTGTCCGGGCATCGCGAGAGGTCGTCTTCGAGGCGTCGCCTGAAGCGATTCTGGAGGCGCTCGCCGACATCGAGTCAGTGCCGGATTGGTCCCCTGTGCACAAGAAGGCCGAGGTGATCGACCGGCATCCCGACGGTAAGCCGCGCCACGTCAAGGCGACGTTCAAGATCATGGGCATCACCGAGAAGGAAATGCTCGAGTACAACTGGGGCCCCCGGTGGATGGTGTGGGACGCAAAGGCGACGTTCAACCAACGCGGCCAACACGTCGAGTACAACCTGACACCCGAGGGCGACGACAGGACGCGGGTGCGCTTCGACATCATCCTCGATCTGGGCGCCCCCATCCCCGAGTTCCTGATCAAGCGGGCCAAGCAGATCGTGCTCGACGTCGCCACCGAGAGCCTGCGTAAGCAGGTCATGGAGAAGTACGCGTCGTAGGTCCACCGGTCGTGGCCGTCCGAACATCACGCAAGCTCGTGATCGAGGCATCGCCGGAAGCCATCATGGATGCGCTGGCCGACGTGGAGGCCCTGCTGTCGTATACGCCGGCGTACCGCAGGGTCGAGGTGATCGACAGGCATGACGACGGGCGCCCGCATCACGTCCGTCTTGCGGTCAGGGTGCTCGGCAGGCTCGACGAGGAGATTCTGGAATTTCGTTGGGGCCCAAACTGGTTGGTGTGGGACGCGCAGCGAACCAAGCAGCAGTATGCCCAGCATGTGGAGTACACCCTGCGGCCCGACCACGTCGGCGCGTCCACCACCGTCACGGTCGACGTCACCGTCGAACCCGACTCATTCATCCCGGACTACTTCATCAAGCGGGCCGGCAAGACCATCATCGACGCGGCCAACGAGGGTCTGAGACAGCGAGTGTTGAGGGGCAAGGGTTCCGATCAAACCGAGTAGATCGGAATAGCCGGGCTCGGGCCCGCGGTTGCTCGCGGTATGCCGACAGGAATCGTGCTCTTCCCCAATCCGCAAGCCCCCAACCTCGTCGACGATGTGATCGGGCAGGCCTCCCGCGCATACGAGCTCGGTGTCAGGCAGGTTTGGCTGGCCCAGCAGCTCGACCACGACGCGATATCGCTCGCGGGTCTAGTTGGCGCGGCGGTGCCCGGGCTCGGCGTCGGGACGTCGGTGGTGCCGATCAACCCGCGCCATCCGCTGATCGTCGCGTCGTTGGCGCAGACGGCGCAGGCCGCGTCGCACGGCAACTTCAGTCTCGGCCTCGGGTTGGGCGCGCACGAGCCGGAACGGCAGGCGTTCGGCGTGTCGTGGCCCAACACCATCACACGCCTACGCGAACACCTCACCGTGCTGAGGTCGATCTTCGACACTGGGGCCGTCGACTTCAGCGGCACCGAGATCAACGCACATTCTGGTTGGCCGGTGCGCGTCGCGGGAGGCACACCGGTACCCGTCTACGTCGCGGCGATGGGGCCGAAGGCGCTGCAGGTGACGGGCGAATTAGCCGATGGCACATTGCCTTTCATCGCCGGCCCGCGTGCCATCGAGGAGTTCATCGAACCGACGATCGCGAAGGCGGCCGCCGACGCAGGCAGGCCCAAACCAAAGGTCATCGCCTCGGTGCCGGTGCTGGTGTCCGACGACGTCGAATCCGCGAAGCGGGTGGCGGCGCAGGAACTCGGGTTCTACGCGACGATCCCCTCGTATCAGAAGGTGATCGCCAGGGAACGGGTCGACAGTGTGGCCGACCTCGCCGTGGTGGGGTCCGCGGAATCGGTGGCGCGTCAGCTCAAACGCTACCTGGACGCCGGGGCGACCGACGTCGTGCTCAGCGCGATCGACCGCACCGATCCGGCGCAGGCCGAAGAACTCTGGGCCGTCGCCGCTTCACTCTGAGTTCTAGTGGCAGGGGAAGCCCAGCAGATGACGGGCGTCGTGCATGAACTCATGAATCGCGGTGTTGGAACCGAAGATCGACGATGCGCCCTGGTCGAGGCCGACGAAGTAGAGCGTCAGCAACGCCAGTAGCACGGTGACGCTGAGCCACCCTGCGCCGGCCAGCGTGATCGACCGGCTCTTGACGATTGTTTCACTCATGTCCATCTCCGTTCAGTTTCGGCGGCGCGGTCAGCAACCGGTGGTCGTCGATGACCTTCTCCAGCGCGGCCACCCAGTGGTCGTAGTACTGCCAGTCGCCGCGCCCGTCGGCTGGTGCACTCTCCCAGTCACCGATCGCCTCGATCAGGCTCTGCTGGAATTCGCTCCATTCGTAGTGGCCGAATTCGGACAGCGCCAACGCCAACCCGAACGCCCGCCGCTGCCATTCGTGCTCGAACTGTGGTGCGGCCTGATCGGTGGTGCAGGTGTCGTGCAGCCTCATGACGCCTGCCCCGCCAACGCGACCCCCATCATGGACTCCGTCGTCACCAGATCCATCAGCATTTCGTCGGTGAAATCCTCGGTGCCCGAGGGCCGTTCGGGAATGACGAACCAGCGGGAGTGTCCGCTGCTGTCCCATACCTTGATCTCGGTGTCGTCGGGCAGGTGCAGACCGACCTCGGCGAGCACCTTGCGCGGTTCGCGTGCAGCCCTAGCCCGGAACACCGGATCCTTGTACCAGTACGGCGGCAACCCCAGCACCGGCCACGGAAAGCACGAGCACAGCGTGCAGATGATCAGATTGTGTACGCCGGGGGAGTTGGCGACGGCCTGCAGGTGTTCACCCTCCGCGCCCGCCATGCCCTCGGGTAGGTCGAGCTCGGCGATCGCGGCGGGCGTGTCCGCGACCACCCTGGCCGCGAAGTCGGGATCGGTCCACGCCCGCACGACGATCCGCTTACCGTTGAGCGGCGTCATCTCCGACTCGAAATAGGCCAGCACCTTGTCGACCGTTTGCGGGTTGATCACCCCCTTGGAGATCAGAAGTGATTCCAGCGCTTCGACTTTCGATGCGCTGGACGCTTCCCGGTCGTCGGGATACTGAAACTGGCCGCTCATCACATACCTTCCAGGTAGGCCTCGAACAACTCGGCGTAGAACATCTGCGGGCCGGCCTCGGCACGCACGCCGAACAACTCTGGCGGTTCGAACGCGACGATGTAGACGGGCATCGGGGCGCCGATGCCGTCGCCGGTCTCGACGAAGTAGGCGTAGTCGCCCTCGAAGATGCGCTCGACGATGCCGGTCTTACCGCGCAGGTGGCCGGGCAGTCGGGTGTGCTCGGCGGCGGGCACGTTGGTGATTCGGACCTTGTCGCCGACGGCGAACTTGGGGTGCGCCACATCCCGCCGGGGGGAGTCGCCGTTGCGCAGGTAGCGCGTCACCTGGTCGTCGATCGCGGGCTGCGAATCGGGGAGGGCGGGCGGTTGGCCTGACGCCAATTCGGTTTGCCGCGAGGCCAGTTCGTCATCGGTCAGGTAGCCCTTGTCGATGAAGAACTGGGTGATGCCGCCCAACCACTTCTCGTAATAGCGGTACTTGAAGTAGTCGAACGGGTTCATCGCCTCGGCGCCGGTGCGCAAGTGGGCCCACGTCCAGTGCTCCGCGAACGTCGTCGGCACCTGATCGACCGGATACTTCGGCAGCGCGGCACTCAGGTGCCTGGACAGGCTCATCATCGCGACGTGGATGCCGAAGATGCGCTTCTCCCAGTCCTCGACGAACACCCGCCTCTCGAGGTTCTCCAGTTCGGGCAGCCCTTCCAGGCCACCGAGGTAGTGCTGCAACTTCATGCGGCCTGATTCCTTTCACGCGGGCGATGAAATCAGGCTCCGGTCGCGTTGTTACGAACGTGTTACACCGTGTTTTCCATCCGCGACGAACCAGGACGCCCGATACGCAAATCCGGACATCTCCGGAGGCGGTGCGGTGATGCCCGCGGCGTCGAAACACGTTGCGGTGCTGGTGTACGACGGCGTGCGCACGCTGGATGTGACAGGTCCGTTAGAGGTTTTCGACGTTGCCCGGTCGTTGCGGTGTGACTACACCGTCGCGCTCTACGCCGTCACCGATGGCGTGACCGTGCGTTGCTCGTCGGGCATGACGGTGGGTGCCGCACCGATCTCCGAGCTGCGGTCGACGGTCGACACCCTGGTGGTGCCCGGCGGTGAGTGCCTGGTGGCGCCGGGCCCCGACCCTCGTCTGGTGGCGGCCATCCGCCGCCACGCGCCGGCCGCGCGGCGCACGGCGTCGATCTGCGCCGGTTCGTTCGCGCTCGCGGCGGCCGGGTTGCTCGACGGTGTGCGCACCACGACGCACTGGCGCCTGCTCGACGTCTTCGCCCGTCGGCATCCCGAGGCGGTGCTGGAATCCGAGTCGGTATACGTCCGGGACGGCGAAATCTGGAGCTCGGCCGGGGTGGCGGCGGGCATCGACCTGACACTCGCGCTGGTGGCCGACGACCACGGGGCGGCCATCGCACACGAAATCGGCAAGGACATGGTGGTTTTCAGCAGGCGCTTGGAGGGGCATCCGCAGCTGTCGGTGGCCGCACGCACCCCGCGGCCCAGCCATCCCCGCCTGGACCACCTGCTGCAGACCATCAACGCCGAGCCCGCCGCCAAATACACGCTCGACAAGGTCGCGGCCGATATCGGGGTGAGCCCACGGCACCTGGCCCGGCTGTTCAGGTCGCAGGTGGGCTGCACGTTGCGGGAGTACGTGGTGGCGGTGCGGATGGAGGGGGCGGTCGGGCTGGTGCTCGCAGGTGAGTCGTTTCACGCCGCGGCGCGTCGGTGCGGATTGCGCGACGGTTCGCAGCTGCGTGAGCTGTTGGCTTCGCCGCCACCGCCGTTCGGGCGGTGACGCTACCCGCGCAGCACCGACAGTCGTCGGATCGCCTCGTCGAGTGTCTCGTCGCGCTTGCAGAAAGCGAAGCGCACCAAGTGATTCCACGCGTCTGCGTGGTCGGCGGCCGGATCGCAGAACGCGGACATCGGGATTGCGGCGACGCCGGCGCGTTCGGGCAGTTGCGCACAGAATTCGGTGCTGTCGTGATAACCCAGCGGACGCGGATCGGCACACAAGAAGTAGGTGCCGAAACTGTCGTGCACCTCGAAGCCGAGTTCCGCCAGGGCCGATCCCAGCTTGTCGCGCTTGGCCTGCAGCGAGTCCCGCAGCGCCGCCACCCAGGTTTCCTCGGTGTTGAGCGCATGCGCGACGGCGGGCTGAAACGGCGCGCCGCCGACGTAGGACAGGTACTGCTTGGCGGCACGCACGCCGGCAATCAAATCCGCGGCGCCGCAGGCCCATCCGATCTTCCACCCCGTGCAGTTGAACATCTTCGCCGCGCTGGAGATGGTGATGGTGCGGCCGGCCATGCCCGGATAGTTGGCGAGCGGCAGGTGGCGGTGGCCGTCGAAGACCAGATGCTCGTAGACCTCGTCGGTGATCACCAGCAGGTCGGCGTCGACCGCGAGTTGGGCCAGCGCCCGCAGTTCCTCATCGGTGGCCACCATGCCCGTCGGGTTGTGCGGCGAGTTGACGATCAACGCCTTCGTCTTCGGCGTCACCGCGTTCCGCAGTCCGTCGACGTCGATGCGGAAGCCGTTGCCGTCTTGCACCAGCGGGATCGCGCGGCGCTCGCACCCCGCCATCGCGATGACAGGGGAGTAGGAGTCGTAGAACGGTTCGATCAACAACACCTCGGAGCCGGGTTCGACGAGGCCGAGCACCGCCGCCGCGATGGCCTCCGTCGCACCGACGGTGACAAGCACCTCGGTGTCGGGGTCGTATTCGGTGCCGAAGTGGCGGCTGCGCTGCGCGGCGATCGCCTCGCGCAGCGGCGCGATGCCCAGGCCGGGCGGGTACTGGTTGACGCCCTCGGCGATGGCGTTCTCGGCGATCTTGAGCATCGCGGGCGGGCCGTCCTCGTCGGGAAAGCCCTGGCCGAGGTTGACCGCGCCGATCCGCGCGGCCAGCGCCGACATCTCGGCGAAGATCGTGACCGCATAGGGCTGCAGCCGAGAGACTGTCATGGGTTCCCACCCTAAGCTGCGCCGAACGTGGGTTACCAACACGCAATTCTCGCGTTTCGCGTGCGGGTAACCCACGTTCGCCAGGGGTGAGCAACCTCCCAACCAACAGGTTGGCCGAGGCTGTTAGGCTCGCCGTTATGTCTGAAGAAGCCTTCATCTACGAGGCCATTCGTACGCCTCGCGGCAAGCAGCGCAATGGCTCACTGAACGAGGTCAAGCCCCTGAATCTGGTCGTCGGCCTGGTCGACGAACTCCGCAGGCGCTACCCCGACCTGGACGAGACCCTGATCAGCGACATGATCCTCGGTGTCGTCTCCCCTGTCGGCGACCAGGGCGGCGATATCGCCCGCACCGCAGTGCTCGCGGCGGGCCTGCCGGAGACCACCGGCGGCGTCCAGCTCAACCGGTTCTGCGCGTCCGGCCTCGAGGCTGTCAACACGGCCGCGCAGAAGGTGCGCTCCGGCTGGGACGACCTGGTGCTGGCCGGTGGCGTCGAGTCGATGAGCCGCGTCCCGATGGGCTCCGACGGCGGCGCATGGGCGACCGACCCGGAGACCAACTACCAGATCGGCTTCGTGCCGCAGGGCATCGGCGCCGACCTGATCGCCACCATCGAGGGCTTCTCCCGTGAGGACGTCGACCGCTACGCGCTGCGCAGCCAGGAGAAGGCGGCCGCGGCATGGTCGGGCGGCTACTTCGCCAAGTCCGTCGTGCCGGTGCGCGACCAGAACGGTCTGGTCATCCTCGACCACGACGAGCACATGCGCCCCGACACCACGCTCGAAGGCCTCGGCAAGCTGAAGACCGCGTTCGACGGCATCGGCGAGATGGGCGGCTTCGACGACGTGGCGCTGCAGAAGTATCACTACGTCGAGAAGATCAACCACGTGCACACCGGCGGCAACAGCTCCGGCATCGTGGACGGCGCCGCGCTGGTGCTCGTCGGCTCCGAGAAGGCAGGGACCTCACAGGGCTTGACGCCCCGCGCGCGCATCGTCGCGACCGCCACCAGCGGTGCCGATCCGGTCATCATGCTGACCGGTCCGACGCCGGCCACCCGCAAGGTGCTCGACCGTGCCGGTCTGACGGTCGACGACATCGACCTGTTCGAGCTGAACGAGGCGTTCGCCTCGGTGGTGCTGAAGTTCCAGAAGGACCTGAACATCCCCGACGAGAAGCTCAACGTCAACGGCGGCGCCATCGCGATGGGGCACCCGTTGGGCGCCACCGGCGCCATGATCACCGGCACCATGGTCGACGAGCTCGAGCGTCGCAACGCCCGTCGCGCGTTGATCACGCTGTGCATCGGCGGCGGCATGGGTGTCGCGACCATCATCGAGAGGGTTTAAACCATGGCCAACACGATCAAGTGGGACAAGGATGCCGACGGCATCGTCACCCTGACGCTGGATGACCCGAGCGGCTCGGCCAACGTGATGAACGACGACTACCGCGAGTCCATGCACAACGCCGTCGAAAAGCTTGTCGCCGAGAAGGATTCGATCACGGGCGTCGTCATCACGAGCGCCAAGAAGACGTTCTTCGCCGGTGGCGATCTCAAGGGCATGATCAACATCGGACCGGAGCACGCCGGCGACGCGTTCTCGCTCGTTGAGAACACCAAGCGTGATCTGCGGGCGCTGGAGACCCTGGGCAAGCCCGTGGTGGCCGCCATCAATGGCGCGGCCCTCGGCGGCGGTTTGGAGATCACGCTCGCGTGTCATCACCGGATCATCGCCGACGTGCCGGGTGCAGTCGTCGGCTTCCCCGAAGTGACGCTCGGGCTGCTGCCCGGCGCAGGCGGGGTCGCCCGCAGCGTCCGGATGTTCGGTATCCAGAAGGCATTCATGGAGGTGCTGAGCCAGGGCACCCGGTTCAAGCCGGGCAAGGCCAAGGAGGTCGGCCTCGTCGACGAGGTGCTGCCCACGGTCGAGGAACTGGTGCCCGCCGCGAAGGCGTGGATAAAGGCGAACCCGGACAGCCACACCCAGCCGTGGGATGCCAAGGGCTACAAGATGCCCGGCGGCACCCCGAGCAGCCCCGCGCTGGCCGGCATTCTGCCGTCGTTCCCCGCGCTGCTGCGCAAGCAACTCAAGGGCGCGCCGATGCCCGCACCGCGGGCCATCCTGGACGCGGCCGTCGAGGGCGCACAGGTCGACTTCGACACCGCCAGCCGCATCGAGAGCCGCTACTTCACCCAGTTGGTCACCGGCCAGGTCGCCAAGAACATGATCCAGGCGTTCTTCTTCGACCTGCAGTACATCAACGGCGGCGGGTCGCGGCCCGACGGCATCGAACCGGTCAAGATCAACAAGATCGGTGTGCTTGGCGCGGGCATGATGGGCGCGGGCATCGCCTACGTCTCAGCGAAGGCCGGCTTCGACGTCGTACTCAAGGACGTCAGCATCGAGGCCGCGCAGAAGGGCAAGAACTACTCCGAGAAGCTCGAAGCCAAGGCGCTCGAGCGGGGTAAGACCACGCAGGAGCGCTCCGACGCACTCCTGGCGCGCATCACGCCGACGGCCGACCCTGCAGACCTCAAGGGTGTCGACTTCGTCATCGAGGCGGTGTTCGAGGACCAGGACCTCAAGCACAAGGTGTTCCAGGAGATCGAGGACATCGTCGAGCCCAACGCGCTGCTGGGGTCGAACACCTCGACGCTGCCGATCACCGGTCTTGCGACCGGCGTGAAGCGCCAGGAGGACTTCATCGGGATCCACTTCTTCAGCCCCGTCGACAAGATGCCGCTGGTGGAGATCATCAAGGGCGAGAAGACTTCTGACGAGGCGCTGGCCCGGGTGTTCGACTACACGCTGGCCATCGGCAAGACCCCGATCGTCGTCAACGACAGCCGCGGCTTCTTCACCTCCCGCGTCATCGGCACCTTCGTCAACGAGGCGCTGGCGATGCTGGGCGAGGGTGTCGAACCCGCGTCCATCGAGCATGCCGGTTCACAGGCCGGCTACCCGGCGCCGCCGCTGCAGCTGTCCGATGAGCTCAATCTGGAGCTGATGCACAAGATCGCCGTCGCCACCCGCAAGGGTGTCGAGGCCACGGGCGGCACCTACGAGCCGCACCCCGCCGAGGCGGTCGTCGAGAAGATGATCGAAATCGGTCGTCCGTCGCGGTTGAAGGGCGCCGGCTTCTACGAGTACGTGGACGGCAAGCGCACCGGTCTGTGGCCGGGCCTGCGCGAGACGTTCAAGTCCGGCAGCGCTCAAATCCCCTTGCAGGACATGATCGATCGGATGCTGTTCGCCGAGGCGCTCGAGACGCAGAAGTGCCTCGACGAGGGCGTGCTCACATCGACCGCCGACGCGAACATCGGCTCGATCATGGGTATCGGCTTCCCGCCGTACACCGGTGGCTCGGCACAGTTCATCGTCGGCTACCAGGGCCCGGCAGGTACCGGTAAGGACGCCTTCGTGGCCCGCGCCAAGGAACTGGCCGCACGCTACGGCGACCGCTTCACCCCGCCGGATTCACTGACCAGCTAGAGGTAGTACGCAGAGCCCCCGAAACGTCCGTCGGATGTCGCCGCCAAGCGGCTCCAACGGCGTTTCGGGGGTTTTGCTTATGCGGCCAGTTCCTCGCTTTGTCCCAATGGATTGGCCGCGGGGTTGGCTGCCAGCGCGTCCAGGACCACCGACCACACCTGCGGACTCAACACCACGCCGAGATGGCCGGCAGGAAGCCACGGATACCGGTCCTGCAGAACGATGTTCGTGACGTTGTCGCCTTCAAGCAACTGCTGGGTGTACGGGGTGACGATCTCGTCGTTCTTGGAAATGATGTTGGTGTACAGGACGCCGGGGCGGGTGTCGCCGTTGCCGTACACCTCCTGTTGGAACGGATTGCCCATCGACTGCTGCTCCAGCGCGGGACCCAACGCGTTCGCGAGCCCGATGAGCAGGGGCCCGATGATGGGCAGCGCCTGCAGGCCGATCAGGCCGGAGGCGTCTGTGCCGTGGTTGCTCGGTGCGATGCCGATGACCTGTGACACCTTGTCGGCGCCGCCCAGGTTGTTGATGTAGTACGCAGGCAGGATCCCGCCGCCCTGCGAATGCCCGATCAGGATCACCTTCGGCGCCTGGGTCTCCTCGAGGATCTTGTCCACTTCGGCGGCAAGCTGTTTCGCGGACTCCCGGATGTCGTCCGTGGCTTGGATCGGGTAGTTCGGATCATCACCGACGTTGCCGTAGTTGAACGTGTAGACCTTGTAGCCGGCGTTGGCCAGGACGGGCGCCCCGACGCTCCAATTGATGCCTTGGGTGGTCGTCGTCCCGTTGAGCAGGATGATCGGCAACGGATGTTCGTCGGTGACCTTGATCCGCGGGTCGTTCGCGCCGGGCGGCGGCTGCTGCGGATTGAAGAACGCCAACCCGTTGAGGACCCCGTACGTGACCGGGAACGGCCCGGTGCCCGTGGCGCCCGGTGGTGCGCCGATCAGCGTCCTGCCCACCGCCGCAGCGGAATTCGCCACCGCGGATGCCAGCGCATACGGTGCTCCGAAGAAGCTGTGCGGACCGAAGATGTTCGCGACGGTGTCCGCGGCGGTGTAGACGACTGACACCGCGACCACGCCGACATCGGATACCAGCCCGACGACCTCTCGTGGCTGCGGAAGCCTGACCGACGGCGTGCTGGTCTGCGGACTCGACACCGTGGGGGCGGCCTCGGCGAGCTTCAACTGCGCCCGCGGCGTGGGCTCAGTTGCGGATGACTGCGCGGCGTCGGCTACCTGCTTGTCGGGTTTCGCGGACTTCGTCGATGTGACGGTCAGGCTCGGTCGGCGAGGTTTGTGGCGGACGTGGGTTGGCGCCGGATCGTCCGGCTTCGACGTCGCTTCCGCCTTTTCGTCGGGGGCCGATTCAGTGGTGTCGTCGGCTTTCGTCTCGTGCTTCTTGGCAGCACGCTTCGGCTTCGGCTTCGGGTTTGGCTTCGGCCGGTCGGGCTTCGACGTCTTGGCTGCGTCCGTCGAACTCTCCGAACTCGACGTTGCCCCCGACGTCGACGGGGTGTCGGCGTGGGCGATGCCGGTGGACGCCACCGCCACCCAGGTGGTCAGCAGGAACGCGGCCAGCAGAATCTGAAGCAACAAGCGTTTCGTGGACAACCGCGACCTCCCGACGGACAGGCATGCAATGTATCCAGCCGTCGGTCCGCGCGTGCCGCTTTTGGCAATGCTCGTTGTCGTTTGACGAGTCGCGTCTTCCCGCAGTGAAGAATCTCACGCGTTCCGGCGTTAAGCCGGACAATGGACGACAACGGCGAGCACTTCGATGGTCGCGAAATGACCATGGTGCACAAGATGTTTCGTAGAGAGTTCGGCCTTGCCGGCGGTGTGGTGCGGCGCGTTGCCTGCGGAGACACCGCACGCGCCGAGGCGGTGGCCTGGCATCTGCGGTTCATCGGCGAAGTTCTGCATCACCATCATTCGGGCGAGGACCATTACGTCTGGCCGCTCCTGGAGCGGCGCGCACCCTCGCAGGTGTCGTCGCATGTACAGCGCGTCACCGAACAACATCGGCGGGTCGATGCGCTCCATGCGGACGTCGACGCGGAACTGCCGATCTGGGGCGCTTCGGCGAGTGCCGCCGCAGGTGAGAAGTTGGGCGCCGCGCTGGATCGACTCGCCACATCGCTCGTCGAGCACATGGATTACGAGGAGTCGCACGTCGTCCCAGTCATGGAGGCGCACATCGGGATGGCCGAATGGAACGACATCGTCAAGGCGATGACGGCAGAACTGAACCCCGACCACGCGATGCTCATCCTCGGCATGAGCATGTACGAGGCCGACCCGGATCTGATCGAGCGCACCATCGGAAACATGCCGGTGGACATGCGCGGCGGCGTCCGCTGCACCGCGGCCCTGACTTATGCCGAACACGCACAACTGATCCACGGCACCGCCACCCCGCCCCGCAGTGCGCAGATCGCGGGTTCAGCGACAGGTTGACCAGACCCGCAGCATTGCCACATCGTGTGGTGCCACGGTGCGTCTGATGTCGCCGGTGGTCGTCGTTTCGGTGTGGCTCCACAGGTCGCGCACGGTGTAACAGGCGCCGGCCAAACCAACCGCGGCGGCGCCGGTGGCGATGTCGGCCGGTTCGTCGTCGGAGTTGAACAGCGCGACCGCCGCGCCGCCACCGGAGAGGGGCTTCACCAGCACCCGGTGGTCTTGCGGCGACCTCGTCGCCTCCGCGACCAACGGATCCTGGTCGACCGCGATGACGTCGCGGTTGGTCAACATCTCGCGCGTCCGGTCGTCCATTGTCCGAACGTCGTTGCCTGCCAGCAGGGGTGCGGAGAGCATCGCCCACAGCGAAAAGTGGGCCCGCTGTTCAGCTTCGGTCAGGCCGGGTTGGTCGTTGGCGCGCCACGCCACATCGGCGTCGGACAGCGCGAGCTTCATCCGGAGCTTCTCGAGACGTTCCGGTGTCAGTTGATCCTGCGCCACGATGACGCGGCTGAAGTCCAGATGATTGACGAAGAAGTCGCGCCACGACAGGCCGACAACCAGCATGTCGGGGTCGTTGAAGAACCCAGGGCGGCTCCGCGAAGCCGTCGGCGAGGACGCCAGGAACTCGTCGGGCACACCGAGGTACGAGCCGGTGAGGAACGAATCGGAACTGTCCATCGGCGGCAAGGTGCTACGCCAGACCGGCACCAGGTCGGCGGTGTTGCGGGTCATGTCGGCGATGCCCGACCAGTCGTATTGGGTGCCTGCGTGGTGATTGTCGGAGCTGTTCGGGTTGATGCTGTAGAAGATGCGACGACCCGTGGCGCGCAACGCGTTTCGCATCGCGCTGAAGAGCTTGACCTGGTTGGCGTGGTCGGCGTTGCTGTGGCACCAGTCGTATTTCAGGTAGTCGACACCCCATCCTGCGAATGTCCGCGCGTCGGTGTCTTCATGCCCGGCGCTGGCGGTGCGGGGATCTTGGCCGCAGGTCTCGTCGTACGGACTGGCGTACAGGCCGAGCAGCATCCCGCGGTCGTGCACGTAGCGGGCCAACGCCGCGATGCCGTGCGGAAACGTCTTCGGGTCGGCCCGCAATCTGCCGTCGGATCCGCGGGTCGGGGCCGCCCAGCCCGCGTCCAGATTCACGTATCGGTAGCCGGCGTCGCGCATGCCGGAGGACACCATCGCGTCGACGGTGGCCGTCACGGTTTCCTCGGTCAGGGGTATGCCGGAGTTCCACGAGTTCCAGCCCATCGGCGGCGTAAGCCGTTGCGGCGCGCCGGTGTCGGTGGCGGTCGCACACCCTGCGACGCAGGCACCGGCCAGGATCAGCGCCGCAACGGTCGAGCACAGCCGTAGGCTCACCTGCCGAGGATCGCCGACCCGGTTGTGCGGGCGCTGCCAGCACGCTGCCTGCCCGCTGTGGTTGTCGTTGGCTATCGTCTAGGCGTGCCCGAAAGCTTTACCGAAACGTTCGCGGCAGGGCTCGCGAGCTATGGTGCGAAGCAGTGCATCGAGTTCCACGGCCGCTGGTACACCGGTGACGACATCACCGCGTACGCCGACGCCCTCACCGCGGCCCTTGGCGACGCGGGGGTGCGTCCCGACGCGCCCGTCGGCCTGGTGGTCCGCAACCGGCTTCCGCACGCCGCCGCGATCATCGGCTTCCTCGCGGCGGGCCGACCGATCTCGATGATCTACTCGTTCCAGTCGCCCGAGGCCATCGGCCGCGACATCGAGAAGCTGAATCTGGCGGCCGTCGTCGCCGACCGCGGGGACTGGTCCGCCGAGGCCGTCGCCGCCGCGAAGCGTTCCGGCAGCGCGGGTGTCGCGATCTCGTTGACGTCGCCGCGCGTCGCGGCCGTCGACGGACTCGAACGCAAGGACCCCGACCGCGCGCACGCCGAATCCAAACCCGGTGTGGCGCTGCAGATCCTGACCAGCGGCACCACCGGCCCGCCGAAGCGGCAGGACATCAGGACGTCGGTGCTGGAGCGCACGGTGTTCAGCGTGACCAGCGGCGAGAAGGCTCCGCCAGACGCTCCGCCCGAGTTCGCCTATTGGCAGTTCGGCGGCATCGGGGTGTGCCAGTTGGTGGCGGGTGTCCACAACGGCAGACGCATCGTGATGCTCGAACGGTTCACCGTCGACGGGTTCGTGCATGCGATCAAGACCCACCGCATCAAGCGCTCAGGGGTGCAACCGGCCGTCGTCCGCATGCTGCTCGACGCCGACGTGGCGCCCGAAGACCTTGCGTCGCTGGAGTTCCTGATCAGCGCGTCCGGTCCGCTGGACCCCGAAACCCGCGACGAGTTCGAGAAGCACTTCGGCATTCCGATCCGGTTAGCCTATGGGGCAACGGAATTCGCGGGCTCGCTGTGCGCGTGGACGCCCGCCGACATCGACAGGTTCGGTACGGCCAAGCGCAACAGCGTTGGCAGGCCGCTGCCCGATACCGAGGTGCGCGTCGTCGACCCCGACACCGGAGTCCAGGTGCCAACCGGTGAGCACGGTCTGCTGGAGGCGAAGGTCGCCCCGATCGGCCCCGACTGGATCCGCACCACCGATATCGCCTCGATCGACGCCGACGGATTCGTCACCCTGCACGGCAGGGCCGACGGCGCCATCAACCGCGGCGGGTTCAAGATCCTCCCGGAAACCGTTCGGCGCGTGCTGATGTCACATCCGGCCGTGCGGGATGCCTGTGTGGTGGGCGTACCGGACAACCGGCTGGGACAGGTGCCGTTCGCGGCGATCGAAGCCACTCCCGGGCTGCCCGCTCCGTCTGTTGACGAGCTGAATGACCTTGTCCGCGAGTCATTGCCCGTGTACAACGTGCCGGTCGATTTCGTCGTTGTCGACGAGTTGCCGCGCAATCCGGCGCTGAAGGTGAGCCTGCCCGCCGTCGCGGCGCTCTACGATGCGCAGACTTGACTCACAACGCGCCGAGGTCCGACGAAAGCCAGTGCTCCGGTTTCATGAAGATGGCCACACCAGCGCCGTGTTCCCTGCGGGCGAATTCCAGGTAGGCGTCCACCTTGTCGGCAGGCATATAACGCTTCACCATCTCGACGAGCTGTTCGTCGGTGGCTGGCTCGATACGGCTGACCGGCCCGTCGACCGCCACATAGCGCACCGTCGGCTCGACGCGCTCGACCATCAACGTGAATTCGCCCTGCGCCTCGATCAACCGGTGCTTGCGTGAGCCTTCTCCGGTGTGCACCCACGGCTCACCGCCGGGCGTGTACTGGTACCAGATCGGGACGGTGAGTGGTCCGCGTTTGTCGCCTGCGCTCACCGACAGCGCCGCGATGTGCGGCTCGGCCAGAAACTGTTCGCGTTCGTCCTTGGAGAGGGCCATGGGCCCAAGGCTAGTCGCGTCAGCACCAGGCTCTCGAGAAGAACGCCAGCGCGACGATGCCGATCGCCAGGGCCGCCTGGGTCTGCCCCATCGAGGCCGTGCTGACGATGCCGGCGAGCGCACAGATCGCGATGACGGCCAGGAGCGAGTTCTTCACCCAGTGGACGCCGTCGACCGAACCCCCGGCGCCCGACAGCCTGGCCTTGGGCCCGGGAACTGAACGACCGTTGTGTTCGAGCACAGGGCCCCCTTTTGTGTTGCAGCTCACATTTAGTTGCCGATGTGAGGCACACCATATCGCATGTCCGGGGTTCGCTGGCAGATTCCGGGGTGACGTTTGGGTCCCGTTCGGCTACAGCGCGATGAATCGCTTGAGTTTGCCACTGGCCTGGTTGCGGGGGATGCGGTCGACGATCCGGATGGCCACCGCGGGGTCCGACAGCCCGCAGCGGCGCAACGCGCTGACCATCGATGTGGTCAGCGTGCCGACATCGGGGCGGCCGACGGTGAGGATCTCGGCGCCCTTGTTCGTCTGCGTCACCTGGTATTCGGAGATGCGCGGATCGGCGCCGAGTACATGGCGGAACGTGATGGCGGGCACCGTGATCAGGCCGTAGCGGAAGTCGTCGTCGCGGCGGCCGCCGATGTCGGCGACCCTGGCGAACGCGCTGCCGCACTCGCACGGTCCCGGTAACAAGGTGACCTCGTCGCCGAGGTCGTAGCGGATGAACGGAAACGTCAGGTTGGCCAATCCGGTGGCAAGCGTTCGGGCCGCCGGTTCGTCGGGTCCGACCGGCGCGCCGTTGGCGTCGACGCGTTCGAGCACCACCTCGTCCTCGCAGACGTGCAACCCCTCGCCGACCCCGCATCCGACCGCCTGCACCCCGATCTCGGTGGATCCCCACAGGTTGTGGATCGGGGCGCCCCACGCCTCGGCGATCGCCGCGCGGTCCTCGTCGAGCAGCGGTTCTGAGTTGGTGCTGATCCGCACCGGGTGACAGTCCAGTTCGCCCGTCAGCGAGGCCCTGGCGAGTCGCCCGATGACGGACGGATAACCCACGAGATGTGTGGGTCGCGCGTCCGCAACGGCGGCGAGCACCTCGTCGAACGGGGCGCCCGCCGGGATCACCACGGTCTGCATGCCCGCCGCGGTCGGCACGTCGAACAACGGGGTGCTGGCATGCGGCGGCATGCCGGCCTCCAGGACCGCCAACCGCGTCGGCCGCGACGGTTCTCGTTGCTCCGCCCGCGCCTGGGTCCGCCATGCCAGACATGCGGCGGACACGAAGAATTGCCAACCCCACACGTACACGCCGCGTACCCCGCTGGAGCCGCCCGAGCTGAACACCTGATAGCCATCGGGTGTGTACGAATACCATTCCTGTTGCCGCAGAATGCGTTCCGCGCGCTCACGGGTGAGCCTGCGGTCGGTGACGATGTCGTCCCAGCTGTCCTGCGCCTCCTGCTTTGTCATCACCGGCAACGTCGCCAGGTCGGCCACCGTCGCCGAGGACAGGTCCAGGGCGCGCAGTCGACGCGCGTGAAACGGCGACCGCTGCCTTGCGAACGCCAACAACTCGCGGAGTCGGTGCTCGCGGTAGTGGTTGATCTGGTCCGGTGTCCAGTCGAGGCGCGCGACGTGATCGACGAGCGCGGCCGCAACCGCGTTCAGATGCACGGCGCGCATGCGCTCGTACTTGGCTCGGGCCGTCATGGAGTCCTACTCAGCTGCTTATTTGACGTGGCCGTCAATCAGCATAGGGCCAGCGGGGTCCCAGGTGGCCGATTTAAAGTCGACTGTCATGCGCTTCGGACTCTTCATCCCGCAAGGCTGGCGGCTCGATCTCGTCGACATTCCGCCACAACAGCACTGGCCGGTGATGCGCGACCTCGCCGCCTACGCCGACGGCGGCGCGTGGGACTCGTTGTGGGTCTACGACCACTTCCACACGGTGCCGGTGCCGACGCACGAGGCCACCCATGAGGCGTGGTCGCTGATGTCGGCCTACGCGGCCTCCACGTCTCGGATCAAGCTCGGTCAGATGTGCACGGCGATGGGCTATCGCAATCCCGTCTATCTTGCGAAGGTGGCCGCCACGGCCGACATCATCTCCGGCGGCCGGGTGCAGATGGGCATCGGCGGCGGCTGGTATCAGCACGAGTGGGAGGCCTACGGCTACGGCTTCCCGTCCGCCGGCGTCCGGTTGGGCATGCTCGACGAGGGTGTGCAGATCATGCGCGACGCGTGGCGCAAGGGTGAAGTCACCTTCGACGGCAAGCATTACCAGGTCGCGGGCGCGATCGTGGAGCCAAAACCGTTGCAGGACGGCGGTCTTCCGCTGTGGATCGCGGGCGGCGGGGAGAAGGTGACGTTGCGCATCGCGGCCAAGTACGCGCAGTACACCAACTTCACCTGCGAGCCCGAGGGGTTCGCGCACAAGTCGCAGGTGCTGGCCGACCACTGTCGCGACGTCGGCACCGACTATGGCGCGATCGTGCGGTCGGCCAACTTCAACGCCGTGGTCGGCGAGTCGGAGGCCGAGGTCTCCGACCGGGTGGCCCGCGTGCGCGCCAGGTTGGTCTCCGTGGTGGACGAGGCCGCGGTCGACGCCATGTTCGGCACCGTGACCGCCCCGGAATCCGCCAGCGGAACTCCCGAGCAGATCGTCGAGAAGCTGACGCGGATGCGTGAACTCGGTTGCGAGTACGCGATATTGAACTTCCCTGAGGCTGCCTACGACCGTTCGGGCATCGAGTTGTTCGAGCGTGAGGTCATCCCCGCGCTGAGCTAGGTGCGGTGCGCCCTGACCCTGCGATCGTCGAAAGTGACGTTTCGCAGACGTCCACTCGAACTATGTCTGCAAAACGTATCTTTCGTGATTCGCGCTAGACGACCGGTGACACCTGGTAGTGCAGGATGCGCCAGCCGGCGTCCGTGCGTGTCACCAGCACGCCCAGATTCAGGCTCACCGTCGGCCGATCGGAGTACGAGAAGTCGGCGCGGACGTAGCCGAGCACCAGATCGTCTGCGGGTCTGCGTGTTTCCAGCACCCGGTAGCTGACCGTCATGTCGTGCGGCTGACTGTCGTAGTACGCGAAGACTCCGTCGGGTCCGACCGTGTGGGGGCGCAGCCCCTGGAAGATCGCGTCGTCGGTGAACACCGCTGCGACCCGGCGCGGTTCGTGCGCGTCGATGCCCGCCTGCCACTGGTCGAGGACACCGCGCAGAATCTCAATGTCCTGCACTTTGACCACCGTCCACATGCAGGACCTCACCGGTGACGAACGGTGCGTTCTCCAGATAGAGGACCGCGTCGACGACATCGTCGATCTCACCCAGCCTGCCGACGGGGTGCAGCTTGGCCAGCGCATCGTATGACGCCGGATCGTGCATCGGGGTGCGGATGATGCCGAGTGCCACTGCGTTGGAACGGATCCCGCGGTCGGCGTACTCGACGGCGAGCGCCTTGGTGACCGCGTTCAGGCCACCCTTGGTCAGCGACGCCAACGCCGACGGCACCTGGGAGTTGGCGTGGTCGACCAGACTGGTCGAGATGTTGACGACGTGACCGCCGCCTTCCCGCGACAGCATCGCCGCGACCGCCGCGCGGGACACCTCGAAAAATCCACGCAGGTTGACGCCGGTGACCGCGTCGTAGTCCTCGTCGGTGTACTCGGTGAAAGGCTTCGGAATGAAGATGCCCGCGTTGTTGACCACGGTGTCGACCCGGCCGAACCGCTCCATCGCCGCCGCCACGATCCGCTGCCCGACCCCGGGTTGCCCGATGTCGCCGGGCACCGTCAGGACCATCGGGTCGTCGCTCTCGCCGATCGACCGGGAATTGGCCACCACCGCGTAGCCGAGTTTGCGATAGCCCGCCACCAGGTGTTCGCCGATGCCCTGGGAAGCGCCGGTGATGATGGCGACGCGTTGTGGGTTGGTCATTTCTTCGATCCCTTCGTCGTTTGGATGCACGCTGCAACGCAAGTGCCGGCCGCCTCGATTGCCCGCGGGTGCGACCGGTTAGCTCTCTGGTGAGAGGGATCGCCTACTACGCTTGCCGCGTGGAGCTGCGTCAACTCCGCTATTTCGTGACCGTCGCCGAGGAGCTGAACTTCGGCCGCGCGGCCGAGCGGTTGCACATTGCGGGCCCCTCGCTGTCTCAGCAGATCAAGGCTCTGGAGCGGGATCTGAAGGTCAGCCTGTTCGACCGGGACCGCCGCTCGGTCGCCCTGACACCGAGCGGGTCAGCCCTGCTGCCGCATGCTCGGGCGCTGGTGGAGCAGGCCGACGATCTCCGCAGGCGGGCGGCGGGCTTGACGGCCTCCGAACCGGTACGCATCGGGTATGTGAATTGGTGTCCGACCGACTGGGCCGAACGGGCCGCCGGGGTGGCGCAACTGCGCGTCGACACCTGGGTGATGCCGTCGCACGCCCAGGCCGCTCGGGTCGCCGACGGCAGCCTCGACCTGGCGATCTGCTGGGTCCAGACAACGGATCTCGCGTCGCTGTCCCTCAACGCGCATTTGATCGGGGTGGACCGGCTGTACGCGTTGAGCGTCGGCTCGGACACCTCCGCGGTCGACGCGAAAGACACCGTGGTGCTGTTGGACGCCGACGAGGCCAGTTGGTCGTCGTGGAACCGCTACGCCGAGCAGTTCGCGGCCGACACGGGAGCCAGGGCGCTCCGCGTCGACGACGGCGGAGTCACGGGGCAGGAGTTTTTCGAGCACATCCGGCGGTTGCGCAGGCCGGTGCTGAACAACCCCAAAGGTCAGGACGTGCCAGCGCCTACCGGACTGGTGCGGCGACCGGTCGTCAACCCCGCACCGCTGTGGACGTGGTCGCTGGTGTGGCGCAGCGACGACGACAACCCCGCGGTGCGCGCCGTTATCGCCGAATTCACCCGCGACGCACCAGCACTCGACGTTCGGGGGGCGTGGCTGCCTGCCGCGGATCCGCATCGGCCGACGGGAACCCGAATCTGAGCAGTCCCGCGACCGTCGCCGATGCCAGCACGACCGCCGCCGCGACCAGCAGCGCATGTGAAAAACCGTGGTGCAGAAGCGGTGTCACCGCGATCGGGCCGACGATCTGGCCGACGGAGTAACCACTTGTCAGCAACGCCACCGCGCCGGGGAAGCCGAGCAGCCGACCGGCCGCCAAGGCCATCGTGCTGACCCCGATGAAGGTGGCTCCGAATAGGACCGCCCCGACGAGCGCCGCGACGGGTCCGGAAGCCACGGCTGGCAGCGCGATTCCGAACGCCTGCAGCAGCAGCGCGCCGACGAGCAGGGTCGGATGCGACCACCGCGCGCACAGCCATGCCCACAGCGCGGCCGACGGAACCGCGGCCAGGCCGACGAATATCCAGGCGCCGTTGCCGAGCCAGCCGGTCGACGTCTGCCTGATGGCGGCGACCAGGAACGTTCCCGCGATGATGTAGCCGATGCCCTCCAGGGTGTAGCTGGCGAACAGCAGGGCGAACCATCGGTTTGCGCGGCGCCTCGGCGGTGACGGCGAGGCGGCGGCAGTGGTGGTGGATCGACCGCGCATCGTCCACGCGCAGGCGCTCAGCACGGCGGCCAACGCCGCCGAGGTCCACCACGCGCCTTGCCATCCGCCCCCGGCGGGCATCGCCAGTACCAGTGCACCCGATAGCGCGATGCCAAGACCGACGCCGCCGAAACCCCAGCCAGGCAGGTGCGGCGGCAGGTGTTCCATCATCGAGTTGACGGCGATGACGAACACCACCGCGCTGGCGATGCCGGCAACGGTACGCAGGACCAGCCACCCGATCATGTTGGGCCACAGGGGCATTGCGGCCAAACTGAGCACCAGGACAACCAGCGACGTTCGCCACGCGACCGCCGAGCGCGCCAACCGCGGTGATGCTGTGCCCGCCAGCGCGCCTGCGAGATAGCCTACGTAGTTCGCGGTGGCCAGCGCGCCCGCGGCTTTCGGACTGAGCGCGGTCTGTGCCGTCATCAAGGGCAGGATCGGGGTGTAGGCGAAGCGGCCGATGCCCATGGCGGCGCCCAACCCGGCGGCGCTTCTTCCGACGTGGGCCCAGTGCACATGCATTGCTCAAGGGTGCTTCGGAACGGGGTCCACGGCCACGACCGAATAGCTTTCAGCTGGGAGGCGTTACCTCATGTGAGGGCCCGCACAGCTTCCTCCAGATCACCTGAGTCGATTACATACCGTATGCAATCCGTGCTACCTGTAAACGTGAATGGAAAGTAACTGTGTGCTACCGGAACTTGACGACCCGGTGAACCTGTGGGGTCGCTGACGTTTCCTTACTTGTAGAGGATCTGTGGGTGCTATCGATTACACGCGATGTTGCTGTCGAACCCCACCTTGCGGTGCGGGTGCCCCGGCCCCGTGTCGTCCATCCGCGTCCGGAGGCATGGACGCGTCCGGCGCATCCCGCCGACATTGCCCAAGCCCGGCTGTTCGACGCTGTCCTACTAGGCGAAATAGCCGAGTTGGAAGAGCTTGCCGCGTCGATGGAGAAGCGTTGGTTGCGGCGATGTGAGCGTGGCATCGACGACATCAACAGGCCCCCGGAGAACCTGGCCCGCATGCGCGGCCGGGTCGCCGAAGCACAGCAATTACTCGACGCATTGCGGGACCGGTTTCCGACGGAGTGAGGGCGCTGTGGCTGCTCGACGGAGATCCGCTCACGGTGATCGCAATCGACGGCCGTCCACCAGGTCTGGGTCTTGCCTGTGCAGTCACTGACGACAATTGTGTTGGTGATGAACAAGGTTTCGCTTACTGCATTGGCGCGGGAGCAACTACAAGCGGCCCGCTCGGTGAGCAGCGGACGCAGCGCGCACACGGTCTACGGCGGTCACGAGCATTCGCTGCGGCAGACGCTGATCGCGCTGACGGCAGGCAGTGAGATGGACGAGCACGAGAGTCCAGGCGAGGCAACGCTGCAGGTGCTCGTCGGCAGAGTGCGGCTGACCAACGCGGAAGTGCACTGGGAGGGCACGGTCGGCGATCACCTCGTCGTGCCGCGGTCCCGGCACGGCCTAGCTGCGCTCGAAGACTCCGCCGTGTTTCTGACTGTCGCGAAAGCCGTTGGGCCGCATGTCTAGCGGTGGCTCAGCACGTTGACGATGTTGCCCGACGGGTCGGCGAAGAAGAACCTGCGCACGCCCCACTCCTCGTCGCTGAGCGGATGTACGATGTTCAGTCCCGCCTCGACCGCGGCCTGATGCGCCGCGTCGACGTCGTCGACTTCGATCGAGACGTCCGGATTGACCGGCGCCGTCTTGTCTTTGGTCATCAGGCTGACCTGGTGGCGAAGGTCGTCCGAATCGTCCGGGCCGGCGAGCGTGACGATCCAGCCGTGGTTCATCACCTCGCGCAGGCCCAGCACCGAGATGTACGCGTCGCGGGTGGCCTCGACGTCCGGCACCGTCAGCACCGGCATCACTCGGCGGACGGTCATAGCGCAGGCCCCAGCAGGTCGTCGGCGTCCTTGATGACGTAGCCGTAGCCCTGTTCGGCGAGGAACCGCTGTCGGTGGGCGGCGTATTCGGCGTCCAGGCTGTCGCGGGAGACCACCGAATAGAACATCGCCCCGCCGCCGTCATGCTTGGGGCGCAGCAGCCTGCCCAGCCGCTGCGCCTCTTCCTGACGCGATCCGAAGGTGCCCGAAACTTGAACCGCGACAGAGGCTTCCGGTAGGTCGATGGAGAAGTTGGCCACCTTGGAAACCACCAGGGTGGAGATCTCGCCGTTGCGGAAGGAGTCGAAGAGCGCCTCCCGCTCGGCGGTCTTCGTCGAGCCCTGGATCACCGGCGCGTCGAGTTCGGCGCCCAACTCGTCGAGTTGGTCGAGGTAGGCGCCGATCACCAGCGTCTGCTCGCCCTTGTGTTTCTCCAGGATCGACTTCACCACCGCGATCTTGGTGTGCACCGTCGAGCACAGCTTGTACCGCTCGTCGGGTTCGGCGGTGGCGTAGAGCATCCGCTCGTTGTCGGTCATGGTCACCCGCACCTCGACGCATTCGGCGGGCGCGATCCAGCCCTGCGCCTCGATGTCTTTCCATGGCGCGTCGTAGCGCTTGGGCCCGATCAGGCTGAACACATCGCCCTCGCGGCCGTCCTCCCGGATCAGCGTGGCGGTCAGCCCGAGCCGCCGCCGCGACTGCAGGTCGGCCGTCATCCGGAACACCGGCGCGGGCAGCAGGTGCACCTCGTCGTAGATGATCAGGCCCCAGTCGCGGCTGTCGAACAACTCGAGGTGGCGGTATTCGCCCTTGGTGCGGCGGGTGATCACCTGGTACGTGGCGATGGTGACCGGCCGGATCTCCTTTTTCTCGCCGGAGTATTCGCCGATCTCGTCCTCGGTCAGCGACGTCCGGTTGATCAGCTCACGTTTCCACTGCCTACCCGCGACGGTGTTGGTCACCAGGATCAGCGTCGTCGCCGACGCCTTGGCCATGGCCGCCGCGCCGACGAGCGTCTTGCCCGCACCGCACGGCAGCACCACCACACCTGAGCCGCCCTCCCAGAACGAATCCGTGGCCATCTGCTGGTAGTCGCGCAGCTGCCAGTCCGCCTGATCCAGCGCGATCGGGTGCTTCTCGCCATCGACGTAGCCTGCCAAATCCTCTGCAGGCCAACCGATTTTGAGCAGCATCTGCTTGACGCGACCGCGCTCGCTGTTGTGCACGATCACGGTGTCGTCGTCGATGCGGGCACCGAGCATCGGCGCGATCTTCTTGTTGCGCAGCACCTCCTCGAGCACCGCGCGGTCGAAGCTGACCAACGTCAGCCCGTGCGCCGGATGCTTCACCAACTGCAGCCGCCCGTAGCGGGCCATGGTGTCGACGATGTCGACGAGCAGCGGTTGCGGCACCGCGTAGCGGGAGAAGCTGACCAATGCGTCGACGACCTGTTCGGCGTCGTGGCCCGCGGCGCGCGCGTTCCACAGCGCCAAGGGGGTGATGCGGTAGGTGTGCACGTGCTCGGGCGCGCGCTCCAGTTCGGCGAACGGGGCGATCGCCGCGCGCGCCGCGCCTGCCAACGCGTGGTCGACTTCGAGCAGCACCGTCTTGTCGGACTGCACGATCAGGGGGCCGTCGGTCATGCGCGATCCGCTCCCCCTGCGCTGCGCGCGGGAGGTGCCCCCAGCGCTTCTCGCTTGAAGGTCATTTTGTCCATTATCCAGAGCCGACGGACACCCCTGCGTTCAGCGGGTCGCGGCCTGCGGTGGAGCGCCTGCCGGACTGCCCTGACCGGGCAGCGGGATCTTCGGCACGTCGGGCGTGTTGATCTGGCCTGCCAGCCACGGCAGCGCCGTGGTGAACACGTCCGCCGCCAACGGCCAGTCGTGGCGGCCAGGGTGCGGGACGACCGCACACGTGATGCCGTTCGCGCGGCCGAGGTTGCACAGCGAGTTGGCGGCCTCGGTCTGGTCCGTCGGCATCCCGGCGGCGTCCTGGCCGCCGAGTCCCGTTCCGGTCATCTTGGGGAAACCGTCCTTGTGCTGCGGAGGCGCGTCCGAGGAGATCGCGAACCAGCCCGACACACCGTGGTACGGCCCGTGCTTGTTGATCACCGTGGTCGGGTCGAAGGTGGCCCACGCCGCGGCGTTCCCGCCGTAGATCCGGGCGATGGTCTGCTCCTTGGTGCCCGCGTTGGGGCCGGTGTCACCGGCGATGTCGACGAACGCGCTGAACAGCTCGGGATGCATCACGGTCAGGTCGACAGCGCACGTCCCGCCCATCGACCAGCCGACGATGCCCCAGTTGGCGGGATTCGTAGAGACGCCGAACGTCGATGTCACGTAGGGCACGACGTCCTTGGTCAGGTGATCGGCCACGTTGCCGCGCGGCCCGTTCACGCATTCGGTGTCGTTGTTGAACGAACCGCCCACGTCGACGAAGACGAACACCGGCGCGTTGCCGTTGTGGTCCGCTGCGAACTTGTCGATGGGCGTGATCGCGTCGCCGGTGCGCGGCCAGTCCGACGGCGTGTTGAACTCACCGGCGATCATCATCACCACGGGTAGCTTGGGTGCGTTCGCGGCGAACCAGGCGGGCGGCAGGTACACCAGTTCGGTCCTGTGCTTGAAGCCCGACGCGTCGGAGGGGATGGTCACCGGGACCAGCGCCCCGTGCGACGGCGCCCCCTTGCCGCGCATCGCCATCACGGTGTTCATATCGGTCTCGTCGGGCAACGGGCCCGCGGTCAGTTCGTTCCACGCCGCCTGCACGGTGCGGAAGTAGCCGACCCACAGGTTCAGCGACACGCCCGCGCTCAGCAGGCACAGCAGCACCGCCATCAGCGACACCCCGCGCCGCCACCACTGGGTGCCGCGCCAGCCCAGCACCGCGACCGCCAACGCCAGGCCCGTCAACCCGACCCAGATCCACAGCGACGACGGGGCGGGGTCGCCCGCGAGGCCCTCGGAGTCGATGTACCAGTGCGCCCATGCCGCCAGAATCAGACCCACGGCGACCGCCACCGGCAGCCACACCAGCCGCCACCGCCGTGACCGCCACCCGACGGCCGCCACCAGGGCCACCGCCGCGACGGCCCAGATCGTCAGTGGTAGCCACCCGTGCAGCAGTGAAACCCCGCCGCGGTATCCGCCGACAGCCTGCGCAGCCGCGTCCAACGTCGTTGTCACACAGACATGTTCACCAACGCGTCTGTGAAGTCGCTGTGCCGACGCTAACTATCCGGCATCGGCGGCGACCACCGAGGTGACCCGGTGGATCGCGAACTCGCGCACCCGGCCAGACGCCGGATCGTAGGCCGTCAGCTGCCCGCCGCGGACGTTGATCGGCGCCACCACCCGCTGGGTCGCCACCCCTGCCGGGTCGACGTAGCCGATCACCACCGAGGCCTGGTGGTGGGCGGCCTCCTGCAGTTGTGAGATCGCGACGGCGGGGTCGAGGCGCATGTTGTCGAACGACGCGGACGCCACCTTGCGCAACACCGCGACGATGGCGCCGAGCGTCTGGCTGGTGGGCGTCGGCGGGCGGTAGCTGCGCCGCCGCCCCGGTGGCGCGGGCACCCTCGCGCCGCGCGCTCGGATGTCGACGATGGTGCCGGTGGAGTCCTCGGCCGCGGGCGCGAAGCCCGCCTCCCGCAACCCGGCGAGCACATCCGAGATCGGCGCCTGCGACACCGCGACGGTCGGGGCGAGCAGCCGCATCTCCAGTTGGTCGACGGCGGGCGCCGCGACAGCCTGCGCCAGCAGCGCAGGGTCCTCACACCGCACGAACGACTGCGCCATGCCGACGCGCAGCTGCCCGTGCCGACGCGCGACGTCGTCGATCAGGTAGGTAAGGCCTTGCGGCACAGGGGTTTTCGAATGCTTGCTGAACAGCGCGTGCAACTCGCTTGCGGTGCGGCCGGTGTCGAGGGCGCGCCGGATCGACGCCTCGCTGATGCGGTACACCATCGCCGCGCCCGCGGATTCCACCGTCGCCACCGACGCCAGTTGTTCGGCCAGGTCGCGCTGTAGCGGTCCCGGCACGATGACCGTCAGATCGGCCTGCAGCAGGAAGTGGTCGATGGGCGCGGGCAGCACCTTGTCCATCGCCGCGACGACGGCGTCGGCCGATTCGTCGGCGAGCATCCTGCGCGCGGGCGAGGCGATGGCGCCGCGGCCCACCAGACCCACCGCATGTGCCTCGGTCAACAGGTGGCCGACGGGATCGGGTTGCAGTCGCGCCGCCCACCGGGGCCGCCGCCACGTCATCGCGCGCGACGCGGAGGCAGCGTCGACGCCCGACCCGGCGGGCAGGTCGGCCAGCACGTCGAGCAGCAATCGGCGGTCCAGGGGTGCCGCCGTCGAGAACAGCGAATCCGAAAGCGCGGCATAGGGTTTGCCGTCGGGGCCGCGGCTGCCGACCAGGCTGGGCCGTCCCGGCAGCTCCAGCCACGTGGTGGCCAGCAGATGCCACTTGGCGGCGGTCGGCGACTCGACGAACCGGTCGGCCGCCACCGTCGGCGCCCAGTACGGCCCGAGGCCGCCGTCGTGCGGATCCGGTTCGGGCATACCCGCCGCGATCAGCTTCGCCGCCGCCGACACCTCCAGGATGAGCCCCAGTCGAGTCTCGTCAATGCCGGTGATCTTGGTCAGCCGTTTGACGTCGCGGACCCCCAGTCCGCCGCTGCGCAGCTCGGGAACCGGTGTGGCGCCGAGGGTTTCGAGTACCAGCTCGACCTCGCGCAGCAGGTCGAGCACCGCGCCCGCGGCCACCGCGTCGACGTCGGCGGCGGTGGTGGTCGACACCGTCGGATCGGGTTGCACCAGATACACCGGGCCTGGTTGCTCGCCGCGCATCACCTGACCGACCAGCCGCGGCAGGATCACGGTCTCGTCGTCGACCTGACGCAGCAGCCCGGCGGCCAGCAGGCGCTGCACCGGGCGGTCCGCCGGGGTGCCGGGGGCGGCGTCGCGGGTGCGGCCCATCGGCGAACCCTCCAGCAGGCGCTGCAGCAATTCGCGGGCGGGACCGTCGAGCGATTCGAGTCGGGCGGCGATGTCGGTCTGCTCGGTGTCCTCGAGGGTGGCCTGGCCGGGATGCCACGGCAGCCCGGACGCGGCCTCCGCCACCACCCGCACAGTCGTGTCGCCCCACACGAGCGCCCGCTCGCGGAGGTCGTCGAGCGCGGCGGTGACGGCGGCCTCGGGCGCGCGGTCCCCGACCAGCGCGAGCAGTTTGGCCAGCGGCACGGCCGCGGTGTCGGCGTGCAGCACCAGCAGCCCGTCGAGCAGCGCCAGGTGCAGGAAATCCAGCCCGTCGGTGGCGGCCTTGACCGACTGGCGAGCCTGGGCGCGCGCCGCCAGCGCGGCGATGGTGCCTGGCGGCGGTTGGGTCAGGTCGGGCCGCAGCTCCAGCAGCCGGATCAGCCGCTCATCGTCAAGCTCGGCCAGCCAGGCGCCCAGCGGGACGCCCGGAGAACTTTCGGTCATCGCTGACCAGCGTAAAGCAGCTGGCCGGTGTCGCCACCGGCCGCTGCGCCTGCCACAATGTGCACGTGGCTGACAACAAAGGCAAGAACCGATACGTCGACCCGGGCTGGCCCGCTCTCGACGGCGATGACGATCACGCGGTCAGCGAGCTGGCCACTGACCGCACAGGTGCGCTGTCGCCATTCGGTGAGCTGGTGTTTCCCCAGCCGGCCGACGAACTGCCGTACGTCCATCCCGTCACCGTCGTCAACAGGTAGCGGTGGACCAAGCGCGTCGGCTGTCGCATCTGGACGAATCCGGTGCGGCGCACATGGTCGATGTCACGGGCAAGGACGCCACCAAACGCATCGCGGTCGCCGCGGGAACCTTCCACACCACCGCTGAGGTGGTCGCGCTGATCGCCTCCGGCGGCCTGCCCAAGGGCGACGCGTTGGCCACCGCGCGGGTCGCGGGCATCATGGCCGCCAAGCGCACCAGCGACCTCATCCCGCTGTGCCATCCGCTGGCGCTCACCGGGGTCGACGTCGACTTCGAGATCGGCGACGACCGCATCGTCATCACCGCCACGGTGCGCACCACCGACCGCACCGGCGTCGAGATGGAGGCGATGACCGCGGTGAGCGTCGCCGGGTTGACGCTCTACGACATGATCAAGGCCGTCGACCCCGCCGCCCGCATCGACGACGTCCGCGTGCTGCGCAAAGAGGGCGGCAAAACCGGGCTGTGGACGAGATGACGCGGTCCGGCCGGGTGGTGATCGCGTCCACCCGCGCGGCGGCGGGGGTGTACGAGGACCGCACCGGCCCGGTGATCGTCGACTGGCTCAACGCGCAGGGCATCACCACGCCGGCGCCGGTCGTGGTGGCGGACGGACCCGACGTCGGCACCGCGCTGTCGGCGGCGATCGGCGAGAACGTCGACGTGATCATCACGTCCGGCGGTACCGGGATCTCGCCGACGGATCGCACGGCCGACATCACCGCGGGCCTGCTCGACTACCAGATCCCCGGACTGGCCGACGCGATCCGGCGGTCCGGGCTGCCGCACGTGCCGACGTCGGTGCTCTCCCGCGGCGTGTGCGGCGTGCGGGGCCGCACGCTGATCGTCAACCTGCCCGGCTCGACGGGCGGCGTCAAAGACGGCCTCGGCGTGCTCGACGCCGTGCTCACCCACGCCCTCGATCAACTCAGCGGTAAGGACCACACCCGATGACCGCCGTCGTGCTGCGCGTCGAACTCACCGACCACCCCATCGAACTGTCGGACTACGAAGCGTTGGTGGCGCACGAATCTGCCGGAGCCGTCGTGGGATTCGCGGGCGTGGTGCGCGATCACGACGGCGGACGCAACGTCACGCGGTTGGAGTACTCGGCACACCCGACGGCGCAACAGACCCTCGAGGAGGTGGCCGCCGAGATCGCGGCCGACGCCACCGGCGTGCGCGCCATCGCGGTCAGTCACCGCGTCGGCACTCTGCAGATCGGCGACGCGGCGTTGGTCGCCGCGGTCGCCGCGGACCACCGGGCAGCCGCATTCGACACCTGCGCACGACTGGTCGACACCGTCAAGGCGCGACTACCGGTGTGGAAACACCAGTTCTTCGCCGACGGCTCCGACGAGTGGGTGAACTCCGCCTGACCCGTTAGGCCGGCGGCAGGACCGGCGCCGGCCTGACGGACCAGGCGGTGTTCACCCACTCGTCGGCCCCGTCCGCGACGGCCCGCCGTTGCCACCCCGGTACGCGCCCCCCGTCGGTGCCGCCCAGGCCTGCGCAGACGGCGTATGTGTCTCCCCGGTGCGCCGCGGAGCCGACAGCGCGTCGATCGGCGCGGCATCCGGCGGCGGCGGGGGAGCGAGCGGGTCGACCGGCGGCGGGGGCAGTTCGCCGTTCACGTCGGGATTGTCGAGAGGCTGCGGTTCGACGACGTTACGCGGTGTGGCGCCGGAAAGGCCGCGGCCGCAGACCGGCCACGCGCCCTTGCCCTGGGTGGCGAGCACACGCTCGGCAACCGCGATCTGCTCTTCCTTGGTGGCCATGTGAGCGGCAGGAGCGTACTGCCCGCCGCCGTGCGACGACCACGTGCTCGGCGAGAACTGCAACCCGCCCTGATAGCCGTTGCCGGTGTTGATCGCCCAGTTGTTACCCGATTCGCACTTGGCGACCTGGTCCCATTCGCCGTCGGTCGCGGCGTTGGCATGCCCGGCGAGGGCGAGGCTTCCGCTTCCGATCACGGCGCCGGTGAAGGCGATCTTCGCGACATTTACTGCCGATGTAGTGGGCTTGCGGTGCCGTCCACTCATAGGTGCGCTAGGTCCTCTCTTATGCACGCCTACGAGGTCAGCTGTCGGGTTCGGGCTGGAGAGGTTGCCCGGCCGTGTCAGACACGGCTTCACCCCAAGGGGCCGCAAGCGGCTCCTGGTCCTTGTGTTCGGCGGACCGGTTGGGTCCCCCGCCTCCATCCAGGTTGTTCGTCGTCGTCCCGTGTCCCAACGGATGGAGCTCGGCGTAGCTGGGCACGGCGGGCCAAACGATTAGGGTCGATGGCTTGGGACGCAACGCTAACGGGTCGCGTAGGTCACGTCACCTTTTGCCGAACTCGGCGATTCGGGTCCAGGCAAATCTTAAAAGGGCTCTAAATGCCCAAGACGCCAAGCTGTTTCCGCAGGAACACTTTCACAGGTAACGATTCGTGGTCATCTTGTGACCATTCCGTGATGTGATGCAAATCACGCTTATCCACCTGCGAACGGGGGAAGAACATCGACGGTCTGGGTGTCGCTCAACGTCAAGCCCAAGTCCCGCACCGCAATTCCGTCGCAGAGGTATGAGCATCGGCTCAACACTTTCGCCAGTGCGGGGTCCCGGTCGCCCAGTGTCTGCACCAGCGAAGCGACTGTCGTTCCGGGCGCGACGGCGATGATCTCGTCGTCGAGGCCTGCAGCCGCGCGTGCGGCGGCGAAGTAGCGCACGGTCACCTTCACCGACACGTCAGCCGCCGATCGCGCTCATCGGGCGGTCCGGTTGCACGAAGTCCGGGTCGTTGATGCCGTGGCCCGCCGCCTTGATCCACATGGTGGCGCGCCAGGCGGCCGCCAGTGCGTCGTCGTCGGCGCCCGCCCGGATCAGGCGGCGCAGATCGGTCTCGTGGCGAGAGAACAGACAGTTGCGGATCTGACCGTCGGCGGTGAGCCGGGTGCGGTCGCACGCGGCACAGAAGGCATGCGAGACCGAGGCGATGATGCCGACCTTGCCCCGCCCGGCGTCGACGTCCCACAGTTCGGCGGGTGCCGAACCCCGCGGCGCCCGGTCGGGCTGCAGATCGAAGTGTTCGCGCAGGGCGGCCAGCACGTCGTCGGCGGCGATGGCCCGGCCGCGTTGCCACTCGTGGCCGGCATCCAGCGGCATCTGTTCGATGATGCGCAGCTGGTATCCGTGCTCGAGGCAGAACCGCAGCAGCGCGACAGCGTCGTCGAGCCCGGTGACCGGATCCAGCACCGCGTTGACCTTGACCGGGTCCAGCCCGGCGGCCTTCGCGGCCGCGAGCCCACGCAGGACGTCGGGCAAGCGGTCGCGGCGGGTGATGCGGGCGAACCGTTCGGCGTCGACGGTGTCGAGGGAGACGTTGATCCGGTCCAGCCCGGCCTCTTTCAGTGCGGCGGCCCGCTTGTCGAGCCCGATTCCGTTGGTGGTCAACGTGATTTCCGGCCGGGGCCGCAACGACGCGGTGGCCGCGACGACCTCCTCGAGGTGTTTGGCCACCAACGGTTCACCGCCGGTGAAGCGGACGCTGGTGATGCCGAGCCGGGTGACCGCGATGCGCAGCAGCCGCGCCAACTCGTCGGTGCGCAGCAGTTGCTCGCCAGGAAGCCAGTTCAGGCCCTCAGCGGGCATGCAGTACGTGCACCGCAGGTTGCAGCGATCGGTCAGTGACACCCGCAGGTCGGTGGCGACGCGGCCGTACGTGTCGACCATCGGACCGTCGATGGGCATCCCCTGCACGGGGCGCTGCACCGAAGGGACGCCGAGTTCGGTGATGGTCATGCGGCGGCTCGCACCAGTTGGCTGTCGACGGGCACGATCTCCTTGCCCAGCGGCAGGAGGGACACCGGGATGAGCTTGAGGTTAGCCAGCGCCAGCGGGATGCCGATGATGGTCACGGCCATCGCGATGGCAGTGAGCACGTGGCCGATGGCCAGCCAGATGCCGAACAAGATGACCCAGATGATGTTGCCGATCAGCGCGCCCGGCCGCGTCCCCGGCTTGTCGACGATGGTGCGGCCGAACGGCCACAGCGCATACGACGCGATCCGCAGCGCGGCGAAGCCGAACGGAATGGTGATGATCAGGACGAAGCAGATGATGGCGGCCAGCAGATAGCCAAGCGCCAGCCACAGGCCGCCGAACAGCAGCCAAATAATGTTCAGAAGCAGGCGCATCTTCCCTCCAGCGGTTGTTCAAGCCTACCGATATAAGGGGGTGCTGGCGGCTGTGGCCTCCGAGTAGGATCACCTGAACGCGTCCCGGCGCAGGCGGGACGCGTTCCTTATGTAGTTATGTAGTCAGTTCCTCCAGAGACAAGCGGGTGAGACCAGTGCCGACCGGCAGGGTTAAGTGGTACGACGCCGAGAAGGGCTTCGGCTTTCTGTCGCAGGAAGACGGCGAGGACGTCTACGTTCGGTCCTCCGCGCTGCCCGCCGGTGTCGAGGGTTTGAAGGCGGGGCAACGCGTCGAGTTCGGTGTGGCCGCCGGGCGTCGCGGCCCGCAGGCGTTGAGCCTGAAGCTGATCGACCCTCCGCCGAGCCTGACACGGACCCGCCGCGAGGCAGCGGCCGCCGAGCACAAGCACAGTCCCGACGAACTGCACGGCATGGTCGAGGACATGATCACGCTGCTCGAGAACACCGTGCAGCCCGAGTTGCGCAAGGGCCGCTATCCCGACCGCAAGGTCGCGCGCCGGGTGTCGGAAGTGGTGCGGGCGGTCGCCCGCGAACTCGACGCGTAGCGATCTCGTCGACTGGCCACTCGACGGGGCAGACTGAAGCCATGGCATACGTCGCAGGCGGTGGCGAGTTCAACCGCGACACCAACTACATCACCACACGCATCACGGCCGACGGCCGCGACGGCTATCCCGTCGAACCCGACCGCTACCGGTTGATCGTCGCGCGCGCCTGCCCGTGGGCCAACCGCACCATCATCGTGCGCCGCCTACTCGGCCTGGAAGACGTGCTCTCCATTGGCTTTTGCGGCCCGACACACGACGAGGACAGCTGGACCTTCGATCTGGACCCGGGCGGCGTCGACCCGGTGCTGAAGATTCCACGGCTCAAGGACGCCTACCTGAAGCGGTTCCCCGACTACCAGAAGGGCATCACGGTGCCCGCGATCGTCGAGGTCGCCACCGGTGAAGTGGTGACCAACGACTTCGCGCAGATGACGCTGGACTTCTCCACCGAGTGGACCAAGTTCCACCGTGCAGGCGCCCCACAGTTGTATCCGGAAGAGCTGCGCGACGAGATCGACGAGGTGGCCGAACGCATCTACACCGAGGTGAACAACGGCGTGTACCGGTGCGGGTTCGCCGGCTCACAGGACGCCTACGACAAGGCCTATGACCGGTTGTTCACCGCGTTGGACTGGCTGTCCGAGCGACTGGCGAACCAGCGCTATCTGGTCGGTGACACCATCACCGAGGCCGACGTGCGGTTGTTCACCACCCTGGCCCGGTTCGACCCCGTCTATCACGGGCACTTCAAGTGCAACCGGTGCAAGCTCACCGAGATGCCGGTGCTATGGGCCTACGCGCGGGACCTGTTCCAGACGCCCGGTTTCGGCGACACCATCGATTTCGTGCAGATCAAACAGCACTACTACATCGTGCACAAGGACATCAACCCGACGCAGGTGGTGCCCAAAGGTCCCGACCTGTCCAACTGGTTGACGCCACACGGCCGGGAAGCGTTGGGCGGCAGGCCTTTTGGCGACGGCACGCCGCCGGGGCCGACGCGTGAGGGTGAGCGGGTGCCTGCCGGGCACGGCGCCGACGTCAACCGTGCAGCTTGAGGTAGACCGACAGCGCGAAAAGTGCGACCAGACCTGCGAACCCGGCCACCGCGGTGATGGTGGTGCGGCGGCGCCGTCGCGCAAGCTCACCGGAGGAAAGCTCGTCGACAACGCCGCTCGCTAGGCCGAAAGTCTCGACCAGCGCGAGCCATTGCGCTTCGTCGACGACGTAGCCGGGTTGATCGACGAGATCGACGTCGTCACGCCAGTTGTACCGGTATTCGCCAAAGTCGCCTTTAATGCGCCGGGACTCGATTTTCAGCGGATGTAACCCTGGAACAGCCACCACCACAAGCGGTTCGGTCACCCAGCTTTCGCCGCTGTTCCTCGTGTGCCGGGCAGGAGTCGCCGATATCTGCGCCAGGGGAGCCGTGGCGATCACCGCATGGGTGGTCGCGTCGGTGATCCGAACGACATTGTCCGCGTCGATCTCCATGACGAGGGGTGGCGGCGTTGGCGGCTTCTTGGCCCAGAAGTTCGGCGAATACCGCTGCGGACGCGGAACCAGCTCACAGCGGTGCATCATGGACGCACGCTAACACCGCGCGGCTGCTACCGACCCCAAATGTCTACGGCCACACCGTCCGCACCGACCACTCCGCGTGCGGCACCGGGAACTCGTTGCCCGCCTCGTCACGGACCAGGGTCGGCAGTTGCACGGCGATGCCGAACAGCCTGCCCCGATGCGGATCGACGGTGGGGATGGTGACGGCCAGCTTGGTGTCCGGACGGAATTCGCCGACCACGTCGCCACCCTCATAGGAGCGCACCAAAACCCATGGCGCGCGGGCTATTTCGGGTGGCACGGACAGCTGCACGGCGTGCTTCGGGTCGACCGCCAGCTCGCCGTCGGTCTTCGGCGTCTCACAGTCGGTGGGGTTGAGCACCTCGCAGAACCGGTACGGCCCCACCCGCACCAGTTGGCCGTCCGAATAGGCACTGATCTCCGGGTGCTCGGGCGGTGGGTGTTGCGCCAGGCGCCACACCAGCACACCGGTCAGCACGGACGCGACAAGGACCACGATCGCCAGCGAGGCGATGACACGCTTCACTCGGGCGCCACCGCCGCCCGGTCCTGCCGTCCACCCTCCTGCTCCGCGAGCACCGGACGGTTACCGCCGAACCCGGGTATCAGCGATTCGCCGTAGTAGCTCACGACCGTCTGCGCCAGTCCGACGATCAGCACCGCGGTGATCGCTGTGAAGCCGACCCACAGGTCGGTGTACACCAGCACTCCGGTGGCCCCGCCCGCCACCCACGCCAACTGCAACAACGACTCCGAGCGCCCGAAGGCCGACGCCCGCGACTTCTCCGGCAGGTCGTTCTGCAGCGACGCGTCCAGCGAGGCTTTCGCGATCGCCGCGGCGGCCGACGTGATCAGCGTGGCGATCGCCGCGACCATCAGCTTCCCGGTCAGCGCGGTGGCCAACGCGAACAGCGTGACCGCCGTCGCGCACCGCACCACCAACAGCGCAGGGTGACCCAGCTTCAGTCGCGCCGCGGTGAAGTTGCCCGCAAAGTTGCCAACGGCCGCGGCCGCGCCGATCACCCCGAGAATGCGCAACTGCTCCCACCCGCTGGCGTCGTGTGACTTCGCGACGAACGCGGGGTACAGGAACAGGAACCCGACCATCACCTTGATGGTGCAGTTACCCCACAGTGCGGCAATAATGTTGCGGCCCAAAGGTTGTCGCGGCTCGGCCGACGGTTTGTGCTGATCGTGGTGGCGGCGCAGTTCGCCGCTGCGGCCGTGGTAGGACAGCGTGGCAGGCACCTCGCCCTCGGTCACCTCGACCCACTTGGGGATGCGCATCGACAGCGCCGCGCCGACGAGCGTCACCGCGACGACGACATACAGCGCGCCGGGCAGATGGATCAGGCCGAGCATGTACTCCGCGCCCGCGGCGATGGCGCCGCCGACCATGGTGCCGCCCAGCAAGCCGAACGTCGTCAGGCGCGAGTTGACCCGCACCAGGTCGATCGTCGGCGGCAGCACCCGCGGCGTCACCGCACTGCGCAACACGCTGAATGACTTGGACAGCACCATCATTCCGAGTGCACACGGATACAGCACCCACGACGGGTAGCTGCCCGTCGCGCCGTCGTAGTTGGCGACCAGCACCATCACCAGCGCTGTGCGCAACGCGAACGACAGCGCCAGCGCGACGCGGCGGCCGTGCTGCAACCGGTCCAGCGCGGGGCCGATCAGCGGTGCGATCACCGCGAACGGCGCGATGGTGATCAACAGGTACAGCGCGACCTTGCCCTTGCTCTCCCCGGACGCCGCGGCGAAGAACAGTGTGTTGGCCAATGCGACGGCCATCGCCGCGTCGACGGCGAAGTTGGCCACCACCGGCCACGTCAGCGCGGTCAGCCCTGATTTGTCGGCACCGTCGGCGGTGGCCGCGCGGTGGACCAAACCGTACATCTTGGAACCCATTTCGCGGCTGCGCTGCGCGGCCGCTCTGGTGACGGTGACCTTCTGGCCGCCGCTCCCACCGGCGCTCCGGCGCGGTGGTGGCGGCTCCGAGGTGTACGGCCGCGCGGGCTCGTCCAGCGGCGGCAGCCAGCGGTTGGCGCTCGGCGTGGACCGGCGCGAGCGCCGGTAGCCGCCGTCGACGTTTGGTTCGCTGGGATAGTTCGCCATCCCGGGATGTTCATCGGACGGCGGGCGCGGCGGGAAGTAGCGAGGGTCACGCCGCGGTCCGGTCACCCCACGATTCTCCCCCATCGAGGCGGTAGCGGGCGTGCAGGTGACCGGTGTGGCTCCACGTTCGCGGGTCAGGCAGTATTGATGGCGATGGACAGCGTGAACACCGAAGATCGCCCCGATCTGGAGGCGGTGCTCATCGGCGCCGTCGAGCAGGCGCGCGCCGCGATCGTCGAGTTCAGCGGTGAGGACACCGTGGGTGAGTACCTCGGCGCCACGTTCGAGGACCCGACGGCCGCCACCCATCGGTTTTTGGCCGACATGCCTGGTTATCGCGGCTGGCAGTGGGCGGTCGTGGTGGCCGCCTGCCCCGGCGCCGACCACGCCACCATCAGCGAGGTCGTCCTGGTACCCGGGCCCACGGCGTTGCTGGCGCCCAAGTGGGTGCCGTGGCAGGAGCGCATCAAACCCGGCGACCTGAGCCCCGGCGATCTACTCGCCCCGCCCGCCGACGACCCGCGGCTGGTGCCCGGCTACCTGGCTACCGGCGATCCGCAGATCGACGAGGTCGCCGTCGAGGTGGGCTTCGGCCGCCGCCAGGTGCTCGGCGAGTTGGGCCGCAGCGACGCCGCGCAGCGTTGGCACGACAGCGAGTTCGGGCCCGGATCGGCGATGGCCAGGTCCACCCGGCGGGTCTGCCGCGACTGCGGCTTCTACGTTCCGCTGGCCGGCGCGCTCGGCAGGATGTTCGGCGTGTGCGCCAACGAATACGCCGCCGACGGACACGTCGTCGACTCCGAATACGGTTGCGGCGCACACTCGGACACGCCGCAGCCACCGGGCACCGGGTCGCCGATGTACGACCCGTTCGACGACGGCGTGCTCGACGTGGTCGAGCCGTCCGACTAGCTTTTCGGGTCGGACTCCTCATCGCGGCTCGTACCTCACCGCTTGATCGTCGTCCGACTAGCTTTTCGGGTCGGACTCCTCATCGCGGCTCGTACCTCGCCGCTTGATCGTCGTCCGACTAGCTTTTCGGGTCGGACTCCTCATCGCGGCTCGTACCTCGCCGCTTGATCGTCGTCCGACTAGCTTTTCGGGTCGGACTCCTCATCGCGGCTCGTACCTCGCCGCTTGATCGTCGTCCGACTAGCTTTTCGGGTCGGACTCCTCATCGCGGCTCGTACCTCGCCGCTTGATCGTCGTCCGACTAGCTTTTCGGGTCGGACTCCTCATCGCGGCTCGTACCTCGCCGCTTGATCGTCGTCCGACTAGCGTTCCGCGGCGGCCTTGATGCGCGACAGCGTCGCGTTCATCCCGTCGAGCAGTTCCTGTTCGAAGCTCGGCACACCGCCCATCACCGCGTTGATGCTCATGTTCGAGAACGCGGTGGTGCCGTTCTCGGCGTGCCGGGTTTCGGTGAGCCGGGTGCCGGACTCGGTGGGTTCCAGTTCGTAGCTCCAGATCGTCCGGTTGATCGGCACCCGGAACGCCAGCTTCTTCTCCGGAATGACCTCGGTGACGACGCTCGTCGTCGGCCAGTACAGCCGGTTGCGGCGGTTCAGGGTGACGGGCATGGGGCCCTGGCGCAGCGGGGCGGGGGTCTTCATCGCACGGCATTGCGGGCTCCACTGCGGCATCAGGCTCAGGTCCGAGACCAGTCCCCACACCTTGGCGACCGGCGCATCGATGTCGATCTGTGCTTGCAGTAGCGGCGCTGCCATAGCTTCTCCTCGGTCGAATTCAGCTGAGCCCAGTTTGCGCCCCGCGCGATCCGCGACGCACGGCGCGTCGCTGCCACAGCACGATCGACGTGCCGAGCGCGCCCACCCCGAGGCCCGCGATCGTGTACGGACGCCACCCGTGCAGGTCAGGCACCGTGAATGCCAGTACGACGGCGATCAGCCAACCCGCGGTGATCACGACGATCACCGGCCACGGCTTGAGTAGAGCGGCCGGCAGGGCGGGCGGTTCCGGTGCCACGCAGACAAGGTATCGGATTAACGCGACCTTCCGGAGATGACCTAGGTAGTCTTTGCGCTGTGAAAGACGTCGACGCCAGGCTGGCGAGCGATCTGTCGCTGGCAGTGATCCGGTTGGCTCGCCAATTGCGGTTCCGGCGTCCGGATTCCCACGTTTCGCTGTCACAGCTGTCGGCGCTGTCGACGCTTGCCAAGGAGGGGCCGATGACTCCCGGCGCGTTAGCCACGCGGGAACGCGTCCGGCCGCCGTCGATGACGCGGGTGATCGCGTCGCTGTGCGACCTCGGGTTCGTCGCGCGCACAGCGCATCCCGCCGACGGCAGGCAGGTGCTGGTGTCGGTGTCGCAGGCGGGCATCGACCTGATCGAGGCCGAGCGCCGGGCCAGCCAGGAGTGGCTCAAGAACCGACTGGACCGTCTCGAAGAGGACCAGCGCAAGACGCTGCTGGTCGCCGCCGACCTGATGTCGGGCATCGTCGACGAAAGCGCGTGAGCGCAAACGTAATCGACGTCGCCGACCCTGCGGATCGCCGGCTCGACGACTTCCGCGATCTCAACAGCGTGGACCGCAGACCCGATCTGCCGAGCGGTAAGGGTTTGGTGATCGCCGAGGGCGTGCTGGTGGTGCAGCGGATGCTGGCCTCGCGGTTTCGCCCGAGGGCGCTGCTCGGCACCGACCGTCGACTGGGTGAACTGGCCGACGACCTGGTCGGCGTCGACGCGCCGTTCTACCGGGTGGGCGCCGACGTGATGGCCGAGGTAATCGGCTTCCACCTCAACCGCGGGGTGCTGGCGTCGGCGTCACGTGCGCCGGAACTGACCGTGCCGCAGGTGATCGACGGGGCACGCACCGTGGCCGTGCTCGAGGGCGTCAACGACCACGAGAACCTCGGCTCGATCTTCCGCAACGCGGCCGGGCTGGCGGTGGATGCGGTGATCTTCGGTCTTGGCTGCGCCGACCCGCTGTACCGGCGCGCGGTGCGGGTGTCGATGGGGCACGCGTTGCTGGTGCCGTACGCCTGGGCGCAGGCCTGGCCTCGTGACCTACATACCTTGCGGGACAACGGCTTTCGTCTGCTCGCCATGACGCCAGAACCCTCGGCCGACACCCTCGCCGACGCGGCGGCGCAGGTGGTTGACGACAAGGTCGCGTTCCTCGTCGGCGCCGAGGGGCCGGGGCTGACCGAGTCGGTGATGCGGGCCAGCGACATGCGAGTGCGGATCCCGATGTCGCGCGGAACCGACTCGCTGAACGTGGCCACGGCTGCCGCGCTCGCGTTCTACGAGCGGGCTAGATTGCTTGGGTGACCGACGACTCGACCCCGTGGGCGATGGGACTGACGGTGGCCGGCTTCGTCGCGGCGGTCACCGCCGCCGCGGTCGTCGTGCTCAGCCTCGGTCTGACACGCGTGCATCCGCTGCTGGCCGTCGGCCTCAATCTGGTCGCCGTCGGCGGGCTGGCCCCGACCGTGTGGGGTTGGCGGAAGCTACCGGTGTGGCGGTGGTTCGTGTTGGGGTCCGGCGTCGGAGTGGCCGGGGCGTGGCTGGCGCTGCTGGCGATGGCCCTCGGCGGGCTGATCGGATAAGACGTCTCAGCGTTGGCCGCTGGAGCGCACGCCGAGTAGGACGTCCTCCCACGCCGGGACGGCGGGTTTGGTCTTGCGGGTGCGCTGCGGCTTCGGTGCGGGCACCGGCACCGGTGTTTCGATGGGCAGCGGCGGTTCCGGCTCCTGGTGTTCGAGTTCGGCCACCGGGGCCAGCGGGCGCAGCGGCCGGGCGAAGTCGGGGTCGATCAGCTCACATGCCGCGTCGTCGAACGCGGTGACGGTGCCGCCGTGGGCGCCCGGGGTGAACCGGAAATGCGCGACGTTGTCGGACAGGCCTGCTTTCCAGCCCAGTTGCACGGTCCAGCGGCCGTCCTCGTTGCGCCAGGCATCCCAGTTGGTGGAGTCCGGATCCAGCCCGCGGGCCACCAGCGCCGTCGTCACCGTCTCCAGCAGTGTCAGCACCGAGGGGCCGTCGGCGAGCACCGGGTGCGCGGCGGAGGCCAGTTCGGCCGCCCGTGCGCGCTCCAGCAACACCGGATTGGCAAACCGCTGAACACGTTCGATGTCGACCCCTGCGGCCGAGGCGACCTGCTCGACGGACGCGCCCGCGCGGATCTTGGCCTGAATCTCCTTGGGACGCAGCACGTTTTGGACCTCGGTGTCGGATTGGGGTTCGGTCGGGTTGACTCGGTCGCCGCGCATCGCGGCGCGCAGACGGTCGTCGGGTCGGAGCAGGAACTTCTCGCCGAGGCCCTCGGCCTCGCAGATGATGCGTTTGCCGTCGATGTCGAGCCCGACGACTTTGAGTTCCCGCATACAGACCTCCTCCGGACCAGGACCCAAGCCCGATTACCTGGACCCTACTGTGTTATCTCTCTGTGACCCTGCTGACACGCTGGGACTGGTTATGGCGGCGATCGAATAATTCGCGGCGCGGATCGCTTACACCCTTGGGGAGTGCTGAGGCGGGGGTGTGAAGGAGCGAAAAAAGTGAACGCACAAAAGGTGAGGATCTTGAGTGTGATCGCCGCCGCCGGCGTGGTCGGATTCGGTGCGGTGGTGGTGGCGGCGACCGAGCCGGTCGACTCGGCGTCGGGTTCGACCATGCAGACAGGTGTGACGCAGACCCCGACGGCACCCGCTGATCAGCCGGAGGTCGGCAAGGCCGCGCCGGCCATCAAGGGTCCGGCCCCATTGCCCAAGGAAGAGCAGGGCCTGCCCGGTTAGAGCCGTTCGACCACCCAGTCGATGCACTTCGTGAGAGCGCTGACGTCGTCGGGTTCGACGGCGGGGAACATCCCGACCCGCAATTGGTTGCGGCCGAGTTTGCGGTACGGCTCGGTGTCGACAATGCCGTTGGCCCGCAGCGTCTTGGCGACCGCGGCGGCGTCCACGTCGTCGGAGAAGTCGACGGTGCCGACCACCTGTGAACGCAAGGCGGGATCGGCGACGAACGGTGTCGCGAACTTCGACGCCTCGGCCCAGTTGTAGAGCCGTTGCGAGGAGTCGGCGGTCCGCTTGACGGCCCAGTCGAGGCCGCCGTTGCCAAGTAACCAGTCGATCTGCTCGGCGAGCAGGATCAGCGTGGCGATCGCCGGGGTGTTGTACGTCTGGTTCTTGGTGCTGTTGTCGATCGCGATGGGCAGTGACAGGAAGTCGGGCACCCAGCGGTCGGCGGCGGCGATGGCCTCGACGCGAGCCAGCGCGGCGGGCGACAGGATGGCCACCCACAACCCGCCGTCGCCGGCGAAGTTCTTCTGCGGTGCGAAGTAGTAGGCGTCGACTTCGGTGATGTCGACTGGCAGACCGCCCGCGGCGGAGGTGGCGTCGATCGCGATCAGCGCATCGCCTGCCCCGTCGGGCCGCTGCACCGGCACCGCGACGCCGGTCGAGGTCTCGTTGTGCGCCCATGCGATCAGGTCGACTGACGGATCCGACTGGGGCTTCGGCGCGCTGCCGGGGTCGGCCTTGACGATGACGGGGTCGCCGACGAACGGGTTCTTCACCACGCACGAGGCAAACTTCGAGCTGAACTCGCCGTAGGTCAGATGCAGTGAGCGCTTGTCGATCAGGCCGAACGCGGCGGCGTCCCAGAACGCCGTCGAGCCGCCGTTGCCGAGGATCACCTCGTAACCGTCTGGGAGCGAGAACAATTGGCGCAGCCCGTCGCGGACCCGGCCGACGAGGTTCTTCACCGGTGCCTGCCGATGCGACGTGCCGAAAAGATCGCCCGCGGCGGCCAGCGCCTGCAACTGCTCGGGCCGGACTTTGGACGGCCCGCAGCCGAAACGTCCGTCGGCGGGTTTGAGGTCGGCGGGAATGGTGAGGTCGGCCATGCGGTCAAGAGTAGTGATCGGGCGGAAGTAACCGAAAAGTGGGGAATCACCCGCGGAATCGGCACATACTGAGACTGGTCGGGCTTTTGCTGCGAGGGCATGTCTCATGGGTAGAAGGGCAGCTGCGGCGTTGCTGACCGCGTATGCCGCCGCGGCGCTGGTGGTGACGACGGCGCCGGCGAAGGCCGACGGCGATCAGGGCGGCGCGGTGCTGAACCAGATCAATGCGGTCCGGGCGGCCAACGGGTGCGGTCCGGTCGCCGTCAATCCGGCGCTCACCGCGTCGGCAGCGAGGCAGGCCAACGACATGCTTGCCAACGGGGTGGTGAACCACACCGGTTCGGACGGCTCGACGCCCGCGCAACGCGTCGCCGCCGCCGGGTACACGCCGTACGCCTCGATCGGCGAGGTGGTGTTCTGGGGCACCGACTCCAGCGGCACCCCGGCGGCCGCGGTGACGTGGTGGATGAGAAGCCCGAACCATCGCGCGATCATCACCGACTGCCAATTCACCGAGGCCGGGTTCTCGGCTGTCAGCAACGGCATGAAGATGACGGCGGCCGGCGACTTCGGCAAGCGATAGTTCGCGCAGCTGGAGATGTGGCCCAAGTCACATCGGCGACGTGCAGGGCCGACGCGCCACATTGAGATTTCGGGTCTGTTCAATATGCGATACCTGCGGTACCGTCGTTGGACATTAGGGCTCAAATGTAAACCTCATAGGAGGTCTCGATGGCTCGCACGAAGCTCGTCCGACGGTGGCGCCGCAACATGGAGGTAAGCGACGACACCGAGTACGTCGAGATGCTGACCACACTGTCCGAGGGGTCGGTGCGGCGCAATTTCAACCCGTACACCGACATCGACTGGGACGCCCCCGAGTTCGAGGTGATCGAGAACGACGAGCGCTGGATCCTGCCTGCGACCGATCCGTTCGGTCGTCACCCCTGGTATCAGGCGCAGCCAATCCAACGTCAGATCGAGATCGGCATGTGGCGCCAGGCCAACGTCGCCAAGGTCGGCCTGCACTTCGAGTCGATCCTGATCCGTGGGCTGATGGAGTACGCCTTCTGGACGCCCAACGGCTCACCGGAGTACCGGTACTGCCTGCACGAGGCGGTCGAAGAGTGCAACCACACCATGATGTTCCAGGAGATGGTCAACCGCATCGGCGCCGACGTGCCGGGCATGCCGCGACTGCTGAAGTGGGTGCAACCGCTGATCCCGTTGGTGGCCGGGCCGCTGCCCATCCCGTTCTGGTTCGGCATCCTCGCAGGCGAGGAACCCATCGACCACACGCAGAAAAACGTTCTGCGCGAAGGCAAGTCGCTACACCCGATCATGGAGCGGGTGATGGCGATCCACGTCGCCGAGGAGGCTCGCCACATCTCGTTCGCGCACGAATATCTGCGCAAGCGAATCCCGAGGCTGCCGCGGCGTAAGCGGTTCTGGTTGTCGATCTACGTGCCGATCGTGATGCGCGTGCTGTGCTCGGCGATCATCGTGCCGCCTCGAGCGTTCTGGAAGGAATTCGACATTCCACGTTCGGTGCGCAAAGAAGTGTTCTTCTCCTCGCCCGAGTCCCGCCAGATGCTGCGCGACATGTTCGGCGACGTCCGGATGCTGTGCAAGGACACCGGACTGATCAACCCGGTTGCCAAGCTGGTGTGGCGGATCTGCAGGATCGACGGCCGGCCCAGCCGCTACCGCAGCGAACCGCAGCGCCAGCACGTGGTGGCCGCCGCTTAGGAGTGCAATGCCGCACGTAATCACCCAGTCGTGTTGCAGCGACGGGTCCTGTGTCTACGCGTGCCCGGTGAACTGCATCCATCCGTCACCGGATGAGCCGGGCTTCGCCACCGCCGAAATGCTCTACATCGACCCGGCGGCCTGCGTCGACTGCGGCGCGTGCGTCAGCGCGTGTCCGGTCGGGGCGATCGCGCCGGACACCAAGCTGGCACCCGAGCAGTTGCCGTTCGTCGAGTTGAACGCCGCGTTCTATCCGAAGCGGGAAGGCAAGCTGCCGCCGTCGTCGAAGTTGGCGCCGGTGCTCGAGGCGCCCTACGTCGAGTCCCGCGCCGGTGGGCCGCTGACGGTGGCGATCGTCGGCTCCGGGCCCGCGGCCATGTACGCCGCCGACGAACTGCTCACCCAGCAGGGCGTGCGGGTCAATGTTTTCGAACGACTGCCGACGCCATACGGATTGGTGCGGGCCGGGGTCGCTCCCGACCACCAGAGCACCAAGCGGGTGACCAAGCTGTTCGACAGGATCGCCGGGCGGCGCGGGTTTCGGTTCTACCTCAACGTCGAGGTGGGATCGGACCTGACGCATGACGAACTGCTCGCCCATCATCACGCCGTGCTGTATGCCGTCGGCGCGCCGAGCGATCGTCGCCTCGACATCGACGGGATGGGCCTGCCCGGCACCGGTACCGCCACCGAGGTGGTGGCCTGGTTCAACGGCCATCCCGAATATGCCGATCTGCCAATCGATTTGAGCGATGAGCGAGTGGTCATCATCGGCAACGGCAACGTCGCCCTCGACGTGGCGCGCATCCTGACGACGGACCCGGACGTGCTGGCGCGCACCGATATCGCCGACCACGCGTTGGCCGCGCTGCGCGAGTCGCGGGTCGAGGAGGTGGTCATCGCGGCCCGCCGCGGCCCCGCAGATTCGGCGTTCACGCTGCCGGAATTGATCGGGCTGGCGTCGACGTGCGACGTGGTGCTCGACGCCGCCGACCACGATCTCGTGCTGCGTGACCTCGCGGACGCCTCAGATCCGTTGACGCGCAACAAACTCGAGGTCCTGTCCAAGCTCGGCGATGCGTCCACGCCTGCCACCCGCCCCCGTATCCGGTTCGCCTACCACCTGACACCGCATCGCGTCGTGGGGGACACGCGCGCGGAGGCGGCCGAGTTCACGATGACGGGCACCGACGAACAGCGAACCATGTCAGCCGGATTCGTGCTGACCTCAATCGGCTACCGCGGCAAGCCCATTCGGGGTCTGCCGTTCGACGAGTCGGCGGCGGTGGTACCCAACGAGGGCGGCCGGGTCATCGGGGCGCCGGGCAGTTACGTCGCAGGCTGGATCAAGCGAGGCCCGACCGGATTCATCGGCACCAACAAGTCATGCGCCGCGGAAACGGTGCACAACCTGGTGGCCGACTACAACCGCGATCTGCTCACCGACCCGACCGGCAAGGCGCTGGACAAGTTGGTGCGCAGTCGCAGGCCCGACGTCATCGACGGTGGGGGATGGAAGGCCATCGACGCCGCGGAAATCGCTCGCGGCGGCGGAGTGCGGCCACGCGACAAGTTCACCGCGGTCAGCGACATGCTCGCCGCCGCGGCCGCCGCGCCCACACCGCCGGTGCACGAGCGCCTGTTGGCGGCCCTGCGTCGGTAACTGTCTTTCGCGCGCCGAGAGTACGGAATATGACGAAAAATCGCTGAAAACCGTCATAAAACGTAGTCTCGGCGGCCGAAGTTTCCCGAAATCCACCCGGCTGACGGGCGGCTTCGCGTATAGCAAAAGCCATGCGTCCTGCTGCCTATATCGGTCGGGTCGGAGGATTGGCCGTTGCGCTGGGTATCGGCGTCGCGCTGGCCACCGGATACGGGTGCGCGCCGGCGTGGGCGGATACGCCTGATTCGACCGCCACCGAGAAGGCGTCGACCACCTCCGAGACGGCCGACCAACCGTCGAGTGAGCCGACGAAACCCGAGACCGTGACCAGTCCGGAGCCGAAGGACGACGACGAGGTCACCAAGCCGACGAAGAAGAAGCCCAAACCCAAGAAGACGGTCAAGTCCGCGGACAGCGCCAAACCCGCGAAAGCGCCCGCGAGCAAGGTCGCCGCCGCCGAGGTGAAGGCGGACACCGACACCGACACCGACCCGCAACCGTCTGCCAAAGCGGCGGTCGCCGAGAAGCCGGTGACATCCGTTGCGGCGCAGACTCTCTCGGCAACCCCGCAGACCACATCAGCCGCGGTGACCACGAAGCTGACCACACCGCCCGTCCCGTCGCTGCGGCCGTGGCCGACGGCCTACGACCCGACCACCGTCGTGACCTACGTCGGCGGCCTCGTGTCCAGCGTGGTCAAGGCGGTGCTCGATCCGTTCGCGGCCGGTTTGCCGTCGGCACCCACGCAGCCACCTACCGCGTGGACCCTGCTGGCGTGGGTGCGGCGCGAATTGTTCAACGGCACACCGCGCGTCCACCCGGTGGTCAACCCGCAGCAGAACGGGCTCGTCACCGGGAACATCGGCGCCGTCGACCCCGACGGTGATCCGCTGACCTACACCGTGGTCGGCAGGCCGCTCAACGGCGGCACGCTCGAGGTGGATCAGGACGGCAACTTCACCTACCGGCCGATGAACGCGATGGCCGCGGTCGGCGGCACCGACGAGTTCACCGTCGTGGTCAGCGACAAGGCGGCCGGCCTGCACGTCCACGGCCCGATGGGATTGTTGAAGTTCGTGCCGATCCTCGGCAACTTCATCAACCCCGGCGGCGGTGACGCGGTGGCCCAGAAGATCACCGTCAACGTCGACCCGGTGGCGGGCGTCGACCTGTCGTTCCCGGCGAGCTTCCACTGGGGCGTGGCGCACGCAGGCTTCCAGGCCGAGGGCGGCCCCAACTCACCCGTCGACCCGAATTCGGATTGGTACAAGTGGGTGCACGACTCGATCAATCAGTTGTTGGGCATCGCCAACGGGGTGCCGGAGAACGGGCCGGGCACGTACGTCTCCTACGACAGCGACGCGGCACTCGCCCACGACCAACTCGGCATGGACACCTTCCGGATGAGTATCGAGTGGAGCCGCATCTTCCCGAACTCGACTGCCTCCGTTGACATCTCCGACGAGGGTGGCACCGTCAGCCTGGCCGACCTGCAGGCCCTCGACGCGCTGGCCAACCAGGCCGAGGTGCAGCACTACCGCGATGTGTTCGACTCGCTGCGCGCACACAACCTGGAACCGCTGGTGTCGGTCAACCACTTCACGTTGCCGACGTGGGTGCACGACCCGATCACGGCGCGGCCCCTGATTCAACTCGGGCTGCCTGCGCCCGCCGCCGGTTGGCTGTCGCCGACGACGCCCGACGAGTTCGAGAAGTACGCCGCTTACGTCGCGTGGAAATACGGCGACCAGGTCGACAACTGGACGACGCTCAACGAACCGTTCCCGCCCGTGCTGACCGAGTTCCTCGCCATCCCCGGCTTGGTGCCGAACTGGCCGCCGGGGGTGATCCGGCCCGACCTCGCGTCGACGTTCCTGGTCAACGAGGCCAAGGGGCACGTCGCGGCATACGACGCGATCCACCAGTGGGACACCAAGATCGCCAAGGACGGCCAGCCCGCGGCGTTCGTCGGATTCACCAACAACATGATCCCGGCGCGGCCGGCCAATCCGATCAATCCGCTGGACGTGCAGGCCGCGAACGCGTGGAACCAGTTCTACAACAAGTGGTTCCCGAACGCGGTGATCGACGGCTGGGTCGACGCGAACTTCGACGGGATCAAACAGGCGAACGAAATTCACGAGGACTTCAAGAACAAGGTCGACTTCATGGGCGTGCAGTACTACGGGTCGCAGCCCATGCAGGGCTTCGGCCTGGCGCCGATCCCGGGCTTCCCGTTCCTGCAGGGTCTGCCGGTGCGGTGCTCGGCGTCGCAGCCAAACTGCAGCGACTTCAACCAGCCCACCGACCCGGGCGGCTTCCGCGAAGTGCTCGAGCTCGCGGCGTCATATGGAAAACCGTTGTGGGTAACCGAGAACGGTATCGCAGACGACGAGGACACCAAGCGGCCGTCGTACATCGTGAGCCACATCGCGGTGGTGCAGGACCTGCTCGCCCACGGGATGGACATCCGCGGCTACACGTATTGGTCTTTCGTGGACAACCTCGAATGGGTCGAGGGCTACGACCTGCAGTTCGGCCTCTACGGGTCCGATCCGACGACGCCGGAGCTGGAGCGCACGCCGAAGCCGGCGAGCATCGCCGCGATCAGTGCGATCACCAAGGACGCCAACCACTCGCTACCGCTGAGTGTGCTGGCGATGTACATCCCGGGATTGGCTGTCTAGCCCTGCTGCATCGCCTCGGCGATTTCCTCCATCGACACCTCGCGCACCGGCTGGCCCAGTGACCACTGATGTCCGAACGGATCGCGGAGCACGCCGTAGCGGTCACCCCAGAACTGGTCGTCCAGCGGCGCGACCACGGTGGCGCCTGCGTCGAGCGCCTGCTGGAACTTCGCGTCGACATCCGTGACCGTCAGGTGGATGGTCACCGGTGTGCCGCCGAGCGCCGTCGGGGTCGACGGCTTTCCGTCGTTGTACTCCGGGAAGTCGTCGTTGAGCAACACCGTCGAGCCGTTGATCTGCAGCGCGGCGTGCACCAGTTTGCCGTCCGGTCCTGGCACCCGCCCCAGCTCTACAGCGTCAAAAGCCTTGACGTAGAAGTCGATTGCGGCGGCGGCGCCGTCGACACACAGATGCGGGGATACGGATGGTTGTACTTCGATTGCCATGTCGGCCATACAACCACCCGCCACCGACACGTGGGCGCGTTCAGACGACAGAGAACGGCGACGGCAACTCGGCTCGTCCCGTCAACGCCAACAGCACGGGTTCGCCATGCCCTGCGAAGGCCGCGATACGCGCCGCCAACACGGTCGCCTCCTCCAACACGTCGGGCGGCGGTGTGAACGAAATGCCAACGGCGCGAGCAATATCCAGTCCATGCACTGCCAGCTCGAACGTCCGTGTCGGCAAATAGGCGTGCAGCCGGATGCCTGCGCCGCCGATCACGGTGATCAATGGATCGCCGACGCCATCCAACTCATCCAGCACCCGCGACACCAGTCCGTCGACCGTCGCGGCTGGATCATCTCCGAGGTCGCGGCCCGCCTGCCTGCCACGCTCGAGGACACCCTCCGGCTCCAGTCCGAGCACCGTCGGATTCACCATGGCGTAGTACTCGTGCGGTGTCTTGATGTCCTCGCGCTGGGCGGGCTGCTGCAAGTAGGTGCTGACCGTGATCAGCGAGCGCGACGCGTGACCGACCAGCGAGCGCAGATCCCACTCGCCGAGACCGGGACCGTCCCAGCCGCCAGCCGGAAGCTCATGCACCAGCGCGGCGAAACTGTGCGCCGCCGAGGCGAAGGTGGCAACCGGATCCGTCACGAGTTCGCGACTTGGTCCCATCCTTCGACGGACTCGGGGCTGCGCGGTCCCGGACCGACGTAGATGGCCGCCGGGCGAACCAGCTTGCCAAGCCGCTTCTGCTCCATGATGTGCGCACACCAGCCCGCGGTCCGCCCGCAGGTGAACATCGCGGGCATCATCTTCGTCGGCACCTGTGCGAAGTCGAGAATGACTGCGGCCCAGAACTCCACGTTGGTCTCGATGGCGCGATCCGGGCGACGTTCGCGGAGTTCGGCGAGCGCGGCCTGCTCCAACGCGGCAGCCACCTCGTACCGCGGCGCGTCCAGTCGCTTCGCCGTGCCCCGCAACACCCGGGCCCGCGGATCCTCCGCGCGGTAGACGCGGTGACCGAAGCCCATCAGCTTCTCTTTGCGGTCGAGGATGCCCTTGACGACCGCGCGGGCGTCGCCGGTCTGCTCGGCTTCCTCGATCATCGGGATCACCCGGGCCGGGGCACCGCCGTGCAGCGGACCGCTCATCGCGCCGATCGCCCCGGACAGCGACGCCGCGACGTCGGCACCCGTCGACGCGATCACCCGTGCGGTGAACGTCGACGCGTTCATGCCGTGTTCGGCCGCCGTCACCCAGTACGCGTCGATGGCCTCGACGTGCCGCGGGTCCGGTTCACCCTGCCAGCGCGTCATGAAACGCTCTGTGACCGTGGAACATTGGTCGATGGTCCGCTGCGGAACCGCGGGCTGGTAGATGCCGCGCGCGGACTGCGCGACGTACGAAAGCGCCATCACCGATGCGCGGGCCAACTGGTCGCGGGCGGTCGCGTCGTCGATGTCGAGCAGCGGCGGGTAGCCCCAAATGGGCGCCAGCATCGCCAGCCCGGCCTGCACGTCGACGCGGACGTCACCGCTGTGGATGGGCAGCGGGAACGGTTCGGCTGGCGGCAGGCTGTGCCCGAACTTGCCGTCGACCAGCAGCGCCCACACGTCACCGAAGGTGACCCTCCGGTTGACCAGATCTTCGATGTCGACGCCCCGGTACCGAAGCGCCCCGCCGTCCTTGTCCGGTTCTGCGATCTCGGTGGTGAAGGCGACCACGCCCTCGAGCCCCTCGACGAAACCTTCCGGTACCGCTGACGTCGTAGTCATGGCCAAATTCTTGCACTCGCGCCGTCCGCGCTGTCTACCGGTCGGTAACCAGGCGACAGACGGCCGCGGCGTATTTTTGTCGGGTGGCAACTTCCGACGACGAACGCCTGGCCCGGATGCGGGTCGAGTACGGGTCCGCCGAGAAGGACGGCAGCAGCGACCTGGACGCCGACTGGCTCGCCGACGGCTGGGTGGCGCTGCTGCGCAAGTGGTTGGCCGACGCCGAGGCCGCGGGCGTCGCCGAACCGAACGCAATGGTGGTCGGGACCGTCGACGAGGTGGGAAGGCCCGCGACGCGTGCCGTGTTGTGCAAAAGCGTGGACGAAACCGGGATCACGTTTTTCACCAACTACGACTCGGCCAAGGGCGAACAGTTGGCGACGACGCCGTACGCGTCGGCGACCTTTCCGTGGTTCCTGCTCGGCCGCCAGGTGCACGTGCGCGGTCCGGTGACCAAGGTGTCCGCCGAGGCGACCGCCGACTACTGGTCCAAGCGGCCCCGCGGTTCGCAGTTGGGCGCGTGGGCGTCGCAGCAGTCCAAGCCGATCGCGTCGCGCGCGGCGCTGCTGGAGCAGCTGGCCGAGGTGACCGCCCGATTCGCGGACCTCGACGCGGTGCCGGTGCCACCGAACTGGGGCGGCTACCTGATCGCACCCGAGGTCGTGGAGTTCTGGCAGGGCCGGGAAAACCGGGTGCACAACAGGATTCGCGTTTTTAGCGTCACCGGCGGGCCGGTGACATCGGAGAATTGCCGCGTCGAGCGGCTCCAGCCGTAGTGCGCAGACTTTTCGCCGACACCACACCGCTGCAATCCCCGGATTTCCGGCGGCTTTGGCTGTCCGGCATCGTGACGGTGATCGGCGGAAACCTGACGATCTTCGCGGTGCCGGTGCAGCTGTACGCGCTGACGCAGAACTCCGCCTATGTCGGGTTGTCCGGGCTGTTCGCGTTGGTTCCGCTTGTCGTGTTCGGACTGCTCGGCGGCGCATGGGCCGACGCGATGGACCGGCGCACGCTGTTGATCCTCGCCTCGATCGGGCTGGCGCTGTCGTCGGTGTTGTTGTGGCTTCAGGCCGCGCTGACGCTGAACAACGTCTGGGTGGTGCTGTGCCTGCTGTCGGTGCAGCAGGCCTTCTATGCGATCAACAGCCCCACCCGGTCGGCGGCGATCCCGCGGATGGTGTCCGGCGAGCAGCTGGCCGCCGCCAACTCGCTGAACTTCACTGTGTTCCAGTTCGGGGCGATCGTCGGGCCGCTGTTGGCGGGTGTGCTGCTGCACTGGGTCGACCTGTCGACGCTGTATTTGATCGACGCCATCACCTGCATCGTGCCGATCTGGGCGACGTTCCGGCTCGCGCCGATGCCGCCCGTCAACGGGGCCAGCGGCTCGTCGGGATACGGATTCACCGCGGTCATGGACGGTTTCCGCTACCTGGCGGGCAACCAGGTGGTGCTGATGTCGTTCGTCGTCGACCTGATCGCGATGATCCTCGGCATGCCGCGCGCGTTGTTCCCGCAAATGGCGCACCAGAGTTTCGGCGGACCGATCGAGGGCGGCACCACGATGGCGCTGCTGGCTGCGGCGATGTCGGCGGGCGCGGTGGTAGGCGGGGTGTTCTCCGGCTGGTTCCCCCGCATCAAGCGCCACGGCTTCGCGGTGGTGGTCTCGGTCGTCGTGTGGGGTGTGGCGATGATCGGCTTCGGACTGGCGGGCGGGTTCGCGTCCGGCCACACCGGCATCTGGCTGTGGATTGCGTTGGCGTTCTTGGCAATTGGTGGAGCGGCCGACATGGTGTCGGCGGCGTTCCGGTCGACCATTCTGCAACAGGTGGCGTCCGACGATCTGCGTGGCCGGCTACAGGGTGTGTTCACGGTCGTGGTCGCAGGCGGCCCCCGGTTGGCTGACGCCGCCCACGGTGCGGCCGCCGCGGCGGTCGGCACCACAATCGCCGCCGCGGGCGGCGGGGCGCTGGTGGTGGTCGGCGTGCTGGTCGCCGCGCTGGTCGTGCCTGCATTCATCCGCTACCGGGTGGCTGAGGGCGACAAAGTATGACCGTCGCCAACTGTCGGTAGTCGCCACTTTCTAAGCGAAAACCTAACAACCATGCTTAGGATGCCCTTCGTGGCTGAAGTCAGGGGCGTGCCAGCCCTCGGTTTGCGGGAACGTAAAAAGCAACGCACCCGCGCCACCTTGATCGACGCGGCGGTCGAACTCTGCGACCGCCAGGGCTTCGAGCGCACCACCGTCGACCAGATCGCCGCCGTCGCCGACGTCTCACCGCGCACCTTCAGCCGGTATTTCGCGACCAAGGACGCCATCGCGTTGGCGCTCGTCGACGACGCGCTCGGCACGGCCGCCGAGGAACTCAGCAAGCAGCCCGCGGATCTGAATCACTTCGAGGCGCTGCGTCGCTCCTATATCGCGATGTACACCGGCACGAAGACAGCGCCGCCGGGCGCGCTCTCGGCGGAGCGAATGCTGTGCATCGTCCGGATCATCATGTCGTCACCGACGCTGCGGCACGCGGCGCTGGAGTTCCGGCCCCACGCCGTCAACATCGAACTGGCCAAGCGGCTCGGCGTGCCCATCGACGACCGTCGGCTGCGCCTCGTCTCCGCGATGTGGGGCGGGATCATCATGACCGCGTTCGCCGATCTCGGCTTGCCGGAGGTCGACTGGGCCACCGTCGACATCGACAGCATCGTCGCGCGACTGGAGGCGACATACGCCGAGTTCATGGCTGAAATCTCCGACGCGCGACCCTCGGTCTAGCTAAGTCGCCGCCCCCGCTCGGGCACGACTGCTGGAATGGGACTACCTTTTGTAGGGCAGACCTCCGCATTGACGGCAGCGACGAAGGGATTCCCGTGGCCGATAACCCATCCAGTGGTGAGCACGCCAGCCTCTCTTACCCCGGCGGCGAGCTTGACTTAGACATCGTCACTGCCACCGAGGGGGCCGACGGCATCGCGTTGGGTTCGCTGTTGGCCAAGAGCGGCTACACCACGTTCGACGAGGGGTTCGTCAACACCGCCTCCACCAGGAGCGCGATCACCTACATCGACGGCGACGCGGGCATCCTGCGCTACCGCGGCTACCCGATCGAGCAGCTCGCGGAGAAGTCCAATTTCCTCGAAGTCAGCTATCTGCTGATCTACGGCGAGCTGCCCACGACGGAGCAGTTGGAGAAGTTCACCCACCAGATCCAGCGCCACACGCTGCTGCACGAAGACCTGAAGCGGTTCTTCGACGGCTTCCCCCGCAACGCGCACCCGATGCCGGTGGTGTCCAGCGCGGTGAACGCGCTGAGCGCGTACTACCAGGATTCGCTGGACCCGTTCGACGACGAGCAGGTGGAGCTGTCCACCATCCGGCTGCTGGCCAAGCTGCCGACCATTGCGGCGTACGCGTACAAGAAGTCGGTGGGCCAGCCGTTCCTGTACCCGGACAACTCGCTGAGCCTGGTGGAGAACTTCCTGCGGATGACGTTCGGCTTCCCGGCCGAACCGTACGAGGTGGACCCGGAGGTGGTCCGGGCGCTGGACCTGCTGCTCATCCTGCACGCCGACCACGAGCAGAACTGCTCGACGTCGACGGTGCGGCTGGTCGGCTCGTCGCAGGCCAACCTGTTCACCTCGATCTCCGGCGGCATCAACGCGCTGTGGGGTCCGCTGCACGGCGGCGCCAACCAGGCGGTGCTGGAGATGCTGGAGAAGATCCGCCAGTCCGAAGGCGACGTGCACGACTTCGTCAAGAAGGTCAAGAACAAAGAAGACGGCGTCAAGCTGATGGGCTTCGGCCACCGGGTGTACAAGAACTACGACCCGCGGGCGCGCATCGTCAAGGAGCAGGCCGACAAGATCCTCGGCAAGCTCGGCGGCGACGACGAATTGCTCGACATCGCCAAGGCGCTCGAAGAGGTCGCGCTGACCGACGACTACTTCGTCGAGCGCAAGCTCTATCCGAACGTCGACTTCTACACCGGCGTGATCTACCGCGCGATGGGCTTCCCGACCCGGATGTTCACCGTGTTGTTCTCGGTCGGCCGGCTGCCCGGGTGGATCGCGCACTGGCGCGAGATGCATGAGGACGGCAGCGGCAAGATCGGTCGTCCGCGGCAGATCTACACCGGCTACACCGAGCGCGACTACAAGGCCCTCGACGCCCGCTGAGGCTTCACGGGTTCCGCCGAACGTGGGTTACCCGCACGCTTTGGGCGGGCGAGGCGTGGCATAACCCCACATTCGCGGCCTGAGACGCATTTCACCGCGCCCGAGCTTGTACAGCCAACAGTTGTAGTTTCACAATTGTTGCGTGAATGAAGCTGTCGTCCGGTCGTTGAGCTCGCGGCGCAAGGCCATCATCCTGGTGACCTGCTGCCTGAGCCTGCTGATCGTGTCGATGGACGCGACGATCGTCAACGTCGCGATACCGAACATCCGCGCCGATCTCGGCGCCAAGGCGTCGGAACTGCAGTGGGTGATCGACATCTACACGCTGGTGCTCGCCTCGTTGTTGCTGCTCTCGGGTGCCACGGCAGACCGCTTCGGGCGCAGGCGGACGTTCCAGATCGGGCTGGTCGTCTTCGCGGTCGGGTCGCTGCTGTGCAGCTTGTCGCCCAACATCTCGATCCTGATCCTGGCTCGCATGCTGCAGGCCATCGGCGGTTCGATGCTGAACCCGGTCGCGATGTCGATCATCACGCAGGTGTTCACCGGACGCGTCGAGCGCGCACGCGCGATCGGGGTCTGGGGTGGAGTCGTCGGCATCTCGATGGCGCTCGGCCCGATCGTGGGCGGCGCGCTGATCGAACTCGTCAACTGGCGGGCGGTGTTCTGGATCAACCTGCCGATCTGCGCGCTCGCCATCGTGCTGACAGCCATCTTCGTACCGGAATCGCGCTCGGTCACCATGCGTGACGTCGACCCCATCGGCCAGGGTCTCGGGATGGCGTTCCTGTTCGGCGTGGTCTACGTGATGATCGAAGGCCCGGCCCGCGGTTGGACCGACACCCGCAACATCGTGGTCGGCGTCGTCGCGCTGCTCGCCTTCGTGGCGTTCCTGTACTACGAATCGCGCCGCCACGATCCGTTCATCGACCTACGGTTTTTCCGCAGCATCCCGTTCGCCTCGGCGACGATGATCGCGGTGTGCGCGTTCGCCGCATGGGGCGCGTTCCTGTTCGTGATGTCGCTGTACCTACAAAATGAGCGGGGCTTCTCGGCGTTGCACACCGGCCTGATCTATCTGCCCGTTGCCGTTGGCGCGCTGATCTTTTCACCACTGTCGGGCCGGATGGTCGGTCGGTTCGGCAGCCGGCCGTCGCTGCTGATCGCCGGCGTTCTGATCACCGCCGCGACGGTGTTGCTCACGCGGTTGACCGCGACCACCGCGGTGTGGCAGATCCTGGTGATCTTCGCCGTGTTCGGCGTCGGCTTCTCGATGGTCAACGCGCCGATCACCAATGCGGCGGTCAGCGGCATGCCGACCGATCGGGCGGGCGCGGCCTCGGCGGTGGCCTCGACCAGTCGTCAGGTCGGCGTGAGTGTCGGTGTGGCGCTGTGCGGTTCGGTGGTCGGCTCCGCGTTGGCCGGGACGGGCGTCGACTTCGCGGTAGCCGCCAGGCCGCTGTGGCTGATCTGCACCGGGCTGGGTGTGGTGATCCTCGCGCTCGCGGTGTTCTCCACGTCGGCGCGCGCACTGAGATCCGCGGATCGACTGGCCCCACTGGTGGCCGGGACTGCGGTGAAGGAGAGCGCCGATGTCCGATGACGTTCTGGCCGACGGGGTTTGGCGGACGATTGCGTCGCTGGTGCACGACAACCGCGACGGGTGGAAGCGCGCGGTCGTCGAGTGCAGCGGGCTGCCGTTCAGCAGGGTGCGCATCCTCGTGCGACTGAGCAGGCAGTCGATGACCGTCAAACAACTCGCACACGCCGCGACGATGGATCCGCCCGCGACGACGGTCGCGGTCAACGATCTCGAGGACCGTGGCCTGGTGGTGCGCGAAACCGACCCGACGAACCGCCGCTGCAAGGTCGTCTCGCTCACCGACGCAGGCCGCGCGATGGTCGACAAGATCGACGCGGTCGAGGATCCGGCGCCTGCCGCGCTGGCCGCGCTCGACCCCGCGGACCTGAGGGCTCTGCAGACCATCCTGGACCGCGTGGCAAGCCGCTAGCCATATCATTTGGCGGTGGCGATACCGTGTCGCAATTGCGGCGCCGAACCGCGGGACGGCGCCCGATTCTGTGACGCGTGTGGTTCGCCCGTCGCCGTGATGGACAGCCACGCCGAGTACAAACAAGTCACCGTGCTGTTCGCCGACGTCGTTCGCTCGATGGACATCGCGGCGTCCGTGGGCCCGGAGCGGCTCCGCGAGATCATGACCGAACTGTTCAATCGCTCGTCGAGGACGGTGCAGCGCTACGGCGGCACCGTGGACAAGTTCACCGGCGACGGCATCATGGCGGTTTTCGGTGCGCCGATCGCGTTCGAGGATCACGCACTGCGCGCGTGCCGTGCGGCGTTGGACGTGCAGAAGGATGCGAAGGGTCTCTCCGCCGAGGTGCAGAGCCGCGACGACGTCGCGTTGCAGCTACGCATCGGACTGAATTCGGGCGAGGTCATCACCGGCGAGATCGGCGCGGGCCCGCTGGCCTACACCGCGGTCGGCGAGCAGGTCGGGATGGCGCAGCGGATGGAGTCGGTCGCGGTGCCTGGCGGTGTGATGGTGAGCGAATCGACGGCGCGGCTGGTCGAAAACAACGCAGTGCTCGGCGAACCGGAACTCGTGCACATCAAGGGCGCCGTGTTGCCGGTGCCTGCACACCGGCTTCTCGGCGTCGCGACCGGCAGGCGAACCGACCGCGCCGAGGCGACGTTCGTCGGCCGGGAGTGGGAGGTGGGAGCGCTCAACGGGCTGCTCGAGCGGGCCGTCAAAGGCAACGGCGCTGTCGTCGGGGTGGTGGGCTCGCCCGGCATCGGCAAGAGCCGCCTTGTCCGCGAAATCGCTTCGCGTGCAACGAATCTTGGCGCAGAGGTGGTTACGGCACACTGCGAGTCGCACACCACCGACGTCCCGTTCCATGCCGCCGCCAGTCTGTTGCGGGCCGCGACCGGCATCGCCGATCTGGATGCCGCTGAGGCCAGGGTACGGATCCGGACGCGGTTCTCCGGAGCGGACGACGACGACCTGTTGATCCTGGAGGATCTCCTCGGCATCGGCGACCCGGAGGCGTCACTCGCGCAGATCGACCCCGATGCCAGGCGGCGGCGAGTGGCGGCGATGGTGAATGCCGCGGCGCTCGCGAGAAGCACGCCGACGGTCTATGTGGTCGAGGATGCGCACTGGATCGACAACATCAGCGAGTCGATGCTCGCGGACTTTGTGGCCGTCGTGCCGCGGACACGGTCGCTGCTGCTGATCACGTATCGCCCTGAGTATGCGGGCGCGCTCGCGCGCATATCCCGGGCGCAGACCATTGCCCTTGAGCCGCTGGATGATTCGCAGATGGCTCAACTCGGTGCCGAGTTGTTGGGCGACGACCGGTCGGTGACCGAACTCGTCGACCTGGTCGCCGACCGTGCGGGCGGCAATCCGTTCTTCGCGGAGGAAATCGTCCGCGACCTCAAGGAGCGGGACGTGTTGATCGGCGGTCGCGGATGCTATCTGTGCGTGGAACCGGCCAGGGAGGTAAGCGTGCCGAGCACGTTGCAGGCTGTGATCGCCGCGCGCATCGACCGTCTCGAGCCAGCCGCGAAGCGGGCGCTCAACGCGGCGGCGGTGATCGGATCTCAGTTCGCCCCGGAAACGCTGACGGCATTGGACATCGAACCGGCACTGGCCGATCTCGTCCAGGCGGAGTTGGTGGATCAGATCGAGTTCGGGCCGACGCCCCGGTATGCGTTCCGGCACGGGCTGATTCGTGCCGTCGCCTACGAGTCACAGCTGAAAGCCGATCGGGCGCAGTTGCACCGACGGTTGGCCGCCACACTTGACCAGAGCGACCAGAATGCACCGATGATCGCGGAACACTACGAGGCGGCAGGCGACGCCCACGCGGCCTATGACTGGCACATGCGGGCCGGTGCTTGGTCGGCGTCGCGTGACATCGGCGCCGCACGGGCGAGTTGGCAACGCGCACAGCAAGTTGCCGATGCGCTACCGCGCGACGATTCGGACCGTCTCGTGATGCGGATCGCGCCGCGGACGAATCTGTGCGCGACGACGTTCCGGTCGGCGGACAGTTTCACCCGTTCGGGGTTCGACGAGCTGCGCGAGTTGTGCGAGGCGGCAGGAGACAAGCGGTCACTCGCCATGGCGATGTTGGGACAGATGTCGGCATCCATGGCCGAGGGTCGGGTGGCCGAAGGCGTACTACTGGCATCCGAGAACGAAGCGCTGCTGGAATCCATTGGTGACCCCGATGCGACGCTCGCGATGTTGTGGGGGCCCTTGGCCATCAAACAGGAAACAGGTCCGATGGCCGATGTGCTGCGGTGGGCCCAGGTCGGCATCGACATCGCCGACGGCGATCCGCTGAGGGGCTCGCTGCTTACGGGGTCGCCGCTGGCGTTGGCCCTGGTGTTCCGTGGGTACGCGCGCTTGTTCCTCGGTATCGTGGGCTGGCACAACGACTTTGACGAAGCCGTGGCGATGGCCCGCGAGCACGACCTACTCACATTCGCCAGCGTGGTGGCGTACAAGTATGCCGCATTGTTCCTGGCCGGCTCGCTGGTCGCCGACGACGGCGCATGGGCCGAAATGGAGGAGGCGTTCCGCGTGGCCCGCGAAATCGGCGATCACAACGCGGTGGGACTGACCACTTACATGTTGGGTGCCGCGTTGGTCGAGACGCGTGCCGACACGTCACGCGGATTGCAGATGCTGGCCGAGCTCCGTGCGATGTGTGACCGCAAACAGTTCTTCAAATCCGAACTTCCCGTCCTCGATCTCCACGCCGCGCGCGAGGACGCACGGGGCGGGAATTTCGACGCTGCGTTCCCGGTGATGCGGGCGGCAATGGACACGCTGTATGACAGCGGCCAGTTCACGTTCTCGATGTGGGCGACAACCGTTCTGGTGATCACGTTGCTCGAGCGTGGCACGGAGGACGATATGGCCGAAGCGCAAACCGCTGTCGAGCGGTTGGCTGCGGCACCCCTCGATCACGTAGCGGTGCGCGACCTCACGCTGCTGCGGTTGCGCGCGCTGCTGGCGCGGGCGCGCGGTGACGCCGCCGCCTACGGCGAACTCAGGGACGGCTATCGGCAGATGGCCGCTGAGTACGGCTATGAGGGCCACATGGCGTCGGCTGCCCAGATGCCCTAGCTCTCCAGCACCGCCATCGCAGCGTTGTGGCCGCCGATGCCCGACACCGCGCCACCTCGACGGGATCCCGAGCCGCACAACATGATCCGGTCGTGTGCCGTCGCGACACCCCACCGCTGCGCCGGGGTTTCCAACGGCTCGTCGTCCGAGGCGAACGGCCACTGCAACGCACCGTGAAAGATGTTGCCCTCGGTCATGCCAAGCGACTGCTCCAGGTCCCACGTCGTCTTCGCCTCGATGCACAACCTGCCCGCCGAGTCCTCCATCAGCACATCTTGAATCGGTTCAGCCAGAACCGAATTCAACGAGTTCAGCGCCGCCGACGTCAATGTGTCCCGCATCCGATCGGGTTCGGCGTTTGCGACCAACTTGTGCGGAGTGTGCAGGCCGAACACGGTCAGCGTCTGCGCACCCGACTCGCGCAGTCGATCCGACAGGATGCTCGGATCCGTCAGCGAATGGCAATAGATCTCGCAGGGCAGCGGTTCGGGCACCAGACCGTGGTCGGCCCGGATGTACGCAGTGTCGAGTTGACTGTAGGTCTCGTTGATGTGGAACGTGCCGCCGAACGCCTGCTCGGGCGTCACGCTGTCGTCGCGCAGTCTCGGCAACCGGCGCAGCATCAGATTGACCTTGATCTGCGCACCGGGCGCCAACGCGGGCTCGGGTTCACCCAGCAGCCTCGCCAGCACCACCGGCGTGACGTTCGCCAACACGTGATCGGCGTGCACCGTGTGCTCATCGCCATCGCGTCGGTAGCGCACCTCACCGCCGGGATCGATCGCGAGAACCTCTGCGCCCGTGACGATTTCGGCACCGTGTCCGGCGGCCGCCGCCGCCAGCGCTCCGCTGACCGCGCCCATCCCGCCGACCGGCACGTCCCAGTCGCCGGTGCCGCCGCCCAACAGGTGGTACATGAAGCAGATGTTCTGCGCCAACGACGGATCGTCGGTGCGGGCGAACGTCCCGATCAACGCGTCGGTGGCCAGCACGCCGCGCACCACATCGTTGGACACCGCCGCGGTGATGGCATGCCCGATCGGCTCGTCGACCATGAACCGCCACGCCTCGTCGTCAGCCACGTGCCGCCGCGCTTCGTCGCGGGTGCGCAGCGGCTGGGTCAGCGTCGGCCACAGCCGTGAGGTCACGACGCGGCAGCGGCGGTAGAACTCGTCGACGCCGGCCTCGTCATCGCCCGCCCCGATCGCCGCGAAGGTCGACTGCGGCCCGATCAGCAGGCCCGTGCGTCCCGCCGTCGAAGGATCGGGCGTATAGGAGGAGTAGCGCCTGCGCACCAACCGCACCCGAGCGCCCAGTTCGTCGATGATGCGCCGCGGCAACAGGCTGACCAGATACGAGTAGCGCGACAGTCGCGCGTCCACGCCGTCGAAGGCATGCGCGGACACCGCCGCGCCTCCGACGTGGTCAAGCCGTTCGAGCACCTGCACCCGACGGCCCGCTCGCGCCAGGTAGGCCGCCGCGACGAGGCCGTTGTGTCCGCCGCCGACAACTATGGCGTCATAGCGCTGGTTCAGTTGAGGTAACCCTCGACCTCATCCGCAGGCCGCACCTTGGCTTCGCGGGGATCGCCTCCGGTGTCGCGCAGCGCCCGCCGCTGCCGCAGCAGGTCCCAGCACTGATCGAGTGCCACTTCCACCGCGCGCAGCCGCTGATGCTCCTCGGATTCGTCGATCTCGTGGTGCTGCAGCTTGTCCCGCAGTTCCTTCTCCTCGGCGACGAGCTTGTTGACCTGAGCGAGAATGTCTTGATCCTTGGTCACGAATCCAGACTACGGTGAGTGCGATGAGTACCAAGCCAGAGATCGAGTTTCCCGACGGGCCTGCGCCGACCGACCTTGTCATCAAAGATCTGGTGGTCGGCGACGGTGCGGAGGCCGTGCCAGGCGGCACGGTCGAAGTGCACTACGTCGGCGTCGAGTACGACACCGGCGAAGAATTCGACAGCTCGTGGAATCGCGGCGAGTCGATCGAGTTCCCCCTGCGCGGCCTGATCCAGGGCTGGCAGGACGGCATCCCAGGGATGAAGGTCGGCGGTCGTCGCCAACTGACCATCCCGCCTGCGCAGGCCTACGGCCCGGCAGGTGGCGGGCACCGCCTCTCGGGTAAGACGCTGATATTTGTCATCGACCTGCTGGCCACGCGCTAGACCTTCGTCGAACGTGAGCTCGTGCGCGAAATTTCTCAATTTTTTCGCGCGCAAGCTCACGTTCGGCGCACCCGCCCGCTAACTAGGGCCGGGCAGCCGCAGCAGCAGCCGCACCCCGCCGAGCGGGCTGTTCTCCAATGAGGCTGTGCCGCCGTGCAATTCGGCCTGCTGCGCAACCAAAGCCAGACCAAGCCCGGAGCCGGACACCGACGCCGTCGAGCCGCGCGAGAACCGCTCGAACACCAGCTGTCGCTCTTCTTCTGGGATGCCGACGCCGTCATCGTCGATCGCGATCTCTACGCCCGCCCGCGAGCTCACCGCCGACAACTGCACCCGCTTCGCGCCGCCGTGTTTGACCGCGTTGGCGATCGCGTTGTCCACGGCAAGCCGAAGACCGGCGGGCAACCCGACGATGATCACCGTCGGCGCAGGCACGAGAGACACGTCGAGATCGGGGTACACCCGCATCGCGTCGTGCGCGGCGCGGTCGAGCAGTTCGGTGATGTCGACCGGGACATGGTCGTCGTAGGTCGACAGTTCGCCCTGGGCCAACCGCTCCAGCGCTCCGAGCGTGGCCTCGATCCGCGACTGGGTGCGGATCACATCGTTGACCACCTCTTTGCGCTGCTCTTCCGGCAGATCCAGGGTGGACAGCACCTCGAGGTTGGTGCGCATCGCGGTCAGCGGCGTGCGCAGTTCATGAGCGGACACGGCGGAGAAATCGCGGGCCGACGCGAGCGCGGCCTTGGTCCGGTCCTGCTCCTTCGAGATGCGTTCGAGCATGCCCTTGACGGCGTCGGCGATCTCGACCGCCTCGGTGGCACCGTGCACTTCGATGGTCGGCGGTTCCTCTGCCGAGTCGATCTGGCCCGTTTGTTGGGCCAGCCGCTTGAACGGTCGCACCGCGAATGTGGCCAGCATCCAACCGAAGATGGTCGACGCGATGATCGCGAACAGGCAGATGATGATCACCCTGCGATGCAGGTTGTTGGTATCGGCGATGGTCGCGTCGTAGGTGTCGCCAACGGCGACCGAAATCGGGCCCTGCGGTCCGCGGATCTCCACGGTGCGCACCCGGTACCGCACGCCGTCGACGTAGGTGTCCTCATAGCCCGGCGCCAACCGGGGTAGTTCGATATCCGAATTCGAGGTCACCTGGCCGTCGCTGCGGCGCACGGTGATGACCGCGTCCTTGTCGTTCGGCGACTTGGGGATCTCGTCGAGACCGCGCGGCAGGAACGGGATCGCGAAGCCCGCCACCTCGTCGAGCCTGCGGTCCAGCCGTTCCTTGCGGTCGTTGGTGATGCCGACCCAGACCACCGCGCCGACGATGAGCACCGGAATCGCCGCCCCGATTGCCGTCGCGACCACCACCCTGGTGCGTAGCGAAGGTGTGCTGCGGAAGATCCGGGACAGCAGGTTCATGCCTACTGCGTCCTCGGGCGATTCGCGCGAGCGCTCATCACTGCGTCCTGAGCACGAACCCCACGCCGCGGACCGTGTGCAGCAGCCGGGGTGCACCGCCGGCCTCCAATTTGCGCCGCAGATAGCCGATGAACACGTCGACGACGTTGGTGTCCGCCGCGAAGTCGTAACCCCACACCAGCTCGAGCAGCTGCGCCCGGGACAGCACCGCGGTCTTGTGCTCGGCGAGCACCGCGAGCAGGTCGAACTCACGCTTGGTCAGGTCGACGTCGGCGCCGTTGACGCGGGCCCGTCGGCCGGGGATGTCCACCTCCAGCGGGCCGACGGTGATGGTCTCCGACGAGAACGTCGCCGTCGCGCCGCGCCTGCGCAGCAGCGCCTTGACCCGCGCCACCAACTCGGCCAGCACGAACGGCTTGACCAGATAGTCGTCGGCGCCCGCCTCCAGCCCGGCCACCCGGTCGTCGACGGAACTGCGCGCTGAGAGCACGCAAACCGGCACGTCGTTGTCCATCGCCCGCAGCGCGGTGACCACGCTGACACCGTCGAGCACCGGCATGTTGATGTCCAGCACGATCGCGTCGGGCCGCGTCTCGGTGGCGCTGCGCAGCGCCTCGGCACCGTCGACGGCCGTCGACACGTCGAATCCGGACAGCCGAAGTCCGCGCTCCAGCGACGCCAGCACGTCGGGGTCGTCATCGACTACGAGCACGCGGGGCGATGCCGCTCCACTGTCCATGCCCGCAATCTTGCCTGAAGACATGCCGGGGATGTGGCAGCCACCCGTTGGACTCGGCATCACCCTTGTGGCGGTCTTGTCACCGCCGTGTCACAGCCAGCTGAACGTTCCCCCGATAGCAAAGCGCTGCTAAACACCCGGTGCTAGCATCTGCGAAATCATGCTCCCGCAGTCTCCCCGTTTGATTGTCGAGCCCGATGACGGCTTGGACCCGGTACGCGAATTCATCAATTCCGCACAGAATTCGCTTCTCATCAAGCAATTCACATTCACCGAGCCGAGCCTGATCGCCGCCGTCATCGACCGCAAGAATGCCGGCGTCGACGTCCGCGTCATGCTCAATGCCGCGCGCTCCGGCGGCGACAGGGCCAACGACGAGACCTTCGAGCAACTCCGCAACGCCGGGGTCGCGGTCAAGTGGTCCAGCTCGAAGTTCTATGTGACGCACGAAAAGTCGATCGTGGTCGACGATAATGTGGCGCTCGTCGCGACCTTCAATTTGATGGAGAAGTATTTCACCCTCACCCGCGACTACGGCGTCATCACCGACAACCCGTATCACGTCGCGCAGATCATCGAGGTATTCAACGCCGACTGGGAAGAGCGTGACTGGAACTGTTCGGCTTATGAAGGCCTGCTGTGGAGCAATTCCAATTCGCGATATCACATGGCGCAATTCATCGACACCGCCACCGAGCGGCTCGATGTGCAGCATCCGAAATATGTCGACGCCGTTATTTTGGAGCGGCTGGCCGCGGCCGCCGATCGCGGTGTGAAGGTGCATGTGCTGTGCGGTGGCAAACACGGCATCAGCGAATGGGATATCCTGGACACCTTCGCGTCGCTGCGGACGTTGAAGCGCTTCGGCGTCAAGGTGCACAAGCAGAAGAACCTGCGGGTGCACGCCAAGCTGATCATCGTCGACGGCCGCCACGCGCTCGTCGGCTCGATGAACATCGACCGCAGCGCCTTCGACCTGCGCCGCGAACTGGGCATCATGACCGACGACCCGGCCATCGTCGGCCGGCTCAAGGCGGTCTTCGACAGCGACTGGGACACCTCTCATCACTACGAGGCGCCGGATCCGCTCGATCCGGCCCAGCACCAGGAGGACGATTTCCCCCACGACCACGACCTGATGCATGAGTGAGGTCGACGCGGGGCCCGGCAGAGTCACGCTGTTCGAACTCGCGTGGACGTTCAACCACATCGCGCTCGCATCGTTCGGCGGCGGGTTGTCCGCCTGGTCGCGGGAGGTGCTCGTCGTCGAGAAGCAGTGGATGGGCGAGGAGGAGTTCCTGTCCGCGATGACGATGTGCCGCATCCTGCCCGGCGCCAATCAGGTCAACATGGCGGTGTTCGCCGGGTCGAAGATGCGCGGTCTGCCCGGCGCGCTCGCCGCGGTGTTCGGGCTGTGCCTGGTGCCGGTCGTGCTGATCATGGTCGCGGCCTTCTTCTACTTCCGGTTCAAGGAGATCCCGGCCGTGAAGGGTGTCCTGCACGGCGCGTCGGCGGCGGCGGTGGCGCTGACGTTGGCGATGGTGATCCAGACCGGCAAGAAGTGCCTGACCGGGCTGGTGCCGGTGTTGCTCTTCGCGGCGGCTTTCGTGCTGAACGGCATTGTGCGCTGGCCACTTCCGGCAGTGCTGGCGATCCTGGCGCCGGTCAGCCTGATCTGGGCGTGGCCGAAGAAGCAGCCCACATGATTCACACCTACCTTCAGGTCGCGGCGCTGTTCGCGTCGCTGTCCCTGCTGTCGATCGGCGGCGGCAACGCGGTGCTGCCCGAGATGCACATGCAGGCCGTCAGGGCTCATCACTGGATGACCGACGGCCAGTTCGCAGACATCTTCTCGATCTCGCAGACCGCGCCGGGGCCGAGCATTCTGATCGTGACGCTGGTCGGGTACGGGGCGGGCCTGACGGTCGGCGGCGTCCCTGGCGCGATCGTCGGTGGGCTGATCGCCACCGCCGCCATGCTGTTGCCTGCGGCGTCGCTGATGTACGCCGTCACGCTGTTCTGGCAGAAGGCGCAGAAGGCGAAGTGGCGGATCGCCGTCGAGAAGGGCTTCGCGCCGCTGACCGTGGGCCTGATCATGGCGACATCGCTGGTGATGAGCCGGGCCGCCGACCACGACTGGCGGGCCTACCTGCTGACCGCGCTGTGCACGCTGATCTTCGTCCGCACCAAGCTGAACCCGCTGCTCGTGGTTTTCGCCGCAGGCGTACTGGGGTATTTGGGCATCGTCTGAGGCAGCGGGAAGCCGTTGACCTCATCAATTGTTGAGGTTCTACGGTGATTTCATGAGTTTTGAAACGGTCGCGCGGCAAAGTCTGTATCGGCAGGTCCGCGCGAGGGGCGGCGACCTGCGCTTGTTGGCCGACCGGGGGTTGCTGCTGCGCATCTGGCGGTTCGCTGGCCGGCACCACCGCAGGTTGGGCGGCTTCGTGGCGGTCAGCGTGGTGGGCGCGATGCTGGGGCTGGCGACGCCTCTGCTGGCGGGCAGGGTCGTCGACGAGATCGGCCGCGGCGCGCTCGGCGCAGTCGTCGCGCTCGCCGGGGTGATCGCCGCGGTCGCGGTGGCCGAGGCGGGCATCTCGTTGGTGACCCGGTGGTTGTCGTCGACCATCGGCGAGGGTCTCATCCTCGACTTGCGCACCGCCGTCTTCGATCACGTGCAGCGGATGCCCGTCGCGTTCTTCACCCGCACCCGCACCGGAGCGTTGGTGAGCCGCCTCGGCAACGACGTGATGGGCGCGCAGCGCGCGTTCTCGGACACCTTCTCCGGCGTGGTCACCAACATCGTCACGCTGACGCTGACGCTCGTGGTCATGCTGAGCATCTCGTGGCAGGTCACCCTGCTGTCGCTGATCCTGATGCCGCTGTTCTTGATCCCGGCCCGCTGGGTCGGGCGCAACATGGCGCAGTTGGCCCGCGAGGCGGCCACCCACAACGCGACGATGAACACCCAGATGACCGAACGCTTTTCGGCGCCGGGCGCGACGCTGGTGAAGCTGTTCGGCAGCCCTGCCACCGAATCGCGCGAATTCGCAGTGCGCGCCGGACGCGTGCGCGACATCGGGGTGCGCACCGCGATGCTGCAGTCGGTTTTCATGAACTCGCTGACGCTGATGTCGGCGCTGGCGCTCGCATTGGTGTACGGGCTCGGCGGAGTGCTCGCGATCGGCGGACATCTACAGACGGGTGCGATCGTGTCGCTGGCATTGCTGCTCACCCGGTTGTACGCACCGCTGACCGCCTTGGCCAACGCGCACGTCGAAATCGCAAGCGCGCTGGTCAGTTTCGAGCGGGTGTTCGAGGTGCTCGACCTGGTGCCGCTGATCCAGGAGAAGCCGAAGGCGGTGGCCATTCCAGACGGTCCCGTCACGGTGGAATTCGACGATGTGCGGTTCTCCTATCCGTCCGCCGAAGCCGTCTCGCTGGCGTCGCTCGAAGAAGTGGCCGAGCTGGACGACCGCGGCGGAGACGAAGTGCTGCACGGTGTTTCGTTCACCGCGCAGCCGGGTCAGATGGTCGCGCTCGTTGGTTCGTCGGGGGCGGGGAAGTCGACGATCGCGTCGCTGCTCGGCCGGCTCTACGACGTCGACGAGGGAGCGGTCCGTTTGAATGGTGTCGACGTCCGCGATGCGACGTTCGCGTCGCTGAAGGACACCGTTGGCATGGTCACTCAGGACGGTCACCTGTTCCACGAGTCGATCCGGTCCAACCTGACGCTGGCCGCGCCCGATGCGACGGACGACGACCTGTGGCGTGCGCTGGACCGGGCCCGCCTCGCCGACGTCGTCGCCGACATGCCCGAGGGGCTGGACACCGTCGTCGGCGAGCGCGGCTACCGGCTGTCGGGCGGTCAGCGGCAGCGGCTCACCATCGCCCGCCTGCTGCTCGGCAGGTCGCGGGTGGTCGTCCTCGACGAGGCGACCGCGTCGCTGGACTCGGCGTCGGAGGCGGCGGTCCAGCAGGCGTTGTCGGAGGCGCTGGCGGGCCGGACGTCGATCGTGATCGCCCACCGGCTCTCCACGGTTCGGGCCGCCGACGTGATCCTCGTCGTCGAGGACGGTCGCATCGTCGAACGCGGCACCCACGACCAGTTGTTGGCCCGGCGCGGGCGGTACGCCGAGCTGTATCAGACGCAGTTCGGTGGCGAAAAGGATTCCGAGGATGTCGTAGCGGCATGAGACGCTGGGATCGCTTTGACTGAACTCGATGCAGCACCTCTGCGCTCGGCGCCGGCGATCGCGCGACCGCCGGCGCGTCACCGTACCGGTTCGGATCTGTGGCGGTTGATGCCGTACCTGCTGCCGTATCGGGGGCGGTGGATCGCGATGGTGCTCGTCGCGATCTCCAGCCTCGTTGCCACCGTGGCCATTCCGCTGATGACCAAGGCCGTCATCGACGGGCCGGTGCGGCACCAGGATCAGCGCGGGCTGTGGGTGCTCGGCGCCGCCGCGATGGGTGTCGGCGTCTCGGAGGCGGTGCTGTGGTTCATCCGGCGCTGGCTGGTGGCGCGCGCCACCATGGGCGTCGAGGCCGATATCCGCAAGGACCTCTACGCCCGGCTGCAGATCCTGCCGATGTCGTTTCACGGTAGGTGGCAGTCCGGTCAGCTGCTGTCGCGAATCATGAACGACCTGAGCACCATTCGCCGATTCATGTCGTTCGGCATGGTGTTCCTGCTGCTGAACATCCTGCAGATCACCGTCGTGACGGCGATCCTGCTGGCGATGTACTGGCCGCTGGGTGTGGTCGTGCTGGTGTCGATCGTGCCGATCACGTTGACGGTGCTGCACTTTCAGCAGGCCTACACCCGGCTGTCGCGGTTGGCGCAGGACCAGTCCGGCCACGTCGCCACCCACGTCGAGGAGTCCGCGCTTGGGGTGCGGGTGGTCAAATCGTTCGGCCGTGAGGATTACGCCTACGACCGCTTCGACGAGCAACTGACCAACCTGTACGAGACGCAGGTCGGCCGGGTGTCGGTGTCCGCCAAGTTCTGGACGCTGCTGGAGGTCATCCCGAACCTGACATTGATCGTGGTGCTTGGCTTCGGCGCGTACGCCGCCGGGCACGGGTACGTCACCATGGGAACGCTCGTCGCGTTCATCACGATGATGCTGTCGCTGGTGTGGCCCATCGCATCGCTGGGCTTTCTGCTGTCGATGACGCAGGAGTCGTTCACCGCCGCCAACCGGATCGCCGAGATCTTCGACGCGCCACGGGAAATCACCGACGGCCCGGTCGCGCAGCCGCCGAAGGGCGGCAGGCTGGAACTCGTCGACGTCGGCTTCAGGTTCCCGGACTCGGAGGACTGGGCGCTCCGGCATGTGAATGCCACCGTGGAACCGGGGGAGACGTTGGCGCTGGTCGGCTCGACGGGGTCGGGCAAGTCGGTGCTGGCCTCGCTGTTGTCGCGGCTCTACGACGTCAACGAGGGCGCGATCCGCATCGACGGCCGCGACATCCGGGAGTTGAGCCTGCCCGCGCTGCGCCAAGCGGTGGCCACCGCATTCGAGGACCCGACGTTGTTCTCGATGTCGGTGGCTGAGAACCTGCGGCTTGGTAGGCCCGATGCGACGGATGCGCAGCTGGCGCAGGCCATCGAGGTGGCCGCCGCGCAGTTCGTCTATGACCTGCCGTTCGGGCTGGACACCCGCATCGGTGAGCAGGGCATGAGCCTGTCCGGCGGCCAGCGGCAGCGGCTGTCGCTGGCGCGGGCCATCCTCGCCGCACCCAGGATCCTGGTGCTCGACGACACGCTGTCCGCGCTGGACGTGCACACCGAGGCCGTCGTCGAGGAGGCGCTGCGCCGGGTGCTGCACCACGTGACGGGCATCGTGGTGGCGCACCGCGCGTCGACGGTGCTGCTGGCCGACAAGGTGGCGCTGCTGCAGGACGGCACCATCACCCACATCGGCACGCACGCGCAGCTGCTGGCCACCGTGCCGCAGTACCGCTACCTGCTGGCGGCCGACGACGAACTCGACGACCGCGCCGAGCGGGTCTGCGCATGGGAGGACGACGAAGAGCGAACGCGGCTGGAGCATCTGGTCGAAGAGCACGAGCCGCGTGATTACGTGTCGTTCGAGGCGGAACGCCGATGACGACCACCGAATGGCGGGGCCGGCTCACCGAGGAGCAGGACGACAACCTGCCCATCGACGAGAGCCTGCCGCGTCGCCGCGAGGCGCGTGCGCTGCTCGGTTCGCTGCTGCGCCCGTACCGGATGACCGTCGCGCTGCTTGCGCTCGTCGTTGTGGTGGAAAACGCTGCGCGCCTTTCGGTTCCGATCCTGGTGCAGCGCGGCATCGACCACGGCATTCCGCCGATCCTGTCCGGCGGTTCGGCGCACACGCTGATGGTCGTCGTCGCGGTGCTGTGCGGGGTGGTCGTGGTGCAGGCGACCAGTCGGATGTTCTTCCTGCAGCGCTCCGGCCGGATCGGGCAGAAGGTGCTGCTCGAGTTGCGGCGCCGGGTGTACCGGCACTTCCAGCGGCTGGACATCGCGTTTCACGAGCGGTACACCTCCGGTCGCGTGGTCAGCCGGTCCACCAACGACGTCGAGGCCATCCAGGACATGCTGGAGACCGGCTTCGACAGCCTGATCACCGCTGTGCTGACGCTGATCGGCACCGCCATTCTGCTTGTCACACTTGATGTTCGGCTCGGCTTGATGTGTTTGGCCGCGTTCCCGATCCTGGTGGCGCTGGTCTGGTGGTTCCGCAACGAGTCTGCCAAGACCTACCGCAGGGTGCGGGAAAGCGCCGCGCTGGTGATCGTGCAGTTCGTCGAGACGATGACCGGCATCAAGGCGGTGCAGGCCTACCGGCGTGAGCCGCGCAACCAGGAGATCTTCGAAGACATCGCCGACCGCTACAAGGCGGACAACGAGCGCACGTTCCGGCTGCTGGCGATCTTCATGCCTGGTGTGAAGTTGGTCGGCAACCTGACCACCGGCGTGGTGCTGCTGTATGGCGGCTACCGCGTGCTGCACGGCCAGATGACCATCGGCACGCTGGCGGCGTTCCTGCTGTATCTGCGGATGTTCTTCGAACCGATGCAGGAGATCTCGCAGTTCTTCAACACCTTCCAGTCGGCGTCGTCGGCGCTGGAGAAGCTGGCCGGGGTGCTGGCCGAGAAGCCGGGTATCAAGGAGCCTTCGCGTCCCGTCCCGCTCGGGAAGGTCCGCGGCGATGTCGAGTTCCGCGACGTGCAGTTCTCGTACGTGGCCGATAGGCCGGTGTTGCCCGACCTGAGCTTCACCGTGCCGGCTGGGCAGACCGTCGCGCTGGTCGGCACCACCGGCGCGGGCAAGACCACGATCGCCAAGCTCATCGCGCGGTTCTACGACCCGACGTCGGGCACCGTGACGTTGGATGGCATTGACCTGCGGGACATTTCGCAGAGCGAGTTGCGCCGCCACGTCGTGATGGTGACGCAGGAGAACTTCATGTTCGACGGCACCGTCGCCGACAACATCCGGTTCGGCCGTCCCGACGCCACCGACTCCGAAGTGGTGGCCGCCGCCGCGGCGGTGGGCGCAGACCGGTTCATCGATGCGCTGCCCGAGGGCTACGACACCGACGTCGCCAAGCGCGGCGGCAGGCTCTCGGCGGGGCAGCGGCAGTTGGTGGCCTTCGCGCGGGCGTTCCTCGCGGACCCGGCCGTGTTGATACTCGACGAGGCGACGTCGTCGCTGGACATCCCCAGCGAGCGGATGGTGCAGCGGGCGTTGGAGACCGTGCTGGCCGACCGCACCGCGCTGGTCATCGCGCACCGGCTGTCCACCGTGCAGGTCGCCGACCGGGTGTTGGTGCTCGACCACGGCCGCATCGTCGAAGACGGCGCGCCCGACGAGTTGATCGGCAGAACCGACGGCAGGTATGCCGCGCTGCATCGCGCGTGGGTGGAATCGCTGGCCTGACTCGGCCGTTGACTCTGCGGTTATGGCGTAAATGTGCGAGTGAGGGGCGCCGTGAGCGCAGCGTCAACGAAGATGGGCCCGTGGACGCACAGGACGAGCCCGAACCCGACCCGCCGCTGATCGTCGCCACCGGGTTGGGGGTGGACGGTGAACACGGGCCCTTGTTCTCCGGCGTCGATCTCTCGCTCACAGCGGGCTTCCACGCCATCCAGATGCCCGGCGGGCCCGAGCAGACCACGCTGCTGCTGACGCTCGCGGGCCGGTTCAAGCCCAGCCACGGCACGCTGACCGTGCTCGGCGACACGAAACCGCGAGCGATCCGTCGGCACTGCGCGATCGCGGCATTCGAAGACATCGACGACCTGGACGAGTCGGTCACCGTGCAGACCGTGCTCGCCGAGCAGCGGCGCTGGCTGGCGCCGTGGTACTCACGCGTGCCCATCGAGGCCGGCCAGGACGAAATGGACCTGGTGTTCGGCGACATCGACCCGCCTGCGCCCAAGACCTACATCGTCGAACTGTCCGACCTCGAACTGTTCCTGCTGCGAATCACGTTGGCGCTGCTGTCGAGACGGCCGATCCTTTTCGTCGGCGACCTCGAGCAGGTTCGCGACATCGCGCGCCGCGCGGTCGCCGTCGAACGGCTCGAAGCGATCGCCGAACGCTTCACCGTCGTCGTCGGCGTGACCAACCCGCTGCACAACCCGACCGGAGGTGACTGACCATGTTGGCAGGACTCGCATTCGGTTCGGAGATAAAACGTTTCGCGCGCAACCGGCTGACCCGCGTGGCGATCGTCGTGCTGATGCTGTTGCCTCTGGTTTACGGTGCGCTCTACTTGTGGGCGTTCTGGAATCCGTTCGGTGAAGTGAACAAGATGCCGGTGGCACTGGTGAACTCGGACCGCGGCGCGGTGGTGTCCGGCCAGCACATCAACGCCGGTGAGCAGATCACCCAGAGCCTGACCGCCGATGGCGGCCTGGACTGGCATGTGGTGAACGACGCGCAGGCGCGCAGCGGGGTCGCCCACGGCGAGTACTACTTCATGGTCGAGTTGCCGCCCGACTTCAGCGAAGCCATCGCCTCAGCGACCACCGACCACCCCAGGCAGGCCAACCTGATCGCCGTGTTCAACGACGCCAACAACTACATCTCGTCCAGCATCGGCGCCACCGCGATGCAGGAGGTGCTCAACGCGGTGTCGACCCGGATCTCCGGACAGGCGGTCAATCACGTGCTGGCGACGATCGTTTCCTCCGGCGCCGGCATCAAACAGGCCGCCGACGGTGCCCGACAACTCGCCGACGGTGCGGCCAAGGTCGACGACGGCGCAGGGCAACTCGCGGCAGGCCTGGACACCGCGCGATCCGGTTCGGCGCAGGTGTCCTCCGGCGCCAGGCAGCTGTCCAACGGGATCATCCAGGCCACCGATCCGCTCGTCACAGCACTGGGCGACGTCACCGCCGCGCAGAACGCCGCGGCCACCACGATGTCGTCGGTCATCGATCAACTGTCCGCCAGCCCAGACCCGTTGGCCAACAACGCTGCAGCCACCTTACGCGGAGTCCGCGACCAACTCCGGGCGCACGAGTTCAGCCCGACCGCACAACAGCTCACCGACAAGCTGACGCAACTGCGCAGCGGGGTTCGGCAGCTCGCGTCGGGCAGCGCGCAACTGGCCAGCGGCATCGTCCAACTCGACAACGGTGCGCAGCAGCTGAAAACCGGTACTGCACAGCTGCGCTCGGGCTCGTCCGAGCTGGCGACCAAACTCGGCGACGGTGCCAAGCAGGTGCCCAATTGGACCACCCGGCAGCAGGACGCGATCGCCGACACCATCGGCGGTCCGGTGAACTTGCAGACCACCCATGAGAACGCCGCGCCCAACTTCGGCACCGGGATGGCGCCGTTCTTCCTCACGCTCGCGTTGTTCTTCGGCGCGCTGGTGCTGTGGATGGTGTTGCGGCCGTTGCAGAACCGGGCCATCGCCGCCGAGGTGCTGGCCCTGCGCGTGGTGCTTGCCAGCTACCTGCCCGCCGTCGCTATCGGGGTGATCCAGGCGGGCATCCTGTACTGCGTGGTGCGATTCGCACTCGGCATGCAGGCCGCGCATCCCGTCGCGATGTTCGGGTTCATGGTGCTGATCTCGTGCTCGTTCGTCGCGGCCACCCAGGCCATCAACGCGCTCGTCGGCCCCGCCGTCGGGCGAGTGCTCATCATGGCGCTGCTCATGCTGCAGCTGGTCAGCGCGGGCGGCATGTATCCGGTGCAGACCACGTCGCGGCCCTTCCAGATACTGCACACCTACGACCCGATGGCCTACGGCGTCAACGGACTTCGCCAACTGATCCTCGGCGGCATCGACTACCGACTGTGGCAGGCGATCATCGTGTTGGGCAGCGTGTGGGCCGTCGCACTGCTGATCTCATCGCTGTCGGCGCGCCGCAACCGACTGTGGAACCTCGACCGGCTGCTGCCCGCGATCAAGGTGTGAGCAGCGTTTCCAGTTTGTCGTTGATCGCGGGCAACTGCGACGTCAGCACCGAGATGATCTTCTCGCGGGCCCGTTCGCTGACGCCCGCCGACACGTGGTGCAGCACGTTGAGTCGCGCCTTGTCGACCCATGCCATCATGTCCGGGTCAGAGAACCACTGCAGCTGGTTCTTGTTGAACGCCAGCATCATTCGCAGCCAGTCGGTGGGAACCCGCGGATAGGGCACAGGCCCGCAGTACGCGTTGCGGGTGTCGTCGTCGGGATACGTCGCCTCGACATGCCCGATCACCGCGGCGCTGAAAGCCGGCTGGCACGTCCGCACAGCCTGCAGCGAAATGTGGTCGCCGTCGAACACCGGTACCGGCTCCCGTTGAGCGAAACCGTCTGCGCTGCAATCGATGTACAGTGCGGACCCGTCGACGTCCACCGTCCCGCCCTCGAGCGTGACGCGGCCTTCTTCGATGGCCTCGACGTGCCCCATCCGCACGACGTCATCGATGCCCCTCAACTCCGAGAGTTCCGCCTGCGACAAGATCGCACACCGGTACATCGTCGGCTCAACCGACGTGTCGATGCGCATCAAGCAGCCCTTGGCCTCCAGCCGGTCGAACAGATCGGGTAGCGACTCGGCCTCGTGCACCGCGGCCAGTTGGCTGGAGAAGTCACGAAGCACCCGCTTGGCGAACTGCGAACCAGGTTGCACCGCAGCGCGATCCAGGATCCACGAGTCGCGCGGCTTGATCCACGTCAACCGCTGCGCCGCGACGCCGTGCTTGCGCAACCACAGGCACGCGTCCATCGCGGTCTTGCCCGCGCCGACGATCACGTAGCGCTCGCGGGCATCCCGGATCCGCGGCAGCGCGTTGGGCGGTACACAGTCGACGCCGTCGACGAAGTAGGACGGCGGCCGCATCGACGGCACCACGATCTCCACATGGCTGGTGACGACGCGACGCGCGACCACCTCGATGTCTTCACCGCCGAGCGTGCGGATCCGGCCGTCGCCGAGATACTCGCTCATCGGCAGATAGGTCACCCGGCCGGTCGGCAGCAAATGCTGGCGCATCACCGCGTCGAAGTACGCGCACACCTCGGCGCCGCTGGCCAGCTCGTAGTAGCCCGCGTTGAACCCGTCCTGATCGATGGTGTCGCTGCCGAGCTTGCGTGAGTTCACCCCGTAATAGGCCGACGGCTGGTGCAACCGCACGAACGGATAGGCCGTCGTCCAGTGCCCGCCCGGCTGGTCGTTGCGATCCACCACCACGACCGAGACGTCCGATTCGGCGACCAGGGTGTCGGTGAACGCGAGCCCCATCGCGCCCGCACCGACCACCAGGTAATCGGCCTCGATCGTCCGCCCCATCTAGCGCACGGTACTGAAGAACGCCGAGACGTCGTCGACGAATAGCTCAGGCTGCTCGAACGCCGCGAAGTGCCCGCCGCGCGGCATGTCGGTCCAGTGCGTGATGTTGTACTCGGTTTCGCACCATGACCGCGGTGCCCGGAGAAGCTCCTTCGGGAACGACGCGACGCCGGTGGGCAGTTCGACGCGTTTGCGTTTCGCCATGTCGAAGACCCGGAAGCTCTCCCAGTAAAGCCGGGCCGACGACGCCGCCGACGCGGTCAGCCAGTAGAGCATCACGTTGTCGAGCAACTCGTCACGCGTCAGCACGTTCTCCGGATGCCCGTCGGCGTCCGTCCACGACCAGAACTTCTCGATGATCCACGCCAGCTGCCCGACGGGGGAGTCGGTCAACCCGTAGCCCAGGGTCTGCGGCCGGGTGGACTGCTGTTTGGCGTAGCCGCTGTCCCATTGCTGGTAGTGGTCCATCCGCTCCAGCGCCCGCTTCTCGGCGTCAGTGGGGTTCGTCAGCTCGCCGCTGGGCCGGGCCAGCGGCATGTTCAGGTGAATGCCCGCGCAGCGTCCGCCGTTGCGGCCGATCTGCGTCGTCACCGCCGCGCCCCAGTCGCCGCCCTGGGCGCCATAGCGCTCATATCCGAGCCGGGTCATCAACGTTTCCCAGGCCTCCGCGATCTTCTCGACGCCCCAACCCGGTGCGGACGGCTTACCGGAGAACCCGTAGCCGGGCAGCGACGGGCACACCACGTCGAAACCCGCCGCCGTGAGCGGTTCGATGACCTTGTGGAACTCGACGACCGATCCCGGCCAGCCGTGGGTGATCAGTAGCGGAAACGCGTCCGCCTGCGGTGAGCGCTGGTGGATGAAATGAATGTCGAGACCGTCGATTTCGGTGGTGAACTGGTCGAACCGGTTCAGCGCGGTTTCGCGTGCGCGCCAGTCGTATTCGTTTGCCCAGTAGTCGGCCAATTCCCGGGTGTAGCTCAGCGGGATGCCCTGAGTCCAGTCGTCGACGCACTCGGCCTCCGGCCATCGGGTGCGGGCGAGCCTGTCCTTCAGATCGGCGAGGTCGGCGTCGGGTACGGAAATGCGAAAAGGATTGATCTGAGCCACTTACCGATCATGTCACGGCAGCAGTCGGGCGCGACGCGCCTTGGCCACCGCCTCGTGACGCGTGCGCGCGCCGAGCTTCGCTGTGGCGCTGCGCAGGTAACTCTTCACCGTCTCGGGCTTCAACGAAAGCCGTTGAGCCGCTTCAGCGTTGGTGCAGCCGAGAGCCACCTGCGCGAGCACGTCGAGTTCGCGCGCCGAGAGCGCGGCGGCCGGTACGGATCTGCCCCTGGCCAGCCGGTCGGCCAGCAGCCGCAGCTGGGCCTGCAGCGCGGGCGGCGACGACGGGTCAGCGGCCAGCTTGCGCAGCTGGGCGTGCACCTCGCGGACCTCCTCGCTGGCCGCGCCGCCCACCTGATGCGCGTCGCGCATCCGCAGTCGCCGGTCCACTTCGTCACGGATGGTCAACTCGCGGCTGAGCCGCCTGGCCGACGCGATCATCAGATCCGCGGTGCGGTCGCCGATCGGCGCCGCCGCCCGGTAGGCGCCGTAGAGCACCGCCCGCGACCGGCCGTCCACCACGACCGGGACCGCGACGATGGACCTGATGCCCTCCTGCAGCACCGGCCCGTCGTAGTGGTGGGTGATCGACGAGGCGCTGCGGTAGTCGGCCACCGACATCGGCCGGCGCGAGACCAGGGTGGCCCCGCCGAGGCCCGCGCTGGGCAGCACCGCGAGCCCGCGCATGCCCGCGGTGCGGGTGCCGAAGAACTCGGTGAGCAGCAGGGTGTCGTCGTGCACTTCACCGCCGAACAGCAGCGGCATGCCCGACTCGTCGGCGACCCGTCTCAGCTCGGCCCGCAACGCATCCGCGTCACGCGGGCGAAGTAGCGAAGAGCCGGTTCGCAATCGGAACACCCTCTTTCGGGGGTAGCGTGGGGCCAACTGTGACGTAGATCCTATCCGCCATGACGACCAACACCGACCTGTATCGCACCGCACGCGATCAGCTAGTTGACCTAATCGGCGACTATGACAAGGCCGTCGAGGCGTTCGCATGGCCCGCGCTCACCGGCACCTTCAACTGGGCGACCGACTGGTTCGACGTGATCGCCCGCGCAAACGACCGCACCGCACTGTGGATCGTCGAGGAGGGCGGCGACGAGCAGAAGGTCACGTTCGCGGAGATGGCCGACCGCTCGGACCGCGTCGCGACGTGGCTGGCCGGGTTGGGCGTCGGCAAGGGCGACCGGGTGATCCTGATGCTGGGCAACCAGGTCGAGTTGTGGGAGGCGATGCTGGCCGTCGCCAAGCTGGGCGCGGTGATCATGCCGACCACCGGGGCGTTGGGACCGGCTGACCTGGCCGACCGCATCACCCGCGGCGGCGCCCGGTTCGTCATCGCCAACGCGGCCGACGCCGCCAAGTTCGACGACGTCGCGGGCGACTACACGCGGATCGCCGTCGGCGCGCCGGTCGAGGGTTGGCATCACTACGCCGACGCCTACGACGTCGAATCGGCGGGGCCTTTCACCGCTTGCACGAACGTTGACGACTCGATGCTGATCTACTTCACTTCCGGGACGACGAGCAAGCCGAAGCTGGTGGAGCATTCGCACGTCAGCTATCCGGTGGGGCACCTGTCGACGATGGCGTGGATCGGGGTGCGGCCCGGCGATGTGCATCTGGCGATCAGTTCACCGGGTTGGGCCAAACACGCGTGGAGTTGCTTCTTCGCGCCGTGGATCGCCGAGGCGACCATCTTCGTCTACAACTACGGCCGGTTCGACGCCACCGCGCTGCTTGATCAGCTGCGGCGGGCGGAGGTCAACACGTTCTGTGCGCCACCGACCGTGTGGCGCATGCTGATTCAATCCGACCTCGGCGCGAAGCCGGCGGGTCTGCGCGAAATCCTCGGTGCCGGTGAGCCGCTCAACCCGGACGTCATCGCGCAGGTGGAGCGGGCGTGGGGGCTGACCATCCGCGACGGATTCGGTCAGACCGAGACCACGCTGCAGGTCGGCAACACGCCGGGTCAGCCGGTGAAGCCGGGTTCGATGGGGCGGCCGATGCCAGGCGTTCCGGTGGTGCTGATCGACCCGGTCACCGGCGAGTTGGCCGACGAGGGGGAGATCTGCCTTGACCTGCAACGCAATCCGGTCAACCTGATGACGGGTTACCTCGGTGACGAGAAGCGCAACGCGACGGTGATGGCGGGCGGCTACTACCACACGGGCGACGTGGCTGCGCGCGACGAGGACGGCTACATCACCTACATCGGCCGCACCGACGACGTGTTCAAGTCGTCGGACTACAAGGTGTCGCCGTTCGAACTGGAGAGCGTGTTGATCGAGCATCCCGCCGTGGTGGAGGCCGCGGTGGTGCCCCAGCCCGACGACACCAGGCTGTGCGTCCCCAAGGCGTACGTCTCGCTGGCCGAAGGCTGGGCGCCCAACGCCGAAACCGCGCGCCAGATCATGGAATACGCGCGCGACCACCTCGCGCCGTACCTGAAGGTGCGCCGCGTCGAGTTCCACGAACTGCCCAAGACGATCTCCGGCAAGATCCGCCGGGTCGAATTGCGCCGCCGCGAAGAGGCCGGCCAACCGATCGAGACCGAATTCCGCTACGAGGATCTGGTGAAATGAAGTCCTACGACGCAGGGCCGACCGACAGCCCGATCCTCGAGGAGACTATCGGAGCCAACTTCGAGCGCATCGCGGCCAGCTACCCGGACGGTGACGCGTTGGTCGACGCCGCACAGGGGTTGCGCTACACCTACGCCGAACTGAACGCCGAGATCGACGTCGTCGCACGGGGTTTGATGGCGATGGGCATCGAGAAGGGGGACCGGGTCGGCATCTGGGCGCCGAACTGCGCGCAGTGGACCATCACCCAGTACGCGCTGGCGAAGATCGGCGCCATCCTGGTCAACATCAATCCGGCGTACCGCACGCACGAACTCGGCTACGTGCTCAACCAGTCCGGTACGCGGATGCTGGTGGCCGCGACCTCGTTCAAGACCTCGGACTACGTCGCGATGGTCGACGAGGTGCGCCCCGATGCGCCACATCTGACCGAGGTGGTGTTCATCGGCACGCCCGGCTGGGACGCACTGCGGGCCGGGGCCGACGAGGTCAGCGCCGAGGCGTTGGCGCAGCGGATGGCCGGGCTGTCCAACACCGAACCGATCAACATTCAATACACCTCGGGCACAACGGGTTTCCCGAAGGGCGCGACGCTGTCGCACCGCAACATCCTGAACAACGGCTACTTCACCACCGAGTTGATCATGCTGGGGCCGGCCGACCGGCTGTGCATCCCGGTGCCGTTCTACCACTGCTTCGGCATGGTGATGGGCAATCTGGGGTGCACCAGCCACGGTGCCACGATGGTGATCCCGGCGCCGGGCTTCGATCCGGCGCTGACGTTGAACGCCGTCGAGCAGGAACGGTGCACCGCGCTGTACGGGGTGCCGACGATGTTCATCGCGATGCAGAATCATCCCGACTTCCCGGAGCGCGACGTGTCGTCGCTGCGCACCGGGATCATGGCGGGGTCGGTGTGCCCGGTCGAGGTGATGAAGCACTGCGTCAACGACATGAACATGTCCGAGGTGGCGATCGCCTACGGCATGACGGAGACGTCGCCGGTGAGTTGTCAGACGCGGATCGACGACGATCTGGAACGGCGGACGTCGTCGATCGGCCGGGCCCACCCGCACGTCGAGATCAAGATCGTCGACCCCGAGACGGGCGACGAGGTGGAGCGCGGCCAGCCCGGCGAGTTCTGCACGCGGGGCTACTCGGTGATGCTCGGATACTGGGATGAACCCGAAAAGACCGCCGAGGCAATTGATTCCGACGGCTGGATGCACACCGGGGATTTGGCGGTGATGCGGGACGACGGGTACTGCAACATCGTCGGCCGCATCAAGGACATGGTGATTCGCGGCGGCGAGAACGTCTACCCCCGCGAGATCGAGGAGTTCCTCTACACGCATCCCGACGTCGAGGATGCGCAGGTGATCGGCGTGCCCGACAAGAAGTACGGCGAGGAGATCTGCGCCTGGATCCGGATGAAGCCGGGCAGGCCGGCGCTCGACGCCGAGGCGGTCAAGGCGTTCGCGGCCGGGAAGCTGGCGCATTACAAGATCCCGCGGTATGTGCACATCGTCGGCGAGTTCCCGATGACGGTCACCGGCAAGGTGCGCAAGGTCCAGATGCGCGAAGAGACGGTTAGGCTCCTCGGCCTCTAGGTTTGCGCCGAAACGGCATTCCAGCACGCAAAGTACGAGAAGAAGCGTGCGGGGATGCAGTCTCGGCGACTTCAGGGCCGCCAGCCTCGCGAGACCATCGCATCCCGGGCCTGCCTGACGAGGTCCGCGTCGCGGTCCTCCTTGATGGCCCGCACGACGTGCCAACCCAGGGCCGCCAGCTTCGGCCATACCCGCAAATCCTTGACGTACTGCTCCCTGCTGGTCCGGTGTTGGTCGCCGTCGTACTCGGCGCCGACCATGAAGTCCTCCCAGCCCATGTCGATGGTGCGCACGTAGCGTCCGCACTCGTCGTATATGGCTATCTGCGTGGTGGGCTTCGGCAGACCCGCATCGATGAACAGCAACCGCAATCGTGTCTCCGGCGGCGACGCAGCACCACCATCGACGAGCGGCAACAGCGCCTTGAGTTTCGCGACGCCCCGCGCGCCTTTGTACCGCTTGGTGAGCAACATGACGTCCTCGATGGAGAACAGCGCGGCACGCATCAGCGCGTCGAGATGCGCAAGCGCCCGGCCGCGTGTGAAATATCTGCCGAGGTCGAATGCTGTGCGTGCGGGCGTCGCCACCCGAAGGCCGTTGACAAGTTCGGCCTCGTCATCAACGACGCGTTCGTTGCGACAGATGATGCCACGTGGCGGGTGGGTGCTATTCCATAGGAGCTCAATCGGGACGTCGTCGTCGATCCATTCCGCGCCATGCAACGCTGACGCGGCGACGCCGGTGATGATGCCGTTGCGCTTCGACCACAGCCAAGCGCCGACCGTTCTGTCGAGCAATGACGGATCCCTGCCTCGCTCACGATGCACATTCGGGTACATCGGTCGATACCAACGACGGAGTTCCCGTCGCGTCACGACGCCATTCACGACTGCTTCACTGCCGATAAAGACTTCCCCCATGGCCGCATACTGTCCGCGACCACCGACAAGCGCCGAGACTGCATCCCCGCACGCTTCTTCTCGTACTTTGCGTGCTGGAATGCCGTTTCGGCGCAAAACCTAGGCCAACAACGGGCTCAGCCGCGCGGCGTACTCCTGCAGTGTGCCCACCTGACGACGCAACAAGTCGGCCTGCTCGTCGCGGCCCGACATTGCCAGCGCCGCCACCAGCGCACCGGTCGCTGATCGCACCGGCACCGCTACGCACGCATAGCCCTCGCGCAACTCGCCGGTCTGCGCGGCCACCCCCTCAGCCCGGACAGCTTCGAGTTGCTCAGCCAACGCCGCACGCGACGTCACCGTGCGATCGGTAAGCGCCGCAAGCGGATTCACCAATAGGCTGTCCACATCACGCTTCTCGGCGAGCAGTAGCTTGCCGACGCCGCAGGCATGCAGATGCCGGTTCAGCACAGATTCGTCTGCGGGCGGCGGATATTCGCTGTCCGCATCGGCGATCCGGACCGCCGTGTTGGTGAAGTAGAACAAATGCACACCGAACCGGACCGACAGCCGCAACTCGCCGAGCACCTCACGTGCGGCGGTGCACACGATCGGCGACACCGCCGCGTCGATCAACACGCCCATCCGCGGCCCCAGCGAGAAGCCCGAAAGATCCGGCAGCCGAACCACATAACCATCGGCGACAAGCAGGTTCAACAGCCGATACGTGGTGGCTGACGGCATCGACAACTGCTCAGCGATCTCCTTGGCCGTCACCCCGACGCCCGCCCTGGCCACCTGCTCGAGCACCTGCAGGGCGCTCTGCACGGCCTTGGGCTGACGGCCCGACAATGATCCGTCCACGGGGCTCATCGCCGGACCTCCCACGGGTTGTAGTCGGCGAAGACGTCACCGGTGACCGTCTCGTCGAACACGCCGACACGATGCGCCAGGTCCGGAATGGTGCGTCTGCGCATCGCGAACACCGCCAACCCGACCGCGATCAGCGCCGCGTAGATCGCCGTGGCGATCCACACCGGCGAGTCGACGGTCAGCGCCGCCCAGACGATGATCGCCACCATCACCGCCGCCGTCATCAACCCGACAAGCAGCGGGGCGAGCGTCAATTCGCCGATGCGGCGCAGGAACGCAGGCGTCGCCAGACACACCAGCAGATACGCACCGACATAGCCGTGCGCCGACACCGCCAGCAGCCCGATCAGCACCTCGCGGCTCGACCCGACGACGAACAGGTACCCGACCGGCACCAAGACGATGAACGGCATCGCCGCGCACAACGCGATGTGCGGTGTGCGGAAACGCCGGTGGGCGTGGCCGACCCGTTCACTGACCACCCCTTCGCGGCCCATCGCGAACAGCGTCCGCGACAGCGCGGTCGTCGAACCGATGACGCACGCGAACCACGACGCGAGGATGCCGAGTTCCATCACAATCGACAGCGCCGTCGACCCCGTCCCCGCCGACGACGGCAGTGACAGCACGATCGGCGTCGACCCGATCCCCGCGCCGACCCCGCCGCGCGCCTGCATCGCCGCCGCGAACGTGTACAGCACGCCCAATGCCAACGGCGTCCACCGGATCGCGCGCGTGACCGTGACGAACGGGTTGCGGGCCTCACGGGCCACCGTGCCGGCGCTCTCGAATCCGACGTACGACGTGATGGCCAGCAGCAGCGCGAACCCGAGCGCCGAATGCGATTGCCCGCCACCAGTTCTGGGTGCGCCGACCACGACGGAGCCGGTGAACACGATGACGAGCACGACGGCGGCGACGACGATCGCGAACACCTCGATGGTCAGCGAGATGCGCGCCGACAACCTGATACCGCGAATCATCAGCAGCAGTGCCGCAGCACCCACCAGCACCGCCAGACATGCGGTGGTGAATCTGCCGTCGGGAATCCCCAGCCGGCCCAGCAGTGCGCCCAGATAGCTTGCGGCGCCGAGCGTGCTGGCCATCGCGGCGGCCGCATACCCGATCACCACCGACCAGCCCGCGACGATGCCGGGGACCGGGCCGAGCCCCTTGACGGTATAGCTGTACAACCCGCTGACCGCGACCATTCGCGTGGAGAACTGGCCGATGCAGTAGCCGACCGCCGCCATCAACAACGCCGTCACCACGAACACCACCAGCGGCCACCGGCCCGCCGCGGGGATCACAAGCGCGGGCAGGGTGACCATCACCGCCGACGGCGCCACCGCCGACACCGACTGCCCGAGCACCTGAGCGAACGACAGCTGCGCCCGCCGCAACCCCGACACAGGCGACGTGCTCCGCATGGCCCGACTCGCGCCCATCCGTCGGAAGGTAGTCCATCACCCATCCGGGGGCGGGCGATCGCAGGTAAATCCTGAAAATCTTCAAATGAGAATCCGCGGACGCCTCGCGGCCGAAAACCGCCACGAATCAAGCCCAACTGCGTATTCGGAGCGGCCCGAATGAGAATGCATCCGCCATTTCAAATGAGAATGGACCGGACCGAAATACCCATTCGAAATAAGTGGTGACGCGCACCACATCGGCGCGTAATCATGACCCGCATGACCACTCTGCTGAGCACCGATCTGGACCCGAGAACCGTCGACTTCATGTCGCGCCCGCGGCAGATGTACATCGACGGCCAGTGGGTCGACGCGCTGTCGGGCAAGCGGTTCGAGACGGTCGACCCCGCGACCGAACAGGTCATCACCACGGTGCCGCACAGTGGACCCGAGGACGTCGACAAAGCTGTGCGGGCGGCCAGGCGCGCCTTCGAGACCGGCCCGTGGCCGACGCTCACCCCCGCGCAACGGCAGCAGATCATCTGGCGCATCGCCGACGGCATCGCGAAACGCGCCGATCAGTTCGCCCAACTCGAGACCATCGACAACGGCAAGTCGGTGGCCGTCGCCAAGGCCGTCGACGTGACCTGGGCGGCCGAGATCTTCTACTACTACGCAGGCTGGGTCACCAAGATCGAGGGCCGCACCGTTCCGGTGTCGGTGCCGTGGGCGCCGGGTGCCCGCTTCCACGCGTTCACGCTGCGCGAACCGGTCGGCGTGTGCGCGCAGATCATCCCGTGGAACTTCCCGCTGGTGATGGCCGCGTTCAAGGTGGCGCCGGCGCTGGCATGCGGCAACACGGTGATCCTCAAGCCCGCCGAGCAGACGCCGCTGACCGCGCTGCTACTCGCCGAGGTGATCGCCGAGGCCGGCGTCCCGGACGGAGTTGTCAACGTGCTCACCGGATTCGGCGACATCGGCGCGGCGCTGTCGGCGCATCCCGACGTCGACAAGGTCGCGTTCACCGGTTCGACGGAGGTCGGCCGCAAGATCGTCAACGCCGCATCAGGCAACCTCAAGAAGGTCTCGCTGGAACTCGGCGGCAAGAGCCCGCAGGTTGTCTTCGCCGACGCCGACCTGGCTGCCGCGATCCCCGGCGCGGCCAGCGGCTTCCTGTTCAACCACGGCCAGACCTGCACCGCTGGCACCCGGCTGTTGGTCGAGGACCGCATCTTCGAGGAGTTCACGCAGGGCGTCGCCGAACTCGCCCGCGCGCAGAAGATCGGCCCCGGCCTCGACCCCACCAACGACATCGGCCCGCTGGTCTCGCGCGAGCAGCTCGCCAAGGTGACCGGATATCTCGACGCAGGCATCGGCGACGGCGCCCGCGCGCTGGCAGGCGGCGGCCGCCACGGCGACACCGGCTTCTACGTCCAACCCAGCCTGCTCGTTGACGTCCGGGAGGACTTCAGCGTCTACCGCGAGGAGATCTTCGGGCCCGTCGCGGTCGCGATCCCGTTCAACCGCGACGAGGGCGTGCGCGCCGCCGCCAACGACACCCCGTACGGGTTGGCCGCCAGCGTGTGGACCCGCGACGTGTCGACGGCCCACGAGGTCGCCGCCCAGATCAAGGCGGGCACGGTGTGGGTCAATTGCCACAACGCATTCGACACCGCGCTGCCATTCGGCGGCTACAAACAATCGGGCTGGGGCCGCGAACTCGGCGAAGGGGCGATCGCCGAATACACCCAGACGAAGGCCGTCAATATCGCCCTTTAACCGTCAAATGAGAATTCGACGCGAAGCCATTCTCATTTCACCGTTCCAAACCCATTCCCACGACGAAAGCTGACTGCCATGACAACCGATGCCCTCGCATCCGGAGCCGGGCTCCGCGAGCGTGAACCCCACCGATTGGCCGGGCGACTGGGTCCGGCCGCGATCGTCTTCATGGTCGTCGCGGCCGCTGCCCCGCTGACCGTCGTCGCGGGGACCTTCCCGATCGGGATCGCCGCAGGCAACGGCGCCGCCTACCCGGCGTCGTACGTGGTGTGCACCGCGATCCTGATCCTGTTCGCGGTCGGGTTCACCGCGATGGCCCGGCACGTGCCTGGCGCGGGCGCGTTCTACACCTACGTCGGTCACGGCCTCGGCAGGCATATGGGGCTGGGCGCCGCCTTCCTCGCGCTGCTGTCCTACACCGCGGTGCAAGGCGGTGTGTACGGCTATGTGGGCGCGGCCGTCAACGAACTCGTCACCTCGCACGGCGGGCCGTCGGTGCCGTGGTACCTCTACGCGCTGGCGATGATGGCCGTCGTCGCCACCCTCGGCTACCGGCACATCGAACTGTCCGGCAAGGTGCTCGGCGTCCTGTTGATCTGTGAGGTCGGCATCGTGATGGTGATCAACCTGTCGGTGATCGGCCACGGCGGAAACAACGGAATGTCAAGCGCTGCTTTTGATCCCGGCAAGTTCTTCTCGGGGGCGCCTGGCATCGCGCTGATCTTCGCACTCGCGGGCTACATCGGCTTCGAGGCCACCGCGGTGTTCCGCGACGAGGCCCGCGACCCGGCCCGCACCATCCCGCGTGCAACGTATCTGGCACTGCTGCTCATCGGTGGCTTCTACGCGCTGTCGAGTTGGGCGCTGGTCAGCGCATGGGGCGACGACGGTGCGGTGCAGATGGCTACGGACAACCCCGAGGGCATGTTGACCGAGACCGCGACCCGCTACGTCGGTTCCGTGGCCGGTGACCTGGTCCAGATTTTCCTGATCACCAGCCTGTTCGCCGCGTTGCTGTCATTCCACAATGTGCTTGCGCGGTACGTCTTTTCGCTCGGCAACACCGCGGCGCTGCCGTCGACGTGCGGTCGCAGCCACGCCAGGCACGCCTCACCGCACGTCGCCTCGGCGGTGCAGACCGTCTCGGCGCTGGTGCTGGTCGCGGTGTCCGCGCTGGCCGGTCTTGATCCGGTCACCCAGGTGTTCGCGTGGTTCGTCGGGATCTCGTCGGTCGGCATCATCGCGTTGATGACGCTGACGTCCGTCGCGGTCGTCGTGTACTTCCGGCGCAGCAAGGTCGACACCAGACCGTGGCACACCATGGTCGCGCCCGGACTCGGATTGCTCGGTCTGGCAGCGCTACTCGTGATGACCACTCTCAATTTGCCGCTGCTCGTGGGCGGCTCCAGCACCACGGCCGCCGTCCTCGGCGTCCTTCTGGTCGGCACCTTCGCGGGCGGCGCCGTACTCGCCGTGCTGCGTCCAACCGCCGGCCACCCGTCTATCGAAAAGGAGATCTCCCGATGAGCACCGCCACCATCGCTACCGTCGACCAGACCGCCCCCGCGGCACCGGATCACCCGCTGACGCCGCTGACCGCTGACGAGATCCGGGCAGTGCGCCGCATCGTCGACGCGCACGGCCTGCTCGGCGAGGACGTCCGGTTCGTCTACACCGCACTCGACGAACCGCACAAGGACACCGTGCTGGCATTCAAACCCGGTGACCCGATCGAACGACGCGCTCGAGTTCTGTTGCTGGACAGGGCGACCGGGCTCGGCACCGACCTCGTGGTTTCGGTCACCGGCGACCGCGTCGTCAATCAACAGTCGATCGACGCAGGGACCGAGGGCCACGTCCCGATCCTGGACCAGGAGTTCGAGGACATCGAAGCGTTCCTGCTCGAAAGCCCCGAATGGCTTGCAGCGATGCGCAAGCGCGACCTCAACCCGACCGATGTGCGCGCCGTCCCGTTGTCCGCAGGGGTGTTCGGGCACGAGGACGAGGTCGGCAGGCGCGTGGTGCGGGTGCTGGCGTTCTACCAGTACGACGCGGCCGACCTGCCGTGGGCGCACCCGATCGACGGCGTGGTCGCCTACGTCGACCTGACCGCGCGCCGTGTTACCAAGGTGATCGACGAACTCGACCTGCCGGTGCCCGCCGAACGCGGGGAGTGGAACGCCGAACCGCACGCGGTGCCTGCGCGCACCGACCTCAAGCCCATCGAGATCAGCCAGCCCGAAGGGCCGAGCTTCTCGGTCGATGGTAACCAAATCACCTGGGCGGATTGGACATTCAGGTTTGGTTTCGACATCCGTGAGGGATTGACGCTGCATCAGCTCGCGATCGACGGCCGCCCGGTGGTGTACCGCGCGTCGATTGCCGAGATGGTGGTGCCCTACGCCGACCCGTCACCGGTGCGGTACTGGCAGAACTACTTCGACCAGGGCGAGTACCTGTTCGGCCGCTACACGAACTCGCTGGAACTGGGCTGCGACTGCCTCGGCGAGATCAAGTACTTCGACGTGACGATCGCCGACGAACACGGTGAGCCGCGACTGCTGAAGAACGCGATCTGCCTGCACGAGGAGGACTTCGGCGTGCTGTGGAAGCACACCGACATGTTCAACGGCATGGCCGAGACCCGTCGGTCCCGCCGACTGGTGATCTCCTTCTTCCTGACCATCGGCAACTACGACTACGGCTTCTACTGGTATCTCTACCTCGACGGGACGATCCAACTCGAGGCCAAGGCGACCGGCATCGTGTTCACCTCGGCGTACCGCGGCCCCGACGGGTACGCCACGGAGATGGCGCCCGGCCTCGGCGCGCCGTTCCACCAGCACCTGTTCTCCGCGCGCCTGGACATGGCGGTCGACGGCAATGTCAACGTCGTCGAGGAGGTGGACGCGGTGCCGGTGCCGATCGGGCCGGACAACCCGTGGGGCAATGCGTTCCGCGCGCAGAAGACCAGGCTGACCCGTGAGTCGGAGGCCAAGCGGGTGGCCGACAACCTCAAGGCGCGGGTGTGGCACATCACCAACCCGACCAAGCAGAATCGGCTGGGCCAGGACGTGGGCTACGCGCTGTATCCCGAGGGTCAGCCGGTGCTGCTCGCCGACCCGTCCAGTTCGATCGCCCAGCGTGCCGCGTTCGCGACGAAGCACTTGTGGGTGACGCAATACGATCCGGCCGAACGGTATTCGGCGGGCCAGTTCGTCAACCAGCATCCCGGCGGAGCGGGCCTGCCCGCGTTCACCGCGGCCGACCGCAGCATCGACGGCGAGGACATCGTCGTGTGGCACACCTTCGGGTTGACGCACTTCCCGCGTCCGGAGGACTGGCCGGTGATGCCGGTGGACTACGCCGGCTTCAAGCTCAAGCCGCAGGGCTTCTTCGACCGGAATCCGGCGTTGAACGTTCCGGCTGCCCCGCGGGCCCATTGCTGCGAAGATTGACCTCAGCTGCGCCGAAACGGCATTCCAGCACGGAAAGTGCGAGAAAAGGCGTACCGGAATGCCGTTTCGGCGCAAAGGACGGATGAGTTTCGTCCGTTCGACGTGTCTGTACCCATATGAGGAGTGAGATGCTCACCGCCACGTCCGCCACCCTTGGGCGACGGGCGTGCGCGGTGCTGGCCCTGACGTCGGCGGGACTGCACGCCGCGATGTTGGGCCACGCGTCGAATGTGCTGGCGGCGGGCCTGCTGGCAGCGATGATCGTCGCCTGCGGGTTGTGCGCCCGCGACCTGTGGCTGCGCGGGTCGATCCGGGCGTGGTGCGTGGTCGGCCTGATGAACATCGCGATGATCGCGGTGCATCTGCCGATGCCCGCCCATCACCACGACATGCCGATGCCCGCCATGGGTCCGCAATCGACGGTGATGGGTCTGGCGACGGGCATCGCGGCGGTCGAGGCGGCTGTCGCGATGGCCGTGTTGTACTACCGCACCCGCGCGAACGCCGAACGGATCACCGGTTCGCCAGTCCGCTGAGCCGCCACGCCACCGCGCGCTGCGCCGCAGGAACTCGGCCCACCAGGCTGATCACGGCGTTGCGGATCGGCCGCACCGCCCGCGGCAGCGTCGCCAAACGCGTTAGCCTGTCGGTCATTTCGACGACCTGCTGGGCGATCGGACGCCGCGCGGCGCTGTAGGAGTCGAGCACGCGCTCGGGTGCGCCGTCGAGCACCGCGGCCAACGCCTCGGCCAGCGCGATGCCGTCCTGGATACCCAGGTTCATGCCCTGTCCTCCGGCGGGGCTGTGCACATGTGCGGCGTCGCCGGCCAGCAGCAGGCGTCCGGCCCGGTACGTGTCGGCGACCCGATGGTGGATCCGGAACCGCGAGCCCCAGACGACCTCGGTGACGACCATCCGCCCCGCGCCGAGTCCTCGCTCGTCGAGCAGTTGCTGGATGAACGCCGCCGACGGTTGCTCGGGGGCGTCGACGACCGGCGCGACGATGCGGAAGATGTCGCCAGGCAGCGGCGCCACCACCGTCATCCCCGCCGTGGCCCAGAACAGAATGACCTCGTCGGTCGGCGCTTCGCCGCGCAACCGGATATCGGCCAGCGCGAACGACTCCTGATATTCGCCGCCGTGAAAGCCGATGCCTGCCTGCTCGCGCACGATGCTGTGAATGCCGTCGGCGCCAACGAGATACCGTGCCCGGATCACCTCGCCGTCGTCGAACGTGGCGCTCACCCCGTCGGCATCCTGCGTCACCGCGGTCAGGGTCTTCGGCCGGATCACCGTGCCGCCCAGTTCGGTCAACCGATCGAGCAACAACCGCTCGGTCGTCGACTGCGGCACCATCAGCGAGTACGGGTACTCGGTCGGCAGCCCCGAGAAGTCGACGGGAATCAGCGTGCGCCGCCCGTCGCGGATCGTGAACCTCGGCGCCTGGATGCCTTCCTTCACCAACCTGCGGGACACGTCGAGGTCGTCGAGCACCTCCAGCGTGCGGGCATTGACCACCGCGGCGCGCGACGTGTTGGCGCCCGCAGCCTGACGGTCCACCACGATGGTGCGCACACCCTTCTTGACCAGCGACGCGGCCAACGCGAGCCCGCTGGGGCCTGCTCCTACGACGAGTACATCGGTGTCGGTCATTTCCTCTCCTTCGGTCGTATGCCAACGCTTGTTGGCATAACTATGCGCGCGCCCCGCATCAATGTCAACACTTGTTGGCCTACACTTGTTGGCATGCGGAGGTCATCAGCGGAAACGAAGGAAGTGATCCTGGCCGCGGCCAGGCAGCGGTTCGCCGAGTCCGGCTACGAGCGCGCCACCATCCGGGCCATCGCCGCCGACGCCAACATCGACCCGTCGATGGTGATGCGCTACTTCGGCAACAAGGACCAACTGTTCGCCGCGGCGGCCGACTTCGACCTGCAGTTGCCGGACTTCGCCGCCGTCGAGGCCGACCAACTGGGTGCGCAGTTGGTCGGCTACTTCATGGATCGCTGGGAACGTGACGAGGCCCTGGTCGTGCTGCTGAGGTCGAGCACGACGAATGCCGAAGCGGCGCAACGCATGCAGCAGATCTTCGCCGGCCAGCTGTTGCCCACGATCGAGAAGATCAACGCCGACGACGCGCCTCGGCGCACCGGGTTGATCGCCACCCAGATGCTGGGTTTGGCGCTGTGCCGCTACGTGCTGCGGCTGCCACCGGTGGTCGCGATGTCACACGACGAGGTGGTCGCCTGGCTGGGTCCGACCATCCAGCGCTATCTGACCGGCCCGCATAATCGGCGGTGATGTGGACCCCGACTCTCGTCCTGATCGCCGTCACCACCCTCGCGAGCTGCGTCACGCTCGGCGGAGGCCTGTACGAGGTCCTGGTCGTCGACCCGGCGTGGCCCAAGCGCCCCGGCATCATCCAGCCCCGCAACGGCGGCGTCTTCCGCGCGCGATTCTGGCTGCCCGCGCACACCATCTTCGAGGTGCTGCTGATCGTGGCGCTGGTGGCGGCGTGGCACGACGCCGACGCGCGGGCCGCGCTGCTGGTGGCGTTGGCCAGCCACGTCGTCATGCGGGTGTGGTCGTTCGCGTACTTCATCCCCAAGGCGTTGGCGTTCGAGAAGGCCGACCCCGCGACCGTCGACGAGGCGTCCGCGGTCCGCTGGACCCGCCGGAGCCTGCTGCGCCTGCCGTTCGATGTCGTTGCGTCCGCCGCGATGCTTGCCGCGCTGGTTGGGTATAGCTGAGCCATGACCATTTCGACCGACGACGTACGACGCCTCCTGCAAGCCGACGACACCAAGGCCGTGCTGGTGTTGGTGGAGGGGCGGACGGAGGTGATCGGCGCGGGGCAACTCGCGGCGGAGGAGTACCGCGGCGCCCTGGAAATCGTCTCGCGCGAGGACTTGGTGAAGCGGTTGGGTGATGCGCCGTCGGAGCACGACATCGCCGAGCAGGCCGCCCAACTCGACGCGGCGGTCAATGAACTAGGCGGTTGAAAACGGTCAAGCCTCGATCTCGCCCGCGATCTTCCGCTCGATGGCCGACCGTGTTCTCGCTGGCAGCACGATGAGCCCGTCGAGTTCCTTCTGCGCCCGCGTGTAGGCGCTCTGCCGCTCCTGCGGTGTCGCTCCCTCGTCCGAAGCCAGCCGCAGCAGATGCTGCCCGCGGGCCAGCCGCTCCTGCGCCTCGGCGGAGAAATCGCTGCGCCGCCGCCGGATCGCCTCCGACTCCGCGACATCGAACGCCGACACGTATTCGGCGACCGCGTCCCGGTATTCGAGTTGCGCGGCCCGGTCGCCGAGGATGTCGTCGACGTGGTCGGGCCGCAGCAGATCGGCGCGGCTCTTGGCCTTGTGGAAGCCGATGGTCAACGGATCGCGCATATCGGTCATCAGCGGGAAGTCCAACAGCTTCGCGATGTCCAGTTCGTATTCGAGCCAGCGCTCGTCGGTGCGGTTGTGCCGCTCGAGCAACTTGGTCATCTCGCGTTTGTAGCCGGCTTCGTTGGCGCGGGCGCGCCCGGAGGCCTCGGCGAGCGCGACCTTGGTCTGCTGCTTGATGCGGTATCGCTCGAGCCGGCGCTGTGCCCTCCGCTCGTTGGCGACCGCGACGGCCCGCACTGCTCCGCCGATAGCGCCCATGAAGGGGAAGATCAGCCACCAGAAGTGGCCCGCGAACTCGAACACAGGTGCCACAACGCCAGCATGCCATCAGTCGGGACGCGTCGCGGAGATCGCCTGCGCGATAAGGTCGGCGACCCCGTCGGGATCGCTGAGCATCCGCAGGTGATCCCAGTCCCGACGCGCCACCCACCAGCCGAGCCGTTCGGCTTTGTCCGCGGCGGCGTCGAACGGCGCCCCGAGCCGGACGAACGCGCACACGACCGGATCCGCGAACCGTGCGCCAGGCGCCGGTTCGTCGAAGTAGGGCACCGGTAGCCGCGGATTCTCGGCGATCAACCGGTTGCGTCGTGCCGCGTCGGGCACCAGTTCCGCCAGCGTCCCAGGCGGGAACCATTCGTGATACGGCGGCAGCACACCGTCGTTGGCCAGGTCCCGTAACTGCCGCTCCAGCCCCGGTGGGGCGGTGTCGAACCAGCTGCGGCCCGGTTGCGGCAGCATGGCGTCGACGAACACGGCTGCTCGTACCCGGTCGCCGAGCGCCTCGGCGACGGCGGGCAGCAGCGCGCCCGCGGCGCTGTGTCCGACGAGCACGACAGGACCGCTGCCGTCGACGACGGAGGCCGCCGCCGCGAATTTCGGGTAGTACGGCGCGCCCGCCGCCGCCACACCGGTCAGATCAGGAACCAGGCACCGGAACCCGTTCTGCCGCAACACCTCTGCGGTGTACACCCACGTCGACGGCCCCACCGCCGGGCTGTGCACGAACAGCAGCGTCGGGGTCACAGCCCGATCCGCCGGTACCGCCCCAGCCGTGCCGCCAGCCGCTCATGTGCGGGCACCGAGCGCAGCGTGTGTAGTTCGTTGGCGATCGTCGCCGACAACCTCCTGGTGAACGCCATCGGCTCGTCGGCCGCGTCGGGAAGCTCGGGCACGATCGCGTCCACGATCCCGGCGCGTAACAGGTCCGCCGATCGAATGCCCTGCGCGGCAGCCAGTTCCGGTGCATGCGCGACGTCGCGGTACACGATCGCGCTGGCCCCCTCCGGTGGTAGCGGCGCCAGCCAGCCGTGCAGGGCGGCCAGCACCCGGTCCGCGGGCACCATGGCCAACGCAGGCCCGCCGCTGCCCTGGCCGAGCAACACCGAAACGGTCGGAGTGTCCAGCGTCACGAGTTCGGCCAGGCACCTGGCGATCTCACCGGCCAGCCCACCCTGTTCGGCCTCGGTCGACAAGGCGGGGCCCGCGGTGTCGATCACGAGCACCAGCGGCAACCGCAACCCCGCCGCCAACGCCATACCGCGCCTGGCCTCTCGCAGCGCCGCGGGGCCGACCAGGCCCCCGACCACCCGCTGCTGTCCGAGCACGACGGCGGGCTGGCCGCCGAACCGGGCCAGCGCCAGCATCATCGTGGCGGCCTCGCCCCGCTCGGTGCCCGACAGCAGCAGCCGCTCAGTTGTGCCGTGCCGCAACAGGTATCCGACGCCGGGCCGGTCCGGGCGCCGCGACGCCTCGACCGACGCCCAGGCTCCGACATCCGGGATCGGATCAGCGGCGGGCATCGCGGGCGGTGCGCCTGCCGGATCGGCCACCACCGTCAACGTGCGGTCCAGCGTCGCGCGCAGTGCATCCAGCGGCACCACGCCGTCGATGACGCCGTGCCGGTGCAGGTTCTCCGCGGTCTGCACACCCGCAGGGAACGGTTCGCCGTACAGGTGCTCGTACACCCGCGGGCCGAGGAAGCCGACCAGTGCGCCGGGTTCGGCTGCCGTGACGTGACCGAGCGACCCCCACGACGCGAACACGCCGCCCGTGGTCGGGTGGCGCAGGTAGACGAGGTAGGGCAGGTGCTGTTGTTTGTGTAGTTCGACGGCCGCGGCGATCTTGACCATCTGCAGGAACGCGACGGTGCCCTCCTGCATCCGGGTGCCGCCCGAACTCGGCGACGCCAGCAGCGGCAGCCGCTCGGCCGTCGCCCGCTGCACCGCGGTGGTGATGCGTTCGGCGGCGGCCACCCCGATCGAGCCCGCCAGGAAGTCGAACTCGCACAACACCACTGCGACCCTGCGGCCGAACACCGTACCTTCGCCGGTCACCACGGCCTCGTCGAGCCCGGTGCGCGCCGCCGCGTCGGCCAGCTCGCGACGGTATTGGTCGTCGGCGGCCACCGCCACCGGCGCGGTGTCCCAGCTGCGGAACGAACCGCGGTCCAGCACGGCGTCGCGCAGCTGAAGGGCGCCGATGCGACTCACTGCACGAGGCTATCTCGCGTGACGTTCCCGATGTGAATGGCGAAGCGGCCGAACCGCCGCCATAATTGGCAGTCGTCGGATAAGAGTGCTAACGCCGCTGCGAGAGATTTTTGAGGAGGGAAACCTGTGAGCGGCAAGGATTTCAATGACTTCAACATCGAAAATGTCGACACCGAAGCCATCGAACCGCTGCGAATCGCGCTTGTCGCGCCGCCTTACTTCGACATTCCGCCCAAGGGGTACGGGGGCACTGAGGCCGTCGTCGCCGATCTGGCCAACGCGCTCGTCAAGCGCGGGCACCGGGTCACCCTGCTCGGGGCGGGTGCGCCGGGCACGGCCGCCCGGTTCGTCCCGCTCTGGGACCGGCCGGTCTCCGAACGACTCGGCCAGCCCTACCCCGAGATCATGCACGCCCTGCGGGTGCGGCGGGCCATCGAGCGACTGGTGGACACCGACGGCGTCGACATCGTGCACGATCACACATTCGCAGGCCCGCTGAACATCCCGTTGTACAAGACGTTGGGCCTGCCGACGGTCGTCACCGTGCACGGTCCCATCGACGAGGATCTGTACCCCTACTACCGCGAGTTGGGTGACGACGTCGGGCTGATCGCGATCAGCGACCGGCAGCGGGAGCTCGCTCCGGACCTGAATTGGGTTGGCCGCGTCCACAACTCGCTGGCCATCGACGACTGGCCGTTCCGCGCCGAGAAGGGCGACTACGCGCTGTTCCTCGGCCGGTACGCGCCGTACAAGGGCGCTCACCTCGCTCTGCAGGCCGCACATCAGGCCGGCCTGCCGCTGGTATTGGCAGGCAAATGCAGCGAGCCCGCCGAACAGGTCTACTTCGACGAACAGGTGCGCCCGTTGCTCACCGAAGACGATCATGACTTCGGGCAAGCCGACGCGGTCAGCAAGCGCAAACTGCTCGCCGAGGCCCGCTGCCTGCTGTTCCCGATCCAGTGGGAGGAGCCGTTCGGGATGGTGATGATCGAGGCGATGGCGTGCGGCACCCCGGTGGTCGCGCTGCGGGGTGGCGCCGTGCAGGAGGTGCTCGTCGACGGGGTCACCGGCATCGTGTGCGACCGCCCCGACGAACTGCCCGCGGCGATCGCCAAGGCACAGACCCTCGACCCGGCCGCCTGCCGACGGCACGTGGCCGCGAATTTCGGTGTCGGCCGGTTCGGTTCGGGATACGAGCAGATCTACCGCTCCGTCGTCGAAGCCGCCACGGTTGGGCATCGAACGATGGCGATCCGACGCGTGATCCGTCCTGACGAGCGAGCCAGCGCGTGAGCACCCCCGCCACCCTCAACAGCGGCGAACCCGCCAGCATCGGGTTCGGCGGGGACACAGTGACTTTGGTGGAGGGGTCGACGTTCTGCCTGTCCGACCGCAACGGCGACGTGGTGCCGGGCCGCTCGCACGGCATGTTCTTCCGCGACGCCCGCGTGCTGTCCAAATGGGAACTGCTGGTGGACGGGCGACCGCCGGAGCCGTTGTCGGTCCAGACGCCGGAAGCCTTTGCCGCGCAGTTCATCCTGCGGCGAGCACCGCGAGCCGGCCTGGCCGACAGCACGTTGCTGGTGGTCAGGGAACGGCTGGTCGCCGACGGCCTGCACGAGACCATCTCGATGCACAACCTGGCGGGCGAGGCGACGGTGGTGACGCTCGAGTTGCACGCCGACGCCGACTTCGCCGACCTGTTCACGGTCAAGGAGGGCCGCGCGCTCATCGGCAGCGCCGATATGACGGTCGTCAACAACGAACTCGTCCTGCACGACCGCAGTGACCGGGTCAGGGGGCTGACGGTGAGCGCATCGGGCGAGCCGACGGTGATGCCGGGCTCGTTCACCTGGCGGGTGGTGGTGCCGCCGCGGCAACGCTGGCAGGTCGAGATCGTCGTGCAGCCGACATGGGCCAACGTCAGCGTGAAGAGCCGGTTCCGCAGCGGCGAGGACTTCGAGTCCAGCGCCCCCGCGCAGAAGATCGAAGCCTGGCGGGTCACCACCACCAAGGTTGAAGCCGGCCATCTGGACCTGTCAGAAGTGTTGCACCGCACCGAAAGTGACCTCGGCGCCCTGCAGATCCACGACGAGGCCGACGACGGTCGGCCGTTCGTCGCGGCCGGGGCACCGTGGTACATGACGCTGTTCGGACGCGACAGCCTGCTGACGGCGTGGATGGCGCTGCCACTGGACTGCGAGCTGGCCTTGGGCACCTTGCACCAGTTGGCCGAGATGCAGGGGCGCCGCGTCGACCCCATCACCGAAGAGCAGCCCGGCCGCATCCTGCACGAGATCCGACGCGGACCCGCCAGCACGCACGTCCTCGGCGGCACCGTGTACTACGGCGCGATCGACGCCACCCCGTTGTTCGTGATGCTGCTGGCCGAGTGTTGGCGGTGGGGCGCCGACGAGTCGTTCATCCGCGGTCTGCTTCCCGCCGCCGACGCCGCGCTGGCGTGGGCGGCCCGATACGGCGACCGCGACGGCGACGGCTTCATCGAGTACCAGCGCGCGACCGACCGCGGCCTGATCAACCAGGGCTGGAAGGACAGCTTCGACGGCATCAACGACGCGAGCGGCCGGACGGCCGAGACCCCGATAGCGCTGTGCGAGGTGCAGGGCTACCAGTACGCCGCGCTGTTGGCGCGGGCAGAACTGGCCGAGGCCTTCGGTGAACCCGCGACCGCCGCGCGTCTGCGCGACCGGGCGTGCGCACTTCGCGACAGGTTCAACGACGCCTTCTGGCTGCCGTCCAAGGGGTGGTACGCCGTCGCGCTGGACGGCCGCAAACGCCCGGTCGACGCGCTGACAAGCAACGTCGGGCATTGTCTGTGGACCGGCATCGCCACCGACGAGCACGCCGAGGTGATCGTCGAGCGGCTGTCGGGGGAGGACATGGACTCCGGCTTCGGGCTGCGGACGCTGTCGGCCGCCATGGGCGCGTTCAACCCGATGAGCTACCACAACGGCTCCGTATGGCCGCACGACACGGCGATCGCGGTCGCGGGACTGCTGCGATACCGGCACCTGCCGAACGCGGTCGCACTGGCCGAACGGCTCTCGACCGGGTTGCTGGACGCCGCGCAGTCCTTCGGCGGCCGGCTCCCGGAGTTGTACTGCGGCTTCCCACGGTCCCAATTCCGGTCGCCGGTGCCCTATCCGACGTCGTGTTCGCCGCAGGCATGGGCGAGCGCGGCCCCGCTGCTGCTGGTCCGGTCGTTTTTGGGGTTGGAGCCGCACGTGCCGCACCGCCGGCTCACGGTGGCGCCGCGGCTTCCCAAGGGGTGGGGCCGCGTGGCGCTCACGGATCTGCGGTTGGGCAGCGCCACCGTGCACATTCAGGCCGAAGAGCAAGAGGTGAAGGTCACCGGTGTGCCCGACGGCTGGGAGTTGGTCACCGCGGAAGCCGAAAAACAGGGCCGCTAGGGTGGCGCCATGATTGGTGTGACCCGCGACGGCAACGTGCTGACCCTCGAGATGCAGCGTGCCGAACGGCGCAACGCGCTGAACGGTGAGCTGGTCGACAGCCTGCGCGAAGCGATCGAGAAGGCCGCGACCGAGGACGTCCGAGCCATCGTGCTGACCGGCCAAGGGCACGTCTTCAGCTCCGGGGCGGACCTGTCCGACGCCCAGGGCGTGGCCGACGAGCTGCCGGACAAGGCCAAGGCGCTCAACCTCGCCATCGACGCCGCACCGGTGCCGGTCATCGGCGCGATCAACGGGCCCGCGATCGGCGCAGGCGTCATCCTGTCGATGATCTGCGACCTGCGCGTCGTTGCGCCCGACGCCTACTTCCAGTTCCCGGTCGCGAAATACGGTCTGGCGCTTGACAACTGGAGCATCCGGCGGTTGACGTCGCTGGTCGGCGCCGGCCGGGCCAGGGGCATGCTGTTGGCCGCGGAACGACTCACCGCCGACGTCGCACTGCAGACGGGGATGGCCAACCGGATCGGCACGCTGGCCGACGCGCAGGCATGGGCCACCGAGATCGCCGGGTACGCACCGCTGGCGCTTGCGCACGCCAAGCGGGTGCTCAACGACGACGGCGCCTATGAAGACCCGTGGCCCGAGCACCAGGAACTGTTCGACAAGGCGTGGGCATCGCAGGACGTCATCGAGGCCCAGGTCGCGCGCATCGAGAAGCGGCCACCGAGGTTCCAGGGCGCCTGATGGTGGTGCGCGCCGCCTTGCGCTTCGGTTTCGGCACGGCATCCCTGCTGGCCGGAAGTTGGGTGTTGCGCGCGCTGCACGGCGCCCCCGCCGCGCTGGGGGCCTCGCCCGCCGAGATCGCGGAGGTCGCCCGGCGATCGCCGAACTTCTCCGACGGAACCTTCGTCAATGTCGATCCCGCGTCCGGCATCAGCCTCGACCGCGAGGAACAGCGGCGGATCATCTGGGACCTGGTCGGCTCGCGGGGACAGTCGCGGCCGTCCGGACCGATCCCCGTGGTCGAACCCGCGCCAGGCGAAACGGCCGCATCGCGTCTGGCGGTGCGCTGGTTCGGGCACTCCTCGGCGCTCATCGAGGTCGACGGCTACCGCGTGCTGGCCGATCCGATCTGGAGTCGCCGCTGTTCACCGTCCCAGACGGTGGGTCCCGAGCGGTTGCACGAGGTGCCTGTGCCGTTGGAGGCGCTGTCCGCCGTCGACGCCGTCATCATCAGCCACGACCACTACGACCATCTCGACATGGAGACGGTGCTGGGTCTGGCGCGCACCCAGCGGGCGCCGTTCGTGGTGCCACTCGGAGTGGGCGCACATCTGCGCAAGTGGGGGATCCCGGACAGCCGCATCGTCGAACTCGACTGGAACGAAAGCCATCAGATCGCCGATCTGACGCTGGTGTGCACCCCCGCCCGGCACTTCTCCGGCCGACTGTTCAGCCGCGACACCACGCTGTGGGCGTCATGGGTGATCGCAGGGCCGCGGCACCGTGCGTTCTTCGGCGGCGACACCGGCTACACCAAGAGCTTCGCCGAAATCGGCATGGATCACGGGCCTTTCGACCTGACGCTGTTGCCGATCGGGGCGTATCACCCGGCGTGGCCGGACATCCACATGAATCCCGAAGAAGCGGTGCGCGCCCATCTGGACGTCGCCGAGGCCGACTCCGGACTGCTGGTGCCGATTCACTGGGCGACGTTCCGGCTGGCCCCGCATCCGTGGGCGGAGCCCGTCGAGCGGCTGCTGCGCGCCGCCGACCCCGCGGGTGTGCATTTGGTGGTGCCCAAGCCAGGGCAGCGTGTCGATTCGGACACCGCGTCAGCTGAACCGTGGTGGCAGCTCGCCCATGCCTGACACCTGGCTGTCCGATACCCGCTCCTCGTACGACGCCGACGCCTCCGGCTACGCCGAGCAGGTACGCGGGTTGCTCGACGAGAGGCCTTTCCTGCGCGGAAGCCTGGCGTTGTTCGCCGATCTGGTGCGCGGTGCCGGAGGCGGACCAGTGGCCGATGTCGGCTGCGGGCCGGGGTACGTCACCCGCTACCTCCACGACGCTGGAGTTGACGCGTTCGGCATCGATCTCTCGCCCGAGATGATCGCGCTCGCGCGGCGCAGCTACCCCGACCTACGTTTCGAGGTAGGGACGATGACCGACCTCGACCTGGCCGACGGCTCTGTTGCCGGGTTGGTGGCGTTCTGGTCTGTGATCCATGTGCCCGACCGCACCGTGCCCGGTGTGTTCGCGGAGTTCCGCCGCGTGTTGCGTCCAGCGGGTCCGTTACTGGTCGGGTTTCACGTCGGTGACGAAACAGACCACGCGTCGCAGGGGTACACGGGTCGCCGGATCAACGTCGACAGTTATCGCCGCCCGCCGGGCAAGGTCGCGGACTGGCTTCGAGATGCGGGGTTCACGATCGACGCCGAACTGGTCATGAGGCCCGATGAGGACGTCCCGGGAGCCGTCATCTTCGCCCGCAGCCCCACCTGACCGTCAGTCGTACAACTTTCGGGCATTCGCTGGGCTACCGTTCACGACATGAACGCATTGGCTCGGGCGACCGTAGCCATGCTGGTGCTCGCGTTGGCAACGGGCTGCACCAAACCGGTCGAACATGCACCGCCGCCGACGGCACAGTCGCTGTCCGATCAACCGCCGCCGTTGGTGCCTGCGATGCCGCTGCCCGAGAACGCCGTCGACGACGCGGTGGCCAAACTCGACGGCATCGCAGGCTCACTGATGAGGAAGTCCGGCATCCCCGGGATGGCCGTCGCGGTGGTGCACAAGGGGAAGACCGTGTACGCCAAGGGCTTCGGGGTCAAGGATGCGAGCGCAGCGGATGAGCCGAAGAACCGGGTCGACCCCGACACGGTGTTTCAGCTTGCGTCGCTGTCGAAGTCGCTGAGTGCAACCGTCGTCGCTCATCAGGTCGGCGTCAACGCGATCGGCTGGGATACCCCGATCGTGTCGAAGTTGCCCTGGTTTGCGCTCTCAGATCCGGCCGTCACCCAGATGGTCACCGTCGGGGACATGTTCTCGCACCGCTCAGGGCTGCCCGACCACGCGGGCGACATGCTCGAAGACCTTGGCTACGACCGACGCCATGTGCTCGAGCAACTTCGCCGACTGCGGCTCGACCCGTTCCGAATCTCATACGCCTACACCAATTTCGGGCTGACCGCGGGCGCCGAAGCGGTGGCCGCGGCCGCAGGTAAGCCGTGGGAGGACCTCGCCGACGAGGCGCTGTTTCGCCCGCTGGGCATGACGTCGACGAGCTTCCGGTTCGCGGACTACGAAGCCAAGCCCGATCGCGCCGTCGGCCACATCCACGTCGACGGAAAATACGAACCGCGCTACGTCCGTGACGCCGATCCCCAGTCGCCGGCGGGCGGCGCCAGTTCGTCGCTCAACGACGTAACACGCTGGCTGGCGATGGTGCTGGCCGACGGCAGCCACGACGGTAAGCAGATCGTCGACTCCAAGGCGTTGCTGCCCGCCGTCACACCGCAGATCGTGTCGAGTCCGGCGTCGGAGCCCGCGATGCGATCGGGGTTCTACGGCTTCGGCTTCAATGTGGGCTCGACGTCCGCGGCGCGGATGGCGCTGAGCCATTCCGGGGCATTCGAATTGGGCGCGGGCACCAACTTCCTGATCCTGCCGTCGGCGGACGTGGCGATCGTCGCGCTCACCAACGCGACGCCGTCGGGCGTGCCCGAATCGCTGACGGCCGAGTTCGCCGACCTGGTCCAGTTCGGCGAGGTGCGCGAGGACTGGTACAAGCTGTACAGCGATGTCTTCGCCGAGATGGAGCAGCCGACGGGTTCGCTGGTCGGCAAGACACCGCCGCCGAATCCCGCGCCCGCCGCACCGCTGTCCGCTTACGTCGGCACCTACCGTAACGACTATTGGGGGCCTGCCCGCGTCACCGAGTCCGACGGCGCGCTGCATCTCGCATTGGGTACCAAACTCGATGTGCCGCTGACCCATTGGGACGGAAACGTGTTCAGTTACACATGGGTGTCGGAGAACTCGCCGCCGGGGACGGTGTCAAAGGCGACGTTCGACGGCGACAAGCTCACACTGGAGTACTACGACGCGTTCGAGCAGGGGACGTTCACCCGGTGACCACCATCGTCGCAGCAGGCCTCAGCGACGCCGAGGTGGCCCAGCGGATCGCCGAGGGCAAGACCAACGACGTGCCGACCCGCGCCGCACGCAGTGTGTCGGACATCGTGCGGGCCAACGTCTTCACCCGCATCAACGCGATCCTCGGTGTGCTGCTGGTCATCGTGCTGGCCACCGGGTCGGTGATCAACGGGTTGTTCGGACTACTGATCATCGCCAACAGCGCCATCGGCATCGTCCAGGAGTTACGGGCCAAGCAGACGCTCGACAAACTCGCCATCGTCGGTCAGGCGAAGCCGTTGGTGCGCAGGCAATCCGGTACCGTCGCGCGGTTGCCCGGCGAGGTGGTCCTCGACGACGTCATCGAGATCGGTCCCGGCGATCAGATCGTCGTCGACGGCGAGATCCTGGAGGAGACCAACCTCGAGATCGACGAATCGCTGCTGACCGGTGAGGCCGACCCGATCGCGAAAGACGCAGGCGACCCCGTGATGTCGGGCAGCTTCGTCGTCGCGGGCACAGGCGCGTACCGGGCCACCAAGGTGGGTCGTGAGGCGTACGCGGCGAAACTGGCCGAGGAGGCCAGCAAGTTCACGCTGGTGAACTCCGAATTACGCAGCGGCATCAACAAAATCCTGCAGTTCATCACCTACCTGCTCTGGCCTGCAGGCCTGCTGACCATCTACACGCAACTGTTCACCACCGATGTGGGTTGGCGGCGGGCGGTGCTCGCGATGGTTGGCGCGCTGGTCCCGATGGTGCCCGAGGGCCTGGTGCTGATGACGTCCATCGCGTTCGCCGTCGGCGTGGTCCGGCTGGGACGTCGGCAGTGCCTTGTCAACGAATTGCCCGCCATCGAGGGGCTGGCCCGCGTCGACGTGGTGTGCGCGGACAAGACCGGGACACTGACCGAGAACGGTATGCGGGTAGCGGATCTCAAGCCGTTGAGCGAGGCTGGAGTGGGTGATGTGCTGGCGCAGCTGGCCGCCGACGATCCCCGCCCCAACGCCAGCATGGCGGCCATCGGCGAGGCCTACAAGATGCCGCCGGGCTGGAGCGCGACGGCGACAGCGCCGTTCAAGTCGGCGACCAAATGGAGCGGCGCATCCTACGGCGAACACGGCAACTGGGTGATCGGGGCGCCCGACGTCCTGCTCGCGCCGGGGTCGCCGGTGGCCGAGCAGGCCGAGCAGATCGGGTCGTTGGGCTTGCGGGTGCTGCTGCTCGGCTCGAGCGACCTGCCCGTCGACCATCCCGACGCGCCTGGCGTCGTCACGCCGGTGGCCCTGGTGGTACTCGAGCAGCGGGTCCGCCCGGACGCCCGTGACACGCTCGAATACTTTGCCTCGCAGAAGGTTTCCGTCAAGGTCATCTCCGGCGACAACGCGGTCTCGGTCGGCGCGGTGGCGGGATCCCTCGGCCTGGAGGGCGAGACGATGGACGCCCGCGAACTTCCCGACGAGAACGACAGGCTTGCCGACACTCTCGAGGAGTGCACGACGTTCGGTCGGGTGCGGCCGGACCAGAAGCGCGCGATGGTGCACGCGCTGCAGTCCCGCGGGCACACCGTCGCGATGACCGGCGACGGCGTCAACGACGTGCTCGCGCTCAAGGACGCCGACATCGGTGTGGCGATGGGGTCGGGCAGTTCGGCCTCGCGTGCGGTGGCCCAGATCGTGTTGCTGGACAACAAGTTCGCGACGCTGCCGCATGTGGTTGCCGAGGGCAGGCGGGTGATCGGCAACATCGAACGGGTCTCGAATCTGTTCCTGACCAAGACGGTGTACTCGGTGCTGCTCGCCATCTGCGTGGGGCTGGCGGGCCTGGCGTCCAAGGTCATCGGGTCCGATCCGCTGCTGTTTCCGTTCCAGCCGATTCACGTGACGATCGCGGCGTGGTTCACCATCGGCATCCCGGCGTTCATCCTGTCGTTGGCCCCGAACAACGAGCGGGCCCACCCCGGCTTCGTGCGCCGGGTGATGACGGCGGCGCTGCCGTCGGGCCTGGTGGTCGGCATCGCGACGTTCACGTCGTATCTGGCCGCGTATCAGGGCCGCGAGGCGTCGGCGGTCGAGCAGACGCAGGCCTCGACGGCCGCGTTGATCACGCTGCTGATCGCCGCGGTGTGGGTGTTGGCGGTGATCGCACGCCCGTATGAGTGGTGGCGCGTGCTGCTGGTCGGGGTGTCCGGCCTGGCCTACGTGGTGATCTTCTCGCTTCCGCTGGCGCAGAAGACATTCATGCTCGACCCGTCCAACGTCAAGATCACCTCGATTGCGGTGGGCATCGGCCTGGTCGCAGCGGTGGGGATCGAGGTGATCTGGTGGGTGCAGGGGCGGGTTCTAGGTGAGCGCCGCACGTTGTGGAAGCAGCGGTAGGGTGGGCACATGGGATTTCTGGACAAGCTGAAAGACCTGGCCTCGAAGAACAAGGGTGCAGTGGACACCGCCATCGACAAGGCCGGAGACATCGTCGACCAGAAGACGCAGGGCAAGTACGCGAGTCAGGTCGACAAGGCGCAGGAAGCGGCCAAGAAGGCCGTCGACAAGACCCCTCCTCAACAGAACTGAGTTATGGCCAAACTTTCCGTCTCCGTCGACGTCCCGCTACCGCCGGAGAAGGCATGGCAGTGCGCGTCTGACCTGTCCCGGTACAAGGACTGGCTGTCGATCCACCGGGTGTGGCGCTCCAAGCTGCCCGAGACGCTGGAGAAGGGCACCACCCTGGATTCCATCGTCGAGGTCAAGGGCATGCCGAACCGGATCCAATGGACCATCGTGCACTACCGGCCGCCGGAGGCCATGACGCTGAACGGCGACGGCAAGGGTGGCGTGAAGGTCAAGCTGATCGGCAAGGTGAAACCGGCGGGCGAGGGTTCGACGGTCACCTTCGACGTCCACCTCGGCGGTCCGGCGTTGTTCGGCCCCATCGGCATGGTGGTGGCGGGCGCGCTGAAAAGCGATATCCGCGAATCGCTGAACAGGTTCAAGTCGGTCTTCGCGCCGGCTTAGTTTTTCGGCGAGCCGGCCACAGGCGTCTGGCTGAACTCGCGGACAGCCGTCCGAGGGTCTCTTGACCGGACCAGCGCCTCGCCGACCAGCACCACATCGGCGCCCCAGCTCCGATACTCCGCCACGTCCTGCGGGCCGGCGACCCCCGACTCTGCCACGCGCACAACGCCTTCCGGGAGAAGCGGCGCGAGTTCGGCGAAGACGGAGCGATTCACCTCCAGGGTGGTCAAATCCCGGGCATTGATGCCGAGGAGTTTCGCGCCGGAATCGACTGCCCGACCGACTTCCTGGGCCGTGTGCGACTCGACGAGAGCGGTGAGCCCCAACTCGGCACACAGCCCCAACAGGTCGGCCAATTGCGTATCGCTTAGCGACACGACCATCAACAGTGCGAGATCCGCGCCGTGGGCGCGTGCTTCCCACAGTTGATACGGGTCGACGATGAAATCCTTGCGCAGGATCGGGATGTCGACGCGCGAGCGCACCTCGTCCATGTCGGCCAACGACCCACCGAAGCGACGGCGCTCGGTGAGCACGCTGATGGCTGCCGCGCCACCCGCCGCGTACTGGGTCGCCAGCAATCCAGGATCGGGGATGTCGGAAAGCGCGCCCTTGCTCGGACTCTTGCGCTTCACCTCGGCGATGATCGATACCCCCGGTGAGCGAAAGGCAGGCATCGGATCGAGCGCGGGGCCTTTGTCGGCAACACGTGATCGCAATTCCGCCTGCGAGACTTGGCGTTTGCGGTCCTCGAGGTCTTCGCGAACCCCTTCGAGGATTCCGTCCAAAACACTCACAGTCGTATCTCCTCGCTGGATCGCAAACACGCCACGCCGGGTCTCACCTTGTTACTAACGAACGCGACAGCCTGTTTCATCCCTTGCGAATATGGCTGGCATCTTGTCTATGCTGGCCGTCGGTTGCACTCAAAAGCTTTCCGCGCGTGCACAACCGGAGCATCGAGGCCCGGCCGCAAACAACGATCATTGGAGAATTGATGACGAGATCCGTGCCCGCAGGAGCCCAGGACTATTCGCGCATGACGACCATGGTGACCGGATTCTGGGTGACTCAGATCGTCCGTGCGGCGGCCATCTTCAATCTGGCAGATCATCTCGCGGCGGGTATCGACACCCCGGAAGCGATCGCGGCCGCGGAATCCATCAACGTGGACGCCACCCGGCGTTTGCTCCGCACGTGCGCCTCGTTGGGGATGGTGACGTCCGCCGATGGGGTGCACTTCACCGGAACGTCGTTGCTGAGCACACTGCGCAAGGACGATCCAAACTCGATGCGGGGCATGGCACTTGCGCAGGCCGCACCCGGGCATTGGTTGAGCTGGGGACGCTTCCCGGACGCTGTGCGCAGTGGTGAAAGGCAGATCAGGGCCGCACACGGCGAGGCCGACACGATCTTTGATTACTTCGCCGCGCACCCCGACGAGTCCAGTCTTTTCACCGAAGCCATGTCGAACCTCACCGCCACCGTGGCGAACGAGATCGCGGCAATGGTCGATACCCGCGGTGTGGACTTCGCGCTGGACGTTGGAGGAGCCAACGGCGAAGTCGTCCGTGCGATGATGCGTGCGAACCCCGACCTACGCGGCGGCGTCTTCGACCTGCCGCACGTCGTGCCGGAGGCCGAGGCGGCTGCTCGCAAGGACGGCCTGAACGACCGCTTCGTCGCGGTGGCCGGCGACTTCTTCGCATCTGTATCGCCGGCCGACTTGTACCTGCTCAAGTACATCCTGCACGACTGGGACGACGATGAGTGCGTACGGATCCTGAACAACTGCCGCGCTGCCCTCCAAAAGGGCGGGCGCATCGTCGTTATCGACTACCTCGTTGGGGAACTGGGTACACCGGGGCTGCCACCACTGATGGATATGAACATGCTCGCCATCACCGGCGGCAGAGAACGCAGCATCGACGAGTTCGACGACCTCTTCGACGCCGCCGGACTACGTCGCAAATCCGTCGGCCAAGCTGGGCAGTTCGCGGTCATCGAGACGGTGGCCATCTGAAAGTCACGGGGCGCCACCCTGTCTCGCGATGCGCTCGTCGTGGATGCGGACGAGCTCGCGGAAGCCGATCCGGTGGTACTTCGGCACCGGTTGGATGCCCCAATCGTCACGGGCGGTGTCCTTGCCTTCGGCGCCCTCAGGTGGGCCGAGCGGCGGGTAGGGCACCTTGCACTCCAACGTGTCGTCGGAATAGCGGACCTTCAGCAGTTCGCTGCAGATCTCGGTCAGGCTCAACGTCGGATAGCCGTAGTACACCGCCATGAACGGCAGCGTGAACGCACCCTCGATCACGAGCGCCACCAGGCAGACCAGCACCGCGCGTTTGATCCACTTGTGCATGTTCGCGTAGTACGGCGTGGTGCCGGGCGGCAGGTCCGCAGTCTTCTCTTCGGCTGCTGTCGTCATGATCGGAACTCCTTCAGTCGGAGAAGATTTCGCGGTTGACCGTGTGCAGATAGGGGATGGCGAGGAACGGCGTGATGTAGAAGATGTCGTAGAGCCACCAGCCGATGACCGGGAACACCACACCGGCGTATCGCACGTCGGCATACATGGTCATGTTGAACACGTACAGACACCAGATCAGCACGCCCATCCAGCAGGTGATGATCATCCATTGGTGACCCCAGCGCTTCATCTGCAGGAACCCGATCGCGGCGGCGCACCGCATCGCGAAGACGGTCAGGATCATCCCGAACACCATGGACTTCTCGCCCGGCCCGGCGGCGCCGCCGACCCACAGTTCGTTGTAATGCCAGAAATAGCCGGCATCGAACATGGCGCCCCAGCCGACCATCAGCACCCGGTTGATCAGCGTGTGGTTGGCCACCAGATCCAGCGCCCAACCCAAACTGTTGAGCATTCCGTCGATCAGCACCAGATATCCGATCAGTGTGACGATCATCGGCCGCATCGACAGACCGGCGCGGGCGGCCTGCCGCTGCAGCCAAACCCCGCGCAGGAAGATCGGCAACCCGAAGATCCCCGGCGCCCACATCCCCATCAGGGCGGCGCCGACGATCATCGACTTGTCCGCTCGGCGTTGCGCCAGCCGCGATTGCTCGTCGTGCTGCTCGAGGCTGACCGCACCGCCGGTCCGCACGTCCAGGCTCACAGATCCCACCACCCTCGCGCGAAGGACATGTAGAGCTGGATTCCGAACATCGTCAACAGGTAGCCGTAGATCACGATCTGCAGGACGATGAGCGCTCTCTTGCGCTTGCGCTCCTTTTGATCCATCTCGAGAACCCCTTCTAACCCTCAGCGGTCGCCAGGCTGGCCACCGCCACTTCGCGTAAGCCGTCGGTGATGGCTCCGTCGGTCGACAGCGGCGCCAGGATGCACGCCTCGGCGGCCTCCAATTCAGTTGCGCCGGCGGCGATCAGCTGCGCGGCGGTGACCAACACCCTGGTCGACGGCGGTTCGAAGTGGAACGCCTCGTCGGCCGTGCGGATGGCGGTGGCACAGCCGACGAGGCGCCTGGCCGTCGCGGGATCGACACCGGCCTCGGCGACGATGACCTCTGCTTCGCGGTCTGCGGGAAGGTATCGCATCGGCAGCGTGACGAACCGCTGCCGGAATGACGGCTTCAGCTCCTTCAGTGAGCTTCGGTATGCGGGGTTGTACGAGCAGACGAGCATGAATTCGTCCGGCGCCTTGACGACTTCGCCTGCGCGGTCGAGATACAGTGCGCGCCGGTGGTCGGTCAGGGAATGCAGGATGGCCAGCGAGTCGTGGCGTGCTTCGACGACTTCGTCGAGGTAGCAGATGGCGCCGGCCTTGACGGCTCGGGTGAGCGGGCCGTCGGTCCACACGACGTCGCCGCCGGTCACCATGAACCGGCCGACCAAGTCCGAACTCGTCAGATCGTCGTGACAGCTGATCGTGACGACGGACCTGCGCAGCAGCACACCCATGTGCTCGACAAGCCGCGTCTTACCGCATCCGGTGGGCCCGGTGAGCATCACCGGCAGTCGCTGCCGGTACGCCTGCTCGAACAACTGGACTTCGTCACCGTTCGAGAAATACGTCTCGGTCATGCGCGATCCGCTCCGCTTCTCGCTGGGCGTCATGCGGCCACCAACTCCCTGTGCACGTGGGCGAGCACCCGCGGCAGATCTTCGACCCGCCGAATGCGTTGCGAGCGGCGGGGCCCGAACACATCGGGCAGCGGGTCGACCCGCGTCGGCCCGACCCCGACGTAGTAGATCGAGACGCCCGCGTCGTTGGCTTCTTCGACTGCGTGCGCGGCGTCGGCCCAGGCGTAACGACCCTCATAGCCTTCGTCGGAGATCAGGCCGTCGCCGATCACGATGAGCAGTCGCCGTTCGGACGGCTGCGCGAGAAGTCGGCTGGTCAGGTGACGCAACGGCGCGCCGAGCCGGGTGTAGCCGCCTGTCACGAGGCCAAGCCGGCTCGGCGGCACGAAGCGGCGATCGTGAAAGTCCTTGAGGCAGTTGACCTCGACACGATGCCGCGTGTTGCCGGTGAACGCGAAGATGCCGTGCCGCTCGCGCGCATGCGTCATCGCCCGCGACAGCGCGTCGGCACACGCCAGCTCCAATTTGAACATCCGTCCGCCGTGCACCCCCAGCGACGAGCTGCCGTCGAGCAGCAGCGCCGTGGTGACGTCGCGGCTGGCGGGCAGCAGTTCGCGGAAGATCCGCGGTTCGAAGGCCTCGCCCGTCGTTAGGTCGATGTAATGGCTGACGTACTGCTCGACGTCGAGATCGGACCCGTCCTCCTGGCGGTTCTTCATGGCCCGATGTGTGTGCTCCTCGAACCACTTTCGGAGGTCGGCGGACACCATGCCCGGCTCGCGGGTGTGGCTGGTGTGCTGGCGCTCGAGAACCGCGACGTGGTTCGGCATGAAGCTGTTGGTCCACGCATTCCATTCCGGATACGGGATTCCCGGCCGGTGCTGCGGGGTGATGTCGAGATCGTTGTCGTGTGGCCGGCTCGGCGGCGGCAGATTGGAGTTGCGCACACCGCCGTCACCGCCGACAGGCACCGAATATGGCCGAGGAAGACGCTTCTGCGTTGTGGTCCAAGGCATTCTGCCGAAGGTGCGACGCAGCCTGTCCGAGAAACCCTGCGGCGTGGTGAAGGCCGAGGGCAACCTGCCGATCAGCGGGTCAATGTTCAGGGGCTGCCCCGAGCGGGCCAACGAAAGCGCCCTGTTCAACATCTCCGCGGCATCCAGGTCGCCGGGCAGCGCCTCCAGATCGGGCAGCACCCGCCGCGTTTCGTCGACCAGTCCCGGCCAGTTGTCGGTGATCCACCCGAGGGCGACGGCCGCCTCGACCAGGTGAAGCGCTCGCAGTTCGCGGGTGGACAGTTCGTTCAACCGATAACCGCCGAGCAGGTCCTTGGACGGCGAACATTGCAGCGCCACACCGCAAGTCAATGTCCTGCGGGTCCAGTCGCCGCCGATCGGCGGGTACGGCACGTGGACGTAGTCCAGGCCGGAGGTCAGGCTGAAGGCGCGGTGTTCGCCGGTGACCAGTCGGACGCCGTGACGGCGTTGGCTACTCAATGCAACGGCCGTGACAGCGCAACTGCGTTCGGTCGCCATCGCGTGCCCATCGGACAAGTCGGTCATCGACGCGTCAGAAGGTGCCGATATTGGAGAACATCCAGTACCAGAACCAGATGATCAGTCCGGTACCGCCCCACGCCGCGACGTAGCGCAGTATCTCCCAAACCCAGTCCATCAGCCTTTTGTAACCCACACACTGACTTAAGTCAATGAGTGCAGTCAATCGGAAAAGATCTCCCTGTTGACCGAATGCAGGTACGGGATGGCGAGGAACGGCGTGATGTAGAAGATGTCGTACAGCCACCATCCGACCACGGGTAGCACGACGCCCGCGTAGCGCACGTCGGCGTACATGGTCATGTTGAACACGTACAGGCACCAGATCAGCACACCCATCCAGCAGGTGACCATCATCCACTGGTGACCCCAGCGCTTCATCTGCAGGAAGCCGATGGCCGCGGCGATCCGCATGGTGAACACCGTGAGGATCATCCCGACTTCCATGGCTTTCTCGCCGGGCCCCGCAGCACCACCAAGCCACAGCTCGTTGTAGTGCCAGAAGTACCCGGCGTCGAACATTGCGCCCCAACCGTTCAACAGGATTCGGGCCAGGATCGTATGGTTGGCGACCAGGTCGAGGGCCCAGCCCACGGTGTTGATCGCGGCGTCGATGATGACCAGATATCCGATCAGCGTCACCAACATCGGCCGGACGGTGAGCCCTTCGCGTTGCGCTTTGCGCAGTAACCACACTCCCCGCAGGAAGAGGGGGAGGCCGAATACGCCGAGTGCCGCGGTACCGATCAGCAGGCTGCCCGAGATCAGCCACTTGTCGGCCCGCCGTTGCGCCTGGCGCGACTGCTCCATGTGTTCGTCCAGGCCGCTGGCGCTCACGGTCAACGATGGGGGATTCACGGCGGCTCCTCCTGCAATCGGTAGCCAGAGCCTCGCAGTGAAACTGACTATAGTCAACCAGTCAGCGTGCTTCTATGCCTCGTAACGTCCTGGCGACATAGTCGTCGAGCATCGCGCTCTGGTTGGGCCAGTTGTGTGTGGTGGTCAACAGGGCGTAGATGCCGAGCAGAAAGAACACCGCACTGTTCATCGGGTTCACGTCCGGTGCGACTCGCCCGGATTGCTTGGCGCGCTCGATCTCCTGGGCAACCCTGACGATGACGGGGTGTTCGTTGCTCTCGTCGGCGGGACGCGACTGCGAGAAGTGCAGGGCGAGAAAGTCCTTGAACAACATCGCACCCAGTCGGCGTTCCAGTCCGAGCACCAGCCGAACGGCCTCGTTCAGAATCGACTCGATGTTGCGGTGCGAGTCGGCGTACCGGCTCAGCTGCTTGGCGATCCGCTCCTCCTCACGCCGTTCGAGTTCGAGCAGGACGTGTTGTTTGGTCGGGAAGTGGAAGAAGAAGGTGCCGTGCGCGACGCCCGCGGCGGCGACGATCGCGCCGACGTCGGCCTCGGCGATGCCTGCGCGCTTGAACTCGGCGACGGCGGCGCCCATCAACCGTTCGCGCGTCTGCAGCCGTTTCGCTTCGCGCGCTGAGGGTTTGTCCACCACGGCCATGCTCCGACGATAGCAACCCGCGCCGGGTCTTGACACATGTGATTGACTGCAGTCAATTTCGCGAAGCGAGGACAGATGGCGCGCAGGGTCGTCCAGTTTTCCACCGGCAACGTCGGCCGCCATTCCCTGCGGGCGATCATCGGCAGACCCGACCTCGAGTTGGTCGGGGTGCACGCGGCGGGTGCGGCCAAGATCGGGCGCGATGCTGCCGAACTGTGCGGGCTGGACCAACCGACCGGGATCGTCGCAACCGACGACATCGACGCGCTGATCGCGTTGAAGCCGGACTGCGTCGTCTATACCGCGCAAGGCGAAACGCGGCCGATGGAAGCCATCGCCCAGATGTCCGAGTTCCTCGCGGCAGGGATCAACGTCGCGGCTACGTCCATGGTGTGGCTGGTGGCTCCCCGCCAGGCCGACGACTGGCTACGGGTGCCCTTGGAGCAAGCCTGCGCATCAGGTGGCGCCTCGTTGTACGTGAACGGGATCGATCCCGGCTACTCCGGCGACACCGAAGTGCACAGTGCGCTGAGCCTCGTCACCCGCGCCACGTCGATCACCGTGCAGGAGATCTTCGACTACGGAAGCCACGACGACTACGAATTCACCGGCAAGTCAATGGGTTTCGGGACCACCGCCGGTGACGAAACGCCGATGCTGTTCCTGCCGGGGGTCGTGACCACGATGTGGGGCGGCCCAGTCCGCAACCTCGCCGCCCAGCTGGGAATCGAACTCGACGAGGTGCGTCAGCGCACTGAGGCGTGGTACACGGACAACCGGATCGAATGCAAGATGACAACGGTGGAGCCCGGCGGACTGGCCGCTGCACGGTTCGCGGTCGAGGGCATCCGCGACGGAGTCCCGGTGATCACCATGGAGCACATCAATCGACTGACGGCCGCCGCGGCGCCGGATTGGGAGTATCCGCCCGACGGGAAGGACGGCGTGCACCGGGTGGTGGTGGAAGGTGAACCCCGCGTCGAACTCAACACCCACGTGTCGCATCCGGCTCTCGAACTCACCGAGGCCGGCTGCCTGTCGACCGCCGCGCGGGTCGTCAATGCGATCGACTGGATCTGCCGGGCGCCCGCGGGATTGATTGCGGTGGAGGATATCCCGCAGGCCGAGATCATCCGCGGGCTGATGTGGTGACCGCGTCGGCGATCGGCGTGTCACCGGAGATCACCTCGAACGTCTGACCCGCGGTGCCCGGCGTATCCAGCACTGCCAACAGCACCGCGGCGACGTCGGCGCGCGGGATGCTGCCGCGGCCGGTGTGCGCTGCGATCTGCACGCGTCCGGTGCCGGGCTCATCTGTGAGCACTCCTGGCCGGACGATGGTGGAGTCGAGTGCGGTGCGCGCCCGGATGTCGTCGTCCGCGGCACCCTTGGCCCGTAGATACGCGACGAACACCGGGTCGCCGACGTCGTCGGGCGCTTCGGCGTCGGCGCCCATCGACGAGATCATCACGTAGCGACGGACTTTCGCGGCTTCTGCGGCGTCGGCCAGGAGCACCGCCGCGGCGCGGTCGACCGACTCTTTACGTGCCGCTCCGCTGCCGGGCCCGGCGCCTGCGGCGAACACCACGGCGTCGGCACCGTCGAGATGTGGTGCCAACTGGTCGACCGACGCGTTCTCGAGGTCGAGCACGACGGGCTCGGCCCCGGCCGCTTGCACATCGGCGGCATGGTCGGGATTGCGGATCAGTGCGGCGACGGAGTCGCCCCGTTGGGTGAGCAACCGTTCGAGGATCACTGCGATCTTGCCGTGGCCGCCGGCGATGACGACGCGCATCAGGCTGCGAACACCTGTGAGTCATCGGCGAACGCCTTGAATTCCAGGGCGTTGCCTGCGGGATCGAGCAGGAACATCGTCCACTGTTCGCCGGTCTCACCGGCGAAGCGCACGTACGGTTCGATGACGAAATCGACGGCGGCCGCCTCGAGTCGCTCGGCCAGCGCGTGGAACTCCGGCACGGTCAGGATCAGGCCGAAGTGCGGGACCGGCACGTCGTGCCCGTCGACCGGATTGCGAACGGGCCGTGCCCGCTCTGGCGCGAGGTGCGTGACCACTTGATGTCCGTGCAGGTTCCAGTCGATCCACGTGTCGGCGCTGCGGCCCTGCGGCAGGCCGAGCACCTGGCCGTAGAAGTGCCGGGCGGCGGTCAGGTCGTCGACCGGCATGGCCAGGTGGAAGCGCGGGATGGGGGAGTCGAGAACGGTCATGTGGCGATGCTACGGTCGGCCGACCTCTTCTCGCTGCCACGCGGCCAGCACCGCCATCACGGCCGTGAAGACCAGCGCGATGGCTCCGACGCCAAGGGCGAAGGCCCCGTCGACGACGACGAACGCGGCCAGGCACAGCACCGAGGCGAGCACGGCCATCACGTTGACGACGAGCGCCACGGTGGCCACCCCATCGGTTGCCGGCCGACTACCGGCGGCGGAACTCTTTTCGGTCATCACTTCCCAATTCACTCGCTGCGATGCAGGCCCTTCTGTACCCACCCGCGATAACGCCAAACCTCCCAGTGACCTGCGCGGCAGCGGCACGTTTCCGCCGGACAGGAGTGGCTAGACCTAGGTGAGTCCGCCAGCCGCCGACCAGAGAGGCTTGACCATGGGTTTTCCCGACCAACACCAGCCGGTGCCAGGCATTCAGGCGCAGATGGATCCCGTACCGGACTGCGGTGAGCAGTCCTACCGCGGGTCAGGCAAGCTGACCGGCCGCAAGGCGGTGATCACCGGGGGCGACAGCGGCATCGGCCGTGCGGTGGCCATCGCGTTCGCACGCGAGGGCGCCGACGTGCTGATCGCCTACCTCAACGAGGACGAGGACGCCGCAGAAGTCGCCCGCCTGGTCGAGGACGCGGGCCGCAAGTGTGTGCTGATGGCCGGCGACCTGTCCGATCCGGGCCACTGTCGCGAGGTGATCAGCAGAGCCGTCGACGAGTTCGGGCGCATCGACATCCTTGTCAACAACGCGGCCTACCAGATGACGCACCAGAGCTTGGACGAGATCTCCGACGAGGAATGGGACTACACGTTCCGGCTGAACGTCGGCGCGTACTTCTACCTGCTGAAGGCGGCGCTTCCGCATATGCCTGCCGGCTCCTCGGTGATCGGCAGCTCGTCGGTCAACTCCGACATGCCGTCGCCCACCTTGGCACCGTATGCGGCCACCAAGGCGGCCATCGCGAACTTCTCGGCCAGCATGGCGCAGCTGTTGGGCGAGAAGGGAATACGGGCCAACAGCGTCGCGCCCGGCCCGATCTGGACGCCGCTGATCCCCGCCACCATGCCGTCGGAGAAGGTGCAGAACTTCGGCGACGACACACCGTTGGGCCGCGCAGGACAGCCCGCCGAACTGGCGCCCACCTACGTGCTGCTCGCCTCCGACGACGGCAGCTACATCAGCGGGGCCAGGGTCGCCGTGACGGGCGGGCGGCCCATCCTGTGACGGTTCATGCGAGCCGTTCTCGCAACTCGCGTTTGAGCACCTTGCCGTAGCTGTTCTTCGGGATCTCGTCGACGAATTCGTAGCGCTTGGGCCGCTTGAACCGCGCGATGCGCTCAAGCAGATGCCCGTCGAGTTCGGCGGCCGAGGCCGAACCGACGATGAAGGCCACCACGGTCTCTCCCCACTCCTCGTCGGGTGCGCCGACGACGCACGCCTCGGTCACGCCCGGATGTTCGATGAGCACCTCTTCGACCTCGCGCGGGTAGATGTTGCTGCCGCCGCTGATCACCACGTCCTTCGAGCGGTCGCGCAACGTCAGAAATCCGTTGGCGTCGAACGATCCCATGTCGCCGGTGTGCAACCAGCCGTCCTTCAGCGTGGCCGCGGTGGCATCCGGGTTCTGCCAGTAACCGGACATCACCACGTCGCCGCGGCAGACGATCTCGCCGATCTCGCCGACCGCGGCGGGCTGACCGTCGGCGCCCAGCACTGCGACGTCGACGCCGGAGCGCGCATACCCGACGGAGCCAAGGGTGGCGTCGTCGGTGTCCAGATGGTCGGCCCGACGCAGACCGGTGATCGTCATCGGGGCTTCGCCCTGTCCGTACAACTGCACGAAGATCGGACCGAACGCGGCCATCGCCTTCTTCAGGCTGTCGACATACATCGGACCGCCGCCGTACACCACGGTCTTCAAATTGCGGGGGCAGGACCGGCCGGTCTGCACCAGCCGCTGCACCATCGTCGGCGCGAGAAAAGCACTGCAGCCAGGGTGGTATTCGCACAGGTCGAGGAATTCGTCAGGTTCGAACGCGCCCGACGCGGGCACCACCTGCCGGGCCCCGCGCAGCACGTACGGGGGCACGTAGAGGCCGGACCCGTGTGACATCGGCGCGCCGTGGATGAGGCTGCAGTTCTGGTCGGGGTCGTCGAAGTCCGCGAGGTGGGCCACGGTCATCGCCATCAGGTTGCGATGTGACAGCATCGCGCCCTTGGACCGGCCGGTGGTTCCACTGGTGTAGAACAACCACGCCAACGCCGACGGATCGGTGTTCGCCGGTGGCGTCGATGCCGTTGTCTGCAACCGGCTTTCGTAGGTCGCCGCCGCGATCACTTCGATGGGAACACCGGCCACGGGGGTGAGCCCCTCGGCGATCTTCGCCGACGCGAACACCCGGGTCGCGCCGGAGTCGTCGAGGACCTGCGCCATCTCGCGTGGATGCAGCTTGTAGTTGATCGGGACGAACACCCGCTCGGCGGCCCAGATCGCGAACATCAACTCGACGATCTCGGGACAGTTCTCGCTGGTGACCGCGATGCGCGCCCCCGGCGCTGACAGTCCGCCGAACGAGGCGGCCAACCGCAGCGCCCGGTCGCGCAACTGTGCCCAGGTATGTCGTTGCTGCTCACCGGAATACACCGCACCGCGGTCGCCGAACCGGGCGGCGGCCTGATCGAGCAGCGCGAACAGGTTCAACGCGCAACCCATTCGGAGTTGAGCGCGAAGTCCGACAGATACTTCGTGGACGTCCATCCGCCGTCGACCACGATCGTCTGGCCGTTGATGAAACCAGCGCCGTCGGAACACAGGAACGCGACCGTGCTGGCGATGTCGTCGACCTCGCCCAGCCGGGGATAGGGCGTCATCTCGGTGTTCATCTTGCGGAACCGCTCGTCCTCCAAGCGGGTCGCCACCATCGGGGTGAGCGTGACACCGGGCGCCACCGCGTTGCAGCGGATGCCTTGCCTGCCGTACTGACACGCGATGTGGGTGGTCAGCGCCGTCAGCCCGCCCTTGGCCGCCGAATACGCGCCGCCGCGTAGACCGCCGACGACCGCGAACGTCGACGTGATGTTGATGATCGCCGAACCGGCCTGCATGTGGCCGATCACCTCGCGTGCCAACCGGAACGGCGCCCGCAACATCAACCCCAGGAAATAGTCCAGGCTTTCGTCGTCGGTCTCGTGCAGCGGCTTGGGGCTGCCCACGCCTGCGTTGTTGACCAGGAAGTCGATCCGGCCCCACCGCTGCAGCGCCAGGTCGACGATTCGGCGCGGGGCGTCGTCGGCGGTCAGGTCGACGGCAACCGTGGCTACGCGGTCGCTGTCGCCGATAGCCTTCTCCAGGTCGGCCAGCCTGCCCGCATCCCGGCCGGTACCGAGGACCGCCATGCCTTGTGAGGCAAGTTTGGTGGCGCACCCGTAGCCGATGCCACTGCTCGCCCCCGTCACGATCGCTACTCGCATGTCATCAGCCTCTCCCGGATCCGGTGTTTGAGCACCTTGCCTGCATCGTTCTTCGGCAGCGCTTCCCAGACCTCAACCCGCTCAGGGATTTTGAACTTCGCGACCCCTTCGCCGGTGAGCAGTTGGCCCAACTCGGCCACATCGGGCGCGGGCTGATCGGCGGCCACGATCACCGCGCAGGCACGTTCGCCTGTGCGCGCGTCGGGCACCCCGACAACGGCGATCTCCGCGATACCCGGATGAGCGATCAGGATGTCCTCGATCTCCTTGGGGGAGATGTTCTCTCCGTTGCGAATGATGATGTCCTTTGCTCTGCCGGTCACCACCAGAAACGTGTCGTCGACCCAGCGGCCGAGGTCGCCGGTGCGGAAGTACCCCTGGTCGTCGAACGCGTCGGTCTCGTCGTCTGCATGCAGATAGCCGACCAGCATCTGCGGCCCGCGGGCGCGAATCTCACCGTCGACGAGTTTGATCTCGGCGATACCCGCTCGACCGTCGGTGTCCGCGGCGCCGCCGACGTCGCCCAACGCGCCCACCGTCGTCACCGGCACTTCCGTCGACCCGTACACCCGGCTCACCGCCGCACGTTCGAAATAGGCTGCGGCGCTGCGGATCAGCGACGGCGGAACGGAAGCCCCTCCGCAGATGAACACCTTCAGATCCGGCAACCGCGTCGCGGCCTTCTCGGCAGCGGCGAGCAGGCTGACCAGAAACGGCGTGGCCCCTGCCATGTGCGTGCAGCCCTCGGTCTGCATCATCTGCACCGCCGCATCCGGATCCCACCGCTGCATCAACACCGCTGTCGTGCCCAGCAGCAGCGGACATTCGAATGCGTAGATGGAGCCACCGATATGCGCGATGGGCGACGGCACCAGGAACACGTCGCCTGCGTCGACCATCCACTGGTCGCCGATCTGCGCGATCAGGGCATGGATCGAATTGTGGGTGTGCAGAACGCCCTTCGGCCTGCCGGTGGTGCCCGACGTGTACAGGATCATCCGCACGGCATCGGGATTGAGCACCGGGAGGCCGACCGTGTCACTCCCGGTGAACAACGGTTCGTATGCGGTGTGTCGTCCCGCGTCACCCCTGAGCACGACGACCTCGGGCGGTGCGGTCATGTCGGTGGTGACGCGGTCAAGCATCGCGACGTAATCGTGGTTGCCGAAGCCGGCGGGGATGAACACCGCGCGACTGTTCGCATCGGAGAGGATGAATCCCAACTCGCGATCCCGCAGCGACGGCAGTATCGGGTTGACCACCATGCCCGCCAACGTCGCCGCGAGGTAGATGACCGCGGCCTCATACCAGTTCGGCAGCATGAAGGACACGACGCTGCCCGGCGGCATCCGGTCCATCAACGCGCGCGCCAGCGCGGTGGCCCGCTCGTGCAGTGTCCCGCAGTCCAGGCGAACCTCACCGTCGATCAACGCCGTTCGATCCGGGGTGCTGCGCGCTGCGTCGCGTAAGGCGTCGGCGAGCGTCGAGCGAACCCACAGTCCCTGGCGGTACGCCTCGACCGCGCGATCGTCGTCGACCCTCACGACGGTGAACCTAACCCTTGACCCTGCGCATCGTCATGGAATGGCGATACCGCGCCGACGGATGGGTGTTGACGGTCACCTGGGCGATCTCACCGTCGGATGTCGTGTATGTGCGCTGCATTTCGAGTGCGGCACTGCCGGATTCGATCTTGAGCAAGTCTGCGAGCTCCGGCGTCACCACCACCGCGGCGATCTGCTGGTGTACCTCGACGACGCTGACCCCGAACAGGTCCTCGATGAGCGGGAAGATCGGGCCCGAATGCCGTTGCAGCAGCCTGCCCACCGCCGCGAACGCACGGTTGATGTAGATCTCGGTCCGGCAGACAGGTGTCTCGGCGCCGTCGGCCTGCCGGTAGCCGCGTACCGCCAGCCATTCCGATCCGGCCTGCAGGCCGGTGCGGGCGGCGAGGCTGTCGTCGATGGTGACCATCGCGTTGGACTCGATGGTGAACGGCGCGCCGGTCGCGAACTCGAGCAGGTCGTTGATCGACATCACGTCCTGGGCATAGGAATTCGCCGCGGGCCTCGGTACGACGAGGGTGCCCGCCCTTGGCCGCGACGCGACCAGATTGTCTTCGCGCAGCCTGCGCAGCGCCTCGCGGATCGTGTATCGGCTCACCGCGAACCGTTCGCACAATTCGTGTTCGGTGGGCAGTTGTGAGCCGACCGGATACACCCCGTCGACGATCTCCTTGCGCAAGGTCCGGGCGACCTGAAGGTAGCGGTGGTCGGCCGACGATACCGTCATGTCGCCGACCGCCGCAGCGTCAGCACGCTGCCGTCACCGTCAGCCGAGAGGTAAAGCGTCCCATCGGGTCCCGCGGTGATGCCCGCGAACGGTCCCTGCGGACCGGAAAACGGCGGCATCCCCTTCAGCGGCTTGGGTTCGACGCCGGGCGGAGGCCCGACCGGCAGTCCGGAGGCGATGGTGTCGCGCTCACCGCTGTCGAGTTCGACCGCCACCACTTCCCTGGCGCCCGCGTCGACGATGTACAGCGTGTTGCCGACGGCGACGATGCCCTGTGGCCGCTGCAGTCCGTCGACGACGGTTTCGGCGCGTGAGCCCGTCAGCCGAGACACCCGGCCGACCTCCGCGACAAGGGGATTGCCTGCCGGGTCGAAGGCGACGCCGACCGGGTCCTGCAGATCGGATGCCAGTGTCTCGACAGCGCCCGACCGCAGAGCGTGCACCCGCCCGGCGCCGAGTTCGGCGAAGACGACCGAGGAGTCCGGACCGACCGCCACCCCGTAGAGTTGGTCGAAGTCCGTTGCCAGGAAATCGGTTTCGCCGGCCGCAGGCCGATACTTCGCCACCTGGCCGCCGGACGTCGTCACCACGAACTCGCCGGGACCGGTCGCCGCGACGCCGCGGAGGAATCCGGGATAGCCCGGCGAGAACAGCATGCCCGCGGTCTGCAGCGCGCCGTCGTCGGCTACGACGTAGAAGTAGGTGCCGTCGGCGACGTGCAGCTTCCCGTCGGCGTCGACGGCCAGATCCAGTGGCCAGTTCAGGCCGCCCGGCAACACGGTGTCGGTTTGTCCGTCGGGGCGGATTTCGGTGATCTGACCGGTGAAGTTCGAGACGAACAACCGGTCACCGACGAACGTCAGGTTGTCCAGGCCGGGCGTCAGCTGGGCCAGCACGGTCTGCGTCCCGGTCCGCGGGTCGATCCGCAGCACCTGACCGCTGGCCACCTGGGTCGACACGATAAAGCCCGCCGAGTCGAACTTCACCGCGTCGGGCACCCCGAGGTCACCGGTAACACGTTGCGGCTCACCGCCATTGAGGTCGATGCGCCAGATCTCATTCGCGGTCATCAGCGGGTAATAAAGCATCCCGTCGGGACCGACCTCCATCGCGTTGGGGGAGGGCAGGTTCTCGGCAAGGGTCCGCACGATCGACCCGGTGGCGTCGAGCTCGAGCAGCCGGCCGCCGTCGCGGCACTCGTTGATGAACAGCCGGTCCCGGTGCACGGTGATGCCGTTGGCGCAGGGCAGGTCGTCGCGCAGCACACGGGTGGCCCCGACCGCCTCCCGCACGCTGACCCGGCCGTCCATCACCTCGGTCGCGTACAGGTTGCCTCGCGCATCGAACGCGACGTCGTCGGGCGCGACGATGTCTCCGCCCTTCGAGCTGACCGTGTCCAGCAGGCCGGTGTCGAGGTCCAGCGCGCTGATCTGGCTGCCGGTCACCTGCGCGACGTAGACGCGTCCGTCGGGACCGGTGCGCAGGCCGTTGGCGCCGAACAGCCGACTGGGCGCGGTCAGCCGCTCGAGCCGCCATCCGTCGGCGGCGGTGGGGTCCTCGGCGGTATAGCGGGCGGCCAGCACGGACGAGCTCATGATCCCGGACGCTATCAAGCTCGAATAGTCCAGACAATAGTTCTAAGCCGAGCTAGATCGGCCTTGACGGCGCGATTCGTGCTGCGGAATAGTGTTCTGCAATATGCAGAGCACCATATGTTGTCCGGACAAATAGCGTGAGCGTGGGCGATTCGTTGAGGTTGGACGGCCGCATCGTCGTCGTATCCGGCGCCGGTGGCGGCGGCATCGGCACCACCGTGACGCGACTGGCCGCGCAGTCCGGTGCCACCGTCGTCGCGGTCAGTCGGTCGAAGGACAACCTCGACGAGCATGTGGCCCCGCTGGCGCAGCAGGGCCTGTCGGTCGTCCCGGTCGCCGCCGACGCGTCCACCGACGACGGCATCGCGACGGTCATCGACCGGGTCCGCACCACCGACGGGACGCTCTACGGACTCGTCAACGTGGCAGGCGGCGCGGAGCCCTCGACGTGGATGCCGTCGACGCGGGTGACGCGGCAGGACTGGCGCGAGTTGTTCACCAGGAACCTGGAGACGGCGTTCTTCATGAGCCAGGCGGTGGCCCGCGAGATCCGACAGCAGGGCAACCCGGGGTCGATCGTCTCGATCTCGTCGATCAGCGGAATGAACACCGCACCGTTTCACATCGCATACGGAACGGCAAAGGCGGCGGTGGCCGCGATGACCCGCACCATGGCAGTTGAGTTGGCGCTGGACAACATTCGGGTCAACGCGGTCGCACCCGGCGTGACGGCGACGGAGGCGTCGCGCACCTATACCGGTGACGATCCGGAGCGCGACCGGCAAGCCATCGCGATGGGACGGCGGGGCCGACCTGAGGAGCAGGCGGGCGCCATCCTGTTTTTGCTGTCGGACCTGTCCAGCTACATCACCGGGCAGACCCTGCTCGTCGACGGCGGGCTGAACCTGAAGTGGACACACCTCGGCGCCGACAACACTTCCCTGTTCCTCAAAGACGACGACTTCCGCAACGCCATCAGGCGGTTCTAGGAGGATGCGATGACCGAAGAGCTCTGCGAGCCAATGACCATCGGGGTGGACGCATACATCTCGGAGGAGTACGCCCGCGCCGAACGCGACAAGCTGTGGCGCAAGGTGTGGCAGCAGGTCGGCCGCGTCGAGGAGATTCCCGAGGTGGGCAACTACCTCACCTACGACATCCTCGACGACTCGATCCTGGTGGTGCGCACCGGTCCGAACGAGTTCGCTGCGCACCACAACGTCTGCATGCACCGCGGCCGCCGACTCGTCGACACCCCCGACGGCGCCACGAACGCGTGCGGGCGTGCCCGCAAGTCGTTCGTCTGCGGTTTCCACGGCTGGACCTATGGGCTCGACGGTGCCTGCACGCACATCCGCGAACAGGACGACTGGAAAGGTGCGCTGACTCCGGAAAACACCCACCTCGCGCCGGTCCGGGTCGACACCTGGGGCGGCTGGCTGTTCGTGAACATGGACCCGGACTGTGAACCGTTGGCGGACTTCCTGTTTCCCGCGGCGAAGATCCTGGATCCGTTCGGGCTGGAGAACATGCGTTACAAGTGGCGCAAGTGGTTGTACTTCGACTGCAACTGGAAGGTCGCGATGGAGGCCTTCAACGAGACCTACCACGTGTTCACCACGCATCCGGAGTTCAACAAGTTCGGCGAGTTCAAGGGCTGGGCCAAAGCGCAGGGTAAGCACAGCAACATCGGCTACGACGCGCCGAAAGGCTTGGACGAGACCAAGTCCAAGATCCGGCTCGGCACCGGAGACCCACGCATCTCGACCGCCGAGATGCAGGTCTACACAATGGAAGAGACGAATGCCACCACCACGCAGACGCTGGTGAACGCGGCGAAGCGACTCGTCGACGAACTGCCGGAGGGCACCCCGGCGGACAAGGTGCTCGAGCACTGGCTGTCCTCGGCGCGCCGCGACGACGAAGCCAGGGGCGTCATCTGGCCCACCATTGGGGCCGACATCCTCGGCCAGAGCGGCACCGCATGGCAGATCTTCCCGAACTTCCAGATCGGCCAGGGCCTCACCAGCGCACTTTGCTACAGTGCACGGCCGCACCCCAGCTACGACCCGAACAAATGCATCTTCGAAGTCGCGACTTACGAGTTGTTCCCGAAAGGGCAAGAGCCGCAGACGGAGTGGCAGTACACGCCCAAGGAGAGCCCGAACTGGCTGTCCGTACTGCCGCAGGACTTCTCGAACATGGCCGCCGTGCAGCAGGGCATGAAATCGGCGGGCTTCCCCGGAACCAAACCCAACCCGTACCGCGAGCGCAGCACGGTCAACCTGCACTACCAGCTGAGCAAGTACATGGGCACGGGCGAACCACAGGAGCTGCGATGACGCTGTTCGACACCTGCGGACCGACGCGGACGCCCGACGACATCGACATCGACGCGCTGCGCGAGAAGTACCTGTATGAACGCGACAAGCGGTTGCGCGCAGACGGTTCGACGCAATACCTGGAACTGAAAGACGATTACGCGGAGTTCGCGGAGGTCGATCCGCACACCCCCGTCAGCCCGCGCGCACCCATCAACGAGGACGTCGAGGTGGCCGTGCTCGGCGGCGGCATCGCCGGACTGCTGGCGGGCGCCTACCTGAAGAAGGCAGGCGTCGACGACGTCCACATCGTCGAGATGGGCGGCGACTTCGGCGGTGTCTGGTACTGGAACCGGTTCCCCGGCATCCAATGCGACAACGACGCCTACTGCTACATCCCGATGCTGGAAGAGCTTGATTTCATGCCGTCGAAGAAGTTCGCCGACGGCGCCGAGATCTACGAGCACTGCCGCCGCATCGCAAAGCATTTCGGCCTCTACGACGGCGCGATCCTGTCCACCCAGGTGCGCGCGATGCGGTGGGACGAGTCCATCCAGCGGTGGCGGTTGAGCACCAACCGCGGCGACGACATCCGCGCCCGCTTCGTGGTGATGACGCAGGGCTCCTACAACCGGCCGAAGTTGCCGGGCATCCCCGGGATCAAGGACTTCAAGGGGCACATGTTCCATTCCGCGCGGTGGGACTACGAGTACACCGGCGGCGACGCCAGCGGCGGTCTGCACAAATTGCACGACAAGCGAGTCGCGCTGGTCGGGACGGGAGCCACCGGCGTGCAGTTGGTGCCGCACCTCGCGCGGGATGCCCAGCAGCTGTTTGTCTTTCAGCGCACCCCCTCCTCAGTCGACGAGCGCGGAAACCCGCCGACGGACCCGCAGTGGGCCGCGTCGCTGCAGCCCGGCTGGCAGGCCGAGCGCAAACGCAACTTCCACCGGTGGTCGCCGTTCGAGGGCGTGGTCTTCGACGCGGCCGACCAGGTCTGCGACTTCTGGACCGAGCTGGGCCGCAACATGACGGCGCGGATCGCGGCCAGTGCGGATCCCGCCTCGCTCAGCATCGAGCAGATCATGGCGATCCGGGAAGAGGAAGACTACAAGATCATGGAGCGGCTGCGCCGCCGCATCGGCGAGATCGTCGACGACCCGGACACCGCGGAGGCGCTCAAACCGTATTACCGATTCCTCTGCAAGCGGCCATGTTCCAGCGATGAGTACCTGCCCGCGTTCAACCGGCCGAACGTCACGCTGGTCGACGTCTCGGAGTGCAAGGGGGTCGAGCGGCTCACGGAGAACGGGATCGTCGCCAACGGCGTCGAGTACCAGGTCGACTGTATCATCTTCGCGAGCGGTTTCGAGATCTCCACGGCGATCAGCCGCCGCTATGCGATCGATGTGATCGAAGGCCGCGACGGAGTGTCGCTGTTCGAGCACTGGGCCGACAGCTTCAAGACGCTGCACGGGATCACCAGCCACGGCTTCCCCAACCAGTTCCACACCGGTTTCATCCAGGGCGGGGTGTCGGCCAACACCACCGCGATGTTCGAACAGCAGGCCGAGCACATCGCCTACATCATCGCCGAGGCCGTGCAGCGCAAGGCCACGACTGTCGAGCCGAGCCTACAGGCGCAGGACCAGTGGGTGCGGACCATTCGAGAGCTCTCGATCGACAACTCCGCGTTCGAAGTGTCCTGCACGCCTGGCTATTACAACAACGAGGGCGGCGGTGGCGGCCAAGGCATCCGATCGTTCCTCGGTGAGCCGTACGCGCCCGGCTTCTACGCCTTCGACGACCTGTTGAGCCAGTGGCGCGCAAAGGGTGATCTAGATGGCATCGTGCTCGGAACCTAGATGACTGAACTGAGATTCGACGACCGTGTCGCGGTCGTCACCGGCGGCGGCAGGGGACTGGGTCGCTCGTATGCCCTCTTGCTCGCCGAGCAGGGCGCCAAGGTCGTCGTCAATGACGTCGATGCCGCCCCGGCCGAGGACGTCGTCAGTGAAATCACCAGTGCCGGTGGTGATGCCGTGGCCTCCGTCGGCTCGGTGGCGTTCCCCGAGGGCGGGCAGGCGATCATCGACGCCGCCACGGATCGCTATGGACGCATCGACATCCTGGTGCACAACGCGGGCAACGTGCTGCGGGCATCGCTGAAGGAGATGTCCTACGCCGACTTCGAGGCCGTCGTGGATGTACACCTGCGCGGCGCGTTCCATGTTGTCCGGCCTGCGTTTCCGTTGATGTGCGACGCGGGTTACGGCCGCATTGTGCTCACGTCGTCGATCGGGGGGTTGTACGGAAACCACGAGGTGGCGAACTATGCGGTGGCAAAGGCGGGGGTGATCGGTCTTTCGAATGTCGCCGCGCTCGAAGGCGCCGCGCACGGCGTCAAGAGCAACGTGATCGTGCCCGCCGCGGTGACCCGGATGGCCGAGGGCATCGACACCTCGGCTTATCCGCCGATGGGCCCGGAATTGGTGGCGCCCGTGGTGGGCTGGCTGGCACACGAATCCTGTTCTGTCACAGGGGAGATGTTCATCGCACTGGCGGGTAGAGTGGCCAGGGCGGTGGTCGCGGAGACGCCGGGCGTGTATCGGCCGTCATGGTCGATCGCGGACGTCGCGGACCACATCACCGCGATCCGCGACGCGTCCACACCGATCGTGTTTCCTGTCGTGCCTGACGGCCACGGCGACCACATCCGGTACAGCTTCGAAAGGGCGGCTCAAAGTGTCTAGCGGGCCACTTGCAGGTGTGTCGGTGGTCGACCTCACCGCGATGGTGATGGGGCCGTACTGCACGCAGATCATGGCGGACATGGGCGCAGACGTGATCAAAATCGAGCCCCCGGAAGGAGACAACACCCGCTTCATCTCGGTGGGGCCGGCCTCGGGCATGAGCGGCGTGTTCGTCAACGTGAACCGCGGCAAGCGCAGCGTCGTGCTCGATCTGCGCACGGAGGCGGGCAAGACGGCGCTCGAGGCGCTCGTCCGTGAGGCCGACGTCTTCATCCACTCCATGCGGGCCAAGGCGATCGCCAAACTCGGCTTCGGCTACGACGAGGTGGCGGCGCTCAACCCCCGGATCGTCTACACCAACTGCTACGGCTACGGCAGGCGCGGACCCGAACGCGACCTGCCCGCCTACGACGACACCATCCAGGCCGAGTGCGGAATACCCGCCGTACAGGAACAACTGACCGGCGAGGCCACCTTCGTCGGCACCATCATGGCGGACAAGGTCGCAGGGCTGACGGCGCTGTACGCCACGATGATGGCCCTGTTCCACCGGGAACGCACCGGGGAGGGCCAAGAAGTCGAGGTCAGCATGTTCGAAACGATGGCGTCGTTCATGCTGGTCGAGCATGCTAATGGGGCGATGTTCGATCCCCCGCTCGGGCCGGCCGTCTATCCGAGGACGGTGGCGCCGAACCGCAAGCCGTACCGCACCAAGGACGGCCACATCGCCGCGCTGATCTACAACGACAGGCACTGGAAGGCGTTCGTCGACGCGGTGCGGCCTGCGTGGGCCACCGACATCTACGCCACACTCGAGCAGCGGGCCCGCGACATCGACACCGTGTACGGCCTGCTGGCCGAAACGATGGCCGAACGCACCACCGAGGAATGGCTGGCGCTGTTCCGTGAACTCCAGATTCCCGCGGCGCCGCTGAACACCCCCGACTCGCTGTTCGACCATCCCCACCTGAATGCGGTCGGCCTGTTCGAAACCGTCGATACGCCGCACGGGCCGGTCCGGTTTCCCGGTGTGCCGACGTGGTTTTCACGCACTCCGGGCAAGGTCGCAGGCCCGGCGCCGCTGTTGGGTGCGGACACCGACGCGGTGTTGGGCGAACTCGGTCTCAACGCCGGGAGCGCCGAGACTACGGTTTCTGACGAAAATCGGCCGGATTCCGTCATAAACCGTAGCGCCGACGCGGTGGGGCAGGGGTAGCCGATGGACTTCGAGATGGGTCAGCAGGCCGCCGAGCTGCGTCGAGAACTGCGGGAACTGGTGAAAACCCATGTGCCCGAACACTATCTGGGGGCATTCACCGACAACCCCGCCGACCTCGAGACGGCCCAGCGGTTCTGCCGCACGCTCGCCGACCGCAACCTGCTGTGCCTGGCGTGGCCGGAGGAGTTCGGGGGCCGCGGGGCCTCGGTGTGGGAGCAGACCGTGGTGCGTGAGGAGATGTGGGCGCACCACGAACCCCGCGGGGCGCAGTACATGGGGGTGAACTGGGTCGGGCCGATCATCATGCGGCACGGCACGCAGGAGCAGCAGCGCAAACACCTGCCACCGATCGCGCGCGGCGAAGTCATCTGGTGCCAGGGTTTTTCGGAACCCGAAGCCGGTTCAGATCTCGCATCGCTGCGCACCACCGCGCGACGTGACGGCGACGGTTGGCTGGTCAACGGCCAGAAGATCTGGACGTCGTATGCGACCATGGCGCAGTGGTGCTTCCTGCTGGCGCGCACGTCCAAGGGGGAGAAGAAGCAGCAGGGCCTGACGATTTTCCTTGTCCCGATGGATGATCCGGCGATCCAGGTGCGACCGATCCGCTGCATGATGGGTCCGCACCACCTCAACGAGGTCTTCTTCGACGACCTGCGGGTGACCGAGGCCGATGTGCTCGGCACCGTGGACCAAGGCTGGTCGATCGTCCAGGATGTGATGTCGTTCGAACGCGTCGGCATCGCCCGTTACGCGCGCTGCGAACGGTTGTTGTCCGCGGCGCCCGCGGTTCTCGGCGACCGCTGGGAGGACCTGCCCGCCGAACTGCGGGCCAGGTGGGTGCGCATGCTGACGCACTGCCGGCGCGCGCGCCTGATGGCTTACCGCGTGGTGGATCTGCAGAGCAGCGGCCGCATCCGGCCGGGCGACGCGGCGGCGTATCGGATCGCGGTCACCAAGCTCGACCAGGACAGCGCCGAGGTGCTGATGGACATAGCGGCACAAGTGTCGCGCGAAGATGGGGCGGCGGAGGTGTCGCACGACGACGCACACGCGGAATGGTTCCTCGGTGAGGTCGAGGACCACTGGCGCTACTCGCAGGCGTCGACCGTGTCGTCCGGCAGTATCGAGATGCAGCGGATCCTGTTGTCGCGGGCCCTACTGGCGGGTGCGAAGTGATCCTCGACCTCGGCGACGACGCCAAAGGATATGGCCGAGAAGCGCTTCGGGCGTTCGAAGCCGCGGGTGGCGACCAACTGGTGCAGCAAGCCGAAGCCAATCCGGCTCTGCGGGAATCGCTCGCGGGTCCGGTGCTCAACGAACTCGGCGCATGGGAGCTTGATCCCCACACCGACGCCGACGGCCTCGAGGCGGCCGCGGCCTTGTGTCGCAGCGCCGGATACTGGGCGTTGCCGTACCCGGTCGCCGAGCGGCTGGCCAAGCCGACCGACCTGGACGTCGACGGGCTGCTCGTTGTGGCCGAGAACCGGCCGTCGGGTGCGCTGGCGGGGGTGGAATTGAATTGGGCGGCAGTTTCATTGGGCGGCACCCGCAGCCGGGTCACTGGTCAACGGCCTACCGGCGCCGGGTTCGTGGTCGAGCTGGACCTGTCGGCGATCGACACCGAGGGCGCGGGCGACCTCGCGCTTGGCCTCGTGTTGCCGTGCTGGACGCTGCTCGGCATGCTGGACCGGGCTCTCGAGCTCACCATCTCCCATGTCAGCCTGCGCAAGCAGTTCGGTCAGACGTTGTCGGCGTTCCAAGGTGTGCAGTTCCAGTTGACCGACGCCGAGGTCGAGCGCAGCGGCCTGGACATGCTGGCCAAGTATGCGCTGTGGAGCATCGGCGCCGACCGTCCGGAAGCCCTGGATGATGCGCTGGCGCTGCGGATGTCGGCATTAGAGGCCGCCGAGGTCGTCTTCCGCGTCTGCCACCAATTGCACGGTGCGGTCGGGTTCTGCGACGAGACGACGCTGTCGTGGCTGTCCCGCTACAGTCAACCACTGCGCAGGCTGCCGCTCGGCCTGTCGGCCACCCGCGACGAACTGACCCACCGCGCCGGACGCACCGGTCTGACGGGCTTGTTCACGTGACCGCCGATCTCGACGGATTCCGCGCGACCGTCCGCACCTGGTGTGAACAGCACATCCCGCCCGACTGGCGGCAGAACCAGACCGGCGTCGACGACGAGGAGTTCGTCCGCTTCCAGAAATTCTGGTTCGCCGAACTGCACAGCGCCGGCTACGCGGTGCCGCACTGGCCGCGCGAATGGGGCGGTGGGCTCTCGGTTTTCGAGCAGGTGGTGCTGTACCAGGAACTCGCCGCGCACGACGCACCGCGACTGGTGTTGGCTTTCGTCGGCATACACCACGCCGCGGCGACGCTGCTCGCGGCGGGCACCGAGGAGCAACGTCAGCGCCACCTGCCTGCGATCCTGGACGGCGAGATCTGGGTGCAGGGGTTCTCCGAACCGGAGGCCGGTTCCGACCTCGCCAGCCTGAGAACGTCGGCGCGGCGCGTCGGCGACTTGTACATCGTCAACGGGCAGAAGCTGTGGGCCAGCGGCGGCAAGCACGCCGACTGGTGCCTGCTGCTCGCCCGCACCGACCCGCATGCGGCCAAACGCAAAGGCATTTCGTACTTCCTGCTCGACATGACCACCCCTGGCGTCGAAGTACGACCGATCCGCAACGCCATCGGCGACTCCCACTTCTGCGAGATCTTCCTCAACGACGTCGAGATTCCGGCAGCCAACCTCGTCGGCGAAGAGAACGCCGGATGGCAGGTGGCGCAGGCGACCCTGGGAGCCGAGCGTGGCCTGACCATGCTCGAGCTGGCCGAGCGTCTCGGCAATGCGGGCTTCCGCTGGCTGGTGCAGGCTGCCCCGGTCGACGATCCGATTGTGGCCGACCGGTTGGCGCAGTTCGAAATCGAGATCACCGGGCTGCGTGCGCTGTGCCGAAAGGTGGTCGACGACAACGAGAACGGTACCGCCGGCCCCGCGGAAGCCTCGATCGTCAAGCTGTACTACAGCGAACTGCTACAGCGGCTCACCGACTTCGGGGCAGAGATCGGCGGGATGGCCGCGCATACCCGACTGACGAAACCGATGTCCAGTGGCTGGGAATCCGGTTCGTGGATGCTGGACTTCATCGGGTCGTGGGAGTGGACGATCCCCGGTGGTTCGAGCGAGATCCAGCGCACGATCATCGGTGAGCGCGGGCTGGGACTGCCGCGGGAACCGAGCGTGCTGTGACGGCACACGAGTTCGCGGAGTTCCACGCTGAATTGCGTTCGGTGGCAGGCGATCTGCTCGCGAAGGATCGGACCGTCGACTGGGCGTCGCTGGTCGACGCGGGCTGGGTCGGGCTGGAGGTGCCGGAACAGTTCGGCGGTGCGGGTGCGACGTTCGCCGAGGTTGCGGTCGTCTGCGAGGAGATGGGTCGGGCCGCCAGCGCCAACAACTACCTTGGCAGCGCGGTGTTGGCGGTGGGCGTGCTGAACTCCCTGCAGCCCAGCACCACTCGTGACCGGTTGCTGGTGGATGTGGCGTCCGGCGCCGTCCGGGTCGCGGTGGCATTCGAATCGGAGTTCGTGCCGGACGCCGAAGGTGCCGATCACATCCTGCTGATCGCAGACGAGTGCGTCGCCGTGGCGACCGCGACGGTCACACCGCAACCGGTCCTCGACGAGACGCGACGCCTTGCCTCCATCGGTGACACGGAGATCTCGGAGCGACTCAGGCTCGCCGGGGACATCCAGCGGTTGCGCCAGCGCGCCGCCGTCGCCGTTGCCTGCGACAGCCTCGGACTTTCCGAGGCAATGCTCTCCGCCACCGTCGGCTATGCGAAGGTGCGTCACCAGTTCGGCCGTCCCATCGGGTCTTTCCAGGCCGTCAAGCATGCCTGCGCGGATATGGCGGTCGACATCGCGGTCGCACGCCAACTCGTCGACGCGGCGGTGCAGGCGATCGTCGACGACCAAACGGATGCAGGCGTGGCCGCCGCCATGGCGAAGTCCTACGTCTGCAGCACCGCCGTCGACGTCGCAGGTAAGGCCATGCAACTGCACGGCGGTATCGGCTACACGTGGGAAAGCGGCATCCACGTCTATCTCAAACGCGCCGCGCTGAATCGGTCGCTGTTCGGCTCACCGGCGGAGCACCGCAGGCAACTCGCTAAACGGTATCGGTAGAAGGAGTTTCGATAAATGGCTGTCCCCGTCTACAAGCGCATCCTCGACCTGTTCGAGGCGGAGGGTGTCAAAACCCTGTTCGGCATACCCGATCCAAACTTCGTGCACATGTTCGCCGAGGCCGATGCGCGCGGATGGTCGGTCGTGGCGCCACACCACGAACTGAGCGCCGGTTTCATGGCAGAGGCGGTCTCCCGGATGACCGGCGGGCCCGGCCTGTGCATCGGCACCCTGGGCCCGGGGATGGCCAACATCGCGGGTGCGATCCAATGCGCGAAGGTCGAGAACTCGCCGGTGATCTTCCTCGGCGGCCAGCGGGCCCGCATCACCGAACGCCGGGTTCGTCGCGGCCGCATCCAATTCGTGCGTCAGGAACCGCTTTTCGCGCCGTCGGTGAAGTACAGCGCGTCGATCGAATATCCCGATCAGACCGATGAGATCATCCGTGAGGCGATTCGCCGCTCGATGTCGGGCACCCCGGGCCCGTCCTACGTCGAGTACCCGGCGCATGTGCTGCTCGCGGAACTCGACGTCGGTGACCCGCTGCCGCCGCATCGGTACCGGCTGGTCAACCAGGGCGCGGGCGCGCCTGAGGTGGCCGAGGCCGCGAAGCTGATCCGCGCGGCCGAGAGCCCGATCCTGTTGGTGGGCCACGCCGTTCACACGTCGCGCAGCCAGGCGGCGGTCAAAGAACTGGCCGACCTGATGGCCTGCCCAGTGATCCAGACGTCCGGTGGTACGTCGTTCATTCCTGGCCTGGAAGACCGGACGTTCGCCTACGGCTTCTCGCCGTCGGCGGTCGAGGCGGTGGTCAATTCGGATCTGTGCGTCGCGCTTGGCACCGAACTCGGCGAGCCGGTGCACTACGGCAAGACGCGACATTGGGTGCAGCGCAACGACATTCGCAAGTGGATCCTGGTCGAACAGGACCCGTTCGCCATCGGCGTCAACCGGCCGATCGACGTGCCGCTGGTCGGGGACCTGCGCGGCGTGGTGCCACAATTGGTCGAGGCGCTGAAGGACACTCCGCGCCAGCCGTCACCGACCCTCGACGAGCTGATCAGGAAGGACGCCGAGGAACTCGCGCAGCTCGCCGAGAACGCGCCGACCGGCAGGACCCCGATACATCCCGCCCGCTACGTCGTGGAAGCGACCAAGGCGTTCCCGCAGGATGGCATCCTGGTTCGCGACGGCGGTGCCACCGTGATCTTCCAGTGGACCTACTCGCAGGCCAAACCGCGCGACGTGATCTGGAACCAGAACTTCGGCCACCTCGGCACCGGGTTGCCGTACGCGGTCGGGGCATCGGTGGCCGACGGCGGCAAGCGCCCGGTCATGCTGCTCACCAGCGACTCCGCCTTCCTGTTCCACATCGCCGAACTCGAGACCGCGGCCAGGCACAACTTGCCGCTGGTGTGCGTGGTCGGCGTCGATCACCAGTGGGGCCTCGAGGTCGGCGTGTACAAGCGCACGTTCGAGCAACCGTCACCGCAGCCCGGTGTGCACTGGAGCAAGGACGTGCGGTTCGACAAGATCGCCGAGGGCTTCGGCTGCCACGGTGAATATGTGGAGAAGGAAGACGAGATCGGTCCGGCCATCGAAAGGGCGTACGCCAGTGGTAAGACGGCCGTCGTGCACGTCTGCATCGACCCGAAGGCCAACTCCGAGGAGATGCCGAAGTACGACGAATTCAGAACTTGGTACGCCGAAGGCACGCAGTAAGCGACCGCGGTCGAACCGCGAATGAGGAAAGGTGCAGGTATGCGCGAATATCTGAAGTTCTACATCGACGGCAAGTGGGTCGACCCGGTCGAGGCGAACACGCTGGACGTCGACAACCCGACCACCGAGCAGGTCTCCGGCAGGATCGCACTCGGCGCGGCCGCCGACGTCGACAAAGCGGTCAAGGCCGCACGCAAGGCCTTCGCCAGTTGGTCGCAGAGCACCCGCGAGGAGCGCCTCGACGTGCTGCAGGCGATGCTGGCCGAATACCAGAAGCGCGCGTCCGATCTGGCCGCAGCGGTGAGTGAGGAGATGGGTGCGCCACCGTCGTTGGCGGCAGGCCCACAGGTCAACCTGGGCCTCGGGCATCTGGCGACGGCCATCGATGTGCTGAAGAACTACGAGTTCGAAGAGCAGCACGGCAGCACACTTGTGGTCAAGGAGCCGATCGGGGTGTGCGGGCTGATCACGCCGTGGAACTGGCCGATCAACCAGATCGCGGTCAAGGTGTACCCCGCCCTGGCGACCGGATGCACGATGGTGCTCAAGCCGTCGGAGGTGGCGCCGTACTCGGCGCAGATCTTCACCGAAATCCTCGACGCGGCAGGCGTTCCCGCCGGGGTGTACAACCTGGTCTACGGCGACGGCCCCGGCGTCGGCGCCGCGCTGTCCAGCCATTCCGACGTCGACATGGTGTCGTTCACCGGGTCCACCCGCGCGGGCATCGAGGTCGCGCGGAACGCGGCCCCGACCGTGAAGCGGGTCAGCCAGGAACTCGGCGGTAAAAGCCCGAACATCGTGCTCGACGACGACGCCTTCGCCAAGAGCGTGACCGCGGGCGTGACGGTGATGATGATGAACAGCGGGCAGAGCTGCAACGCCCCGTCGCGCATGCTGGTGCCGAACTCGCGCAAGGACGAAGCCGTCGCCGTGGCCAAGGCCGTCGCCGAACAGGTGAAGGTCGGCGACCCCAGCGAGAAGACGGCGATCGGCCCGGTGGCGTCCAAGGCGCAGTTCGACAAGATCCAGGGCCTGATCCAGAAGGGCATCGACGAGGGTGCGACGGTCGTCGTCGGCGGCCTCGGCAGGCCGGACGGCATCGACACCGGCTACTACGTCAAGCCCACGGTGTTCGCGGATGTCCGCAACGACATGACCATCGCACGCGAGGAGATCTTCGGGCCGGTGCTGTGCATCCTCGGCTACGACGATCTCGATCAGGCGCTGGAGATCGCCAACGACACCGAATACGGTCTGGCCGGTTATGTTTCGGGCGCCGACCTCGACCAGGCCCGCGCGGTCGCCCGCAAGATCCGCGCGGGGTCCGTCGCGATCAACCACGGCTTCGACATGAACGCGCCGTTCGGCGGCTACAAGCGCAGCGGAAACGGGCGCGAGTGGGGCCAGTTCGCGTTCGACGAGTATCTGGAGACCAAGGCGGCCCTGGGCTACGCGCCGGAGTAGCCGCAATACACTGCGGCAATGCCCAGCGAAAAGTACGAATACGGTATCGATTTCGAGCGCGTCGCGGCCGTCGACATCCACACCCACGTGGAGGTCGACGGCCACGGCCACAAGGCCTACGACGACGAACTGGTCGACGCCGTCGGCAAGTACTTCAGGCGGGGGCCAGAGGCGCTGTCGAGCGTGGATGCGCTGGCCGACGAATACCGCAGGCACAACACGGCCGCGGTGGTGTTCACCATCGACGCGCGGACAGGTGCGCGGCACGCGCCGAATTCGATCGAGGACCTGATCGCAGGCACGATCCGCAACAACGACGTGCTGATCCCGTTCGGCAGCGTCGACCCTTGGCATGAGCGGCGCGCGGTACACCGCGTGCACGAACTGGTCCGCGACTACGGCGTCAAAGGCTTCAAGTTCCACCCCAGCATCCAGGCGTTCGAGCCCAACGACCGTCGCTTCTATCCGATTTACGAGGCCATCACCGAGGCGGGCGTGCCCGCGTTGTTCCACACCGGGCAGACGGGCCTCGGGTCGGGGCTGCCCGGCGGTCACCGGATCAAGCTGCGCTACTCCGACCCGATGCTGCTCGACGATGTGGCGGCCGACTTCCCCGAGTTGACCATCGTGATGGCGCATCCGGCCGTGCCGTGGGTGGACTCGCAGATCGCGATCGCGTCGCACAAGACCAACGTCTACGTCGACTTGAGCGGTTGGTCGCCCAAGTACTTCCCGCCGCAACTCGTGCACGCGATCAGCCGCCAACTGCGCACCAAGGTGCTGTTCGGGACCGACTACCCCTACATCAAGATCGACCGCTGGCGCAGAGATTTCGCGGAGTTGAACATCGACCCGGCGCTGGCGCCGCTGATCTTCAAGGACAACGCGCTACGGGTGCTGGGGGTCAGGCGATGAGTTCTGCGCGCGGCCGCGGTCTGCACTGACGACCGAACCTCACCACCTGAAGGAGACCACCGTGCCCATCCGCCATCGCGCACCGCTCGGCGCCCCATGCTGGATCGACCTGCTCACATCTGACCTCGAGCGAGCCAAAGAGTTCTACGGCAACGTGTTCGGTTGGACGTTCGAATCGGCAGGCCCGGAGTACGGCGGCTACGTCAACGCAACCAAGGGCGGCCAGCCGGTGGCAGGGCTGATGGCCAACGATCCGCAATTCCGGTCGCCCGACGGCTGGACCACCTATCTGCACACTTCGGACATCGCGGCAACGGTGCGCGCCGCCACCGCCGCGGGCGCCACCACCTCAGTCCCGCCGATGGAAGTGCCGGCCAAAGGCCACATGGCCATGCTCACCGATCCCACCGGCGCCGCTATCGGGCTGTGGCAGCCGATCGATCACCGCGGCTACACCGTCGTCAACGAGGCGGGCGCGCCGGTCTATCACCAGCTGACCACCCGCGACTACGTCAAGGCTCTCGACTTCTACCGCGAGGTGTTCGGCTGGCAGACCGAGGTCGTCTCCGATACCGACGAATTCCGCTACAGCACAGCTAATTTCGACGGTGAAGCGTTGTTGGGCGTGATGTCAGAAGACGCGGCGACCTGGTCCTTCTTCCTCGGCGCCGACGACGTCGACAAGACCGTCCAGTTGATCAAGGACAACGGCGGCAGTGTGATCCGCGACGCCGAGGACACCCCCTACGGCCGGCTCGCCGCTGTCGCCGACCCGACAGGGGCGGGCTTCAACCTGTCATCGCTGCAGTGAATCAGGCCGCGACGTAGACGATTCCGGACGGGTTCGCGGTGTTGGCCGCGTTGACGATCGCGCCGGCGAAGTCATCGTCCCTGCCGGCGACGACCGTCAAATGCACACCCGCACGCCGGAATTCGGGCCGCATCGCGTTCAGGGTGGCCTCGCCGGCGCGCTTGCTCGCCGCGACGGCGGTGTACCCCTTCGGCACCGCCTTGTACGGGTAGAAGTGGGCCTGGTGGCTGGTGACGAAGACGATGCGGCCGCCGGCGGGCATCAGCGGAAGCGCCATCAACGCGAGGCGGCGCTGGGCGTCCCGGTTGCGACGCTGCGCGTAACCGGGATTGGCGCCAGGCTCGGCGCCGACCGACGCGTTGAGGATCAGCGCGTCCAGCCGCCCGAAGTCGGCCCGCACGGCGTCGATCATCGCCGCGCACTCGCCCTCGTCGGACAGATCGGCGCGCCACGTCGACGCGTGGCCGCCCGCGAAGCGGATGGTCCGCGCCGTGGTCTCGGCATCCGCGGCGTTCTCCCGGTAGTTGACGATGACGTGCGTGTCGGAGCCGGCGAGTTGCAGCGCGACGTCGGCGCCGATGCCCCTGGAACCACCGGTGACCAGGACTATCCGTGCGGGTGAGTGATGCATATCGGCTTCCTTCTGTCGCTGCGAGCCCTCACAGTACACCAGTTCTTAAGAAAAATAAGGCGAAGATAAGGTAACGATAAGGTAGTGGTCGAGGGGCGAAGATGGTCACATGCCCACCAAGATCTACGTCAAGGCCTGTATCAACGGTGCCCGCACACCGGACGCGCATCCGAACCTGCCGGTGACGCCCGAACAGCTGGCGAGCGCCGCGCTCGCGGCACACGGCGCGGGCGCCAAGGCGGTGCACATGCACCCCAAGAACGCCGACGGCGTCGACTCGCTGGCGCCCGAGCATGTCGACGCCGCGGTGGCCGCGGTCCGGCACGCGGTGCCAGGCCTGCCGTTGGGCGTGACGACGGGATACTGGGCGCTGCCCGACGTCGAGGCGCGACTGCGCGCGGTCGACGGATGGACCGTGCTTCCCGACTTCGCATCGGTCAACTGGCACGAGCCGGGCTCAGCAGACCTCGCTGGGCTGCTGCTGAGCAAGGGGCTCGGCGTCGAGGTCGGCATCTTCCACGCGGAGGCGGCCGAATCATGGGCGGCCTCCGAGATCGCCGGGCATTGCATGCGGGTGATGATCGAACTGCAGGGCGACGGCGATACTGCCACCGCCGACGAGTTGCTCAGCCAGGTGGCGGCGGCTGGGTCGCCCGCGCCGGTGCTATTACACGGACTAGACGAAAGTTGTTGGCCGCTACTGGAACACGCGGGGAAATGCGGCGTGCAAACCCGGATCGGATTGGAGGACACGCTGCGGCTGCCCGACGGTTCGACCGCGCCCGACAACGAGGCGCTGGTGTCTGCCGCGGTGCAGCTGCTCAGTCGGTAGGCGCGGCCATCGCGAAGTCGGCGAAGTCGAACCCCGGAACCACCACACAGCTGACCAGGCACGGCTGGTCGCCTTGAGGCCGGGCCCGCTGCCAGTGTCCCGGCGGCACGATGATCTGCGGCTGCTCTCCGGCGACGATGTCGGTGCCGAGCAGATGCGTTGTGGCCGTTTCTTGTTCGGCGCCGATCTGCAACACCAGCGGACCGCCGAGGTGATAGAGCCACAGTTCCGCGCTGCGCACGGTGTGCCATGCGGACTGCTGACCGGGCATGAGCAGGAACAAGATTGCCGTGCCTGCGCTGCGCGGTCCGGTGTAGTCGGGTGGCAGCGCGGACTGCGGCATCGCCAGTTCGCTGCGCCAGGTTTCCTTGAACCAGCCGCCCTCGGGGTGAGGGGACAGGTCAAGCCGGCGAGCCCACTCCGGAAGGTCGCTCATGCAATTCCCCCATTAATAGGTGCAGGCACTCCACAATAGAGACGATGGCAACCGACACGGCACCTATCGTCCTGATCCACGGCTTGTGGATGTCGCCGCACAGTTGGCGGGGATGGATCGAGCGTTACACAGCGGCAGGACACACGGTGCATGCACCTGCATGGCCAGGGGTGTCCGCATACGACGAGCCACTCGACCACACCAAGGCGCCCGCCGATATCGGTGTCGCTGAGGTGGTCAAGCACTATGCCGCATTCGTGCGCGGACTGCCCGAACCGCCGATTCTGATGGGTCATTCCTTCGGCGGACTGATCACCCAGATGTTGCTCTGCGAGGGGTTGGGCGTGGCGGGCGTGGCGATTCATCCCGCCGCGCCCCGCGGCGTGTACCGGTTGCCGCTGTCGGTATTGCGATCGACGTTCCCGGTGTTCCGCAGCCCGGGAAACATCCGTCGCGCAGTGCCTCTCACCCCCGCGCAGTTCCACTATGCGTTCGCGAACACCGTGTCGCGCGAGGAGTCGGACTCCTGGCGCGAGAAGCTGGCGATCCCGGCGCCGGGCCGGCCGCTGTTCCAGGCGGCGATGGCCAACTTCACCGCCAGGGACAAGGCGGCGACGACGGTCGACTTCCGTAGAGACCGGGCACCGTTGTTGCTGATCGCCGGCGGCCGTGATCACATCGTGCCCGCGTCGGTGGTGTACGAGAACTTCAACCGCTATCGCCGGTCACCCGCGGCGACCGATTTCAAGTTGTTCGAGCACCGGCCGCATTTGACAGCAGCGCTGGACGGTTGGAGCGACGTGGCCGACTACGCGTTGACGTGGACGGCGGCCCGCAGCCGATAGTCTGAGCGAATGGCACGCCTGCGCCCCGGTTGGCTGGTGGTGTTGTGTGCGGCGGTGCTGGCGGTCAGTGTCTGGTTGCCGTGGTTGACCAGCCGAGCCGACGGCGGTGGGCGGGCGAATGCGATCGGCGGCATTGTCGGCAGCATGCCGGTGCCTCCGCCGGGATTCGGTGTCGGTCAGCTGATCGTGCTGTTGGCGTCGACGTTGATCGTCGCGGGCGCGATGGCCGCGCGCGGGTTGTTCGGCCGACTGGCGTCGTCCGCGGCGCTGACCATCTCCGTGCTACTGGTGGTGCTGACCGCGTGGTACTACCGGTTGTACGTGTACGCGCCGGTGTCGGCGGGCTATGGCTTGTACCTGGGCGGGGCGGCTGCGGTGTGCGCGATGGTGTTGTCGGTGTGGGCGATGGTCGCGTCGTGGTCGGCGGCGGCGTCTTGAGCGGGTTCGTCGAACCGGTCTCGTTGGCCGGCCAGCGGTGGGTGACGCTGGAACCGCTTGCCCGCGAACATCTTCCGGAGATCGCCGCAGCCGCCGCCGACGGCGAGTTGGGTCGGCTGTGGTTCACTTCGGCGCCGAAGGCGGGGATCGCCGAGCAGTGGCTCGAGATGCGGTTGGCGGCGCAGCGGCCCGATACCGGGTTGACGTTCGTGGTGCGTGGCCTCGACGGCAGCCTCCTCGGGTCGTCGAGCTACCTCAACGTCGACGCGTCGAACCGGCGGTTGGAGATCGGCAACACGTGGTACGTGGCTTCGGCGCGGCGAAGCGGGGTGAACTCCGAAACCAAGCTGCTCATGCTCGGCCACGCCTTCGACGAATTGAACTGTGTCGCAGTCGAATTCCGCACGCACTTCTTCAACTTCACCAGCCGTGCGGCCATCGAGCGGCTGGGTGCGAAGCTCGACGGCGTGCTGCGCAGCCATCAGGTGCTGCCCGACGGCTCACGCCGCGACACCGTGGTGTATTCGATCCTCGACATCGAATGGCCCGCGGTACGCAACAACCTGCGATACCGCTTGGACCGCTACACGTGACGACCGGCCTCCTGGATGAGCTGGATCCTGGACGTCAGTCCGAGCTTGGCGTACACGTGTGTGAGATGGGTTTGTACGGTGCGCGGTGAGATGAACAGCCGTGCCGCGATGTCTCTGTTGCCCAGCCCCTCGGTGGCGTGCCGCACGACGTCCAATTCGGTCGGGGTCAACGACTCCCACCCGCTGGCAGGTCGTCTGCGTTCCCCGCGTCCGCGCTGCGCGTAAGCAATGGCCTCTTCGGGCGATAGCGTGGCCCCCTCCTGCCAAGACGCATCGAAATCCGTGTCTCCCAACGCTTCTCGGGTGGCGTCAACCGATGCCTCGTAACCGACCGAGTAGACCGGCCAGCGGACGATGCCCAGCGTGGCGCGCATGGCAACAGCCGCTCCGAACAGCCGCGCGGCGTGACGGAACTCACCGCTTGCGCACGCCGTCCGCGCGACCACTTCGAGCGCCTCGGGCGCACGCAGGAATGCACCTGTCTCAGTTGCGAGTGCCAATGCGTCGTGAGCGTCGCGTTCGGCCTGTTCGCTTTCATCCTGTGCCAGCGCGACGTAAGCGCGCCCGACCAACGCAAGCATCCGATAGTTGCCCACCGCCGTGAGGATGCCGTCATCGGCCCACCGGCGCGCTGCGGTGACTTCGCCGCACGACAACAACGCCTCGATCATCGGAGCCGTGGCACGAACATATGGCATCCGCTGCGGAACGGTATGCGCTACCGCCGATTCGCATGCCTCTCTTGCTTCGGCGCCATCACCGGCGGACAGCGACGCGTAAGCAGACACCGTGTACACCGCGTCCTCGTGGAATCCGCCCATGGCTGCCGAGACTTCACGGGCTTCCTTCACGCTGGCGCGAGCCGATTCGAAATCCCCCGCGTTGGCCAACAGGTTGGTCTCGCAGATGAGTGCCAACAACTCGAGCATGCGTTCGCCCGCCGCGTGTGCCTCTGCCGTCAGGTCCCGCAGCACCGGTTCGGCCGCCGTCACACCGCCGCGCCATCCGACGGCGATGGCGGCCCACACCCGGCAATGGCGCGACACGAATCCGTCACCCACAGCCTCGGCGACTTTTCGCCCCTCTTCAGCGGCGGCTCGTGATGCAATCGGTTGACCTGCAACGTTGTTCGCGAAAGCCAGATAACTGAGGATGTGGCACAGCCTGGACAGATTGCCGGTCGCCCGCAGGAGATCGATGGCGTCGGCCAGATACGTCTTGGAGACCTCGGGGCTGTAGTAGGCGAGTGCACCGCAAGCCGCGAGACACGACGCGATCAGCGTCGGGTCGCCCAGTTCCCTGGCAGCGGTCAGTGCCTGTTCGCCCCGTTCCAGGCTGGCCGGCGTGGCGGTCCACGCCGCCAAGATGCTCATGTCGGCGACCGCTCGCACCCAGACGTCCGGCGAAACGCCGTCGTCCCGATAACGCTTGTCCTGGAAAACGAGATCGAATCCTGCGATTCCCTCGCCCATCCTGCCGCGTGTTTCCCATACCCGCTGCAGCGATGACATCAGACGAAGAGCGGACTCGAAGTCGCCGCAGTCGATGCTCCACGTGTGCGCGGCACGAAGATTTCCGGTTTCCCTCTCAGCCCAGTCGACGAGTCGCTCATCGCCCTCGAGTGCCTCCGCTGTGGCGATGTAGTGATCGCGATGTCGATCGCGTGTCTGGTTGGCCTCGCCGGACTCTGCCAGTTTTTCGAGCGCGTACTGGCGGACCGTCTCCAGGAGGCGGTAACGCATGGCGCCTTCCTCTTCGTCGGCGATGACCAGCGACTTGTCCACGAGGAGGGTGAGTTGATCGAGACTCTGGAACTGCTCGACCTCGTTGGCGGCGGCGACGGCGCGCGCGGCGTCGAGATCGAACCCGTCCATGAAGACGCCGAGTCTGCGGAACAGTGTTTGTTCGGCGTCCGTCAGCAGGGCGTGTGACCAGTCCACCGAGGCGCGCAGGGTCTGCTGGCGGCGCAATGCGTTCCGAGCGCCGCCGGTCAGCAGGCGGAATCTGTCGTTGAGGCTGTCGGCGATCTGGGCCAGCGACAGCGCCCGCACCCGCGCTGCAGCCAGCTCGATGGCCAGCGGCATCCCGTCGAGCCGTCGGCAGATGTCGGCGACCAGTTCTTCGTCGCCGCCCGCGGCGTGAAAGGTGGGCCGCGCGCGCTGGGCTCTGTCGGTGAACAGCGCGATGGCCTCGTCCTGCAACGACAGCGAGGGAACGCGCCACGTCACCTCGCCGGAGACGGCGATCGGTTCACGGCTGGTGGTCAAGATCGTCAAGTACGCACATGCACTCAACAGCTGGGTGATGGCGTCCCCGCACGCGTCCAGAAGATGCTCACAATTGTCCAGCAGCAGAAGTATTTTCCGATCGGCGATGAATCGCTGGATCGTCTCCAGCGGAGATCGTCCTGGCTGGTCGGGCAGATCGAGAGTGCGGGCCACCGTCAGCGTGACGACGGCGGGGTCGGCGACTGGGGCCAGGTCGATCCACCAAACGCCATCTTCGAAGTCGTCGGGCAGTTCGGCCGCGGCCTCCACCGCGAGACGGGTCTTGCCTGCGCCGCCGGCTCCGGTCAGCGTTACGAGACGGTTCTGGCGCACCAGCCGACGTACCTCGTCGACCTGTCCGACGCGGCCGACAAACGTGGTGAATTGAGCTGGAAGGTTCTGAGTGCTACCGGTTTTCGCGGTGCGCAGCGGCGGGAATTCGTTGCGGACGTCAGGGTGGCAGAGTTGTACGACACGCTCTGGTCGCGGCAAGTCGCGGACAGGGTGCGTGCCGAGGTCGGCCAGCCACGCGCCGTCCGGCAGCCTGTCGCACACCAGATCCGTGGTCGTGCCGGACAATACCGTCTGTCCGCCATGCCCGAGATCACGCAGGCGTGCGGTGCGGTTGATCGTGGGGCCGATGTAGTTCGACTCGTCACGCAATTGGACTTCACCGGTGTGCACCCCGATTCGCAGCCGGATCGGGGCCAGCGGCGCCCGTTGCAAAGCTAGCGCGCACGCCACTGCATCACTGGCTCGGCCGAACGCGATGACAAAGCTGTCTCCTTCGCCTTGTTCGACCGGCCGCACACCGCCGTGCGCGGCGACCACTTCGGCGAGGGTGCGATCCAAGGTGGCGAACGCCGCTGTCATGTCGGCGGGCTGGGTCTCCCACAGCCGCGTCGACCCCTCGACGTCAGCCAACAGCAACGTCACCGTCCCGGTGGGTACCAGCTCACTCACGCCAAGATCGCTCCAGTTCAATGCGGGCGCGTCAAGTTCGCTCATGTTAACCAGCCTGCGGGGGCCGCGGGCGGCAAACATCAGCGCAAGCGCGTAGATCCGGGCGGAGGCGTGCGTAGATCAGGCGGACGCGCCGAAACTGCGGACAGATCGCAGTCGGGCGCTGAATCGCGATCTGTCCGCAGTCTCGAGGCGGCCGTTGACTATTCGGATTCGACGGTGGTCGGCTCGATCGACTTCTGGTCGGCACCGTGGGCGACCTCGATCTTGCGCGGCTTGGCGCGTTCGGCCAGCGGGATCGTGACGCTCAGCACGCCGTTCTCGTAGGTCGCCGAGATCGCTGAGGCGTCGATGCCTTCACCGAGGGACAACTGCCTGCGGTACGAGCCGAAGAACCTCTCGTTGGCCAGCCACTGCACGGAGTCCTCGGATCGGGCGGTGCGGTGTGCGGTGATGGTCAGCGTGCCGTTGTCGACGCTCACGTCGACCGAACCGGGGTCAACGCCGGGCAGGTCGGCCGTCAGCAGGTAGTGATCGTCGATCTTGCACAGATCCATCGGCATGAACCGTGGGGTACGAGTTGACCCGGCCTGGTTCGTCAGCAAGCCTCGGGTCAAGGCATCAAGGTCACTGAAAGGATCGAAGCGGAGCACAGTAATTCACCTCCTATGTCGCCTCAGAGCCCGCCACCCTGGCGGGCAGCCAAATCACTGTGCACTCCCAGACTAGCACTCTCAGTGCGAGAGTGCTAGCACCTAAATGGCTTCGACCTGCGCACCTGTCAATCGCTCCGCACACTGGTCGCAGACGAGCACCCCGGTGAACCGGCCGCCGCAGCCGGTGTGCGTCACCACCACCGCCGGACCCTCTTGCGACGGGAACCACCGTTGCGCCCACTGCAGCGCCAGCACCAGCACAGCAAACAACGCGCGGCCCTTTTCGGTGAGCCGGTAGCGGCCCTGTGCGCCGACCAGCACGCCGTTCGCCGTGAAGATCGACAGCCGGTCGGCGATCGATCCCGGCGGGGCGCCGAGTTGGCTCTGGAAGTCCGTGAACCGGCTCATCCCGACGAACGCCGCGACCAGAAGCGCGAACCCCCAGCGGTTGCCCAGCACGCTCATCGTCTGTGGAAACAAGCCTGCGGCGTCGCGCTGATCGGACCGGCGCCGTGTCGACGCGACGGGGATCGACCGCGGCCATGAACCGCTCGGACCCCATTGCGCGACAACGTCTTTGTCGCTGACGCCCTGACCGCATGCGCGGCAGACGATCAGCGGGCTGAAGTCTGCTCCGCAGGCCAGGTGCCGCATGCTGGGCAGCGTGTCGGCGTGATCGGGTACCCAGCGGCGCTCCCACTCCCAGATCGACACCAGCACCGGCCACAGCGAACGGCTACGCGGCGTGACCAGGTACTCGGCGCGGGTGGGATTGGTTTGGTACTCGCGGCGGTCCAGCAGGCCGTCGCGGGTGAGCGCCTGCAGTCGGCGCGTCAGCACCGAATTAGAGATCGGGAGCCGCGCCTTGAATTCCGCGAACCGTGTCGCACCGAGCAACGCCTGCTGAACCACCAGCAGCGTCCACTCGTCGCCGAGCAGCCCGAGCATGCGGGCGACCGCATTGGGCTCCGTCACTACAGCCCGATCGCGGCCGCCGCCGTGTCGGTGTCCCGCCATCGCCGCAACTCCGAACCGGCCACCCACGTGGAGTGCGTGCCACTCGAAATGCGCTCCGGCAGCGCCAGTTTGCACACCGGGCCGTCGCTGACCCTGGCGGCGTCGAACACCAGGCAGTACGAGGCGTCGGCGGTCATGTCGGTGGTCAGCGTGACCAGGTAGCCGTCGTCCTCACCTGTGCTGCCGAGTCGAGGCGCCATCGCGGTTTCGCTGCCGTAGACGCCGTCGTCGAACGCGAACCGCTCTTCGGCGCCGGTGTGCAGATCGTGTTTGACCAGGCCGTCGAACAGGAACCAGGACGGCTTGCCGGTCGCCGCATACGCGTAGCGATACGGCGTTCCGGCGTAACCGGAGTTGATCATGCCGAACTCGGTGATGCTGTCCGAGAGTTGCTCTTCGGACACCTGCCCTGTGACGAGGTTGAAGCGCCACCGGTGCAGCCGCGCCTGCAGCCGGTCCAGCGCGAGGAAGCGAAACGCCCGCTCCCTGGGGGCACCTCCCGCTTGCGGGGAATTGTTGCCCATGCCGTTGTCGGTCGGTTCCGGGTCGCCCTGGAAGAAGCCGTCCAGCACGACCCAGTCGCCGTCCTCGTAGGCGTTGGTGAAGTGCAGCACGAACGTCGGCTCCGCCTCGAACCACCGGATAGTGTCGCCGCGACGGGGAACGATCGCGAACCGCGACGGCATGTCGCGGTGGAACCGCGCCACGTGCGCGTTGCGCTCCAGCAGGGCGGGATCCCAGAACAACGGAAAGTCGTTAAGTATCACGTAGTTCTCGGTGAACGCCATGTCGTGGGGGAGTCGTGGGCCTGGCAGTGGCACGTCGACGTAGTGCACGAGGTCGTTGTTCTCGTCGACAACGCCGTAGTGCATGTACGGCGCCTGCTTGCTGTAGTTGAAGAACAGCAGTTCGCCGGTGGCGTCGTCGACCTTGGGATGCGCCGACACGCCCCAATCGAACGGGAACGCGCCGTTCCACTGCTCCTTGCCGAGCGTGTCGCCGGTGTACGGGTCGAGGCGGTACAGATCGCCGCATTGATAGAAGCTCGTCAATGCGACGCCGCGGTGCACGGTGACGTCGGTGCTCGACGCGTCCTTCATCAACCCGCGCGCGCCCCAGCCTTGATCGCGCTTCGACAGGGACACCGGCTCGGCCAGGCCGGGCCACAGCGGGCCGCCCGCCTCGTTCTCCGCGATGAAGCCGTCGGTGCGGACAAACCGGTTGCGGTAGAACGCCTTTCCGTCGCGGAACCCGACGACGTGCAGCATGCCGTCGCCGTCGAATGGGTGATATGCCTTCAGAGCGGGATGCAGCGGGTTCTCGGTGTTGCGCAGGTAGACCCCGTCGAGGTCCGCCGGGAGTTCGCCCTGGACCACCCTCAGATCGTCGGCGTCCCATTCGGTGGTCTGCGGGCGCCAGGGGCCGGTGCGGTAGGGGTGGTCGTCGTCCTCCGGCAACGTCGACAGGAACTTGCCGACGATCTCCGTGTTCATCGCGGGCCTCCGGTCACGACGAAGCTGACGGTGGTTGCGGTGCTGCCGCCGAAGTTCAGAGTGCCGAACGTCTTTGCGCCCTCGACTTGGTAGTCGCCGGCGCCGCCGCTGACCTGTTTGGCCGCGTCGACGAGCATGCGTATCCCGGATGCGCCGACCGGATGCCCGCCGCCGATCAGGCCGCCGCTCGGGTTGATCGGCAGTCGCCCGCCCAGTTCGATCTCGTTGTTCTCGATGGCTTTCCACGATTCACCGGGCCCGGTCAGCCCGATGTGGTCGATGGCCAGGTACTCGCTGGGCGTGAAGCAGTCGTGCACCTCGAAACCGTCGACGTCGTCGAGCGTGACGTGAGCGCGGCGGAACGCGTCGAGCACCGCCGCCCGCACGTGGGGAAGGACGTAGGGGTCATCGGCCGCGCGGTCGAGTTTTTGCTGCAGGCCGAGTCCCACGGTGCGGTGCCCCCAACCGTCGATCCGGCCGATCGGCCGCGCATCGGGATGGTCGCGCAGGTAGTCGTCGGTGACCAGGACGATGCCAGCCCCACCGTCGGTCATCTGACTGCAGTCGAACCGGCGCAGGCGCCCCTCCACCGGCGGGGTGGCGTCGTCGGCGGCCAACGGGGGCGGCCCCGTCCAATCGCGCGTCTGCGCATTGGGGTTGGTGCGCGCGTTGCCGCAGTTCAGCGTCGCGATGGCGCGCAGATGCGCGTCGTCGAGGCCGTACCGACGGTCGTATTCGTCGGCGACGCGGTCGAACATGAACGGCCACATGAACTTTGCGTCGCCACCCTCATGATTGGTCCACGCGGCGGCGCCGAGATGTTGGGCTGCGGTGTCACCGGGCACGGTCTTCTCCAGTTCGACGCCGACCACGAGTGCGGTGCGGTAGGCGCCGGACCGCAGATCCGCCATCGCGGCCAGGGTCGCGACACTCCCGGACGCGCATGCCGCCTCGTGACGGGACGCCGGCGTGTCCCACAAGGCGTCGTTGACGCTGGCGGGCATCGCGCCGAGGTGGCCCTGCCGGGCGAACATCTCGCCGAATGCGTTGGCGACATGGACGACTTCGATATCACCGGCGTCGATCTTGGCCGAGGCGAGCGTGTGCTCCACGACGTCGGTGGTCAGATCGGCGAAGTCGCGCCCTTCGCGTGTCCAATTGCGGGCGAAGTCGGTTTGGTGGCCGCCAAGGATCCAGACGTCGGGAGTACCCATACCCGGACCGTACTACAACTAAGAGAGTGACTGCACCACTTCTGGCAGCGAGGCGGCCCCGCCGGCTCCGGTCTGAACCGACGAGACCTCAGCGAGCACCATGGTCGACCATTGCGCCCGCCTGCACTGGGACATTGCCCACTGGGCGGCATGACAAACGTGAATGCGTAGGCCAAGTAGGCAACGGGAACACTGAACGAATGAGTACGCCGCGAAACTACGACCTGGCCCACCGGATGGCTGAGCTCGCGCGTGCGTCCGCGGCGCCACGAAGCGTCGACGAGGTGCTCAACGGCGTGACGGCCACGGCGTTGGAATTGATGCCAGGGGCGGACGCCGCCGGGATCCTGCTGATCGGAAAGGGTGGCACGTTCCGATCCGTCGCCGACACCTCTGAGCTGCCCGTTCAGCTGGACGAGTTGCAGATGAGGTTCAACGAGGGACCGTGCAGGGACGCGGCTCTCGAGGAAGTGATCGTGCGGACGGGGGATTTCCGCAGCGAGGAACGCTGGCCGAAGTACTCCGTCGCGGCGGTGGAACTCGGGGTGTTGAGCGGCTTGTCGCTCAAGCTCTACACCACCGAGCGCACCGCGGGCGCCCTGAACTTGTTCGCCAAGAGCGCACACGCGTTCACCGCCGATGACGAGACCACGGGCGTCGTCCTCGCCGCGCACGCGGCGGCGGCGATCATGGCCAGCAGCCACGGCGAGCAGCTGCAGTCGGCGCTGTCCACCAGGGACCGCATCGGCCAGGCCAAGGGCATCATCATGGAGCGGTTCAACGTCGACGACTTGCAGGCTTTCGAGATGCTGCGCAGGCTCTCACAGGACAGCAATACCCGGCTGATCGACGTCGCGGAACGCGTCATCGAAACTCGTGGCGAAAAATAGGGCTGAGCGGGTTGACGGCGGTGTAAAAGGGTAACTAGCTCGTGTCGGGGACGGATGCGAGGGGGGCCTTGTGCACGTCTGGATATCTGCGTTCGCGGCAGGCGCTGCCACCGCCGCCGCAGTGGCCTGCGGGGTGGCGCAGGAGTCCGCGCCGACTGTCGCGACCAAAGCATCGAAACCCAGCTCCGTCGCGGTTGCCGCACCCATTGCCGCGCCCGCCGCGCCCGCCGCGCCCGCCGCGCCCGCGGCGCTGCCCAACGCCGACGGCGACCCCCAGTGCCCGATCGCCGATGCCTGGGGCAAGAACCCGTTCGGCACAGGCATCCTCGTGACGCATTGGAGCGACGACACCGCGCCCGTGACCGTTCTGGTCCGGACGAAGGCCGGCAACGACCGATCTCAACGAGCCCTGTTGACCCCGGGCGAGTTGCGGTTGTTCGAGTTTCCCGACATCGACCAGGCAGCCGTCGCCGAGGTGTTGGTGATGACGAACACCCGCCGCTGCTACGTCTCCGCGGATCCCGCGGCGCTGCGTTAGCCGCTGGCCTGGGTGCCGATCCGGACGCTGCCGTCACCGATGCGGACGCTGCCGTCGCCCACCCGGACGCTCCCGTCGCCGAACGACTTCTGCGGGTTCACCGCCGTGACGCGCGGATTACTCGGCGGGTCGGGTTGCGGATCGAACGCGTGCGCGGTGCCTGACGCCAGACCAAGGCCTGCCATCGCGACCACGCCGGTCATCAGGGCCTTGGCGGCCGTCTTCTTCACGTTGTGAGTCATAGCTCCCAAGTGAAGAAGGCGGCCACCGCTACCGATCCCAACTATGTGCCGCTGGCGCCCAGCACGCGCTGCACGTCCGGCTTCATGGCCTGCAGTTGCGCGCCCCAGTACGGCCAGTCGTGGGTGCCGTTCGGCGGGAAGTTGAACGTCGCGTTGTTGCCGCCGGCGGCCTGGTAGTCGTTCTGGAAGTCGACGTTGCTCTGGTGCAGCATGTTCTCCAGGAACTCCGCGGGCACGTTGGCGCCGCCGAGATCCGACGGTGTCCCGTTGCCCGCGTAGATCCACAGCCGGGTGTGGTTTGCGACGAGCTTGCCGACCTGAACGGTCGGATCGTTGCGGGCCCAAGCCGGGTCGCTGCCCGGACCCCACATCGCGTCGGCCTTGAAGCCGCCCGCGTCGTTCATCGCGAAACCGACCAGCGTGGGCCAGATGCCGTCGGACAGATGCAGGAAGCCCGACAGCGAGCCCGCGTAGATGAAGTTCTGCGGGTGATACGCGGCAAGGATCAGCGATGCGGATCCCGACATCGACAACCCGACCACGGCGTTGCGGGTCGTGCTGATGCCCTTGTTGGCCGACAGCCAGGCGGGCAGTTCCTGCGTCAGGAACGTCTCCCACTTGTAGGTCTGTGTTGTCCCGTTACCGACGGCGGGTTGATACCAGTCCGAGTAGAAGCTGGACTCTCCGCCGACCGGCATCACGACCGACAGACCCGAGCCGTTGTACCACTCGAACGCGGGGGTGTTGATGTCCCAGCCGTTGTAATCGTCTTGGGCGCGAAGGCCGTCGAGCAAATAGATGGCGTGCGTGCCGCCGCCCTGGAACTGCACCTTGATGTCGCGTCCCATGGCCGCCGACGGCACCTCCAGGTACTCGACGGGCAGGCCCGGCCGGGAGAACGCGGACGCCGTCCCGACGCTGCCGAGAACAGAAACAGCTGCCCAGATCAGTGATGCCGTCAACGCGGCGATCGTCAGCCGCTTACCGAATATCCTCGTTCGCCATTGCCGTCTCTTCACACCATCGGTGAACGCCGCTGAGCTGTCGTCTCATTCGGCACGCGGCGAGCTGTGCGCGAACTCGAACCAAACTGCCAGGCACCTCTCAGCTGAACAGGGCCTCGATGGTGCGCTCCCATTTCTTGGCGCGCACGCGGTCGCATACCGCGCGGGTGCCGGCCAACAGCGCACCCGCCGCAGCGGTGACCCCCGCCCAGATGAACAACGCGAACGTCACCGCATCCGGTGCGGCCTGGCTGGTCGGGGTCGGTTCTTCGGTGAGTGCGCCATTGTCGTCGAGCCAGACTGCGGTCTGGTCACCGAGTTTGGCCACCTCGTGTGCCGCGAGCACGCCGGTGTGTTCGATCCCGGCGTCGAACCACTGGACCGCGACCACGGCGGTGCTGGTTCGCGAGATGGTCGCGGCTGCAGCGTTGCCGGTGATCGTCGCGGGGACGAGGTGGCGGGTGAGGTGCTGCTCGGCGTAGATCTCGCGATGTGCGTCGTAGACCGCGGTGCCCGCCGCGGCGGCGACCGGGATGACCAGCACCGACGCCATGACGGCCACCACCGTCACCAGCGCTTCGATCCGATCGGTGGCGCGTATCAGTGGGCTACGGCGAAACAGCGCGAAGATGCGCCAGCGCGGTAAGCACAACGTGAAGGTTTCCAGGGCGTCGTCAGGCGCCTCGGGGATACGTATCGGTCGGTCATGCGGTCGCGGGACAGACATCGGTATCTCTACTTACACGTCGCTTTTCGGTCTGGGGCGCCAGACCGCTGGGCGTCAACTCCATAGTGCCGCAATTGCGCGGTCAAAGCATGCACATGCCATACAACGATGCTGCCCCGATTTGTCGTCCGCTCAGCGTGGCACGTAGCCGACGGCGGTGTCGACGACGTTGTGCAGCGGTTCGCCGCGCAGCCAACGCCGCAGGTTGTCAGTGAACACCTCCATCAGGTCGATCTCGAAACCGACATAATCACCCGACATATGAGGCGACACAAACACATTCGGCATCGACCACAGCGGCGAGTCGGCAGGCAACGGCTCGACCTCGAACACGTCGAGAGCCGCGCCGGCCAGTGCGCCCGCCCGCAGCGCGTCCACGAGGTCGGACTCCACGACGGTCGGTCCGCGGCCCACGTTGACGAGGAATCCGCGCGGTCCGAGCGCGTCGAGCACCTCGGCCCCGACAAGCGCCGTGGTGGCTGGGGTGAGTGGCACCGCCAGCACCAGCACGTCGACGTCGGCGGCCACCGCGACGAGGTCGGCGTTGCGGCCGACCAACGTGACATGGACGTCGAGGCGGGCCAGGCGGTCGGCGATGGCCCGGCCGATCGAACCGGTGCCCACCACGGCTGCTCGGGTACCCGCCAGCCGCCCCGTCGTGCGGTATCGCCACGTGTGCTCTCGTTGCAACGCCCAGGACTCAGCCATCCCCTTGACGTGTGCGAGCACGGCGGCGAGCACCCATTCGGAGATCGACGTGTCGAACACGCCGCGCGAGTTGGTGAGCGTGATCGAACCCAGCTCGGGGCAGATCAGCCGGTTGACCCCGACCGATGCGGCGTGCACCCAGCGCACGTCGTCGGTGCGGCGCAGCAGCGGGGCGAGGTCGGCGAACCGGTGGTCCCAGATGTACAGCACGGACGCCCCCGCGAGATCGTCATCCGTTGGAGCGGAGTCGATTTGGATCACCTCGACGTCGTCGGGAATGAGGTGCAGCGGAGGTGGCGGCACGTCGGGGTCCGGCTCGACCAGGACGAGGACGCGGGGGCGTTCGGGCACAGCTGCTCCACTCAACTCCGACGGTCACAGGTGAATTCGATATTGTATCGAAAAGCAATATGTCGCTGACTACACAAGAATGGTCGCCATGGGTGAACCGGCAACTGACCGCCAATTCCTCGATCCCGCGGCTTACGAGCCCGAGATCACCGATCCCGCCGAACTGCGCGCCCACCGCAAGCGCAGGCTCGCGCTGGCGTATCGGGTGTTCGGCGCGATGGGCTGGGGTTCGCTCGGGGACGGCCACATCTCGGCGCGTGACCCCGAGCGGACCGACTGCTTCTGGCTCGGCCGTTACGGTGCACCCTTCCGGCACATGACCACCGACGACCTCGTGCTCGTCCGCCCCGACGGCACCATCGAGGGCGGCGGCTACATCAACATGGCGGCCTACTACATTCACCATCCGATCCACGAGGCCAGGCCGGACATCATCTCGGCCGCGCATTGCCACACACCGTACGGCACGCCGTTCTCAGCGAAAGTCACCAAACTCCAACCGATTTCACAGGAAGCGTGTGCGTTCTTCGAGGATCACGAGATCTTCGACGACGAAGAAGTCAACATCTCCTCGACCGACGGCGGCAAGCGGATTGCCGCGGCGATCGGCGGTGCCCGTGCCGCGATCCTGCGCAACCATGGGTTGCTGACGGTGGGTGCCACCATCGACGCCGCGGTCGGCTTCTTCCTGCTGATGGAGCGGTGCGCCGAGGTGCAGGTGAAGGCTTCTGACGGTTGCCCGATCGGGCCTGACTGGGCCAGGCGGGTGCACGACGACTTCGACGAGGTCGCCGCGTGGCAGGCATTCCAGTGGGCGCAGCGTAGTTACCTGCCTGACGCCAGCGTGGCAGGGCGGTAGCCGCCAGTTCTAGTGGTGGTGGTGTGGTCGTGGTGTTCCCTCGCCACGACGACGCGCCTGTTCACCCTCGGCGATCAGTCGCAGTTGCTCGTCGACCTCCCGGCCCTCCAACAAGGGCTGACGCGGGTCCCAGGTGGTGCCTTGCGCCGCGTCTTTCCTGCGCCGCGCGATCGCCGAAACTACCTCCAGCACCACACGATTCCCCAGCAGTGCGGTGATGTCGGCGTGGTCGTACGGTGGAGACACCTCGACGACGTCGACTCCGAGCACCGGCAGTTCGTAGCAGATCCGCCGGACCGCATCGAGCAGTTGGCGAGCCGAAAAACCGCCTGGCTCAGGAGTTCCGGTGCCCGGTGCGTGGCCAGGATCGCACACGTCGATGTCGACGGACAGGAACACGCCGTCACAATCCGACGTGGCGATCTCGAAGGCTTCGGTCAGGCAGGGTTCCAGTCCGCGTGCGACGATCTCGGTCATCTCATAGGAGCGCAGCCCATGGGCGGCCATCCACTGCAGGACCGGTTCGTCGGGCCAGTAGCCGCGCAATCCCAGTTGCAGGAACCGGTCTCCGCGTAACGCACCGGATTCGATCAGCCGTCGCATCGGGGTGCCGTGTCCCACAAGGGAACCCAGGTGGATGTCGCCGGTATCGGCGTGCGCGTCGAAGTGGATCATCGACACCTTGCCAAACCCGTGGTGGCGCGCCACGCCGGTGTGGTCGGGCCACGCGATGGTGTGATCGCCGCCCAGAATGATCGGGATCGCGCCCGACGAGGCGATCTTGTGGACGTCGGCCTCGATCAATTGGACGGCCTGGTCGATGTTTCCGTTGTAGAACTCGACGTCGCCGGCGTCATACACCCGCAGGTCCTTGAGTCCGTCGACGCGCAGCGCCAGGCTCGGCCGGGAACCGTCCTGCGCCAGGTAGCAGGCTTGCCGTAGGGCCGATGGACCGAAGCGTGTGCCGGAGCGATAGTTGGTCCCGCTGTCGAGGGGTGCGCCGAGGATGACGATGTCGGCGTCGGCGTATGTCGACGGGTCGTCGAGGTCGCAGCGGGGCACGCCGAGGAAAGTGATGTCTGGGCCAAAGCCGGTGAATGCCATGGTTTCTGCTTTCGGTGGTCGGTTATGCGTGGTCGTGCAGAGCGGTCACTGCGCGGAATGCGTGTCGGAGGGTGGCGCGGATGCGCCGTTTGTCCACTGGTCCGAGTGGGCGGTAGAGGTTGTCGATCTCCAGGCCGGCCATCACCGCCAGTATGGTGCGGGAGTCCAGTTCGGGTTGCCGCGAGCCCAGTTCCCGGAACAGCCGGCTCAGCGCAGGCACCATGGCCGCGTACCACGCCTCGAACATGGGGCGTAGCCGTTCGTCGCGGCTGGCTTCGGTGAGAAGTTCGTAGCGGGTCACGATGGCACCCTGCGGGGACGTGAACCCGTCGATGATCATGTCCGCCACCAGGTCCGCGAGATGCTCTGCGGGCATCGAGGCTTGTAACCGGCCGACGGTCTGGACGACGCGGTCGATCTCGCGGTCGGAGAGTTGTTGGAAAGCCTGGGCGATCAGGTCGGCCTTGTCGTTGAAGTAGTAGGTCAACGCGCCGAGCGGTATTTGCGCCTCGTTGGCCACGACGCGCATCGACAGCCCGGCCAGGCCGACTTTCGCCATGACCGCGATTGCCGCGTCGATGATTTCGGTACGGCGCTGTGCGCCACGCGCAGTGTGCCCGGTCATCCCTGGTACTTGAGCGAGGAGAAGTCGGTGTCCCACATCCAGGCCGGCTGGCCTTGCCAGTCGGTGTAACCCTTGCGGGTGGCGACGGTGTTGTGCAGGTCGGCGATGTTCACCCAGCACAGCGAATCGCGGTATGCCTTGGCCGCTTCCACGTAGAGCGCTTGGGATTTCGCGGGGTCGGGTTCGGCACTTCCCTCGTCCAACAGCTTGTCCGCGGCCGACACCGAGCAGCCCTGCAGGTTGACCGGCGCGTTCGTGTATTGATAGATCCGCGACCAGGTGTCGGGGTGCGCGGCGTCGGGGTTCCACGATGCGAGGAGCAGGTCGGGGCGCTGCTCGGGGTGTTCGGTCAGGGCGAAGAACTGCGCCGAGGGGAAGTCGCGGATGGTGGCGGTCAGGCCGGCCTGCTGAAGGATCACTTGGATCTGGTTGGCCAGGTCCTGCAGGGTGCTGTCGCCGGTCGGGTAGCCGACTTCCACGGCACCGCCTTTACTGCCAAGGGCCGCCAGTTTGGAAGGGTCGAAATGGTGCTGGTCGGGCACGGCGCCGTCGGGCATCATCCCAGTCGGGTAGAACTGCGTGGACGGCGAGCCCTGCGCGCCGAATACCGTTGTGGTCAGGGCGGTTTGGTCCAGCCCGGCGCTGAGCGCTTCTCGCGCGGGGAGCGGCCCGAACACCTTCGAATCGGGGTTGACCATGATGAGCGCCTTGATCAACGCGTTCTGCTGCAGCACTTCGGTGTTCGGGCCCTTGGCCAGTTCTTCGTAGTCGCCTTTCGACAATCCGTGCAGGATCATGTCGAGTTGGCCGGTGCTCAGTTGGAGCCGCTGAACGGCGGTGGCCGTCATGACCGGAAGCGTGATGGTGCTGATCTGCGGTGCGGGACCCCAGTAGTTCTTGTTGGCGCTCAACGTGTAATGGCTGGCGGACACGGCTTCGGTCAGTTCGTAGGGACCGGTGCCCGCGGTATGTGAAGCCAGCCATGCGGATGCGTGGTCGTTGCCTGCGGCGTGCTGCGCGACGGCGGTGGGACTGGTCATCAGTGGCCCATACGGCGAGGAGAGGTAGTCGAGGAACGGTGCGACGGGTTTCTTCAGGTGGACCACGAAGGTCAGCGGGTCCGGTGTCTGCATGTCCGCGACGTCGGCGAGCATGTAGGACGGCCCGGCCGCCATGTCGATTCGGCGTTGGAAGCTGGCCTTGGCCGCGGCGGAGTCGAACGGCGTTCCGTCGGCGAACTTGACCGCGGGCCGCAGCGCGAACGTGTAGGTCAGCCCGTCGGGGGAGACGGTCCACTTGGTCGCCAGCAGGCCGTCGATCTTCGTCGTCCCGGGCGCGTAGCGGAGCAGACCCTGATACGCCGAGGTCATGATCAGTAGGCCTTCGGGCTGATAGAACGTATCGGGGTCCAGTGGGGGTGGGTCGCTCAGCAGGGGAGTGCGCACCGACGAGCGCAGGGCCGCGTTGTCGGTGGGGGTGTTGCTGCTTCCCGAGCATGCCGTGCCGGTCAGCAGGAGGCCGGTGACAGCGAGAGTTGCCAGACCGGACTTGAGGTTCATGCTCAGAGCTCCTGCGCGTAAGTACTTTTCGGCCCGACTGGCCGGGTTGCGAATGAGTGTCGGCATATCGCGTTTCGGCGGTGTGACGGGGCAGTTACAAGTTTGTACGAACGTCCAAGTTTTGGTCGGCTGACCTAGAAGCGTTGGCCTGCTGGCTCTACGCTGCGTGGCGGGGATGGGCGAAATATGAAGGGAAACAACACAATGTCGACATCGGTGCCAGGTGCATTCGACCTGACCGGTCAGGTCGCCCTCGTCACGGGATCGAGCAGTGATCTCGGCATCGGGTTTGCGTCGGCCCGCCTGCTGGGTCAGCTCGGCGCATCGGTGATGGTCACGGGAACCACCGATCGCGCGGACGCGCGCGCCGAGGAACTACGGCAGGAGGGCATCGCCGCGCAGTCGCATACGGCCGATCTGATGGATCCCGACGCCGCACGAGGGTTGGTGGAGGCCACCGAGGCGACCTTCGGCAAGGTCGACATCTTGGTCAACAACGCTGGCCTGGCGTCGGTGCACATCCCCGAAGAGCCCAACCCGTTGATGGTGATGACCGACGACGAGTGGGCGCTGGCGCTGCGGCGCAATCTGGACAGCGCGTTCTTCGTCACCAGGGCGGCGTTGCCGGGGATGGTCAAGCGGGGTTACGGCCGCATCGTCAATGTCGCGTCGACGGCCGGTGCGCTCACTGCCTACACCGGCGACGTCGGGTACCACACCGCGAAGGCGGCGATGCTGGGGATGACGCGCTCGGTCGCAGTCGACTATGCGGCGGACGGCGTGACGGCCAACGTGGTGCTACCGGGTTGGATCGCGACGGCCGCCCAACTTCCGTCGGAGGTCGCCGCGGGCAATGCCACGCCGGTGGGCCGGTCGGCGACGGCGGCCGAGGTCGCCGCCGGTATCGCGTTCCTGGCGGCGCCGGGCGCGTCGTACGTGACGGGCACGACGTTGACGATCGACGGCGGCAACTCGATCGTCAGCGTCAAGACCGGCGACTGACCGTAGCCCCGTTCTTCCTCGGCGCTGTCCATACACACTGTATGGACAGGTTGTATGATCGGCTTTGACCACCGGGAGACAACGCGGGGAGAGCGCCATGCCTGATCGGCCGAGAATGGTGTTGGTGCACGGCGGCCATCACGGCCCGTGGGTGTGGGAGCGGCTGCAATCCGTGCTGCAACAACGTGAATGGGCCACCGACGCGGTGGCGCTGCCCAGTGCGATTAGTGACCCGGACCGGGCTGAACCGCTGCCGGGAATGTACGACGATGCCCGCGTTGTGCGCGCGGCGATCGACGCGGTCGACGGGCCCGTCATCGTCGTCGCCCATTCCCAAGGAGGTGCACCAGCCACCGAGGCCATCGCTGGTGCGGCGAATGTGGTGCACGCGGTCTTTGTCGCGGCCTACATGCTCGATGTGGGTGAGGGAGTGTTCCAAACCCACGGCATTCCGAGGCCGCCCTCGCTGAAAGGTGTTCGGTCGGCGATCAATTCGGACCTGAATCTGCCGGCCGCTTTTTACGACGGCAACCCGGACAACTCTGAAACCGCCGAAGCTTGTAGCCGACTGGTGCCCCAATCGCGCCGATCGGACTTCGAAACCGTGACGCGTGCCGGCTGGCGAACGGTACCCAACAGCTACGTCATCCCCGCCGCTGATCTGTCGATAACGGGGACCGTCGCGGAACGGCTCGCTGCGCGCGCACAGACCGTTTATCGCTGCCCGGGACATCACACTCCGTTCTATTCGCACCCGAACGAGTTCGCTGATGTTCTCAGTCAGCTCGCCCGGCCGTATGCCGTCGCTGGGTAAGGTCCGGGCCCGTGGCTTCGATCACCCGACAACGGCGCGACGCTGACCGTCAATCCGGTTCCGAGCAGCGACTATTAGATGCAGTCGAGCGATTGCTCAACGCCGGTCAGCTGTTCACCGAGATCAGTGTTCAGCGCATCCTCGAGGAAGCCGGCGTCTCGCGCGCCACGTTCTACGCACACTTTCGCGACAAGTCCGCGTTGCTGATCCGGCTTACCGACACGCTTCGCGAACGTCTGCTTGACCTAGCCCGCGCATGGGATCCAGCCGCAGGTGAAGACGGCGCAGCGCGTTATGCCGAATTCTTCCTCGAAGTCATCCGGATCCATCGCGAGAACTTCGCGGTGCTGTCCGCGGTCCGTGAGCTCGCGAGTTACGACCCGGCGGTGCACGACTTCTACACCGCCGACCTGGACGAGTTTGAAAGGGCGGTTTGTCAAACGCTCACCGAGCAGCAGCGGTCGGGGGCCACCATCAGCGAGCTATCGCCCGTTGCTGCAAGCAGAGTCATCGTCTGGGGCGGCGCCCAAGCAATCGCTCATCACATCAGTGTCGACGACGGTAGCGGTGACACTCAGTTCGCGCGCGAGCTCGGCGCGATCTGGTGGCACGGCGCATATCGGCGGCCCGCGCCGTAGGCGCTCGACCTACGATCTTCGCAGGTCAGAAGGGGTGCCCCTGTTGAGCTTCGGTTGATTCTTGACGGATCTACTCCGGCTGATCCTTGACACTCTTGTTGTGTTTTAGGGTCCGGCGTTTGTGCGCAGGGCCCGCTTGTTTCTTACCTCGCCGGTGCTGTTTCGGGCGGCGGTCTTGACCAACACGTCGCCGATGTAGAAGCGCAGCAACCCACCGTCGACGTGGACATCGCAACGCGAACCGGCGTAGTGGCGGCCCAGGCTGACCTGCTGCCAGGACACGCTCACCACCCCATTGCTGGTGACTTGCCGGCTTACCCAGTCCGAACCGGTGCGCTCAGCGCGCAGTCCCTGCTCGGCCGGCGGCCCCACCGCGGGATCGGCAACCACGGTTTGCGGGGTGAACCGTGAGTTCGGAGTCGCCATCTGTAGGGCTTGATGGGGGCGGGTGGTGTTGTAAAAGCCCACCCACTCATCCAAGGCTTGCTGGGCCGCCCTCAAATTCGCGAAAGGCGCTCTGCCGCTGAGAAATTCCGCGCGCAGGCTGCGATGGAACCGCTCAATCTTGCCCGTCGTCGTCGGCGAGCGGGGCTGAGTCAACAAATGATCGATGCCGTGTTCGCGACAGATCGCGTCGAAGAGCACCTCAACCGGCGGATGGTTGAACCGGCCGGTGAACACCTTGCCGTTATCGGTCAAGATCTGCACCGGCGCACCATAGGTCCCCAGCGCCGCGCGCAACCCATCGCAAACCGCGCGCGTGCGCTCACGAGCCATCAACTTCGCGCACACGCACATCCGGGAGTGATCATCGATGCCAGTGAGAGCTTTGGCGCGGGTGCCATCAGCCACCGGGACCCCGCCGACCACATCCATCTGCCACAACTCCATCGCCGCGCCACGTTCCCAGCGCTTCCACTTGCGCGAGCGCCGATCCCGCAGATGCGGATCAATCATCTGCGCACGCACCAACGCCCGATAGGCCGCCGACTCCGAGGGCACCGGCCTAACACCGCGCTTAGACAGTTCAAACACCAACCGCCGCGGCCCCCAATACGGCCGCGAACGCCGCAGCTCCAACAGCGCCGCCTCCACATGAGCCGGCATCTGATGCGGACACGACACCGGCCGATGCGACCGATCGATCAGACCTCCCAGACCCTCGGCCTCATAGCGGGCCAACCACGAGTGCAACGTCTGACGCGACACCCCAACCTTCGAGGCGACCTGCGAAATCGACAATCCGTCACTGATCACCGCCAACACGGCCTGATACCGCTGCTCAGCCACGCTCAACTCCCTCATCTAGGTGTACTGCCCAGGGAGGTTGGTCAACCGTGTGATGGGCGCGACCTTGCCGATCGCCGCGTGTTGCTGGTGGTGATTGTAGGTATGGAGCCAGGCTGGAAGTGCGGATCGTCGGGCTAGTTCGTTGGGGTAGTGGCGCGCGAAGGCCCATTCTTGGGCCATTGTGCGGTTGAACCGCTCGATATCGCCGTTGGACTGTGGGCGGTACGGCCGGGTGCGTTTGTGCTCGATCTGCAGTTCAGCGCACGAGGCGCGCCATGCGCGGGCCTTGTGGCAAGGGCCGGCGGCGGTGAGGCGGCGTTCGATGGGGACGGCGCGCATACGGAACCAGCCTGCTGCCCGGCGCAGGACACCAATGGCGGTCTGGGCGGTTTCGTTGTCGTGGATTTCGGCGTAGGCCACGCGCGAGTGGTCGTCGATGACGGTGTGCACGTAGGCATGCCCCATGATCGGTTGCCATCGATGGTTGCGGGTGGCGCCGGGAGTCGTAGTTCGATTCTTCGTGCCCTGGGCGCGGCCGACAAAGCGCCACCCACCGCCCACGGGGATGTTGCCAAGCTTTTTAACGTCGATGTGCATCAGCGAACCCGGATGATCGTGCTCGTAGCGTCTAATAATCTCACCAGTTCGAATGTCAATGTGCGACAGGCGATTCAGTCGACACCGCACTAGCACCGCGTGCACCGTGGAGGCTGGCATCGACAACCGGGAGGCGATCGCTAAGGGTGAGAGTCGATGCCGCCACCGTAGATGCACAATCTTTCGTACCAATGTCGAGGGTGTGCGCGTGGGGCTGCGGTGCGGCCGGCTGGATCGGTCGGTCATGCCTTGTGGGCCCATGGCCGCATACCGCGCGGCCCATCGCTTGGCGGTCGGCCAGGACACGTGGAAGTGCTCGGCGGCCCGAACAATCGGCCAGCCCTCCTCGACGACGCGACGCGCCAGTAGTAGGCGTCCACGAGGAGTCAAAACAGCATTAGCGTGGACCACGAAGGCCTCCTGATAGTTGCGGTGAAGTGGTAGCAGCTCCACCCCACGACAGGAGGCCTTCGCCATCAACGACCGCTACAGCGTGTCGTCACACTTCCCCAACCAACCTCCCTGGGCAGTACATCTAGGGAGTGTCAAGGATCAGCCGAAGTAGGTGTAAAGCATCAGCCGAAACACTGTCAGGCATCACCCGACATAGAAATGTCAGCCATCAACCGAGGTAATACATCAGAAGGGGTGCCCCCGGCAGGATTCGAACCTGCGACACCGGCTTTAGGAGAGCCGTGCTCTATCCCCTGAGCTACGAGGGCGTGACCCGCTCGGAGCTTACCGGTTGCGGTTTGTCACGCCCGCACAGCGCGGCCAAAGCGAGGTGCCCGCGCACCGTCGCCCACTTCGGGTAGCGCGCCCGCACCCAGCACGCGAACGCCTTGATCACGGCGCCACCTTCTCCAGCAGCGCACCCCACTCGTAGCGGGCGGCCGCCGTCGCGTCGTCGTCACCCGGCGCATCCTGGGCCAGCGCCACCAACGCCGCCGCGATCGACAACGTCGGCACCCAGTGCCGCTTCGACGCGCTGACGATCTCCTCCAATGCGGCGTCGACCGAGCAGCGCCGAAATGCGATCAGCACGCCCTCGGCGCGCGCGAGAGTCCTGACATCGTCCATGACGGACTGCGGGTTTCCCGCCAGCACACGATCAAAACATGCGGTTCAGCGCAGTTCCGCGATGACCTTCGCGAACACCTCCACATGCGGCGCCTGCACGATGATGTAGCTGATTCCGTAGTCGTCGCGGTAGCTGCGGATCCGGTCGGCCATGTCCTGCGTCGACCCGGACAGCACACCCGGGTGCCGCAGCAACTCCTCGTCACTCAGATGCGGCAGGAACTGGCGGGGAATCTTCAAATCCGGCATGCCCGACTCGTCGATCGGCATCGCGATGATGGCCAGGTTCAACTCGAGCGTGTCGAACCGCTCCGGCGCGGCGTTGCGGACGAAGCCGATCCGTTCGGCCAGCGGGTCGTCAGACTCGGTCGCCGCCCGGTCGCCGCCGGTGAGGCCGAGGATGTCGGCCTGCTTCGCGGCAATGGTTAGCACCCGATCACCGTTGCCCGCAATCAAGATCGGCACATCGGGCAGGTGCTCGCGCATGTACTCGATGACGTGCTGCATGTGGTCGACCCGCTGGCGCGCGCTCGGATACGGCAGCTCGGCAGCCTCGAACTCCTCGCGCACATATCCGGTGCCGAGCCCCAGCTCGAACCGGCCCTCGGTGAGGTCGCGCAGCGCACCGACGTCGCGGGCCAGCAGCGCCGGCTTGTAGAAGCCCGCGTTGAGGACGAACGTGCCAAACCGCAGCGCGCTGGTGACGGCGGCGGCCGACATCAGCACCGGAAACGGCGCGGGCGCACCGAGGTGATCCGGCACGTGCAGCACGTCGTAACCCAGCTCCTCGGCGAGGCGGGCGGCGTCCTGAACCTTCGCCCGCGTCCTGGCGTCGTGCAGTCCGAGACCGAACCGGAAGTCGTTGACCATGCGTCGATGTAAGCAGCCGCCGACGATGTTTGGCCAGCGCCGCCAGTGGGCAATACAGATCCGCCGACCTTGACCCCCGAGGTCCACAGCAGAAGGACTTACCGCCCGATCCGGCCCGTCGTGAGATATCCGACGGGCCGGATCAATATTTTGACCATGGCCACTCATCCCACTTTTGGCGTCGAAGAAGAGTTTCTCCTCGTCGACCCGGCGACCGGTGCACCTGTCGCCGCGAACGAAGCCGTCGCCGGCCACGCCGCCGAGCGCCGCGTCAAGTTGCAACTCGAGCTGACCAGCTGTCAGGTCGAGACCACCAGCGAAGTCGTCAGCGACAGTGGCGAACTACTGCACGAGCTGACCCGGTTGCGGCGCATCGCCGCCGAGGCCGCGGAAGCCGCCGGAGCGCAACTGCTCGCCGCCGCCCTGCCTCCGACACGACCGCACGGTTTCCCGATCACCGACACCCCGCGGTACCGCGAGATCGCTGCGAAGTTCGGCCGCATCGCCGAAGAGGGCATCTGCGGCGCCCACGTGCACGTCGCCGTGCCGAGCCGAGAGCTCGCGATCAGGGTGACCAATCGGCTGCGCCCGTGGCTGCCGTTGTTGCTCGCGCTGACCGCGAATTCGGCGGTGTACCGCGACGCCGACACCGGCTACGCAAGCTGGCGCAGCATCGTGTGGGCGCGCTGGCCAAGTGCCGGGCCGCCTCCGCATTTCGATTCCATCGACGAGTACGACGCGATGGTGGGGATGCTGCGGCGAGCCGGGGCGGTGCTGGACGACGGCATGGTCTATTGGGACGTGCGGCCGTCGGCCAAGTTCCCGACCGTCGAGGTGCGTGTCGCCGACGTTCCCGCGACGGTGGGCGAAACGGTGTTGCTGGCCAGCCTGATTCGGGCTGCGGTGATGACGGCGCTGACCGCCGAACGACGCGGTGATCCGACTGCGCCGCTGAGTCCGGAGGCGCTGAAGGTCGCCTACTGGAAGTCGGCCCGCGACGGCCTGGACGGGCAGGCGATCGATCTGCTCGAGAGCCACGCTCCGATGCCGGCCCGAAAGTTGTTGCAGCACATGGTCGAACACGTCCGGCCGGCGCTGGAAGACGTCGGCGACTACCAGACGGTGGTATCTGCGTTGGCGCGACTGGACGACGAAGGCAACGGCGCGATACGGCAACGACGGGCATGGAACCGGCGACACGACGCGAAGGACGTCGTCGCCGAATTGGCCGCCGCCACATTGTCTTAGGTCAACATCAGCTTGGCGAACGGCGCACCGGTGGGCTGAGCCGAACCGCCGGGCGGCTCAACCGTGAACGCCAGCATCTGCGAATCGCCGAGATCGGGCAGCACCGCCGTCGTCGACGGCGCCACATTCTCGGCGGCCATCGTCCCCGCCGACTTCGGCCCCTTGTTGTCGATCAGCCACATCTGATACACCGTCCCAGGCTTCGGCGGAGCGACGTTGTTCATCACCAGCACACCGGCGTTCTTGTCGCGGGAGAACACGACGGTCGCTGTTCCCCCGCCGGGAATCTGGCCGGACACCGTCCGCACATCCGGTGCGGCGAACACCTGCTCCGCCGTCGACGGTGTCGGTGTCGGCTGTAGCGCGATCCCGACCCCCAGCGCACCGAGGCCGATGAGCACCGCGGCCGCCGCGGCCAACCCGACGGTCTGCCATCGCCTGAGCCGCCGATTCATGCTGCGCACCGGATCACCGGTGACCTCGGTCAGCAGGCGTGCACGCAACTGGTCGGGTGGTTCGACGGCGGTGCCTGCCGACACCGCAGCCATGGCCTCCCTGACGGCGCGGACCTCTTCGGCGAACGCCGCCGCGACCTCCGGGGTAGCGGCCGCGAGCCGCTGCTCGATGTCGGCAAGCTCGGCATCGGACACCGCGTGCAACGCATACGGCGTCGCCAGCGCGATCAGGTCAGGATCAGTCGGCTCTGTCATGCCAGCCCCAGACACTTGCGCAGACTGCGGATGCCGTCGCGCATCCGCGACTTGATCGTCGCCAGATTGGCCGACAATCGTTCCGACACTTGGACATACGTCAATCCGTTGTAGTACGCGAGCTGAATGCACTCGCGCTGCGCATCCGTCAGCGAGTCCAGGCAGTCGGCCACCTGGCGCCGCTCGTCGAGCAGGATCACCGAATCCGCCACCTGGTCCGACGGCGGATCGACGTTCGCTGCGCCGTAGCGCGACTCGCGCTGACTGGCCGCCTGCTCCGACCGGACCCGATCCACCGCGCGCCGGTGCGCTAACGTCAGCAACCACGCCAGCGGCGACCCGGCGGCCGGGTCGTAACTGTCGGCGGTGCGCCACACCTGCAGATAGATCTCCTGCGTGGTCTCCTCGCTGTACCCGGGATCCCGCAGCACACGGGTGACCAGGCCGAACACCCTGGCCCGGGTGCGGTCGTAGAACGTGGCGAACGCATCGACGTCTCGGCGAGCCACCTGGTGCAGCAACGCGTCGAGTTCGGTGGTCACGAGCGGTAGCCTAGCCATCGGCCCCAATGTCGTCACGATATTCGGGGTTTGGCTGTGCTTGATGCGAAATCAGCCGAGCCGTAATGATTTTCGTATGCCCGCACGGGCGGTACTCCTCGCAGCCGAAGGATCATGGTCTGGACGCGAAAGCCCAAGGCGCCCATCAACGGAGCCAGCGGCGCAGCCACCTGCAGCCACAACAGCATGCCAACGCCGGCGCGACGCCTGCCGCCCCGCAGGGTCGCAACAAAAGCGGGCTGATTCTCGCGGTGCAGCGAAATCCTCACGTCGAGTTCGTCGTCCGGCAGCGGTGCGCTGACGAGGTAGTAGCCGTCGGCGTCGTTGAACGGAGAAGCGCGGACCTTCTTCCGCACCATCGCGGCTTGTTCGGGTGGCAGCAAATACGCGTGCCTGCTGCCGGCGATGTGTTGCACCTCGGCGACGACGTGGCGCACCGCGCCGTTCGCGTCGTGACACCAGTACAGGGTCAGCGGATTGAACGCGTACCCGAGCACGCGGGCCTGCATCACCGCGGTGATCCTTCCACCGCGCGAGTCGATGCCGTGTGTGGCAAGGAAGCTGTCGACGCGCTGACGCAACGAATCGTCGGGCGCGCCGTCGAGATGATCGGTTGCCAGGAATCGCGCAAACGGCCGAAGCCACCGCGGCAACCGCGGCAGGTCATCGATGTCGACATACCAGTAGTAGCCGTGGTGCTCGAAGTAGTGATGCGTCGGCGCACGGCGCAAATGAGTGACCCGGGTCCGGTACAGCGCCGGCGGCGACATGCTCTCCACGCCAGGTATTCGGAACCGCACGGCGCGCGGATTGGTGCGATACGTTCCCGTGGTGCCTTCGACGTTTTTCCGTGGCGGGACCATCTGGACCGGTGTGAGCGGCGAGACCACCGACGCGCTGCTGGTCACCGACGGCGTGGTGCGAGCCATCGGCGACGCTGCGCACCCCCAGGCCGGCGGGGCCGAGGAGATCGACCTCGACGGCGGGTTTTTGATGCCGTCATTTGGCGACGGGCATGCGCACCCGCTGCCGGGCGGCCTCGAGGCGGTGGGCCCGCAGGTGCGACCGTGCCAGACGGTCGACGAGATCGTGGCCGAGGTGAAGCGCTACGCCGCCGACCATCCCGACGAGGAGTGGATCGTCGGCGCCTCGTATGAGAGCAGCATGGCGCCCGGCGGGCTTTTCGACGCGCGCTGGCTGGACGCCGCGGTGCCCGACCGGCCCGTCGTGCTGCGCGCGTGGGACTACCACACGGTGTGGTGCAACAGTGTTGCGCTGCAGCGGGCAGGCATCACCACGGACACACCTGATCCGGTGCTCGGCGAGATCCCGCGCCGCGATGACGGCACGCCACTGGGCACGCTGCGCGAGTGGGGGGCTGTGGACCTCGTGCACAAGATCGTGCCCGCCCGCGACCCCGCGGTCCGTGTAGGCGCGCTGCAAACCGCCGCCCGCTACTACCAGGAGCGCGGCGTGACCTGGGTGCAGGACGCCTGGGTCGAACCCGCCGACGTCGACACCTATCTGGACGCCGCCCGACAGGACGCGCTCGAAATCCGGTTCAACCTCGGCCTGTACGCGGATCCGCGCTACTTCGACACGCAACTCGACCACTTCGTCGACGCCCGCCGTCGCGTGCAGGAGGCGGCCTCGCCGTTGCTGACCGCCAACACGGTCAAGTTCTTCGCCGACGGGGTGATCGAGAACGAAACCGGGGCGCTGCTGGCGCCGTATTGCGGCACGTTGCACGGCCACGGAGGGCAGGAGCGGAGCGACCCGGGAAACAACAGGGGCATGCAGGTGTGGGAGAACCTTGCCGACGCCGCCCGCGCGGTCGACGAACGCGGTTTCCAGATTCACATCCACGCGATCGGCGACGCCGCCGCGCGCCAGGCGCTCGACGCCATCGAACACGTCGTCGCCGTCAACGGGCCGAAAGACCGGCGGCCGGTGATCGCGCACGCGCAACTGGTCGACGATGCCGACCTGAAACGCTTTGCCGCCCTTGGCGTGATCCCCAACATGCAACCGCTGTGGGCGCAGCTCGACCCGCTGATGGTGGAACTGACCATCCCGCGGCTGGGACCCGACCGCAGCGACAAGCAGTACCGCATGCAGAGTCTCTACGAGTCGGGGGCACCGCTGGCGTTCGGCTCGGACTGGCCGGTGTCCTCGGGCGCGCCGTTGGACGGCATCGCGGTCGCCGTGTCGCGCGGCGGCTGGACACCGCAGGAGATCATCACCGTCGAACGCGCGCTCAGCGCCTACACGGCGGGAGTCGCGAAACAGGCGTTCGCCGAAGGACGTTGGGGCACGATCACTCCCGGTGCGAGCGCCGATCTGGTGTGGTTGGACTCCGATCCGCGCACGACGCCACCGGACGGTCTGGCCGATGTCGGCATCCGGGCTACATATCTGTCAGGTCGGTCGGTCTACTCGGCCACGGGTTGAAAGGGATTACCATGTCGACAGCGTCGTCGGATACCCCAGCCGTCGCCCCGCCGGGCGAAGGCCACCTGCGTCGAGTTCTCGGCGTACCGTCGCTAGTCCTGTTCGGATTGGTGTACATCGTCCCGCTGACGGTGTTCACCACCTACGGGATCGTCGTCCAGGAAAGCGGTGGCCGACTTCCGGTTTCCTACCTGGTGACCCTGGCGGCCATGGTATTCACCGCTCGGTCGTACGCCAGGATGGCCGCCGCGTACCCGGTGGCCGGTTCGACATACGCGTACACCCAGCGCACGTTCGGGGCCCCGATCGGCTTCCTGGCCGGGTGGTCGTTGCTGCTGGACTACCTGCTGCTGCCGATGCTGAACTATCTGGTCATCGGCATCTACCTCAACGCCGCGATCCCCGCCATCCCGGCGTGGGTGTTCGTCCTCCTGATGATCGTCATCGTCACGGTGCTCAACATCCTCGGCATCGTCTCGGTGGCGCGGGCCAACTTCCTGATCATCGCACTGCAGACGGTCTTCATCGTGGTGTTCCTGGTGCTCGCCTTCGTCACGTTGTCGCACAGCGGCACAGTCAATCTGGGGGGCCCGTTCGCCGGCGACGGCACCGCACCCGGGCTACAACCGGTGCTCGCGGGCGCCGCCATTCTGTGTCTGTCGTTCCTTGGTTTCGACGCGGTGTCGACACTGGCCGAAGAGGCCAACGAGCCGAGGCGAAGCGTGCCGCGCGCGATCATGATCGCCACCGTCACCGCAGGCCTGCTCTTCGTCCTGCTGTCGTACGTCTCGCAGTTGGTGTTCCCGTCCAATCAGTTCGCCGACGTCGACTCCGGGTCTCTCGACGTGATGGAAACCGCGGGCGGCCAGTTCTTGTCGACGTTCTTCACCGCGGCCTACGTCGCCGGCGCGCTGGGCTCGGCGATCACCTCGCAGGCCTCGGTGGCCAGGATCCTGTACGCGATGGGCCGCGATGGCATCCTGCCGCGGCGGGTGTTCGGGCACATCCCGCCACGGTTCACTACCCCGACCTACGCGATTCTAGTGGTGTCGGTGGTTTCGCTCGCCGCCATCTGGGCTCAACTGGACGCGCTCGCTTCCATCGTCAGCTTTGGTGCGCTGGTGGCCTTTTCGGCGGTCAACCTCACCGTCATCAAGCATTACTTCGTCGACGCAGGCGACCGTGGTGGTGGCGGTTTCGTCAACAACCTTGTGTTGCCGCTGATCGGTTTCGGCCTGACCGTGTGGCTGTGGACCAGCCTGTCGAATTATTCGCTTGTGTTCGGCTTGTGTTGGTTCGCGGTCGGGTTCCTGTGGCTGTTGTGGATGACGCGCGGCTTCCAGCGGCCCACGCCGGTGCTCGCGTTGGAGGAGTGACTAGGCCGGGCAGTAGACGGCGTTGAGCACGGCGGCGCGCGGATCGTTGGCCATCGACTCGGTCTCAGGCGGGTTCTGGGTGAACGTGACCGAAACCGCCGGTCCGCCAAATCCTTTCGCCATCAGGCTGTGAAAGCCCTCGATGTCGCCGCCGTGCGCCCACACCCTGACGCCGCAGTCGAGGTCGACGCCGGTGAGGCCAAGCCCGTAGTGGAAGCCGGGTCCGGCGTCCTTCCAGTCGACGGTGGTCATCATCTCGCGCAGTTGCGCGGGCGCGACGACGCGGCCGTCCAGCAGGGCGGTGATGAACGCCGACGTGTCCTCGCTCGTCGACACCAGCGAGCCGGCCATCCCGGCGGCCGAAGCGTTGAAAGTCGTGACGTCTTTGCGTTTTCCGTCGACCAACTCGTAGCCGTGGGCGAAGGGCGCGCGTAGCCCGTTGTCGCCCGGCGCGGGGAAGTAGGTGTCGGAAAGACCGAGCGGGCTGATGATTCGGCGGGTGATCTCTTCGGCGGCCGGATGCCCGGTCAGCTTCTCGATGAGCAGGCCTGCGACGACGTAGTTGGTGTTGGTGTACTTCATCGCGGTGCCTGGCGGGAACTGCGGCGGCCGCTTCAGCGCGGCGTCGAGCAGTTGATCGGCGGTGACGGGCTCAGTGGGAACCGGTGTGCTGGCGTCGAAGTACTCCGGCAGCCCGCTCTGATGCCGCAGCAGTTGGCGGACCGTGATGGCCTTGGCGTCGATACCCTTGCCGCGGATCCGGCCCGGTAGGTACGTCTCGATCGACGCGTCCAGATCGACCTTGCCTTCGGCGACGAGCTGCAGAACTGTCGCTGCGACAAAGGTTTTGGTGATGCTCGCGGCCCGGATGTGGGTGTGTGGCGCGAATCGGGTGTTCGTGTCGACGTCGGAATATCCGGCCGAGCCTCGAGTGACGCCGTCGTATTCACGTACGGCCGCGACACCGCCGGGCAGCTGATCTTCTTCCACGACGGTGGCCAGGGCGTCGCTCAGTCCGGGGGCGGTTTGTGAGCATGCGGCGGTGAGACAAACGAGAAGAGCGGCAGCGATCGTGAGGATGCGCACTAAGCCGAGGTTAGTTGCCACGACCGCGCGGTCGCGATCAGGCCCTGTACCAGCCGCGACGTCGCTGGGCTCAGGCCGTCGTCGCCCGGCAGCCCGCTTCGGGGGCTGATGCCGCGCACCCTGGGCGTCAACTCCAGTTGGGTGCCGCCGCCGCGGGCTCGGTTGACCGGGTTGTCGGGGTGCAGGCCACGCAGTTCGCGTGGGATCTCGGAGAGGTCCGTGACGACCTGATAGCCGGGCACCTCGACGTGGCGTGCCAGGTGCTTGGCGAGGTCTCGGTTGCGCCCGCCCGCCAGCAGTTGGGTGCTGCGTCCGATCCGGCCGTACCCGTGCAGCGACACCACCACCTCGACGTGGTCGAGAAACTCGGCCAACCGTTCGGACTCCTCGCCCCGGTAACGCGCCGACGGCAAGTGGTGCGGATACCCGTCGGGATGCCGTAACACATACAGCGACGCGTCGGCGCCGTCAGCGGCCCGCTCGGCGATGACGTCGGTCATCTGCTCGAGCCCGCCGCCGTGGATGGCAAGGAAGCCGAACCGGGACCGCAGCGTGCTGTCCTCGCTGACGCCGGGCTGGGCCAGCAACTCCGAAAGCGACTGTGGTGCTCCGGAACTCGGCATGTCGATGCGCATGGGCCAGTTCGCGGGGTCCCACCGCCGCAGGAATTCGATCCAGCGGTGGGGCAGGCCGTGGTGCATCGCGCCGTCGACGATGCGCTCCAGGTACCCAGGGCGCGGCGGGCCGGGATCGACGCGGTGGTCGATGTACACCCACGCCTCGTCGGGACCGTCGTCGGTGTGCACGGTCAGTCGGTCACGGCGATACCGCACCGGCACGCCCTCGGCGCTGTCCAGCGTGGCCAGATCGCGGTCGGTGACCTTCCACACCACACCGTGCACCTGCGACCCGTCGAACGGTTCGACGGTGGCCACACCGCGCTCGTTGATCAGCCAGTCGTGGTCGGCGAGCATCGCGGGCCTGGGATCAACCGCGCCGGGGCATCGCTGCGCCATCTGCCGCACGCACAGGTTGGACCCGTACGCGAAGTAGCTGTGACGTGCACGCATTGAATCGATTATCCCAGACGCCTGACTGCCCATCCGCGGGCTTACCGCAGGGATAGACAAATCTTCCTCGTCAGGCGGGCAATTCTGGCCTCGCAGCGATTACGGAACGGGCCTTGACCGCGGAGCATTTTCCTCATCAGACGGCGAGAGGAAGCCACCGTGAGCCAAAAGCGCAATCGCATCAAATACGCAGCGGTGCTCGTCGGCGCCGTGGCCGCTGTCGCCCTCCCATCCGCTGGACTCACTGCGGTCGCAAACGCCCAAAAGGTATGGGACATCGAGACTTACGACTACTGCATGGAACAGTCCAGGGCGCACTACCAGAGGGGCGAGATCACCCTGCAGGAGTTGACCGAGGCTGCTAAGACTTGTTGCGAATACAACGACGGGGTATGGAACGCGGCCACGCAAGACTGCCAGGCTCCGCCCGGTGACACGGCGGGAACGCGGCAAATTCCTGGCACCATCCGGATCCCGACTGACATGGCCATCGCGCCCGGGGTGACCAAACCACCTCGGCAGATCCAGGTTTCCGATCAGCCCTTCACCGTCAGGTAGATCAGCCCGACGTTCAACAGGCTGATCAGCACGGCGACGGCCCATCCCAGCGCCGTGGTGATGCGGTGATTCGTGTCCTCGCCCATCAGGTCGGGATTGCTGGTCAGCCGCACCAACGGGATCAGCGCGAACGGGATGCCGAAGGAGAGCACGACCTGCGACAACACCAGCGCGCGACTGGGGTCGATGCCGATGGCCAGGATCACCAGCGCCGGGATCAGCGTGACCAGTCGACGGAGCAACAGCGGATAGGAGCGGCGCAGTAGGCCCTGCATGATCATCGCGCCCGCGTACGCGCCCACCGACGTCGACGCCAACCCGGACGCCAACAATCCCACCGCGAAGAACAGCGCGACCGTGGGGCCCAGCGTGTCGTGGACCGCGGCATGCGCGCCTTCGATCGAGTCGGTGCTGTCCATACCCTGCAGGTTTGTGGCGGCCACCAGCAGCATCGACAGGTTCACCGCACCTGCGACCAGCATCGCCAGCGTCACATCCAGCCGCGTCACTTTCAGCAGCCAGCGCCGCTGCCTGCCCGCGGCGGGGTGGCCGTGCCGGTCGCGGGCCAGCCCGGAATGCAGATACACCGCGTGTGGCATCACCGTCGCGCCCAGCATCGCGGTGGCGAGCAGCACGCTCTCGGCGCCGTCGAACCGCGGCAACAGGCCGGCCGCCACGTCGCTCACGGGCGGCGGTTCCACGAACAAACTCGTCAGGAAGCCGATCGCGATGATCAGCAGCAGCCCGCTGATCACCCGCTCGAAGAGGCGTTGGCCGCGACGGTTCTGCACCGCCAGCAGCAGCAGCGACACCACGCCCGTGATCACTCCGCCGATGAGCAGAGGGAGATCGAACAGCAGGTGCAGCGCGATCGCGCCGCCCACCACTTCCGCGAGATCCGTCGCCATCGCCACCAATTCGGCCTGCAGCCAATAGGCGATGCGGGTACGCGTGCGGGTGTGATCGGCGACTGCCTCTGGCAGGCTGCGACCGGTGACAAGTCCCAGCTTGGCCGAGAGGAACTGCACGAGGCCGGCCATCACGTTGGCCACGAGAATGACCCAGACCAGAAGGAAGCCGTACTGCGCGCCGGCGCTGACGTTCGCGGCGACGTTGCCGGGGTCGACGTAGGCGATGGCCGCGACGAACGCAGGCCCCAGCAGAAGCCAGCTCGGCCGCAGCCGCGGCTCGGCGTCCTGAATCACCTAACCTACTTTCTATCCGGTGATGCGAATAGAAAAGTTAGGTTAGCCGAAACCCCAGGGTAGCTACCAGCCCCACCCGCCGATGCCGATGACCAAGCCGCCGCCGCCCCACCACGGCCAACCGCCGTACCAGTTGTTCTGCTGGGGCGACGTGACGATCGAGGTGCTGCCGTTGGTCTGGCACTGCGTGGTGTACGGAGCGGTGGTCGTGCACTGTGGCTGGGCCGCGGCAACGGGCGCCAGGGTCACCGCGGCGCAGGCGCCGCTCACCGCCAAAACCATTGGGAGAGAACGAATAAAGGCCCGCATGGTAGGCCTCCTTAATGGGCCATGGAACAGATGGTTAGCGATGACCCCCGCCACCGCCACCGATGATCAACGCCGGACCCCAGAACTCGTCATCCCACGGATAGGGGTAATCCGGTTCGGGCGGGGTGGCGTTGAGTTGCACGTTGCCGGGCGTCGCGCATTCGGTCGTCCCGGCACCCATATCGGTCACGCCGCCGACGCTGGTGCAGTCCGGCAACGTGGAAGAGTCGCCGGGATCGGCAAGGGCGGCGGGCGCGAAGATAAGTGCCGCTGCGGCGCCTGCCGCGACAATCAGCGGGGTGAAGTAGCGCCTGGTCCTCCGCATAGGCATGTCCTTCTTGTCAATCAGCCCCCAGCTATCAGCCAGCGTACAGCCCTTTTCCGGTAATCAGGGGTAAGTCGAGCGTCGTCGTGATACCTGGATCGGCGTCGATGACGGCAGGGATCGCGTTGACGACCCGCGCGGCGGTGGCGACCAATCCGGCGTGGTTGTGATCGCCTTTGCGGCTGCTCAGGCAAAGGTCGAGCGCGTAGGACGGTTCGCCGGTGATCTCGATGCGGTACGACCCACCTTCCTGGGCGGGCTGCGGCCAATCCGGGTGCAGGTCGTCGCGCAGTCGGGTGACGTGTTCGAGCACGACAGCGACCTTGCCGTCCTTCATGCCGCGCACCTCGAAGCGCAGTGCCGCGGCGGTGCCCTTCGCGATGTGGCCCGACGCGATGTCGAAGTCCTCGGGCGCGGGGGTTCGGGTGTAGGTCTCGGTGACCTCGTCGAGTTCGATGCCGAGTCCCGCCGCGAGTTGGCGCACGACCGATCCCCACGCCAGGCTCAGCACGCCGGGCTGCAGCAGCATCGGGATCTCGTCGAGCGGCTTGCCGAAGCCCATCACGTCGAACATGACGGTTGCGCTGTCGTAAGTGTCGTAGTTGATGATCTCCATGCAGCGGATCTGCTCGATGCTCTGGCACGTGCCGGCCAGTGCGAGTGGCACCAGATCGTTGGCGAAGCCGGGGTCGATGCCGTTGACGAAGACGCTGGCGTTGCCCGCCTTGGCCGCGTCCTCGATCGGGGTGATGAGCTCCGCCGGCAGCGTCTCCCACGGGTATTGAAGGAAGACGGCGCTGCTGCCGACGACGTTGACGCCGGCGGCGAGAATCCTGCGGTAATCCTCGAGGGCCTCGGGCAGCCGGTTGTCGGCCATCGCGCAGTAGACGGCGCACGCGGGGTTGGTGGCCAGCACCGCGTCGAGGTCGGTGGTGGCTATGACGCCCGTCGAAATGTCAAGCCCCGCAAGCTCTCCGGCGTCCTTGCCGGCCTTGGAGTCGCCGGACACCCAGACGCCGGTGAGTTCGAAGCGTGGGTCGGTGATGAGTTGGGCCAGCGCGTGGCGGCCGACGTTGCCGGTGCCGATCTGCGCGACTCTGATGGCCATGACTAGCTCCTCACAGGTCGGGGATGGGTAGGTCGAGATTGGGGATGTTGAGGCCGCCGTCGACCTCGAGCATCTTGCCGGTCAGGAAACTGCCCGCAGGAGATGCGAGATAGACGGCGGCAGCGGCGATGTCGGCCGGATCGCCGAGTCGCCGCATGGGGGTTGCCTTCTCCATCGGCTCGCGGAGTTCATCGTTGGAGGCGACGATGTCGAGCGCTGAGGTGAGGATGGATCCCGGTGCGATCGCGTTGACCCGGATCTTCGGGCACAGGTCGAGGGCGGCTTGCCGGGTGTAGTGCGCCAGCGCTCCCTTGGCGGTGGCGTATGCGGCGAATCCGCGACCCGCTAACCGGCCCATGGTCGAGGTGATGTTGATGATGCTGCCGCCGCCGGAGTGTTCGAGCATCAGCGGAACCGCAGCGGTGGTCAGGGCGTGAGCGGTCAGCACGTTGAAGGTGAAGGCGTCCTTCATGTCCTTGACCGAGGTGGTCAGCAACGTGTTCGGCATGGTGCCACCGACGTTGTTGACGACGATGTCTAGTTTGCCGAAGGCGTCGACGGCCTCGGTCGCCAGCTTGGCTGTGTCCTCGGGGTGCGCGAGGTCGGCGACGACGATGTGCGCCTTGCGGCCCGCCGCTCGGACCTGCTCGGCGACCTCCTCGAGTTGCGACTGCGTGCGGGCTGCAATCACCACGTCCGCACCGACTTCCGCGAATGCCACCGCCATCGCCGCGCCCAGTCCGCGGCCCGCGCCGGTGACCACCGCGACCTGGTCGTCCAGTCTGAACTTGTCGAGAATCACGTGTGTCGTCCTTCCCTTGCCGCGCGAACCGTAACAGGCTTTCGACTGCCGCGAGGGACGTTTTTGAAACACGTTCTATTTTCGTGAGAACTCCCAGCCACTTCTCCTACCGCGGCCGACGGGCGCACACTGGATGTACGTCCGAATGTGGGGAGCCGCGATGAGCGAGCAACGGTACGACTTTTTCGGAGAGATCTTCCAGCGGTACTTCCGGGCTGCGGTCGACATGTGTCCGCTGACGGGCGACGCACTCGTTGCGAGGTTGTTCACGCTCAGCGACGACATCCCGGATCGGCTGACGCAGATGCGGCACGCCGCGATGGCGTGGGGCACGGCCGAAACCCCGCACCCGGGCATCTCCTCGGAACTCTTCGTGATCACCCAACACGGACTGATGTACGCGGCCGGGCTGACCGAGTCCCGCCGGGCCCTGTACTACCTGGCCACGCCGCCGGGGATGTTCGACTCGCTCGTCGACCAAGTCGACACCGCCGAATTACCCGAGCGTGCGGTCGCCGTGGTCGACGACGGGTATCGCCGCGACCTCGCATCGGCGCATCCGATGGACGCGGCGCTGCGTCGGATCCTCGACGAGCACGATGCGCTGCGAGTGAATCTGCCCGCGTAGTTACTTCTTCGCCACGGCCTTCTTGGCTGCTTTCTTCGCAGGCGACTTCTTGGCCGCCTTCTTCGCCGGCGACTTCTTGGCAGCGGACTTCTTCGCCGGAGCTTTCTTGGCCGGCTTGTCGCCGTCCGACCCGCCACCGCGGCGCGCCTTCACACTGGCCTCCAGCTTGGCGAGCAGATCCGACACGTCCTCGGTCTCGTCCAGTTCCTTCGGCTGCTCCTCGGTGGTGAACGCTTCGCCGCCTTCGAGTTTCGCCTGGACCAGCTCGTGCAATTGTTCTTGATAGTCGTCGTGGTAGCGGTCGGGGTTGAAGTCGTCGGTCATCGACTCGACCACCTGGCTGGCCATTTTCAGTTCCGCCGGTTTGATTTCGACTTCCTTGTCCAACACCGGGAAGTCGGGATCACGAATCTCGTCCGGCCACAACAACGTCTGCACGATCATCACGTCGCGCTTGCTGAAATCCTGCACCCGCAACGCGGCAAGCCGTGTCTTGTTGCGCAACGCGAAGTGCACGATCGCGACGCGGTCGGTCTCCTTGAGCGTCTTGGTCAGCAGCACATAGGACTTGGACGATTTCCCGTCCGGCTCCAAGAAGTAGCTCTTGTCGTACATCATCGGATCGATCTCATTGGCTGGAACGAACTCCAGCACCTCGATCTCGCGACTGCGTTCCTCCGGAAGCGTGGCGATGTCCTCGTCGGTGATCACGACCGTCTGGCCGTCGTCGGATTCATAGGCCTTCGCGATGTCGCGGTACTCGACGACCTCGCCGCAAACCTCGCAGACCCGCTTGTACCGGATGCGTCCGTTGTCCTTCGCGTGCACCTGATGGAACTTGATGTCGTGGTCCTCGGTCGCGCTGTACACCTTGACCGGAACGTTCACCAGGCCGAACGCGATCGAACCCTTCCATATGGAACGCATAAGGCCAGGCTAGCCCGGTTGGGGCAACAACGGGCCGGACCCGGCCGCCGCGGCGTCGCGCGTCGCACGATCCGGCAGGTCAGCCCCGGCACGCGCAACCGTCAACGCCGACGACAACGCCGCCGTCTGCACCACCCCGGTCAGCGCCTCCGTCGGTATCTGCGCCAGTTGCGCCCGGCGCGCCGCGCCCAGCAAGCCGAGCGACCACAACGCGTCGATCAGACCCGTCATGAATGCGTCACCCGCCCCGACGGTGTCCACCACGTTCACTTTGCGCGCGGGCACCCGCACGGTCCCCGCCGCGCACATCGCGAACGCGCCCGCTTCACCCATCGTCACCGCGACGATCGACGGGCCCAGCGCCAGCCATGTCGCGGCGATCTGCTCCGGCGTGCGGTCGGGGTCGATCCAGCGCATGTCCTCATCGCTGGCCTTGACCACATCGCAGCGTTCGATCCACCGGTCGATGCGGCCGCGTGCGATGTCGTCGTCCTCGATTAACGCCGGCCGCACGTTCGGGTCGAACGTGATGGTCGCCGACGGGTGATACGCGTCGAGCAGCGCGGCGGTGGCCCGGCACCCCGGTTCCAGCACCGTCGCGATCGACCCCGTGTGCGCGACAAGCGGCGGCGCCACCTCCGGTGTGCCCGACAGCTGCCAGTCGATGTCGAACGTGTACTGCGCCGATCCGGTGGCGTCCAGCGTGGCCAGCGCGGTCGGTGTGCGCTCAGCGGATAGACTTCCCGAAACCAGTTGCGCGCCAGACTGCTTGACGTAGTCGAGGATGCGGTGGCCACGCGCGTCGTCACCGATGTGGGTGAGGAAGTCGACACCGCGACCCAACCGGGCCAGCCCGACCGCCACGTTCAACGGGCTGCCGCCGACGTGCTCGCCGGTGACTTCGCCGTCACGCTCGACGATGTCGATCAGCGCCTCGCCGATCACCAGCGCCCGCTGCGGCGCGCCGGGCACGGTCATGTCGTCTCCTTCAGCAGCAACGTCTCCAGCGTCGCGCGTGCCCCGTCGCGGTGCAGCGAGTCCAGCGCCCACAGATACGCCTCGACGAACCGGGGTTGCGCCGCGAGATCACCGAACAATGAGGTGTTTTCGATGAACGCTGTCGGGTGCTCGCGCTGCGACTGCGCCAACGGCACCAGCGTGTCGGCCAACTGATCCTGCACGTCGATCGGTTGGCCCTGTTCGTCGACGCCCTCGGCGTAACGGGCCCAACTGGCCACCACCGCCGCCGACAACCGGACCGGGCCACCCGAGGCGAGGTTGGCGCGGATCACCGGCACGAGCCATTTCGGGATGCGATCCGACGACCCGAAGCACAACCGCGCGATGGTGTCCTTGACGCCGGGGTTGGCGAACCGCTCGATCAGTGTGCGCTTGTAGTCGGGCAGGTCGATGCCGGGCACCGGTTTGAGCGTCGGCGTTCCCTCGGAATCCATGTACTCGAGCAGGAATTGGGCGAACAGCGGGTCACCGGCGGCGTCGTGCACCAACCGGTAGCCGGCCAGATATGCGAAGTAGCACAGGGCCTGATGGCTCGCGTTGAGCAGTCGCAACTTCATCAACTCATATGGCGTGACATCGTCGACCAACAACACGTCGGCCTTCTCCAAAGGTGGCCGCCCGTCGGCGAAATCGTCCTCGAGTACCCACGAGGTGAACGGCTCGGCGACCACGGGCCATTGGTCCTCGACACCGAATTCCTCTGCCAGCAGCCCGATCACGTCAGGCGTGGTGACGGGCGTGATGCGGTCGACCATCGAATTGGGGAAGTGGGTGTGCTCGGTGATCCACGCGCCGAGACCGGGATGGATCCGTTCGGCGTAAGTGGTGAAGGCCTGCCGCGCCACGTCGCCGTTGTTCTCGATGTTGTCGCACGACACGATCGTCGGCGATGCGATCCCGCGGTCGCGTCGGCGCGCCAATGCATCGGCGACCAAACCGAATACGTTGACCTCGCCGAGATTGTCGATGTTGTAGCCGCCCTCGGTGATGGTCAAAGAGATGATCCGCGTGCTCGGCGCGGCAAGCAGTTCGACGACGGCTTCGGGGTCGTCGGGTGCGTAGCGGTAGTCGACGATCGACCCGATCACGCGCGCGGTGCGACTGCCGTCCGGATTCTGCAGCAGCAGCGTGTACAGGCAGTCCTGCGCGGCCATGACATCGGCCATCTTGCGGTCGGCGGGCAGCACCCCGACCCCGCAGATGCCCCATTCGGTCGCCAGTCCCATCTCGAGCAGCCGGTCGACATACATCGCCTGATGGGCACGGTGAAATCCGCCGACACCGAAATGCACTATGCCGACGCCGATTTCGTCACGGCGATAGCTGGGCTTGTCGATCGGAAGCTGGGCCAGGGTCGACGAGTTCAGCTTCATGACACCACCACCACGGACTTGACGCTACCCCGTGTGCGGTCAGAGATGAGGGCGTCGGCAGCCTTCTCCAAGGGAAAGCGCGCGGTCACCATCGCGTCGAGATCCACCCGACCCGACTCGACGAGCGCGAGCGCCGTCGGCCACGTATTCGCATATCGGAACACGCCGGTGAGAACCAGTTCGCGGTTCTGGATCAGCTGCGTCGGCAACTCCATCGACTCTGCGCCCGATCCGACGAGCACCACCGTCCCCGCGGGCCGCACCGCGCGGATCCCGTCGACGACCGCCGAGGGTGCGCCGGATGCGTCGATGAATGCGTCGACCCCCAGATCACCGATCGGCTCCGCGGTCGGATCGAGCACCGCTGTCGCGCCGAACTCTTTCGCCTGGACCCGGCGCGCCTCGTCGGGATCGCTGACCACGATGTCGGTGGCGCCGTACGCCCTGGCGAGTTGAGTGAGCACGATCCCGATCGGCCCCGCGCCGGTGATCAGCACACGCGCGCCACCGTCGAGGCCTGCTTTACGCACCGCGGCGATGCCGACCGACAGCGGTTCACAGAGCGCCGCGGCGTCGTCGGATACCGAATCGGGCACCCGATGGGCGTACCCGGCGCCGATGGTGACGTAATCGCAGAACGCGCCGTCCACCGGTGGGGTCCCGTAGAACCGCATGTGCGGGCACAGGTTGTAGTGGCCGCTGCGGGTTTCGTCGCTGTCGGGGTCGGGGCGTTGCGGTTCGATCGACACCCGCTCACCGATGCGCTCGGCCGGGACGCCGGCGCCGACGCCGACGATGGTGCCGGCCGCCTCGTGGCCGAGCACCAAAGGTTGTTCGACCACGAAATTGCCGATCCTGCCGTGCCGGTAATAGTGCGTATCGGACCCGCAGACCCCGACCGACGACACCCGCACCAGCACGTCACCCGGCCCGGGCACGGGGACCGGTCGCTCCTCCATTTCGATGCGACCTGGCTCGACGAGTACTGCGGCCCGCATTCGGGTATCTGAGGAAAGTGTTGTGTGCGTCACAGTCTCCATGCTAGCCTCATGAGCATCTACTCGCACCCCTGAGCAAATGTTCACCGGTCGGAGAGGAGTGGCAGTGTCGACACCGACGTCGAATGGCAAGGTCACCGAGCTCGGCGGCCAGGTCGTGTCGACTGTGCGCGACCGCGCGGCCACCCCCGAAGACCTGCGACTCGCACTGCGGGCGGCGACGCTCTACTACCTCGACGGCCTGACCCAGGCGGAGATCGCCTCGCGGCTCGGCGTCTCGCGTCCGACGGCGGGCCGACTGGTCGCCAGGGCGAAAGCCAGGGGACTGGTCCGCATCGAGGTCGTCGTCCCGCCGGATATGCAGGACGATCTGCACGCCGACGAGGAACGCGAACTCGAGCAGCGCTTCGGGCTCACCGAGGCAGTCGTCGCGGGCCACGGCATCGACGTCGGTTCGCCAGGACGGCCCGCCGCATACGCCAGCATCGGCCGACCGGCAGCCGCGTTGCTGATGCGCCGGCTCTCGCCCGACGATGTCCTCGGCTTCACGTGGGGCCCCGAGCAGGTCGCAGTGGCCGACGCGCTCACTCCCGGGGTGGCCAGTTGCCGCGCGGTGGTCCAACTCGACGGCGCGATGTCGACCGCCGCGTATCAGACCGGCACCGAGTTCATCCTAGGTCGCTGCGCAGATATTTTGCGGGCCACCACGATTCGGTTGCCCGCACCGCTCTACGCCGACCCGTCGACGGTTGCGTCGATGCGCAGCGACTCGCTGATCTCCCGCACGCTAGAAGCGGGCCGACGGGCCGACGTGATGCTGTTCGGCGTCGGTGCGGTGTCGACGTCGACCACCCTGTTCGAGGGCAGCTTCCTCGACACCAAGATGCTCGACGAATTGATCGCGCTCGGCGCGGTCGGTGAGATCGGCGGCCGGTTCTTCGACGCCGAGGGCGCGCCCGTGGACACCGAACTACAACAGCGTGCTGTCTCCGTTCCGCTCGAGGACATCCGGGCCTGCGAGAAGACCATCCTGATCTCCAGCGACGAAACCAAGTACAGCGCCACCCTCGGCGCGTTGCGCGGCAAGCTCGCACGTCTGCTGGTCTGTGACATCGATTGTGCCCGTTGGCTATTGGCACAGTGAAAGGTGAAGTCAAAGTGAAAGCGCTAAAGAGACTCGGAGCGGGTTTGGCGGCGACTGGGCTCCTGCTCACCTCCGGGTGCGCGGGCGCGGGCAGCCTGGGGGCATCAGCGAACGAGGTGACGATCGCCCTGGTGTCCAACTCGCAGATGACCGACGCTCAGAAGCTGTCCTCGGAGTTCGAAAAGGAGAATCCCGGCACCAAGCTGAAGTTCATCTCGTTGTCGGAGAACCAGGCGCGGGCCAAGATCACCATGTCGACGGCGATGGGCGGCAGTGAGTTCGACGTCGTGATGATCAGCAATTTCGAGACGCCGCAGTGGGCGAAAACTGGCTGGCTGCTTCCGCTCAACGACTACATGAAGGACACCCCGGACTACGACGAGAACGACTTCATTCCGTCGCTGCGGGAGTCGTTGTCCTATGACGGGAACATGTACTCGGTGCCGTTCTACGGCGAGTCGTCATTCCTGATGTACCGCAAGGACATGTTCGAACAGGCGGGCATCCAGGTCCCGAAGGACCCGAACTACCAGCCGCAGTGGAGTGAGGTCGCGGACTGGGCGAAGACGATCAAGGCCAAGGGCATCTCGGACGCGGGTATCTGCCTTCGCGGCAAGCCCGGCTGGGGTGAGGTGCTTGCGCCCCTCGACACCGTGATCAACACGTTCGGCGGGCGCTGGTTCGACGAGCAATGGAACGCTCAACTCAACAGCCCCGAGGTGAAAAGGGCCGTCAACTTCTACGTGGACCTGGTCAAGGACGCCGGTGAGATCGGCGCCTCGTCGACGGGATTCCAGGAGTGCGCCAACCTGTTCGGGCAGGGCCAGACAGCGATGTGGTACGACGCGACGTCGGCGGTGTCGGTGCTCGAGGACCCGAAGGAACACCCGGATCTGCAGGGCAAGATCGGCTACCTCTCCGCACCGATCGCCGAGAAACCGAACTCGGGCTGGCTGTACACGTGGTCGCTCGGTATACCGACGCATGCCAAGAACCCCGACGGCGCATGGAAGTTCATCTCGTGGATGACCAGCAAGGACTACATGAGACTGGTCGGCGAGAAGCTGGGCTGGGCACGCGTCCCACCTGGCAGCAGGACTTCGACCTATACGCAACTGCCTGAGTACGAGGCGATTTCCAAGACATACGGTCCGTTGACGCTGAAGTCGATCGAGAATTCCTCGCCGAACAAGCCCACGGTGCAACCGGTTCCGTACACCGGCGTCCAGTTCGTCGGGATTCCGGAGTTCCAGGATCTCGGGACACGGGTCAGCCAGCAGATCAGCGCGGCGATGGCAGGGCAGAAGTCCGTTGACGACGCGCTGGCCCAAGCACAGGAATACGCCGAGGTCGTCGGCCGAAGCTATCAGGAGAAGTGATGACTGTAACCGCTGATACCGAAGCCGCCGCCAGCGACGCGGCAGTCGCCGAACGGGTTCGCAAGATCCGAGAGGCGCAGGACGTCGGGGTGAGCCGCGCCGAAGGATGGCGACGGCGCGGGCCGTTGCTGCCCGCTTTGATCTTCATGATCGTCGTGACGCAGATCCCGTTCCTGTTCACGCTGTACTACTCGACGCTGTCGTGGAACCTGGTTCGCCCGGGGTCCCGGCGGTTCGTCGGGCTGAACAACTACATCGCGGTCGTCAAGGACAGCCAATTCTGGACGGTGGCCTTCAACACCGTGCTACTGATCGTGGTCGTCGTGCTGGTCTCCGCGTTTCTCGGTCTGCTGATCGCGTTGTTACTCGACCGCGCGTTCCTCGGTCGCGGTGTGGTGCGGACCCTGCTCATCACCCCCTTCCTCATCACTCCCGTTGCAGCGGCGCTGGTTTGGAAGACCACGATCCTCGACGCCACGAACGGCATTTTGAACTGGGTGCTGTCGATCGTGGGCCTCGGGCCGGTCGACTGGATCGGCGAATACGGGTTCCAGATGGTGATGGTCGTCCTGATCTGGCAGTGGACGCCGTTCATGATGTTGTTGATCCTCGCCGGCCTCCAGTCGATGCCTCGCGACATCCTGGAGGCCGGTCGAGTCGACGGTGCGGGCGCGTTCCAACTCTTCCGCGAGTTGACGCTGCCCCACCTTCGGCGCTTCATCGAACTGGGTGTCGTGCTCGGCGCGATCTATCTGGTCAACACCTTCGACACCATCTACATGCTGACGCAGGGCGGTCCGGGTATCGCGAGCGCGAACCTGCCGTTCTACATCTACCAGCGCGCATTCCTCGGCTTCGACATGGGCCAGGCGGCGGCGATGGGCGTCGTGGTGGTGATCTTCACGATGATCATCGCGAGCTTCGCGCTCCGATTGATATTCAAGTCGTTCAGCGGCAAGGAAGAGGCGGCGTAGTCATGACGACCACAGTTGAGAAATCCACGGAGACAACGGCGGCCGCCACGGCCTCGAAGAAGAAGAGCCGCAAGTTCAGCCCGTGGGGCATCGTGGCCTGGCTGGTGGGCCTTGGGTTCTTCTTCCCGGTGTTCTGGATGGTCCTGACGGCCTTCAAGCAAGAGGGTGACGCGGCCACCAGTCCGCCGAAGCTGTTCTTCACCCCGACGCTGGATCAGTTCAAGGCGGTGTTCGAGCAGGGCATTGGGACCCCACTGCTCAACTCCATCTTCGCCACCGTTGTTTCGACGGTCCTCGTGCTGGCACTGGGGACTCCGGCCGCGTTCGCATTGTCGCTGCGGCCGGTCCGCAAGACACAGGACGCACTGTTCTTCTTCATGAGCACCAAGATGCTGCCGATCGTGGCGGCGATCCTGCCGCTGTATGTGATCGTGTCGAACATCGGTCTGCTGGACAATATTTGGGCGCTGGTCATCTTGTACACCTCGATGAATCTGCCGATAGCAGTCTGGATGATGCGGTCGTTTTTCCTCGAGGTGCCCGGCGAACTACTCGAAGCAGCGAGCCTGGACGGTGCGAGTTTGTGGCGTTCGGTGCGTGAGGTCATCCTCCCGCTGGTTTCTCCCGGCATCGCGGCCACCGCGTTGATCTGCGTGATATTCGCGTGGAACGAGTTCTTCTTCGCGGTGAACCTCACTGCGGTGAACGCTCAGACCATGCCGGTGTACCTCGTCGGCTTCATCGCCGGTGAGGGTCAGTACTGGGCCGTCCTCTCGGCGGCCGCAACCATGGCCGCTCTGCCCGTGATCCTGTGCGGGTGGTTCGCGCAAAACAAGCTGGTGCGCGGACTTTCGTTCGGCGCGATCAAGTAGAAGGAAGACCGATGGCTGCAATCACGTACAAGAACGCTTCGTGCATCTACGAGGGTTCGGACAAGCTCGCGGTTGACTCGCTCAACCTCGACATCCAAGACGGCGAGTTCGTCGTCCTGGTCGGCCCTTCGGGTTCCGGTAAGAGCACCGCGCTGCGCATGCTTGCCGGCCTCGAGGACATCGACGAAGGCTCCATCGAGATCGGCGGCAAGGACATGACCGGTGTGCCGTCGAAGGACCGCGACATCGCGATGGTGTTCCAGAATTACGCGCTGTACCCGAACAAGACCGTCGCCGAGAACATGGGTTTCGCGCTGAAGTTGCGCGGCGTGTCCGCCGACGAGCGGCGCAAGAAGGTCGAGGAGGCGGCGAAGATCCTGGATCTCACCGAGTTCCTGGACCGCAAGCCCGCCAAGCTGTCCGGCGGTCAGCGCCAGCGCGTGGCGATGGGCCGCGCGATCGTCCGTGAGCCACAGGTGTTCTGCATGGACGAGCCGCTGAGCAACCTCGACGCGAAACTGCGCGTGCAGACCCGCACCCAGATCGCCGCGTTGCAACGGCGTCTCGGCACCACCACCGTCTACGTCACGCACGATCAGGTCGAGGCGATGACGATGGGCGACAGGGTCGCGGTCCTTCGGTTCGGCAAGCTGCAGCAGTTCGCCTCGCCCAACGAGTTGTACGACCGGCCCGCCAATGCGTTCGTCGCCGGGTTCATCGGATCCCCCGCGATGAACCTGGTGAAGCTGCCGGTGACCGCCGACGGCGTCAAGATCGGCGACTCGACGCTGGAACTCGAACGCGAGCACATGACCAAGCTGAGCGATGCCGGCCTGACCGAGGTGATGTTCGGAATCCGGCCTGAGCAACTGGAACTCACCGATTCCGGTGGTGTCGAGGTGGTCGTCGATCTCGTCGAGGACCTCGGCAGCGAGGCCTACGTGTACACCCACGCGGGGTCCGGCGTCGAATTGGTCGCGCGGTGCAATCCCCGCACGGCGCCGCGACTGGCCGACACGGTTCGGCTGCGCAGGCACCCCGAAGGCGCTGTGCACCTGTTCCATCCGGACACCGGCGAACGCATCAACTAATGCGTGCACCGGAGTTCCGGCTCCGGGCACCGACTCCCGGGCTCCTCGGGTTGCCGTGGGACCGACCGCTTGAGGACTGGAACGTCCCCGACGTCCCACTGCGCGACATCGCGGTAGGGCCAAGCCGTCACCTGGTGAAGTTCGTCGACGCCGACGGTCTGCTGTGGGCCGTCAAGGACATGCCCGCGCGGATCGCGGTCAAGGAGTACGACGTACTGCGCAGCCTGGAGGACAAAGGGCTGCCCGCCGTGCGGCCCGCGGGCTTGGTGCTGCAGCCCGAGTTCGACACCGCGATCCTGGTGACCCGCTACCTCGAGGGGTCCTGGCAATACCGCAGGCTCTTCATGCGGCTGCCCACAGACCAGCCCAAGCACCGCGCGCGATTGTTGGACGCCATGGCCTGGCTGATGGTGGAACTGCACCGGCACGGCGTGTTCTGGGGCGACTGCTCCCTGGCGAACACGTTGTTTTCCCGTGACGGGCAGCTCCTGCAGGCGCAGCTGGTCGATGCCGAAACCTCGGAAGTACACCCGGTTTTGAGTCGCGGACAGCGCGAGCACGACCTCGACATCATGGTGGAGAACGTGGCGATGGGCATGATCGATCTCGCCGAACGCCTCGGCCGGTCGACGTTGGAGGACGTGCTGATCGACGAGGCGGAGCAGACCCGGTCCCGCTACTACGAGCTGTGGGACGCGCTGCACGCCGAGCCCACGTTCGACTTCGCCGACCGGTACCGGGTCGAGGGAACGGTGCGCAAGCTGAACGAATTGGGTTTCGTCGTCGACGAAGTGTCCCTGCAACCGGTCGGCGATGATCCGAGCCGACTCAAAATCCGTGTCGCCGTTGGTGATCGGCGCTACCACGCGCAACGGTTGCGGGACCTCACCGGCCTGGATGTCGGAGAGGGGCAGGCCGAGATCCTGCTCGGCGACATGCAGGCGTATCAGGCTCAGTTGTGCCGCGAAGCGGGACACGACGTCGACGACTCGACCGCCGCCCGGTTGTGGGTGATCGAGGTGCTCACCCCGTACGAACGGTTGGCACACGACGTGGTCGGTCGGAAAGGCACCCCGATCCAGGCATACTGCGATCTGCTCGAGGTGCGGTGGCTGCTGAGCGAGAAGGCGGGCCATGACGTCGGCACCAACAAGGCCTTGGCAGCGCTGTCCCGCGGCGTGATCCCGGTCGACTCCGCGGCGAAGCTGGCCATTGCGGAGGTGCCGACGGAGCCGTTCGAGGTACTGCGCGACGAGTGAATCCCGTTGAGCAGCAGGTGTTTGACCGAGCGACAATTTCTTAGAGTTTTCTTCGGTTCCGCACTCGAGTTTCCTTAAGTGTCGAACATATGTTCGATGGTATGGGTGGGGTTGCGGTCGAGGAGGCGGTGGCGGCGGTGCGCGCCGCGCATACCGCGCTGACCGGGCTGACCGCCGAGGCGTTGACCCGTCCGCAGTTGTTGGCGGTGCTTGATGAGGTCGAGATCTTGTCGTGTCAGTTGCCCGCCCACCGCAATGGGTTGTTGGCCCGGTTGCAGACCCAGGCCACGCCGAGGGAGTTGGGTGCCAAATCCTGGCGGCAGGTGTTGGCGACCCGGTGGCGGCTGTCGGGTAAGGAGGCGGGTCGGCGGTTGGCCGAGGCCGAGGTGTTGGCGCCGCGGCACAGCGTGTCGGGGCAGCCGTTGGAGCCGGTGTTGGCCTACACCGCCGCCGCCCAGGCCCATGGGGCGATCACCGGTGAGCATGTCAAGGTGCTGCGCAAGGCGATGGCCGCGATTCCGGCCGGGGTGGATGTGGCCACCCGCCATCAGGTCGAGGCTGATCTGGTGCGCGCCGCGCTGGGCGTGGGGCCCAAGGAGTTGAAGGAAGCCGCCTTCCGGCTGGTGTTTCTGCTCGATCAGGACGGCGCCGAACCCGACGATGCCGCGCGTGAACGCCGGCGCGAGGCCACGATGGGTCCGCAACAAGCCGACGGCACCTCCCGTCTGACCGTCACGTTGACCCCGGAGGGGCGGGCGATCTGGGAAGCGATCTGGGCGAAGTTGGCCGCTCCGGGGATGTGTAATCCCGATGATGAGCAGCCCTGTGTGTCGGGCACCCCGACTCAGGAGCAGATCGACGAGGATCAGCGCAGCCTGGGTCAGCGTCAGCATGATGCGCTGGTGGTGGCGGGGCGCAGTGTGTTGGAAAGCGGGGCGTTGGGTCAGCACAATGGGGTGGCGACCTCGATCATCATCCGCACCACGCTGCAAGATTTGGAACACCGCGCCGGGGTTGGGGTCACCGGTGGCGGCACGGTGGTGCCGTTGCCCACACTGATCCGGATGGCGGCGCGTGCGCACCTGTGGTTGGCGGTATTCGATGGGGCGACCGGCTCGGCGTTGGAGTTGTTCCGCACCCGTCGCACCGCGTCGGTGGCGCAGCGGATGATGCTGATCGCCCGTGATGGGGGGTGCACCAAACCGGGGTGCACGGTGCCCGCCTACGGCTGCCAGGTCCACCACGCGGCCGCTGATTGGGCCGATGACGGCCAAACCAACGTCGACGAGCTGGGGTTGGCGTGCGGGCCGGATAACCGGATGGTCGGCCCCAACAGCTGGAGAACCCGGATGAACGAGCGCCACGAAGTCGAATGGATTCCGCCACCCCACCTGGACACCGGCCAAACCCGCATCAACACCTACCACACCCCCGAAAAACTCCTCCGCCCACCAGACAACGACCCAGACCCGCCTGACGAGGCGGGATTTCAGGTGACCGGTTCGTAGCCCGGGTTGGTGCCGAGCGACACGCCTGGGTTGGCGCCGGGCGCGTCGTCGGTGAACGACTGGTGCGGCATGGGCCTGCAGTAGGCGTCCATCGGGGATTGGTCGCCCGAGCAGTAGGGCACACGATCTTCAGGGTCGGCTGCCGCCTGCGGGGCCCCGACGAGCGCGGCAACCGCTGTGAGCAGGCACGCCGCGAAGATCTTCGCCATAGTTCAACGGTACGCGGGTATATACCGTGAGGTGGTGGATCGATTCGGTCGGGTGAAGCTGACCAACCCGGACAAGGTGCTGTACCCGGCGACGGGCACCACCAAGGCCGAGGTGTTCGATTACTACGTCAACATCGCCGAGGCGATGCTCCCGCATATCGCAGGCCGCCCCGTCACCCGCAAACGCTGGCCCAACGGTGTCGACGAACCGTCGTTCTTCGAAAAGCAGCTCGCCAGTTCGGCGCCCGACTGGCTGGAGCGGGGTTCGATCTCCCACAAGTCGGGCACGACGACGTATCCGATCATCAACACCGCCGAAGGGCTGGCGTGGATCGCGCAGCAGGCGTCGCTGGAAGTGCATGTGCCGCAATGGCGATTCGTCAGCACGTGGACGCGGGAACATGGCGCCGAGCAGACGCCGGGCCTCGCCACCCGGGTCGTGTTCGACCTGGACCCCGGCGAGGGCGTCACCTTCCGGCAACTGTGCGAGGTGGCCCACGAGGTCCGCGAGCTCATCACCGGAATCGGGCTCACCACTTACCCATTGACGAGCGGCAGCAAGGGCCTGCACCTGTATGTGCCGCTGGAGAAACCGATCAGCTCGCACGGCGCGTCCGTGTTGGCGCGGCGGATCGCGATGCAGTTGGAAAAAACAATGCCCAAGCGGGTGACGGCCACCATGACCAAGAGCCTGCGCGCGGGCAAGGTGTTCGTGGACTGGAGCCAGAACAACGCCAACAAGACGACGATCGCGCCGTACTCGCTGCGTGGCCGGGAGGAGCCCACCGTCGCCGCCCCCCGCACCTGGGACGAAATCGAGGACCCCGACCTGCGGCATCTGCGCTTCGACGAGGTGCTCGAACGCGTCGCACGCGACGGTGACCTGTTGGCCGCGATGGACACCGACGCGCCGGTGGCCGACGCGCTCACCACCTACCGCAGCATGCGCGACGCCGGAAAGACCCCCGAACCCGTGCCGAACCTCGCGCCCACCGCAGGCAACGACGACTTCTTCGTCATCCAGGAGCACCATGCCCGCCGACTGCACTACGACTTCCGGTTGGAGCGCAACGGCGTGCTCGTCAGTTGGGCCATACCGAAGAATCTGCCCGATACGCCGTCGGTCAACCATCTGGCCGTACACACCGAGGATCACCCGTTCGAGTACGGCAGCTTCGAGGGTGAGATCCCGAGGGGCGAGTACGGCGGCGGCAAGGTGATCATCTGGGACACCGGCACATACGAGACCGAGAAGTTCCGCGACCATCCGCCCGACGGCCCCGCCAAGGGCGGCGAGGTCATAATCACGTTGCACGGCAAGAAGATCGAGGGCCGGTACGCGCTGATCCAGACAGACGGCAAGAACTGGCTGGCGCACCGGATGAAGGAGCAGCAGCATCCCCAGGCGGGAGACCTCGCGCCGATGCTCGCGACGGAGGGATCGGTCGCCAAGCTCAAGGCCTCGCAATGGGCGTTCGAAGGCAAGTGGGATGGTTACCGCGTCATCGCCGAAGTCAACCACGGCCGACTGAACTTGCGCTCTCGCCGCGGCCGCGACGTCACCCGCGAGTATCCGCAATTCGAGGCGCTGGCCGCCGATCTCGCCGACCATCACGTGATTCTCGACGGCGAAGCGGTGGCGCTCGACCGCAACGGAGTGCCGAGTTTCTCTGAGATGCAGAACCGGGCGCGGTCCACTCGGGTCGAGTACTGGGCATTCGACATCCTGTTCCTCGACGGCCGATCCCTGTTGCGCGCCAAGTACTCTGATCGCCGCAGGCTGCTGGAGGCGTTAGCCGAGGGCGGCGGGCTCATCGTGCCCGACGTCCTGCCCGGTGACGGTCCCGAGGCGATGGAACACGCCCGCGAGCACCGCTGGGAGGGCGTGGTCGCCAAGAAGCGTGATTCGACCTACCAGCCGGGCAGACGCTCATCGTCGTGGATCAAAGACAAGATCTGGAACACCCAGGAAGTGGTGATCGGCGGCTGGCGGCAAGGCGAGGGCGGCCGCTCCAGCGGCATCGGGGCGCTGATGCTCGGCATCCCGGCCGACGACGGCCTCCAGTTCGTCGGACGTGTCGGCACCGGGTTCACCGAGAAGGAACTCACCAAACTCAAAGGTTTGCTGAAACCCTTGGAAACCGACGAATCACCGTTCAATGCAAGGCTTTCCACGCAAGATGCCAAGGGCGTCACGTTCGTTCGGCCGGAACTGGTCGGTGAGGTGCGCTACAGCGAGCGGACCTCCGACGGCCGGTTGCGTCAACCGAGTTGGCGCGGACTTCGACCTGACAAGACGCCCGGCGAAGTCGTCTGGGAATGACGCCGGCCGGATGCGAGGCTGTGGATGAACAGGTCGAGCATGTGTTCAAAGGTATCCGTGGCGTCGGGTGTCTGACCGATGCCGGTCTGTTCGATGGTCACGGCACCATGGATTGCACTCCAGACGGCTTGTGCATCTTGCGCTGACTCCTGTTCCGACGCCGAGCTTTTCATCGCGCGAATCAACTCCACGAGGACGGTGAACACCGCGTGACCAGCGCGCGCGACCTCAGACGATTGGTCTTCGAGCGGACTGCCCGCGCCGAAGATCAACGAATATCGGGCCGGATAGCGCAGGGCGAACGCGCGATAGTTCCGGCATGCCGAAGCGAAACGTTCAACCGGATCAATGTCGGTTGGTACCTCGATCGCCTGGGCCAACTGCTCGAGTGTCCGCATGGCCAGTGCGACGATCAGACCGTCTTTGTTGGCGAACCGGTTGTACACGCTCATCGGCGAGACTTCGGCGCGCTGCGCGACGGCACGGATCGTCACACCGTCGACGCCATCGCGATCCAGCACGGCCTCGGCCGCGTCGAGCAACGCGACCGAGACCTGATGGCTGGCGGTGCGGCGGCGAGGCGTCATGCTGCGATGTCGGCCTGCCGCTGGGCCATCCACGCGAGAGCGGTGTCGGCGACATCACGCCATCCGTGGTCGATGGTCAGCGAGTGGCCACGGCCTTCGAATTCGTGGAAATCGGTCACGGCAGACGAATTTTTGTACAGGCCGTAAGCCGCTTTCGCCGACACCAATGGCACGGTGTGGTCGGCGGAGCCGCCGGTGATCAGCAATGGCCCGCGATTGCTGTTGGCGGTGTCGACCTTCGCGGGTGACTTCGGCGAGAAGTTCGCCGTCGCGGCTTCGAACAGCGGTTTGCCTGGCGAGGGGATCGACCATTGCTCCCACAGGGCGTCCGACTCCTCGACGGTCAACGCGTTACCGAAGCCGTATCGCCACTGCGCCTGCGTCAGTGCCTTGGCGCGTCCTTTGTTGAGCGGGTTGCCCAGGACGGGGAAGGCCGAGCGCAACTGGGCGAAAGGCAGCGGCTTCACGCCCTTGATCGGAGCCGGGTCGATCGCGATTGCGGCGGCCACCTTGTTCTGCCCCAACAGCTTCTGGGCGATCAGGCCGCCGAAGGAATGGCCGATCACCACCGGCGGGGTATCGAACTCGGCGATGACGTCGGCGAAGTGTTCGGTCAGCTCGTCGATGCCGTATCCCGCTTGCTCCGTGGCGCCCCGCCGCGTCTCGTCGGCGGTCGCGAATTCGCCCGGCCAGGCAGGGGCGATCGCGTGATGGCCGTTGGTGGTGAAGTGTTCGATCCATGGCTGCCAGGCGGTATGGGAGATCCAGAGCCCGTGGATGAAGACGACGTTGGTCATGAATGGTCCTGTCTGTCGGGGCGATGACGGATCTTATGGAACAGTGTTACATAAGCATCGCAAAGCCAGGAACCACGGCGGAGCCGAGAAAATTCCCGTCAGATCGTCCGCCTACTGGATACCGCTACCGAACGCTAAGCGGCACAAGCTCTTCAGCCGCGGTCGACCCTCGCGCCAGCACGCCCCTAGTGGCGCGCCGAGATCATCGCGGTCGGCACCGACATCCGGAGATCGCGATGCCGAAGCGTGGTGATCCGGCGTCCGGGCTGCACCGCGTCCTTCACCGGCGTCGTGCGGTCACCGAAGTACGCGGCGGTGGCGTCGATGTCCGCAACTTCGAACGTGATTCCCCACAGCCGCGAAGGCCCGTCGGCTGCGGTGTCCGGCGAACCGACGACTTCGAGGATCACCTCGCCCAGCCGAAAGAACACCTGGCGGATCGCTTGTCCGCCGAGTTCCGCATCGCGCTCACGCCGCCGGGCGGCACCGACCGCGGCCAGCGCTGCGACCGTCCGGCTCAGATCGGGCGACATCAGCACGACATGGTCGATCGCGGTGACGCCGTTGGCGTGAGCGGCGGGCGCTGCGCTGACCGGCGTCGACCACGTCGTCGGGATGCCGTCGAGGTCCTGACTGTCCGACGGCGCGCCGCTCAACGACCATCCGACGATCCCGGCGCCGCGCCCGCCCAGTCGGATGCGGACGCCGCCGACACGGCAGACGGCATCGGAGTCGACGGAGAAACCTGCTCCCGTCCAAACCTGCGACGGATCAGCGATTTGCAACTCGTCGACCCTGACTGTCATGGCTGATGCGAATCCCACTTTTGTGATGCCGTTGCTCGGTACCTTTTAAGCAAACCATGTGCAGTTCAGCGGAGGGGCGAAGCCAAAATGCCGAGCGGAATAGCGTCTGAGCTGGCAGCCGCCGGTTTTGAGGACGCGGTCGAAATCGGTCGAGGGGGATCCGGCGTCGTCTACCGCTGCCATCAGAAGGCCCTCGGGCGAAGTGTGGCCATCAAGGTGCTCGCGTCCGATCTGGACGAAGACGACCGGGAACGTTTCCTGCGCGAGGGCTACGCGATGGGCGCGCTGTCCGGCCATCCGAACATCGTGAACATCCTTCAAGTCGGTGTCACCGAAAGTAACCGGCCGTTCATCGTGATGCCTTATCACTCAGCCAATTCCCTCGCGGAACGGGTGCGGCGGGAGGGCCGGATCGGGTGGCCCGAGGCGTTGCGCATCGGCGTGAAATTGTGCGGGGCGCTGGAAACCGCGCACCGGACAGGCACCTTGCACCGCGACATCAAGCCCGCCAATGTTCTGGTCAACGACTACGGCGAACCGCAGATGAGCGACTTCGGCACGGCGCGCATCGTCGGCGGATACAAAACGGTGACAGGGTTTTTCACCGGCACCCTGTCCTACACCGCGCCCGAGGTACTCGGCGGAAAGCCGCCGACGGTGGCCGCCGACGTCTACTCACTGGGCGCGACGATCTACGCGTTGATCGCGGGCAGGGCCCCGCATGAGCGCAACGCTGACGAGGAACTCATCGCGCACTATCTGCGGATCACCTCGACGCCGGTGCCGGACCTGCGGCCCGCAGGCATCCCGCCTGACATCTGCGCCGCCATCGAGAAGGCGATGGCGATCGAACCGGCCGAACGCTACGCATCTGCGGAGGATTTCGGCCACGCGTTGCAATTGGCCCAGCGGCACAACGGCTTACCGACCGATCCGATGGCGCTCAGCGAGCCGGGCGGCCACCACGAGCAGGCCGGCCAGGATTACGCGATGTCGGTGCCGCCGACTCAGCTCGAGTCGTCGGGCGGCGGTAGTCCGCCCACCGGTGTCCTGTCCGGCGAAGCGACCGCGTCGACCCCGCCGCCGAATCCCAACATGTTCGCCCGCACCGCCTCCGTCAGCGCATCCAGCCTGCCGTGGCAGGCGCTGAATCCCCCTCCGCCTGCGCAGCCTGCGCCGCCGCCGTCCGCCCCGCCGAAGGACGGGAACCGCAAGAAGCTGCTGATCGCCGCAGGCGCCATCGCGGCGGTGCTGGTGTTGGTGGTCGCCAGCGTCTTCATCGTCACGTCGTCGCGCCACAGCGGTGGAGGTGAGGCGGCGCCGCCATCACCGCCGACCACCGAACCGCCGCCCGCATGGAAGCCGATCGCCGACGCACCCGCCGCCACCTACGCGTCGGCCGCCACCGAAGCCGACGGCACCATCTGGATTTTCGGCGGCATGGGCGCCGACAACCGGCTGCTCGGTGGCCACGAGGGCTACGACCCCGCCATCGACAGTTGGAAGAGCGGCGACGACCTACCCGTTCCCGTGCAGCACGCGATGTCGGCGACGTGGCAGGACACCCCTGTCGTGGTCGGCGGCTGGCGCACCGAAGGCGCCGATTCCAAGGTCGCGACGGACCGGGTGTGGCGCGTGGTCAACAGCCGATGGACCGAGTTGCCGCCGCTGTTGCAGCCGCGGGCAGCTGCGGCCGCCGCCGTCGTGGGCGACCGGATCATCGTCACCGGGGGAGTCGGGGCCGACGACAAACCACTCGCCACCACCGAGATCTTCGACGGCACGTCATGGAAGCTCGGCGCTCCGATCCCCACCGCGCGACAGTTGGCCGGTGCGGCATCGGACGGCAAGCTGGTGTACGTCCTCGGCGGGTCCACCGGGGCCGCCGACGTGGCGACGGTCGAGGCGTATGACCCGGCGACGGACACCTGGACGACCCTGCCTGAGATGCCCGGTCGACGCAGCGACCTCGGAGTGGCCTATGCCGACGGCCGGCTCGTCGCGGTGGGTGGCATGTCAGGTGGCCAACCGAGCAAGAGCGTGGTCGCGCTCGATCTGATGACCCAATCGTGGAGTGGCCTCCCCGACCTCGGCACAGCGCGGCACGGCATGGCGGTCGCGGGAGTCGGGAAGACCGTGTACGCGATCGGCGGGTCGACCGGCCCCGGCGACAGCCAGATCACGGCATCCGCAGAAGCCTTGCGGCTGGCGCCGCGCAAACCGCAACCGGCGCCGGCGTGGCAGTCCCTGCCGGACGCGCCGACCGCGAGGTTGATGATGGCGTGGACCGTGCAGGACGGAAAGATCTGGGTGGCGGGCGGCATTCGCGAAGGCGAAACACTGCAAACGGTGGAGAGTTTCGACCCCAAGACGGGAGTGTGGCAGACGCAGCCGCCGCTGCCGGTGCCCCTGCATCACGCCACAGGGGCTACATACCGCGGCGAGGTGGTCGTGATCGGCGGCGCGACAGACCAGATCGCGGAGGCGTCGAACAAGGTGTTCGCGTTGCGGGGCGGCACCTGGACGGAACTGCCTGCCCTGCAACATGCCCGGGCCGCGGCAGGGGCTGCCGTCGTCGGCGACAAGCTCGTCGTCGTCGGCGGGCAGAACAACAAGCAACTCGTCCCGCAGACCGAGGTGTTCGACGGCAAGTCCTGGACGCAGGCAGCCGACTTGCCAACGCCGCGTGAGCATTTGGCGGCGGTGTCCGACGGCACCTATGTGTACGCGGTCGGCGGCCGAATGCTGTCCGCGGACGAGAACTCGGCAGCGTTGGAGCGGTACGACCCGGCCTCGGGTAACTGGGAGAAGTTGGCGGACATGCCGACTCCGCGCGGAAGCTACGGCGCCACGTTCATCGACGGCCGCATCGTGGCGGTCGGCGGCGAGGAGCCGACGCGGGTGTTGGCCACCGTCGAGATGTACGACGTGACGAACGGGAAGTGGAGCGAGGCGGCGCCGCTCGGCACACCGCGGCACGGCCAGGTGGTGGCCGCGGACGGGTCGGCCGTCTACTGCATCGGCGGTGCGGACCGGCCGTCGCATGAAGGGGCCATCGCCACTGTCGAGGAACTCGAATTCATTTAGCGGGGTTGCGCAGTTGCGCGATGGTGACCGCGCCGCGGCGCAGCGCCTCGTTGGCCAGCCGGACCCGGCGGTCACCCTCCTGCGGGATCGAGAACTTGTCGTAGAGGTTCTGCAGATGCTGCTTGACCGCGGCCTCGGTGACGAAAAGCTCGGTGGCCATCCGCCGGACCGACGCGGGCTCGGGGAACGGGTCGTCGGAGACCAACGGCCGGCACAACACCACCAAGACGTCGAGTTCGCGCCGGGTCAGCCGGGGCGGCAGTTCGACGGTCGCAGCGGTCTTGGTCTCCTCGTCGAGCCTCCCGTCGCCTGAGTCTTTCACCTCCCAGAACACCACCTTGGACCGGCCGACGCGGACCTCGTCACCGGAGCGCAGCACGCGTTCGGCCGTGATCTTCTCGCCGTTGAGGTAGGTGCCGTTGCGGCTGCCGAGATCGCGGATCGACCAGGCGAAACCGAGGTTCTCGAATACCGCGTGCAGCCGCGAGACGGTTTCGTCGTGTTCGAGCGGGACGTCATTGCTGGCGGCTTTGCCCAGCGTCACCCGTTGACCGGTCAGCGGGACCAACTCGCGTCCGGACGGCTTCGAGACTTCCAGGTGGGAAGACATGATGGCAATTGTGTCCTACTGAGTCGCGGGCTAGGGCGAGCTGGTGATCTTCTTCGCGAACCGCACCACCCGCTTGGCCGGTGCGGACTCCACCAGCGGCGGCCACGGCCACTCGCTGCGGTCGCGTCCTCGCGGCGCCTTCAGGAAGGCCAGCCCCAGCACCAGCCCGAAGACCAGGTGCCCGACCAGAGTGATGATGATCGTCGCGGCGTTCAGCGGGAACATCCGCTCCTCGCCGTGCGGGGCCAATGCGACGGTCGCCATCAGACCCGCCCAGGTCGGGAAGACCGCGAAGGCCACCGACGCCAGCACCTGGTAGACGTTCTTCCAGCGGTCGATGCCGATCGCGAAGGCGACAACGAAGAACGCGACACCCAGGCCGCCGGCATCGCCGATGTAGCGGTAGACGTAGCCGACAGCCGCGCTGCCCGCGGTGTCCGGTTCACCGGTCACGAACGAGCCCATCGTCGGGATGAAGTCGCCCATCAGGCCCAGCACATGGACGGCGAACAGTCGGGCGCCGTCGTAGACGATGCACGCCACCATGCCGGAGATCAGGCCGCGACCGACGATCATGTCGATCCGATGCGGTGCGAACACAATCAGCGTGGCGAGCACGGCGACCAGCGTGATGGTGACCATCGTGATGGCGCTCTGCGAGGCCAGCCCGAACACCTCGACCGAGATGGCCAGGATCGGCATCGAGGCCAGCAGCAGCACCAGCGCGAGCCGGGCCATCTCCCACTTGGTCGGGGCCTTGACCTCGCGGCGGTTCAGGTCGACGTAGCGTTGCCGGACCGTGTTGGCGACCTTGCCGACCACCGGCACGTCCAGCGCCTTGATCCGCACGGTCTTGCCGTCGAACGCGCTGATGGCTTTGGGAAGGGCTTTGGCGTGCAGGTCGGCGAAGCGCATCCGCACTGTCTTGGGCTCCACGGGGCGCATCCGCACCGTCTCGTCTTGGGCTGTCGCAAACATTCGAGGGGTCCTATATCAGTCGTTTCAAGTACGACTTTCATCGTCGTTGTCGCGTCTGGGCAACGTAATCACCGCAAAGGCAGACTTGGCGCCGGCAAGGGAAGGGTTTTCTATCCGCCAGGTAAGGGTTTCTCCAGCTTCAGAAGATAGCGTTCGTTACACCAACGACCTCAGAGGAGAGACCCGTTGCCCATTGAGTACCGCGATGTCCAGGTCAACGGGATCCGCGTCGAGATATATGGCAGCGCATCGGAGCGGCCGCCGCTATTGTTCGTGCACGGCGGATGCCACGGAAGTTGGTCCTGGCAGAAGATGGCCCCGTGGCTGGCTGAGCGCGGTTGGCTCGCTGTGTGCCTCAACTGGTTGGGCCATCACGGCTCCCGGGACCTGCCGCGTACCGAAGCGTTGTCGCGATCGATCCTCGACGTGACGACCGAGATCGGCCAGGTCGCCGAAAGTCTGGACGACCTGCCGGTGGTCATCGGCCACAGCATGGGCGGACTGGCGAGCCTGGCCTATGCGTACGTCCATCCTGTCGCAGGACTGGCGTTGCTCGCCCCCGTGGTGCCTGCCGGATTCGGTACGCAGCCAATCGACCTGCCGGTCGATCCGGCGACATTGTGGACACCGCCTGAAGAGATGGTCGACGCAGCGTGGTGGGGCGATGTCAGTCCCGACGAGGCGCAGCGGTACAGGTCTCTGCTGTGCGCGGAGTCGCCGCGGGCCGTTCTGGAAGCGACGCGATGGCTCTGCGAGGTGGACACCCGCCCCTTGCGCGTGCCCGCCCTGGTTTTCGCCGCGGAGTTGGACCTGCTGGTGCCCGCCCAGGCTGTGCTGTCTCTCGGCAAGGACATCGACGCGGATTGCATCACGCTGGCGAACACCGGTCACGGAATTCCGCTCAATCCGGTGTGGAACGACGCGGCGGTGGCGATAGACGAGTGGCTCGTCGCTAACCGGCAGTGAACTCGCGGCAGACTCACAGCCCGAAAAGCGGTGCGGTCACCGACAATTCACGCGATGAGTCAAGAGGCTAACCGCAGGATTGCCTATCTCCTGCTGAGGCTGGCCGTGGGCTGCAGCCTGTTCGGGCACGGCCTGGTTCGGATCCCCATCGTGGGTAGCTTCCACGAGCACGTGACACGCGAATTCGCCACTTCCATCGTGCCGGGCATCCTGGTGTCCGCCGTCGCGTACGCGTTGCCGTTCGTCGAGTGCTGTACCGGCGCGCTGTTGATCCTCGGTTTGTTCACCAGAGTCGCGTTGGTGGTCGGCACGCTGACCATGACGGTTTTCATCTTCGGGTCGACCACCGTGCAGAACTGGTCGGTGATCGGCGAGCAGTTGATTCACGCCGCGATCCTGGCCGCACTGATCGCGGCCCTTCAGCACAACGCGTACTCCATCGATACGGTGATGAGAAGACGCGTGATGCGGCCCTTTGAGCGCTTGTTTGGGAAAGGCGTATCGATTCCACTTTTGGGCGCGGCCGTCATTGGGATCGCTCTTTGTTGTATTGCGCCTAGTGCGGCGTCACCGGACGACGACGAACAGGCGAGTCAGCGGCAGCAGGAGATCGTCAGGGCGTTCGCCAATGCCGTGGTGCATGACGATCATGCCGGCATCGCGCGAAACGCTACTCCTGACATCGAGTGGACGATCCCCGGTACCAGCGTGATTTCGGGTCGGACGACGGGAATCGATAACGTCCTCCGACTCGCCGACATCTTCGCTACGTACGGCCTGCACATCTCACCGCTGGGATCTACGTTCGGGGTGGACACAGTTGCGGTCAGACTGCACGACACTGGCGAACACAACGGCAAGCGCATTGACCAGGACGTGATCAACGTCCTCACGATTCGTGACGACAAGGTCGCGGGCGTGACTGCGACCCTGACCGACGTCAGTTCATTCGACGCGTACTTCTCTTGATCGCAAGCCGTGGCGGGCGTCCCTGCGGCCTCGCCTTCGGGTCTAGACCAGCTTGGCCCCCGGCGGAAGCTGAACGACGAGTTCGTCGGCGGGCACTTGATGTCCACGCGCGCAACAGATCTCGACGGTGGCTTCGGCGCCGCAGTCACGATGGGCGAGCTGCAATGCTGGACTACCCGGAAGGTGCCGTCTGCCCCACTCGAACATCGCCCACACCACGGGCATGAAATCCACTCCGGCTTCGGTGACGACATACTCGTCGCGGCTGCGGCGGCTAGGTTCCCTGTAGGACCTTCGCTCCAGCAGGCCGACAGCGACAAGTTCGGTCAGCCGTGCCGAAGTCACCGCTCTGCTGAGTCCGACCCGCCGCCGGAAATCCTCGAAGCGGGAGGTGCCGTAGTAGGCCTCCCGCATGATCAACATGGCGGATTTCGTGCCAACCAAATCCATGGTCTTCTCGATCTGGCAGATGCCGACCGGTGACCATGATTCGCGGTCGGCGAGCTGACCTTGAAGGATTGTCATCTGACTTCACTCGATTCCCTGGGTTGCTTTAACCATACGCAGGTGCTACACCTGAGTATGTAAAAGCATACTCAGCTAGGAAACGGGACAAGCTCATGACGACAATCTTGGTGACGACGGCCAATGGCGATACTGGACGCCCGATGGTCGACCAGCTGCTCGGCAGCGGCGTTGACGTGAGGGCAATGGTGCGCACAGACGACGCCCGCGCCCAACGGCTTCGCGACGCCGGTGCCGAGGTGGTCTTCGGCGACCTGCTCAGTTTTCGCGATGTGCGGGCGGCACTCGACGGCGTGCAGCGCGCCTACTTCAACTTCCCGGTCGGCGAAGGACTTGTCGAGGCGGCGGTGATGTTCGCGCAGGCCGCCCGCGAGCAGGACCTCGAACTGATCGTCAACATGTCGCACATTCAGTCGCGCCCCTACGCCCGCAGCAAGGCGACCCAGAACCACTGGCTCTCCGAGCAGGTCTTCGACTGGTCGAGCGTGCCGACCACCAATCTGCGGGTCACGTTCTTCATGGAATGGCTGACCTACATCGCGCATCTGATCCGGTACGACCGCTACGTCATGCCCTATGACGCCGACAGTCGGTTCGCCCCGATCGCCGGACGCGACATCGCAGCGACCGCGGCCGCAATCCTGGCCGACCCCGAGGCGCACGCCGGCCGCACCTACACGTTGACCGGCCCCGTCGAATACAGCCACCGGGAACTGGCCGCTGAAGTCGGCCGGGTGCTCGGCAGGGACCTGCCGTTCGAACGAACCACCGTGTCGACGTTCCTGGACCTGCTCGGCATCCCCGATGACACCGCCAAGCTCAGGCACTTCGAGGCCGTGACAATCGATCAGCAGGAGGGACGGCTGGCCGGCGTCACCGACACGGCGCCGACCATCCTCGGGCGCCCGTTGAGCACCGTCGAGGACTTCGTCAACGACAACCGGGCCTTGTTCGAACTCGCCTACGCCGCGACGACCGTCTGATCCATGTGAAATATCTATGAGGTTGGCGACGATCCCCTGCGAGGTCGCAAGAATGGTCGGGTGACGTCTGTGCCTGCCCGCGACCAGGGGCCGCGGCGCGCCATCCTCGGCCAGTTGCCGCGGATGTACCGCCCCGACGGATCACCGATCCGGGTGCTCCTTGTCGACGACGAACGCGCGCTGACCAACCTGGTCCGGATGGCGCTGCAGTACGAGGGCTGGGAGATCGACGTCGCCCATGACGCGGCAGAGGCGGTGCAAAAGTACCGCGCGAACGCACCCGACATCATCGTGCTCGACATCATGCTGCCGGATATGGACGGCCTTGGTGTGCTGCAGCAGATCCGTAACGCCGACACCTACACCCCGACGCTGTTCCTGACCGCGCGCGACTCCGTGGTCGATCGGGTCACCGGGTTGACCGCGGGCGGTGACGACTACATGACCAAGCCGTTCTCCCTTGAGGAGTTGGTGGCCCGGTTGCGCGGGCTGCTTCGTCGGTCGGCATATCTGACGCCCGCCGACGACGAGACGTTGACGGTCGGCGACCTCGAACTCGACGGCGTCAGCCGCGAGGTCACCCGCGCGGGCGATCCGATCTCGCTGACGTCGACCGAGTTCGAACTGCTGCGGTTCCTGATGCGCAATCCCCGACGGGCGTTGAGCCGCAAGGAGATTCTGCATCGCGTCTGGGACTACGATTTCGGCGGCCGGTCCAGCATCGTCGATTTGTACGTTTCGTACCTGCGCAAGAAGGTCGACGCCCGACGACAGCCGATGATCCACACCGTGCGCGGCGTCGGCTACATGCTGCGGCCGTCCGAATGACGGGGTTGACACGTATCTGGCGCAGCTGGACGTTGTTGCGGCAGTTGGTGATCGGCGTCTCGGCGGTGGTCATGGTGGTGCTGGTGGCGGCTGGTGTGAGCTCGGTGCTCAGCCTGCGCGGCTCGGTGCTCGGCATCATCGACGCGCAACTGTCGGGTTCGGCCAATGGGTTCAGCCAGGCGGTGACGAAATACCGCATCACACCGGACGCGTCAGGGCAGCTGCCGCCGCCAGGCGCGATGAAGCCGCTGACCCACCTGATCGGGCAGGCGCCCGGCAACGTGATCGCGCTGATCCAGAACGGCAAGGTGGTGGACTCGGCGTTCTTCGTCGATGGGGAGTCGCGGAAAGCGCCGCCGGAGGCGGTCCAGAAGATCGCTGAAATGTCTTGGGCGACTGGGGAAGCGCAGACCGTCAAACTGCCCGAGCTGGGTTACTACCGGATGGTCGCCCGCCCCGGCGACGGCGACGAGACGCTGGTGACCGGGGTGTCGCGCAAGCCGGCGTGGGACGCGATGACGCGCGAAACCGGGATCGTGGCGGCCATCACCGCACTCGCCTTGCTGATCACCGCCGCGGGCACGGTCGCGATCGTGCGGTTTGCGCTTCGCCCGCTGGATCGGGTGGCCGCGACCGCGGCCGAAGTGGCGGCGCTACCGCTGGATCGCGACCACCATGCGATCACACCGCGGGTGCCCACCGGGGACACCGATCCGCGCACCGAGGTGGGGTTGGTCGGCGACACGCTCAATCGGCTGCTCGACCATGTGGAGCGCGCGCTGGCCGACGTGGCGGCGTCGGATAAGCGGATGCGCCAGTTCATCACCGACGCCAGCCACGAACTGCGCACCCCGCTGGCGGCCATTCACGGCTACGCGGAGTTGACCCGACAGGACAGCTCGGTGCTCCCGGAAACCACCGAGTACTCGCTTGCCCGCATCGAGGCCGAGACCAGGCGGATGAACGCGTTGGTCGCCGATCTGTTGTTGCTGGCCAGGCTCGACGAGGGCCAGGACCTCGACACCACCGAGGTCGACCTGACCGACCTGGTCGTCGACGCGGTCAACGACGTCGCAGTGTCCGCGCCGGAACATCGATGGCTGACCGACGTTCCCGACGCCGCGGTGCTGGTGCGCGGCGACCATGCGCGGCTGCACCAGACCATCGCCAACCTGCTGACCAACGCCCGGGTGCACACGCCCGCAGGCACGACGGTGACGTCGACGCTCGCCACCGGTCCGCAATACGTGGAGTTGACCGTCACCGACGACGGCCCGGGAATCGACGCCGAACTGCTGCCGCATCTGTTCGAGCGGTTCGTCCGCGCCGACAAGTCGCGGTCAGGCGAGGCGGGAAGTTTCGGCCTCGGGCTGTCCATCTGCGCCTCGATCATCGAGGCGCACGGCGGCACAATCGAAGCTGAATCTGCCAGCGGTAGAACGACTTTCAGGATGAAGTTGCCGAAGGTTCGGATGGGTGCTCAGCACGCCACGTCGACGTAGACGGTCTTCGAGGTGATCGTGGTGTTGATCGAGCTGCCGCCACGCGAATCGGCCGTCGAATGGGTCTGACCTTGGCGCACGCCACTGACGCTGCATTGTGACAGCGGCGCGGCCCCGGTGCGGTTGACGATGACGTGGTAGCCGCTGGCTTCCAGTGTTCGCACCGTCTGGTCGACCGTCGTCGGACCGGTTGGCGCTGCGGTGGCGACGGCGGCGAGCGTGAGCGCGGCCGACGTCAGGGTGGTTGCGGTAAATCCAAATGCGACATAGCTTTTCATGCACTTCAGTGTTGCTAGCCGGACATGGGGTCGCTAGCTCTTCATAGTGAACACAAACATATGTGGTTGCTATGAATCAGGTGATCGTCACTCCGCCGTCGACGACGATGGTCTGGCCGGTGACGAAGCCGCCCGCATCCGAGGCAAGCCACACCAGCGTGGCAGCGAGCTCGGTCGGATCTCCCATGCGGCCCAACAACACTCGCGGCTTGAGGCTCTCGATGTAACCGGGTGCGTACGCGTCCGTCATCTCGGACTCGAAGAAGCCAGGCGCGATCGCATTGACACGAATGCCCTTACGAGAGCCCCACTGCTGCGCCAGGTCTCGGGTCAGGCCGGAGATCGCGGCCTTACTCGCGCTGTAGGCCGCCTGCGGCAGTCCGGCGGTGGTGATGCCGAGGATGCTGGAGATGTTGACGATCGAACTGCCGGGCTGCATCACCTTTCCGCACGCCTGCGCGGCCCAGTACGAGCCGTTGAGGTTGATGTCGATGACGGCCCGAAACTCCTCGGGCGTCTCACGAGTCGCCGGCACCGCGGTGCCGACGCCTGCGTTGTTCACGAGCACGTCAACGTGGCCGAATTCGGCGATCGCGGCGTCGACCATGGCCTGACACTGAGCCGGATCGGCGACGTCCGTCGCGACGGTCAGCGCGCGCCGCCCGGCCTCCTCGACGAGACGTGCTGTCGCGTAAAGCTTGTCGACCCGCCTCGCGGCCAGCACCACGTCGGCTCCGGCCTGCGCGCAGGCCTCCGCGAACGAAACTCCAAGGCCTGACGAGGCGCCGGTGACGATGACTACCTTGTCGTCGAGTCGGAACTTGTCGAGTACGGACACCCGGTCAGGCTAGCTGACCGCGCTGAAACGTCCTTTTGCAGCCACCACGGCGTATGGTGAGGGTATATATCCGGGGGGCTGAGCCCATGCCCCGTCGCGTCACCTTGAAGAGGTGAGCTCCATCGTCAACGCCATTCAGGTTCGTCTTCCGGAACGCACGAAGGTCGAGATCTGCGACCCCGAGGACGCGGACGAATTTCTCGAAGACCTGTACGGGGCGCGGCTGCGGCTCTCCCGCAGGCACGCCGCCGTCATCGAAGGCCCGTTGCTGGCGCATGCGCGCACCGATGTGGGGCCGTTCGCGATCGACGAGATGTATTCGCCCGGGTACGTGGAGGCCTCACCCGATCCCCTGAACAGGGTGATTGCGCTGTGGGCGACCGGCGGCGAGTTGTCCGGATCGTGCGACGGACTCGAGGGGGAAGCCAGGGCCGGTGACATCGCGATGGTGTCTCAACCGCACCTGCCGCATCACTGTCGCGCCCGCGACGTCCGCCTGACCTCCGTGGTGCTCGACCAGTCGCTGGTCGCAGGCGTCGCCACGGGGTTGCCCAGCACCCAGGCGCCGCTGCCGGTCCGGTTCTCCAGCTTCCAGCCCATCGACGCGCAGGCCGCCCGGCTGTGGAAAGACACCGTCAGCTTCATCAAGCGCAGCCTGCTCGCCGACGACGCGGTCACCACACCGCTGGTGCTCGGCAACGCCAGCCGAATGCTGGCCGCCGTCACGTTGTCGACGTTTCCCAACTCGTCCGCCACCTCCCCGACGCCGCACGACCGCACCGACGCCAAGCCGGTACTGCTGCGCCGCGCGATGGAGTACATGGACGCGAACGCGACCAATGACATCGGACTCGCCGATATCGCGGAGGCCGTCCATGTCACGCCCCGCGCGGTGCAGTACATGTTCCGCAGGCACTTGGAGACGACGCCGCTGCAGTATCTGCGCCGGCTGCGGTTGCACTACGCCCACCAGGAATTGCTGACCAGCGACCGGACCCACAGCACGGTGACCGATATCGCGGCACGCTGGGGATTCGCCCATACCGGACGTTTCGCTGTGCTGTACCGGCAGACGTACGGGCAGAGTCCGCACTCGACGTTGCGCGGATAGCCGTTTTCCGCGCTGACCTGGGCCGCAGACGTATCGTTTTACTCGGCAGCATCGATGCCGAGCAGGAAGCGATGACCACCACAGGCGACGGCCCAACCAGCGACTCCACGCAGTCCGACTCGCGTGCTCAGTCGGCGCGTGAGCGGGCGGCCGAACTGCACCAGCGACTCAACGAACTGGCCCGCGGCGTGCCTGCGACCACGCAGAGCGTGGCGCAGGCACGGCGGCGCGCCGAGCAGGCGCTCGAACGGGCGCGCAGTGCGCACGAGTCGGCCGCACTACGGCATCTCGACGCGGAGCGGGCGCACTTACGGGCCGCGGCCGCCCACGAACAAGCCGCGCTGCTCGAAGGTGACGGACGGGGCGATCAACATCAGGACGCCGCCGAGCATCACCGCGACGAGGCGCGGCGGCATGAACAAGCGGCTGCCAGGGAGCACGTGGCCGAAAAGCGCGACCAGCGCCGAAGGCGTTAGTTCAAGACTTCCATCAACAGCAGTGCACCGTTGACCCCGTCCTCGGTCGACCGGAACGCGGTGCAGGTGACCCGCACGCGCGCCTGACGACCGCGCCGGTTGACGGCATCCAGCACGGTCTCCTCGGTGACGTCCGGATCGACGAAGGCCTTGCCGATCAGCGGCTTCACACCGTCGGTGGGCAGCCCGATGTCCAACGAGTTCAACGATTTTCCGACTGTCTCGTCGGCACGCAGGCCCCAGAGTTCTTCACAGCCGCGGTTCCACACCACCACCCGCATCTCGCGGTCCACCACCACCATTCCGAGCTTGATGGAATTGACCAGCGAGTCCAGGAACGTCTTCGCCTCATTGAGCTCGATGCTGCGCTCACGCAGGGTGTCATTGATGGTGTGCAGTTCGTCGTTGGTGGACTGCAGCTCCTCGTTCATGGTCTCGAGTTCTTCGTTGGTGGACTGGAGCTCCTCGTTGGTGGTCTCCAGTTCCTCCACCGTCGACTGCAGTTCCTCGTTGGTGGTTTCGAGTTCTTCGTTGGTGGACTGCAACTCCTCGTAGGCCGCCTCGAGCTGACGGTTCGTCTGAACCACCTTGTCCAGCAGGGCTCTGGTCGCGGTCACGTCGAAGAACACGATCGAGACGCCGAGCAGCCCGTTCTCCGCGTCGACGAGCGGGTTCACGTGGATCTCGAACCACACCGTGTCGGCGCCCGGCCGCTGCCATTGCACGTCCTGGATGCGGGCCGACCGACGCTCCACTTTGGCCTGCTCGAGGTATGCGCGCAGTTCCACCGGGCGGTAGGAGACCTCGAGATCGCGCAGCAGACGGCCGATGTCGCGTGCCGACAGTCCGAACGTCGCTTCCGCCTGTTGGTTGATCATCGCGACGGTGTCCTCGCCCGTCACCACGATCTGCGCGACAGGGCTTGCGCGGAAAGCCAATTCGCGGATGGGCGCCAGACCGGGCAGGTCGCCGTGCCGGTCGTAGAACGCCGTTGCATTCTCGAACCGGTCGATGCCGTTGTGCGAGCCCGCCGCCTTCCGGAAGATGCGGTGCTTCAGGTTCACCGGGGTGAACTTGTCGCTGTGGCTCAGCAGCATCTCCGCGTGACCCAGGAACAACGTGCCCTGGGGAGCCAAGGCGAAATGCAAGCGACCCAGGACATTTCGCTGTGTATCAGCGTTCAGGTACATCAGGGTATTGCGGCACACGAGCAGATCGACGCGTGAGATCGGCGCGTCCTTCACAAGGTCGTTGCGGCCGAAGATCACTGCCCGACGCAGGTCTTTGCGAAACACGTAGCGACCGTTCATCGATTCGAAGTAGCGCTCGAGCAGGGCGGGCGGAACGGATTCGACGGCCTTTTCGTCGTACGTCGCAGCCCGAGCCTCGGCGAGTGCGTCCTCGTCGACGTCGGTGGCGTAGATCTTGACGCGCTGACGGAAATCGTCGGGACCCAGCGCGTCGGCGAGCACCATGGCCAACGTGTACGCCTCCTGGCCGGACGCGCAGCCTGCGCTCCACACCCGGATCGGATCACCGGGTCCCCGTTCCGCGAGTATCGCCGGGACCACCTCTTCGCGGACGTAATCCCACGCGGGCGGGTCGCGGAAGAAGCCAGTGACATTGATCAGAATCGTGTTGAACAGTGCGGCGAATTCGTCCGAGCTGGCCTGCAGCACGTCGAGATACTCTTCGAAGGTTTCGTGTCCCGCAGTGTCCATCCGGTGGCGCACGCGCCGCATCAGGGATGTGCGCTTGTAGCCGGTGAAGTCGAATCCCCGCGAATCCCGCATATAGCGCAACAGCGCTTCGAACGCTTCCCCGTTCTCCGGAGTCTGCCTGTTCAACCCTCGTCCATTCGTCGACCACGTGCCGCCGATCCGAACATACTCGGCTAGAGCCTGTTCTCCGGACCGATGACCGCCCACACGGTCTTACCAGTCGACGTCGGCGCATTGCCCCAGGCGCGGCAGAGCGCCGAAACGATGTGTAGTCCCGAGGGCGCTTGGTACGGCTTCTGCTCCTCGCGCGGGCCGGCCTGGACGTGGCTGGCGTCCTCGACGGCTACGGTGACCGCCGAGCCGTCGAACTCCAACCGGACTCCGGGGGCACTGTCGGTGTGCTGCAGAACATTTTCGACCAGCGTCGTGACCACCACCTTGGTCACCGCGATCAACTCGGGTTGCGACCACGCCGTCAGCCACTCGGCCACCAGTTCGCGGGAGCGGCGCAGGCTGGCCAATTTGGCGGGCAACTGGGCCCGGACCCGTCGGCGCCGCCGCGGAGACTGGGTAGACGAGGCGACATCGATCGCGGCTCGAACACTTGGATAGACAGGCACATAGCGCGAGACGCCGTTGCGTGCGATCGCCGAGCGGCCCGCGGGATGCGCGCACACCAACAGGATCGGCACCTCGGGCCATTGCGCGACATACCAGCGTGCGCTGGTGAACACCACCAGTGCGGATTCGGCGGGCACATCCAGATACGTGACGTCGACGATGACGGCCTTCGGTTCCTCCAGCGCCGTCTTGATGATTCCGTCGCGCAGTGACCGGTAGGTGACGCTGTCGAGCGTGCCGCGGGGGGTCATCAGGATCGCCGTCGCGTCCACCGCCTCGGTGGCGATGTTCAGTGTGCTGCAGGGCTTACCCGTCACCACGGACTCCTGAACCGGCATCCGCCTCTGACAGTCGCTTGCCCAGCACAGACACCGCGTGCTCGGCCTCGTCGGCGAGATCGAGGTAACGACGGTGCAGCATGCCGGGACCAACCTGACTGGCGAGCCTGCGCGACAGGGTGGCCTTCTCCCTCAGGCTGCGCAGCGCAACCCACAGCGCGTTCTCGATCTCGTCGTCGCGCGCCCGCAGGAGTGCGTCCGCCGTCCACGCGTGACCGACGCGGCACCGGTAGTTGTTCTCGCTGACGCTCATCAACGAACCGTTGCAGTCGGGACATGTGTAGCCGGAATGCGGGCCGAGCGCTTCGGCGTCGAATGAGGTGGAGAATCTGCGGCCCATCGCGATCCGGTTCTCCAGTTCCATGCTCCGGTCGGTCTCCATTTCGCGCTCCTCGATGTCGCGCTCGGCCAACCGGGTCAAGAGCGGACCGACTTCTGTGGCGGCGACCTGATGGTCGACGACTCCTGCGTGTATTGCGTTGAGAGGCATGCTCGGATACAGCGCATCGTCCGGTTTCTGGACGATCGTGATGCCGCCCCTGGACCGGATGGCTGCCGCCCCGAGCACACCGTCGTCGAGGACGCCGGAACACAGCATCCCGATCGAATGCGCGCCGAAGTTGAGCGCCACCGATCGGAACATGGCGTTGATGGCCGGGCGGTGGCCGTTCTCCGTTGGACCTTCGGACAGCACGACGCGGTGGTCGCTGACCAACAGATGGCGGTCCGGAACCGCGACATGTATTCGCCCCGCCGTCAATTCTTCGCCGTCCTTCGCGGCGTGTGCGGGTAGCGGCCCGGCGCGATCGAGAATCCGGGCCAGCACACTTGGCGCGTTCGGCGGCAGGTGAAGCGCGACCAGAACCGCGTAAGGAAGGTCATCGGGCAGCTTGCCGACCAATTGGGTCAGCGCCTCGACGCCGCCAGCGGAGGCGCCTATCGCCACCACCTTTTGCGCCGCACCGCCGTTGTTCGTGCTTGCCATCGCACATTGGCTACCCGTGCCCCCGCTGGATAACCCCTTTCTGGCCTTGACGGTACGCCTATTTCGCGTTGATGGCGTCGCTCAAATTCTGGCCATCACCTTCTCGGCGAACGACTCGAGATGACGGATTTTGGCGTCCAACGGTTCGGTGTCCTGGCCCATGATGTACGGGTAGCGGAAGCCGACGATGACGTCGGTGACGCCCTTGTCCTCGAGACGCTTGATGCCGTCGACGGTGAACGCGTCGAGCGAGATCACGTGAATCTCAAAGGGGCCGGTGCGCCCTTCTTCTTCGCGAATCTGGTTGAGCCGCTTGATCAAATGATCGAGTTCCTCGGGCTGACCGCCGCCGTGCATCCAGCCGTCGCACCGTGCCGCGCGTCGCAGCGCCGCCTCGGCGTGGCCGCCGACCAGAATGGGTATCGGCTTGGTGGGCGCGGGGGTCATCTTCGTTTTCGGGATATCGTAGAACTCGCCGTGGAATTCGAAATACTCGCCGGACGTAAGGCCTTTGATGATCTCGATGCATTCGTCCATCCGCTTTCCGCGCTTGGCGAACGGCACATTCATCAGTTCGTAGTCCTCGGGCCACGGGCTGGTGCCCACCCCGAGACCGAGTCGGTTGTCGAAGAGCGCGGCCACTGACGCGGCTTGTTTGGCGACCAGCGCGGGCGGGCGGATCGGCAACTTGAGGACGAAGAAGTTGAACTTCAACGTCGTCGTGACGGCACACAGCGCGCCTGCCATCACGAAGGCCTCGATGAACGCCTTGCCGTCCAGGAATTCGCGGCTGCCGTCGGGGGTGTAGGGATACTTCGAATCCGATTCGAACGGGTAGGCCACGCTGTCCGGGATCGTCATCGCGTGGTAGCCGGCGGCCTCTGCGGCCTTGGCCAGCGGGATGTAATAGGTGGGATCCGTCATTGCCTCGGCGAAAGTGAAGCGCACGTCGCCATACTAGAACGCGTTCTAGTTTTGTGTTTAAGGATCGCGCCCCCGGGAACGTTGGTGTGCATGAGCCCCGCCAAAGCACTGTACAAGCCACTCTCCATCGGCAGCAGCGTCGCCGGCGGTCTGCTGGCGGGCAAGATCTTCACCGAGATCTGGCAACGGATCAGCCCGTCCAACGAGGAGCCCCCCGAGCCGCAGGATTTGTCGCGGTCCACGCGCGAGGCGTTCATCGCCGCGGCGGTGCAGGGGTTGATCGTCGGCATCGTCCGCGCCGCGCTGGCCCGTGGCCAGGCCAAGGGTTTCCAGGCGCTGACCAACGAGAGTCCCCAGTAATCCCGGGCATCATGGCCTAGGTGCGCCCCTGGCTGACCCGCAATGTGCGGGTACTTTCCGCTGTCTCGCTACTTCAGGACGCGGCCAGCGAGCTGCTCTATCCGCTGCTGCCGATCTACCTGACGGCCGTGTTGGGCGCGCCCGCCGCGGTCGTCGGCGCCGTCGAAGGCGTGGCGGAGGGCGCCGCCTCGCTGACCAAGCTGGCGTCGGGTCCGCTGGGTGACCGGTTCGCGCGGCGCCCGCTTATTGCGACGGGCTACGGGATGGCGGCCCTTGGCAAGGTGCTGGTGGCTGCGGCCGCAGGCTGGCCGGGCGTGCTCGCCGGACGCGTTGTCGACCGGCTGGGCAAGGGAATTCGCGGTGCGCCGCGGGACGCGTTGTTGGTCGTCGACATCGACGACGCGGCGCGTGGCCGGGTGTTCGGCTTTCACCGCACGGCGGACACGCTGGGTGCGGTGGTGGGCCCGCTGCTCGGGCTGGCCGGCTACGAACTGCTCGGCCACCGGATCGCGCCGCTGCTGTGGGTGGCGGTCGTCCCTGCGGTGTTGAGTGTCGCGTTGGTGTTCCTGGTGCGCGAGACCCGACGTGCGTTGCCGCCCGTCGCTCGTCGCGCGGTGTTCGCCAGGGTGCGTGAGCTACCGCGCCGCTACTGGCGGGTGACCGCGGTGCTGGTGCTGTTCGGCCTGGTCAATTTCCCGGATGCGCTACTTCTGTTGCGGCTCAACGAGATCGGGTTCTCTGTCGTCGAAGTGATCCTGGCCTACGTCACCTACAACGCGGTGTACGCGTTGGTGAGTTACCCCGCCGGGCTGCTGGCCGATTGGATACCGCGGCCCGCGGTGTTCGGTATCGGCCTGGTGTTCTTCGCGATCGGCTACACCGGGCTTGGCCTGACCACCAACACCATGGCGGCCTGGGTGTTGATCGGTGTCTACGGGCTGTTCACCGGTTGTACGGATGGTGTTGGCAAGGCCTGGATTTCGTCGCTTGTCGGGTCCGAGTTGCAGGCCAGCGCGCAGGGCGTGTTTCAAGGCGCCAGCGGGTTCGCGGTGTTGGGCGCCGGGTTGTGGGCCGGCTTGCTGTGGGGTGCCGACGGCCGGGTGCCGTTGTTGATCTCGGGAATCGTCGGCGGGGTGTTCGCGGTCGGATTGTTGGCGGCGGCGGTTCAGGCGTCCTGGTCCAAGGGGTAAGGCGGCGCGCCCACGCCGGCAATCGCGTGGGTGCCCCACGGCGTGATCTCGGTGAGGTGGGCGTCGGCGGTGCGCTCGCCGATCGTCACGGCGACCTGCTTCGGCAGCTTCACCGCTGCCGTCAGCTCGAAAACCATTCCGCGCCAATGGTATTTGCCGTCGATGGGGTCCATGTGCCCGGTCAGCCGGACCCGGACCGGATGGCTGACCTCGTCGACGCGCATGGCGGCGGGGCCGTCGTAGACGGCGGTCATCGGGGCAGGAAGCCGCTGCGCCGCCACATCCGCCTTGCGATGGGGCCCATCAGGCCGACCTCTTCGAGGAAGGCGGCGAGCGGCGCGAACCCGAGGATCTGGGTTTCGATCCGGTGCGGGCTGGTCCTGGCCATCCGACGGGCTTCCCGGGCGTCGAGGCCGACGCGGCGGTACTGGACCTTGTTGGTGAACAGGAACCGGAAGAACAACCCGCCGACACCGTTGATGTTGGCGACGAAGAACCGCGGCAGTCGCCGCATGTGCGGCACGCGCTTACGCAGGCCGTCGCGGGCGAACTGGATGTGCCTGGCCTCCTCGGTGACGTGAATGCGCATGAGCCGCTGAATCATTGGCTGCAGCTCGTCGTCGTCCATCATCTGGCGCTGCAGCGAGTCGAAGATCTCCTCGCCGATCAGCGCGGCCACCCACAGCATCGGGCCTTGGAACGCGAACGGCAGCGCGTTGATGATGACGCGTTGGTAGTACTTGGGCCGCACCGGTTTTGCACCGACCCGGTCGATCGCCTTGCCGAACATCACCATGTGTCGCGTCTCGTCGCCCAGTTCGGTCAGTTCGTAGTGCGTGGCGTTCGCGGTGGGGTCCTGATGCATCATCTTGCGCAGCAGCGCCTGGTTGAGAATGTTCTCGAACCAGATGCCTGCCGACAGCGTGTTGACGAGTTCCTGCCGCGACAGTTCGATCTGCTGCGCGCGGGTCATGGCTTCCCACAGTGGCGTGCCATACAGCGAGACGGTCTTCGGCGGCAGGTAGAACTTGTCGGGATCCTGGGGCGCATCCCAGTCGATGTCGACGACCGGCGCGTAGGACTTCTTGACCGAACCCTTCAGGAGGCGTTCGGCGAATTCCTCACGAGTGGGTGCAGTCATGGCCCAAAGGTAGGTCCGGCTGTGCGCCCAGTCAATACCTGCGGTACCGGGTACTCGGGGTAGCCGCTGGTCAGCGTTTGAGTTTCTGGCACCCGGGTATCGACCGGGCATGGCGATGCCCGAACCCGACGACCCGCAGAAGCCCGAGTCGCCTGCCGATCTGACCCGGCCGTCGGTGCGCTACGTGGTGCGTAAGACAGCCAGAGAGTTCGTCGACGACGAGTGCACGGATCTCGCGGCGGCGCTGACCTACTACGCCATCCTCGCGCTGTTCCCGGCACTCGTCGTGGTGGTCTCCCTGCTTGGAGTGTTCAGGCAGGGCCAGCGCACCACCGACGCGGTGATCGGCATCGCGGACGACGTCGCGCCGGGGTCCGCCGTCGACATGCTGCGTCAGCAGATTCAACAACTCGTCGAGAGCCCGTCGGCGGGACTGGCGTTGATCGTCGGCATGGCGGGGGCGCTGTGGTCGGCCTCGGGGGAAGCTGCGACCGGTTCAATTGCTGCTCACCCTCGCCGGGCTGGTCATGGTGGCGGTGGTGGCGTTCATGCTCGCTGTCAGCGGGCCGGTGGCGGAGTCGATAGGGAATGTGGTGGGCCTCAGCGATGTGGCCGTCGCGGCGTGGAATGTGGTCAAGTGGCAGATCATTCTGGTGTTCATCGCCGTGTCGGTCGCGATCCTGTACTACGTCGCCCCGAACGTGAAACAACCCAGGTTCCGGTGGCTGAGCATCGGCGCGGGGGTGGCCATCGTGGTCTGGATCTTGGCGTCGGTGCTGTTCGGTCTGTACGTCGCGAACTTCGGTAGCTACAACAAGACCTACGGCGCGCTGGCGGGTGTCATCGTGTTCCTGCTCTGGCTGTGGATCACCAACCTGGCGTTGTTGTTCGGTGCCGAACTGGACGCCGAGTTGGAGCGGGGGCGCCAGCTTCAAGCCGGCTTGCCCGCCGAGCGCGAACTGCAACTGCCGCCGAAGGATGCGCGAGGTTTGAAGAAGGATGAGGCCGCGGAGAAGAAGGACCTCGAACGGGCGAGGCGACTCCGACATTCACGCGGCCGGAGGGCCTAGCGCATACTCGCAGCCGTGACTCGACGGATCCATGTGATCGGCATCGGCGCAGGCGATCCGGACTACGTGACGGCGCAGGCGGTGGCCGCGCTCAACGACACCCAGGTGTTCTTCGCGATGGACAAGGGTGCGCAGAAGGACGATCTGGTGGCGCTGCGGCGGGAGATCTGCCGTCGGTTCATCCGGGAACCCGGCTACCGGTTCGTCGAACTGCCCGATCCTTCGCGTGCCAAGTCCGGCGACTATCGGCAGGCCGTCGCCGATTGGCACGCCGCGCGGGCGGCGGTGTGGGCCGATGCGATCGAAGCGGAGTTGGCGCCAGGCGGCGTCGGAGCGTTTCTTGCGTGGGGTGACCCGTCGCTGTACGACAGCACGCTGCGGATCCTCGAGTCGGTCGCGGCCCGCGTCGACATCGACTACGACGTCGTACCCGGCATCACCGCGATCCAGGCGTTGACGGCGCGACATCGCATCCCGCTCAACGATGTCGGCGAACCGGTACTGATCACCACCGGCAGGCAGCTACGCGAGAGCGGGCTGCCTGGCAGCGCCGTGGTGATGCTCGACGGCGACTGTTCGTTCCAGGCATGCCCGCCGCAGACCCGAATCTGGTGGGGTGCCTATCTCGGCACGCCCGACGAACTGCTGATGTCCGGCACGGTCGGCGAGGTCGGTGTGGCGATCGTCGAGATGCGGGCCGACGCGCGGGCCAGGCACGGCTGGATCATGGACACCTACCTGCTGCGCCCGGCAGACTAGCGGCCATGGGGAGCTTCCTGCTGCGCGCGGCGCTCACCGGCCTCGCGCTGTGGGTGGTCACCAAGATCGTTCCCGGCATCGAATTCGTCGGCGGGGACACCACGTTGGCCAGGGTCGGCATCATCTTCGTCGTCGCGGTGATCTTCGGATTGGTCAACGCGATCATCAAGCCGATCGTGCAGCTGATCTCGATTCCGCTGTACATCCTCACGCTCGGCCTGTTCCACATCGTGATCAACGCGCTGATGTTGTGGATCACGTCGCGGATCACCGAGCACACCACCCACTGGGGCCTCTACATCGAGGATTTCTGGTGGACGGCGATCTGGGCGGCGATCGTGCTGTCGATCGTGAGCTGGGTGCTGTCGCTGATCGCCGGCGACCGAGTCGGGCGTTGACCGGCACACTGGACACATGCCGGAACTACCTGAGGTCGAAGCCCTGGCAGACCACCTGCGCCGTCACGCCGTCGGGTTGACGGTGGGACGCGTCGACGTTGCGGCGCTGTCAGTGCTCAAGACGTTCGACCCGCCGCTGACCGCGCTGCACGGGCAGGCCGTCACCGGGGCCAACCGGTGGGGCAAATACCTCGGCTTGCAGGCCGGCGACCTGCATCTGATCACACATCTGTCGCGGGCGGGTTGGCTGCGCTGGTCGGACAAGCTGGCCGCGGCGCCGCTGAAACCGGGCAAAGGGCCGATCGCGCTGCGGGTGCACCTCGGGACACCCGGCGAGGCGCCCGGGTCCAATGTCGCCGCCGTCGCGGCTCCGGGGTTCGACCTGACCGAGGCCGGTACGCAGAAGCGATTGGCGGTATGGCTCGTCGACGATCCGACCAAGGTGCCCGGCATCGCGGCCCTCGGCCCGGACGCGCTGTCGCTGGGGCCCGAGGACCTGGCGGGCGTGCTGGCCGGGCAGGGCGGGCGGATCAAGACCGTCATCACTGATCAGAAGGTGATCGCGGGGATCGGCAACGCCTACAGCGACGAGATCCTGCACGTCGCCAAGCTGTCGCCGTTCGCCACCGCTGGCAAGCTGACCGACGCGCAATTGGCCGCGCTGCACGACGCGATGATCTCCGTGCTGACCGACGCGGTTTCACGGTCGGTGGGGCAGCAGGCCGCAACGCTGAAGGGGGAGAAGCGATCCGGGCTGCGGGTGCATGCGCGCACCGGTCTGCCGTGTCCGGTGTGCGGGGACACCGTGCGGGAAGTGTCGTTCGCGGACAAGTCTTTTCAGTACTGCCCAACCTGTCAGACGGGCGGCAAGATTCTGGCCGATCGTCGGCTGTCGCGGTTGCTGAAATAATCTGCTGGGATGACTCGGCAGAAAATCCTGATCACCGGCGCGTCGTCGGGCCTTGGCGCAGGCATGGCACGCAAGTTCGCCGCGAAAGGCCGTGACCTGGCGCTGTGCGCCCGTCGTACCGACCGCCTCGACGAGTTGCGCGCCGAACTGCTCGAGCGCCATCCCGGCATCACGGTCGCGGTCGCGGCACTCGACGTCAACGACCACGACCAGGTGCCCAAGGTGTTCGCCGAACTGTCCGATGCGCTGGGTGGCATCGACCGCATCATCGTCAACGCGGGCATCGGGAAGGGCGCTCGACTGGGGTCCGGCAAGCTGTGGGCCAACAAGGCCACTGTCGAGACGAATCTCGTTGCCGCCCTTGTGCAAATCGAGACCGCGATCGAGATGTTCACCGCGGCAGGCGGTGGGCATCTGGTGCTGATCTCGTCGGTGCTCGCCAACAAGGGTGTGCCGGGAGTCCGCGCGGCGTACGCCGCGAGCAAGGCCGGGTTGTCGTCGCTTGGCGAGTCGCTGCGCGCCGAATACGCGAAGGGCCCGATCAAGGTGACGGTGATCGAGCCGGGCTACATCGAATCCGAGATGACCGCGAAGGCCGACACCACCACGCTGATGGTCGACAACGACGCCGGGACGACGGCGATGGTCGACGCCATCGAACGCGAACCGGGCCGGGCCGCGGTGCCGCGGTGGCCGTGGGTGCCGCTGGTGCAGGTGCTGCGCTTGCTGCCGCCGCAACTGGCTGCCAAGTTCGCCTAATTAGCCGCACTAGAGGTTTAGCGGTCCGGCCGTCGTGGTAGCCGAACTGCATGATCGTAAAACTGACGAAGATGACGCCCTTACTGTTCGCGGGCGCCGCGGCAGCCGCGATCGCCGCAGCACCCGTCGCGATAGCCGATGATCCGGTGCCACCACCGCCGTGCTTCAACCCTGACGGCACTCCCTGCACGCCGTCGGCCGGTCCGCAGGGCGCCGGCGCGGAGGTCCCGGGTGGGCCTGGCGCGGTGGCAGGCTCTAACGGCCAAGTCTGGGCCGGTGTGCCCAACGGACCGTGGGCTCAGGCCGGACCGGGCGGCGGAGTCGCCTGCATTCCCGGCGGCCCGTGCCGGACCATCGACCTGCCGGGCTAAGCCGTCCGCCCGCGCCCTCCGCGCTGAGCAGACGCAAAGTCGCACTTTTTAGGGCGGGTTTCGTGCGACTTTGCGTCTGCTCGCGGCTCTCAGGCGGTCCGGCCGCGCTCGGTGCGGTAGCGCCGCACCAGCGCATCGGTGGACGAGTCCGACTGCTGCGCAGGCGAGGCGTCGCTGGTGATCACCGGCAGCAACGCCTTCGCCTGCGTCTTGCCGAGTTCGACGCCCCACTGGTCGAACGAGTCGATGCCCCAGATGACCCCCTCGGTGAACACCTGATGCTCGTAAAGCGCGATCAACTGGCCCACCACTGACGGCGTCAGCTTGGTGCCGAGGATCGACGTCGACGGCCGGTTGCCCGGCATCACCTTGTGCGGCACCACTTCTGGCGGCGTGCCCTCGGCGGCGATCTCCTCGGCCGTCTTGCCGAACGCCAGCACCTGCGTCTGCGCGAAGAAGTTGCTCATCAGCAGGTCGTGCATGCTGCCGGAGCCGTCGGCGGTCGCCAAATCGTCTGTCGGCTGCGAGAACCCGATGAAATCCGCGGGGATCAACCGCGTCCCCTGATGGATCAACTGATAGAACGCGTGCTGTCCGTTGGTGCCTGGTTCACCCCAGAAGATTTCACCGGTGCTCGTCACCACCGGTGTGCCGTCCGCGCGCACCGACTTGCCGTTCGACTCCATGGTCAGCTGCTGCAGATACGCCGCGAACCGCGACAGGTCATTCGAATACGGCAGCACCGCGCGCGTCTCGGCACCGAAGAAGTTGTTGTACCACACGCCGATCAGGCCCAGCAGCACTGGCGCGTTGGCTTCCAGCGGTGCGGTCCGGAAATGCTCGTCGACGATGTGGAACCCCGCGAGGAAGTCGGCGAACCGCTCGCGGCCGATGGCGGCCATCACGCTCAAACCGATTGCGCTGTCGACGGAATAGCGGCCGCCGACCCAGTCCCAGAAGCCGAACATGTTCTCGGTGTTGATGCCGAAGTCGTCGACCAACTTCTTGTTCGTCGACACCGCGACGAAATGCTTGGACACGGCGGCGTCACCGAGCGCGTCGGTCAGCCAACGGCGTGCCGCCGTCGCGTTGGTCAGCGTCTCCAGCGTCGAGAACGTCTTCGACGCGACGATGAAAAGCGTTGTGGCAGGGTCGAGTCCGTCGAGCTTGGCCACCAGGTCGGCGGGGTCGACGTTCGAGACGAACCGCGCCGAGATACCCGCGTCCGCGTAGTGGCGCAACGCGTTGTACACCATCACCGGCCCCAGATCCGAGCCGCCGATGCCGATGTTGACGACGGTTTTGATGCGCTCACCGGTGGCACCGGTCCACTCGCCGCTGCGCAGCCGGTCGGTGAAGTCGCCCATCTTGTCGAGCACCGCATGCACGTCGTCGACGACGTTCTGCCCGTCGACCACCAGTTCGACGCCGCGCGGGGCCCGCAGCGCCGTGTGCAGCACCGCCCGGTTCTCCGAGGTGTTGATGTGCACACCGGAGAACATTGCGTCGCGGTGCTGTTCGAGGTTCGCGGCGCGGGCGAGGTCGAGCAGCAATCCCAGCGTCTCCCGAGACGCCCGGTGCTTGCTGTAGTCGATGTACAGGTCGCCGACGCTCAGCGTCAGCTCGGTGCCGCGCTGGGGATCCTCAGCAAAGAACTCCCGCAACGTCTTACCACTGATTTCGTCGTGATGGCGCTGCAGGGCCTGCCAGGCGTCAGTGGCTGAAATATCGGCAATCTGCTGCGTGTTCATCGTCATGTAGACGACCCTAGTGCGGTCAATTATCCAAAGGTGTAAGAGAGAGTTATGGACGCCCCCCAGATCCAAGCCTTGCTTAAGTCAGTACCCACCGGTCTGTGGATCGGCGGTGAGGAACGGATGAGCAAGTCGACATTCGACGTGCTCGACCCGTCCGACGATCGGGTGCTGACTGCTGTCGCCGACGCAACCCCGGAGGACGCGATCGCCGCGCTGGACGCTGCGTGCGCAGTACAGGCGGAGTGGGCGGCCACCGCGCCGCGTGAGCGTGGCGAGATCCTGCGCGCGGTGTTCGAGAAGATCACCGAGCGTGCCGAGGACATCGCGACGCTGATGACCCTCGAGATGGGCAAGGTGCTGCCCGAGAGCATGGGAGAGGTCAAATACGGCGCGGAGTTCTTCCGTTGGTTCGCCGAGGAGGCGGTCCGCGTGCACGGCCGCTACACCCCGAGCCCGGCGGGCACCGGCCGCGTCCTGGTGACCAAGCAGCCGGTGGGCCCGTGTTATGCGATCACGCCGTGGAACTTCCCGTTGGCGATGGGCACCCGCAAGATCGGCCCGGCGTTCGCGGCGGGCTGCACGATGATCGTCAAGCCGGCGCAGGAGACGCCGTTGACCATGCTGTTGCTGGCCAAGTTGATGGACGAGGCCGGCTTGCCCAAGGGCGTGTTGTCGGTGTTGCCGACCAGCAGCCCGGGGCCGGTGACCGAGGCGTTGATCAACGACGGTCGACTGCGCAAGCTGACGTTCACCGGGTCCACCGGGGTGGGTAAGGCGTTGGTCAAGCAGTCGGCGGACAAGCTGCTGCGCACGTCGATGGAGTTGGGCGGCAACGCGCCGTTCATCGTGTTCGACGACGCCGATGTCGACGCTGCCGTCGAAGGGGCCATCCTGGCGAAGATGCGCAACGGCGGCGAGGCCTGCACGGCGGCCAACCGCTTCCACGTGGCCAACGCGGTGCGCGACGAATTCACCGAGAAACTGGTCAAGCGGATGAGCGAGTTCACCCTTGGCAAGGGCATCGACGACTCCTCGACGCTGGGTCCGCTGATCAACGCCAAGCAGGTCGCCACCGTCGAGGACCTGGTGTCCGATGCGGTGTCGCGCGGTGCGACGGTCGCCGTCGGGGGCGTGGCTCCTGGCGGGCCTGGCAACTTCTACCCCGCCACGGTGCTGGCCGATGTGCCCGCAGACGCCCGCATCCTCAAGGAGGAGGTGTTCGGGCCGGTCGCGCCGATCACCGGCTTCGACACCGAGGAAGAGGGCATCAAGGCGGCCAACGACACCGAGTACGGCTTGGCGGCCTACATCTACACCCAGTCGCTGGACCGCGCGCTACGCGTGGCCGAGGGCATCGAATCGGGCATGGTCGGCGTCAACCGCGGCGTGATCTCCGATCCGGCCGCACCGTTCGGCGGGGTGAAGGAATCCGGCTTCGGCCGCGAGGGCGGCTTCGAGGGCATCGACGAATACCTCGACGTCAAGTACATCGCGCTGACGAAGTAGTCGCCAGCGCGCCTTCTCGGCTGGTCGGGGTTGCCGCCCTAGACTTCGCGCAGTGCGCCAGGCGATTCCCGCGTTGGACGGCATCCGCGCCGTCGCCGTCGCACTCGTGCTCGCCGAACACGGCGGCATCCCCGGCGTTTCCGGCGGCTTCCTGGGTGTCGACGTCTTCTTCGTGCTCAGTGGCTTCCTGATCACCTCGCTGCTGCTCGACGAGCGGGCCCGTACCGGCCGAATCCGGCTGCGCGACTTCTGGATCCGGCGGGCCCGCCGGCTGTTGCCCGCGCTGATCGTGATGGTGATGGCCGTCGTCGCCGCGCGCAGGTTCTTCCCCTCCGAAGCCACCACGACGCTGCGCGACGACGCCGTCGCCGCCTTGTTCTGGGCGGCCAACTGGGCGTTCGTCGCGCAGAAGACCGACTACTTCTCGCAGGGCAGCCCGCCGTCGCCGCTGCAGCACACCTGGTCGCTCGGCGTCGAGGAGCAGTTCTACCTGCTGTGGCCGTTGTTGGTGCTCGCCGTCGCCGCGGTGTTCGGTGCGCGGGCCCGGTGGGCGGTGTGTGGGCTCGCCGTGCTCGGCGCCGCGGGTTCGGCCGCCGCGGCGATCCTGATGGCGTCCGACGTCAATCGCGTCTACTTCGGCACCGACACCCGCATCGAGGCGCTGATGGTGGGCGCCGCCGCGGCCGCGCTGCTGGTGCGCGACTGGCGGGTGCTGACCGCGGGCGGCACCTTGATCCGCACCCGGTACCGGCGGTGGGCCGCGACCGCGGTGTCGATCGTGGGACTGGCCGGGCTTGGCGCGCTGGCGCACTACGCGACCGGCAGCGCCCGCGACTTCTCCCACGGGCTGCTGATCGCGGTGGCGGTCGCCGCGGTGCTGGTGGTGGCGCCGGTGGCGTTGGACCAGGGCTCACCCGTGGCGAAGGCACTGGCGTGGCGGCCGCTGGTGTGGCTCGGCGCCATCTCCTACGGCGTCTACCTGTGGCACTGGCCGATCTTTCTGGCCGTGAACGGGGAGCGCACGGGTTGGTCGGGGTGGCCGCTGTTCGGGGTGCGGTGCGCGGCGACGGTCGCGGTGGCGACGGCGTCGTGGTGGCTGCTCGAGCAGCCGATCCGGCGCTGGCGACCGGTGTTCGTGCCGATGCTGCCGTTGGCGGGTGCGACGGCAGCGACCGCGGCGGTGGTGACCATGACGGTGCTGCCGGTGAACGTCAAACCCGCCGAGCCCGGTCTGAGCAGTATCGACTCGGCGGCGCTGGTGTCACCGGAGCGGCCGGTCGAGGTGAGGTCGCCGTCGGGGCGGGTTGCGCCGGGGACCGAGCGGGTCGCGGTGTTCGGGGATTCGGTGGCGTGGACGCTGATGCGGTACCTGCCGCCGACGCCGGGGCTGAGCTTCGCCAACTACACGACGATCGGCTGCGGGGTGGCCCGCGGCGGGCCCTACCGGTATGCCGGCGAGACGCTGAACCAGAAACCCGAATGCGACGCCTGGCCGCAGCGGTGGGCGCAGCGGATCAACCATGACCGGCCCGACGTCGTGCTGCTGATCATCGGCCGCTGGGAGGTGGTCGACCGGGTCAACGAGGGCAACTGGACGCATATCGGCGAGGACGGATACGACGCCTACCTACGCGGCGAGTTGCAACGCGCACTCGACATCCTGACGTCGACCGGCGCCCGGCTGGTGGTGACCACCGAGCCGTACAACCGTCGCGGCGAGCGGCCCGATGGCAGCCTGTATCCCGAAGACCAGCCTGCCCGCGCCGACCGGTGGAACAAGTTGTTGCGCAGCGTGATTGGCAACCGGCCGAACATCACCGTGCTCGATCTGAACAAGAAGCTGGGCCCGAACGGCTACTACACCAACAAAGTCGACGGCATCAAGATGCGCATGGACGGTGTGCACCCGACGCCGGAGGCGGTCAAGTGGCTGACGCCGTGGCTGACCGACGCGCTGAAGCGCTAGGTCCCATTTCGACACCAGGGCTGTGGTGAGACAGGCTCCAGGGGCAAAGCACAGCCATAGTGTCGAACTCGGGCAGAGCATGCGCAGGAGCATCCCCCCGCAACGAGCGGTCCGCGGTTATTGCGCTCAGTGGCCGAGTCGGCCGCGGCCCAGGCGCAGCAGCAGCATCGCCAGGTCCTTGCCGTCGGGGCCCAGCTCGCTGTAGCGCTCGATGACCTTCATCTCGCGGCTGTGCACCAGACGGGTGCCGCCGGAGGCCATCCGCGCCTTACCGATCAGCTTGGACACCTCGGTGCGCCGCTTGACCGCGGCCAGTATCGCCGCGTCGAGCTCGTCGATCTCGCGGCGCAGGTCGTCAATCTCAGCCACGGGTTCCATTTCGATAGTCATTTCGGCTCCTCATTGTGTGGGTGGTCGGTCTCATCCGGTTTCGGGCCTCACACAAGAGACGAGCCCCGGATCCGGAAGCGGACCGCGGGGCTCTTTGTAAGCAGCTAGACCACGGGCACCGCTGGCCGGTACCCGTAAAAAAATCGTCCTTGCTGCATGAGCACGTCTAGAAGTGTGCCATTTGAGGCCGTGGGAGCGCAAAGGGTGTCCCCTCACAGCGGTAAGTTGGGGCAGACATGAGTTTGCACGTGACCGACCTGAATTCCGACTCCGAAGCCCTGCTGGACGGCCTGAACCCGCAACAGCGCGAGGCCGTGCTGCACGAAGGCACCCCCCTGCTGATCGTGGCGGGCGCCGGCTCCGGCAAGACCGCGGTGCTGACGCGCCGCATCGCCTACCTGCTGGCCGCCCGCGACGTCGGCGTGGGTCAGGTGCTGGCCATCACGTTCACGAACAAGGCCGCCGCCGAGATGCGCGAACGCGTGGTGCAACTGGTCGGGCCTCGCGCCCGGTCCATGTGGGTGTCGACCTTCCACTCCACCTGTGTGCGGATCCTGCGCAACCAGGCGTCCTTGATCAAGGGACTGAACTCCAACTTCTCGATCTACGACGCCGACGACTCGCGGCGGCTGCTGCTGATGATCGGCAAGGACATGGGCCTGGACACCAAGCGGTACTCGCCGCGGCTGCTGGCCAACGGGATCTCCAACCTGAAGAACGAGTTGATCGGGCCGGAGCAGGCGGCCTACGACGCGTCGAACGCGATGGAGGACCTGCCCCGGATCATCGCCGAGGTGTTCGCCGAATACCAACGCAGGCTGCGGGCCGCCAACGCGTTGGACTTCGACGACCTGATCGGCGAGACAGTCGCTGTGCTGCAAGCCTTTCCGCAGATTGCGCAGTATTACCGCAGGCGGTTCCGGCATATCCTCGTCGACGAATATCAGGACACCAACCATGCGCAGTACGTGCTGGTGCGCGAACTCGTGGGTCGCGAAACCGAGGACGGTGTCCCGCCCGCCGAGCTGTGTGTGGTCGGCGATGCCGACCAGTCGATCTATGCGTTCCGCGGCGCCACCATCCGCAACATCGAGGACTTCGAACGCGACTACCCCAATGCCACAACCATTCTGCTGGAACAGAATTACCGCTCGACGCAGAACATCCTGAGCGCCGCGAACGCGGTGATCTCCCGCAACGCAGGCCGTCGCGAGAAGCGGTTGTGGACCGATGCGGGCGAGGGCGAGCTGATCGTCGGCTACGTCGCCGACAACGAGCACGACGAGGCCCGCTTCGTCGCCGAGGAGATCGACGCGCTCGCCGACAAGGGTGAGATCACCTATAACGACGTCGCGGTGTTCTACCGCACCAACAACTCGTCGCGAGCGTTGGAAGAGGTGTTCATCCGCGCGGGCATCCCGTACAAAGTCGTTGGCGGCGTTCGCTTTTACGAACGCCGCGAGATCCGCGACATCGTCGCGTACCTGCGGGTGCTCGACAACCCCGGTGACTCGGTCAGCATGCGACGCATCCTGAACACGCCGCGCCGCGGCATCGGCGACCGGGCGGAGGCCTGCGTCGCGGTGTACGCCGAGAACACCGGGGTCAGCTTCAACGAAGCGCTGCAGGCCGCGGCGGCGGGCAAGGTGCCGATGTTGAACACCCGCGCGGAGAAGTGCATCGCCAGTTTTGTTGAACTGCTTGACGACCTGCGCGGGCGTCTCGACGGTGAACTCGGCGAACTGGTCGAGGCGGTGCTCGACCGCACCGGCTACCGAACCGAACTCGAGAACTCCAGTGATCCGCAGGATTTGGCCAGGCTGGACAACCTGAACGAATTGGTCAGCGTCGCACACGAATTCAGCACCGACATGGCCAACGCGCAAGCCATGGGCGAGGTCAATCCGGAAGACGAGGACATCCCTGACACCGGCGTGCTAGCCCAGTTCCTGGAGCGGGTGTCGCTGGTCGCCGACGCCGACGAACTGCCCGAGCATGGCGCGGGTGTGGTGACCATGATGACCCTGCACACCGCCAAGGGACTGGAGTTCCCTGTGGTGTTCGTGACCGGCTGGGAGGACGGCATGTTCCCGCACATGCGGGCGCTCGGCGATCCGACCGAACTGTCCGAGGAGCGGCGGCTGGCCTACGTCGGGATCACCAGGGCGCGGCAGCGGCTGTACGTCAGCAGGGCCAGGGTCCGCTCGTCGTGGGGGCAGCCGATGCTCAACCCCGAATCGCGGTTCCTGAAGGAGATCCCGCAGGAGCTGATCGACTGGCGGCGCGTCGAACCGCCGCCGTCGTTGTCGGCACCCGTTAGCGGCGCGGGACGGTTCGGGACACCACGCCCGGCGCCGACGCGTTCGGCGGCAGGCAAGCGCCCGCTGCTGGTGCTCGAGCCGGGCGACCGGGTCACCCACGACAAGTACGGCCTCGGCCGCGTCGAGGAGGTGTCCGGGGTGGGGGAGTCGGCGATGTCGCTGATCGACTTCGGCAGCGCGGGCCGGGTCAAGCTGATGCACAACCATGCTCCTGTGAGCAAGCTGTAGATCGGGCTCGGGCGCAACAATTCGGCGCCCGCTTCGCGTTGGCCTTGATGTGCACACCGTCTCCAGCGACTGGCATCTGTGGCTCGGCTTCCTCGGCGCGTCGATCGCGATCGCGTTGTCCCCCGGCGCGGGCGCGATCCAGTCGATGTCGTCAGGCCTGAGCCACGGCCTGTTGCGGTCGTATTGGAGCATCGTCGGCCAGGAACTGGGCTTGGTGCTTCAGCTGTCCCTGGTGGCGCTCGGTGTGGGCGCCATCGTCGCCAAGTCGATGCTGGCGTTCACGGTCATCAAGTTCGCGGGCGTGCTGTATCTGCTCTTCCTCGCGGTGCGCCAATGGCGCGCGTCGGCGTCTGCGTTGGCTGAGAAGGTCGGCGGCGGGTCGACGCGTGCGGGAATTCCGTTGCTGGCGAGGGGATTTCTGGTCAATGCGACCAACCCGAAGGCGCTGGTGTTCTACCTCGCCGTGCTGCCGCAGTTCGTCGTCCCGACGGTGCCGCTGGCACGGCAGTATCTGGTGATCGGGTTGACGTTGATCACCACAGACGTCGTCGTGATGAGCGGGTACGCCGGCCTCGCGACGCGCCTGCTGCGGGCGCTTGGCGCGCGTCGGCAACGGCTGATGAACCGGTTCTTCTCCGGGCTGTTCGCCACCGCGGCGGTGGTGCTGGCGCTGGTGCGCCGGGCCGCGACGGCCTAGGGGTTGGCGCTGCGCGCCCAGCGGCCCGTGGCGGGCAGCAGCGCGAGCAGAATGCTGGCGAGCGGCAGCACTGGAATCGCGTACACCGGCGCCGCCAGGTTGGCGCCCGCGACGAACAGGCCGGCGAAAATCAGCAGCCCCACGGTCGCGCCGACGACGATCAGCAGCCGGCCCATGCGCCGCCTCAGCAGCAGCGCGATCAGCCCGCTGATGAGCGCGCCCGCCGACACCGCGGTGAGGAAGCCGATGGCGACACAGAACAGCCGATCCGTGCGCCACCAGCCCGTGATCAGATCTGTGGCGATGACCGCGGTGGCCCAGCCGGACAGGATCGCGGCGATGGTGGTGCAGATGGCCGCCGTGGGGGTGGCTTGCGCCGACCGCGTCGGGCCGACGGCCACCGGCTTGGCCCGCGGAATGTAGGACGTCTGCGGCTCGACCAGGGCCGGGAACTCGCCGGTCGGATGCCGCCGGATGATCGACGTCTGCGGCTCGGACTGGGCGGGCATCGGTGACGACGGCGTGGCGCCGTTGCGTCGAATGCGGGGTTGTTCAGGGGTCGGTTCGGACGGGCCGTCGCTCACACTTAGCCAACGTAGTTGCCGGGGCTAAGACCCCGCTGCGCCAGCCACGGCAACGGGTCGATCCGGTTGGTGCCGTTGAGCAGAACCTCGAAGTGGCAGTGCGGCCCTGTGGAATTGCCGCGGTTGCCGATGGTGGCGATCTGATCGCCCGCCATCACGCGCTGGCCCTTGCTGACCAGCCACGTGTTGACGTGGCCGTACAGCGTGACCGTGCCGTCGTTGTGGCGGATCTTGACCCACGCGCCGTAACCCGCGGTGGGTCCGACGTCGATCACCGTGCCGTCGGCGACCGCGTAGATCGGCGTGCCGATGGCGTTCGCGACGTCGATGCCGCCGTGCAGCACGCCCCAGCGATAGCCGAAGCCGGACGTGAACACACCCTTGGTGAACATCACGAACAGCGGCCGGTTCAGCCGCGCCTCGCGCTCGGCGCGCTCCTGCGCGAACGCGGCGGCCTTGGTGATCTCCTCGGCGTGCACCGACGAGTTGGCCGCAGGCGTGACCGACACGATCTGCATGCCGTCTGTCGAGCCGGTGACGACGCCGCCGGCCATCGACGACGTGTCGGCGGCGAGCACCGCCTCCGACGGCTTCTTCTGGTCGGAGGTGTTGGCCATCGTGTACGCGCCCGCGGCGGTCGCGCCGACGGCCATCGCCGCAACCATCAGCCGGCCCTTGACGGGCACGTCGTCCTTGCGGTGCAGACCACGACGGCCCGAGATGTCGATGATGTCGGTGGCCGCGACGCCGTTGCTGGTGTCGGTGTGGCTGTCGCGGTAGGCGTGTGAGACGCGCCGTTCGTCACGCGCATCCGGCCGGAACTCCGACGGCACCGCCAACCGCAACGGGATCAGATCGTCGGTGTCGTGGAGGTCGTCCAACTCGGGGGCGCGGATCACCTGGGACTCGCGGTCGAACGCGGTGTTCTCGCGAAAGTCGAGGTCAGCGAGGTCACCGAACTCGTTGAACGGGATGATGTCGGTGATTTCAGAAGCTTCAGGTTCGGCCCATGAGTGCCGAGCGTTCGTCGTGACCTCCACCGGAGACTCAGACGAACGGTGCCGTGCCAACCTGGAATGTCCTTCTAGTCGTGACCGAAACGTGATCTAGACCAGAGGCACGTTAACCAAATCCCAATGTTCGTGGCAACCCGAGACGGTATTCCGCCGGGGATTGTGACTTGTATCACGTGACGGCGGGCGGTGAGATCTACCACATGACCGGTGGGCGATGGGGAAGGCGTTATTCCGTGTGGATAAAGTTCCCCCTGGCCCGTCGGGCGCAAACCTTCGACGTCAACGCACAAAGACAGTGAGTCCATGGATCTCTTCGAATACCAAGCGAAAGAGCTGTTCGCCAAGCACAACGTGCCCAGCACGCCGGGTCGGGTGACCGACACCGCTGAGGGCGCCAAGGCCATCGCCACCGAAATCGGTCGACCCGTCATGGTCAAGGCGCAGGTGAAGACCGGCGGCCGCGGCAAGGCGGGCGGCGTGAAGTACGCGGCCACCCCCGACGACGCGTTCACCCACGCGCAGAACATCCTCGGCCTGGACATCAAGGGCCACGTCGTGAAGAAGCTCTTGGTCGCCGAGGCCAGCGACATCGCCGAGGAGTACTACATCTCGTTCCTGCTGGACCGTGCCAACCGCACGTACCTGGCGATGTGCTCGGTCGAGGGCGGCATGGAGATCGAAGAGGTCGCGGCGACCAAGCCCGAACGGCTGGCCAAGGTGCCCGTCAACGCCGTCAAGGGCGTCGACCTGGCGTTCGCGCGCTCGATCGCCGAGCAGGGCCACCTGCCCGCCGAGGTGCTCGACGCGGCCGCGGTGACGATCCAGAAGCTGTGGGAGGTGTTCGTCGCCGAGGACGCCACGCTGGTCGAGGTGAACCCGTTGGTGCGCACGCCCGACAACCAGATCCTCGCGCTGGACGGCAAGGTCACGCTGGACGCCAACGCCGACTTCCGTCAGCCCGGCCACGCCGAGTTCGAGGATCGCGACGCCACCGATCCGCTGGAGCTCAAGGCCAAGGAGCACGACCTCAACTACGTCAAGCTCGACGGTGAGGTCGGCATCATCGGCAACGGCGCGGGACTGGTGATGTCCACGCTCGACGTCGTCGCATACGCGGGCGAGAAGCACGGCGGCGTGAAGCCGGCCAACTTCCTCGACATCGGCGGCGGCGCCTCGGCAGAGGTGATGGCGGCCGGTCTGGACGTCATCCTGCACGACCCTCAGGTCAAGAGTGTGTTCGTGAACGTGTTCGGCGGCATCACGGCCTGCGACGCGGTCGCCAACGGCATCGTCAAGGCGCTGCAGATCCTGGGCGACGAAGCCAACAAACCACTGGTGGTCCGGCTCGACGGCAACAACGTCGACGAGGGCCGTCGCATCCTGGCTGAAGCCAACCACCCGCTGGTGACTGAGGTGGGCACGATGGACGAAGCCGCCGACGTAGCGGCCGCCAAGGCCGCGAGCGCCTGAAAGGACTGAAATGGCAATCTTTTTGACGAAGGACAGCAAGGTCATCGTCCAGGGCATCACCGGCGGCGAGGCCACCACGCACACCGCGCGGATGCTCAAGGCAGGCACCCAGATTCTCGGCGGCGTCAACGCGCGCAAGGCCGGAACCACGGTGTCGCACGTCGATAAGGACGGACAAAGCGTCGATTTGCCGGTGTTCGGCACCGTCAAGGAGGCCATGGAGAAGACCGGCGCCGACGTTTCGATCATCTTCGTGCCGCCGAAATTCGCCAAGGACGCGATCATCGAGGCCATCGATGCGGAGATTCCGCTGCTGGTCGTCATCACCGAGGGAATTCCGGTGCAGGACAGCGCATATGCGTGGGCCTATAACGTCGAGAAGGGCAACAAGACCCGCATCATCGGGCCGAACTGCCCCGGCATCATCACCCCAGGCCAGTCGCTGGTCGGCATCACTCCTGCCAACATCAGCGGCCCCGGCCCGATCGGTCTGGTGTCCAAGTCCGGCACGCTGACCTACCAGATGATGTTCGAGTTGCGCGATTTCGGCTTCACCACGTCGATCGGCATCGGCGGCGACCCGGTCATCGGCACCACCCACATCGATGCGATCGAGGCGTTCGAGAAGGACCCCGACACCAAGGTCATCGTGATGATCGGCGAGATCGGCGGCGACGCCGAGGAGCGGGCCGCCGACTACATCAAGGCCAACGTCTCCAAGCCGGTCGTCGGCTACGTCGCGGGATTCACCGCGCCGGAGGGCAAGACGATGGGCCACGCGGGCGCCATCGTGTCCGGTTCGTCGGGCACCGCGCAGGCCAAGAAGGAGGCCCTCGAGGCCGCCGGCGTGAAGGTCGGCAAGACCCCGTCGGAGACCGCGCGCCTGGCCAGGGAGATCCTGCAGAGCCTGTAATTCGCTCGATGTGAACTAGACCGCAGGATTAGGAACACGTTCTAGTTGTCGATTAGCCTGACGAATTAACACCCGTCAGGAGGTCTGTAATGGTCGATCCGCGGACCCCGGTGCTCGTCGGCGTCGGGCAGTTCACCGAACGCATCGACGACGCCGACTACCGGGGCATGTCAGCGGTGGAGTTGGCGACCGAAGCTGCCCGCGCTGCGCTGGCCGATACCGGCGCCGCTGCGGCGAAGGTCGCCGGGGCGATCGACACGGTGTACGCGCTACGGCAGTTCGAGATCTCTTCACCGATGCCCGCGAAACTGGGCAAGTCGAACAACTACCCGCGGTCGGTCATGCAGCGGGTCGGCGGTGATCCCGCGCGTGTCGTGCTCGAACCGGTCGGCGGCCAGGGGCCGCAGAAGCTGGTCGCCGAGGCCGGCAACACGATCGCGGCCGGCGACGCGGACGTCGTGATGATCATGGGTTCTGAAGCCGGGTCGACGGTGAAGTTCTGGCGCGAAGCCGCCAAAAGGGGCGAAGCCAAACCCGACTTCACCGAACACGTCGAGGGGCAGCTCGAAGACCGCGGTCATCAGCTGTTCAGCTACATCGACGACTACACCATTGCGCACGGGCTGACCGGCGCTCCGGTGCAGTACGGGCTGCTGGAGAACGCCCGCCGCGCACGGCTGGGCCTCAGCGTCGCGGACTACCGCCAGCAGATGGCCGAACTGTTCGCGCCGATGTCGAAAGTGGCTGCGAAGAATCCGTTTTCGTCGTCGCCGGTGGAGCGGTCAGTCGACGAGATCGTCGGCGTCAGCGACGACAACCGGATGATCTGCGACCCGTATCCGCGCCTGCTGGTCGCCCGCGACCAGGTGAATCAGGGTGCGGCGGCGATCATGATGTCGGTCGAGGCGGCCCGTCGACTCGGTGTGCCGGAAGGCAACTGGGTGTATCTGCACGGTCATTCCGACATGGTCGAGCAGGCGACGCTGGACCGGCTCGATCTCGGAGCCAGCCCGGCCTCGGTGATGGCAGTCCGAGAAGCGTTGCGGGTGGCCGGGATCGGTGCCGACGACGTCGCCACCTTCGACCTGTACAGCTGCTTCCCGTTTCCGGTCTTCGTGGCCTGCGAGGCCCTCGGCATCGACGGCGACGATCCGCGTGGGCTGACGCTCACCGGCGGACTGCCGTATTTCGGCGGCCCCGGCAACAGCTACTCACTGCACGGCATCGCCGAGACGGTGATCGAAATGCGCAACGCGCCTGGTCAATTCGGCTTCGTGGGCGCCAACGGCGGCATCATGAGCAAGTACTCGGTCGGCATCTACTCCACCGAACCCGTCGACTGGCGGACCAACCGCTGCGCGGAACTGAACGAGGAGATCGCCGCGCTGCCGAAGGTGCCGGTGACCCGCGCTGCAGACGGCGCCGCGACCATCGAAACGTATTCGGTGCGTTACGACTGGCCGATCCGCACCGGGATCATCGTCGGCCGCCTCAGCGCCGACAACTCCCGCTTCATGGCCACCACCGAGGACGACGATCTGGTTGCTCTGATGTCCGACGGCGATCCGCTGGGCGCTCCGATTAGCGTGTGGTCGACCGAGAACGGCAACCGGGCGATGCTGGCGTAACCATCGGTCAAAACGTCCAACTGCCAGCAGGCGTGAGGACAAAGCCGTGTTTCATATCCGCGTCGATGCATGCGACCAAGTCGTTCTCACCGACTGCGCATGTGCCGTTCTCGCCGGACAGCTTTTGACCCACCCCCAAGGGAACAGACCTGGAAGAAGCACAGTCAGGACCGGTGCGTTCGAACATGTAGGGCGCGTCGCCAGCCGCTGCGTCGGGCTTGTGTGCGATCGTGCAACCGACGCCGGGGACGTTCTGCGGTAAGCCGGGCAGGCTGCCGCTACACACGATCGATTTATGCGGCCCATGGTCGAGCACGCAGCTGACCTGCTTCGGACTGACGAATGATCGGCCGCCCAAGGTGTACTGGGCGGGGTCGGCGGCGGTGAAGGTTCCCAGGTCGGGAAACCCTTCTGGCGGTTGGGCTTTCACCGAGGCAGATCGCGAACATGCGCAGAGCGCGATGGCGACTAGCAGTAGGCAGACCGCGGCCCGCATCAGAAGGTCCAGCTGCCGGAGGGCTGCAATACGAACCCGTGGTCATTACCGGAGTCGATGCACGCGGTGAGTCGGTTCTCGCCGACGACGCAAGTCGTGTCATAAGCCGCGAACGTCAACTTCTGACCGATGTCAAGAAGGTTATCCGTCGGCGCCGCACATGTCTTGTCCGACTGGGTGATTCGGAAGGGCTCTGATCGGGCGTCGTAGGTCTGGATCACCATCGGACACGTCGCGGGATCACTGGCAGGAAGTCCCGGTATCGGGCCGTGGCACTGCTTCAGACTACCGATCATGCAACTGGTCCCATCCGGTGTACGGAAGAACGCATACCCGTTCGCCCATTTGTCCGGCCGGGAGAAGTCGGTGCTGCCCGACGCCTCCACAAACGCATTCTGATCAGGAAATCCGGGAGGGGCAGCGTCGGCAGGCGGCGGACCGGCAACGACTGCAAGGGCGGTCGCCGCCAACAGGGTGAGGGCTCGGGTCAGCTGACGTAGACCACCCATTGCGTCTCCTTTTGCATCAATGCTGGACTGTCACCGAGGTGGTGTAGGTCTTCGGGTGGTACGGCTTGACTCCGGTTCCGTCCCAACCGGGCGGGTCTTCCCAGGTGCTCACCCTCAGTTGCACGGTCTCCGTTCCGGTCACCGGGTCATAGACCGTATCCACGACGGTCGGACCGTAGGGCGCGGCACCACCGGGCCATGCACCGGGAGGGAACAGCGGAGTGGCCTGCGCGGTCAGCAACCCCTCCGGGGTGGACGCGGTGATCGCGCCCATCGGCTGATCTCCGGGAACGTTGGGATTGAAGTTGTCCGAGCCCACCAGCATGAAGCCACCACCCTCGAGGGCAACGAGTTGGCTCTCCCGATCGCCAGGTAAACCCTTGATCTCGCCAACCGGCTTCAGCGACGTCATCCAACCGTTCGGGTTGGCCGGGTCGATGGGATCGGACACGTACAACATTCTCGTGCGGTCGCCACGGTGTGGGCCCGTGTTTCCCACGACGACCATGCGATTGGTCGCCGGATCGTATGCTCCGCTGGCTTGGGCGATGCCGGGCAGCACCCCGATGCTCTTCGACGGATCGGCCAGATCCACCACCGTGGTGTCCGCCGTGGCGTATTCCGGGTTGTCCTGCCCGTTTGGAAGTTTGTAGGGGACTTCGCTGTACAGCGCGTACTGCTTACCGTCCGGACCGACGATGGTGCCTGTAGGCAGTGGCCGAATCGTGTCGTTGCCGGGTGTGTTTCCTTCGATTTCGAGCGGGTTCTTCTCGCCATTGAGTGTCGGATAACCCGTGCGGCCATCGCCACTGATGGTGATGTCGCTGCCGGGCAGGGTGACATTCAGGTCAGCCTTGTCGTCGTCTTGTTTCAGCGGCCCCGCCGGACCGGTGATCGTCGGCTCTTTGCCGGGAACCGGTGCCCCCTTGCCGCCTTCCAGATCGAAGTCGCGCAGCGTTTTCGTGACGCCGTCGAGTTGTTCGGCGACCTTGTCGTCGGCTGCCGCCAGTTGGATGGCCTTGGCCTGGATGTCTGCCTGAAGGTGAGCGCCGATGAGCCTGCGCGCCAAGGCGAGTGCCGGTGCCAGAGTGGCGGGCATCCGGTCAGTGACACGCAACTGCTCGCTAACCGAAAACCATTGGCGTACTGCCTCATTGATCGCCGCCACCGCCGCGGTCTTGGCCGATGCGATGGTGCCGGCTCCTGTCCTTGCAATCTGTTGCGCCTGCCTGAGGAGGTCGAGCTTTCCGCGGATCTTGACCAGGTTCTCGAACCTGCAGCGCGCGCCCGTAGATGTGTTCGGTGAGGATCGTCTGCTGCTGCCAGGCAGCGGCGGCAACCTCGAGGTGGTCGACGCGCCAGGCCTCGACCCGCGACCGGGTCGGCATGTTGACCATGATGTTGACCCGCTATTTCGGCAACATCTGCCGCGCCAGTTCGTGCGAACTTTCCGCATCGGTGGCCTCGTACCAGCGTGCCGCGGCAGCGACACTTTCCGCGAACAGCAGCAGGTTCGCGGCGCACTCGCCGACCACGTGGTTGGCTGCGGCGCTCAGGTCGACGACGGCGGGCCCCGTCGGTTGATCGGCCACGGCGGGTTGGGTCTCATGCTTGACGCCCTCGCCGGACAACTGGTGGCTCAATGCGGCGAGCTCACGCGCCACCGCCTGCAGTGCAGCGGGATCCACCTCGACTGGTGCGGTCACACCCGCAACAGTAATGGAGTCCAACGGTGCCCATATGCACCAAAACCGGCCTAGACCAGTGCGGCCGGCTAGCCTCGCTTAGACCGCTGCACGCGCCCCCGAGACTCGTGCCGACTTCGCTTCGGCTGGTTTCCATTTCGACGATGTTCGGCGTGTGGATCGTCGAAAACCCTGGCAATGAGTGGGCTGATGGATGGCATGACACGTCCTCCCCGTAGTTTGTGCACGCTCACCGGTGAACTGTCGTCGCGCGGACGACACACGTCATGCGTAGCGCACTACGCGTAATCGGACCGCGCCGCTACTCGGTGCTAAACGAGCGCGGCCAGCTTTCCTGCCAAACGTTCGACGTACGCGGCGACGTCGTCGGCGGATTTGTCGGGCAGCCCGAACAGCACCTCGGTCACGCCGAGATCGGCCCAGCGGGCCAGCTTCTCGGGATCCGGCTTGAAATCCAGGGCGACGATCTGTGGTGCGCCGTCGCGGCCTGCCGCGGCCCAGGTGTCCTGCAGCAGCTTGACCGGCGCGTCGATGTCGAAGTCGCGAGGAGTGGTGATCCAACCGTCGGCGCTGCGGGCGATCCACTTGAAGTTCTTCTCGGTGCCCGCAGCGCCCACGAGCACGGGGATGTGCGACTGGACCGGCTTCGGCCACGCCCAACTGGGTCCGAAGTTGACGAATTCGCCTTCGTACGAGGCCTCCTCCTCGGTCCACAATGCGCGCATGGCTTCGAGGTACTCCCGCAGCATGGTGCGCCGCCGCCCCGGCGGCACATTGTGGTCAGCGAGTTCGTCTGTGTTCCAACCGAATCCGACTCCGAGGCTGACCCGGCCGCCGGACAGGTGGTCGAGCGTGGCGATTGACTTGGCCAACGTGATCGGGTCGTGCTCGACCGGCAGCGCCACGGCCGTCGACAACCGCACCCGCGAGGTGACGGCGCACGCGGCGCCGAGCGACACCCACGGGTCCAGGGTGCGCATGTAGCGGTCATCGGGCAGTGACTCGTCTCCCGTGGTGGGGTGCGCGGCCTGCCGCTTGATCGGAATGTGGGTGTGCTCGGGCACGTAGAAGGTGGTGAAGCCGTGGTCATCGGCGAGTTTGGCCGCCGCCGCGGGGGTGATGCCGCGGTCGCTGGTGAAAAGTACGAGCCCGTAGTCCATGCCATGAATTAGAACGTGTTCTAGTCTGTCGGGCAAGGCCGGGGGTCGCTAGGTAGTGGCGCGTGAGCAGAAATACGTAGCTGTCTACTCGCGACCGGGACATGCCCGCACGGCAGGGTTCACGGTGTGACAACCGGGGGGAATACCAGAAGCAAGCTGCGCGAATGGCTTCGCCGCTACCTGCCGTGCGAGATCGCGGGCACCGTGGGGGAGTTGGGCGGCGCGGCGGTCGCATATCTGATGACGGGCTCGTTGGCGGCCGCCGCGATCACGGCGACCATCGGCGCGTCGGCCGGCTACTACGCGGCCGCCTACACCAGCGCGCTGCGGTGGAACTACCGCGACAACAGCCACCGGTCGTGGCCGCCGCGGGTGGCGCTGTCCATTCTGTTGGCACTGCGCAGCGTGGCCGTCGAGTTCGGCCCCGCCGAGCTCATGGACAGCGTGGCGGTCAGACCCGCCGCGTTCTACGTCGGCCCACTGCTGTTCGACAGCACGGTCGCAGGCTGGATCTTCGGGAAGCTCGTCTCCGACGTCGCGTTCTACCTCTTCGCGATCGTCAGCTACGAGCGATTCAAGGGTCTGTTGGTCGGCCGTCAGGAGGTGAGAGATGAATCCGGGTTGGCGGTCGAAGCTGTGTGAGCAACTGCGGCAGGACGCCCGCCGGTTCACCGCAATGGCCGAACGCCACGGGACACCGCTGCTGGTGCTGCAACCGCACCTGGTCGCCCGCCGCTACCGCGAACTGGCCGAAAAGCTAACTGGCTTTGAGCTGCACTACGCGGTCAAGGCGTGCCCGCATCCGCTGGTGTTGTCGACGATCGCGGTGTGCGGCGGCGGCTTCGACGTCGCCACCGACGCCGAGGTGACGCTGCTTGGCGAGCTCGGTGTGCCGATGGACCGCTGCATCCACACCAATCCGATCAAGAAGCCCGCCGACATCGACAAGGCCTACGCCGCGGGCGTTCGGCTGTTCGTAGTCGAAAACCCCACTGAGGCAGACAAATTCGCGGGCCGCCCAGACGACATCGAACTGCTGGTCCGGCTGGCGTTCCGCAACCCGTCGGCGAAATCCGATCTGTCGTCGAAGTTCGGCGTCGAACCGGCCGACGCCGACCTGCTGGTCAAGCACGTTCTCGCCGCGGGCGTACGGTTCGCCGGCTTCAGCTTCCATGTCGGCAGCCAGGGCGACTCGCCGCAGCCCTACGCCACCGCGCTGCGCGGGACGCTGGACCTCATCGCGCACATCGACCACAGCCTCGGTGTGCAGAGTCGCGTCATCGACATCGGCGGCGGTTTCCCGGTCACCTATCGCGACCGGATGCCCACGCTCGACGACATCGCCGAGGCCGTCGACACCGCGCTCGGCGCGTCGCGCGACGACTTCACATTGCTGGCCGAACCGGGCCGATACCTGGCCGCCGACGCTATGACCCTGCTCACCAGCGTCGTCGGCAGCGCGCAGCGTGACGGTCAGGTGTGGCATTACCTCGACGACGGGCTCTACGGCAGCTACTCCAACGTGATGACCGAGGACGTGCACCCGCCGATCGTCGCGCTGCGCGAGCTCACCGACGACGCCGCCGCGGCACACGAACCGGTGACGCTGGCGGGCCCGACGTGCGACAGCGCCGACGTGATCGCCCGCGGCTACCCGATGCCCGCACTCGAAGTCGGCGACATCGTCGTCAGCCCGAGGATGGGCGCCTACACCAGCGTGACGGCGTCACGGTTCAACGGCATCCCGGCCACGCCGATCGTCATGGGCTAGCGGCTATTTGGAGTCGGCGCCGCCCTTCTTCTTGGGCTTCTTGCTTTCACTCGAAGCCGGTCCGGCCGCGCTGTCGACCTTCTTGGTCGTTGTCTTGGCGGTGGTTGCCGCTGTGCTCTGGGTGTTGGTCAAGGCGTTGCCGCCGACGCGGAACCCGTTGATCGCGACGCCGGGGTTCTGCTTGGTAACGGTTTGGCCGTCGCGGAAGACGGAACCGGCAAGCGCGAACGGGCCGGGGCCTGCGGAAACCGAGTTGTTCCTGCCCAAGAAGTTGAATCCAGCGTTCAGATTGCCGGGGCCACCCGCCTTGATCGTATTGCTACCGCCGCCGACGTTCAGGACGCCGTTGAGGCTGCCGGGTCCACCTGCGGTCAGCGTGTTGCCACTGCCGCCGATGTTCCTGGCCGAGTTCAAATATCCGCCTTCTGCCGTGACGACGTTGCCGGTGCCACCCAACAGATTGCTGGCGGTGTCCAGATAGCCGCCAACGGTCGTGACGTGATTGTCTTCACCTAGTAGGTTGCGCGCCAGATTCCCTGTGCCGCCGAATGTTTCGACAGTTCCGTTGTTGCCGAGAAGGTTCACCGCCGCGTTGGAATTGCCGCCTACGGTCCTGACATCGTTGCCGGTGCCGAGTACGTTTCGAGCGAAGTTGAAGTAGCCGCCCTGCGTGGTGACCTCGTTGTCACTGCCGAAGAAATTGGTAGCGGTGTTCCGGAAGCTGCCTTGTGTCGTGACGGCATTGTTGTTGCCGCCGATACTGAAGGCCCAGTTGAACAAGCCGCCGATCGCCGATGCTGAATTGTTGTTACCGAACACCGAGGCGGCCACGTTCAAGACGGAACCCGCGCTCGTGACGGCGCTGGCGGCGGTGCCGACCGCGAAGGCCGCGCCGAGCAACCCATCGGCGTGAGCGGTTGCGCCGTTACCGATGGCGAAGGCCGCACTGAACAACGTGCTGGTGCAGTCGGCGCTGTTGCCGATCCCGAATATCGATACGCATGACGCACTCGCGGGTGGCGCCGATCCGAGTCCGGCGCTCGCGAACAATCCGCCAGCCACGACGCCGGCGACCAGTGCGCCGGTCGCCGTGCGACGAGAATCCACGGTTTTCGTTGTGTACATTTGCTGATTACCCCCTCTGGCGAACTACGCCTGTAACCTGCAAAGCCTACCAAAATCAACCTACCCGTCAATAAATCGAGTAACAGCGCAGGTAATGAACGCTTAGGAATGTCGGGGATCGGCCCTTAGGCTGAGGACTGGCGGAGCCGAGCAACATCGGGAGAGTCGTCTAAACGGTCGCGGAGATCGATCATCACCAGCGCGCGGCCACGTTCTTGGCGATCTGGTTGGCGATCTTCGATGCAGAGTCGCCGGGAGCCGCGCTGCACGTGTTGATGTCGATGACGACGTTGTTCTTCAATGACATTGCGCGTCCGCAGCCCCACCCCGGCGCCGCGGCATCCTGTTCGGTCACCGTGGTGCTCAACGCGCCGCCTGCGTAGACGATGGGCCCGACGGACCATTGCGTGTTGCTCTGGGTGTGCGTGTACTGCTGGCACATCCGCCACTGCTGGGCGGAGTGATCGAGGAAAGCGGCCGCCTTGTCGACGAGGGGATAGAGCACCACGGCCTGCTTGAGGTAGTGCGTGAACTGGTCGCCGTCGTTGAGGCTCTGATCGAGCTCGGCCGAAAAACCGCTGTCCGCGTACACCACGGCCTCGGCGGCGCCGTCCACGGCGAGACACTCGGGCGGCGCCATGGTCGTGCTGTTGTCCGCCATCGTCGTCTCGGTGCCGGTCACCGCCATTGCCGTCGACCCCATCGCGGCGTTCACCTGCTCGACGGTGAGCAGCAGCCCGGCCAGTTCCCGCTCGACCAGTGGACGCGGGATCATCGTCGAAATCGTGGACGGCATGACCGCCCGCCCAGTCATCGTGCATCCGGTCGCCAACACGCAGATCACGGCAACGATGAACGCAACCGCAGGCTGACGCATCCTCTCGGCCTCCCCATTTTTCGCCGAACCAAACCTCCCGGATGCCATGGTGTAACAGGTCCGCTGACGCGTCCGTCGAATCCGCGCCGTTTCCGATAACGATGTCCCTGTTTTCTGATAACGACCCGAAACAGGTCAGTCACAGTTGCGCTCAGGGGGTGCACAACGCGGGCCCGAGCCACGCCGATGGCGTCACGATGGGGCATGCGAGGTGGCGAGGTGCGGCGGGACACACTGGTCGTCCCGTCGAGTCTGCCTCCTGACGAGGTCCTGGCACTCGCCGAACGACGAGCGCAGTCGCAGGTTGCCCCCGACGAAGTGGTGTCGTTCGTCTACCTGCATGGCTCGCGGCCGGCCGATTCCGTTGGGGCCGAGAGCATATGGCGCTTCAGCTATCGCGTCACGCCTCGTGACGACACTTAACGTCATGGCGAGCGTTACCCGCGACGGCCAGGGCTGCCAATTGGTGGGATGCACACCATGACGACCGAACGGATCGCAGACCACGTCAAGTTCGCCTATTGGGTGCCCAATGTCAGCGGCGGCCTGGTCACCAGCGACATCGAGCAGCGCACCGACTGGAACTACGAATACAACGTCAAGCTCGCGCAGACCGCGGAGAACAACGGGTTCGAATACGCGCTGTCACAGGTCCGCTATGAGGCCAGCTACGGCGCCGAGTACCAGCACGAGTCGACCAGTTTCTCGCTGGCGCTGTTGCTGGCCACTCAGAAGCTGAAGGTGATCGCCGCGGTCCACCCCGGCCTGTGGCAGCCCGCGGTGCTGGCCAAACTCGGCGCCACCGCCGATCACCTCTCGGGCGGCCGGTTCGCCGTCAACGTGGTGTCGGGATGGTTCAAAGACGAGTTCACCCACCTCGGTGAGCCGTGGCTGGAACACGACGAGCGCTACCGCCGCAGCGCCGAGTTCCTGCAGGTGCTGCGCAAGATATGGACCGAGGACAACGTGGACTTCCGCGGCGACTTCTACCGCATCCACGACTTCACGCTGAAGCCCAAGCCGCTGAACACACCCGAGCGGCCCAACCCGGAATTGTTCCAGGGCGGCAACTCGACCGCCGCGCGGCGCAACGGCGGCTACTACGCCGACTGGTACTTCTCCAACGGCAAGGATTTCGACGGGCTGACCGAACAGGTCGTCGAGGTGCGCGACCACGCGCGTGACGCGGGTCGCGAGGTCCGGTTCGGGTTAAACGGATTCATCATCGCCCGCGATACAGAAAAGGAAGCGAAAGAGGTCCTCAGAGAGATCATCGCGAAGGCCAACCGGCCCGCCGTCGAAGGATTCCGCTCCGCCGTACAGCAGGCTGGCAACTCGACGTCGGACAAGCGCGGCATGTGGGCCGATTCTTCTTACGAAGACTTGGTGCAGTACAACGACGGATTCCGCACGCAATTGATCGGCACTCCGGAGCAGATCGCGGAACGCGTTGCGGCGTACCGCAAACGCGGCGTCGACCTGATCCTCGGCGGCTTCCTGCACTTCCAGGAAGAGATCTCCTACTTCGGTTCGCGAGTACTGCCCCTGGTGCGGGAAATCGAGAATTCCGAACAAGATTCGATTGATTCGCCGGTGCTGGTGTCGGCCTGAGACGCGGACGCCCGCCGCCTTCACAACCCTTCACAACGGGGGTGCGCTAGCGTGGTTATCTGAATCCCTCAGGCCAGCACAGGAGAGGTCATGACCTACCCGCCCGGTAGCCCCGGATATCCGCCCGCGCAGCAACCGACAACTCAGTTCGCAGCGCCCACTCAGCAGTTCGGCAAATTGCCGGAGCCTGCGTCCGCTCCTGCCGCCGAGGGCCCCAGCAAGTTGCCCTTTTATCTGACCGCCGCGGTCGCCGCGCTCGGTCTGGCGGTCTACGTGTCGAGCTACGGCCCGCTGTTCGCGTCGGCAGGCACCGACCTGTTCACGCCGACGCTGCTCGACATCGGCGTGGTGGCGTCGCTGCTCGCCGGCCTGATCGCGGGCGTCGCACTGGTGCCCAAGCAGAAGGCGGCACCCGCGGTGGTGGCGGTGCTGTCGGTGCTCGGCTTCCTGCTGGCCATCGCGATCGTGCTGACCGCGCCGGAAGGCGTGGAGATCAAGTGGGGCCTCTACCTGATCATCGCGTTCGGCGTGGTGCAGGCCATCGTCGCGGTCGCAGTGCTGCTGTTCGACGCGGGCGTGATCAGCCCGCCCGCACCGAAGCCCCGCTACGAGCAGCAGCAGCAGTACGGCCAGTACGGCGGCGCGCCAGGCCCGTACTACGGGCAGCCGCATCAGCCCGGTCCGCCGCATCAGCAGCAGCAACAGCGCCCCGGCTACGGCTCGCCGTATGGCGGCGGCTACCCCGGCGGTGGCCAGTCGAGCGGGGGCTTCTCGCCAGGTGCGCAGAGCGGTCCGCCGACGCCGCCCACCGGCTTCCCCACCTACGGCCAGCCGCCTTCGTCGGGCAGTGCGAGCAACGCAAGCAACGCGCCGACGACACAGGTGCCCGCGCAGCCGTCGTCTTCCACCCAGTCCGGCCCGCCTCCGTCGTAGTCTGGGCCGCGCGTGCGTCAACTTCGCGCGCGTGAGCTAGCGCGAGGAGCGGCCCCACCCGTGGACCAACGACCAGTCGGCACACGCCAGGCGCGTGAGCTGCTTCGGGTCGCATTCGGGCCGTCGATCGTGGCGCTGGTCGTCATCGCGGCCGTGGTGTTGCTGCAACTGCTGATCGCCAACAGCGACATGACGGGCGCGCTCGGCGCGATCGCCAGCATGTGGCTGGGCGTGCACCAGGTGCCCGTCTCGATCGGCGGCAGCGAGCTCGGTGTGATGCCGCTGCTGCCGGTGCTGGCCATGGTCTGGGGGACGGCGCGCACCACCGCGGTCGCCACGTCGCCGCAACATTCGTGGTTCGTGACCCGCTGGGTGGTCGGTGCGGCGCTCGGCGGTCCGCTGCTGATCGCCGCGATCTCGCTGGCGGTGATCCACGACGCCGCCTCGGTGCTCACCGAACTGCAGACCCCGAACGCGTTGCGGGCGTTCTGCGGGGTGCTGGCGGTGCACGCGATCGGCGCGGCGATCGGGGTCGGCTCCCGCATCGGCCGCCGGACATTGGCGGCCTCGCCGCTGCCGAACTGGCTACCGGACGCAGTCCGGGCGGCCACCGCGGGAGTGCTGGCCCTGCTCGGGTTGTCCGGTGTGGTGATGGTCGGCTCGCTGATCGTGCACTGGTCGACGATGCACGACCTGTACGCGATCACCGACTCGGTGTTCGGCCAGTTCAGCCTGACCCTGCTGTCGGTGCTGTACATCCCGAACGTGATGGTCGGCACCGCGGCGGTCGCCGTCGGGTCCAGTGCGCACGTCGGCCTCGCGACGTTCAGTTCGTTCACGGTGTTCGGCGGCGACATCCCGGCGCTACCGGTGCTGGCGGCGGTGCCGACGCCGCCGCTGGGACCGATCTGGGTGGCGCTGCTGATCGCCGCCGCGGCGTCGGCTGTCGCGGTCGGGCAGCAGTGCGCGCGCAGACCGCTGCCGCTGCTGCCTGCGCTCGGCAAGCTGGTCGTCGCGGCTCTGATCGCGGCGCTGGCGATGGCGCTGCTGGGGTTCGCGGGCGGCGGCCGACTCGGGAACTTCGGCGATGTCGGCGTCGACCAGGTCACCTTCGCGCCCGCGGTCTTCCTCTGGTTCGTCGGCATCGGTGCGCTGACGGTGGTGATGAGCGGCGGCATCGCGCGACGGCCCAAGCGGATCAAACCGGAACCGGAACCGGAGCCGGAACCCGAGCCTGAACCTGAGCCGGAACCGGTGGTGCTCGCCGACGAGCCCGACCCGCTGCCCGACGAGCCGGTGCCGGTGGCCGACTATCACGGTGACGTCGAGGACCCCGAGGACCACTTCGTTGCTGACGACGACGCCGCGCGCGACGGTAAGGGCGAAGCCGCCGACTAGGCACCCACTATTGTCGAGGCGTGCAGCAGCCCCTTCGTGTGCCCCCGAGCGCGCCTGCGCGGGTCGTGGTGCTGGCGTCGGGAACCGGTTCGCTGCTCGAGTCGTTGCTCGAGGCCGCTGTCGACGACTACCCGGGGCGCATCGTCGCGGTCGGCGCCGATCGCAAGTGCCGGGCGCTCGAGATCGGCGCGGACGCCGGCCTGCCGACCTACGTCGTGCGCCTGGGTGATCACCAGGACCGCGAGTCCTGGGACCGCGCGCTGACCGAAGCCACCGCCGCACACGAGCCGGACCTCGTGGTGTCGGCAGGCTTCATGAAGATCCTTGGACCGCACTTTCTTTCCCGGTTCCTCGGCCGCATCGTGAACACCCATCCCGCGCTGCTACCCGCCTTCCCCGGCGCGCATGCGGTGGCCGAAGCGCTCGAGTACGGGGTCAAGGTCACCGGGTGCAGCGTGCACCTGGTCGACGCGGGCACCGATACCGGACCTCTTCTCGCGCAGCAGTCCGTCCCCGTTTACGACGACGACGACGAGGCGACCTTGCACGAGCGCATCAAGGTGGTCGAAAGACGGCTACTGGTGGACGTTTTGGAAGCGCTGGCCACCCGCGGCGTGACCTGGACCGGACGAAAGGCAACCATAGGATGACAGGGGACGGGCGCAGGAAGATCCGCCGTGCACTGATCAGCGTCTACGACAAGACCGGGCTGGCCGAACTGGCCCGCGGCCTGCACGACGCGGGCGTCGACATCGTCTCGACCGGCTCGACCGCGAAAACCATTGCCGGCGCCGGTGTTCCGGTGACGCCGGTCGAGAAGGTGACCGGCTTTCCCGAGGTGCTCGACGGCCGGGTCAAGACGCTGCACCCGCACGTGCACGCCGGTCTGCTCGCCGACCAACGCAAACCCGAACACGTCGCGGCGCTCGCCGACCTCGACATCGCGCCCTTCGAACTCGTGGTCGTCAACCTGTATCCGTTCACTGAGACCGTCGACTCCGGGGCGAGCGTCGACGAATGCGTGGAGCAGATCGACATCGGCGGCCCGTCGATGGTGCGTGCGGCGGCGAAGAACCACCCCAGCGTCGCCGTGGTGGTGGACCCGCTGGGATACGACGGTGTGCTGGCCGCCGTACGGGCGGGCGGGTTCACGCTGGACGAGCGAAAGAAGCTGGCGTCGTTGGCGTTTCGGCACACCGCCGAATACGACGTCGCGGTGGCCTCCTGGATGGGCTCAGTGCTGGCACCCGAGCAGCCTGCGGCGCCGTTGCCCGCATGGCTCGGCGCGACGTGGAAGCGCTCGGCGGTGCTGCGCTACGGCGAGAACCCGCATCAGCAGGCCGCGCTGTACCGCAACGACGCCGTGTGGCCGGGCTTGGCGCAGGCCGAGCAGTTGCACGGAAAAGAGATGTCGTACAACAACTACACCGACGCAGACGCCGCCTGGCGGGCCGCGTTCGACCACGAGGACATCTGCGTGGCGATCATCAAGCACGCCAACCCATGTGGCATCGCGATCTCGTCGGTGTCGGTGGCCGACGCGCACCGCAAGGCCCACGAATGCGACCCGCTGTCGGCGTTCGGCGGTGTGATCGCCGCCAACACCGCGGTCAGCGTCGAGATGGCGGAGACCGTCGCCGACATCTTCACCGAGGTGATCATTGCGCCCGCCTATGAGCCCGGTGCCGTGGAAGTGCTTGCGCGCAAGAAGAACATCCGTGTGCTCGTCGCCTCCGAACCGCAGCAGGCCGGCACCGAGTTCCGTCAGATCAGCGGCGGTCTGCTGCTGCAGCAGCGGGACGCGATCGACGCGCAGGGCGACGATCCGGTGAACTGGACTCTGGCGACCGGCGAGCCTGCCGACCCGGAAACGTTGGCGGACTTGACATTCGCGTGGCGTACCTGCCGCGCGGTGAAGTCCAACGCGATCGTCGTCGCCAAGGGCGGCGCCACCGTCGGGGTGGGCATGGGACAGGTGAACCGCGTCGACGCGGCCAGGTTGGCCGTCGAACGGGGCGGGGACAGGGTGGCCGACGCGATCGCGGTCGCGAAGGGCGGCACCACCGTCGGGGTGGGAATGGGACAGGTGAACAGCAACGACGCGGCCAGGTTGGCCGTCGAACGGGGCGGGGACAGGGTGGCGGGGGCCGTCGCGGCGTCGGACGCGTTCTTCCCGTTCCCCGACGGCCTGGAGACGCTCACGGCGGCCGGAGTGAAGGCTATCGTCCATCCCGGCGGTTCGATGCGTGACGACGTGGTGACCGAGGCCGCGGCGAAGGCCGGAATCACGCTGTATCTCACCGGCGCTCGGCATTTCGCGCACTGACCATGGTGACGGTGTCGCGGGCTGCCGCTGTGGCGCTCCTGCTGGCGACGCTGCTGGTGGCGTCGTGCACGCGCTACGTCGACGACGCGCGGGCGGTCGCCGCCGACGACCGATCCCCGCTGGCCGATGCGTCGCAATGCGAGGCCGTCGACGCGCCGTTGACCACGATCCCTGCCGTCAAGGACGACGAGCCGGTGATGAAGATCCCGCAACCCCAGGGCTGGACGCGTTCGACGAAGCTGGATTCTGAGCTGTTCCGGTTCGCGATGATCAACAGAAGCCTCACCGCCGACGGCTTCGCCCCGAACGTCGTGGTGACCCTGGAGAGCGTGCCGGGGTTCGAGCACCCCGCCGACGTCTTCGACAGCCAGCGCGAGGCGCTGGAATCCGGGTTCGGCGCCACCGATCTGCGCGTCAGGGAGCACACGCTGTGCGGTCAGCCGGCCGAGACGGTGCAGTACCTGACGCCGGAGATGGGCAACCTCGCCACCCACCCCGGCACCGTGGTGATGGCCGTCATGCACACCGACGACGCGACGTACGCGGCGAGCGTGACCATCCAGACGGCGAACCCCGACGACCCCACCTACCGGCGCGACGCGGAAGCGATCCTGACCGGATTTCAGTTCCTGCCGCCCGCGTCGGGGTGACGCCGACGGGGTGCTGACACGCACGACCGCCGAGGGAGTCGTAGCGTGGTGTGGTGACCCAACCCCAAGATCTGCCCCGGACCGTTGGTGAGCTGAAGGCCGCCGGTCATCGCGAGCGGGGCGTCAAACAGGAAATCCGGGAGAACTTGCTGGCCGCGCTGGCCGAGGGCCGCGACCCGTGGCCCGGCATCCTCGGCTTCGAGGACACGGTGCTGCCGCAGCTGGAGCGCGCGCTGATCGCCGGACACGACGTGGTGCTGCTCGGTGAACGCGGCCAGGGCAAGACGCGCCTGCTGCGCGCGCTGGCCGGGCTGCTCGACGAGTGGACGCCGGTGATCGACGGCTCAGAACTCGGGGAGCATCCGTACACGCCGATCACGCCCGAGTCGATCCGGCGCGCCGCCACCCTGCAGGACGACCTGCCGGTGGCCTGGCGTCACCGCAGCGAGCGGTACACCGAGAAGCTGGCCACCCCCGACACCAGCGTGGCCGACCTGGTCGGCGACATCGACCCGATCAAGGTGGCCGAGGGCCGCAGCCTCGGCGACCCCGAGACCATCGCCTACGGCCTGATCCCGCGGGCGCACCGCGGCATCGTCGCCATCAACGAACTGCCCGACCTGGCCGAGCGCATCCAGGTGGCGATGCTGAACGTGATGGAGGAGCGCGACATTCAGGTCCGCGGCTACACGCTGCGGTTGCCGCTCGACGTCGTCGTGGTGGCCAGCGCCAACCCCGAGGACTACACCAACCGCGGCCGCATCATCACCCCGCTGAAGGACCGGTTCGGTGCGGAAATCCGCACCCACTATCCGCTGCAACTCGAGGCAGAGGTGGGCGTCATCAAGCAGGAGTCGCATCTGGCCGCAGAGGTGCCCGAGTATCTGCTGGCGGTGCTGGCCCGTTTCGCCCGCCATCTGCGCGAGTCGCACTCGATCGACCAACGCTCCGGCGTGTCGGCCCGTTTCGCCATCGCGGCCGCGGAGACCGTGGCCGCCGCCGCGCGGCATCGCTCCGCCGTTCTCGGTGAGTCCGATCCGGTGGCCCGGGTGTGCGACCTCGGCACCGTCATCGACGTGCTGCGCGGCAAGCTGGAGTTCGAGTCCGGTGAGGAGGGCCGCGAACAGGCGGTGCTCGAGCACCTGCTGCGCCGGGCCACCGCGGACACCGCGCAGCGGCTGCTCGGCGGCATCGACGTCGGGCCGCTGGTGACCGCCATCGAGAACGGCTCTGCCGTGACCACCGGCGAACGGGTCTCGGCGCGAGCGGTTTTGGACGCAGTGCCGGAGGTGCCCGCGATCGCCCAGGTGCAGCAGCGCCTCGACGCGAAGTCCGACGGCGAACGCGCCGCCGCGGTGGAGCTGGCGTTGGAGGCGCTGTATCTGGCCAAGCGCATCGACAAGGTGTCCGGCGAAGGTGAGACGGTATATGGCTAAACCCGGGCACGGGCACTCGTCGCGGTATTCGCGATACACCGGCGGGCCGGACCCGCTGGCGCCACCCGTCGACCTTCGCGAGGCGCTGGAGCAGATCGGCCAGGACGTGATGGAGGGCAGCTCGCCGCGGCGGGCGCTCTCGGAGCTGATGCGCCGCGGCACCAGGAACATGCGCGGCGCCGACCGGCTGGCCGCCGAAGCCAACCGTCGCCGCCGGGAGCTGTTGCAGCGCAACAATCTCGACGGCACGCTGCAGGAGATCAAGAAGCTGCTCGACGAAGCCGTGCTGGCCGAGCGCAAGGAATTGGCCCGCGCGCTGGACGACGACGCCAGGTTCAACGAGATGCGGATCGAGTCGCTGCCGTCGTCGCCCGCCAAGGCGGTGCAGGAGCTGTCCGACTACGACTGGCGCAGCTCCGAGGCGCGCGAAAAGTACGAGCAGATCAAGGATCTGCTCGGCCGCGAGATGCTGGATCAGCGGTTCGCCGGGATGAAGCAGGCGTTGGAGAACGCCACCGACGAGGACCGGCAGCGGGTCAACGAGATGCTCGACGACCTGAACGACTTGCTGGACAAGCACTCTCGCGGCGAGGACACCCAGCAGGATTTCGACGACTTCATGGCCAAGCACGGCGAGTTCTTCCCGGAGAATCCGCAGAACGTCGAGGAACTGCTCGACTCGCTGGCCCAGCGGGCGGCCGCGGCTCAGCGGTTCCGCAACAGCCTGTCGGCCGAACAGCGCGCCGAGCTGGATGCGTTGGCGCAGCAGGCGTTTGGCTCGCCGTCGTTGATGAACGCGCTCAACCGGTTGGACGCGCACCTGCAGGCGGCGCGACCGGGCGAGGACTGGACGGGCTCGTCACGTTTCTCGGGCGACAATCCGATGGGGATGGGCGAGGGAGCGCAGGCGATGGCCGACATCGCCGAACTCGAGCAGCTCGCAGAGGCACTGTCGCAGAGCTACGCGGGCGCCACCATGGAGGACGTCGACCTCGACATGCTGGTCCGACAGTTGGGTGAGGACGCGGCCGTCGACGCGAAGACACTGGCCGAACTCGAGCGGGCGCTGATGGACCAGGGCTTCCTGGACCGCGGCTCCGACGGGCAGTGGCGGCTGTCGCCGAAGGCGATGCGTCAGTTGGGTCAGACCGCGTTACGCGATGTGGCGCAACAGCTTTCAGGCAGGCACGGTGAGCGAGATACCCGCCGGGCGGGCGCCGCGGGGGAGTTGACCGGCGCGACGCGGCCGTGGGCGTTCGGCGACACCGAGCCGTGGAACGTGACGCGGACGCTGACGAATGCGGTGCTGCGGCAGGCCGGTACCGGAACGGCCGAGTTGCCGATGAAGATCACCGTCGACGATGTCGAGATCTCCGAGACCGAGACCCGCACACAGGCCGTGGTCGCGCTGCTGGTGGATACCTCGTTCTCGATGGTGATGGAGAATCGCTGGGTGCCGATGAAGCGCACGGCGCTGGCGCTCAATCATCTTGTCAGCACCCGGTTTAGGTCGGATGCGCTGCAGATCATCGCGTTCGGCCGCTACGCGCGCACGGTGACGGCGGCGGAACTCGCCGGGCTGGAGGGCGTCTACGAGCAGGGCACCAACCTGCACCACGCGTTGGCGTTGGCCGGGCGTCACCTGCGGCGTCACCCCAACGCCCAACCGGTGGTGCTCGTCGTCACCGACGGTGAACCGACCGCGCACCTCGAGGACTTCGACGGTGATGGGACGTCGGTGTTCTTCGACTACCCTCCGCATCCCCGCACGATCCAGCACACCGTCAAGGGATTCGACGACGTGGCCCGGTTGGGCGCTCAGGTGACGATCTTCCGGCTGGGCAGCGATCCGGGTCTGGCCCGGTTCATCGATCAGGTCGCACGCCGCGTCGAGGGCCGGGTGGTGGTGCCGGATCTGGACGGGTTGGGCGCGGCGGTTGTCGGCGACTATCTGCGGTCGCGTCGCCGCCGTTAGCCCAATTGTCGGACTCTCCCCCTACGCTTCGCGTGGGCGGTACCCCCACAACGCGGCTTTTCGCCGCTTGATCGTCGTCCGACTAGGTGTACCCGGACAGTAGGTTGGTCACAGTCGGCTGATGGGTGGTAGGCCACCGAGTGCACTGTGGCGGCGTTGAGTGTTGTAGTAGTTGAGCCAGGGTGCAAGGGCTGCGGCGCGTTGGGCGTTGGTGGCGAAGGTCTGTCGGTAGGCCCATTCGGTCTGCAAGGTGCGGTTGAGGCGCTCTACCTTGCCGTTTTGCCAGGGGCAGTGCGGTTTGATGAAGACCTGATGGGCGCCGATCTCTGCACAGACTTCGCGCAGTGAGTAGCGGTAGGCCCACGCGTTGTCGGTCATCACCCGCTCGATGGTGGTGATGCCGTGGCTGGAAAAGTTGGCTGCCGCGCGTCGCAGGAAGCCTGCGCAGGTGGCGCCTTTTTCGTCGGGCAAGATCTCGGAGTAGGCGAGCCGGGAATGATCATCGACAAGTGAGTGAACGAAGTCGAATCCGTTGCCATGCTTGCGTTCTCGATCCGGAGCGCGTCCTCGCCCATACGCTCGCCATCCACCGCCGTCGGGGATGCGGCCAAGTTTCTTGACATCCATGTGCACCAGTTCGCCTGGCCGGTCCCGTTCGTATCGAATGGCAGTGGACTTCGAGGCGCGGATTACCTGACCGGTCATCGGGTCGCAGTCACGCAAGTAGGGCACATGGCGCCGGTTCAGTACGCGCGACACCGTGCGGGCGCACACCCCGAGCTTGGCGCCGATTTCGTCCGGACCGCAGCGGTGGCGCCGGCGCCAGGCCACGATCTGGTTCTCAACGCCACGTGGCGTGCGGGTCGGGGTCGTGTGCGGCCGCGATGACCGGTCAGCAAGCCCGGCTTCGCCCTCGGACTCAAACCGGCTTATCCAGGTGTGCACGCACTTGCGTGACACTCCCATCGCTTTGGCGATATGGGCCTTAGCCCAGCCTGATTGATAGCGGCGCACCATCAGCAGGCGGCCATGAAACGTAGTACGGGCATTACGGTGGGACACGAGAACCTCCGGACGGTGGTGGACCTAGACAAGCCACACCCCACCCGGGGGTTCTCCTCACATCAAGCCGACACGCCTGCTACGAACGTCCGGTCCGGGTACAACTAGGCGGCCTTGCGCTTCTTACGCTTGACCCCGACGCTGCCCCACAGCGAGAAGCCGCGGATCCGCACGCACGGCGCGCCGGGGGAGCCTTCGCCGTTGACGTTCTGCTCGAACGTGCCCATCACCCCGACGCCGCGCAGATCGACGTTGACCTCCGGCGGCACCAGGATGGTCTGGCCACCCATGATCGAGTACGAGTGAATCTCCACCTCCGGTGAGGTGAAGTCGGCATACCTCAGATCGACCACGCCGCCGCCCCACAGGGCGAAGGTGGTCAAGCGTTTGGGCACGTTCCATCGACCCCGGCGCTCGAAGCCGCTCATGATCGCCAGCAACAGCGTCGACGGCGCGGGTCGGCACGGCCCGCCGCCACGTGCCCGGGTGACCGCACCGGGCAGGTCGGCACTGATCCGGTCGAGTTCGTCGTAGGTCTGCGCGGCATAGGCCTTGGTCAGCCGGTCTTCGTATTCGCTCAGCGGCAACCGACCCTGGGCGGCGGCGTCGGTGAGCAACTGCGCCACCTGGATCCGATCGGTGTCTGCAGCACGCATCGAACTGTTCCGCGGCGCTGGAGTGCTCATCGATATCGAGACTACGACTAACGCTGGCACATGCAAGGGCGTTGGCCAAACTGTGCTCTCGGCCATTCCGGCGAAGCTGCTAGATGAGCAAACTTATGCGTGTTCGGCCACGTATTCGGTGAAGCTGATGTTGCCCACCGGGTTGTCCGGAGCCAGGTTTGCGCCCGTCCGGTAGCCGGCCGCGATGCGCCCCGGCACCGGTACCTCCACCACCGGTCGGCGGCCATCGCGGGCACTGCGATAGATGCTGGCGAGTTCGGCGTGGGTGTGCACGGTGGGCCCGCCGATGTCGGGGGCTCGTCCTGCGGGTTCGGCGTCGATCAACTCGACAAGTCGGCCGGCGACGTCGCGGGTGTCGATGGGCTGGAACCGCACATCCTTGACCGCCAACAGCAGTGGGGAGAACCGCTGGATCGCGAACGTCATCTTGATCAGGTCGTGGAACTGGGTCGCTCGCAGCACGGTGTGACCGACCCCGGAGGCTTTCAGGGTCTGCTCTACGCGCAGCTTGGTTTTGTAGTACGGCAAAGGGATCCGGTCGATGCCGACGATCGACACGTAGATGATGTGATCAACGTCCGCCTTGCGCGCCGCTGTGATCAGGTTCTCGGTCGAGGTGATGTCCTTATCGGCGGTGCCCTGAGTGGCGCAGTGCACCACCACATTCACGCCGTCGACGGCGGCGTCGACGGCGGTGTTGGTCAACAGATCGCCCTGGGCCCAATGGACACCCGTGTAGCCGACGTGACTGCGTCGACTCATCGCGCGGACCTGATGTCCGGCGGCCGTCGCCGCGCCAACCAGCTTCCGGCCCAGTGTGCCGGTCGCACCGGTGACGAGGACGTTGCGGATCATCGGTCGCTTAGCCTACGCGGCCGAGCACAAGAAAACGGGCACCTGCGCGAATGTGCAAGTGCCCGTTGACTTATTGAGGACTACCCGAGGGTGGGTCCGCTCAGGAAGGTCTTCACGCTGTTGACGAAGGTCTTGGGCTGGTCCAAGATGCCCAGACCGTCGTTCGTTGAGGGATCGCCCGGAACCTCATCAGTCCCGTGCAGGAACGTGTTGATCTGGTTCACCGGGTTCACCGAGTCGATAAACGTTCCCGCCTGCCCCACTGCGATGCACACAAACCTGCCCTGCAACACCCTGAAGCTCGAGCAGTCCTCGGCCTGCGCCGGCGCGGCCGACATCAATCCAACAGCTCCGAGCGCGCCGATGCCACTGGCGGCCGCGGCGACAAGTATTCGCTTCATGAAGTCTCCCTTACTTCAGGCGGGCGCCCCGTACGCCCGTTTAGCCGACCCTAACCTCAGTTGAGGTTGCGTGTGCAACTGTTTGACGTTTACGTCAATAAGTTTACGTCCGCACGGCTAGCTTGGCTTACCCATATTTCTGGCAAGTTACTCTCAGGAGTCAGCAAAACGCGGGCGCCGCTTTTGCAGGAACGCCAGCATCCCTTCCCGCGCCTCCTCGGAGACGAACAGCCGCGCCGACTGCTCGGTCAGCTCGTCGGCTCGACGGTCGAACTCTTCCAGGATCCCGGCGGTGGTCAACGCCTTGGACTCGGCCAGGCCCTGCGGGGATGCCTTGGCGATCTCGGCGGTCAGTGTTGCGACCGTGGCTGCGACGTCGTCGGCCGCGAGGGTGATCAAACCCATGTCGGCGGCCCCGGCCGCCCCGAACTTCTCACCGGTGACGAAGTAACGGCCGGCGGCGCGCGCAGACATCTTCGGCAGCAACGTCAGCGAGATTATCGACGGCGCAACACCGATGCGCGCCTCCGTCAACGCGAACGTGCTGGCCTGTCCGGCGACCGCGATGTCGCACGCGCCGACCAGGCCGAGCCCGCCCGCCCGGACGTGCCCGTCGACCGCCGCGATCACCGGCACCGGCAACTCGAGGATCCGCCGCAGCAGTGCGGTGAGTTCACGGGCCCTGGACACCGCAAGCTCGCCGGGGTCGCGCCCGGCCGCCTCGGCCAGGTCCGCCCCCGCGCAGAACGTTCCGCCGGTGTGGTCGAGCACCACCGCCCGCACCCCGGACTCCTCGGTGGCTTCGGTGAAGGCCTGGTGCAACTGGTCGACCAGCCTCGTCGACAAGGCGTTGCGGTTGTCGGGCGAGTCGAGGGTGATCCGGGCGACGGATCCCTCGACGGCGTAGTGGACCAGGCTCGCCATCAGTACGACCGCGGCAGTCCGAGCGACGTCTGCGCGACGAAGTTCAGCACCATCTCCCGGCTCACCGGCGCGATGCGCGCCAACTTCGACGCGGTCACCGCCGCGGCAATGCCGTACTCCTTCGTCAGCCCGTTGCCGCCCAGCGACTGCACCGCCTGATCGACTGCGCGCACCGACGCTTCACCGGCGGCGTACTTGGCCATGTTCGCGGCCTCGGCCGCACCCGCATCGTCGCCCGCGTCGTACAGCGATGCGGCCTTCTGCATCATCAGCTTGGCGAGTTCGATCTCGATGTGGTTCTGCGCCAACGGATGCGACAGGCCCTGGTGCGCGCCGATCGGCGTCTTCCACACCTGCCGCGTCTTGACGTAGTCGACAGCCTTGTTGATCGCGAACCGGCCCATGCCCACCGCGCTGGCCGCGCCCATGATCCGCTCCGGGTTCAGCCCGGCGAACAGTTGCGCGATGGCCGCGTCCTCCGAACCGACCAGCGCATCCGACGGCAGCCGGACCTCGTCGAGGAAAACCTGGAACTGGCTCTCCGGCGTGACCAGTTCCATGTCGATCTTGGTCCAGGACAACCCTTTTGTGTCTGTCGGCACGATGAACAGCGCGGGTTTGAGGTTGCCGGATTTGTGGTCTTCGGTACGGCCGACGACCAGCACCGCCTGCGCTTGGTCGATGCCGGAGATGAACACCTTCTGGCCGGACAGGATCCAGTCGCCGCCGTCGCGGCGCGCCGTCGTGGTGATGCGGTGGCTGTTGGAGCCGGCGTCCGGTTCGGTGATCGCGAACGCCATCGTGGTCGAACCGTCGGCGATGCCGGGCAGCCACCGCTTCTTCTGCTCGTCGGTGCCGAACTTGGCGATGATGGTGCCGTTGATCGCGGGGGAGACCACCATCATCAGCAGCGGACAGCCCGCTGCCGACATCTCCTCCATCACCATCGACAGCTCGTACATGCCGGCACCGCCGCCGCCGTACTCCTCGGGCAGGTTGACCCCGATGAAGCCGAGTTTGCCTGCCTCGCTCCACAATTCGTCGGTGTGCTGGCCTGCCCGGGACTTCTCCAGGTAGTAGTCCTGGCCGTAGTTGGCCGCCATCGCAGCGACGGCCTTGCGCAAGGCCTGCTGTTCTTCGGTTTCGATGAAGCCTGTCATTGTGCGTCTCCTTGAGGGGTGTCCACGCGGGCAAGGACGGCGCCGACGTCGACCTGCTGGCCGGCCTCGACGTTGAGTTCGGCGAGCACACCGTCGCTCGGCGCGGTGACGGTGTGCTCCATTTTCATCGCCTCCAGCCAGATCAGGGGCTGGCCCGCCGTCACGGCGTCGCCCACCGCGGCGCCTACCCGCAGCACCGAGCCCGGCATGGGCGCCAGCAGCGAGCCCTGCGCGACGGCAGAGTCGGGGTCACCGAAGCGGGGCATGGCGACGAGTTGCACAGGGCCAAGCGCCGAGTCGACGAAGACGTCGGCGCCGTAGCGGGCCACGTCGAATGCGCGGTCCACGCCGTCGAACGACAGCACCACCCGGTCGGGGTGCGCGGTCACCAGTGTCACGCCGTTGTGGTTCGGCAGTTCCGCCCCGGCCCGGGTGAACCGGTAGCGCACCTCGTGTGTTTCACCGGCTGTGCTGTAGGACTTGGTCTGGTAACCGGAGGCCAGGTTGCGCCAGCCGCTCGGCGCCGCGCTGAATACCGTTGCGGCGCTGCGGTTGTGCGCCGCATCGGCGAGCGCAGCGGCCAGCGCAGACAGCTTGACGGCCGCGTCGTCGGCCAGTGGCGCGGCCAGTTCGGCCAACCCGTGGGTGTCGAAGAACGCGGTGTCGGTGGCGCCGTCGAGGAACGCCGGATGGCGCAGCACGTTCACCAGCAGATCGCGGTTGGTGCGCACGCCGTGGATGCGGGTGCGCGCCAGCGCGCCGGCGAGCACGGCCGACGCCTGGCGCCGGTTGGGCGCATACGAGATGACCTTGGCGATCATCGGGTCGTAGAACACCGACACCACTGAGCCGTCGACGACGCCGGTGTCCAGCCTGACGTTGGTGGGCACGTCGAAGTGATGCACCGTGCCCGCCTGGGGCTGCCAGCCCTTGGCCGGGTCTTCGGCGTACAACCGCGCTTCGATCGAATACCCGCGCGACGGCGGCGGTTCCGGGTCCAGGCGCCCGCCGTCGGCAACCTGCAGTTGCAGTTCGACCAGGTCGAGTCCGGTGGTCTCCTCGGTGACCGGGTGCTCGACCTGTAGTCGGGTGTTCATCTCGAGGAAGAAGAAGTCGCCGCGCTCGTCGGCCATGAACTCGACGGTGCCCGCGCCGGTGTATCCGATCGCGGTGGCGGCGAGCCTGGCGGCGTCGAACAGCTTGGCGCGCATCCCCGGGGTGCGCTCGACCAGCGGCGACGGCGCCTCCTCGATGATCTTCTGGTGGCGGCGCTGAATCGAGCATTCGCGTTCGCCGACCGACCACACGGTGCCGTGCTGATCGGCGAGCACCTGCACCTCGACGTGGTGGCCGGTGGCCAGGTAGCGCTCGCAGAACACCGTCGGATCGCCGAACGCCGACTGCGCCTCCCGGCGGGCGGCCTCCACTTGTGCTGACAGGTCGGACAATTCGCGGACCACCCGCATGCCGCGGCCACCGCCGCCCGCCGACGCCTTGATCAGCACCGGCAGCTGGTCGGCGGTCACGGTGTCCGGGTCGAGCTCCTCGAGCACCGGCACACCGGCGGCGGCCATCATCTTCTTGGCCTCGATCTTCGACCCCATCGCGGCGACCGCGGCGACGGGCGGCCCGATCCACGTGAGGCCCGCGTCGATCACCGCGGACGCGAAATCGGGGTTCTCCGAGAGGAATCCGTACCCCGGGTGGATCGCGTCGGCGCCCGCGGCGCGGGCGGCGTCGATCAACTGTGCGGCGTCGAGGTATCCGTTGCGGCCGTCGAGGCGCACCGCCGCGTCGGCCTCTGCCACGTGGGGGGACGCCGCGTCGGGTTCGGTGTACACCGCGACGGTGCCGATGCCCAACCTGCGGCAGGTGGTGAACACCCGGCGGGCGATCTCGCCGCGGTTGGCGACCAAAACTCGTGTGATCATTGGTGTCCTCCGCGATGCCGAACGTGAAGTTTTGTTCGAGTTTTCCGCGAAATGTCAGGCATAAGCTCACGTTCGGCCATGCGGGCTCACATCCGGAAGACGCCGAAGTTCGACGTCCCCTTGATCGGGCCATTGGCGATGGCGGACAGGCACATTCCGAGCACGGTGCGGGTGTCGCGCGGGTCGACGACGCCGTCGTCGTAGAGCATGCCGGACAACACCATCGGCAGTGACTCGGCTTCGATCTGGCCTTCGACGGCGGCCCGCATCGCGGCGTCCGCTTGCTCGTCGACCTGTTGGCCGCGGGCCTCGGCGGCCGCGCGGCTGACGATCGACAGCACGCCGGCCAGTTGCGCGCCGCCCATCACCGCGGATTTCGCGCTCGGCCACGCGAACAGGAAGCGCGGATCGTAGGCCCGTCCGCACATGCCGTAATGACCCGCGCCGTAGGAGGCGCCGATCAGCAGCGAGATGTGCGGGACTGTCGAGTTCGACACGGCGTTGATCATCATCGAGCCGTGCTTGATCATCCCGCCTTCCTCGTACTGCTTACCCACCATGTAGCCGGTGGTGTTGTGCAGGAACAGCAGTGGCGTGTCGGATCGGTTGGCGAGCTCGATGAACTGGGTGGCCTTCTGCGACTCCTCGGAAAACAGCACACCCCGGTGGTTGGCCAGGATGCCGATCGGATAGCCGTACAGCGTGGCCCAACCTGTCACCAGTGACGACCCGTAGAGCGCCTTGAACTCGTCGAACTCCGAACCGTCGACGATGCGGGCGATCACGTCGCGCGGATCGAACGGGATGCGCAGGTCCGACGGGACGATGCCGATCAGCTCTTCGGCGTCGAACAACGGCTCGGTGAACGGTCTCGGCGCCGGGCCCTGTTTGCGCCAGTTCAACCGGGCGACGATGCGGCGGCCGATCCGGATGGCGTCGAGTTCGTCGACAGCGAAGTAGTCGGCCAGACCAGAAGTGCGCGCGTGCATTTCGGCGCCGCCGAGCGACTCGTCGTCGGACTCCTCACCGGTGGCCATCTTCACCAGCGGTGGGCCGGCCAGGAACACCTTCGAGCGCTCCTTGATCATCACGACGTGGTCGGACATGCCGGGGATGTACGCACCGCCCGCCGTGGAATTGCCGAACACCAACGCGATGGTCGGGATGCCCGCAGCCGACAACCGGGTCAGGTCGCGGAAGCCTTGCCCGCCGGGGATGAAGATCTCCTTCTGGGTGGGCAGATCAGCACCACCCGACTCCACCAGGGAGATCAGCGGTAACCGGTTCTCCCGCGCAATCTGGTTGGCCCGCAACATCTTTTTCAAGGTCCACTGATTGCTGGTGCCGCCCTTGACGGTCGGGTCGTTCGCGACGAGCACGCACTCGACACCCTCCACCGCGCCGATGCCCGTGACGACGCTTGCCCCGACGGCGAATTGGCTGCCGTAGCCGGCCAACGGGCTCAGTTCGAGGAACGGCGAATCGGGATCGAGCAGCATCTCGATGCGCTCGCGAGCGGTCATCTTGCCGCGGTCGTGATGACGCTTGACGTATTTCTCGCCGCCACCCGCAAGCGCCTTGGCGTGCTCGGCGTCGAGTTCGGCGAGCTTGGCCGTCATCGCTTCCGCCGCTTCGGTGTAACCGGGTGAGGCGGCGTCGAGGGTGGAACGCAGTGCGGTCACGACTGGTAGCCCAGCATCTTCGCGGCCAGCGAAGTGAGGATCTCGGTGGTGCCCCCACCGATGCCGATGATGCGCATGTCGCGATACTGCCGTTCGACCTCGGACTCGGTCATGTAGCCCATGCCGCCGAACAACTGCACCGCCTGGTTCGCCACCCACTCGCCCGCCTCGACGGCGGTGTTCTTCGCGAAACACACCTCGGCGATCAGGTTCGTCTCGCCCGCCAGTTGGCGCTCGACGACATGGTGGGTGTACACCCGTGCCACGTCGATGCGCCTGGCCATCTCGGAGAGAGTGTTCTGCACCGATTGCCGCGAGATCAACGGCTTGCCGAAGGTTTCCCGGTTGCGGCACCACTCGACGGTCAGGTCGAGGCACCGCTGTGCGCTCGAATAGGCCTGCGCGGCAAGGCCGACGCGCTCGGACACGAACGCCGAGGCGATCTGGAGGAAACCGGTGTTCTCGGCGCCGACCAGGTTCGCCGCAGGCACCCGAACGTCGGTGTAGGACAACTCGGCGGTGTCAGACGACCGCCAGCCCATCTTGTCGAGCTTGCGGCTGACTTGCAGACCAGGTGAGGATCCCAGTCCGTCTTTATCCACGACGATCAACGAAACCCCTGCGGCGCCTGGGCCGCCGGTGCGGGCGGCGGTCACGACGTAGTCGGCGCGCACACCCGAGGTGATGTAGGTCTTGGCGCCGTTGATGATGTAGTCGTCCCCGTCGCGGACGGCCCGCGTGGTGAGGTGGCCGACGTCGGAACCGCCGCCGGGCTCGGTGATGGCCAGGCTGCCGATCAGCTCGCCCCGCAACGTCGGCCGCACGTATGTGTCAATCAACCGCTGGTCGCCGGAGGCGATCATGTGCGGCACCGCGATCCCGCAGGTGAACAGCGAGGCGAACACCCCGCCCGGTGAACCGGCGTAATGCATTTCCTCGCAGATGATCACGGCGTCGGCGCCGTCGCCGCCCGCACCGCCCACCGCTTCCGGCTGCCCGGCGCCGAGCAACCCGAGGTCACCCGCCTTGCGATGCAACTCGCGCGGCAGTTCGCCCGACCGCTCCCACTCGTCGACGTGCGGGAGGACTTCGCGTTCGGCGAAGCCGCGCACCGTCTTTCGCAACTGCTCGCGCTCAGGGGTGTTCCGAATGCTCATAGAATATTCTCCGGGATGTCGATGGTTCGGCTGCGCAGCCACTCGCCGAGGCCTTTGGCCTGCGGGTCGAACCGCGCCTGATAGGCGACGCCCTGCCCGAGCAGACCGTCGATGACAAAGTTCACGGCCCACAGGTTGGGCAGCACATGGCGGGTGACGGGCAGATCCGCTGTCTCAGGGAGCAATTCGCGCAGCTTCTCGACGGTCAACGTATGCGCCAGCCACCGCCAGTGCTGCTCGCGGCGGACCCACACCCCGACATTCGCGGAGCCGCCTTTGTCGCCGCTGCGCGCGCCTGCGATCCGACCGAGCGGCACCCGGCGCGTCTCGCCGAACGGCAACGGCTCGGGGAGCGCGAACGGCGGTACCGGCGCAAGCTCCAGCGTCTGGGTGGGCGCGGTGATGTCCACCCGGGTGCCGTCGGCGTGCACGGCGACGTGCGGCACCTCGGTGGCGTCGACGTATCCCGGGGTGAACACCCCGTACACCTGACCGTCGCCCGGCGGTGCGGTGCTGGTGAATCCCGGATAGCTGGCCAGCGCGAGTTCGACTGCTGCGGAAGAGAATTGGCGTCCGACAGTCTTGGGGTCGGGGTCGCGGACGACGCACCGCAGTAGCGCGCTGGCCGTCTCTTCGGTGTCGGCGTCGGCGTGATCGGTGCGCGCCAGTGTCCACTCCATCTCGGCGGGCTTGACCGTCAGGCTGGTTTCCAGTTGCCTGCGCACCAGGTCGGCCTTGGCCTCGATGTCCAACCCGGTCAACACCAACGCCATCTCGTTGCGGAATCCGCCGATGCTGTTCAGCGACACCTTCAGCGTCGGTGGTGGCGGCTCGCCCTTTACCCCGCTGATCCGCACCCGGTCGGGTCCGTCGTCGGACAGTTCGATGGTGTCCACCCGCAACGTCACATCGGGATTCGCGTAACGCGCACCGCCGATCTCGTACAGCAACTGGGCCGTCACCGTGCCCACCGTCACCGCGCCGCCGGTGCCGGGATGCTTGGTGATCACCGACGAGCCGTCGGCATGGATCTCCGCCAAGGGAAAACCGGGATGGGTCAGGTCGGCGAGTTCGGTGAAGAAGGCGTAATTTCCGCCGGTGGCCTGCGCGCCGCATTCGATGACGTGGCCTGCGGCCACCGCGCCTGCAAGTGCGTCGTAGTTCGAGGGTTCCCAACCGAAGTGGGCTGCGGCGGGCCCGACGATCACCGACGCATCGGTGACGCGGCCGGTCACCACCACGTCGGCGCCGTCGCGTAGGCAGTCGGCGATGCCCCAGGCGCCGAGATAGGCGTTGGCCGCCAACACCGACCCGAACCCCAACTCCTCGGCGCGCCCCACCAGGTCGTCGCCCTCGACGTGCGCCACGTTGACCGTCAGACCGAGTCGCTCGGCCAGTGCCCGCACCGCGGTGGCCAACCCGGCGGGGTTCAGCCCGCCCGCATTGGCGACGATCCGCACGCCCTTGTCGAGTGCCAGCCCGAGGCAGTCCTCGAGCTGGATCAGGAAGGTTTTGGCGTAGCCGCGCTCGGGTGAGCGGGCCCGGTCGCGGGCCAGGATCAGCATGGTCAGCTCGGCGAGATAGTCGCCGGTCAGGTAATCGAGATCGCCGCCCGTGAGCATCTCGCGCATGGCGGCAAGCCGGTCGCCGTAGAACCCCGAGCAGTTGCCGATGCGCACCGCATTCAGCGATGAGGCCACGCGCTCTCCCGTCGTCGTCATCGACCCAACCAACCGGTAGGTTAGACGGTACCTCCGGTTTCGCGTCAAGGCGTTCCCTGTTTTGGAGCCTATGCAGCTCACCGGCTATCCTGAAGAGCAATTGCGACGCCGGATCATGCGTGGCGCGCACTTTGTACCCCTTATAAAGGAGAGCTCGATCATGGCTGTGCCCAAGCGCAGGATGTCGCGCGCGAACACCCGTAGCCGGCGCGCGCAGTGGAAAGCCAAGCGTCCCGAACTGGTCAACGTGACCGTCGCCGGTCAGCAGCACAAGGTGCCGCGGCGCCTGCTCAAGGCCGCCCGCCTCGGCCTGATCGACCTCGACCGCCGCTAACTGTGGACGCGCGCCCGGCGCAATGTCGCCGGTCAAGCCGGCTCCGCGGCGCGCCTCTCAGGCCAGTCTCAGGTGATAGATAGACACTGTGGCTGTGCGCATACTTGTCGTCGACGATGATCGCGCTGTGCGCGAATCTCTGCGCCGGTCGCTTTCGTTCAACGGATATTCGGTGGAATTGGCCCAGGACGGCCGCGAAGCCCTGGACGCGATCGCCAACGACCGGCCCGACGCCCTCGTCCTCGACGTGATGATGCCGAGGCTGGACGGCCTCGAGGTGTGCCGTCAGCTTCGCAGCACCGGCGACGACCTGCCGATCCTGGTGCTCACCGCTCGCGATTCGGTCTCCGAACGCGTCGCAGGCCTCGACGCGGGCGCCGACGACTATCTGCCCAAGCCGTTCGCGCTGGAGGAACTGCTGGCGCGGATGCGCGCGCTGCTGCGCAGGACCACGCCCGACGACGGTGCGGAGTCGCCCGCGCTGACCTTCTCGGATCTGTCCCTGGACCCGGTGACGCGCGAAGTCACCCGTGGCGACCGGCCGATCAGCCTGACCCGCACCGAGTTCGCGTTGCTGGAGATGCTGATCGCCAATCCGCGCCGGGTGCTCACCCGTAGCCGCATCCTCGAGGAGGTCTGGGGATTCGACTTCCCGACGTCCGGCAATGCCCTCGAGGTGTACGTCGGGTATCTGCGCCGCAAGACCGAAGCCGAAGGAGAGCCGCGACTGATCCACACCGTGCGCGGGGTGGGTTACGTGTTGCGTGAAACACCGCCCTGATGTCAGCCCAGAAGTTCGGGTTCAGGCCGCGCGTGAAGTCGCGGCCGCCAGTTGCCACGGCCAGCTCGTTGTCGCTGCGTTGGCGCGTCATGCTGCTCGCGATGTCGATGGTGGCAATGGTCGTGGTGCTGATGGCGGTCGCGGTCTACGCGGTGGTCTCCCGTGCGCTCTACGACGACATCGACAACCAGTTGCACAGCCGGGCACGGCTGCTGATCGAAAGCGGCTCACTGGCCGCCGACCCCGGTAAGGCCATCGAGGGCACCGCGTACTCGGACGTCAACGCGATGCTGGTCAATCCGGGCCGGTCGATCTACACGGCCAACCAGGAGGGGCAGACGCTGCCGCTCGGCGAGCCCGAGAAAGACGTCGTACAAGGCGAATTGCTGATGTCGCTGCGGACCGTCAACCATCAGCGGGTGTTGGCGCTGCACCTGACCAACGGCAGTTCGCTGTTGATCTCCAAGAGCCTGGCGCCCACCAGCCAGGTGCTCAAGCGACTGGGCACGGTGTTGCTGATCGTCGGAGGCCTCGGCGTGGTGGTGGCCGCGATGGCCGGTGGGGCGGTGGCCCGCGCCGGGCTCAGACCGGTGGCCAGGCTGACCGAGGCCGCCGAACGGGTGGCCAGGACCGACGATCTGCGGCCCATCCCGGTGTTCGGCAGCGACGAGCTTGCCCGCCTCACAGAGGCTTTCAACATGATGTTGCGCGCGCTGGCCGAGTCCCGCGAGCGGCAGGCCCGGTTGGTCACCGATGCGGGCCATGAGCTGCGCACCCCGTTGACGTCGTTGCGCACCAACGTCGAATTGCTGATGGCGTCGATGGCCCCCGGCGCGCCGCGGCTGCCCGAGGAGGAGATGGCCGAGCTGCGCGCCGACGTGATCGCGCAGATCGAGGAGTTGTCCACGCTGGTGGGCGACCTGGTGGACCTGACCCGCGACGAGGCGGGCGCGGTGGTCCACGAGCCCGTCGACATGTCCGAGGTGGTGGACCGCTCGCTGGAGCGAGTTCGGCGGCGCCGCAACGACATTGAGTTCGACGTCTCCGCCATCGGGTGGCAGGTCTACGGCGACGGCGGCGGTCTGGCCCGCGCCGTGCTCAACCTGCTCGACAACGCCGCGAAGTGGAGCCCACCCGGTGGACGGGTCGTGGTCCGGCTCACGCAGATCGACCCGGTGCACGCCGAGTTGGTGGTGTCGGACTTCGGGCCTGGCATACCGCCGCAGGAGAGGCGGCTGGTGTTCGAGCGGTTCTACCGCTCGACGTCGGCGCGGGCGATGCCGGGTTCGGGCCTCGGGTTGGCGATCGTGAAACAGGTTGTCGTCAAACACGGCGGCTCGCTGCGGGTCGAGGACACGGTGCCCGGTGGCCAACCGCCGGGCACGTCGATCCACGTGGTGCTGCCCGGTCGGCCGCTTCCCGCGACACACCCCATCGATGCCGACCAACCGGTGGTCAGCGCCGAGAATGCTTGATGGGCACGCGTTGTACAACGGGGGGAAGTCTGGGCATGTCCCGAAAGTTCTCTAAGTGGATTCTCAGCCCAACTGGGCACCCTGAGCCTGTATGTGTCGTTGCTAAAGATGTCGGAACCTACTCCAGGAAGAGCACCGCAGCCACATGACGAACCACCCGAGGTACTCGCCTCCGCCACAGCCGGGACACCGCCAGGGCGGCCATGAGCAGCACGCGGCGCCCGGATACCCCGGTGCACACCGGCCCGGTCCGTATCAGCAGCCCCAGCAGCCGTATGACTGGCGCTACGCGACGCAGCAGCAGTTCCGCACGCACTACGACCCGTACCGCGGCGCGCCGCAGTCCTCCACCATGTCGATGCCGCAGCCACCCCAAAAGCGTTCGCGCGCAGGAGCTTTGACCGCGGGAGCGATCGCCGTCGCGATCGTCTCCGCCGGCATCGGCGGCGGCGTCGCGTTGCTGGCACAGCCGGACCGCCCGTCGGCGGCCTCGAGTGTCACCGGCGCTGCGCCCAGCGTGCCCGCGGCCAGCCTGCCCGCAGGCTCGGTCGAGCAGGTGGCGGCCAAGGTGGTGCCCAGCGTCGTCAAGCTCGAAGTCGATCTCGGCAGGCAGTCCGAGGAGGGTTCCGGCATCATCCTGTCCTCGGACGGCCTGATCCTGACCAACAACCACGTCGTCGCCGCCGCCCAGACCGGCCCCGGCGCACCACCGCTGCCCCCTGGCCTCGGCGGTCCCAGCGGCGGCCCGGCGGGCGCGCAGACGAAGGTCACCTTCGCCGACGGCCGCACCACCATGTTCACGGTGGTCGGCACCGACCCGAGCAGTGACATCGCGGTGGTGCGCGCCAAGGATGCGTCGAATCTGACGCCGATCACGCTCGGTTCGTCGGCAAATCTGCGGGTCGGCCAGGATGTGGTTGCCGTCGGTTCGCCGCTCGGCCTTGAAGGCACGGTCACCACCGGCATCATCAGCGCACTGAACCGGCCGGTGGCCGCGGGCGGCGACGCGCAGAACCAGAACACCGTGCTCGACGCCATCCAGACCGACGCCGCGATCAACCCGGGTAACTCCGGCGGCGCGCTGGTCAACATGAACGGCGAGCTGATCGGCGTGAACTCCGCCATCGCCACCCTGGGCGCCGACGCGGGCAACCAGGGCGGGCAGAGCGGCTCCATCGGGCTTGGTTTCGCGATCCCGGTCGACCAGGCCAAGCGGATCGCCGACGAGCTGATCCAGAACGGCACCGCGTCGCACGCCTCACTGGGCGTCCAGGTCGGCAACGACTCGGCCGTGGACGGCGCGAAGATCGTCGAGGTCACCAATGGCGGCGCGGCGGCTGCCGCGGGCCTGCCCAGCGGTGTCGTGGTGACCAAGGTGGACGACCGGGTGATCGGCAGCGCCGACGCGCTGGTGGCAGCCGTGCGATCGAAGGCGCCCGGCGACAAGGTCACGCTGACCTACCTGGATCAGTCGGGTAAGCCGCAGACCGTCCAGGTCACTCTCGGTAAGGCGCAGCAGTGAGCATCACGGTGGGGCCGACGGGATCGCCCACTCTCAGAGTGGCCGCGCCGCTGTCCCTTCCGGCATATACGGTTGCACTCATGGAACAGCCAGGGGAGTTGGTGGGCCGGGCGTTGGTTGTCGTCGTCGATGACCGCACCGCTCATGGCGAGGAAGACCACAGCGGACCGTTGGTGACCGAGCTGCTCGGTGAGGCGGGCTTCGTGGTCGACGGCGTCGTGGTGGTCTCCTCCGACGAAGTGGAGATCCGCAACGCGCTCAACACGGCCGTCATCGGGGGCGTGGACCTCGTGGTGTCGGTGGGCGGCACCGGTGTCACCCCGCGTGACGTCACCCCTGAGGCGACTCGTGATCTGTTGGATCGCGAACTGCTCGGCATCTCCGAGGCCCTGCGGGCGTCGGGCCTTTCGGCCGGCATCGTCGATGCCGGCGTATCGCGTGGGCTTGCCGGCATCTCCGGCAGCACCCTCGTGGTTAACCTCGCGGGCTCCCGCGCCGCCGTTCGCGACGGCATGGCGACGCTGAATCCGTTGGCCGTCCAGATCATCGGCCAGCTATCCAGCTTGGAGATCTAACCAGATTGGTCTCACTGCGGTTCCGCTGCCGCGACGCTCATTCGGCGTCGTGGTCGGTGGCGGGACGCTTCGTGCAAATTTCCACGCCGTACCGGCGGTTACAAGCATGTGAATCGTCATCCGTTCGGGAATGTGATCTTCGTCACACAGGAATGCCATTGTGACTGATCCTTCATAGCGCACCCGAGATGCAGTTAACAAGATCTTCGGGGATCCGTTGCGCGAGTTATCCGTTGACGAGGCGAACACTTTTTCGCCGGACGAAGCCGCTGAGCATGACCAGTGGTTGCGGGACAATATTCCGCCTCACCATGATTGACCTGTGATTTCCCTTTAAGCGCGGAAAATGCCAGGTGGTCGGCGGCACCTGCACGCTTTCGCGCATGTGCGCAGCGATTGCGACCGTGTTGTCTCGCTGCGGTGGCACTACGCGCCTCCCGGGGGCCCCCGGAACCCCTCAGTGAAGCGACAGCAAACCCGCATCGGCGACTGGCGAGATCTGCGTTCATGTCCCCCACGCGTTGCCGGGGCGATGCCTCCCCGTTATGTTCCTCGTGTCAACGATGAGCGAAACGTAAGAGCAGCATGTGAGGTCTCTCATTTGCGTCACATGTCACTCGCGCGTCGTGTGTGGTTTAGCGGTTGGAACCACTCACGGACAACAACACGGCGGACTTGCCGGTCCGGCGTCGACATAGCTAGGGAGAACATGAAGGCAATCAGTCGGGTGCTGGTCGCGATGGTGGCGGCGCTGGCCGCTTTGTTCGTGAGTACGGGCACCTCTCACGCAGGTCTGGACAACGAGCTGAGCCTGGTTGATGGCCAGGATCGGACGCTGACGATCCAGCAGTGGGACACCTTCCTCAATGGTGTGTTCCCCCTGGACCGCAACCGGCTGACTCGCGAGTGGTTCCACTCCGGAAGCGCGGTGTACAACGTGGCCGGCCCGGGTGCTGACGAGTTCGAGGGCACCTTGGAGTTGGGTTACCAGATTGGTTTCCCGTGGTCGCTGGGTGTGGGTATCAACTTCAGCTACACCACGCCGAACATCCTGCTCGACGACGCGTCGTTGTTCCCGGCGTTCAACCCGCTGGGTTCGGTGATTACGCCGAACCTGTTCCCGGGTGTGTCGATCTCGGCTGACCTGGGCAACGGTCCGGGTATCCAGGAGGTTGCGACGTTCTCGGTGGACGTGTCGGGTCCGCACGGCAAGGTGGCGGTGTCCAACGCGCACGGCACTGTGACCGGTGCTGCCGGTGGTGTGTTGCTGCGTCCGTTCGCTCGGCTGATCTCCAAGGCCGGCGACAGCGTCACCACCTACGGCGAGCCCTGGAACATGAACTAACTCCCAGCTCAGGGCGTAGACGAGGCAGCCCCCGGCGATTTCGCCGGGGGCTGTTTCGTCGTTTCACCACAGTAACGAGAGAAGTCAGCTACAACATCTGTAACGGTTGCATCACGACATGCGATCACCCGTTGTAACCGCCAGGCCTGGACAGATGGGGAGTAGATGAAGGCAATCAGTCGGGTGTTCGTCGCGATGGTGGCGGCGCTGGCCGCTTTGTTCGTGAGTACGGGCACCTCTCACGCAGGTCTGGACAACGAGCTGAGCCTGGTTGATGGCCAGGATCGGACGCTGACGATCCAGCAGTGGGACACCTTCCTCAATGGTGTGTTCCCCCTGGACCGCAACCGGCTGACTCGCGAGTGGTTCCACTCCGGAAGCGCGGTGTACAACGTGGCCGGCCCGGGTGCTGACGAGTTCGAGGGCACCTTGGAGTTGGGTTACCAGATTGGTTTCCCGTGGTCGCTGGGTGTGGGTATCAACTTCAGCTACACCACGCCGAACATCCTGCTCGACGACGCGTCGTTGTTCCCGGCGTTCAACCCGCTGGGTTCGGTGATTACGCCGAACCTGTTCCCGGGTGTGTCGATCTCGGCTGACCTGGGCAACGGTCCGGGTATCCAGGAGGTTGCGACGTTCTCGGTGGACGTGTCGGGTCCGCACGGCAAGGTGGCGGTGTCCAACGCGCACGGCACTGTGACCGGTGCTGCCGGTGGTGTGTTGCTGCGTCCGTTCGCTCGGCTGATCTCCAAGGCCGGCGACAGCGTCACCACCTACGGCGAGCCCTGGAACATGAACTAACTCCTGTCGGCGCTGGTTGTCTTCGCAGTGTCAGGGCTCGGGCCGGTGCCCGGGCCGCTGACGTGCTTGCCGACCTGGCCGTTCGTCTCGACCAGAATGTTGCGGATTTCGGTGAGCAGGCTGAGTTCGGTGTCCTGCGCCTGCTCGACCTCGCCCTTCTTGCGCAGCCTGTTGTACGGCACGACGACCAGGAAGTAGACGACAGCGGCGACGAGGATGAAGTTGATGGCAGCTGACAGCAGAACGTTCAGATCGATCGTCTGACCCCCGCCGATGTTGATGCGCAGGATTCCGTAGTCGGCATCGCCGCCTGCGCCGATTCGGTTGATCAGCGGTTGGATGATGCTTTCGGTGAACTTCGTGACCAGAGCGGTGAACGCGGTACCGATCACCACCGCGACGGCGAGGTCGACGATGTTGCCTCTGGACAGGAACTCCTTGAACCCCTTCAACATGCGCTCGAATCCCTCCTGCATTCGGTGCTACCTGACAAGGGCAGACGTTAGTCGCGTTGGGCCTGCAGCGGACGCACTCTGCTGCTAGCTTCGCGGATTGAACTGTCCGGCAGGGAAACAGGAGGATCCGTGCGCTTGGTGTTGGCGGCTGTGCTGGTCGGGATCGCGGTGCTCGGAATCGGGACGGCCAGTGCCGAACCCACACCCTCGCCCGCGCCGGGGCCGGCGACCACCTCGACGTCCGACGAGTTGGCCGACATGGTGATGGACGCCATCCAGCACGGCGCCGCCGCGCCGACGACCACGCCGGTGCCCGCACCGCATCAGTGAAAGGTCAGCGTCACCGTCTGCAGCAGTGTCGCGGCGGCCACCTTGTTGGCGGCGTGACCGGGCAGCGCCACCAGCACCACGCGGTCGCCGCCCGCGCCTTTCGGCTTCTCCGAGACGACCACCACGACAGCGTTCGTCGCCACCAACTGTGTCTGGCTGTCGGCGTCCGAGCCCGCAGCGAGCACGTCCACCACGTCGCCGGGGCGGACCAGATCGAGGACAGCACTCTCTGCCAGCGGCAGCGGCACGATACGCGCGTCCGGGCCTGCGACCGATTCCGCCAACCGCGGCCCCAGCACCCGGACATCGGTCAGCACTTCACCGCGGCGGGCGGGCCCGGCAAGGGTGGCACCGACCACGGCGCCGACGTCCGACCGCGAACCGTCGGGAACCATTGTGGCAGAACGGTTTTCGATCCTGACGTCATCGGCGGTCAGCGCGACGCCGGAGGCGAGGTCACGTGCCGCGACGACGACGTCGGCGCGTTCACCCTGGGGGTTCGAGCGGAGCGCGATGACGGCGGCGAGCACGACGAGAGCGCCTGCGGCCACCCGGCGAGCGGCGAGCGTGCGTGACCAGTCGGGCCTGGCGGCGAGCAGCCGACTCAGCACAGACGGATTGAGTGAGTCCCCCATGCCGCCAACCTAGGCGGCCCAACACGCTGACAGCGCGGCCATGCGGCCCGCCTGTGGATAACTTCGGCTAGCTCGACGCGGCCGCGGCGGGCGCCGCGCTCGTGCTGCTGGAGCTCGAACCGTTGGAAGAAGAACCGGCCTTGTCTGACGACGACGACGAAGAGCTGGTGGACTCCGACGAGGAGCCGTTGGACGAACCGGAGGATGTCTTCTTGCCCGATTCGCGGCTGTCGGTGCGGTAGAAGCCGCTGCCCTTGAACACCACTCCCACGTTGCCGAACAGCTTGCGCAGCCGGCCGTTGCACTTGGCGCAAGTCGTCAGCGCGCTGTCGCTGAACGCCTGCACTGCGTCGAACCGATCGCCGCACTCTGTACACGCATAGGAATAGGTGGGCACAGAAACCTCCGAGGTGGTCAAACTTCTTAGCACTCTACCGGCTCAAGTGCTAGAACCGCTACGTGGGCTGGATCATTCCCTGCGCGAACTCGTCAGCCGAGTGCGACCAGGCCGCCGTGCGGCGTCAGCGCGTGCGTCATCCGGACGTCGTGCGGTTCGGCAGGCAACCGGTCGACGAGTTCGTCGTCGCGGACAACGGCCACCAACCGCGCCGCCGCTGCGGCCAGCGGCAGCGAACGGTCGTAGAACCCAGCGCCGCGGCCCAACCGGACCCCGCTGCGGTCCACGGCCAGCGCCGGTACCAGCACCACCTCGGCGACCCCGATCGCCTCGGCGCCCAGCCACGGCTCGGCCGGCTCCTGCAACCCGAATGGCGCGGCCACCAGCGCGCCGGGGGAGTACTCGCCCCACTGAAGCGGCATCGGCACACCCGCGCCGTCGTGGCGGGCCACCGGCAGCAACACCCGGACCTGGTGTCGCAGCAGCGAATCGAGCATGCCGACCGAACCGGGTTCGGATCCGACAGGAACATATGCGCAGACCGTGACGGAAGAGGTGATGAATGAACGCATATGCGCACACAGTGCGTCTGCCTCGGCGTCGTGCAGATGCGGTGCCAAGCCGCGGCGCGCCTGCAGGATTTCGGCACGCAGTTCGGATTTGGTGGGGCCCGCCACGGGAACAACCATGGCAGCTTTTTCGCAGCCGCCGCAAAACAGATCTAACGGACGGCTTCGCGGCCCATCCACGACGAGGGCGTTAGGGTGTGAACGATGACACGGCCTGAGGTACCGATCCCGTACACCGCAGTCGTACCGGCTGCGGGTCTTGGGACGCGATTCCTGCCCGCGACCAAGACCGTGCCGAAGGAACTGCTGCCCGTCGTCGACACACCCGGCATCGAACTGGTGGCTGCCGAAGCCGCGGAGGCCGGTGCGGAGCGGCTGATCATCGTCACCTCGGAGGGTAAGGACGGCGTCGTCGCGCACTTCGTCGAAGACCTTGTTCTCGAGGGCACGCTGGAGGCCCGCGGCAAGAAGTCGATGCTCGAAAAGGTGCGTCGCGCACCGGCGCTGATCAAGGTCGAATCGGTGGTGCAGGCCGAGCCGCTGGGCCTCGGCCACGCCGTCGGATGCGTCGAGCAGAACCTGGCCGACGACGAAGACGCGATCGCGGTGCTGCTGCCCGACGACCTGGTGTTGCCGACCGGTGTGCTGGAGACCATGTCGAAGGTGCGCGCCAAACGCGGCGGCTCGGTGCTGTGCGCCATCGAGGTGGCGCCCGACGAGATCAGCGCCTACGGCGTCTTCGACGTCGAACCTGTTCCCGACACCAACAACCCGAACGTGTTGCGCGTCAAGGGAATGGTCGAAAAGCCCAAAGCCGAGGACGCGCCGTCGCTGTACGCCGCGGCCGGACGTTATGTGCTGGACCGGGCGATCTTCGATGCGTTGCGGCGCGTGCCGCGGGGCGCGGGCGGCGAAATCCAGCTGACGGACGCGGTCGAGCTGTTGATCGGAGAAGGCCATCCGGTCCATGTGGTGGTGCACCGCGGGTCTCGACACGACCTCGGAAATCCTGGCGGCTATCTCAAGGCTGCGGTTGACTTTGCGTTGAAGCGCGACGACTACGGTCCCGAACTGCGGCGGTGGTTGGTGGAGCGACTGGGGCTGATCGACTGCTAGACGCCACGACGGGCCCCTGAACGGCAGAAAGGCGCGCAGTTGCGTTCGGTGGAGGAGCAGCAGGCCCGGGTAGCGGCCGCCGCGGTGGCGCCACGCCCGGTTCGGGTGGCCATCGCCGAGGCCCAAGGCCTGATGTGCGCCGAGGAAGTGGTGACCGAGCGCCCGCTGCCGGGCTTCGACCAGGCGGCCATCGACGGGTACGCGGTGCGCAGTGTGGACGTCCTCGGCGTGGGTGGCGGCTCCGACGGCGACGAGGACGGCGAGGACAGCGACCGCGAGGTCAGCCTGCCGGTGATGGGCTCGATCGAAGCGGGTGCGCGGACACCGAGCAGGCTGCAGCCGCGGCAGGCCGCAAGGGTGCAGACCGGCGCGCCGATGCCGACCCTTGCCGACGCGGTGTTGCCGCTGCGCTGGACCGACGGCGGCGAATCACGGGTTACCGTGCTGCGCGGCGTGCGCTCGGGCGCCTATGTCCGACGCACAGGCGATGACGTGCAGCCCGGCGACGTCGCGGTGCGGGCGGGCACGATCATCGGGCCTGCCCAGGTGGGCCTGCTGGCGGCGGTCGGCCGTGAACGAGTGCTGGTGCATCCGCGGCCGAGGCTGTCGGTGATGTGCGTCGGCGGTGAACTGGTCGACATCTCGCGGACACCTGGCAACGGGCAGGTCTACGACGTGAACTCCTATGCGTTGGCCGCGGCGGGCCGCGACGCGGGTGCCGAGGTGACCCGCGTCGGCATCGTCGACACCGACCCCAAGGAATTACGGGAAGTCGTTGAGACCCAAGTCAATCGGGCCGAGGTCGTGGTGATCGCGGGTGCGGTGGGCGGCGCCGCCGCAGAAGGCGTGCGCTCGGTGCTGGCGCAACTCGGCGAGATGGAAGTCACCCGCATCGCCATGCATCCCGGTTCGGTGCAGGGGTTCGGCCAACTCGGGTCGGACGGCGTGCCCGTGTTCCTGTTGCCCGCCAACCCGGTCAGCGCGCTGGTGGTGTTCGAGATCATGGTGCGGCCGTTGATCCGGCTGTCGCTGGGCAAGCGTCAGCCGATGCGGCGGGTGGTGCAGGCCCGCACGCTGTCGCCGATCAGTTCGGTGGCGGGCCGCAAGGGATATCTGCGCGGCCAGTTGATGCGCGACCAGGACACCGGCGAGTACCTGGTGCAGGCCCTCGGCGGCGCGCCGGGGGCGTCGCATCTGCTGGCGACGCTGGCCGAAGCAAACTGTCTGGTGGTGGTTCCCAGCGAGGCCGAGCAGATCCGCACCGGCGAGATCGTCGACGTCGCTTTTCTGGCTCAGCGCGGCTGAATCGACACCGGCGGTCCGTCATGAACCTTTGGCGTTCGAGCTCACTACATCCGGGGTGGCCGATGCCCGTCGGCCCGCTGCGGGTGCCGGGCGGGCTGGTGCGACTGCGGCCGGTGCGGCTGCGCGACGCGGCGAACTGGAGCCGGATCAGGCTGGCCGACCGCGCGCATCTGGAGCCGTGGGAGCCGGTCACTGACGTGAATTGGGATGTGCGGCATGCGGTTTCGTCGTGGCCGTCGGTGTGCTCCGGGTTGCGCTCGGAAGCCCGCAAGGGCCGGATGCTGCCGTATGTCATCGAGGTGGACGGTGAGTTCGCCGGTCAGCTGACAATCGGCAACGTGACGCACGGCGCGCTGCGCTCGGCGTGGATCGGATACTGGGTGGCCAGTTCGGTGACCGGACGCGGGGTCGCGACGGCCGCGCTGGCGTTGGGTCTGGACCATTGCTTCGGTCCGGTCATGTTGCACCGCGTCGAGGCGACGGTGCGCCCCGAGAACGCGGCGAGCCGGGCGGTGCTGGCAAAGGTGGGCTTCCGCGAGGAGGGGCTGCTGCGGCGCTACCTCGAAGTCGACGGGGCGTGGCGCGACCACCTGCTGGTGGCCGTCACCGTCGAGGAACTCAACGGGTCGGCGGCGTCGGCGTTGGTGCGCGAGGGTCACGCAACCTGGGCGTGATCGGGCGGCAGCGAAGCGGCCAACGCTGTTACTAATGTGACATTTGTTGCTGGTGGTGCTTGTCAGCTGTGAATTACAGGTGTGTAATTGACTCGGCGCGCCGTCCCTGGATGCGCTGGTCACGGACCTAGCCTGTAGGGGAAAGGAGCAGGCGACATGCCAAGCATCCCCCAATCCCTTCTTTGGATCTCTCTTGTCGTGCTCTGGCTCTTCGTGCTGGTTCCGATGTTGATCAGCAAGCGCGACGCCGTTCGTCGCACCAGCGACGTGGCGTTGGCGACGCGGGTGCTCAACACCAGCCGCGGGGCGCGGCTGCTGCGGCGTGGCAGGCCGGCGGCCGGACACAACAGCGATCCGGACTGGCAACCCGCTGAGGACGACGACCTCGACGACGAGATGCACGAGGAGTCGAAGGAACGCGCAGTCGTGCGCGCGGCGGTCGTCGAATCCGAAATCGACAGCGAGCCAGACTATCTCGACGTGGACATTGTCGACGAGGACTCCGGTGCGCTGCCGGTGGGGGAGTCGGCGACCGAGGCCATCAGGGTCGTCGAGGAACCCGAACAGGCCGACGAGTTGCCGCTCGAATTCGCCGAGGAACCGGAAGCCGAGGAGCCCGAAGCCGGGGAGCCGGCGGCCGAGTACGACGAGCCGGAGTCCGACGGCACCGAGGACGAGTACGAATACGTCGATGATTCCTCCGGCCTGGAAGCGCCGTCGGAGACCGATCTGCAGATCGCCGACTCGATCAGTGCCGCGCGCAGGCGGCGAGCGGAGGCCAGGGCGGCCAGCATCGACGCCCGCAAGTACAAGTTCCGCAAGCGGATGCTCACGGCGCTGACGCTGGCGATCATCGTGGCCGCCGCGGCGGCGATCGCGTTGACGCCGGTCGCGTGGTACGCCTGCGGGTCGCTCGGCGCCATCACGATCCTCTACCTGGCGTATCTGCGCCGTCAGACCCGCATCGAGGAGCGGCTGCGCCGCAGGCGTGCCCAGCGGATCGCGCGCTCACGGCTGGGCGTGGAGAACACCGACGACCGCGAGTTCGACGTGGTGCCGTCGCGGCTGCGCAGGCCGGGTTCGGTGGTGCTCGAGATCGACGACGAGGACCCCATCTTCGAGCACCTGGACTACGCACCGTTCGCCGGCGACTTCGACCTTCCGCGGGCGGCAGGGCAATAGATTTTCGGTGCTGACCTCGCGGCTGGTAGCCTGTGCTACCGGTATCAGGGGCTATGGCGCAGTTGGTAGCGCGACTCGTTCGCATCGAGTAGGTCAGGGGTTCGATTCCCCTTAGCTCCACCAAAAATGCCGGCTCGACGGTCAGCCGAGCCGGCGAGTGCGCCACCGCGACAGGTCCGTGTCGAGCACCGCGGGATCGCGTTCCTCAAACACCTCTGCGGTGATCTCGAGGTGCCGGATTCGGTCGAGTTGAAATCCGCGGATCCCTTCCCGCAGCCGACACCACCCCACGAACAGCCACGCGTCCCCGCCGCGCAGCAGGCCCATCGCCTCCACATCCCGCGTGGTGTGGGTCTGGCCGTCCTTGGAGGTGTAGTCCAACCGCACCACCCGGCGCGCGGCGATCGCCTCGGGAATCAGCGAGACGGCCGCCTTGGACGGCGGCTGGGCGTCGATGACGAACATCGACGCCAACGCCTCGTCGACCGGCGCAAGCTGATCCTCGCGGCTGATCGCCAGCACCTTCGCCCGTGCCCGCCGCGCCGCCGCGCCATACGGCGAGGTCTCCACCAAACCCAGGCCCGCGAGCACCGCAAGGGACTCCGGCACCGTGAGATTCAGCGGCGGCAGGGAGTGTTCCCGCAGGATCGAATACCCGCCCGACACCCCGTGGTCGGCGTAGATCGGGACGCCAGCCAGCTGCAGCGACTGGATGTCACGCTCGATCGTGCGCTTCGATACCGCGAACTCCTCGGAGAGCCGGGCGGCCGACAACGGCCTGCGCGATCCTCGGAGCACGTCGACCAGCGCGTACAACCGCTCGGCTCTTTTCATGAGTCGAGTTTGCCCGGTCTCAGGTCAGGTGCGTGCGGGTCCCGTTCACCGACCACACCTCGCGGATCAGCCCCTCCTCGGTGAAGTCGAAGACATCGATCCCGCCCACGGCAACCTCGGAGACCTGCATGTTCCACAACATCCGCCCGTGCGTGCCGTCCACGGCCCGGGCGACCTCGGTGAACACCACACCGGGATGCCCCTCGCGCCACCGATCCAGGACCCGAGCGAAACTCTCGGCGCCCAGCACGTCATCGAACGGGTTCGACCCATCGGCGTCGGAGACCAGGAAATGAATCCGGAAATCCGCACTGCAGATCCGACGCGCAATCGCACTGTCGGCGTTCCACATCTCTAACCACACCGCCAGCGTCGCATCCGAAGTTGTCTCTACCATGCTCGTGTTCTCGTTCATGACACCAGCGTCAGACACCGCCGCGACAACGGTATGTCGGTGTTTGTCAGCCGCGTTGCGGACACTGAAACGCATGCTCTCCTCGCAGCCGGTCCTGAGTCCCGCGCTGATTGTCGTATGCGTCGTCATGGTCATCGCTGCCGCGCTGATCTACTGGTTGACTGCACTCGGATCGCCGTGGACTGTGCCGTGGGCAGCCATCCGCGCGGCGGTGCAATTGGCTGCCATCGCGACCGTGCTTGCCGCCGCACTCGCCCGGTTGTGGTCCTCGGTCCTCGTTTTGGCGGTGATGTTTGTGGTCGCCAGCAGGACCGCCGCCCAGCGCAGCCAGGCCAGCCGGGGTTCCCCATTACTGATGGTCTCTCTCGCGCTCGGGATGATCGCGGTGTTGCCGTTGTTGTTGCTTTCCGGCGTCGTTCCGCTGACCGGTGTCGCGGTCGTACCCATCGTCGCAATCGTGCTGGGCAACACCATGACTGCCGTATCCGTCTCGGCGCGTTTGGCTTTGGATGCGCTGAGACTGCGGATCGGAGAAGTGGAGGCGGCCCTCAGCCTTGGCATGAGCGAGCGTGACTCGCGGATGGAAATCATTGGACAGACTGCTGGCAACGCACTGCTGCCCAATCTCGATTCGACGAGAACCGTCGGCCTCGTCACGCTTCCGGGCGCCTTCGTCGGCGTGCTGCTCAGCACAGGATCAGCCGCGCAGGCCGCCGCGGTTCAAATCCTCGTGCTGATTGCACTGCTGCTGTCGCAAACATGCGGAGTCGCTGCGACCGTCGAATTGATTGCGCGCGGCATGATTTCGAGGCAACCGCGAGACACCGCCACTTCATTCGCGGGCTTCGGTGCCCTCACGCGTTTGCTTGACCGAGCTCTCGGACGCCGGTGAGGCGACGGTGCATCGCCATGGCGATTCGGGCGGCTTGAATCTTGGCGTGGTCGGCGATCGGGCCGCGATACATCTGGTCGACGGTCGTCGTCCACAGGGTCAGCCAGCGCGCGAAATGCGCTGCCGCCAAGGGTGTGCGGTCATGGATGGGCCGGTGCGCCTGGAGCGTATTGCGCCGATACAGTCCAGCCCGGAACAACACGGTCTCCCAGAAATCACACATGACGGGCAGGTGGTCGTCGAGGCCGCGCGAGGACAAGTCCGCGAACGCTTCGGCGAGAAGATCGTCGCTAAACGCTTCGCCGTAGAAGCGGCGCAACAGCGACTCGACGTCCGTGCGGTCGGCAAGATCGCGTGAAGGTGGTGCTGGGGCAGCCATGTTGGCTTTCTCCTCGAGCTCGTCAGGCGGCCAGCAACGCGATGCCACCGATGATCAGACCGACGACCTTCACCGACTCCAGTGCGACATAGCCGTAGTGGGCCCGCGAGCGGCGGTCCTGGCCTTCGGACGTGGCCGCGGCGGGTCCGGACAGGACCAGGTCCGAGCGGCGCGCCAAACGCGGTCGCACCACCACCAGCTGGGCAGCGAGCGCCACCACCACGACACCCACTGCGATGACAGCGGTCGTCGACGGTGGCCGATAGCCGACTGCGATCAGCAGAACCACTGCCAAGACGGCTTCTACGGCGTTCAGTGCGCGGAACACCAATCTGCCGATTCCCAGTCCGATCTGCAGCGACACCCCCGGGGCCCGGAATTTCAGCGGCGCCTCGATGAACGAGATCGCCAACACCATGCCCAACCAGGTGAACATGACCGCGACCGCGACCGCGTGAGCGGTGCTCATGATGAGGCTCCTGCGGCCGGGGCGAGATGCGCCAGACACAGATCCGGTTCGGCGAACGGGGTCAACGCGTCGACGGTGATGGGGGCGTCCCAGCTTTCCAGCGCGCCCTGCATCAGCCCGAGATGCACCGGGCAAACCACATCGCGGCGGGTACCTGCCACCTCCAGAAACGGGCAGTTGCGCAGCCCGATCTCGTCCGCACCCGTCGTGGCGGAAGGCTTTTCCGGCGCGAACCCCAGATCGCTCAGCAGATCGGTGAGCCTATCGACTGCCTTGCGGCGGCTGCGCGTTCTGCCAGGCGCGGCGACGTGGCTGGCCCAGGCGCGTCCGGCGGCGACCGCCCGGCGTGCCGGCTGGGATTGACCCGCCAGCGCTTCGGCGAGGATGGCGGCCAGCATCCGATAGTCACGCGGACCGCCTGGATCCATGCCCGCGACCGCGCGGAACATCAGCGGGGGCCTGCCGGGTTTGGTGCGGTCGACCTCAGCGGCCTGCGCCCTTCCGGACTTCACCAGCGCCTCGAGGTGAAACCGCGCGGTGTTGGGATGAATCCCTAGCTGCTCGGCGATGTCGGAGATGCTCAACGCGGCGTCCGTGGCCCGCAGCGCCGCCAACACGTCCTGGCGTCGGCCCCGGTATGTCATGACCCGAGTTTACACAAAAATTCATTGTAAAAACTAGACGAATTGTAGAGATCACACCGCTCAGCCGCGAAACCCTTCGGCGATCACTCTGCGAGATAGCCGATGAGGGCTCGGATGGGCGATCACGATCCGCCTGCCATCGGGATCACGGCCCTCCACGAAGGTCACCTCGTTCTCGGTGTGGGTGAATACCGCGGGATCGAATGCACGCAGCCGCTGGGCGATGAGCTGCAAATCGGACTGGCTGTCAGTGGCCCACATCAGGTAAGCGACGCCGAGGGTGCCGAGACCGCGCCGCCGAAATGTCCGCCCCGCGTGGAGATAGATCTGAAAACCATTGGGCGCCAACAGCAGGGCCATATCGTCCTCGCGGATGCTCACCCGACACGAGAACACGTCGCAGTAGAATTTCGCGGCCCGGTCGAGGTTCGTCACTCGGATTACGCAGGAGGCGACGTGGGCGCCGACCTCGGGTTGCGGCGATCGGTCGTCGCTGCTGGTTTCCATTGCGTGCTCCTCACCAGGACTGATCGAGCTGACGTCGCCGGGGCGGGTACTCCGACGAACTCCCCACTGGTTTTTACAATCATACGTTGTATAAAATGCAGGTTCGCCGGGGGGATGACTACCGGGCGGGGAGGTTCGTCGTGTGTCAGTACTGCGGATGCCGCGAGATGCCGCTGTTGCGTGATTACATCGCGGAGCACGAGCGCGCGATGAACCACGGCGGCGCGGCGATACGCGCGTTGGACGCCGGTGACATCGAGCGGGCCCGTGAGCTGTTGGCCGCCATGGCCGACGAGCTGCGATCCCACTGGCGGGGCGAGGAAAACGGGCTGTTCGCCGTGCTGAGCAGAGACGAACTGTTCGTCGAGCACATCACGCCGCTCGTGCGCGAACACCGGGAACTCGAGGAGCTGCTCGGCACGGTCGACCTGACGGATCCGGCAGACCGGGACCGGATCCGGAAAGCCGTTTTCGACCTTTATGAGCACATTGCCAAGGAGGAAGATGGCCTTTTCCCGGCGTCGCTGACGACGCTTGACGGCCATGAGTGGGACCAGGCAATCGCTGCCTGGCGTGAAGCGCACCCAGACCGGCGCATGATCAGCCGCCCATAGGGGCTGCGCACACTCATGCCCTTTCGTGGCTTGCCTGCAACAAGATTCGCAAGCGCCGCCGGCCGCGGTTCAGCCGCGACACGACGGTGCCTTCGCGGCACGCCATGATCTCGGCGATCTCCCGGCATTGCAGACCCACGACGTCGCGATAGTAGATGGCCAGCCGAAATTGCTGTGGCAGCGTCGCCATGGCCTCGGCGAGTTCCACGTCGGGCAATGCTGCGATCGCGTCGACTTCGGCTGACCGCGAATGTCGATCCAGGGCGGCAAGCTGTTGGTCTGTGAAGTAGTCGGTGAGGTACTCGCTTGGACGACGTTGCGCACGACGCGCGCAATTGATGTAACTGTTCGTCATGATGCGAAACAGCCACGCCCGAAGGTTGGTTCCTTCGGTGAACGTGTTGAAGCCGGCGTACGCCCTCAGCATCGTTTCCTGCACGAGATCTTCGGCGTCCACGGCGTTGCGCGTCATTCGGCGGGCGTATTTTTGGAGTTGGTCCAGGTAAGGGAGTGCGTCGTCGACGAACCGCGCAGCGAGCTCCCGTTCGCGCGAAGTCAGCGGCGAGTCACTATCTGCTGGACGGTCGACTGTTGCCATGCGAACATCCTGGCTACAGTCCGGGTGAGTTGTAATCCTCCGGATCGCCGATTCACCCGGGTGACTATGTCACGCAGTGCAATTCAATTCGCACATAGAACAAGGACGGCTGTTCGGAGGGCTGGTCCTCGGCCATGCCCGCCAACAGGTAGCGGTCCAGACCAGACCGCACAAGCCGCAAGGGTTCAGCGGGTTCGTGCAGCTGAAGGTTGGAGCCGCGGAAGAACAGCCGCAGATCCAGTGACCGCACGTCGTACGTTTCAGCGGCGAAATCGACAGCGACTTGACTCGAGGTTTCGGTCTCCTCCAACGGACGGCGTGGCACGAGTTGATTCGATCCTGTCCACGAGAACAGGTAGTCGTTCGGGCCCAGTTGCACACATGTGACAAGTTCGGTCCGCGGAAGTGCCACTGGCGAGTCGTCGATCTCGACGCTGTCCAGGGAGGTGTTGGGCGCCCGTGTTCCCATGTGACGAACGGTCGCTGCACATCCGGCGATGACGATCAACACGGCACAGACGGCCAGGGCGACACCGATCTTCATGGTGTCAGGCTCGACCGCCTTGCTGCCTGGCCTTCCACTGTGCCTCGATGCGGGTGACCCGGCGATTTTCGACGACCAGCCACAGCACACCGGCGACCGTGCCGAGGATGGCGATCAGAATCATGGTGGGCAACCACTCGTAATGGCGGTACGCGGCGGCTGCTGCCGCGCCGATCACGCCGAACATCGATACGACCAGCAGGATCAACCCCGGCCAGATGAAGTTGTCCTTCATCGCGATGCCGGCGTGCGGTTGGGTGGTCCGTGAGTGATCCGTCGGATCGTCGTGCGTGTCGCCCATCACCGCCCCCCGCCGTGGATGACCAGTTCCGGCAGGGTGATCGCCCCGATCGTCGTCACGAGCCACACCACAATCGTCGAAGCCAGCCAGGATGCCACGCCGGCGATGGTGAGTCCTCGCGTCAGCGTCGACGCGAGGATCAAAGCCACGATCGTCACACCCAAGCCGGTGCTCCCGAGGAGCAGCGGTACATACCAGTGCGGCAACCTCGACATCGGTATCAACAGAATCGCCTGCGCCGCCGCGAAGACCACTACGGCGACGGCGAAACCGCCTACCGACAACGAGATTCCGGGAACGATCCGCGCCGCCGCCAGCAGTCCGATCGCCCATGACACTGGGAGCGCCACTGCATGAACGACGAAATGGCTAGCGCGTTCCGACGCCCTGTCAGTCCTTTGCAACACGAAGGATCGTCTTGCCCGGGACGCGCTTTTCGGGAGCGAATGCGGTGGCGGCTTCGGCGAGCGGCACCACAGCGCCGATGACCGGGTGGAGACGTCCATCCCGCACTCGCGCGGCGAGGTCAGTGAGGCGGGCGCTGTCGGATTCGACGACGAAGTAGATCGCGCGTCCGTCGCGCGGCTGCGTCTTGGGCGGTTCGGCGATGCTGACCAGCGTTCCGCCTGCCCGCACCAGTGCAATAGAGCGGGCGAGGACATCTCCGCCGATCACGTCGAAGACCACGTCGACTTCCCCTGCAGCTTCCAGTTTTTCGTTCTCGAGGTCGATGAACGCGTGGGCGCCGAGCGATAGCGCTCGCTCCCGGTCCGCGGTCCTGCCGGTGCCGATGACGCGCGCACCGACCTCACGAGCGAGTTGCACCGCGGTAGAGCCGACGCCGCCGCCTGCGCCGTGGATGAGGGCCGTTTGCCCCGTGGTGAGGTGGCCGTGGTCGAACAGGCCTTGCCAGGCGGTCAGTCCGGAGATCGGCAGTGCGGCGGCGGTGGTGTGGTCGATGTCGATCGGCAGCGGGGCGAGGTTACGGGCTTCGACGGCGGTGTACTCCGCAAGCGAGCCGTTGCGGTCCCACGGAACCAGCCCGAACACCCGCTGACCAACACTCAAACCCGTGGTGCCGTAGCCCAACTCGACCACCTCGCCGGACAACTCGTGGCCGGGCACACTCGGTGTGCGGTCGCGGCCCGCGCGATCGGTCCACGTGTCCGGCCAGTCGAGTTCCCCCGGAATGAAACCCGCGGCGTGCACCCGCACGACGACGTCGTTCGTCGCCGGCTGCGGGTACGGCAGATCTGTCAGCGACAGGCCGGCGACACCGGCGTCACGGTCCGAGACAGTGATGGCTTGCATTGCGCGTCCCTTCTGCGGTGGGTTGTTGTGGTCACTTGGTGGAGATCGTCCGTTGTCTGCGGGCCGCGTCGACTGCGTCCGCGAGTAGAAAGAGTGAAAGGCCCAGCAGCGCGATGTCCTTCATCAGGAACTCGCCGTCGGCGGACAGAATGGGAAAGCCGCCTGCAGACGCCTCGCCTTCGCCAGGGGTGGAGACCATGAAACTCAGCGTCATCACGAAGAACAACGAGGCGAATACGCCGCCCACCACAGAGACCTTCGGCCACCATGGTTTGACGGCCAACAGTGCGGCGGTGATCAGTTCGATCGTCCCGTTCAAGCGGCCAAAGCCGTCGATGGACATGAAGTTGTAGAACCAACTCAAAAACGGGCTGTTGGCAACCCAATGCGAGATGCCTTGGGATTCATAGGAAGTGAACTTCATGGCGCCGAACCAGGCGATGACGATCACGAGACCGTAGCGGGCGACGAGGGCCGCGATTTCTCTGGTTCGAGAGCTCGTTTGCACATCGACCGCGGTTGCAGTGGCCAGATTCTGTGACATGTGATCACTATCTGCGGACGCTGGGTGATCTGTCTTCACCCGTCGCCTCATCTCACCCCGGGTGAGATGAGGCGACCGCGATCACCGCATGTTCGAGACGGTGAACAATCCGACCACACCCAGCCCGTACAGGACGGCGACGGCCAGCGAGTCGACACCCAACCGGGCGACGCGGCGATGGGGCCGAAACAGTAAGCCGACCGCGTAGATCAGCGTCAGCACCATTCCCAGCGCCGTGAGATAGATGTCGGTGCGCTGGGCTGCCGGCAACACCGCCTGCCCCGACAGCAGCGTCGCAGGCACGAACAGCACGGGCAGGAAGGCGTTTCCGCCGAGGACGTCCGATACGGCAAGTTGGTAGTCGCCGTGCCGTACCGATCTCAGGCCGGTGGACAGTTCCGGCAACGAGGTCGCCGCGGCCAACACGGTCGCACCGAACAGCACGCCGGACAAACCCGTGTAGTCAGCGATGGCGTCGCCGCTGCGCTCCAACACGACTCCGGCGATCAACGTGACGACGGCGGCGAGGCCGAAGCTCACCGCGGCCCTGGCTGTACTGGTGCCCTCGGCGGTGGCCTGCTGTTCGGTCATCGCGGTGCGATGCCCGCGGGGCTGCTGTTGACCGTCCGGGGGTTGGCCCGACTCTTGCCAGGGCAACGACCGGCCCGCTCGTCGCACCAGAACGAGGCCCAGCACCCACACCACCAGGATCAGCAGCGGGGCCGGTGTGAGCCGCCCTGTAATCAGCGTCGCGGGCATCTGGGTGCCTGCGACCGCAATGGCCAACACGGCGACGACCACCGCGGCCTCCAACACCAACACCAATGACGCGGCCCGATATGTCAGCGGTCTACAGCCGTGCACTCCGAACGCGTCGAGGGCCACAAGCACCACCGTCTGGATGGAGATGCCGCCGAGGATATTGCCCACTGCGACACCGATATTGCCCGCCGTCGCGGCGGCGGCGACGATAGCGATCTCGGGCAGATTGGTGGCGATCGCCAACAGGATCAGGCCGCCAAGCGCCGAGCCAAGGCCCAGCCGCGTCGTCAGCACGTCGGTTTGGTCCGACAACTGAATGCCCGCGGCCCAGATCGCCGTTGCCGCACCGGCAAACATCACCGCCGACAGCCACAACGGCCAACCGCTCATCGCGTCGGGCTCACCATCCGCGGGCAGGCAACCGGATACGCCAGGACTGGGCGCCGCCCAGGTCGAGCCACACGTCCGCCTCGGTCTGCACCAGCCGGGCCAGGACGTGGTCGCACCGCGCGCAACGCACAACGATGCCAGGGGCGCGCAGATAGACGTGACTCTCGGCAAAGGGCGCGACCTGACCACACCCGGCGCACTTCACCGTCGCGGTCGTGACATCGAATCCGACCACCCCTGCGAATGCACCCGCAGCGGCGTTACCATCGACGTGCGTCGGTTCTGTCATCATTCCTTCTTCCTCGCCTAGCCGCTCGGCCCGAACCTCTCGGTGCGGATGACCGATGGCGAATGGCCCTGATCGATCAGTTTCGTGGTCACGGATTCGACGAATCCCGTTGGGCCGCAGACATAGGTGCGGAATCCGTCCTGGGCCGTCCATCCTGGCGCTTCGAGGTCGCGGGAGTCGATCCGGCCGGGGGGTCGCGCCGTCTGCGGCGGGGCTGCCCGGGTGTAGAGCACGGCGACCTGCAGCCAATCACAGTTGCGCTCGAGGTTGCGCAACTCTTCGGCATAGAAGACGTCGGCCGGACTGCGCACCGAATAGACAAGCCGAAACTCCGCGCTGCCCACCGTTATCCGCTGCCGCAGCATCGCCATCAACGGCACAATCCCCGATCCGCCAGCGACCAACAGGTTGCGTGTCCCGTCGACCGGTCGCCAAACGAACCAGCCACCAATGGGCCCGCGGAGCTCGATTTCCTCGCCAGGACGCACCGTCATGAGATACGGCGACACCTCTCCGTCGACGATCTCCTGCACGGTGAGTTCGATGCGGTCGCCGTCGGCCGGATTGCCCAGTGAATAGCTGCGCTGTGCGCTGTACCCGTCCGCAGCGGTCAGCTTGAGATCGATGTGCTGGCCGGCCAAGTGGCCGCCCCAGCCGGGCACCACCAGTCCGATCGTTCGGGCGGATTCGGTTTCGGGCACCGAGTCCACCACCCGCGCAATCTGCCACCGCAACTTCGGTGTCGAGCCATTGCCCACGTCAATCCCCGGCGTAGCGTTGCTCTTGCCACGGGTCTCCGTAGTTGTGATAGCCCAAGCCCTCCCAGAAACCCAGTATGTCGCTCTCGCGCAACTCGATTGACCGCACCCACTTGGCCGACTTCCAGAAGTACAGATGTGGCACCAGCAACCGCGCCGGGCCGCCATGCACCGGGGTGAGCGGTTCGCCTTGATAGGTATAGACGATCCACGCTTTTCCGCCGAGCAGATCTGCCACCGGGATGTTGGTGGTGTAACCGCCGTACGAACCGACCAATGCGGATTCGGCAGTGGTGTCGACCGATTCGAACAGCGTATCCAGCGAAACGCCCTCCCACCTGGTATCCAGCTTCGACCAGGTGGTGACGCAGTGAATGTCGACAGTGAGCCGCTCACTTGGCATGTGCTTCAGCTTGGCCCAGTCCCATACGTGTTCGCCGCCGCGTTCGTCGCGGATGGTGAACTGCCATTGGTCGAGATCGATCCGCGGAGTCGGGCCTGCTTGCAGGACTGGGAAGTCCGTGGTCAAGTGCTGTCCGGGCGGCAACTGGCGTGCCGACTGCGTGCGGCGTCCACCAAATCCCTTGTTGACAACAGTCATTGGTGCTCCTTATCCGGTGTTTTCGCGGTTTCCGGGGATGGCCGTTGGCGGCGCTGGTGCGTGGACCGTCGGTGTGAACCGGTTTCCTCCGGTGGGGTTGATGCTCTTTTCCGTCGGCGCGGGTGTTGGCGCGCCAGGGGGCGTGGTCTGCGTGGTGGTGGTTGTCGTCGGGGTCGGCGACTGGGTGGTCGACGGCTCGTTGGATCCGTTACCGGCGCAACTGGCTATCGACGCCACCACGCCGACAAGAATCGCTGCGCCCGCGACGACACGCACCAGGCGAACGCGATCAAGGGTTTTCGACATGACATCTCCCATCCAGAATGGATATGGCCCCTTTGGTTTCGAGGATGGCCAGGTGAATACCGTCGGCGTTGGCGTGCCCGTGTTCGCGCAGCAGCGCCTTCAGATCCGCGGTCGTCAGACCGGAACGGCGCAGGTTGCGTTGGTTCACTTCGCCTTCGGCGATCAGGACCATCAGCGGCGGATCGATGAACCGGCAGAGGGCGGGAATCAAGCGCAGACGCGTCAGGAGTGCGTGGGCGGCCAGGAGACACAGCAGCGCGGTGGTCGCCTGCAGCCACCCGGTGTCGGTGGCAGTGGCTGCACGACCGACGATGGCGCCGGCGGCGACAGCGGCGATCCAGTCGAACGGCGCGAATTCCGCCAGGATGCGTCGTTCGGTGAAGCGGAACAGGATCGCCGCGGTCAGAAACAGCGCCGCGGTTTTGATCGCAACGTCACCAACAGTCGGGAGATCGCCGATGAGGGCATGCACGGCCCCGTTCATCTGATCCGTCATCGCGTGGTCACTCCTGGCGTCGCGCGGTGAGAGCGCCGAACGTGGGCTTCGTCGTGTAGCCGGTCCACCATGTGGGGATAGTGCAGCTCGAACGCCGGTCTTACCGAACGGATCCGGGGCAGCTCGGTGAAATTGTGCCGCGGCGGCGGGCAGCTGGTGGCCCACTCCAGCGAGTTGCCGTAACCCCAGGGGTCGTCGACCATGACCGGCTCGCCGTAGCGCCAGCTCTTGAACACGTTCCACACGAACGGCAGCATCGACACGCCGAGAATGAACGCGCCGATCGTCGACACGACGTTGAGCGTGGTGAACCCGTCGGTGGGCAGATAGTCGGCGTAGCGGCGCGGCATGCCTGCGGCGCCCAGCCAGTGGTGCGGCAAGAAGGTGGTGTGAAAGCCGATCAGGGTCAGCCAGAAATGCAGTTTGCCCAGCCGCTCGTCCAATAACCGCCCGGTCATCTTCGGGAACCAGAAATACACGCCGGCGTAGCTGGCGAACACGATGGTGCCGAACAGCACGTAGTGGAAGTGCGCCACCACGAAGTAGGAGTCGGTGACGTGGAAGTCGATTGGTGGGCTGGCCAGTAGCACCCCCGACAGACCGCCCAGCAGAAAGGTGATCAGGAAGCCGACCGAGAACAGCATCGGTGTCTCGAACGTCAACTGGCCCTTCCACATCGTGCCGATCCAGTTGAAGAACTTGATGCCGGTCGGCACCGCGATCAAGAACGTCATGAAGCTGAAGAACGGCAACAGCACCGCGCCGGTGGCATACAGGTGATGTGCCCACACCGCGATCGACAGCGCGGCGATCGACAGCGTGGCATAGACCAGCGTGATGTAGCCGAAGATCGGCTTTCGGGAGAACACAGGAATGACCTCGGTGACGATGCCGAAGAACGGCAGCGCGATGATGTACACCTCGGGATGGCCGAAGAACCAGAACAGGTGCTGCCACAACAACACACCGCCGTTGGCCGGGTCAAAGACATGCGCACCCAGGTGCCGGTCGGCAGCCAGTCCGAACAACGCCGAGGTCAGCAACGGGAACGCGACGAGCACGATGACGCTGGTCACCAAGATGTTCCAGGTGAAGATCGGCATCCGGAACATCGTCATGCCCGGGGCGCGCATGCACGTGACGGTGGTGATCATGTTCACCGCGCCCAGAATGGTGCCAAGACCACCGACGATCAGACCCAGAATCCACAGATCCCCACCCGCGCCGGGGGAGTGGATGGCATTCGACAGCGGGGTGTATGCGGTCCAACCGAAGTCGGCAGGCCCGCCGGGACTGAGAAAGCCGCCCAGTGCGATCAGGGCGCCGAACAGAAACAGCCAGAACGACAACGCGTTCAGCCGCGGGAAGGCCACGTCGGGGGCGCCGATCTGCAGCGGCAGCACCAGGTTGGCGAACCCGAACACGATCGGGGTCGCGTAGAACAGCAGCATCACCGTGCCGTGCATGGTGAACAGTTGGTTGTACTGCTCGTTGGACAGGAACTGTAGGCCCGGCGCGGCCAGTTCGGTGCGGATCAACAGCGCCATCAATCCGCCGACGAAGAAGAACGCAAAGCAGGCGACGCAGTACATGATGCCGATCATCTTGTGATCGGTGGTGGTGATCAGCTTGTAGACAAGCGCGCCTTTCGGGGCCATCCGCGCGGGGAACGGCCGGCGAACCTGCAGTTCGTCAGTGAGATGCTCCTGGGTCGTCAACGGTCCGATTTCCCGTAGGCGGCGAGCAGTTGGCGCCAGGACGCTGCGAACTTGGCGACGCCGTCGTTCTCGAGCACCGCGAAGACGTCGGCGAGGTCGACGCCGACGGCGCTGACGTCGTCGAGCACCGCTTGGGCCGAACTCGCTGTGCCGGTGATGGAATCGCCGACGATGACGCCGTGGTCAGCGACGGCCTCGAGAGTTTGTTCAGGAATGGTGCTGACGGTGTGCGGTGCGATCAGTTCGGTGACATACCTGGTGTCGGAATAGGCCGGGTTTTTCACCCCGGTGGATGCCCACAGCGGTCGCTGGACGTTGGCGCCTGCAGAATTGAGTGCGGCATAACGTGTTCCGGCTTCGAACACGTCCTGGTAGGCCGCATACGCCAGGCGGGCATTGGCGATCGCGGCCCGTCCGCGCAGCGCCATTGCGGCGTCGGTGCCTATCGCTTCCAGGCGTTGATCGATCTCGGTGTCGACCCGGGAGACGAACAGTGACGCCACCGAATGGATTGCGGAGAGGTTCCGCCCGGCGTGTTGTGCGGCTTCCAATCCGGCGAGGTACGCATTCATCGCCTGGCGGTGGCGCTCGACCGAGAAGATGAGTGTCACGTTGACTGAAATGCCTTCAGCCACTGTGGCGGTGATGGCTGGCATCCCGGCCGGCGTAGCGGGGATCTTGATGAACAGGTTCGGCCGGTCGACGATCTTCCAGAGCTCCGCGGCCTGGCTGACCGTCGCCTCGGTGTCGTGCGCCAGTCGCGGATCGACCTCGATCGATACCCGTCCGTCTACGCCGAGGGAGGTCTCCCATTGCGGCCGGAGCACATCGCACGTTGCCCGCACGTCGTCGGTGACGACCGCGCGGATCGCTGAGTCGGCGTCGGCGCCGCACTCGGCTAATTGGGTGAGTTGTCGAGTGTAGGCCTGGCTTTGGGAGATCGCCTGCGCGAAGATCGACGGGTTGGTGGTGACGCCCACGACGCTTCTGGTGTCGATCAGTCGCTGCAGGTCGCCCGACTCCAGGCGGTCACGGGACAGGTGGTCCAACCAGACCGACACTCCCGCCGCCGACAGCGCGCTCAGGATGAGGTTCTGCTTCATCGCGCTGTTGCCTGGGACGGATGTCGTCGCATGCTCGAGACTCGTGCAGCGATCAGCCCGATCGCGAACGTGACAACCGGCGAGTACGCGGCGGCCAGCATTTGCCGATCGCGCGTGAGTCGGCGCTCAGCCATTCTGCGACTCAGTGGCACCAGATCCACTGCGGGAAGCCAGTTTCCATTCCGGCCGCACGTAGTGACAGGTGTAGCCGCTGGGGTAGCGCTCCAGGTAGTCCTGGTGTTCGGGTTCGGCTTCCCAGAAGACGCCGGCCGGCGTCACCTCGGTGACCACCGCGGCGGGCCACCGCCCCGATGCCTCGACATCAGCGATGGTCTCGCAGGCGATGCGCTTCTGGTCGTCGTCTGTATAGAAGATCGCCGAGCGGTAGCTGGTGCCGACGTCGTTGCCTTGACGGTTCTTGGTCGTCGGGTCATGGATTTGGAAGAAGAACTCGAGCAGGGCGCGGTAATCCGTTTTGGCGGGGTCGTAGGCGATCTCGATCGCCTCGGCGTGTCCGGGGTGGTTGCGATAAGTGGGGTGCTCGTTTCGGCCGCCGGTATATCCGACCCTCGTGGACTCGACGCCCGGTAGGTGGCGAAACAGGTCCTCCATGCCCCAGAAGCATCCGCCTGCGAGAATCGCGGTTTTCGTGGTCATCACCGCGGCTCCGTCAGCTCGGGATCGGCCTGGTGCGCCTTGCCGAAGAGCGTCAGGTACTCGCCGTAGCCCTCGGCTTCGAGGTTGTCGCGGTGGATGAAGCGCAGCGCCGCGGAGTTGATGCAGTAGCGCAGGCCGCCCTTGGATGGCGGTCCGTCGGTGAATACATGCCCGAGGTGGCTGTCGCCGTGGCGTGAGCGCACCTCAGTGCGCACCATGGTGTGTCGGTGGTCGGACTTCTCGACGATGTTGTCGGTGTCGACGGGTCGGGTGAAGCTAGGCCAGCCTGTACCGCTGTCGAACTTGTCGACCGACGCGAACAGCGGCTCACCCGAAACCACGTCGACGTAGATGCCGGGCTCGTGGTTGTCCAGGTATTCACCGGTGAAAGGCCGCTCGGTGCCGCTTTCCTGGGTGACGTAGTACTGCTCCGGGCTCAACCCGGCGACCGCATTCGGATTCTTGTGATAGTCGTGCATCGGTGTGCCCCCTTGGCTCAGTTGCGGCCGGCCATGACGCCGCCGTCGACGTTGAGAATCGCGCCGGTGATCCAGCTGGCTTGCTCGGAGAGCAGGAACGTGATGGCGTTGGCCAAGTCGACCGGGGTGCCGACGCGGCCCAGCGGGTGCAGGGGCGCGAACGTCGCCAGCGTGGTGTCGATCTCGTCCTTGGGGACAAAGCGTTCGTAGAGAGGCGTTTTCACCACCGCGGGTGCGACGGCATTGACGCGGATCTGGTGGCCGGCCAGTTCGATGGCCAGATTGTGGGTGAGGGCGTGCAGCCCTGCCTTCTGCATGGAATAACCCGACGCCGGGGTCGCGCCGATGGCCTGATGCGCCCACATGGCGCCGATGTTGACGATCGAGCCACCCTCACCGTTGGCAACCATGCCCGCGACCACGGTCTGGGTCAGGAAGAACTGGGCGTAGTTCAGATCGAGGTACGAATCGTAGGTTTGGGCGTCGTAGTCCAGGAACGACTTTGGAATGAAATAGCCGGCCGCATTGACCATCAGTGTCGCGTCGCCGTGCTGTCCGGACAGTACGCGCTGGATATCGCTGACTGCGGTTCGGTCGGTCAGCTCGGCGGCGATGCCCCAGGCTTGACCGCCCCGGGCGGTCAGTTCAGCGACGGTGTCATCAACGCGGCCCTTTGACTGTCCGATGATCACTGCGCTGCCGCCGCGATCGATGACGTCGAGCGCGACCTGGCGCCCCATGCCCGCACTGCCGCCGACGACGACGATCTTCTTGCCACTGAACTCTGTGCTCATAAATCAGCTCCTTCGAAGGATGAATAACCGGTCTGTTGGGGCTCAAGCTTCGTTACGCTTGGGGTGAGCTGTCTTCACCCGCGGCGCTATTCACCCGGGTGACTCGGAAGGGCGGGTTGCGCACCGGCGCGATCGCGGCACAGGGCCAGCAGGTAACCGTCAATGACCCTCTTGTGCGGGTCATTCCGCCGCCGAGGTCACGTGTCGTGGCAGGCAGCGCCAAATTCACCACGGTGCTGTCGAGGAAGGCGACCATCGACACCATCACCGCCACCGCCATCACACCGCGGCGTCGCGGACTCTCATTGCCGGGTCGTGACTACTGAAAGGGCGCCGGTGCGACGCCCTCCTGACCGCGCAGTTCGCGCGGCGCGGTCACGCCGGGACGGTCGGCGTCGACCAGGTCGTGGTACTCGGGGTTCTCGGCGATGAAGTCGGCGACGAATCCGCAATAGTTCGAGATCTTGTCGCCGCGCTGACGCAGATCATCGAGGACAGACCGGACCAACTGCGCACCGAGGCCCTTGCCGCGGAATTCGGACTCGATCACCGTGTGGCGGATGACGACGCGGCCACGAATCCGCTTGTAGACCACAACGCCGACTACCTGGTCGTCGATGACTCCCTCGTAGCAGCTCTTGGCCTGGTTATCGGTGATTTGCATGGCTGAATTCACGAAGGTCTATCTCCTTTAGCCGGCGGCGACGGTGCTGAGGTCGTCGAGCGTCTTGAGGTCGTCATCGGTGAGTGAAACCGCTGCGGCGGCGATGTTTTCGTCGAGATGCGGCACCGAGGAAGTGCCGGGAATCGGCAACATGACCGGTGAACGGGCGAGCAGCCAAGCGAGCGCCAACTGGGATGGCGTGGCCTGGTGTGCGGCCGCGATCTTTGCCAATGGTCCATCGGGCGTCGCCAGCGGACCGGCGGCCAACGGGAACCACGGGATGAACGCGATACCCCTTTGGGTACAAGCGTTTACCAGCGGCTCGGCGTCGCGCGCTGTGAGGTTGTACATGTTCTGCACGGAGGCGATCGGGGTGATCTTCAGCGCCGCCTCGAGCTGATCGACGCCGACTTCGGACAGCCCGATCAGTTCGATCTTGCCTTCAGCCTTGAGGTCGGCGAGCTCGCCGACCTGGTCGTCGAGGGGATAGGCGGGGTCGACGCGGTGCAACTGAAACAGCTTGATGCAGTCGGTGTTGAGCCTGCGCAGGCTCATTTCGACCTGCTGGCGCAGATACTCGGGTTTGCCCAGCGGCGTCCAGGATGCCGGCGACGGCGTGTTGGTCGCGTCGGGACGGGTCCGCAGGAACCCGGCCTTGGTGGCCACCACCAGGTCGGTGGGGTAGGGGTACAGAGCGACGCGAATCAACTCCTCGGCGACGAACGGGCCGTAGGAGTCCGCGGTGTCGATGAACGTGACACCCAACTCCACCGCACGGCGCAGCACGGCCACCGCCTGATGCGGGTCGCGGGGCAGACCCCAGTTACCGGGCCCGGTCAGTCGCATCGTGCCGAACCCCAGTCGGTTGACCGTGAGGCGGCCGCCGAGTTCCAAAGTGCCAGCGGCCGCGGCGGTGGGGTGATCGCTTCTCATACAAAGACCTTTCTCGGTGGCGTCGACGGCCACCTGGTCAGCTGTCGGTCCTGATGACCGCCCCGGTGGGCTCGCGGCCCGCGACGACTTGCGCGAGGGCGGACGCAGCCCGTGCCAGGCCGTACGACCGCGGGGTCGGCATGTGTAACCGGCCTTCGTTCAGCAGCGCGGCCAACGAATCGAGTCGAACGCCGTCGGGACGAACGTAGACAGCCGTGACGCTGATGCTGCGGACGGATTCGGGTGGATCACCGGTGATGGTCGCCAGCCGGCCACCGTCGGAAAGTGCGGTCATCGCCATGGCGGCGCCGCCGCGGGCGGCGTTAGCGACGGCGCCGATATCTCCCTCCGCCAACAGTTTTGCGTGCTGCGGCCACATCGGATCGCGGTAGTCGAGCACCTCACGTGCGCCATACCCGCGGACCCGGTCCGCGCTGCGCGGACTGGCGGTGGCGAGCACATCAACCCCATGCAGCGCAGCCAGTTGGACAATGAGGCCACCGGTGATGCCGCCGGCGCCGTGCACAAGCAAGGTTTCTCCGCCGCGAAGGGCCAACGCCTCGTCGACCACTTGTCCAGCGGTCAACGCTGGCACCGGAAAGATGGCCGCAGTGTCCCACGAGACCGCGGCGGGTTTATGGGCCAGCGCTTCGACGGGTGCGATGACAAACGGCGCCCACATTCCCTGTTCGCGCAGCGGCGCGACGTGGCACAGCACCTCGTCGTCCGCACTGAAGCCGTTCGGCCGGGCGCCGACGCCCCTGACGACCCCGGCAGCTTCGACGCCAAGCGCCATCGGTGGCGAGATGCCGACGTCCCAATCGCCGGTGCGAACGATGTTGTCCCAATTGCCGATTCCGGCGCTGCGGACCTCGATCAGTGCCTCGTCCGCTGCCAACGGTCGCGGCTCGTCCACGTCGAGGATCTTCACCTGGCCACCCAACGAGCGGACTCCCGCTACCCGCATGGCACTGCCTCGGATGCGACGGTGGCGAACGACTCCTCGGCCAGCAGCAGATCCCAGACCTGGTTGACTGTCGGATGCGGCGCGACAACATGGCGCAGCAGACCGACCGGGATCTTCGCGACGACCGCCAGGGTGGCGGCTTGGGCCAGTTCCGAGAACTGCGGGCCGACGAACGTCGCCCCGAGCAGTGCGTCGGTGTCGGCGTCGATGACCAGCTTCGCCCAACCTTCGAAGCCGTCACGGTAGAGGGTCAGAAACCGCAGGGTGCCGGGATAACGAGCAGTTCGCGTCCGCACCGCGAATCCCTGTGCACGAGCCTGGCTTTCGGTGCGACCCACCCTGACCAATTGCGGTTCGGTGAAGATGACCTGCGCGATATTGCCGACATCACGGGCCATCAGCTTGTCCTCGTCGGGGTCTCGCCCCGCCGCACGGGCCGCGATGATATCGGCGAGGAGACGGCCATGGTAGGTCGAGATGTGCGACAGTCGCGCGCGCCCCGTGGTGTCGCCAAGGGCGTAGAGCCAACCGCCGGGGATACCGACCGCTTGTAGGTGGTCGTTGACCGCAATTGGTCGGCCGCTCTGCAGACCAACGGATTCCAGTCCGATGTCGTCGGTGTTGACGCACCGTCCGGCGGCCAACACGATCTCGTCCACCTCGATGATCTTGTCGTGGAACGTCGCGGCCACCGGGCCGCCCGCCACGGAGCGGGTTACCGAGGACAACTCTGTCCGGAAATGAAGGTCGACGCCTTGGCGTCGCAGCGACTCCGCGACAAACTCGCTGGCTTCGGGTTCACAGCCGTCGAGTAGAACGTCCTCACGCACCAGATGCGTCACGGCCGAGCCCAAACCGCGCAGTATGGTCGCGAATTCGACGCTGACCGGTCCGCCGCCGACCACCAGCGCGCGAGGGGGCACTCGTGTCATGGTGACCAGGTCACGATTGGTCCACGGGCGCGCCTGCACCAGCCCAGGTATCTCCGGCATATGCGGGCGCGTGCCGGTCGCCACGACCACCGCCTGGCGCGCAACCAAGACGGTTTCAGTGTGATCGGCATGCGTCACGTGCACTGTCCGTTCACCGCGCAACCGGCCGATCCCGTGGAACACGGCTACCCCGGCCTGGCGCAGTGACGCCGTTCGGTCCTGATCCGAGAGTTGCTCGATCAGCCAGTCGCGTTTGGCGAAGACAGCGGCTACGTCGAGACGCACATCCGAGATAGCCTCTCGCACACCAGGAACCGCCTTAGCGAGATTCAGCACCTCGATCGAGCGCAGCAGTGACTTGCTCGGGTTGCAGCCCCAGTAATGGCACTCACCACCGACCAGACGATCCTCGACGAGCGCCACGGCAAGCCCGGACGATGCGAGTTTCCGCACGGCGGCCACCCCGCCGACCCCGCCGCCGATGACGACGACGTCGAGTTCCTTCTCGCTCACATCCATCCTTCCGGTGCGCAGATCAGCCGTATTTTCACTGTGGCTCAACCTTCGACGCCGGTCATCACCCCACCCGCATGTTCACCCGGGTTAGTGCAAGCCAAGCTCGCGGGCTCGGGTCACCGCCGCGCTGCGGCTCTCGACACCCAGTTTGCGGTAGACGGCGCGCTGGTGGGTTTTCACGGTGTTCAGCGAGACGTAAAGCCGCTGGCCGATTTCGCGGCGCGACAGTTTGGTCGCCAGCAGTCCGAGCACCTCATGCTCTTTGGCGGTCAGCTGTTCTGCGATCGTGGCGTTGCACGGGCCCATGTCGACCACCTTCGGGCGGCGCGCCGTGCTGAGCGACTTGGCAACGATGCCGCCGTCGGCACAGCCGCGCAGCAGCATGGCCGCCTCGTTGCGACTGGCTCGGCGTTTCACATGCTCGCCGCGGCGTCCGAGAATCTCGGCCCGGATCAACAGCGCGTTGGCCACTTCGAGGATTCCTGCGCCGCGTCGGGCAAACCCGACGGCCATGTCGGCGGCTTCAGCGGCTGCGCCCGCGTCACCGCGCATGTCGAGGATGATCGCCGTGACAAGCGACGCCATCATGTCCACGAAGTGCTCCTCGTCGGCCATCCCCCTGGTGCTGCCGGTCGTACGGCGGATCAGGTCTTCGGCATCGACCAGATGCCCTTGGTGGGCCGAGATCATGGCGAGATAGCCCAACGCGTATCGGTGCGCGAGCAGATGACCGACTTTCTCGGCCAGTGCCGCGGCCGCGCGGAATGCCGCTTCGGCGTCGTGCGTGCAGCCCGAGTAATACAGCGACGCTCCGTAAACGCAATACGCAATCGGCCCAGCCACCGGCGCATCGCCGAGGTCGAGACTGGCGGCCCGTCGCGCTGTATCGAGGGCGGCAGCAAGGTCACCGGACTTGAAACGGTGCAACGCGCGCAGCACGACGAGCTTCGCATCGACGTTGTCGACATCAGTCGTATCGCCTGCGCGCGCGGCTGGCACCGCGTCGATCCAACGGTCCGCGTCGTCGAGGCGACCCCAGCCCAGCGCAATCCATGCCCTGGCCATGCTCAACTGCGCGTTACCTGACACGGTTTCGACCGGCAACGCGTCCAGCCAACCCGACACCGTCGACAGACGGCCGACGTTGAAGGTGGTGGCCCAATTGGTGGCGATCAGGTCTGCCGCGCCGAGCATGTCACCGGCAGCGACGAGGTGGTGCACAGCCTCGTCGATGAAGCCCTCGCCTGCGAACCATGCTGCGGCCCGTTGGTGCAGGATCGGGATCAAAGTCGGCTCGCTACAACGCAATTCTGTGCGCAGCAAGTCGGCGAACAGCTGGTGATATCGGTACCAGCGCCGTGACACATCCAGGGGCATCAGAAACAGGTTGTCCCGCTCGATGGTCTCCAGCACTGACGCGCTGCCACTCGTTTGCAGCACCGCGTCACACAGCGGCGCGCTCAACCTGCTCAGCAGCGAGGTCCGCAGCAGAAAGCTGCGGATGTGAGGCGGTTGGCCGTCGAGCACCTCGGCGACCAAGTAGTCGACGATGTGACGATTGTCGCCGGCGAAGTTCTCGATGAACGCTGCCGCGTCTGTGCGGCCTGCCAACGAGAGGCCTGCCAGATACAGGCCGGCGGCCCACCCCTCCGTACGGCGGAACAGGAGCTCGACGTGTGCGTCGGACAACTTGAAACTGAGCACACCGTCGAGCAGGTCCGCGGCTTCGCCTGCGTGAAAGCGCAGCTCTTCGGCCCGCAGTTCCAGCAACTCGGCCCGGGCCCGCAGCCGCGCCAACGGCAGCACCGGATCCGAGCGGGTGGCGATCACCAGCCGGAAAGTCGGGGGCATCCGTTCGATGACGAAACCCACCTGCTCGTGCACGCTCCGATTCTCGACAACGTGATAGTCGTCGAGGATCAGGACGACCTCGTAGTCGATGGCCGCCAACTCGTCGAGCAGCGTCGGCAGCACCACCTGTCGGAGGTCGGCGCCCATCGTGATGAGCTCGAACGCTCGCGTGGCCACGCCAGGGCTGGCCTTGCTCAGCGCCGCGATGGCGCAGGCCCAGAATCGGGCCGGGTCATTGTCCGACGCGTCGAGGGACACCCAGCCGCACCGACAGCGGTCATTCGCGCCGTTCACCCACTGCGCCAGGAGCGTTGTCTTACCCCAGCCCGCAGGCGCGCTGAGCAACGTGAGCTTGCGAGCGGGTTCCGCCGAAAGGGTCTGGATGAGAGCTGCCCGTTCAATGAGCTGAGCCCGGATGGCCGGCGGCGCGGACTTGGCGGCGAGCAGCACCGCAGGGTCGCCGCCATCAGTGGGTGTGACGCACGGCAGATCAGAGATCTTCGTGCTGCCACGGACTAGCATGCGTCAAACGCTAATCGCGGCACCGCGCCGATCGTGGGCCAGTTGGATGCGGCGAGATTGGGCCAGTCGCCCCATTCCCGTACCGCCCGGCAGGTCGGCGTTGCACTGTTATTCGGCATCAATCCAAAGCCTGGCCGCCCATGGCTACTCGCACAATGAGTTATCTCGCGGGGCAGCCTTTGGCTGCGCCGAAGGGTGATGCGGTGCGCATCACCCTTGCAACTGAAAATCCAGTAGCGCGACCGGCATCTGTGGGTCGAGGAGAACGGAATCACATTCGCACGTGATCACTGACATGGCGTCGATGTGCGGGTTGCGTGCTGTCAATTCGATCACCAGCCGCAGTTCGGTCGGCTCGGTGATGCCCAGTCCCACCACACGGATGGTCGGCAGCTCGCTGAGCATGTCGAGGCGCATCGGCACCACTCTCATCGGGTGGCTGGCCTCGCCGACGGCTTTCAGTGCGATGTTGCCGCTGTCGGCGAGAAGGAGGTCGTTCGACAGCGCCTTGCCTGTCAGGGCGATCGAGATCTCCCCGCCCGACGGCGCCGGGTGGACGGCCACTGTCGCGGTGGCCTCCGTCAAGACGAGCTCACGGGTTTCCGCACGCCATCGGTGTGCGCTGGTGTCCTCGAACTGCGTGGCGTGCAGTCCCTTTCGGTCCGCCAGTTCCTCTTCGGGGACCGGTTCGAGCAACGGTTGCCCGGGTGCGCGGAACATCGTGAGGACGAAGCTGCAGGCGACATCGTCGCGATTGTTCGCGTCCCGGTAGTGGATCAGGTCGCCGCCCGGCGCCCAGAACGCGTCTCCTGCGCGCAGGACGCGTGGCGCCTGCCCCTCGAGCTCGAACAGCATCTCACCGTCGATCATGTAGCCGAACGCCGGACCGCCGCGGACCCGATGTGGCGGATAGCCGGGTGAGCCGGGCGGATGTTTGATCAGAACCGTCAGCACACGGGCATCGCCGGGAATCCACGGTGGTCGCACGTCCTGCACAACGCTTATCGATGATTCCGATTGCGGCTCAGGCATGTTCGGCGGTCATCCAGTCGGCGTACCGCGTGGTGTAGATGGTGGCGTTCTCGTTGGGGGCGAGGGTGTGATCGTCGATCACCGCTCCGAAGTACGGCGCCCGGGCGTCGGTCACGACCCGGCGGGGATCTGCGTTGGCGGCGAGCGCGGTGCGGACGAAGTCGTCCATCCCGATGGCCTCGGGGCCGGCGACCTCTGTGACGCCGTTGGTGGGCTGCCCTGCCGCCGCGCTGGCGACGGCAGCGGCGACATCGTCGGCGGCGATCGGGCGGAACAACGCGTGCGGCAACCTGACGACATCTCCGTCTGTCGCAGAGTCGGCCAAGCCGATCGCGAACTCGTAGAACGGGGTCGCACGCACAATCGAATAGGGCTGGCCCGAATCCTTGATCAAATTCTCCTGGGCCGCTTTCGCTGTGTTGTAACCGCTGTCCGGCATGATCTGCGCGCCGACCACCGACAGCGCGACATGGTGTTTGACTCCCGCATTGCGTTCCGCAGCCAGCAGGTTCTTGGTCGTGGTGGTGAAGAAGTGCATCACGGGTTCGTCGTCGAACACCGGTGAATCGGCGACGTCGACCACGACGTCGGCGCCTGCAAGGGCGGTGGCGAGGCCCTCGCCGGTGAGTGCATCGACACCCGACCGGCGCGAGGAACGGACCGCGTTGTGCCCCTGTGCGTTCAGATTGGCCGCGACTTTGGAGCCGATGAGCCCGCGCCCGCCGATGACCACGATCTTCATGAGGAACCCTTCAATGTTGGAATTTGCGGCGCGCCGAGGACGGCATAGGCCGCGGCCGCGCTTGCTGCGGAAAAGACGCTGTAGCTGAGCGGTGATTCCACGCCGAGGGATACCGCCATCGCTGCGCCGAACACGATGAGCACCAGGCACGTCGCCGCGCCGACGAGTTGCGGGCGCCAGCCGGTCAGAAGTAGAACCGCCAGGATCGTTTCGGTGGCGGTGGCAGCCCACACGATGACAGTCAACAACCATCCGGAAGCGAACGGAACAAGTTGGTGGGCATAGTCCGCGAACGCCCGCATGCTGCCCCAGCTGCCCTGCCCGAACGGTTTCCACCAACCGAATCGGTCAGCGACGGCGGATAGAAATGCCGCCGCCAGCGATAGCCGAAGTGCTGTCCGGACTACGGTGACGGAACCAGGTTTGCCACGGCGTTTCTCGTCGCTAGCGCGGCGGCTCATTGTCTGCGGCGTCGTCGGTGGTGAGCGGATTGTCGCCGGTGTCGATCAGGAAGACTGCCAGCAGTTCAGCGGGTTCGGTGGCGCTGGCGTTTTCGCTGATCGTGTGGTGCGCGCCGGGAGCTTCGCTCCAGGTCTCGCCGGCGTGATAGACACGGGCGGGTTCACCCTCGAGTTGGCTGCGGATCGCCCCGGAGATCACGTAGGCCATGATGAACGCCGACGGTGCGTGGTGATGCGCGGCGCTCTTCCCGCCGGGCGGATAACTGACTGTGACCCCTTGAAGTGATTTGCCGGGAATGTTGGTCGGCTGGTCGAAAACCCCACGGACAACCGGACTTTGACCCGGATTTGGAGGTGCAGGCTCGGCCGATGCCGCAGGAGCGAGTATCCCGCCCGCGACCATCGCAGCGAGCAGTGTTTTCAGGGCCATCTGTCGGTTGCTTCCCTTCACTCGGCGACCGTCGGCTCGACCCCGGATTGCGGCTGGACGCTGACAAGCTCGAGGCCCAGATCGCGGACCCGGTCGAGCAGTCCGTAGAGCTGTGACTGGTCGCGGATTTCGCCGGTGAACACGGTTTCTGCCGCGCGGGACTCGAGTCGCATCCCCTCCAGAGCGGATCCAAGCCGCTCGCTCACGCGCCCTCGAATGCAGATCTGGTACATGGTCGGCTGCACTTACCCTCCGCTCGCTCTGTCGAGCCAGCATTCGCCGAGTGGGGGTGAGTCGTCATCACCCGGCGAACCAATTCACCCGGGTGAGGGAAATAACACCGATCAGCCGCCGTCCTCGGCGGCCTCGTCCAACTCTTCGCGGGCCACGCGGTAGAACGATGCGCCGTCGTGGGGGCTGCCGCTGATCTGACCGCGGTGCCGCCTTGGCCACAGCGGGGGATCCTCGGCGTAGCCGACCTCGGGCTCCTCGGCAGCGAGGCGGCGGTCCAGCGTCAGGTTGTCTTCAGGCGAGATCCAGCGCAGCGGTGCGTCGACCACAATGTCCCCGTCGTCGTTGCGCACCTGGTCGGAATCCAGGGATTCGCTGGGCCCCAACGTGCCATCCGGCCTGATGTCGTCGTAATCGCCGTCGATGATGATGCTCCTGACGCTTCCGCGCGCCCTACAGTGGACCGCGCTCTACCTGTTATCAATGCCGTACGGCCCCGTTTTCGTGCCAACCAACCGCTATTGACGTCAAGCATGGACTATTTAGTCCCTAAGGCTACCGATGACGGCTACCGACTCAAAGCGGGGCTGAATTATGCGGACTAATTCGTCCATTATGGTGTTGGTGTCCGATCTCGACCGCACAGCGTCGGGACGTAGCCGTGATGGCTCCAGCGAAAGGACAACTCAACGTGGCAACCGTGGCTGTCGTCGCTCATTCACGCGCGGGACACACCTGGCGCATGGCCGAGGCGATCTGCGATGGCGCGCGAACCTCTGACGCGCAAGTGCATCCGATCCGCATCGATGAGGACGGAACTGTCGACGAGACCGGCTGGAGCACATTGGCCGCCGTCGACGGCGTCATCTTCGGCTGCCCCACGCACATGGGCGGACCGTCGTGGCAGTTCAAACGATTCGCCGATACCTCGATCCGGGCATGGCGGAACACCGCCTGGCGCGACAAACTCGCAGGCGGCTTCACCAGCTCGACCGGCATGAGTGGCGACAAGTTCTCCACGCTGACCTACCTCTGGACGCTGGCAATGCAACAGGGCATGGTGTGGATCGGCTCCGGCATGAAACCCGCCGTCGCGTACGACAAGGCCGCTCCCCGCGAAAGCATGAACTACATCGGTGGCTATAGCGGCGCGATGGCCACCACCCCGTTCGACGACCCGAACGCCATGTCACCGGCGGACTTGGCCACCGCGGCGGCGTTCGGGCAGCGATTCGCCACCTTCCTGATCGCCGGGAGGACCCCGAATACCCCTTATGTCGACTTCACCAAGCAGTAACACCAGCAATTACCTGCGACGATGCTGCGGCGTAGTGTTGATACCGCTTTTCCAGGGAGATGACGCCATGAACGGGACCGCCGACGTGGGTAGCGATCACGAGCACTGACATGGACGCGAAGAGCGGATCTGCGGTCTCGGTCGCTGGGTTGGATCTGCACCTGGATCGCCCGGGCGGACGGGTGCGTGACGGTGTGATGGACGCGATTCGCGACGCGATCCGTTCGGGGCGACTGGTGCCGGGCATCCAGTTGCCGTCGAGTCGCGCCCTCGCCGCCGACCTCGGTGTCGCGAGAAACACCGTCGCAAGTGCCTACGCCGAACTCATCGCCGAGGGTTGGCTGACGTCACAATACGGTTCGTGCACATTGGTTGCCCCGCGTGCGGCCGCAGTGGTGCCGTCCGCCGCCGCCCCGCGTACACGCTGGCGGCAGCCTCAATTCGACCACGATCTGCGACCGGGGCATCCGGACCTGTCCTCGTTTCCACGCACCGAGTGGAGTCGTGCGGTCAAGCGCGCGTTGAACGCTGCTCCGTCCGAGGCGTTCGGGTACACCGACCCGCAGGGGCGGCCAGAGCTCCGCAACGCCCTCGCCGAGTACCTCGCCCGCGCGCGCGGTGTCCGGGCCCGACCGTCCAACATCGTCATCTCCAGCGGCGCCGCAGAAGGATTGAGCCTCGTGGCACGCGCACTGGCAGACGACGGAGTCGCCGCCGTCGCCGTCGAGGGCTTCGGCCTGTTCACCCAATGGCCGTCGCTTGCCCGCGCGGGATTACGTTGTCCGCCACTGCCAGTGGACGCCCATGGCGCTGATGTGGCGGCACTCGACGGGATGGCCGACACGGGCGGGGTGCTGCTCACGCCGTCGCACCAGTTTCCGCTAGGCGTGCCGCTGCATTCCGAGCGCCGCGCTGCGGTTGTCGATTGGGCACGACGCACCGGCAGTGTGATCATCGAGGACGACTACGACGGCGAATTCCGCTACGACCGCAGCCCCGTCGGCGCCCTGCAGGGCATCGATCCCGGCCGCGTCATCTACATGGGCACGGCGAGTAAGTCGCTGGCGCCTGGGCTTCGGCTCGGATGGCTGGTGTTGCCGGACAGACTCGTCGATGCGGTGCTCCGGCAGAGGGGCGAATTCGAAGAGACGTGCAGCTTCGTCGACCAGTTGGCGATGGCCGAGTTCATCGTGTCCGGTTGCTATGACAGGCACATCCGTACCATGCGCGCCCAATACCGCCGTCGCCGTGAGCAACTCGTCTCCGCCGTGGCCAGGTCGTCACCGACGACCTCCGTGGCCGGAATGCCCGCCGGCCTGCAGGTGATGCTCGAACTAGCTGACGCGGACGAGAGCACGCTGTGTCGTGAGCGCGCATGGCGACGGCTCGGCGTGGAGGGGCTTCATCGGTATCGCCATCCCGATGCCTGCAGCAACCGGAACGGCTTGGTGGTCGGGTTCGCTGCGCCCGCGCCAAGCGCATGGTCGGCAGCCTTGGACGCCCTGATTCGACTGCTGCCCTGAGCCGGGTAACGGCGAAAAGCCCTCCTCACCCGGGTGATTCGGTGGTCGGGGTGACGACAGCTCACCCCGCGACGCTGCAGTCTCATGACGCCGCGCACGCATCGTCGAAAGAGGGAGCAGCTGTGACCGACACCATGCAGACCACCGAGGATCTGGCGATACTCGCAAAGCTCAACGAGGACTACATCCACTCCGACCAGTTCAACGATGTCAAGCGGTTCAGCGAGTTCCTCGCGCAAGACTTCCTGATTCAAACCCCTGGCGTCACCCGGAACCGCGAAGAGTTCCTCGAGTACATCGCAAAGCCCCGTCCCTTCAAGGATCTCGCGGTGCACGACGTCAACATCCGCATCCTCAGCGACGTTGCGCTGATCCACGCTCGCGCCACATACACCATGCTCGCCGATGGCGGCCAGCAAGACGCGCTGTACACGGACACCTATCAGAAGCGTGACGGCAGCTGGGTCTGCGTCGCAGCCTGCGCGATCGCTCCCGGCGCCTGAGCCCTCCGAACAGGAAGCTGCACATGCATTTTGAGGCCAAGAAGGTCATCGTGGTCGGCGGAAGTGCCGGCATGGGACGACAGGTCGCGGTCGACGTCGTCGATCACGGTGGCAGCGCGGTGATCATCGGCAGCTCGATCGACCGTGTCGACGACACCGTGGCCGAGCTGACCGACCGGCGGGGTCAAGCGTGGGGGATCGCCGCCGAACTGACCGACCGCAAAGCCGTCGCCGATGTACGACGCACGCTCACAGAGCAGCACCGCGACGCCACCCTGCTGGTCAATGCGGCGGGATTCTTCATCCCCAAGGCGTTTCTCGAATACGACGCCAAGGACTACGACTCCTACATGGAGATCAACTATGCCCTGTTCGTCCTCACGCAGACCGTCGTCGAGGGCATGATCGCCTGCGGCGAAGGCGGTTCCATCGTCAACATCGGCAGCATGTGGGCCCACCAAGCCATCGGCGTGACGCCGTCGGTCGGGCACTCGATGCAAAAGGCCGGGTTGCATGCGCTCACCCACAACCTCGCCATCGAGCTTGCCGAGCACAAGATCCGCGTCAACGCGGTGGCGCCTGCGGCCGTCAAGACCCCCGCTGTCGAGAAATGGATTCCGAAGGACGAGATCGACGCGACGCTCAAGACGTTCGCACCGCTTCATCCCCTCGGACGAATCGGCACACCTGCCGACGTCGCCAACGCCATCACTTTCCTGCTGTCCGAACAAGCAAGCTGGATCACCGGCGCGATCCTCAATGTCGACGGCGGTGTGATGGCGGGCCGCAACTGACCCTCGGAGGGATCGCAATGACAGACGACATCTTGCGGCCGGGCGGCCCGCCCGCCAAGTCGGTCGGCCGTGACGAAGGAAAGTCGGTGTTCCTCGGAACGATCGGGGTGCGCCACATCCTCGACAACGTCGCGGCAGAAGGGCGCTTCTCCGTGCTGGAGCATCCGATGTCACCCCGAGCGCTGGCGTCGGCGCTGCATCGGCACCGCAACGAAGACGAGTACAGCTGGATCATCGAAGGACGCGTCGGCGCCCTGCTCGGCGATCAGGTGATCTACGGCGGACCAGGTGACTTCATCTTCAAGCCAAGAGGGCAGTGGCATACGTTCTGGAATGCGGGCGACGAACCCGCCCGCATTCTCGAGATCATTTCCCCCGCAGGCTTTGAGCGGTTCTTCGACGACCTTGCCGCCTTCGGCGGCGTGCAGAAGGTATCGACCGAGGCCCTCGACGAACTGTGTGCCAGATACGGACTCGAGATGGACGTGCACAGTGTCCCCGCACTGTGCGAACGCTTCGACGTGAAGTTCCCCGGTGAAGAAATATGACAGGCCGGGCAAGCCAGGGTACCCACGTCCAGATCGTGCCGGGTACCGACGAGCTGATCACCAAGCGCCTGCGACTGCGTCCGTGGACGGATGGCGACGCCGACGTCGCATTGACGATCTTCGGCAGGCAGGAAGTCGCGCGCTGGCTCACCCCGGCGGTGCCGGGGGTGGCCGATCACGACGATATGCGGCGACTGCTGACCCGATGGATCACCGAACATGACGAAGCGGGACGGGCATTGGGCCACTGGGCGGTCGAGACGCGTGAGGATGGCCGCGTCATCGGAGCGGTCTCCCTGCTGCCGTTGCCACCCGGCTGCACCGACCTCGAAATCGGCTGGCAGATCGCACCGGCGGCCTGGGGACACGGCTACGGAGCCGAAGCGGGTCATGCGGTGGCGCATCAGGCTTTCGCCAGCGGGATATCCGAGGTGTTCGCCGTTGTGCGGCCTGGCAACAGTCGCGGTGTCGCCACCGCACGGCGCGTCGGAATGGAGTGGGTCGGCGAGACCGACAAATACTACGGCCTCACCCTGCAAATCTATCGACTCACCGCCGCCGACCTGGACTATCCCGAACCCACTGCGGGCGTGCGCCTTTGATGTCCCATCACTTCGATACTCGACGTGCTGCCCGCGACCCGCGACTCAACATCGCGGACGTGTATCTTTTCGACGCCGCGCCGGACCGCACGGCGATGGTGATGACCTGCTGCACCGAGGGCGCGTTGTCAGCATCTGCGGCGTTCCATCCGGCCGCGTTGTACGAATTCCGATTCGACACCACCGGGAATGGTCGCGACGACACCGCATTTCAGGTGCGCTTCACCGACCCGGTCGACGGCAGCGAACACGGACGTCAAGAGTTCACGGTGCATTTCGTGACCGGCGCCGATCTCGCCGCCGAACCCGCCCACCTCGTCACCGGAAAACCGGTGTTCTCGGCGGAGTTGAACACAGTCCGGCACGTCGGGACGATCGACGGTTTCGCCGGCCTGGTCGGCGACATGTGGGCTGCCGACCGCTCCGCGGTGTCGGCCATGCTCAACGCGTTCTACGAGGAACGGTGCTTCGACGACGCCGCATACGGGGCGCGGTGTGACCACATCAGCAGGCGCAACGTCATGGCGATCGCGCTGGAAGTGCCGAACGCGTTGATAGGCGATGGGCAGGTCGCGATGTGGTCGTCGATCAGCCTGTGCGGACGAACCGTCAGAGCGCAGGTATCGCGTTGCGGTATACCCTTTTTCAGCCAACTGTTTCTGTCGTCATGGCGCCAGCCTCTGGTCGACCGCTACAACCAGGTCGGTCCTCTGCACGACGTCAAACTGTTCGCCGGACCCGTTCGCCGCTTTGTCGCGGAGTTCTCAGCGCTCGCGGGACTGGGGCGGCTCAGCGAGCCCTACGCCATCGGGGTTGCGGCGCGACTGATTCCGACGGCGCTGCCCTACCGGCTGGGAACGGCCGCGACGTTGACCACCGAGGCGATCAACGGCCGCCCACTGGACACCGATGCGTTCGGCGTGATGGCCAGCCTGGCCGCCGGAAGATCGCTCGGGGCGGCTTCAGACGTTTCACGGCCACTCGACGTGTTCCCGTATGTCGGCCCGCCCCACACCGCCGGTCAGCCAACCATGTGCAAGGAGATGGAGCACCATGCCGACTGGAATTGTGTTGTTTCCCAACCCACAAGCACCCAATCGCGTCGATGAGGTGGTGGCTCAGGCCACGCGCGCGCACGACCTCGGCGTCCGCCAAGTCTGGTTGAGCCAGAACAACGATCACGACGCGATCGCGTTGGCCGCCGTGGTCGGTGCCGCCGTGCCGGGTCTCGGCGTCGGCACCTCGGTGGTGCCCATCAACCCGCGTCACCCGCTGATCGTCGCGTCGCTCGCGCAGACCGCGCAGGCCGCGTCACACGGGAACTTCAGTCTGGGCCTCGGGTTGGGCGGGCACGAACCGGAGCGGCAGGCGTTCGGGACTTCGTGGCCCAACGCGATCACCCGCCTTCGCGAGCACCTGATGGTGCTGAGATCGGTCTTCGACACAGGAGCGGTGGATTTCAGCGGCGACGAGATCACCGCACAGCCCCTATGGCCGGTCGGCGTCGCCGGGGGCACGCCCGTCCCGGTGTACGTGGCCGCAATGGCTCCAAAAGCGTTGCAGGTCACCGGTGAACTGGCCGATGGCACCATGCCGTACCTCGCCGGTCCCCGTACTATCGCAGAGTTCATCGAACCGACCATCGCGAAGTCGGCCGCAGACGCCGGACGGCCGAAACCCAGGATCATCGCGCAGGTGCCTGTCATCGTGTCGGACGACGTGGACGCGGCAAAGGATTTCGCGGCGCAGCGGTTGAGCTTCTTCGAGACCATCCCGTCCTATCAAAAGGTGATTGCGCGCGAGGGAATTGCCGGTGCCGCAGACCTCGCGGCGGTCGGTTCGGCCGAATCGGTCAGGCGTCAGCTACAACGCTATCTGGATGCCGGAGCCACGGATGTCGTGCTGACTGGACTCGCGTGGACCGATTCTGCTACAGCCGAGGACCTATGGGCCCTCGCGGCCTCGTTCCATTCCACTGCCTGACAGAAAATGATCAACTTCTGAGCCATCGCGCGGCGCAGTGATGGACCCATTCGTCCACAACTGACGCAGCGCAGCCGGTAGTGTCACGCCGGTGACCAGCGGGGAGCGTCCCACCCGACGCCGAACGACCGCGCGCGGGGAAGCGACCCGCGCCCGGATCATCTCCTCGGCCGCCGATCTCATGTACATCCGCGGCGTCAATGCCGTCACTCTCGACGACGTGCGCGCCGCGACAGGCACCAGCAAGTCCCAGCTGTACAAACATTTCCCAGCCGGCAAACCCGACCTCGTGCGCGAAGTGGTGGCGTGGCGCGCCGAGCAAATCCTGACGCGCGAAGAACAGCGCCTGGAGCGGTTGAAGTCGATGAGCGGTCTGCGGCGATGGCGCGACGCCCTGATTCAGGCCGCTGACCTGCGTGGCGGTGCCTACGGTTGCGCGCTCGGCAATCTGGTGGTCGAGCTTTCCGATCAGGACGAGCACGCGCGCACCTCCCTGTCGGCGCACTTCGCGGCCTGGCAAGGGCTGCTGGCCGCCGGATTTCGGCGGATGCAGGACGACGGGACCCTGGTAGCCACGGCCGATCCCGACGCGCTGGCCACCGGGCTGATGGCCGCACTGCAGGGTGGTTACCTGCTTGCTCAGGCCGATCACGACGTCACCCCGATGGCCACTGCGCTCGACATGGCGCTGGCCCACGTCGAGAGCCTGACCCGTCGTCCCAAGAAGAGACCCAAACCCCGCAAGCGCTGACCATCGAAACGGTTGATGGCGGCGATCGGCGCGGGCTATCGCGCAGAGCGGAGGAACCCTGGGTGCTCGTTCGTTTAGCGGGGTAGAAATCGGGTGGTCAAGCGGAGGTGCGGATGGCGAAGGCGGAAGTCGACCAGATCCTGGCGGCACACCGGCGGTCGGGGCGGTTCTTCGTGGCCGACGGCATCACGTCGTTCGCTCTGGAAGCGGGCGACGGTCCGGCGGTGCTCTGCGTGCACGGCGTGCCCGCGTCGTCGTTCCTGTACCGCAAGGTGGTGCCCGAACTGGCCAACCGGGGGCTGCGCGGCGTCGCGGTCGACCTTCCCGGTCTCGGCTTCGCCGACCGACCTGCCGGTGCGGACTACTCGTGGAGCGGACTGGGTCGTTGGCTGACAGCGGCCGTCGACGAACTCGCACTCGACCGCTTCCACCTGCTGTTGCACGACATCGGCGGCCCGGTCGGTTTCGAGGTGGCCAACGCCCTTCCCGACCGGGTGTTGTCGATGACGTTGCTCAACACCATCGGTGACGTGGCGTCCTTCCATCGCCCGTGGCCGATGGAACCGTTCGCGCACAAGGGCATTGGCGAGGCGTGGCTGGCCTCGCTGCGCCTGCCGTACTCGTTCACCTCGATCATGCGGTTGGTCGGGGTCAGCGGAAAGGTGCCAACGGCCGAACTCGAATGCTGGGTGCCCCTGCTGTTCGGCGACGACAACGGCCGCGCCTTCCTGAAGATCATGCGCGGGTTCGAACTCACCGCCGCCAAACGCGACACCTATGCGCAAACCCTCAGCACAGCAACGTATCCCGTTCAGATCATCTGGGGTTCGAAAGACACCATGCTGCCGTGGCGACGACACGGCGTCGCGCTCGAGCGCACCGCCGGGTTGAAGCAGTCGACGTTGCTGCCTGCCAAACACTTCGTGCCGGAGGACTTCCCCGGCGAAATCGCCGACGCCATCCTCCGACTGACGGACGGGTGACGTCGGCGAGCGCTGGTCACTGCGCGTCGCGCCAGGCCACCATGTCTTTCAGTTCGGCGAAGGCATACTGACCGCCCTCGGGATGGATCTCGGTGGTGAACAGACAGACGCCTTCGGCCACGTACTCCTTGGCGGCATCCGATCCGGTCCACTGCACGGATCGTTGGATCTTGGTGTGATCGCGGTCGATCTGGTCGGCGAGGCGCTCGAGAAGCTGGCATCTCTTGCGGAACGTCTCGATGTCTAGGAAGCTGTGCCAGATATGGGCGTAGCGGGCGACCAGCGGCATCGTCCTGCGCTCCCCGGAACCGCCGATCAGGACCGGAATCTCGCGAACTGGCGCCGGGTTCAGGTGCCGGAGCCGGTTCTCGATACGCGCCAATCCGGCCTCGAACACGTCCATGCGTGATGCGACGGTGCCGTAGTCGTACCCGTATACGGTGTAATCCTTTTCGTACCAACCCGATCCGAGCCCGAGGATGAGGCGTCCACCGCTGATGTGGTCGACGGTGCGAGCCATGTCGGCCAACAGATCGGGATTGCGGTAACCCATCCCGGTGACCAGCAGGCCGATCTCTGCGCGCGTGGTGATCTCACCCCAGGATGCCAGGGCAGTCCAACCTTCGAAGTTCACGACGTCGGGCTGCACGGGCCGAAGCTTCGGGCCGCCGTCGACGATGTCAACGGCGGGACGATGGAAGTGGTCGTATCCGAAGATCACGTCGGCGCCGAGCTCTTCGGCACGCAGCACGGCGTCACGCCACGTCCGATAGTCGGCGGCCCCGCCGGGCCATAGCTGCACGGCGATGCGGATGGGATGAGACACGGGGTTTCCTTTCGTCAGAATGCGATATCGCGGCTTCGTGCAATCACGTGCACGTTCAATGGCCGCGACGACGTGAATAGTCCGGTGGGGCTATAGCGATGCCAGATGGCCGCGATTGGTCATCTCGATGGGCGAGACGCGACATCGGCGTCACAGTGCTGCTCGAGATAGCCGACGGCGATGAGAACCTCGACCAGCCGTAACCGGTAATCGCTACACGTGCCGCAGTGGTTCAGGTGGTGGTCGATGTGATCCGGCAGCAGACTCTCGGGTTCCTCACCGGCCAACAGCAGCGTCACCATCTTGGTGACATCAGAGCACTGCATCGTTCCCTTACCCATCTCGACGGTGGCCGATCAACACCCATGTCCGATCGCTGCGGCAGCCTTGCATGTCCGCGCCGTTGAGCCCATTCGCCGCACCTATTGAGGCCATAGGCTATGTCGATAGGTCTCACCGGACGGTCGAGCAGTGACGCAAGTTTGGATAGAGGAAAGACCAAAGGCACAGGCGAAACGATGGACGAACCTGAACTCGACGATGCGAACGCATCGGACAACAGCGACCGGTACGCGTTCGGAGTCCGGCGGTGGGCGGCGCTGGGCGCGCATCCCCCGCCGGGGATCAAACTGCTGCAGCGGTGGCGCAGCCCGCTGCGCGGACTATGGCTGACATCGGCGTTGGGTTCGGTGCTGCTGATTGCGCTGCCGGTCGTGATCATCACCGGGCTGCTGTCCTACATCGCCTACGGCCCGCAGTTCGGGCAGGCCATTCCCGGCGACGTCGGCTGGCTCAAGTTGCCGACGTTCGACTGGCCCACCACGCCGTCCTGGCTGTACCGACTGACCCAGGGGCTGCACGTCGGGCTGGGGCTGATCATCATCCCGATCGTGCTCGCCAAGCTGTGGTCGGTCATCCCCAAGCTGTTCGTCTGGCCGCCGATGCGCTCGATCGCTCAACTGCTGGAACGGGTTTCGCTGGTGATGCTGGTCGGCGGGATCCTGTTCGAGCTCATCACCGGCGTTCTCAACATTCAGTACGACTACATCTTCGGGTTCAGCTTCTACACCGCTCACTATTACGGCGCGTGGGTGTTCATTGCGGGTTTCGTGGTGCACATCGCGATCAAGATTCCGCGAATGTGGGTCGGGCTGCGGTCCTTGTCATGGCGCGACGTCCTGCGCACCGACGTCGCGCACACCCGGCCCGAGCCCTACGAACCCGACGGCCTGGTGGCCGCCGACCCCGCCCCGGCCACGATGAGCCGACGCGGCGCGCTGGCACTGGTCGGCGGGGGCGCGGTGTTCATGGCGGTCATCACCGCGGGACAGACGTTGGGCGGCTTCACCCGTCGCGCCGCATTGTTGCTGCCCCGCGGGCGGACCCGCGGTGACGGACCCAACGACTTCCAGGTGAACAGGACGGCGCTGCTGGCCGGCATCACCGGAGCGGTCACCGGTGAGCGTTGGCGGCTCACCTTGCGGGGTGGCCCCCACGACGTGGTGTTGGACCGCGCCGCCTTGCTGGCCATGCCTCAGCACACCGCCCGGCTGCCGATCGCGTGCGTGGAGGGTTGGTCGACAACCGAAACGTGGAGCGGTGTGCGGCTGGCGGAGCTGGCAGCGCTGGCCGGGGTGGCCACCCCGGCTTCCGCGCACGTGACGTCGCTCGAACGCTTCGGGGCGTTCAACCGGGCGACCTTGCAGGGTAGTCAGGTGCGGCACCCTGACGCGTTACTTGCATTGCGGGTCAACGGCGTTGAGCTTTCGCCCGACCACGGCTACCCGGCGCGGATCATCGTCCCCGCCCTGCCAGGCGTGCACAACACCAAGTGGGTGTCATCCATCACCTTCCAGGCGGGCGGCGATGCGTAAGGCCATCACATGGTGGCGCACTGTCTACGGTGCCCACCCGCTGCATCTGCTGGTGCTGATCGCCGGATTCGCGTTGGCCGGATACGTGGTCGTCACCATCGGGCCGCAGGCGTTGTGGAACCACCACGTGTGGTGGCAGTCGATCCTGGTGTGGTTCGCCGCGGCGATCATCGCCCACGACCTCGTCCTGTTCCCGATCTACGCGGCCGTCGACCGGGTGCTGTTGTCCGCTCGTCGCCGACGCCGTGCACCGGTGGCACGTAGCCGCGTGCCTGCGCTGAACTACGTGCGGGTGCCGGCCATGGGTGCGGCGCTCACACTGTTGGTGTTTCTCCCTGGCATCATCAAACAAGGTGCCTTCACGTATTGGGCGGCCACCGGTCAGACCCAGGACCCGTTCCTCGGACGCTGGCTACTGCTGACCGCAGTCATATTCGCGCTCAGCGCGATTGCCTACGCCATCCGCGTCACCCTTGCGCGTAACGGGCGTCGGCGTCAGGCGCTTATGGCGGCCATCGGAAAAAGCGATGGCGCGCAGGCGTCCTCGCGCGCCGGACACGGACTTGAATGAAGTTCGGACAATGTCGGGATTTCGCAGGAGGCCAACATGACCGTACGACGGGTGCTGATCACCGGGGCGTCGAAAGGCATCGGAAAAGCGTTGGCGGACAAGCTCGCCGACGACGGTCATGAAATCATCGGGGTCGCCCGCACTGCGCCGGAGAATTTCACGGGGGAGTTCCTCGAAGTCGACCTCGGCGACCGGGCGGCGACCGCGCAAGCACTGAGCACCATCGTGGCTCAACCCGTGGACGCGGTGATCAACAACGTCGGACTGGCTTCGGTGGCCCCCATCGGTTCAGTGGACCTCGACGATCTCTTCCACACCTACGACATGAACGTGCGCACGGCGGTACAGGTTGTGCAGGCCGCACTGCCCGGCATGCTCGCCGCGGGCTGGGGTCGCATCGTCAACATCACCAGCCTGGTCACGTTGGGCATGCCCGAACGCACCGCCTACGGTGCCGCGAAGGCGGCGCTGGAGGCGTGTACCCGGACGTGGGCCGAGGAGTTGGCCCCCACGGGGATCACCGTAAACGCCGTGGCGCCCGGTCCGGTCGAGACCGAGCTGTACCGGCAACGCAGTCCGCAAGGCTCTGAGCGGGAAAGCTCGATGTTGCAACGTATTCCGGTGCGCCGGGTGGGGGACCCCTACGAAATCGCGCACACCATAAGCCATTTACTCGACAACGAGGCCGGATACCTGACCGGCCAGATCATCCGTGTCGACGGCGGCGGCAGCATCGGAGCTTCGTGAACTCGGGCCGCAACAGCCATCACACCTGCGCGGACCGACGCCCCAGTCGCGCGCCGTCTCGGCGTCCAGGATCTGGCGCGTCAACAAAAGTGGCGCGCCCGGATGCTGCCGATGATCTCGGGCCACAACAGGTTCACTCCGTCGCCGGGGACGATCCCGAAGTCGAAGTGGGGGCGATCCTGGAGTGCAGCACCACCGGACCGTTGACCGCGGCGATCATCGGCACCTCGATGTCCAGGATGTTCATCAAGATCTTCTTGCCTTCGCGCCAGATCTTGTCGTAGCCGGTCGGCGTGAAGAAGTCGAACCCGTCGGGCGCGATGGTGTCCATGAACGCGTCGCCGGAGCCAGTGAGAATCACGACGCGGTTGTCGCGGTCCGCACCCACCCGGTGGAAGAGTTCGACGAACTGTTCGTGCGTGCTTCCGTTGAAGACGAGCACGTCGGCGTCATCGCGGGTGAGCCGCGCGTTGGGGAAGGCATCCCGGTATGCCTCAAAGCTGTTACCCATCACGTCCTCTGGTTGGTCGGAGCGTCGTGCCCCAACCTAACGGCGTGCAACGCGTCCATCGACCGTCGCGTTATCGCACTTCGCTATCGCCGCGATAGCCCTTGTCGATGACGCTTCGTCTGCCCAACTGCGCCAAGCGATCCGGCACGTCGTTGTTCGCTGATCTTGCATCCCGGCGACGGCACACCGGGTTGCGGCGACCGCCCCCGGCGCGCGTACGCCGCCGTCAGCCAACCGATGAAAATTTGCCATAACTGCGTAGGGCCGCACAGTTACGACGAAAAGGGCACTTCGACGTGTGCAACAGACGGTAGCCATTGGATGCCGTGGACACCTTTACGTTTTACTCGATGGTGTCACCACGTGACGAAATGAGAATCTTCAGACACGCTCAGCAAAATGTTGCTCGGCTCGTCTATTGTGCGACAATTCGACCCGGACATGCCGATCACTTGATTAGCAAATTCCCAGCATTTAACAATACTTTTGCCAAATATGACTACCGCCGTTTTCAATACTCTGCTTCGATGCATGGTCCAGGTACCCCGGGATCGGCCAATTCACACTGGTGACGACTACTGCGCATCGTCGTCGCGATCGACCCTCAACCGCACGGTCGGCGGGCTGTAGACCACCGTGCGGCCACTACGGCGAGTTTGCTAGTGTCGCATCAAGTGTGTGCTGGCGATGTAGACCGTCCATCCGACGAACGAGACAGGCATCGCGTGGCTGGGAGTCATTTCCCATAACTGGGAAACGACTGATACGTTGACCGGCATGTTTGCGGTGACTTGTCCGAGGGGGCGCGCGCAGGCCTGACGATCACAGGGGGTTATTGTGACTGTCGACGTAGCAGCGGACTTTGCCGAACCGGCGGTTACACCATCGCTGGACCACGTCTCAGAAGGAGGCGTGGCAGCCGGTAGAGGCCTATTGCACGTGCGTGGACTAGGCAGCTATGGGTGGCAAGGACGACAACATTGGTTTTCAGCAGTCGCAATTCCAGACGCGCATCTGCATAGCCTGCGGAGCCGCTGCCGACTTGCCGTCGCCCTCATTTGGCCTCAGGCTTGAGCCACAGAATTTCCCGTTTTCCCGTAAATAGAAACGCAGTCCTGCAAAAATTCGAACCCGGGTCTGCGAAGCCAGACGCTGACGAGAGGTAACTCTGACGTGGATCAACATCCCATTGCTGTCATCGGAATGGCCTGCAGGCTGCCTGGGGGAGTCAATTCCCCCGAGCAGCTGTGGGACGCGCTGATAGGCGGTGCGGACCTGGTCACGGAGATCCCCTCGGACCGGTGGGACGTCGACGAGTTCTACGACCCCGAGCCGGGCGTGCCGGGCCGGTCGCCATGCAAGTGGGGCGGGTTCCTGGACGACGTCTCCGGCTTCGATCCCGACTTCTTCGGTATCAGCGAGCGCGAAGCGACTGCGATGGATCCGCAGCACCGCCTCTTGCTCGAAGCATCGTGGGAGGCGATGGAGCACGCCGGCCTGACGCCGACGGCCATGGCCGGTTCGCTGACAGGCGTGTTCGTCGGTCTGACAGTAAACGACTACGAATTGCTGGCAGCCAACACCGATGTACTGGAAGGGCCGTACGGGGTCACCGGCGCGAACTTCAGCATCGCGTCGGGGCGCATCGCGCACGCGCTCGGACTCCACGGGCCCGCGATCACCGTCGACACCGCGTGCTCGTCGGGTCTGCTCACCGTTCACATGGCCTGCCGCAGCCTGATTGACGGCGAGAGCGACCTCGCCCTCGCGGGCGGCGCCAACGTGATGCTGGATCCGCGCCGGTTCGCCGGTGGCTCCGCGGCGGGCATGCTGTCGCCCACCGGACGCTGCCACGCCTTCGACGTCGCGGCCGACGGGTTCGCGCCCGGTGAGGGTGTCGCCATCGTGCTACTCAAGCGGTTGGCCGACGCGCAGCGGGACGGCGACCGGATCCTCGCGGTGTTGCGCGGCACGGCCGCGAACCAGGACGGCCGCACCGAGACCATCACGACGCCGTCGCGCAACGCGCAGATGGCGGTGTACCGGGCGGCGTTGGCGCGCGCCGACGTCGACCCGAACACGATCGGCATGGTCGAGGCCCACGGCCCAGGAACCCCGATGGGCGATCCCATCGAATACGCGAGCCTGGCAACCCTTTACGGAGTGCAGGGGTCCTGCGCGCTGGGGTCGGTGAAGAGCAACATCGGGCACACGCAGTCCGCCGCCGGCGCGTTCGGGCTGATGAAGGCCGTGCTCGCTGTGCAGCACGGTGTGGTTCCGCAGAACCTGCACTTCAACCGGCTGCCCGACCAGATGGCCGAAATCGACACGAACCTCTTTGTGCCGCAGACGAACACCCCGTGGCCGACAACGGGTCAGCATCCGCGCCGGGCGGCGGTCTCGTCCTACGGCATGTCGGGCACCAACGTGCACGCCATCGTCGAACAGGCACCCGAGACCATGACCACGCACGAGGATGCGCACACCCCGAACGGATCGCTGCTGTTCGCGCTCTCGTCGACATCCGCCGACGAACTGCGCCAGACCTCCGGTCAACTGGCCAACTGGCTCGAATCGCGCGACAGTCACGTGGCGCTGCAGGATTTGGGGTACACGCTGGCGCGCAGGCGCGCGCATCGCCCGGTGCGGACCGCCGTCGTCGCAAGCGATTCCGAGGGATTGATCACCGCGTTGCGGGAGGTCGCCGACGGCGACGCGCCGTACCAGCCCGCCGTTGGCCGCGACGATCGCGGGCCGGTGTGGGTGTTCTCCGGCCAGGGCTCGCAGTGGGCCGCGATGGGCGCCCAACTACTCGCCACCGAACCGGTTTTCGCTGCGGCCGTTGCCGAACTGGAGCCGCTGATCGCAAAGGAAGCTGGCTTCTCGGTGGCCGACGCGATCGCGGCGCCCGAGACGGTGACTGCCATCGACCAGGTCCAGCCGGCCATCTTCACGATGCAGGTCGCGCTGGCCGCGACGATGAAGGCGTACGGGGTGGCGCCCGGTGCGGTGATCGGCCACTCGATGGGTGAGGCCGCTGCGGCGGTGGTGTCAGGCGCGCTGTCGATGGAGGACGGGGTGCGCGTCATCTGCCGCCGCTCGCGGCTGATGTCGAAGATCGCAGGCTCAGGAGCCATGGCGTCGGTCGAACTGCCTGCTCCGCAGGTGATTTCGGAGTTGATGTCTCGCGGCATCAGCGACGTCGTGGTGGCCGTCGTCGCCTCGCCGGAGTCCACGGTGATCGGTGGCGACACCCAGACCGTTCGCGACCTGGTGGCCGAATGGGAGCAGCGCGACGTGATGGCACGCGAAGTGGCCGTCGACGTCGCATCGCACTCGCCGCAGGTCGACCCGATTCTCGACGACCTGACGGATGCGCTCGCCGAGATCAACCCGTTGACCCCGGAGATCCCGTACTACTCGGCCACCTCGTTCGATCCCCGCGAGCATCCGGTGTGCGACGCCTACTACTGGGTGGATAACCTCCGGCACACGGTGCGCTTCGCGGCGGCGATGCAGGCCGCGCTGGAGGACGGCTTCCGTGTGTTCGCCGAACTGTCGCCGCATCCGCTGCTGACCCACGCCGTCGGTCAGAACGGCCGCAGTCTCGGCATTCCGCTGGCCGCGCTCGCTGCCATGCGACGCGAACAGGAACTGCCCAACGGGCTGCTCGACTTCCTGGCCGATCTGCACAACGCAGGCGCCGCAGTCGATTTCTCGGTGCTGTACCCGGCAGGCGAGTTGGTCGACGCGCCGCTGCCGACCTGGACGCGCCGTCCGCTGCTGCTGTCGCGGGATGCGCGCGACTCCCGTGCGCAGGGCCGGTGCACCGTTCCCGCGCATCCGCTGATGGGTGCTCACGTGCGCCTCAACGAGGAGCCCGAACGCCACGTCTGGCAGGCCGAGGTCGGCACCGACGCGCATCCGTGGCTGGGCGATCACCAGATCCACAACGCTGCAGCGCTTCCCGGCGCCGCGTACTGCGAGATGGCGCTGTCCGCGGCGAATGCGGTGTACGGCAACGCTTCCGAGGTTCGCGACATCACGTTCGAGCAGATGCTGCTGCTCGACGAGCAGACCCCGGTCGGCGCCGTCGCCACCCTGGAGGGCCGCGAAGTCGCCAAGTTCGCGGTCGAGTCCACGGATGACGGCGAACACGCGCGCCACGCCAGCGCGGTCCTGCACGCTGTCGACGACGTCGAGGCTCCGGCGTCGCGCGACGTCGTCGACCTGCTCGCGGCTCACCCGTGCCGGGTCGACGGGGAGCAGATCCGGCAGTGGATGGCGAAGCGAGGCCTGGTGTTCGGTCCCGCGTTCGCCGGTCTTGCCGTGGCCTACACCGCCGAGGGCAGTGGCGCGACGGTGCTCGCGGAAGTGGCACTGCCCGCCTCCATTCGCTCCGAACAGGCCGGCTACCTCGTCCACCCGGCGTTGTTGGACGCGTGCTTCCAGTCGGTGGCCGCACATCCGAGCGTCGGCGAAGTCGCCAACGGGGGCATGCTGCTGCCGTTGGGGGTCCGCCACCTCCGCGCCTACGGCCCCGCCAACCGCGCGCGGTACTGCTACGCGCAGGTGACCGAGGCCGGGGCCGCGGGCGTCGAGGCCGACATCGACATCCTGGACGAGGACGGGCACGCGCTGATCACCGTTCGCGGGCTGAAGATGGGCACCGGCGTGTCGCAGGCCAGCGAGCGCGATCGGGTGCTCGGCGAGCGGTTGCTCACCATCGAATGGGAGCAGCGTGAACTGCCGGAGGTGGCCGACGCCCATCCGGGTGCCTGGCTGGTCATCAGCACCTCGGCGACCGCGGAGTCGAATGCGGCGAATCTGGCCGACGCGTTGAAAGCCGCTGGCGCACAGTGCACGTCGATGTCCTGGTCGCAGCGTGCCGACCATCAGCGCAACACCCAACTGCTGCGCGAACACCTCGCCACTGACGGCTTCGACGGTGTGGTCGTGCTGACCGGTCCCAGGAACGGCAGCCTCGACGACGAACTCGCGGTCCGCGGCGGCGAGTACGTGCGTCACGTCGTGCGCATCGTCCGCGAACTGCCGGAGGTGCCCGGTGAACCGCGCCTGTACCTGATCACCAGTGACGCGCAGACCGTCCGCGACGGCGAGCAGGCGAACCTGGAACAGGCGGGGCTGCGCGGTCTGATGCGGGTGCTGGGCACCGAGCATCCGCAACTCCGCGGCACCCAGATCGACATCGACGACCGCACCGGTGGTGAGCAACTCGCACAGCAACTGCTGGCACGGTCCGACGAGGACGAGACCGCGTGGCGCGACGGCCAGTGGTACGTGGCGCGCCTGACCGCTACTCCGCTGCGTGCCGATGAGCGGCAGACCGCAGACGTCGACTACGAGCGTCACGGCGTCCGGCTGCAGATTCGCACCCCTGGTGATCTCGAGTCCATGGAACTCGTTGCCTTCGAGCGGGTTTCGCCCGGACCAGGTCAGATCGAAGTCGCCGTGACCGCGTCGAGCATCAACTTCGCTGACGTCCTCATCGCGTTCGGTCGCTACCCGACCTTCGAGGGCAGGCTGCCGGAGTTGGGTACCGACTTCGCGGGTGTGGTGACAGCGGTGGGGCCAGGTGTGACGGACCACAAGGTCGGTGACCGCGTCGGTGGCCTCTCCGGAAACGGCTGCTGGAGCACCTTCGTCACCTGCGACGCCAATCTCGCCGTCACGTTGCCGCCCGGCCTGACGGAAGGTGAAGCGGCCGCGACGACGACCGCGCACGCCACCGCCTGGTACGGCCTGCACGATCTGGCCAGAATCCGCAGCGGCGATCGCGTGCTGATCCACTCCGCGACGGGCGGGGTTGGGCAGGCGGCCATCGCGATAGCCCGTGCGGTCGGCGCCGAGATCTTCGCCACCGCGGGCAGCGAAGAGCGTCGTCAACTGTTGCGCGACATGGGTATCCAGCATGTCTACGACTCGCGCAGCACGGATTTCGCCGACGAGATTCGCAGGGACACCGACGGCGGCGGCGTGGACATCGTGCTCAACTCGGTAACCGGCGCCGCGCAACGGGCCGGGATTGAGCTACTGGCGCTCGGCGGACGCTTCGTCGAGATCGGCAAGCGCGACATCTACGGCGACAGCAAGCTGGGCCTGTTCCCGTTCCGCCGCAACCTGGCCTTCTTCGGCGTCGACCTGGCGCTGATGTCGGTCAGTCACCCGCAACAGGTGCGCAACCTGCTGAAGAAGGTGTACCGGCTCACCGCGGAAGGCTCGCTTCCCAAGCCGGAAAGCACGCACTATCCGCTCGCCGACGCCGCCACCGCGATCCGGGTGATCGGCGGTGCCCAGCACACCGGCAAGCTGGTGCTCGACATCCCGCGGGTCGGCCAGGCCAGCGTGGTGGTGCCGCCAGAGCAGGCGCAGATCCTGCGCAACGACGGTTCCTACATCATCACCGGTGGGCTCGGCGGGCTTGGTCTGTTCCTCGCGGAGAAGATGGCCGCGGCCGGTGCGGGTCGCATCGTCTTGACGTCACGGTCCCAGCCAAGTGACAAGGCGCTGGAGACAATCGATCTCATCCGGGCGATGGGTGCGGACATCGTCGTCGAGTGTGGCGACATCACCGCGCCCGGTACCGCTAAGCGATTGGTGGCGGCGGCGACCGCGACCGGGCTTCCGTTGCGCGGCGTGCTGCACGCGGCCGCCGTTGTCGAGGACGCAACGCTGCAGAACATCACCGACGAACTGATCGAACGCGACTGGGCGCCGAAGGTCTATGGAGCGTGGCACCTGCACCGGGCGACGGCCTCGCAGCCGCTCGACTGGTTCTGCTCCTTCTCCTCGGCGGCCGCGCTGGTGGGTTCGCCGGGACAGGGTGCGTACGCGGCAGCGAACAGCTGGCTCGATGCGTTCACCAAATGGCGTCGGGCTCAAGGCCTTCCGGGTACAGCAATTGCGTGGGGCGCATGGGCCGAGGTGGGACGTGCCACCGCGGTGGCTGAAGCCGAGGAAACGGCGATCACCCCGGAGGAGGGCGCCTACGCATTCCAGGCGTTGCTGCGCCACGACCGGCCATACACCGGATATGCCCCGCTTTCGGGTTCGCCATGGTTCACCGCGCTCGCCAAACGCAGCCGGTTCGCCGAGCGGCTGCAGGTGGCCAGCCAAAGTTCAACGGACACAAGTAGAGTGCTCGACGAACTGAACTCGATGCCGAAGGAGGAATGGCCAACCCGGCTGCGGCGCTTGGTGTCCGATCAGGTCGGCGTGATACTGCGTCGCTCCATCGACCCGGACCGCCCCCTTTCCGAATACGGGCTCGATTCGCTGGGAAACCTCGAGCTGCGTACTCACATCAAAGCCGAGACGGGAGTCCGCATCACGTCCGCGGACATCACCACCATCCAGGGCTTGGCCTCACTGTTGTGCGAGAAATTGGCGTCTTCCCCCACCGCTCCAGCGCGGTCCTGACGTCGAAATGTCCGGTGGATCCAGGTATTCGAGTGGAGGAGAGGCAATGTTCATAGGAGGCGGATCGGCGGGCGTCGGCCTGGTCACCGGCAGATTAGAGGACTGGGATCCCGGCAGCGGATCCGTCGTGTCGTGGCACGGCTCAGCCGCATCGCGCGAGAAGGCGCGACACGCGCCGGTGAGCCCGGTACCGATCGGGTACATGCAAGCCGGGCACCTGCGTGGCTTCGTCGAGTTCGCCGATCGCGGAGTCGACTACTCGCGGGTGGTGATGGGCTCGTGGGATGTTCCTGGGCGCTGCGACATTCGCACGATGACCTACGTCATCAACGCGCACCTTCGCCGGCACGAGACCTATCGCAGCTGGTTCGAATACGTCGACTACAAGAACATCGTTCGCCACACGATCGCCGATCCGCGCGATATCGAGTTCGTGCCAACCAGACACGGCCAGCTGACCCCGACGCAGTGGCACGAACTGCTGATGTCGACGCCCGATCCGCTGCAGTGGGATTGCTTCAGCTTCGGCGTCATCCAATACGACACGCATTTCGCGTTCTACGTAATCGTCGACCACCTGCACTGCGATCCCGCCCTGATCACCGGGCTGTACGCAGAGATCGTGGCGATGTACCGCGCTCTCGTGGCGGGCGGCGCCCCGGTGCCGCTGCCGCCGACTGGCAGCCACGACGCTTTCTGTGTGCGTGAACGGCAGTACACCGCGAACCTGACCGTCGATTCCCCGCAGGTGAAGAAGTGGATCGAGTTCGCGGAGCGCAACGGCGGCACGCTGCCCGACTTCCCGCTGCCACTCGGTGACCAGTCGATCGCCTGCGGCGGCGACCTGGTCGTCGAGAAGTTCCTCGACCCGGAGCAGACGGAGAAGTTCGAAATACGCTGCGCGGAAGCCGGTGTGCGGTTCAGCGGCGGGTTGTTCGCCTGCGCCGCGATCGCGCACTACGAGCTGACAGGCGCCGACACCTACTACGGGCTCACGCCGATCGACAAGCGCAGTACTCCCGAGGAGTACACGACGATGGGCTGGTTCACCGGGATCGTTCCGATCACGGTGCCGATCGATTCGACCTCCTTCGAGGAGACCGCACGGGCGACGCAGGCCTCCTTCGACGACAACGCCGAACTGGCGCACGTGCCGTTCGATCACGTGCTGGAGCTGGCGCCGTGGCTGCGCAGGTACGGACCGCAGTACACGATGATGAACTACATGGACGCGGGGCTTCCTCCGCTGTCGGCCGTCGTCGCCTCCGCGTTGCGGGATGCGAATGCGACCGCCTACATCGACGGCAGGACACCGGCTTTCCTGTACTCCTCGTTCATCCGGCTCTTCGACGAGGTTTCGCTGATGGTGTCGTTCCCCAACAACCCGGTCGCGCGGGAATCGGTGCTCCGCTATGTCGAGGTGCTGAAGTCCGTGTTCGTCCGCGCCGCCGAGGGCTACGACGTGGTGGCGCCGCTGCGCAACGTCGTCTAGAGACGTAGCGCCACAGGAAAGAGAGAGGGAGCCGATCAAGGGATTGAGGCGCGTCGCGGATGGCCAAGACTGAGATAGCCGGTGGAGAAGGGATTTTCCAGCGGCTAGCGAACGTGGTCGTGCGATGGCCGCTGCTCGTGATCGGGATGTGGATCGCGTTCGCGATCATTCCGCTGGTGACCTTTCCGCCACTGGCAGAGATCACCGCGCGCCAGCAGGTAGCCCAGCTGCCCGACGACGCGCCGGTGATGGTGACCGCCAAGGCGATGACCGACGCGTACCACGAGGCCGGTTCTGACAACATCGTGCTGGTCGTCCTGACCAACGAAAAAGGTTTGGGGCCTGCGGATGAGGCGACGTACCGGACGCTCATCGCCAAGCTTCAGGAGGACAAGGCCGACGTCAAGTCGGTTCAGGATTTCCTGAGCACCCCGCCGCTGCGGGAAGTGTTGCAGAGCAAGGACAACAAGGCCTGGAGCCTGCCAGTCACCCTCGTCGGCTCGATGGGTTCACCCGAGGGCCGCGTCGCGTACTACCACGTCGCCGACATGGTCAAGAAGACGGTTGCAGGCTCGACCCTGACCGCGAACGTCACAGGGCCCGCCGCGACCGTCAGCGACATGGCCGCCGTCGGCGAGCACGATCTGCACTTCATCGAAATGGGGACCGCGTTCCTGGTCCTGCTGATCCTGCTGGTCGTCTACCGCAACGTGATCACGATGTTGTTGCCGTTGATCACGATCGTCATCTCGCTGTGTACGGCGCAGGGTGTGCTGGCCGGTTTGGCCGAGGCGGGGCTGCGCATCTCGCCGCAGACCCTGATTTTGATGAGCGTGGTGATGATCGGCGCGGGAGTCGATTACGCCGTTTTCTTGATCAGTCGCTACCACGACTACGTCCGGCAGGGGGTCGAGTCGAAGGAAGCCGTGGCGCGAGCCATGACCTCCATCGGCAAGGTGATCGCCGCCTCGGCTGCCACGGTGGCGGTGACCTTCCTTGCGATGGTCCTCGCCAAACTCCCGGTGTTCACCACTGTGGGTCCTGCGATCTCGCTGTCCATCGCGATAGGGTTCTGCGCCGCGGTGACGCTGCTGCCCGCGATCATCGTGCTCGCCGGGCCGCGTGGCTGGATCAAGCCCAGACGTGCGCTGACCAATAATTTCTGGCGTCGGTCGGGCATCCGCATCGTGCGTCGTCCGAAACTTCACCTGGCCGTCAGCCTGCTGCTGCTCATCTTCCTGGCCTCCTCCGCGAGCTTCGTCCGCTACAACTACGACGATCGCAAGACGCTGCCCCAGGACGTGGAAAGCGTCATCGGATACAACGCGATGGCCAAGCATTTCCCGCTGGACTCGCTGATGCCGCAGTTCCTGTTCATCCAGTCTCCACACGATCTGCGGTCACCGCAGGCCCTCGCCGACCTCGAGCAGATGGCAAGGCGGGTAAGCCAAGTGCCGGACGTCGGCCTCGTCCGGGGCATCACCCGGCCGACGGGCGAACCGTTCGAACAGGCGAAGGCGACGTATCAAGCCGGTGAGGTGGGGGACAAGCTCAACCAGGGCTCCGAAATGATCGAGCAACACAACGACGACCTCAACACCCTCACCGGCGGTGCCCACACCCTCGCCGACAGCCTCGGGCAGGTCAGAGGTCAGGTGACCTCGGCGATGGCCACCGCCAAGGTCCTGGTCGACGCGCTCACCTCGGTACAGACCGAACTGGGCGGCGGAACGACACTGCAGGACCTCGACAACGCGGCCAAGCTCATCGACGGCATGCGCTCGCTCGGCCAGGCGATCGGGCTGAACTTCGCGAATCTCAAAGACAGCTTCGACTGGGCTCCTCCGGTGCTGACCGCGCTCGACGGCAGCCTCACATGCAACCTCGACCCGTCGTGCCGCAATTCGCGGGAAGAGTTGCGGCGCATCGTCACCGCGATGAACGACGGAACGTTCGACAGGTTCGCCGACCTCGCCCAGGCGTTGCAGTCGACGCAGCAGAGTCAGACGCTCGACTCCACCGTGACGCGTCTGCACGGCGTGCTCGACACCGCCACCCAGGCCGTGCAGAAGATGGGACTGGACCAGCCCGGTGGGCTGCAGAACCGGCTGGCCCAACTGCAACAAGGTGCGGACGCGCTGGCCGACGGCAGCCAGAAGCTGGCAGAAGGTGTCCAGGTCCTCGTCGACCAGACCAGAACGCTGGGTTCAGGTCTGAGCCAGGCTTCAGACTTCCTGCTGGCGATGAAGAACGACGCCCAGGCCCCTTCGATGGCCGGCTTCTACGTGCCGCCGCAACTGTTGACCGAGGACACCTTCAAGAAGGCGGCCGCGTCTTTCGTCTCGGCAGACGGTCATTCGATCCGGTATCTGGTGCAGACCAACCTCGATCCGTTCAGCACGGCCGCGATGGACCAGACCAACGCCATCGAGGCGGCCGCGCGCAGCGCGCAACCCAACACGACGTTGTCGGACGCGAAGATCTCGATGGCGGGCGTCTCGACGATCCTTCGGGACACCCGCGACTACTACCACAACGATTTCCAGTTCTTCATCGTCGCGACCATCATGATCGTGCTGCTCATCATGATCTGTCTGTTGCGTGCCATCGTCGCGCCGTTGTATCTGATCGGGTCGGTGTTGATCTCCTACTTCTCGGCGCTGGGCCTGGGAGTCCTTGTCTTCCAGGAACTTCTGGGACAGGAACTGCACTGGAGCGTGCCAGGGCTGACCTTCATCCTGTTGGTCGCCGTCGGTGCAGACTACAACCTGCTGCTCATCTCCCGGATCCGCGACGAGTCGCCGCACGGCATCCGGATCGGGGTGATCCGCACCGTCGCGTCGACCGGCGGCGTAATCACCTCGGCGGGCCTCATCTTCGCGGCGTCCATGCTGGGCCTGATGTTCGCCAGCATCACGACGATGCTGCAGGCCGGGTTCGTGATAGGCGTTGGCATTCTTCTGGATACGTTCCTGGTGCGCACGGTGACCGTGCCCGCCATGGCGGTCATCGTCGGCAAGGCCAACTGGTGGCCGACCCGGTGGCTGCCCCAGTCGTGGGTCGAGCGGTTGCGTGCCGTGCGCGTCAAGAGACACCGCGGGCACGTCGACGATCCGGTCGTCGACGAGGTCTTCGGTGATCTGTCGGATACACGCAACGGGCATCACATCCTTCGTGCGGACAACCCCGAGGACGAGGACGACATCACCTCGATCGCCTGGTGTGAGGACCATCTCGACGAACCTGACTTCCCCGCCATCGAGTCACTGCAACACGTCGAGGTGCGCCGATGAGGTTTGTCCTTGCCGTCCACGGCACCAGAGGCGATGTCGAGCCGTGCGCGGCGGTTGGTCTGCAACTGCAACGTCGCGGTCACGACGTACAGATGGCCGTCGCGCCGAACATGGTGGACTTCGTCACCTCGGCGGGTCTGGCCGCCGTCCCGTACGGGCCGGACTCACAGGAGCAGCTCGGGGCGGCGTCGGACTTCATCCGCAACGTCGCGAGGATCCAGCATCCGCGCAACATCGTGCGCGCCATCACCGACATCTACGCGCAGGGTTGGGCGGAGATGGGCGCCACGTTGACCGCTCTCGCCGAGGGCGCCGACCTACTGTTCACCGGACACACCTATCAGGGTGTCGCGTCGAATGTCGCTGAATACCATGGCATTCCGCTGGCCGCGCTGCACTACTTCCCGGTGCGGGTCAACGGCCAACTCGGTGTCGCATCGCTGCCGGCGTTGCCGCCGCTCACCCGGTCGATGATGAAGGCGTCGTGGTGGCTGTACTGGCAGATCACCAGGGGCGCCGAAGATGCGCAGCGGCGCGCACTCGGCCTGCCGCGGACTGCGGCCCCGTCGGCAGAGCGGATGGCAGCCCAGGGTGCGCTCGAGATCCAGGCCTACGACGAGGTGTGCTTCCCCGGCCTCGCCGCGGAGTGGGGGCAGCGGCGGCCGTTCGTCGGTGCGCTGACGATGCAGTTGGCCACCGCTGCCGACGACGACGTGGCGTCCTGGTGCGCGGCAGGCACCGCGCCGATCTATTTCAGCTTCGGCAGCACGCCGGTCCTTTCACCTGCGGAAACCGTCGCCATGATCGGCGCGGCATGCGCGGAACTGGGCGAACGTGCGCTGATCTATTGCGGCGCAGGCGACTTCGATGGCATCCAGGCGCCCGAGCATGTCAAGCTCGTGGGACCGGTGAACTATGCGACCATCTTCCCGCTGTGCCGGGCGGTCGTGCACCACGGCGGCGCAGGCACCACTGCCGCGGGCTTGCGGGCGGGTAAGCCGACAGTGATCCTGTGGGACGTCGCCGACCAGCCCATCTGGGCCGCTGCTGTCAAACGTCTGAAAGTGGGTGCCGCGCGGCGGTTTTCCAGCTCGAACCGGCGCACACTCGTCGCCGACCTGCGCACCGTCCTCGAACCGGGATACCAGCGACGGGCGGACGAGATCGCACGCCGGATGTCAAGACCAGACACTGCCATCGGAATGGCCGCCGATCTCCTCGAGAAGGCGGCACAGCCCACCGGCACAACACAATCAGCGACGACGAGGTAGCGGGGCCGGCATGTGGGGCTTTGTATTGGCGCTGGCGATGATCGCGGCGTTGGACCCGATGCGTCTCGGCATCGCCTTCGTCCTGATATCGCAGCGACGGCCGATGCGTTGCCTGTCGGCGTACTGGCTCGGCGCCATCACGTCGGGACTCGTCACCGCCGTCGTCCTGCTGACCGTGTTGCGGAAGCTGACCCCGGTGCTCGCCGACCATGTCGCCGCCATCACGACGAGTTCCACGGCGGGTTACGTCCAGATCGCCCTTGGCCTTCTCGCGTTGCCGCTCGCCGTCTGCGTCGCAAGGGGTGTCTTCCCGCGACAGCGATCGATGGCGATGGCAGGCGCCCCCGGCAGTCCGCTGGGCGGACCGCCCACTCCGCCTGCCGTCGCGCGACTGACCTCGCTGGCCGACAACGGCGGGTCGGATCGAGCGTTCTGGATGGCGTTCGTGGCAGGCACCGTGACCGCGACGCCGCCCATCGAGTACCTCGTGGTGCTCGTCGCCATCCTCGGTTCAGGAGCGGAGATCGGCATACAGGTCGGTGCGGCGCTGATCTTCGTCGTTGTCGCGTTGGCGGCCATCGAGATTCCGCTTGTCAGTTGCCTTGCGACACCCGCGAGAAGCCAGATGCTGATGCTTTCCCTGCACGACTGGGTGCGTGCGCGTGCCAGGCCCATCTTCGCGGTCATCTTCGCGGTGGGAGGCCTCCTGCTGGTGGCAGCCGGTCTTGGCAATGCATGAGCCTTCGAGCGTCGACGTGATCGACAAGACGCGTCCGGTGGTCGCCTACCTGGGCTGGCACGGAAGAGGGAACCTCGGCGACGACGCGATCTACGACGCGGTCAGGGCGCAACTGCCCGACGCGAGGTTCGTGGATTTCCCGATGTTTCCCCACGAGCGAATCCGAGCGGCCGCAACGGGTCTGAGCCAGTCGCTGCGCTGCAGCACCCAGATTCTGGGTGGCGGAACACTGGTCGGGCGGCGCGACTGGAGACGGTGGGTCAACCGCGGTATGGCGCTGACCAGGAAGAACGGCAGCTGTGCCATTGGTGTCGGCGTCGAGGACCCCGTCTTCGTCGGGCGGCGAAGCGGTTCGGACAACGGCGAGCTGAAGCGCTGGGCGCCAATACTTTCCGAGTTTCACTCGGTGTCGGTGCGCGGGCCGAGAAGCGCCGAACTGCTGTCGGACGTGGGACTGACGGTAAAGGTGTCCGGCGACCCGGCGTTGCTGCTCCCGCCGCCGTCGGTGGACCCCGAAGACGGCCTGATAGGGGTCAACCTCGGGTTCGGTGACGATCTCTGGGGGCACGATCCGCAGCAGGTGGTCGACGAGGTGGCGGCCGCGGTGCGGCAGCTCGCCTCTGGGGGCCATCGGTTCGTCGGCATCCTGATGAACTCCTCGGACCGGAAATGGACCGAGGCCGTCCTCACCGGCGTCACCGCCGACATCGTCGCGCCCCCCGACGCGACGGCCGCCGCGCGCGAACTCGGCCGCTGCTCGGTCGCGATCGTCAGCAGGTTGCACGCCGGAATCCTGGCATCGCTCTCCGGCACACCTGTGCTGTCGCTGGAATACCAACCGAAGTGCCGGGACTTCGCGCTGTCCATCGACGACGAACGCTCACTGCTGCGCACCGACAATCTGCGCAGTGGCGCGGTCGTCGAGGCGGTGGAGGACGCGCTGGCGAACTCGTCGAGCATCAGGGCCGACAAACTTGCCGCAGTCAACCGGTTGCGGTGCCGCCTTCAACACGAATATTCCGCTGTGAGAACGCGATTAAGTATGCGTGATAGATGATGAGAGGGGTTGGCGCGTGAGGAGATTGGCTCGAACAACTACGGCGGCCGTGTTCGCGTTGGTCGCCGTCGTGTTGATGATGGTGACGTCGACGATGACGTCGATCATCACCGCCACTGCGATCGCCGCCACCACCGCGCTGATCATGGGTGGCACGGGTAGTCCGTTGTCACCCGACAAGGACACGCTCTCCTACGTCAAGAAGTACCTGGGCATGGCCGTCGACAACTACATCGCTCCTTCGGGTGTCGCGACACCGCCGCCGGGCGAGTCGTACAACCCGGTCGCGGTCATCACCCCGGAAGAGTGGGCGCCCCAACACGGCACGCTGTCGCTCGACCAGTCCATCGCCATCGGCACGGCGAACCTCGACAACTGCATCAAGGGCGGCGCCGACTGCGAGTACAACCCCGACGTCGGATCCGCCGCACCCGCACCCGGCGACAACTTCGTGGTCTTCGGCTACTCGCAGAGCGCCACCATCGCGACACTCGAAAAGCGTGCCCTGGCAGCGCAATACCCGAACGGTGGCGGCCCCGACGTCTCCTTCGTGCTGATCGGAAACGGCAACCGGCCCAACGGCGGCTTCCTGGCCCGCGGCCCCGAGGGCTTCACCATGCCTGCGGGTTTGATCTTCGGCGGTGCCACTTTCAACGGGTCGACGCCGACGACCACCCAGTACCAGACCGTCGACATCGCCGAGCAGTACGACGTCTGGGCGGACGTACCGGTCAACCCCCTCAACCTGTTCGCCGTGGCCAACTGGTACTCGAGCTACGTGCATTACAACTATGCCAACACCAGCCTCAGCGACCCGCAGGTCATCGACCAAGGACAGTACGGCGACACCCACTACTACATGATTCCGCAGCCGATCCTTCCGCTGCTGTCGTCGGTGCAAGCGCTTCCCGTCGTCGGAACCACGTTGGCAGATGCGCTCGATGCGCCGCTGCGGGTGCTCGTCGAGGCGGGCTACAACCGGACCGTCAGCCCCGGCCAACCGGTTCCGTTCAATCCGCTCTACATGCCCAACCCCGTCAAGCTGACGGCCGACTTCCTCGTCGCCATCCCGACCGGACTGGACAACGCGTTCGAGGACACCATCGGCATCCGCCCCTTCGGCACGGTGCGACCGGGGCCGTACGGTGTTGGCGGTCCCGCCGTCACCGAAACCGACGCTCCTGACACCTCAGCCGCCACGGACAACACAGCGACAACCGAGACCGCCGAGAAGACCGAGAAGACCGCCGTGCAGACGACTCTGAAAACGGCCGACAAGACGACCGAGAAAAAGACCGAGAAAACGACCGAGAAGGCGGCCGCGTTGAAAGCCACGACCACCGAGTCGACGAGTGAGAAGACCTCGGCCGGATCGCCTGTGGACGCCGAGAAGCCCGGTACAGCTGCGCCCGAGACCGATTCGGACAAGTCCGGCACCACAAAAACCGACCAGAAGCCGGCCGCCGAGAAGCCCGCCACCGAGAAGCCCGCCACCGAGAAGCCCGCCAAGGACGGCGACGGCAAGCACCAACCCCGGCACGCGCGCTCCGACGAGTCCGGCAAGGCGTCCACCGGCAAAACCGACAACGCGAAGAAGGCAGGGCCGCGTCATGCTCGCTAACGTGCTCAACCGTCAGATGAAATGGGTGTCCCGCGGCGGTTCGATCACCGACCTACCCCGCCGCTTCCCGCGTGCGCCCCACAAGGACCGGATCGAGGCGCTGGCCGCCGCCAACCACGACAGGCTCGGGCCGCAGAAGTTGGCCAGCGAATACGACCTTCCCGGTATGAAATTCACGGTGCGTGACGTGAGTTCGCCTCCGATGCAGGGTGACCTGTACGCGTGGCTGGTGGCGCAGCGCCGACCCACGACGATCGTCGAGTTCGGTTCCGGGTTCGGGGTGTCCGGCATGTACTTCACCGCGGGCCTCGAAGAAGTCCGGTGGGGCCACCTGTACAGCTTCGAGATCAACGACGAGTGGGCGCAAGTCGCCGAAGGCGCCATCTCGGAGGTCTCCGACCGGTTCACGTTGACCCGCGGCGCTTTCGAGGACCATGTGGGCGATGTCCCTGGACAGATCGACATGGCCCTTGTCGACGGCATCCACACCTACGACTTCGTGATGAAGCAGTGGCAGATCCTGCAGCCGCGGATGTCGCCGGGCGGGTTGGTGTTGTTCGACGACATCAGCTACGGGCAGGGCATGCGCGAAGCCTGGTTGGAGATCGCGCGCTCACCACAGGTGGCCGGAGCCGTCGAGTTCCAGAACCGACTCGGCCTGGCCGAGTGCCGCTAGCGGGGCAACCGAATCATGTTGGCGTTCATCACCACACTGCGTCACCCGCAGAACTCCGCGGACTATGGTCGCGTCGAATCGCTGTTGGGAGACACGCTCGCGTCGATCAGCAGGCAGACCTCGGACGAGTATGTGGTGATCATCGTCGGTAACCGCCGTCCGACGTTCGGACTGCCGGAGCGCGCACGCTTCGTCGAGGTCGACTACGCGCCGCCGTCAGCGGTCAAAGGTCCGCAAACCGGCCGCGCATCGGTCATCTGGGACAAAGGGACCAAGACCGCAGTCGGCCTGATCGCGGCGCGTGAGTACGAACCGGACTACGTGATGCCGTTCGATGCCGACGATTTCGTCCACCGCGACATCGCGGGATTCACGGATTCGCACCGCGGCGGGCCAGGGTGGGTGGTGACCCGCGGCTGGGTGTATTCGCGGGCCAGAAACGCATACGCGCTGCGGCGGAAGTTCTTCCGGATCTGCGGGACGTCGTTCATCGTCCCGTTCGACGCCTACGAGGTGCCGACCGACCTGACCGTGTCGGCCACCCAGCAGGAGATCGCGGCGGCCTTCGGCGAGCGGCTGGAGAACCTGCTCGAGCACGGTTATGCCTTCGACTGGTGGCGGGAGCATGGCCGCCGTCTCGACCCGCTGCCGTTCGCAGGCGCGGTCTACCAGGTGGACACCGGAGAGAACCACTCGGGCAACATGCTCGTCGGCCCAGCCCTGCCGTACGCCTCACATCTGCTCCGCGACTTCGGCATTCGACCGTCGAAGGGGCGGGCCGCCACCCTGTGGGCCGCCTTCGGTGCGCCGGCTTTCAAACCCGACCCCGCGTACAAGCTCCAGCTGCCGTCGCTGACCGGTGCCAACCGCCGCGTGTCCTATCTGGAGAACTATTCACCACCCACCGACCCGGCGGTGCCGTCACCATGACCCGCAGGACATCCGTCGTCGGCTATCTCGGCTGGCATGGGCGAGGCAATCTCGGAGACGACGCCATCTACGACGCGGTACGCGCGCAACTGCCCTCGGCTGCATTCGTGGACCTGCCGCGGTTCCGGCACGAGGTGCTGCGTGCGGCGGCGACCGGTGCGAATCGGACACTGCGCAACGGCGTTCAGATGGTGGGCGGCGGAACGCTGGTGGGTACCAAGTACTTCCGGCGACTGGCGAAGCGCGGGATGGCGCTCACCAAGGCCAACGGCAGCTACGCGATCGGTGTCGGCGTCGAGGACCCGGACTTCGATCGGCGCCGATACGGCTCGGACGGCGACGAGTTGAAGCGGTGGAAGCCGATCCTCTCGGATTTCCGCACCGTCTCGGTGCGCGGACCGCGCAGCGCGGAACTGCTGTCCGAGGTCGGGCTGAGCGTCGAGGTCTCCGGCGATCCGGCGCTGCTGCTGCCGCGGCCCGACGTCGTCGTCGAGGACGGGTTGATCGGGCTGAACCTCGGCTTCGGCGACGACGATCTGTGGGGGCAGGATCCGGCGACGGTGGCGCAGGAGATATCGCTGGCCGTCGCGGCGCTGTCAGCGAAGGGTTACCGCTTCGTCGGGATACTGATGAACCGCGCGGACGAACGCTGGACCAGGTTGGCGCTCAACGGTATTGACGCGGAAGTGGTCATGCCCGCCGACGCCGAGGCCGCCGCGCGCGAGCTCGCCCGTTGCTCGGTGGCGATCGTCAGCAGGCTGCATGCCGGAATTCTGGCGGCGATCTCGGCCACGCCTGTCGTCGCCCTCGAATACCTGCCGAAGTGCCGGGACTTCGCGCGATCGATCGACAACGAGCGATCGCTGATCCGCACGGACAAGCTGCGGGGCGCCGCCGTCGTCGATCACGTCGAAAGCGCGCTCGCCGACGCGTCGGCGATCAGGGCCAGCACCGAGGCTGCGGTCACCGAGTTGCGACGACGACTCGACAACGAATACACCGCCGTTCGTCATCAGTTAGGAGCCACATGTTGAGATTGACCGGCGCGCTGCGTCAGAAGACGGACTACGACCGCTGGGCCGACCCTCGCAGCATCTACGCGTCATGGGAGAGCCGGACCGAGATGGCGGCGGCCATGGTGCCCAACCACAGCCGCGTGATCGAATTCGGTGCTGCCAGGCGCGTACTCGAGAAGTATCTCGACCCGACGTGCACGTATACCGCCTCCGACCTGGTGGACCGCGGCCCAGGCACGATCGTGTGCGACCTGAACGAGAGGCCGCTGCCCGAACTCGGCGAGGATTCCTACGATGTCGCCGTGGTCATGGGCGTGCTCGAATACGTGCGCGATGTGCCGTCCGTGCTGGACTGGATGACCCGGAACTTTCCGCTCTGCGTGCTGTCGTATGCCTGCACGAAGGCCGACGGCAACCGGCTGCGCAGCAGGTTCGAGTCCATCGGCCGGCTCAACCACGGCTGGATGAACAGCTACTGCGCCGACGAACTGCGGGGTCTGTTCGACGAGCGGGGATTCGTCCTGCAGCGAGAGGAGCCGTGGAAAGACCAACGCCTGTTTGTCTTTTCGCAGCACCATGGTTGAACAGTCGCCCGTGGTGGCCGCCATTCCGAACTACAACATGGCGACCAGTCTTCGTAAGCTGCTGCCCCAGGTGCTTGCGCAGTCCTACGACGGCGTCTTCGTGCTCGACGACGCCTCGACCGACGACACCACCGACGTGGTGGCCTCGTTCGGTGGCGACGTCACACTCGTCCGCAGCAGGCACAACAGGGGCGCGGCCGCCAACCGCAACCAGATCATCGACCATGTCGCGGACGGGGCCATCATCCACTTCATCGACGCCGACATGGACCTGCAGACCACCGAAACGCCCACGGTGGCCAGGGAAGTCGTCGCACGATACGCCGACACCGGTGTCGGACTGATCGGCGGACTGGTCAGCCGGGCCGACGGCAGCCAGGAACTCGACAACTACGGTGCGGTGTTCTCGCTGTGGGGCAATTCCACCGCTTTGGTTCAGCTGATGATCGATCGCCTCAGAACGACGAAGCCACCGCTGGCCCGCGCGCTGCGAAAGGCGCTGGCGCCGCTGATGACCCAGTGGCCGAACATCCTCGAGCCCCCGGCGCCTGCGCCGGCCTACTGGGTGCACGAAGGGAACATGCTCGTCCGCTCGGAGCTGTTCAAGGCCGTCGGCGGATACGACCCGGCGCTGCGCGAACACGAGATCCAGGATCTGGCAATACGGTTGGACCGAATCGGCGTCCGGCGATACTTCGATCCGAGCATCGAGGTCGTCCACCGCGAGGTCGATGTCCGCGGGCACAACCGGCAGCGCTCGGTCAACAAGGCGGCGCTCTACCTGCTGCGCAAGCACGGGTTGATCCGGTTCTGCACCGCCCACTAGTCGTCGCGTCCACATACACACAGAGTTGGGTGAGAATGCACCAGTCCGACACGGTTAGCCGCACCACCAGCGCCCGGCAGACAGCGCAGGGCCAGCAGTCGGTGGAGACCGGATTCCGGCCGGACATCGAGGGCCTGCGCGGGCTCACCCTGTTGGCGATTCTCGGCTTCCACATCGCGATGCCCGGCCTCGGTGGCGGTTTCGTCGGCCCTGACATCTTCTTCTTCGTCTCCGGCTTCGTCATCACCGGGCAACTCTGGCGTGAGGTGAGCACCACCGGCACGATCGGGCTGCGCAAGTTCTACGGTAAGCGCGCCCGGCGACTGCTCCCGGTGTCGGCGTTGGTGGGAGTGGTCACCGCGATCGGCGCCGCCCTGCTGCTGCCGCCGCTGCAGGCCAAGTCCGCGCTGATGGACGGCATCGCCAGCGCGCTGTACGTGCCCAACTTCTGGTTCATCGGCCAACAGGTCGACTACTTCGCCGACAACGTGCTGGCCTCACCGTTCCAGCATTATTGGACGTTGGGTGTCGAGGAGCAGTTCTACCTGCTGTGGCCGCCGATGATCGTCGGCACCGCGTGGCTGGTCCGGCGCATGCGTCGACGCGCGAAAACCGATGCGCCCGTGTCGAAGACGCCGTACATCGTGCTCGTCGCGCTGGTCGCGGCCTCGTCGTTCGCGCTGTCGCTGATGGTCACCTATGTGATGCCGCTCGCGGCGTACTTCTCGCTGCCGACGCGGGCGTGGCAGTTGGCAGGTGGCGCGCTGGTGGCGCTCACGGCCAGCCAGTGGCGCCGCCTTCCGCAGCGGGTTGCCGTGGTTCTCGGCGCGGCCGGGTTGGCCCTGATCCTGTTCGCCTGCGCCTATCTGACGCCAGCGGTGCCCTATCCGGGCACCGCGTCGCTGCTGCCGTGGGTGGGCACCGCGCTGGTGATCGGCGCCGGGTGCGCCGTCCCGACGCGCGGTTGCGGTCGGCTGCTTTCGGTGGCGCCGATGCGGGCGCTCGGGCGGTGGTCGTACTCGTGGTACCTGTGGCACTGGCCTGCGCTGGTGTTCGTGCCGATCCTGTTGGGCCACAAGCTCGGGCTGGTTGGCAATGTGGTGGTGCTCGGCCTGTCCGGCGTGCTGGCGGTGCTCACACTGCGGTTCGTCGAGAACCCGTTGCGATACGCCGCGTTCCTGCGTAAGTCGCCAGGAAAGAGCCTTGCCGTCGGCGGCATCTGCTCGGCGCTCGCGGCGTGCGTGAGTGTGGTGCTGCTGCTGTGGGTTTCGTCGATCCCGCTGCCTGTTCCGGTGGGCCGGGGCGCACAGACCACGCCGCTGACTGTGCGGCCGGGGCCGGTGCCAGACGTGTTCAGCCAGGTGCAGGCGGCGGTCGCGGCGTCCGCCGATCTGAAAGCCGTTCCGTCGAACCTGAGTCCGCCGCTTGCCGACGCGCCAGGCGAAGTCGGGGCCATGCTGTTCAACGGTTGCCTGCGGGCGCCCTTCCAGAGCGGTCAACCCGAGTGCGCGTTCGGCGATACCGCCTCCAAGACAACGGTGGCCATCGTCGGAGACTCACACGCCTCGATGTGGATCCCCGCGTTCCAGCAGATCGGCACCCAGCGGCCATGGCGGATGGAGGCCATGGCCAAGGCCGCCTGCCCGATGATGGACCTGCCGATCGCCAACCCGCTCGTCAGCCGACTGGTCGAATTGGTGCAACGCTGCGAGGACTGGCGCCGCCAGATCATCGCCCGATTGACCGCCGAACATCCAAAGCTCGTGATGGTGAGCGTATTCCGGTCCTACACCGCCACCAACAGCCACGGATTCCTGTCCGGCTTCACCTCATACGATCCGGCGTGGAACAACGCGCTGACCCGCCTGGTGCGTCAACTGCGCGAAACCGGCGCCAAGGTGCTGGTGCTGGGCCCGCTGCCTGCGCTGAACACAGCGGTGCCAGGCTGCCTGTCTGAACACCTCGACGACGCGACGGCGTGCTCACCGCCGATGTCGACCGCGTTCAACCGGCCCGGCATCGCCGCCGAAGAGGCGGCCGTCAAGGCAGGCGGCGGACAGTACGCCGACCTGACCGACCTGTTCTGCACCGCGAACCGGTGCCCGGTCATCATCGGCAACACCCTCGCCTACGTCGACGCCGGGCACCTGACGCTGGAGTACTCCCGGGTGCTGGCACCGGCGCTGGAGGCGCTTGCCGACCGCGCGCTCGCGCAGAACTGACCTCAGTCCTTGGTGAAGCAGTACAACCGGTAGGAGATGCCACCGGCGCGGCGCAAATCCCAGTCCATGACGCTGAATCCGCGCCCGAGGATGTTCGCCATGAACCCAGGCATGCTGCGGCCGAGCTGTGCCTGCGCCCGCCGCGTGTTCTCCTTCAACCCGCGCAACGCCTCGGCGTTGATATCGGTCTCCGAGATGCGCCGCAGCGGGGCCTCGGCCAGCGCGGCCTCCCACATCCCGACCCAGCGATTCCGGCAGTTGTCGGTGTAGAGGAAGTGTCCACCCGGCCGAAGCACCCGAGCCACTTCCGAGAGGAACCGTGCGAAATCCGGATACTGGTGCGACGCTTCGACATTGACTACCGCGTCGAACGTCTCATCGGCGAACGGCAGGTCCTGCGCGTCGCCCTGCACGAAGTCCAGGCCGGGCACCTGGTGTCGTTTCCGGCAGAGTTCGACGCTGGCCGGGTTCAGGTCCAGACCCGTGTACGAGGCCGGGCCCAACGTGCGGGCGATGTACGACGCCCCGCCGCCTGCGCCGCAACTGACCTCGAGCACCCGCTTACCGGTGAGGTCAACCTGGCTGGCCGTCTTGTGGTAGAGCTGGATGCCGTAGCGGTTCGGCTCGTCGGACGCCGACAAGGGCAGCGCCATCGGCGGGTCCTCCTCGTACCCGAAGTTGAAGAAGACCACGTCGTTGCCGACCTGGCGGGTGCCGTACGGCAACAGATACTTCGTCGTGATCTTCCCGATCAACGGCGAAGATTGCAGCCGGTACTTCAGCACCATGGGCAGCTGTAATCCCTGCTTCATCAGTTCAATTGGGCGTGCTGTAGCCACTCAAGCCTCACTCATTGTATTGACAGGTTTCATGCGAACAGACTCTTCGAGCAGGTCTGCGGCGGCGGCGGCGCTGGCCGCCGGTGTGGTCATCTCACGGGCGATCGCGCGGGCCCGTTCCGCGTACGACGGTGCCAGGATCCGCCGCAGGTCGGAAACCAGCGATTTCTTGCTGACGCTGGAAAAGCGGTGCCCGTGACCGACTTTCAACCGACTGACCTGCGCGGCCCAGACCGGTTGATCCGAGGTCACCCACAGGATCAGGGTGGGCACACCGGCCCGCAGGCCCGCAGCGGTGGTACCGGCGCCGCCGTGATGGACGACGGCACGGCAGGCAGGAAAGACCGCGCCGTGGTTGACCGACGGCACGACCTTCACGTCGTCGGATTCCGGGATGTCGCCGAAATCGGCCCACCCGGAGCAGATCAACGCCCGCTCACCGAGTTCCGCACACGCCGCGCTGATCATCGCGACGGTGTCCGCCGCGGACTTCACCGGCATGCTGCCGAAGCCGAAGTAGATCGGCGGTTTACCGCGACCAATCCACGACTGCACGTCGGCGTCGGTGGCCGTCGGCAACTGCAGCGTCAGAGCACCGATGAACGGCCAGCGGTCCTGCCATTCGGCCGCGAGGCCGGGGAAGCATAGGTGCTCGTAGGCCTGGATCTCCAACGCACCGCTGTCGGTGATCCGTTTCGACAACGAGTCGACGGCCCGCGCCAGGCCGAGTTCCCGGCGTTGCGTGTCGTCGGCGTTCTTGGTCATGCGCCAGTACCACCACCACACCGCAGAAATCGCCGACCGGGTCAGGACAGCGGGCGCGCGCGGAATCAGGTGGCCGTTGGCCCGCTGCGGGAAGAAGTGCAGGGCCGCCAACGGAATGCCGTAGTACTCAGCGATATTCACGGCGACGCCTTGATAGATCGTCCCGGTCAACACCAGATCGGCGCCATCGGCCTGCGACTTCAGCGTCGCGCTCATCTCCTGCCAACCCCGGCTGACGTATTCGGAGAACGCGCGCACGAACCGCAACGGCTGCATCTTCCAGTAGTTGTGCACGAAATCGTCGTCGATCAACTCCTGCGAGTCGGGCCCGTACTCGACCACAGGAAGCCCCACCGATTCGACGAATCCAACGAGGTTGGGCGGCACCGCCATCCGTACTTCGTGTCCCCGGCGCGCTAACTCCTGGCCCACCGCAGCGACGGGTTCGACGTCACCGCGACTGCCATGAATCGCCAGCGCGAATCTCATCGGCGCGGACTCAACCGGCCCGGCCTATGCATCCAGGCGTGCGAAGCGCCCGTGCCGGTAGTGCTCGACGCACGCTGCGCGCCTGACCTTGCCGCTGGTCGTCGTCGGGATCGAACCCGGGGGAACCAGCACGAGATCCGCGACGGAAAGACCGTGCGAATTCGAGATCGCCGACGTCACTTCGCGCTTGACCATGCCGAAGGCTTCCATCGCGTCGTCGAACGACTCGGCGCGGTTCTTCACCTCGATGATCGCGACGAGCTGTTCTGACCGCTCGCCGGGCACCGATATCGCCGCGCACCGGCCCCGGGTGATCTCGTTGATGGTCGCTTCGATGTCGTCGGGGGAGTGGTTACGCCCGTAGACGATCAGCAGGTCCTTGATGCGGCCGATGATGAACAGCTCGTTCTCCGACACGAAGCCCAGGTCGCCGGTTCGCAGCCACGGCTTCTCGGGAGTGTCGGGCGACAGGGCCGAGATCGTCGCCCCGAACGCGCGGTTGGTTTCCTCGGGCCTTTCCCAATAGCCGGGGGCGATGTTCTCACCGTGCGCCCAGATCTCGCCGACCTTGCCCTGTGGGCATTCGGCGCCGGTCTCAGGGTCGACGATCCGCAGCAGCGGCGAATCGGGCATCCCGTACGCCAAAAGCACTGCGCCGCCGGTGATGTCGGTGCGAATCGCCTCGCCCGCCGACAGCTTCTCCGCGTCGAAATGCACGACTTCGGGCGGCTGCGCCGGTGTGCGGGAGGCCAGATACACGGCGGCTTCCGCCATCCCGTACGACGGCCGGATCATGCTGCTGCGCAGGTTGTAGCGGTTGAACCGCTCGGTGAACCGCCGGATGGTCGCGGGCTGCACCCGCTCGCTGCCGCTCAGGATGGTCAACACGTTGCCGAGGTCGAGGCCGGCCATGTCGTCGTCGGTGGTGCGCCGCACCGCCAGGTCGAAGGCGAAGTTCGGGGCCGCCGAGAATGCGCGAGTGTTCTTGGCCAGCAACTGAACCCATCGTGCGGGCCGCTGCAGGAACGTCGCAGGGCTGAACAGCACGCCAGGACGCCCGGTCAGGATCGGCATGAGGACACCGACGAACAGGCCCATGTCGTGATAGAAGGGCAGCCACGACACGAACGTCGTGTCGGCCGGGGCGACCTTGCCGTACTCCAGGAAGTAGGCCGCGCAGATCTGCTCGAAGTTGGCCCGGATGTTCTCGTTGGTGACCATGACGCCCGCGGGCATCCGCGTCGAACCCGACGTGTACTGCAGGTAGGCGATGCTGGGGTCGCCGTTGCCGTTGACGCGGCGACTCGGCGCGTTCGCGGTGTCGAGTTGGTCGACCTCGATGATCGTCGGCGCAGGCGTCCCGTCCGCCGACCGGACGTGACCGGCGAGGGTGTCGACAACGGCCGATGTCGTCAGCACGACTGTCGGCGACGCGTCGGCCAGCACAGAAGTCACACGCTCGTCGGTGGCGCCGCCCATCGGCAGCGAAAGCGGCACGGGGATGCGGCCCGCCTCCATGGCGCCGAGAAACGCCACGATGTAATCGAGGCCCTGCGGTGCCAGAATCACCGCCCGGTCGCCAGTGGTGCCGCAAAACCTCAACTGGTGCGCAACATTGAGCGTTCGCCGGTACAACTGCAACCAAGTGAGCGTCTCAGCAAACCCGTCCCAGTCGCGTTCGTAGTCGATGTAGGTGAACGCGGTGTCATTGGGCTGCAGGCTGGCACGCTCGCGAATGACAGCCGGAAGTGAGAAGTTTCTCATGGTTGTGGGCGTTACCTTCCTTCTGGCCAGCGCCAGGCATGAATTCGAGCAACGCCACACTATCCGCAGTTTCGACGGTTGGGTAATTAAACCGACGATTCGTCCTGCAAACCCGTCGGTTGCGCTTTAGTTGCTCGTCGCGCGGCGCACGCCGTAGCCTCGTGAGGTGTCGGGCCTGACAGATGTTCGTGCAGACGAACTGGCCGCGCTGGAAGTCTTTGCGGGCTGCACCACCGAGGACCTCGTCCCGCTGGCCGCGCAATTGCGCCCGCTGGTCGCGACGGCGGGTCAGGTGCTGATGCAGCAGGGCGAACTCGCCGTTTCTTTCCTGATCATCGGATCCGGACGCGCCGAGGTGACCCACGCGGGCGTCGACGGCCACGACACCGTGGCCGAGATCGAGCCGGGTCTCATCGCGGGGGAGATCGCGTTGCTCCGCAACGGTCCCCGCACGGCGACCGTGATCGCGAAGGAACCGCTGACCGGATGGGTGGGCGATCGCGACGCGTTCGCCACGATGCTCGAACTGCCCGGCATGCTCGACAAGTTGCTGCGCATCGGCCGTCAGCGGCTGGCGGCCTACCTCACACCGATCCCGGTGCGGATGCGCGACGGCACGCAGTTGCATCTTCGGCCTGTGCTGCCGGGCGACAACGAGCGCACCACCAGCGGCCAGGTCGAGTTCTCCAGCGAGACGCTGTACCGCCGCTTCCAGACGCCGCGCAACCCGACGAAATCGCTGATGCGGTACCTGTTCGAGGTCGACTACATCCACCACTTCGTGTGGGTGATGACCGATGGTTTCGACGGGCCTGTGGTCGCCGACGCGCGTTTCGTGCGCGACGAGGTCGACCCCACCACCGCGGAAGTCGCGTTCATCGTCGGCGACGCGTACCAAGGCAGAGGCATCGGTACCTTCCTGATGGGCGCACTCGCGGTGGCAGCGGATTACCATGGCGTGCAACGCTTTACCGCACGAGTGCTCAGCGACAACTACCCAATGAGGGCGATCTTGGACCGCTTCGGCGCCGAGTGGCACCGTGACGACCTCGGCGTCGTCACCACCGACATCAACGTGCCGAGGGCGCCGAATCCGCCGTTCACCCCTGAGTTGACCAAGCAGATCCGCAACATGACCGCACAGGTCGTCAAGGTGATCGGCTGATGCGACCGCCGCTGTCCAAGGACACCACGCTGTGCATCTCGCTTGCGGGCAGGCCGAGCAACATCGGGACCAGGTTCCACAATCACCTGTACGAGCAACTCGGCCTCGACTTCATCTACAAGGCGTTCACCACCACCGACATCGCCGCCGCGATCGGCGGTGTGCGCGCACTCGGTATCCGCGGGTGTTCCGTGTCGATGCCGTTCAAGGAAGCGGTGATACCGCTCGTCGACGAGGTGGAACCGTCCGCGCAGGCGATCCACTCGGTCAACACGATCGTCAACGACAACGGCCGACTGACCGCGTCGAACACCGATTACCTTGCGGTGCAGGAACTCATCGACGACCACGGGCTGAACCCCGACGACACCGTGCTGATCCGCGGCAGCGGCGGAATGGCCAACGCGGTCGGAGCCGCGTTCCGCGACAGCGGTTTTCACTCGGGCATCATCGTGGCACGCAACGCCGAGGCCGGTCGCGCACTGGCGGACCGGCTGGGCTACGACTACACAGCCGACACCACCCGCTCCGCACCGATCGTCGTCAACGTCACGCCGATCGGAATGGCAGGCGGCCCAGAGGAAAACGAGCAGGCGTTCGACGACGCGACGATCGCCAAGGCGTCCGTCGTCTTCGACGTGGTGGCGCTGCCGTCCGAGACGCCGCTGATCAAGGCCGCCCGCGCGGCAGGCGTCAAGGTGATCACCGGCGCCGAAGTGATCGCGCTGCAGGCCGCAGCGCAATTCGAGCGCTACACCGGGGTGCGGCCCACCGCCGACCAGATCAAAGAGGCGTCGGCGGTTTCGCGGGCCTGACCGGTCAAGGCGTGATCGTCGTCTGCTCGTCGATCACGGACGTCGCATCCATCAACGCGCCCATCTGGTCCTCGGTGCCGTCGGCGTTGAGCTGCAGCACATACAGCCCGTCCTGGCCGGGGATCACGACGGTCTTCTGGGCGATCGCGCGCTTGACACCCTCTTTGGTGTAGGTGCCGCCGATCTGCGTGGCGTCGAACCCGCCGAGCGTGCTCGGGCTGCCCTCTTCCGCGCCTTCGTAGCCGGGCAGATTCTTGATCTCACCCGGCGCGAACTCCAGGATCTTGGCCGGGTCGACGTTGCCTGCCAGCTTCGACACCAAGGCGATGATCGTCGGCGGGTTCTGGGCGAACGCCGGATCCGACGCCAGGATCGCGCCGTAGGCCCACTCCGGGGTGCGGTTGCCTGCGTCCTCCCATCCCGGCGGGAACGGCAGGTCGATGGTCGGCGCGCCGGCATCTCCCTTATGCACGGGGTTCTCGACGATGCCGTTCTCCTTGATGTAGTCCACGATCGTCTTGTTCTGCCCAGCGGCCTGCGCCGACGTCGTCGGTGCTGCCTTGCTGGTGGTGGTCTCCGCGGCGGAGGTGGACGTTTCCGCTGCGGACGTCGGCTCGGATTTGGTGTCCGATCCGCAGCCGGATAGCCCTACCCCGAGTGCGATCGCCGCCACGGCGATCAGGCCTGCCCGAAGTGAACGTGACATTGGGTCTCCTGTCGATTGGAAATCTCGGGCGTAGCCTACGGTCGGCAAACTGCCGCCGCACGGGAAATCGACACGTTATCGCCGGTAGGGCAAACGGCTAGAGGTCACAGTTCAGCGTCACGTTGATGGATCTGCTGACGACGACGGTGACGAGGCGACGCCGCTTACCCTCGTCCACCCAGAAAGTCCGAGTCTGCGTCTGCGGGTTGCGCACACTGGTGACCAGACATTGGTTCAGCGGTGCATTCCCGACGCGGTCGATGATGACGTCGTAACCCTCGTCCTCGAGAGTGGCGATCGTCTGGTAGGCGTTGCCCACTTGAGTGGGCTCCGCCGCAGCGATTCCTGCTGACGCGAGCATGACGCCCGCCGTGATCGTTGCTGTCACACCCCAGCCTGCGCGCATGACAGTCTCCATTCTGTTGTTTGCCTGGTAACTGTTATTCGTTTTGCGGACACAGGACGTTGCAGGCTTTTTCTAAGCAATCTCTGTGGTATCAACGGGCGTGCGGCTGTTTGCCTTGCTCGCAGCGACGACGTCACTCTGGCTGGCGGCGTGCGGTCAGTCGCCGGCGCCGCCCGTCTCGACGGACACGGCCCCCGGTGCGGTCGATCCGGCGCGGATCGGGCAGGTGCGCGCCGCACTGCCCGCGGGATATGAGGTTGCCACGCTGCCGGCCAGGGCGGCGCCGTTCGCGTTGTGGGGGCTTGGCCCGCAGTGGACCGCCGATCCGCAGCCCTGCGGCGCGCTGGCCGATCCGGTGTCCGGCACGGCTGCGCCCAAAGGGTGGTCGGCGTCGGGGCCCGGCGGGATCGTCTACGCGGCGGTCGCGGCGTCGGCGGCGTCGCTCGATCCGGCGCTGCGCAACGATTGCGCCCAGTGGACGACGTCGGCCGGGCACACCACGGGCACGGTCGGGTTCGTGGCGGCGCCGACTATCGCGGGGGCGGCGACGGTCGGGCTGGCGACGTCGATGACCACGGTCGTCGAGGGCGGCACCGAAACCCATTCGCACGCGGACACGTTCACCGCGTACCTGGGCGACTACGTCGTATTCGTCACGGTGGTTCGCGATCCCGGGTCACCGAATCCTCAACTCGGCCTTCAATTCGCGTCGGACTTGCTGGTGAAAACGGTGTCGGCGTTACGCGGTTGACCGGGTGCCTGCAGGTACATTGGCGGCGATGTCGAACCGGATGGCGATCGTTGTCGGTGCGTGCGCAGGACTGTTGACTGCGTGCGCGACCGGACAATCCGCAGACCAGGATCTCTCCCATGCGGACATCGCCCATGTGGCCAACGTGAAGTCGAGCTTCGGGTCGGAGTTCAAGGTGACCAGCGTCGGCCCGACGGGTATCGACCCTCGACTGCTGGGGCCGCAGCCGCTGCCGCAGGGGATGACGTTCGATCCGGCGGACTGCGGGAAGGCGGCCAGCCAGCAGGTGGTGCCCGCGGGCGCGAAGGGCAACATGGCGGCCACGACCGCCGAGGGCGACGGCAACCGGTTCATCGCGATCGCGGTCGAGACGTCGGAACCGGTGACACGTGAGGACCCCGCGCAGAACTGCCAGAAGGTCGGGTTCACCGGACCGGGTGTGCGCGGGCTGGTCGAGGTGGTGGACGCGCCGCACATCGACGGAGTGCACACGCTCGGGATGCACCGGGTGGTGCAGACCACCGTCGACGGCAAGCCGCGCACCGGTGAGTTGTACAACTACACCGCGAGCTTCGGCACGTTCATGGTGATCGTCACGGCCAACCCGCTGGTGGTGCCCGGCAAGCCGGTCGCGCCGGTCAACACGCAGCGGGCGCGGGACCTGCTGACCGCGGCGGTGGCTGCCGTCAAGAGTTAGCGGACGTCGTGCGGGCGGAACTGGATACTGATCCGCGGGCCGACCGGGCGCGTCGTCTTCGGGATCGCGTGCTCCCAGGTGCGCTGGCACGATCCGCCCATCACCAGCAGGTCGCCGTGTCGATGCGCCAACCGTAGCGATTTGCCGCCGCCCTTTGGGCGTAGCGCGAAAACCCTTGTGGCGCCGAGGCTCACGATCGCCACCATGGTGTCCTCGGTGCTGCTGCGGCCGATCCGGTCGCCGTGCCAAGCGACGCTGTCGTTGCCGTCGCGGTACAGGCACAGGCCCGCTGTGGTGAACGGTTCGCCGAGTTCACCGCCGTAGGTGTCGTTGAGCCTGCGGCGCATCTGCTTGAGCCGTGGATGCGGCACCGGTTCGTCGATGAGGTGGTGGAAGCTGACCAGCCGCGGCACGTCGAGTACGCGTTCGTACATCTGCCTGCGCTCGGCGCGCCACGGGATGGTGTCACGCAGCTCCTCGAACAGCCCTTCGGAATCCGTGAGCCAGCCCGAGCGCACCTCGACCCACGCGCCATTTCCTAGGTCGCGGCGTTCGGCGTGCTCGAACAGAGAGCTTTGAAGCGCCAGCTCCATGGCCGCGATTCTATCGCACAAGCGTTCGAGCGCTACAGCCGAACGGCTCCTGGGCCTTGCTCGGCGAGCTTGTCGCCGGGGTTGGTCAGGGCACATTTCTTGAGGCTGAGGCAGCCGCAGCCGATGCAGCCTGCCAAGTTGTCGCGCAAGCGTTGCAGGTGCAGGATGCGGTCGTCGAGGTCCTGCCGCCAGCCGGCCGAGAGTGTGGCCCAGTCCTTACTGGTCGGCACGCGGTCGGTCGGTAGGGTGGCCAGGGCTTCGCGGATGCGGGCCAGCGGGATGCCGAGGCGTTGGGACATCCGGATGAAGGCGACTCGTCGCAGTGTTTCCCGCGCGTAGCGACGTTGGTTGCCGCTGGTGCGCTTGCTGGCGATCAGGCCCTCGCGTTCGTAGAAGTGCAGTGCCGAGACGGCGACGCCACTGCGCTGCGACATCTCGCCGGGAGTGAGTTCGTGGATCAGCTCCATGAGCTCAACCATAGTTAAGGTGCTTGGTGTGAAGTTGGGCTGCGACTCCGAGGTCGGCACGCTGCGGACCGTCATCCTGCACCGCCCTGGCGCCGAGTTGCAGCGGCTGACCCCGCGCAACAACGACGCGCTGCTGTTCGACGGACTGCCGTGGGTGTCCAAGGCGCAGGAGGAGCACGACGCGTTCGCGGAGGTGCTCGCGTCGCGTGGGGTCGAGGTGCTGCTGCTGGCGGATCTGCTCACCGAGGCGCTGTCGCACAGCGGGGCGGCGCGGATGCACGGGATTTCGGCCGCGGTCGATTCGCGCAGGCTGGGACTGCCGTTGGCGCAGGAGCTTTCGACGTATCTGCGGACGCTGGACGCCGCGCCGCTGGCGCGGGTGCTGATGGCGGGGATGACATTCAACGAGTTGCCGCTCAGCGGCGGGGATCTGTCGTTGGTGCGGCGGATGCACCACGGCGGGGACTTCGTCATCGACCCGCTGCCGAATCTGTTGTTCACCCGCGACTCATCGTTCTGGATCGGCCCGCGAGTCGCGATCACGTCGCTGGCGTTGCCTGCCCGGGTCCGGGAGACGTCGCTGACGGATTTGATCTATGCGCATCACCCGCGGTTTCTCGGCGTGCGACGAGCGTATGAATCGCGGTCTGCGCCGGTCGAGGGCGGTGACGTGCTGCTGCTGGCACCGGGCGTGGTCGCGGTCGGAGTGGGGGAGCGGACGACGCCCGCGGGCGCGGAAGCGTTGGCGCGCAGCCTGTTCGACGACGACCTGGCGCACACGGTGCTGGCGGTGCCGATCGCGCAGGAGCGCGCGCAGATGCATCTGGACACGGTGTGCACGATGGTCGACATCGACGCGGCGGTCATGTATCCGAATATCGTTGACACGTTGTCGGCGTTCACGATTCACCGCGACGGGCAGGGCGGCGTGCAGATCGACGACGCTGAGTTGTTCGTGGAGGCCGCCGCCAAGGCGATGCAGATCGAGAAGCTGCGGGTGATCGCGACGGGGCTGGACCCGGTGACCGCCGAGCGCGAGCAGTGGGACGACGGCAACAACACGCTGGCGCTGGCGCCCGGTGTGGTGTGCGCATACGAGCGCAACACGGAAACCAATGCGCGGCTTGCTGATGCGGGGATCGAGGTGCTACCGATCGCGGCGTCGGAGTTGGGCACCGGCCGCGGTGGGCCGCGCTGCATGTCGTGCCCGGCCGCCCGCGACCCGCTCTAACGCCAGCCCCGCAACCGTAACGCGCGGCGGACGCGGACCAAAGTGACCGTCCGCGGCTGCGCAGGCAGCACGCGGATGTGGAACCAACCTGCGCGCTGAAACAAGTCATGGCACTCGACGTCCTGAGCTGCGTTCAGCCCGCTCCGGCTTTCCTCACAATCGATGCCAACTTTCGGTTCCTCCCAGCCCATCCCGAGTGTGGCCTCCCACCATTCGTCGCTGACGCTGATGGCGGTGCTCGGCCTCGGCAAGCCGGCGTCGATGAGCAGCAACCGCAGCGCGGATTCCCTCGGCGACCGCGCACCACGGTCCATAAGAGCGATCGCTTCCCGAGCCGCCGGGATGCCACGCGCACCTCGATAGCGCTCAGTCAGCGTCCTGACTTGGGAGAGTGTCACGCTGGTGGCGGCGGCGAGGGCGTCGAGATGTGCGACCGCGGCATCACGGGGAAGGTGACGGCCGAGATCCAGAGCAGTCCGCGCCGGTGTCGTCACCAATAGCTCGCCCACGTGACAGACCTCGTCGTCCTCGATCCGTTCCTCCCTGACCACGACGCCGGGCTGCCGGCGGCCATGCTTGGCGATCATCTCGATCGGCGCGGTGTCCTCGATCCATTGCGCACCATGCAGCGCCGCCGCGGCCCGCCCGGCGATGATGCCCTTGCGCCCCGACCAGAGCCAGGCCCCGAATGTGTTGCTATACAACGTCTTTCGCGCGGTCTTGTGCTGATATACGTCGGGGTGCATGACTGTGTAGTTCCAGCGAAGCGCGCCCCGGGTGAGTGCACCGGCCGCGATGGCCTCGGTGCCGACGATCGGGAACATGGCCCCGATGCTCTCGGCGGGGACCGACAGTTCTGCGTGCTAGGGCCGAATTCGACACCAGGGCTGTGGAAAACCCGGGGCATTCATTCTCGACGACCGTGGTGTCGAAAATGCTCCTAGCACCGCGAAGCACATGTCATCGCCAGGACGGCAGCCAGATCTGCATGTTCCACGTCGCCTGCGAGATCGGCAGACCCGTCAGAATCGGGTACATCCACGCGAAGTTGGTGATCACCAGCGCCAGATAACAGCACACCGCGATCAGGCCCAACGTACGTCGCTCCGGGTTCTGATTCGGTTTGTGCAGGATGTCGCCGAGAATCATCGCGATGATCAACGCCAAGAACGGCGCCATCGTCGCGGCATAGAAGAAGTACATCTGCCGGTCGATGTCGGCGAACCACGGCAGGAATCCGGCGTTGTAGCCCACCAGCAGCGCCGCATAGCGCCAGTCGCGCTTGACGAACGCCCGCCACACCGCCCACGCCAGCACCGGCACCGCGATGAACCACATCGCAGGCGTGCCGACCAGCATCACGGCTTTCACGCACGACTGCGCGCCGCAGCCCGGCACGTTCTGGTTGTCGATCGCGTACAGCACCGGCCGCAACGACATCGGCCACGTCCACGGCTTCGACTCCCACGGATGGTGGTTACCGTCGGCGTTGGTCAGCCCGGCGTGGAACTTGTACGCCGCATGTGTGTAATGCCACAGCGAGCGCAGCGCATCGGGCAGCGGCAGCACGCTGTCCGGCCCGATCGAATTGCCGACCTCATGCCGGTTCACCGCGGTCTCCGACGCGAACCACGGCGCATACGACGCCAGGTACACCCCGAACGGGATCAGCACCAACGCATACAGCGACGGGCCCAGGTCGCGGCGAAACGCGCCCACCCACGGTCGGGGCACCCGGTACTGCCTGCGCGCATTGATGTCGAACGCCAGGGTCATCAGACCGTAGAAGACGATGAAGTACAACCCGGACCACTTTGTCGCACAAGCCAATCCGAGCAGCACACCGGCGCCGAAACGCCACCACCGCACGCCGAGCCGCGGACCCCACGGCGTCTCGCCGATGCGGCCTTCCAGCAGCGCGACGTGCATCCGCTCGCGCACCTGGTCGCGGTCGACGATCAAGCAGCCGAACGCCGCCACCACGAACACCACCAAAAAGCCGTCCAGCAGCGCGGTGCGCGACGCGACAAAGCTGACGCCGTCGCAGATCAGCAGCAGGCCTGCCATCCCGCCCACCAACGTCGAACGGCTGATGCGCCGCCCGATCCGCACGACCAGCAGCACGAGGATCACGCCGCAGACCGCGCCGGAGAACCGCCAGCCCAGCCCGTTGTAGCCGAACAGCGCCTCACCGATTGCGATCAGTTGCTTGCCCACCGGCGGATGCACCACCAGGCCGTAGCCGGGATTGTCCTCGACGCCGTGGTTGTGCAGCACCTGCCAGGCCTGCGGCGCGTAGTGCTTCTCGTCGAAGATCGGCGTGCCCGCATCGGTCGGCGAGCCGAGATTCAGGAAACGCGTGATCGCCGCCAACGCGGTCACCACGGCGGTCATCGCCCAGCCCTGCAGCCGGTCCACCGGCCCGAAATCAGCAACCGGTACCAGGGGCGCGGGACTGATGACGGGGACCGCGCGCGCTTCTGTGGCGGTAGCTGTCACGAGTGCGATCGTAGGCTGTGGGGAATGAGCGCCGGCCGACTGCTTATCGCCGCCACGCCGTTGGGCCAGCCGTCGGATGCCTCCGCCCGGCTGGTCAAGGCGCTGGCGAGCGCCGATGTGATCGCCGCCGAGGACACCCGCAGGGCCCGCGCGCTCGCCTTGGCGCTGGAAGTCAAGCCCGCGGGCAAGGTGCTCAGCCTCTACGACGCCAACGAGGCGACGCGGGTGCCCGCCCTGCTCGACGAGATTCGCAGCGGCGCGACGGTGCTGCTGGTCAGTGACGCGGGCATGCCGCTGATCAACGATCCTGGCTACCGGCTGGTGACGGCGTGCGTCGAGGCGGACCTGCCGGTCAGTTGCTTGCCGGGCCCTTCGGCGGTGACGACGGCGCTGGCGGTGTCCGGGCTGCCGTCGGAGCGGTTCTGCTTCGAGGGGTTCGCGCCGCGCAAGCAGTCGGCCCGGCTGTCGTGGTTCAAGGCGCTGGCCGCCGAACCGCGCACGTGTGTGTTCTTCGAGTCCCCGCGACGGCTCGCGGACACGCTAGCGGCCGCCGTCGAGACACTGGGGCCAGAGCGCCGCGCGGTCGTGTGCCGCGAGCTGACCAAGACGCACGAGGAGATCCGCCGCGGCACGCTCGGCGAACTCGCGGACTGGGCGAGCGACGGTGTGCTCGGCGAGATCACCGTCGTCCTTGCCGGGGCCACGCCCAGGGCTGACATCGCGACGCTGGTGGCCGAAGTCAACGAACTGGTCGACGCGGGCGCGCGGGTGAAGGATGCCTGCGCGCAGGTTGTCGAGGCCAATCCGGGTTCACCGTCACGACGTGAGCTCTACGACGCCGTTCTGCGCTCGCGCGACTGATCCGATGAACGGTGCCGCCTTGTGCAGGCACTCGTCCCATTCGCGGTCTGGATCAGAGTCCGCGGTGATGCCGCCGCCGACGCCGAGCACCGCGTTGCCGCAGGCGCCGAATTCGACCGTGCGGATCGCGACATTCAGTTCGCACCCCGCCACCGGTGACGCCAAACCGACTGTGCCGCAATACACTCCGCGTCGATGCGGTTCCCAGGTGCGCAGCAGCTGGCGGGCGCGCAGTTTCGGCGTGCCTGTCACCGACGCAGGCGGGAACGCCGCCTCCAGCACCGACGCCATCGGCACGCCGATACCGACGCGCGCGCTCACCGTCGACACCAGATGCCACACGCCGGGCGCCGGTTGCACCGCCAACAACTCCGGCACCGTCACCGACCCCGTCATCGCGACGCGACCCAGATCGTTGCGCACCAGGTCGACGATCATGATGTTCTCCGCGACATCCTTGACCGACGTCCGCAGCGCCGCAGGATCCTCCGACCGCGGCAGCGTGCCCTTGATCGGACTCGACGTCACCGACTCGCCGCGGCGCCGCAGGAACAATTCCGGCGACAACGACGCCACCGCCCCCCACTCACCCGCCACATACGCCGCCCGCGCCGGAGTGGTGCGCGCTGCCGCCTCGACGAAGAAGTCGATCGGCGCGCCGTCGATGCGGCCGACGAACTGCGTGCACACGCACGCCTGGTAGATCTCGCCCGCCGCAATGGATTCCAGACATTCGAGCACGCCGCGGCGGTGGGCCTTGCGGTCCGCTGCCTGCCATGCGATGTGGTAGTCGCCGACGGGCGTTCGGTGCTGAACGGCATCGGACACCCACTCCGAAAGCGCTGCGCCGGAAAGGCTTTCGTACCACCACTGGCCGTCGCGGTCCTGTCGCAGCACGCAGTCCGACCAGCCGCCCGCCGCTTCGGGGATGCGTGGGCCGAGGCCGTCGAGGCCCGGGTCCGGATACGACAGATAGCCGAACCAGCCGCCGCCGACCGGCCCGTCGGAGTCGCCCGTCGGCACCGCGAACACATGGTCGGCAGGAACAGCGCCGAGCGACGGCGCGATGACGGCAGCCGACCCGAACCAGTCGCCGATCAGCGCGGCAGGCGCAGGCAGTCCGCACCGCTGCGCGCCCGCGGCGACGGTGCGCAATACCTCGGGGGCACTGCCCAAATCGCCGAGCCGCTCGATGCGCACGCAGTCAGTCAAGCACGTCCAGCGCCGCGTGGACGATGGCGTCGACGTCGATGCCGTGGAACCGGTAGACGTCGTCCAGACCGCCGGATTGGCCGAACTTACTGACCCCGAGCGCGGTGCCGCGGACACCGTTGATCGAGGTGAGGAACTCCAGCGTGTGCGGGTGCCCGTCGAGGACCGTGACCAGCGGCGTCGCCCGTCGCACCGGGAACGCCTGCTCGAGGATCCAACTCGGCGCGTCCCCGCGGCCACGCCTGGCCTGTAACGCCTCGAAGAGCAGCCCTGGGCTGGTGACGCAGACGACGTCGGCGGGCACGCCGTCCGCGGTGAGACGGTCGGCGGCGGCGAGCGCCTCGGTGACCAGCGCCCCCATCGCGGCGATCGTCACGGCCGGCTCGTCGACACGGCGAAGCGGGTAGGCGCCCGCGATGGCCTGGCGTCGGCGCCGCTCCCGCGCCGCGGGATCGACCGGCACATCGGCGAGCGTCTGGTCGACCGGGCGGGTGGACAGCCGCAGATACGACGACGTGCCGTCGGCCCTGCCGAGCTTGGCCAGACAGTCCAGCAGAATCCATTCGACGTCGAGCGCGAAGGCGGGCTCGTAGCTGAGGCATCCCGGCTGCTCCAGTCCGATCGACGGCGTGGTGACCGACTGATGCGCCCCACCCTCGGAGGCCAGGCTCACACCGGACGGCGTGCCGACCAGAATCGACTGGCCGCCCGCGTAGATGCCGAACGACCACGGCTCCAGCGCCCGCGCGACGAACGGGTCGTACAGTACCCCGATGGGCAGCAGCGGCTGGCCCCACCGGCTCCATGTCGCACCCAGCTCTCCAAGGGCGCCAACGAGATTCGTCTCGGCGATGCCGAGTTCTATGTGCTGTCCGGTCGGCTTCTCGCGCCAGTGCAGGATCGTCTCGCTGTCGTCGGCGAACCAGTCGACGCGCTCGGCGGGTGACCACACGCCGACCTTGTTCAGCCAACCGCCGAGATTCGTCGTCGAACTCACGTCGGGGCTGACGGTCACGATCCGGCGGGCGGCGTCCGGCGCCTCGCGGGTGAGGTCGAGCAGCACGCGGCCCAGTGCGGCCTGCGTGGTCGCGGTGCCCGACGGTGTGCGGCCGATGTCGGTCGGGATCGCAGGTGGCGCGGTGAGCGCAACGTCGGGGCGACGCAGTCGGCGTGCGGTCGCCGCGCACAGGTCGGCCTGCGGGCTGTCCGACGGGAAGCGGGTCCACGGCGCGTCCACATCGGCGCCGAGATCCGATGCCAGCGTTCGAAATTGCTCGTCGGACAGCACCGAGGAGTGGTTCTGTGGATGGCCTTCGATCGGTAATCCCTTGCCTTTGACGGTGTACGCGAAGATGACCGTCGGCCTGGAATCGTCGATGGCCCGCAACGCGTCGTCGACGGCGCTCAGGTCGTGTCCGCCGAGGTTGCGGATGGCCTCCAGCAGCGTGTTGTCGTCGACTTCCGTTAGCAGACTTGCTATTTCAGCGCTACCGTCGGGCAGCCGCTCGCGAAGCTGAGCCGCGTCGCAGCGCAGCAGGCGCTGATATTCGGGGTTCGGCATGGCGTCGATCCGGGCCCGCAGCGCGCCTCCACCCGGTCGGGCGAACAACTCCTCCAGCAGTCCGCCGTATTTGATGGTCAGCACTTGCCAGCCCGCCGCGCCGAACATCTGCTGCAGGCGGTCAGCGGCCAGGATCGGCACGACCCGGTCGAGCGACTGCCGGTTGAGGTCGACGATCCAGACGATCTCGCCGAGTTCGGCGACCGCCGGATCAAGGATCGCCTCCCACACCGCTCCTTCGTCGAGTTCGGCATCGCCCAACAACGAGTACTGCCGACCGGTGCCCGCACCACCGAGCGTGGACTCGACGTAACGGCGCGCCAGCGCGCCCCAGATCGGGGCGGTGGCGCCGATGCCGACAGATCCCGTCGAGTAGTCGACGGGATCGGGGTCCTTGCTGCGGCTTGGATAGCTTTGCAGGCCGCCGAATTCGCGCAGCCGAGGCAGATACGACTCGTCCAGTTCGCCGAGCAGGTAGTTGATCGCGTGCAGCACCGGCGATGCGTGCGGCTTGACCGACACCCGGTCGCCTGCCTGCAGGTGGTTGAACCACAGCGCGGTCATGATCGTCACCATCGATGCGCTCGACGCCTGGTGGCCGCCGACCTTGAGGCCCGACGGATTGGGGCGCACCCGGTTGGCGTGGTGGATCATCGCGGTGGACAGCCACAGCACCCGGCGCTCGATCTCGGTCAGAAGCGATGTTGCAGTTTGCACACTTCAGTGCAGCATCTACCGCTAGAATGCGCAATCAAAACGCATGTGATAGAGCATTATGCCCAGACAGTGCATTGGACCCAGCGTGGAAAGTGAGCATCATGCCCAGCCCCGGTCGACTCGACCCGACGGACGCGCGGCTTCTTCTCGCGCTCAACGACGATCCGCGGGCCACCACCGTCGCGCTGGCCGAGCAGACCGGTCTGTCCCGAAACACCGTGCAGGCCAGGCTGACTCGCCTCGACGAGCGCCTGCATTCCCATGAGCGGCGGGTGTCGCCCAAATCGTTGGGCTATCCGCTGACCGCCTACGTCACGACCCAGGTGCACCAGCGTCTTCTCGACGAGGTGGCCGCCGCGCTCGACGGCATCCCCGAAGTCATCCAGGTGCAGGGCCTGAGCGGGCAAACGGATCTGCTGGTGCAGGTGGTCGCGACCGACGCCGACGACCTGTACCGCATCGCGGGCCAGATCCTGGCCATCGACGGGGTGGTGCGCACCAACACCGCGCTGGTCATGCGCGAACTGGTGGACTACCGGCTCACCCCGCTGATTCGGCGCTGCGCTACCGGCTGAGCTCCCGCGGCACGGTGATGCCGACCAGCTTCTCGGGGTTGCGCATGGCGTAGAAGTGGGTGATCTTGCCGTCGACGATCTCGACCGTGATCACGCCTTCGAAGCTGTCGCCGAGGTAGAGGTTCAGCGCAGGGGCGTTGTTGTAGGTGGCGGGCTCGATGCGGCCCTGCCCGCCTGCAATGCGCATCAACCCGACGACCACGCGGGCCACCCGGTCGGCGCCGACGATCGGCCGTCGGGCCGCGCTGACCTTGCCGTCGCTGTCGGCGGTCCAGACCACGTCCGGCGAGAGCATCTCGAGCAGCGCGTCGACGTCGCCGGTGGACGCCGCGGTGAAAAACCGCGTGGTGATCTCCATGGACAGCTTCGGGTCGACGGGTTCGAACCGCTTGCGCCGCGACTGCACATGCGAGCGGGCGCGGTGGGCCATCTGTCGAACGGCGACCGTCGACTTGCCGATGGTGGCGGCGATCTCGTCGTGGCTGAAGCCGAACACCTCGTGCAGCACGAACACCGCCCGCTCGTCGGGGCTCAACGTCTCCAGCACTACCAGCATCGCCATCGAAACCGATTCGGCCAGAACCACATCGGTCGAGGCGTCCTTGGATTCGACCATCACCGGCTCGGGCAACCACGGGCCGACGTACTCCTCGCGCCTGCGGGACTGTGCGCGCAGCGCGTTGAGCGACTGCCGGGTGACGAGCTGGGCGAGGTAGGCCTTGGTGTCCTGCACCGTCGACAGGTCCACCTTCGCCCAGCGCAGATAGCTTTCCTGCAGCACGTCGTCGGATTCTGTTGCGCTGCCAAGGATTTCGTAGGCGATCGTGAACAGCAGCGGCCGCAATGCGGTGAATCGTTCGGCGTGTTCGTCATCCGGCGTGGTCATCAGACTCTCTCCACCTGTGCGGCCTCGGCGACAAGCTGGGAACGTTGCGGCCATTCCTTCCAGGAATAGGTGCCCGGCTTCGCGGCTTCCCCGCGAAGCCATTTCAGGGTATAGCGGCACACCTGCTCCTTGACCACGGCACCCAGACGGCCGCCGATGTAGAACCGTTGCGGTGAGTCGTCCTTGTCGTTGACCTGGAACGTGCCTGCATGCCTGCCAAGGCTGACGCACTGGGCGGCCATCGCATGGTTCACCTTGGCGGCCGGTTCTTTCGCGATGTGGCTCAACACGGTGTCGGCGGCCTGTGCGCCGAGTGGCAGGGCGGCCTGGCAGCTCATCCGGTAGGGCAACCGCGACGGTGACACTGCGTCGCCTGCGCCGACGATGCGCGGGTCCGAAACGCTGGTCAGCGTCTCGGACGTGAGCAGTCGGCCGAGTTCGTCGGTGGCCAGACCGCTTGCCGCCGCCAACCCCGGCACGCCGAAGCCCGCCGTCCACACCGTCACCGCGCTCGGCAGTTCGGTCTTGCCGTCGAGCACGACGCGGTCCGCGGCCACGGCCGTCACGCGGGTGTTCTCGACCACGCGCACACCCAATTTGGCGAGTCGCTTCGCCACCGACCGGCGGCCGCCTGCGCCGAGTGTCGGCCCGAGCACATCGGTCACCATCGTCACGGGCCTGCCCGCTTCGGCGAACTCCGCCGCGGCCTCGATGCCTGTCAGCCCGCCGCCGACCACCACCGCCGGTGCCGTGGTCGGCACGTCGGCAAGCCGGTTGACGAGCCGCTGCGCCTGCTCGAATTCGCTTATCGGATAGGCGAATTCGGCCGCGCCGGGTACCGATGCGGGCACTGCCCCGACGCTGCCGACGGCGTAGACCAGGTAGTCGTAACCCAACACGTCGCCGGAGGCCATTTCGACGGCGCGGGCGGGCGCGTCGATGCTGGAGACCGTATCCACGACGAGTCGGACGTCGCCGGCGAGCACCGTCGAATAATCGGCGACCGCGTCGTGGTTCCCGACGACGAGTTGGTGCAGTCGAATCCGTTCGACGAACGCGCCGCGCGGATTGACCATCGTCACGACGGCGTGCGGGGCAAGCCGGTTGGCGGCCATCACCCCCGCATAACCGCCGCCGACCACGACGACTCGGTTCCGCTGCCTTCTCACTTCTCGCTCACCACCTGCGGTGCCAGCGCCGCCTGCTCGACGTGCCGTCCGCCCTTGAACCAGAACGCCGACCCCGGTTTGGTGGCCTCGCGGCGCAGCGCCCATAGCGTGCCCTTGCAGATCGCCTCCTTGACGGGGGCGACGAAGCGGCCGGTGAAGTAGACGTTGACCGCCGTGTCGTCCTTGCGGGCGACCTGCACGATGCCGGACTTGCGGCCAAGGCTGATGCACGCCCCGCTGAACGCCTGGTCGATGACCGCAGGCTCGGTGCCCGCGATCCGGCTCAGCACGGTGTTGGCGGCCTGCGCGCCCAGCGGTGAGGCGGACTGGCAGCTCATCCGCAGCGGCTCACCCGACGGGGAGGCGCAGTCGCCCGCGGCGACGATCCGCGGATCGTCGACACTGGTCAGCGTCTCGTCGGTGAGCAACCGTCCCGCGCCGTCGGTGCGCAGACCGCTGTCGGCGGCCAGGCCGGGCACCCCGAACCCGGCCGTCCAGATGGTGACGGCGCTCGGGCGGATCGCACCGTCGGCGAACACCACCGCGTCGGGCTGCACCTCGGCGACGACGTCAGCCTCGAGCACCGTGACGCCCAGCTTGCGCAGCACCTTGGCCATCGAGCGGCGCCCGCCTTCGGACAGGTACGGGCCCAGCTGGCCACCGCAGACGAGGGTGACCTTGCGGCCCTGCTCGGCGAGTTCGGTGGCCGCCTCGATGCCGGTCAGCCCGGCGCCGACGACGGTCACCGGCGCGTCCGGATGCAGCTCGTCGATGGCGGCACGCAGCCGACGTGCCGGCTCCAGTTCGGCTATCGGATAAGCGAATTCGGCTGCGCCGGGCACCGAGGCGGGCACCGCTGCCGTGCTGCCTACCGCGTAGATGACGTAGTCGTAGTCCAGCGCCGCGCGGCCGGAGGCGAACTGCACGGTGCGGTTGGCGGTGTCGATACGGGTGGCGGTGTCGACGACCAGGTGGATGCCCTCACCGAGGAGGCTGCCGTAGTCCGCGGTGGCGTCGTGGGTGCCTGCGACGAGCTGGTGCAGCCGGATCCGCTCCACGAACTGGGGGCGGGGGTTGACCAGCGTGATGTCGACGTCGTCGCGCATCCGAAGATGGTTGGCCGCCAGCGTTCCTGCATAGCCGCCGCCGATGACGACGACCTTCGTGTTTCCGTTGTGATCAGTCATGCCCTCAAGACACCGCCGACCGCGGCGACGTGACAGGGCGTGACCCGAATCACACCACGCTCAGAACTCCCGCAGGTGATCCCGCAGCATCGTCTTGGTGTACTCGCGGCGGGTGAGGCCACGCTTCTGCAACTCGGGCACCAGACCGTCGGTGATCTCGGTGACGTAGCGGCGGTTCAACCGCATCACCGGGCTGGTGATCAGGAAGCCGTCGCCGCCCACCGCCGTCATCACCTCGGCCATCTCGTCGGCCACTTCCTCGGGGGTGCCGCAGAACTGCACGTTGCCGCCGATCATGCCGGAGTTGGTGACCAGTTCGCGAAGCGTCTTGTCCTTACCCCTTGCCACGAAGCTCTCCAGGGTGCCGCGTTCGCCGTTCGTCCACACCTCCGGCAGCGGCTCGTCGAGATCGAACTGGGAGAAGTCGATTTCGGTGATCGAGGAGATCTCGGCCAACATGTACTCGATGTAGGCCGGGCTGGTGAACCAGCGCTGCGCCTTGGCCACCGCCTCGTCGTGCGTATCGGCGACGATCGGCGAAACCAAAAACAGCAACTTGCAGTCCGACGGGTCGCGGCCGATGGCCGTCATCCTGGCGTGGATGTCGTCGCGGTAAGCCCGCATCGCCTCGACGCCGTTGGCGGGCGCGACGATGGTGTCCGCGTGCTTCGCGGCCAGCGCCCGTCCCGGCGGTGACGCGCCCGCCTGCGCGATGGTCGGGCGGTACTGCGGTGACGGTGCGGTGTTCAGCGGGCCGCGCACCTTGTAGTACTTGCCCTCGAAGTCGATCGTGTGCACCTTCTTGTAATTGGCGTAAGTGCCTGTGGTGTAGTCCCGTTCGATCGCGTCGGGCTCCCACGACTCCCACAGCTGGCTGACCACTTCCATGTACTCGGCGGCCCGCGCGTAGCGCTCGTCGTGTTCGTAGAGCTTGTCCATGCCGAAGTTCTGCGCCGAGCGGTCCTCGCCTGAGGTGACGACGTTCCAGCCGAACCGACCGCGCGCGATGTGGTCGATGGTGCTGCACAACCGGGCCAGCAGGAACGGCGGGTAGAACGTCGTCGACATCGTCGGGATCACGCCGAGGCGGGTGGTGGCGTTGGCCATCAACACGGCGAGCGGAACCGGATCGTGCTTGGGGTTCACGCCGTGTTTGAGATCGTGTTCCATCGTGCCGCCGTAGGCCGTCGACACCATCAGCTTGTCCTCGATCAGCACGAAGTCGAACTTGGCGCGCTCGAGATCCTTGGCCAGCTCGACATAGAAGTCGCCGGTGAAGTCGCGGCCGCCGTCACCCCAGTTCCCATTCCACTCGTCGGCGACGAAGTTGAGAAACCAGCCCAGATGAAACATGTCGGTCATGGGTGACAAGACAAGTCGCCGACCGTTACTGCGAGATTGCCGCGACGTACCGCCGAGATTGCGCTTGTTATGACTCCGCTTGGTAGCGCGGGAACACGCCGGCAGGCGCGGGCAGCGCAGTGCCTGGCGTCAGCCGCGTGCCGATCGCCGCGAAGCTGCGTTGATCGTCGAGCACGCCGAGCAGGTCGAGCAGCTTGCCCGTCGACTCGGGCATCACCGGCTGGCTCAGCAGCGCGGCGATGCGCACCGTCTCCAGCGTCGTGTAGAGCACGGTGCGGAACCGCTCCTCGTCAGTCTTGCGCAGCACCCACGGCTCCTGCACCGAGAAGTACTTGTTGGCCGCGCCGAGCACCGACCAGATCGACTCGAGCGCCAGATGCATTGCGGTGGCGTCGTATTGGCTGCGCACTCGGTCCAGCAACGCGTCCGCGGCGTCCAGCAGCGCCTTGTCGTCGGCGGTGAAATCGGTTGGCTGCGGCACTTTTCCGTCGAGGTTCTTGGCCACCATCGACAACGAGCGCTGTGCCAGATTGCCCAACTCGTTGGCCAGATCGGCGTTGATGCGACCGATGATCGCGTCCTCGCTGTAGCTGCCGTCCTGCCCGAACGGCACCTCGCGCAGGAAGAAGTAGCGCACCTGGTCGACGCCGAACGTGTCGATCAGGTTCAGCGGGTCGACCACGTTGCCCACCGACTTGCTCATCTTCTCGCCGCGGTTGAGCAGGAATCCGTGCACAAAGACCTTGTGCGGCAACTCGATTCCCGCCGACATCAGAAATGCAGGCCAGTAGACCGTGTGGAACCGGATGATGTCCTTGCCGATCATGTGCAGATCGGCAGGCCAGAACCGCTGGAACAGCTCCGACGACGTGTCGGGGAAGCCGACGCCGGTCAGGTAGTTGGTCAGCGCGTCGACCCAGACATACATGACGTGGTCGGGATGGTCGGGTACCGGCACACCCCAGTCGAACGTCGTCCGCGATATCGAGAAGTCGCGCAGCCCGCCGGAGACGAAGCTGACCACTTCGTTGCGGCGCACCTCGGGTTCGATGAACTCCGGATGCGCCTCGTAGTGGGCGAGCAACCGATCGGCGTAGGCCGAGAGCCGGAAGAAGTACGTCTGCTCCTCGGTCCACCGCACCGGCGCGCCGGTCTCGGTGGCGATGCGCTCGCCGTCAGGGCCGACGGTCGTCTCGGCCTCGGTGAAGTAGCGCTCGTCGCGCACCGAGTACCAGCCCTGGTAGGCGTCGAGATAGATGTCGCCGTTGTCGTTCATCCGGCGCCAGAGTTCTTTGGACGCCTCGTAATGGTCGGCGTCGGAGGTGCGGATGAACCGGTCGAACGAGATGTTCAGCCGCTCCTGCATCCGCTGGAACACGTCGGAATTGCGACGGGCCAACTCCGCGGTCGGAATGCCCTCTGCCGCGGCCGTCTCGGCCATCTTGAGACCGTGGACGTCGGTGCCGGTAAGGAAGCGCACGTCGAAACCGTCGAGTCGCTTGAACCGGGCGATCGCGTCGGTGGCGATGTATTCGTAGGCGTGTCCGACGTGCGGGTCGCCGTTGGGGTAGGCGATGGCTGTCGTGATGTAGAACGGCTCACTCATTTGTCCTCACCTTATTGTGTCCAGGTGAGTTCGAAGCGTTCAGAGCGGGCACAGCCCCCGGCTCCCGAACCGCTGATCCCGCTGATCGATGCGCACACCCACCTCGACGCCTGCGGCGCCACGGACGCGGCGAGCGTCACGGCGATCGTCGACCGCGCGGCCGCGGTCGGGGTGCAGGCCGTCGTCACCATCGCCGACGACCTGGAGGCCGCCCGCTGGGCGACCCAGGCGGCCGACTGGGACGCCCGCGTCTACGCCGCGGTGGCGCTGCACCCGACGCGGGCCGACGCGCTCACCGACGAAGCCAAGGCCGTCCTCGAGCGACTGGCCGAGCATCCCCGCGTCGTCGCGATCGGCGAAACCGGTATGGACATGTACTGGCCGGGCAAGCTCGACGGCTGCGCGACGCCCGCCGCCCAGCGCGACGCGTTCGCCTGGCACATCGACCTCGCCAAGCGCACCGGCAAGCCGCTGATGATCCACAACCGCGATGCCGACAGCGAGGTGCTCGACGTGCTCACCGCCGAGGGCGCGCCCGAGACGGTCATCTTCCACTGCTTCTCGTCGGATGCGGCGATGGCACGCACCTGTGTGGCCAACGGCTGGCTGCTCAGTCTGGCCGGCACGGTCAGCTTCAAAAACGCCAAAGCGCTGCGCGAAGCCGCCCCGCTGATCCCGCCCGACCAGCTGCTCGTGGAGACCGATGCGCCGTTTTTGACCCCGCACCCGTATCGTGGAGCGCCGAACGAGCCGTACTGCCTGCCCTACACAGTGAGGGCGCTCGCCGAAGTCGTCGACCGCCCGGCAGAAGTAATTGCCCAGGCAAGTACCACGACCGCCGTCCGAGCCTATGGGCTCACCAGTTGCCGCTCCTAGACCGATTCGTTACCGTGCTGTGATCGAACGGGGGGGTCGGCTCCGGCCGGCGACCGTCCGATATCCGGGGATACACCAGGCACTTGAATACTCTGAACAAGCTCCACGAAGCACGCTCGCCGATGCTTCGCCTGCTGGTCGGCGCGATGCTGCTCGCGCTCACCTTCGCAGGCGGCTTCGCCGTCGCCGCACACAAGACCGTCAAGCTGACCGTCGACGGCTCCGAGATCACGGTTGCCACGATGAAGTCGCGCGTCATCGACGTGGTCAAGGAGAACGGCTTCAACGTCGGCGAGCGCGACGACCTCTACCCGGCCGCCAACGCGCCCGTACATCAGTCCGAGTCGATCGTGCTGCGCCGCAGCAGGCCGCTGCAGCTCTCGCTCGACGGCGAGAACAGCCGACAGGTGTGGACCACCGCGTCGACGGTCGACGAGGCGCTGGCGCAACTGCGGATGTCGGACAAGGCGCCGGCCGCGGCGTCGCGCGGTAGCCGTGTTCCGCTGGCGGGTATGTCGCTGCCCGTGGTGAGCGCAAAAACGGTGCAGCTCAACGACGCTGGCGTCATCCGAACGGTTCACATCGCGGCGCCGAACGTTGCCGGACTGCTCGAAGCGGCGGGTGTTCCGCTCGAGCAGAACGACGCCGTGGTGCCGCCCGCGTGGTCGCCGATCGTCGACAACATGTCCATCCAGGTGACCCGAATCCGCATCGACAAGGTCACCGAGCGGATTCCGCTTGAACCCGAAAACAAACAGATTCCCGACCCCACGATGAACATGAGCCGACAGGTCGTCGAGGACCCCGGCACGCCGGGAACGCAGGACGTGACTTTTGCGGTGGCGAGCGTCAACGGCGTCGAGACCGGCAAGTTGCCAGTAGCCAATGTCGTAGTCGTTCCGGCCCGCGACGGGGTGACGCGGATCGGTGCAAAACCGGGTACAGAAGTTCCCCCGGTAAGTAATCCCGGTATTTGGGATTCGCTGGCGAAATGTGAAGCCGGTGGTAATTGGGCCATCAACACTGGCAACGGATTTTACGGTGGCGTTCAATTTGATCAAAACACCTGGGAACGTCAAGGCGGTCTGAGGTATGCTCCGAGGGCGGATCTGGCGACAAGAGAAGAACAGATCGCGATTGCTGAGGTTACTCGGGCGCGACAAGGGTGGGGAGCGTGGCCCGTCTGTAGCGGGAGGATTGGAGCGCGCTGACTATTCGACTCCTCGGGCGGACCGAGATAAGGCACCTGGCGAAAGAGATCGACTTCAGGCCCCGTAAATCTTTCGGCCAGAATTTCGTTCATGACGCGAACACCGTTCGCCGTATCGTCTCGGCCTCTGGCGTAAATCGTCACGATCACGTCCTGGAGGTCGGACCCGGGCTCGGATCGCTGACCTTGGCCCTGCTCGACAGGGGCGCCAGGGTGACGGCCGTCGAGATCGACCCGGTGTTGGCCCGGCAGCTTCCGAAGACCATCGCCGAGCACTCCCACAGCGAGATCAACCGGCTGACGGTGCTCAACCGCGACATTCTGACGCTGCAGGCTCACGAAGTGGAGGAACAGCCCACCGCGCTGGTGGCCAACCTTCCGTACAACGTCGCGGTGCCGGCGCTGCTGCATCTGCTCGCCGAGTTCCCGTCCATCCGCACCGTCATGGTGATGGTGCAGGCGGAGGTCGCCGAGCGGCTTGCCGCCGAACCGGGCGGCAAGGACTACGGCGTGCCCAGCGTCAAGGTTCGCTTCTTCGGCAACGTCCGGCGCTACGGCATGGTGTCGCCGACGGTGTTCTGGCCGATTCCGCGGGTGTACTCGGGGCTGGTGCGCATCGACCGGCACGAGGTCTCCCCGTGGCCCACCGACGCCGACTTCCGCAGCAAGGTGTTCGAGTTGATCGACGTGGCGTTCGCTCAGCGCCGCAAGACGTCGCGCAACGCGTTCGCGGAGTGGGCGGGTTCGGGTAACGAGTCGGCCCGCCGACTGCTGGCGGCGAGCATCGACCCGTCACGCCGCGGCGAGACGCTGTCGGTCGCGGACTTCGTCCGGCTGCTGCAGCGGTCCGACGAGTGGGAACCGGCCCCGAAGCAGGCGGTCAAGCAGGTCGAGGAGCAGCCTGCCGAGCAGCCGCAAATCCGCGTCGTCTAGCTACCGCAGCGCGCGGGTGATCAGCGCGATGAACTCCGAGCACGTCTCGTATCGGTTGTCGGGGTTCTTCGCCAGCGCCTTACTCATCATCGAGTCGAACGCGTGAGGTAGCCAGGCGACTTTGCGCGACAGCTTCGGCGGCGGCGAGTGCAGGTGTTCGTCGACCAGTTCGAAGGACGTCTTCGCGGTGAACGGCGGTGCGCCGGTGATCAACTCGAACGCGGTGCACGCCAGCGCGTACTCGTCGGTGGCCGCCGACGGCGTCTGTCCGCGCAGCAGTTCCGGTGCGGCGTACGGCAGCGACGCCACGACGTGCGTGGGCCGGTGGCCGACGTCCTTGGCCATCAGATGGGCGATCCCGAAATCGATCAACACCGCGCCGCGTTCGGAAAAGGGCTGCGAAACCAGGATATTGGTGGGCTTGACGTCGCAGTGCACCACGCCGCGCTGATGGGCGTAGTCGAGCGCGTCGGCGATCTGGGCCAGTGCGGCAAGCCGGTCGGGCAACTCCTGCAGCCTGGTCACCGTGCCACCGTTGACCAATTCGATTGCCAGCCAACCGGGTCCGCTGTCGTAGGTCTTGATGATGTGCGGGTGGTCGAGACTCTTCGCGATGTCGAATCCCCGCTGCAACTGCGCGATCTGGGCCGGCTGGCGATGATGGGTGTCGAGAACCTTCAATGCCACCACCCGGCCCGGTTTCCTCGCCTCGTGCGCCCGGTAGACCGTCGCGTATCCGCCGTGGCCCAGCACCGCGTCCACGACGTAGCCCTCGTACCATTCGCCGGGGGACAGCACTTGTCCAGCCTAGGTTTTGCTGGGTGGGTTCGCCTGCCGGAAGCCAGCGGCGGCGTTAGTGTCGTGCCGTGTCCGCGTCCGACGGAAGTACCGCATCCGAGTGGGTTCCCACCGGGTCGGTCACCGTGCGTGTCCCCGGCAAGGTCAACCTGTATCTGTCCGTCGGCGACCGTCGTGACGACGGCTACCACGAGCTGACGACCGTCTTCCATGCCGTCTCGCTGCTCGACGAGGTGACGGTCAGCACGGCCGACGTGTTGTCGCTCGAGATGGCGGGGGAGGGCGTGGACTCGCTGCCCGCCGACGAGCGCAACCTGGCGTGGCGGGCCGCCGAGTTGATGGCCGACCACGTCGGCCGCGCGCCGGACGTCGCGATCTCCATCGAGAAGTCGATCCCCGTCGCGGGCGGCATGGCCGGCGGCAGCGCCGACGCCGCCGGGGTGCTCGTCGCGATGAACACGCTGTGGGAACTCGGGGTGCCGCGGCGCGACCTGCACGCGCTGGCCGCCCAGTTGGGCAGCGACGTCCCGTTCGCGCTGCACGGCGGCACCGCGCTCGGCACCGGCCGTGGCGAGGAACTGGCCACCGTGCTGGCTCGCAGCACGTTCCACTGGGTGCTGGCGTTCGCCGACGGCGGGTTGTCGACGCCCGCGGTGTTCGCCGAACTCGACCGGTTGCGCGACACCGCGGGCGCGGGCCGCGACGCACCGCCGCGGCTAGAGGATCCGGAGCCGGTGCTGGCCGCGCTGGCGTCGGGTGACCCGGCAGAGCTGGCGCCGCTGCTCGGCAACGACCTGCAGCCGGCGGCGTTGAGCCTGGACCCGGGGCTGCGCCGCACACTGCGGGCGGGCGAAGAGGCCGGTGCGCTGGCGGGCATCGTGTCGGGCTCGGGACCGACGTGTGCGTTCCTGTGCCGGACCGCGTCGCAGGCCGTCGACGTCGGGGCGCAACTCGCCGGTGCCGGGGTGTGCCGCACGGTGCGGGTGGCCAGCGGGCCGGTGCACGGCGCCCGCGTGGTGCCGACGCCGTCGACGTCGGTGTGACCGCCAGGTGTGACCCAGGCCTCATTTATCGCGTCAGTTTGGCGGCTACTTAAGAGTTGCTTAAGATGATCCGCGGTGAAAGCTAGCGGTCAGGAATCGGGCGCGACCTTTTCGACCACCGGTAACCCCGGTGGTGGCTTGTTCGGATATATAGGCATATCCCCGATTCGAGACCTAACCGCTCCCCAATTGTGTGCGCGCCTACGCGAAAGCGCCCTCTATCAGCGGGAGCATTACACCCAGAGGTTTGCTCTGGGACCCACTAGGAGGTTGGCGTGAGCAGATTCACCGAGAAGATGTACCACAACGCCCGGACCGCGAAGACGGGCATGGTCACCGGTGAACCTTATGAGCCCGTCCGGCACACCTGGGGTGAGGTCCACGAGCGCGCCCGCTGCATCGCAGGTGGCCTGGCGCAGGCGGGTATCGGCCTCGGTGACGCCGTCGGCGTGCTGGCCGGGTTCCCGGTCGAGATCGCGCCGACAGCGCAGGGCCTGTGGATGCGTGGCGCCAGCCTGACCATGCTGCACCAGCCCACACCGCGCACCGACCTGGTGGTCTGGGCCGAAGACACCATGAACGTGATCGCCATGATCGAGGCCAAGGCCGTCATCGTGTCCGAGCCGTTCCTGGTGGCCATCCCGGTGCTCGAAGAGAAGGGCATCAAGGTCCTCACGATCACCGACCTGCTGGCCTCCGATCCGATCGATCCGATCGACGTCGACGAGGACGACCTGGCGCTGATGCAGCTGACGTCCGGTTCGACGGGATCGCCGAAGGCGGTGCAGATCACCCACCGCAACATCTACTCCAACGCCGAGGCGATGTTCATCGGCGCCCAGTACGACGTCGACAAGGACGTCATGGTCAGTTGGCTGCCCTGCTTCCACGACATGGGCATGGTCGGCTTCCTGACCATCCCGATGTACTTCGGCGCCGAGCTGGTCAAGGTCACGCCGATGGACTTCCTGCGCGACACCCTGCTGTGGGCCAAGCTCATCGACAAGTACAAGGGCACGATGACCGCGGCCCCGAACTTCGCCTACGCGTTGTTCGCCAAGCGGCTGCGCCGCCAGGCCAAGCCCGGCGAGTTCGACCTGTCGACGCTGCGGTTCGCGCTGTCGGGTGCCGAACCCGTCGAGCCCGCCGACGTCGAGGACCTGCTGGACGCGGGCAAGCCGTTCGGCCTGAAGCCCGATGCGATCCTGCCGGCCTACGGCATGGCCGAGACGACGCTGGCGGTGTCGTTCTCGCCGTGCGGTGCCGGTCTGGTGGTCGACGAGGTGGACGCCGATCTGCTGGCCGCGCTGCGCCGCGCCGTGCCGGCGACTAAGGGCAACACCCGCAGGCTGGCCTCACTGGGCCCGCTGCTGACCGACCTCGAGGCCCGCGTCATCGACGAGCACGGCAGCGTGATGCCGCCGCGCGGTGTCGGGGTGATCGAGTTGCGCGGCGAGTGCGTGACGCCCGGCTACATGACCATGGGCGGTTTCATCCCCGCGCAGGACGAGCACGGCTGGTATGACACCGGCGACCTCGGCTACATCACCGAAGAGGGCAACATCATCGTGTGCGGCCGCGTCAAGGACGTGATCATCATGGCCGGCCGCAACATCTATCCGACCGACATCGAGCGGGCCGCCGGGCGCGTCGAGGGCGTGCGGCCGGGCTGCGCCGTGGCGGTGCGACTCGACGCCGGCCACTCCCGCGAGACGTTCGCCGTCGCCGTCGAGTCCAACAACTGGCAGGACCCGGCCGAGGTGCGTCGCATCGAGCATCAGGTCGCGCACGAGGTGGTCAGCGAGGTCGACGTGCGACCGCGCAACGTCGTCGTGCTCGGCCCTGGCAGCATCCCGAAGACGTCGTCGGGCAAGCTGCGCCGGTCCAACTCGGTCTCGCTGGTCACCTAGCTACGTCATTTTGCGGTCGTTCGCGGCGATTTTCCGAGCGCCACGGGCGGCAGGAACTCGCCGACCAGGGTGCGGTGCCACCATGCGTGGTCACGTCGCAGTTCGTGCCAAGTGGTGAACCGGTATTCGTACAGTTGGGCGCGCACGTAGTGCGGCGGCGACTCGGGGAACGGGTTGTGCCGCAGCAGCCGCAGCGTCGGCGGATCGTTGCGTAGCAGCCGAATGATGAACGGCCCCATCCAGTCCCGCGCATAGTGGGGTGACAGCGCGGCGAACCACATCAACCAGTCCAGCCGCAGATGGTAAGGCGCCCACTGGCGGGGCAGTCGGCGCGGGTCGCCGGGTTTGCCCTTGAATTCGTATTTCTTCCAGACGGTGTGCTCGGTGATCTCGGCCTCGTCGGTGCCCTCGATCACCACCTCGAGGCGCCTGCGGCCGATGCTGCCGAACGCGCCGTAGGTGTTGATCAGGTGAATGGGATTGAATGCGGCGTTCATCCGCTGGTGGCTCGACACCATGTTGCGCACCGGCCAGAAACTGAGCACGACGGTCACCACCGTGAACGCGACCACCAACGCGGCGAACCACAGCGGCGGGTCGGGCAGCGTGCGGGTGCCTGGGGCCGCGATGGCGCTGAAGCCGAGCAGGATCGTCAGCCAGTTCAGCCACGCGAAGTTGCCCGATAACACCAGCCACAACTGGGTGACGATCACGATCGCGCCCGCCACGGACGCCACCGGTTGCGGTGCGAACAGCGCGAAAGGCACCACCAGTTGGGCGAAGTGGTTGCCCGCCACCTCCACCCGGTGCAGCGGTTTGGGCAGATGGTGGAAGAACCAACTCAGCGGGCCTGGCATCGGCTGCGTCTCGTGGTGGTAGTCCAGACAGCTCAGATCCCGCCAGCACGGGTCGCCCCGCAGCTTGATCAGACCCGCGCCGAACTCCACCCGGAACAGCAGCCAGCGGGCGAGCAGGATGGTCAGCAGCGGGGGCGCGACGTCGTCGTTGCCCAGGAAGATCGCTATGAAGCCGGCCTCCAAAAGCAGTGACTCCCAGCCGAATCCATACCACCGCTGCCCGACGTTGACGATCGACAGGTACAGCACCCACAGCGCCAGCCAGATGACGATCGTCGCCCAGAGCGGCACCACATCGAGTACCCCGGCCACGACCGCCGCCGACAACGCCGCGCCCACCCAGCAGACGGCGGCGAACATCCGGTCCGAATAGTGGAAGTGGAAGATGCTCGGCGCCACCCGGAATGGCACGCGCTCGACGAACCGCGGCACCGGCAGCATGCCGTGTTCACCGATCAGCGCACGGAACTGTCGCACAGCCCCGATGAACGCGATCAGGTACACCACCGCAATGCCGCGCTGGAGGACCTGCCGGGCCAGCCAGTACTCAGGGGCAACGAACCACTGCGCGTTCATTTGGGTACTCCTGACTCTGTTGTACCCGCAGTCAGGCAAACGAGACATGGAAACAAAACCATTGGCCGTGTGTCGTGCCGCGCCGATACCGTCGGTCACATGACACCCGCGATCGAGGCCGTTGACCTGGTCAAGAAGTTCGGGGAAAGCACCGCGGTCGACGGCGTCAGCTTCACCGTGCAGCCGGGCACCGTGCTCGGGCTGCTCGGGCCCAACGGGGCGGGCAAGACCACCACGGTGCGGATGATGACCACGCTGACCCTGCCCACCAGCGGCACCGCCCGCGTCGCCGGATACGACGTGGTCTGCGAACCCGACAAGGTGCGCCGCAGCATGGGGCTCACGGGCCAGGTCGCCACCGTCGACGAACTGCTCACCGGACGCGAGAACATCCGGATGATCGGCGGCCTGTACGGCATCCGCCGCAAGGCGTTGGCGCGGCTGGGCGATCAACTGCTGGAACAGTTTTCGATCGCCGACGCGGCGGACCGGGTGGTCAAGTCGTACTCGGGCGGCATGCGCAGGCGGTTGGATCTCGCGGTCAGCCTGCTGGCGTCGCCGCCGGTGCTGTTCCTCGACGAGCCCACCACCGGGCTGGATCCGCGCAGCCGCAGCGACCTGTGGGAGGTGCTGCGCGGGCTGGTGCAGGGCGGCACCACGCTGCTGCTGACCACGCAATATCTGGAGGAGGCCGATCAGTTGGCCGACAACATCGTGGTGATCGACAAGGGCCGGATCATCGCAGAAGGCTCGCCGCTGCAGCTCAAGCAGCAGGCGGGCAACGCCAGCCTGGTCATCACCGTCTCGAACGCCGACGACCTGCCCGCCGCCCAGGCGCTGCTGGCCAAGACCGGCGCGGAGGTGTTCGTCGACACCGGTGCCCGCCAGTTGACCGCCGCGGCCGACGGCCTGACCGACATGGTCCGCGTCGCGGGCTGGCTGCGAGACAGCGAGATCGACGTCGACGACATCGGGCTGTCGCGGACCAGCCTTGACGACGTGTTCCTCTCGCTCACCGGACACCGCACCGAAGAAGAGGTAGGCCCATGACCGCCACCACCACGCAGACGCGCATCGAGCTGCAGCCCGCGCGCACCCATCCCACCAACATCGCCCAGCAGTCGTGGATCATGGTGAAGCGCAACATGATTCACACCAAACGCATGCCAGAGATGCTCAGCGATGTGACAGCGCAACCCATCATGTTCGTGCTGTTGTTTGCGTTCGTCTTCGGCGCGTCCATCGCGACCGGCAGCGGTGCCTCCTACCGCGAGTTCCTGCTGCCGGGCATTCAGGCGCAGACCATCGTCTTCACGGCGTTCGTGGTGGCATCGGGCATCACGGCCGACGTCGAGAAGGGCATCATCGACCGGTTCCGCTCGCTGCCGATCTCGCGGTCGTCGGTGTTGATCGGCCGCAGCGTGGCCAGTTTGTTGCACTCGTCGATCGGCGTCGTGGTGATGGCGGTGACGGGACTCGCGATCGGATGGCGCATCCGCGGCAGCGTCGCCGAGGCCGCGTTGGCGTTCCTGCTGATCCTGGTTTTCGGCTTCGCCATGATCTGGTTCGGCATTCTGATTGGCTCGGTGATGCGGTCGGTCGAGGCGGTCAACGGCGTCATGTTCACCGTGTTGTTCCCAATCACGTTCCTGGCCAACACATTCGCGCCGACCGAACCGATGCAGCCGTGGCTGCGTGCCATCGCTGAGTGGAACCCGGTGTCGTCATTGGCGCAGGCGATGCGCGAACTCTGGGGTAACGGCGGGCCTGCGCCGGAAGCCGCCCAGTTGCCGCTGCACCATCCGATACTGGCGACCATTCTGTGGTCGGTGGCGCTGACCGCCGTGTTCGCGCCGTTCGCATTGCGCGCCTACGCGCGCCGGACGGGCGGTTAGCCAATACCCGAGGGCGGTCGGGAGTCGGGCCCGGTGGTTGAGGAGTCGATCGTGGGGCCTGCGGGTCCTCGTGCCCCGCTGACGCTGCTCAGGCTGCTGGGACAGCCGTCGTCGGACGACAACCCGGTCGTGCCTTCGGTGCCGCCTCCTCCGACCGCACCGTGGCTGGTGCCGCTGACGTCGCCTCGTTCGTTCGGTCCTGCGTTGTGGTTGCAGCCGCCGCCGGGTCCTATCGCTCCGTCGGTGGGCAGTGGCACCGCCAACGCTATTGCCGCGGCGGTGAGGACGAACAGTGTTGCGGTGCGGGGTTTCTCGAATCTCATGGCTGCACACTATCGCCGCGAGCGCGCCGCCAAAGCCGTTGCGGCACAAGGCACAGAGGGTCAGCAGTCAGCGCAGGGACGACGCGCAGGCGTGGGGGTCGCTGGCGGCAAAGCGTGGGCCGGTTCGCAGCCAGCCGCCAGCATCGGCACGTAAGTCGTCGAAAGCCGCTGTGTGACTTGGGAAACCGGCTGGCTCAGGCAGTGACGTGCGTCTCACTCATCTGGTCGTACACCCGCCACCAGATCGCCTCGTGGGCCGCAGGCGTGATCTCGCCGCGCGCGAGCAGTTCGTCGGCCTCGAGCAGCGTGCCTGCGAGGTTCTCCAGCTTGTGGTGCACTGCCGCCGACACCGGATCGCGGTGGCCGGCGAGCACCATGGCGCCGATCGTCCTGACCTGTCTGCGCGCATCGCCTGCTCTCATCATGGTGACCACCCCCAGCCCGATGAAGAGCGCTGTCGAGATGCACACCGCGGTCGACGGCTCGGTCAGCTGGTTGAGCCAGATCTCGCAGAACACCCAGACCAGCGCGCCCCACAGTGGCCAACCGCGGGCGATCCGGACGCGGCGCCGTTCCGCATCGCTGATCCCCGGCGGATACACCACCAGGCGGTATCGCGTGACTCCGAAGCGGTCGGGGCGAATCTCGATCGACCCCCACGGGCGGTCACCGTCGAGCAACCGCACCCATCCCCGGCGTAGCAGATCCTTGCCGTTCATGTCTCTGGTGTACCCCCGCCCGCGCCGTAGATGTGCGGTCTGAACAGTTTCTTTACGCGTGCGAAGGATTTATTGATAACGCCAGCAGCTGAGTATTGTGTACTATACTCAACATGACGGTGGAGAAGATCCCGGCTCGGCTCGCCGACCATCCGACGGTGCGCAAAGTGCGGTCCCGCAAGACCGAGCGGCCTGGCGTCATCGACGCGGACTGGTTGCGTCGGGTGTGCCTCGACGCGGGCGCCGACGACGTCTCCTTCGCCAGCGTGGAGCACCCCGATCTGGCGGGCGAGCGCGAACACGTCGAGGCGGCGCTACCGGGCACGCTGAGCTACGTCGCGCTGGTCGTCAAGATGAATCGCGACAACGTCCGCTCGACCGCGCGCAGCGTGGCTAACCAGGAGTTCCACCGCAGCGGCGAGATCATGAACGCCGCCGCCCACCGGATCACCCGCGCGCTGCAGGACGCCGGCTACCGGGCGATCAACCCGTCGATGTCGTTCCCGATGGAGATGGACCGCTACCCCGGGCGCATCTGGGTGGTGGCGCACAAGCCGGTGGCGGTGGCCGCCGGTCTTGGCGTGATGGGCATCCACCGCAATGTCATCCACCCGAAGTTCGGCAACTTCATCCTGCTCGGCACCATTCTGGTGGCCGCCCCGATCAGCAGTTACGGTGAGCCGCTTGACTATTCGCCATGCCTGGAGTGCAAGCTGTGCGTCGTGGCCTGCCCGGTCGGAGCGATCAAGAAGGATGGCCAGTTCGACTTCGTCGCCTGTTCGGTGCACAACTACCGCGAGTTCATGGGCGGGTTCACCGACTGGGCGCAGACCATTGCCGACAGTTCGTCGGCCGACGACTTCCGTTCGCGGGTGACCGATTCCGAGAACGCATCGATGTGGCAGAGCCTGTCGTTCAAGGCGAACTACAAGGCCGCATACTGCCTCGCGGTGTGCCCGGCGGGCGAGGACGTCATCGAACCCTATCTGGAGGATCGCAAGGGTTTCATGGACCTGGTGCTCAAACCGCTGCAGGAGAAGAAGGAGACGCTCTACGTGCTGCCGAACTCGGCGGCCAAGGAGCACGCCGAACGCCGTTACCCGCACAAGCAGGTGAAGGTCGTCGACAGCGGGATCCGGGGACGCTAAAGCGTCCATTTGTCCGGTTGGGCGGATCGGGAAGCTTCTGCGACCGCGCTGCGTTTGCCAAATCATGAAGATCAACGAGGTAGCGGCGTTTCGCGCCAAGTCAGGTACCGTCCCGCCGCTGCGTCGGCTGGTGATGTGTGTTGCGGCGGTTTTGTTTTCGGGTGTGACGCTGGTCGCACCGGTCACGACGGCAGTGGCCTCGGCAGCGCAGGATTCGTGTCCGGCCGTCCAGGTGGTGTTCGCGCGCGGCACCGGCGAACCGGACGGAATCGGTCGGGTCGGCCAGGCGTTCGTCGACGCCCTGAAGCCACTCGTCAAAGGCAAGTCGGTCGCCGTCTATGCGGTGAACTACCCCGCGTCACGTGACTTCCTGCGTGCCGCCGACGGCGCCAACGACGCCAGCAATTTCGTGCAGAACATCGCCAACACCTGCCCCGACACGAAGATCGTGCTGGGCGGCTACTCGCAGGGTGCTGCCGTCGTCGACGCGATCACGGTGGCCGACCAGCCGACCCTCGGCTTCACGCAGATCATGCCCGCCAACGTCGCCGACCACGTCGCAGGCGTCGCGGTGTTCGGCAACCCGTCGATCCGACTGCTCGGCAACCCGCTGACCGTGCTGAGCCCGGTGTACGGGCCCAAGACGATCGATCTGTGCAACGGCGCCGACCCGGTGTGCTCCAACGGCGACGACATCCCAGCCCACAGCCTCTACGTGCAGGCCGGGATGGCAACGCAGGCAGCACAATTCGTGGCCGACCGGATCAACGCACCGCAGGCGCCGATCAGCACGCTGTCAGCCGAGGGCTGATCAGCCCCAGGCGTGCACGGTGTTCTGCGCCGGCTCCAACCCTTGCGAGACCAGAAGTTCGGTGGCATCGGCCGCCTGCTCACAGATGGTGGGAACCTCGCGCCATTCGACGTTGGTGAAGTTGCCCAACACGAATGCCGCGCCTTCCATCCGACCGGGCGGGCGGCCGATTCCGATGCGCACCCGCTGAAAGTCGTTGGTCCCCAACGCCGATGACACCGACCGCAGGCCGTTGTGCCCTGCGACGCCGCCCCCGAACTTCAACCTGATCCGGCCGAAGTCGATATCGAGTTCGTCGTGGATCACCACGATGTCGGCGGGCGGCACCGAGTAGAACTTGGCCAGCGGCCCGACCTGACGCCCCGACTCGTTCATGTAGCAGCGCGGCTTGGCCAGCACGACCGACCGGCCACCGAGGCGGCCGGTCGCCACCTCGGCCCCGGACTTCTTGTGCACCTTGAATCCAGAACCGAGGCGGTCCGAAAGGATGTCGGCGACAAGGAAACCCAGGTTGTGCCGCGTCGTCGCGTACTGCGGTCCGGGGTTGCCCAGGCCGACCACCAAGATGGGTTCGGCCATACCGGAACCCGCTTACTCGGACTCTTCGGCGGGTGCCTCTTCGCCTGCGCCCTCGCCGGCCTCGGTCGCCGGCTCACCCTCGGCGCCCTCGGCGGCCTCGCCGGCGCCCTCGGCCTCGAGGTCCTCCGCCGTCGGCGCGGCGACGACGTTGACCACCAGCGTCTCGGGATCCGAAACCAGGCTGACGCCCGACGGCAGCGCGATCGAACCGGCGGTGAACTGCGTGCCGATCTCGGCGCCCTCGATCGACAGCGTGAGGTGCTCGGGAATCGACTGCACATCGGCCTCGACGGTGATGGTGTTGGCGTCCTGGGTGACCAGCGAGCCGGACGCCGCCTCGCCCTCGACCACCACGTTGACCTCGACGGTCACCTTCTCGCCGCGCCGCACCACGAGCAGGTCGACGTGCTGAATGGAGCGGCGGATCGGATGCACATCGAGCGCCTTGGTCAGGGCGAGCTGCTCCTTGCCCTCGATGTCGAGGGTGAGCACTGCGTTGGTGCCGGAGTGCCGCAGCACGGCCGCGAAGTCGTGGCCGTCGAGTTCCAGGTGCTGCGGATCGCTGCCGTGGCCGTAGAGAACGGCGGGCACCTTGCCCAAACGGCGGGCGCGACGCGAGGCGCCCTTGCCCGTCTCGGTGCGGACGGCAGCCGTCAGCTTGTTGGTCGCGGTCTTGGCCATGTGGTGTTGCTCCTGTGTCGTGTGCTCAGCACAGCAAGGGCGCACCACTAGATGAGGCTCGCGTCGATAACGGTGGCCGGGCCACCCTCGCCGTGATCGTCAACGAGGGTAGCGCGACGGGCGGCTCACGCCCAAATCACAAAGGAAATTTGGTGCCCGTGAGCTGCTCGGACAGCTCCCAGAGCGCGCCTGCCTTCTTGGCGTCGCGGGCCAGCGGGCTGCGCAACGGCGTCGGGCCGGTCGGCCCCCACATGGCGAACCGCGGGCCGACGTAGGTGTTGCCCGGCAGATCCTGCGACGTCGCGTACAGCGTCTGGCGGGCCCCGAACTCGGCGGACGTCGCGACCAGCGAGTTCCCAGCCTGGAACACCTTGCCGAACGGTCCCGCCGAGTGCGACTGCAGTTCCGTGGCCGAATATCCCGGATGCGCGGCCAGCGCCCGCACCGTCGACCCGACGGCGTCGAGGCGGCGCTGCAACTCGGAGGTGAACAGCAGGTTGGCCAGCTTGGACTGCCCGTAGGCCGGCCACGCCAGGTACGGCCGGGCCTTCCAGTTGAGGTCCTTGAGGTTGATCCGCCCGAACACGTGCATCATCGACGCCACCGTCACCACCCGGTCGATGATCCGGGGCAGCAGCAGGTTGGTCAGCGCGAAGTGGCCGAGGTGGTTGGTGCCGATCTGGCTTTCGAAGCCGTCGACGGTCTGCGCGTAGGGCACCGCCATGATGCCCGCGTTGTTGATCAGCACGTCGACGCCGTCGATCCCGTCGGCGAACGCCCGCACCGACGCCAGGTCCTGCAGGTCGAGCTTGCGCACCTCGACGTCGCCGGTCATGGTCGCGGCGGCGGCGTCGCCCTTGGCGGTGTTGCGCACGGCCAGAATCGTTTTCGCCCCGACACGGGCCAACTCGCGGGCGGTGACCAGGCCAAGGCCGCTGTTGGCTCCGGTGACGATCACCGTTCGGCCTGCGAAGGACGGTAGCTCGGCGGCGGTCCACTCAGTCATGGGCTAACCCTAATGCGCCCCGTGAAATGCACGTTTTGTTCACGTCTTCTCGCACTTTCTGTACAAAAGTGCATTTCGGCGCGCTACTTGAGCTTGACGTCGAAGCCTTTGATGACGGCCTCGATGTCGGGCGCCTGCTCGGCCGCCTTCTCCGCATAGCCCGTCACGGTGAACTGGATGAGATAGCGCTGATTGGCCGGCGGTGCAGTGGTCGGGATGACGATGCGGTTGTAGCTGTGCATGCGGGCGCCGTTGAGGTCGTAGCTGCCCTCGATCATCGCCGACGGGAAGCCGTGCCAGTTGTCGGTCGACGCGTTGAGCCGGTGGAAGTTCTGCGACAACTCCGCGTCGACGTAACCGTGCTTGATGGCCTCGGTGACGTCGAAGTCGCCCTTGAGTTTGAACACGATCAGGGTCGCGGTGGGGTAGGTGTCGTTCTTGGCGATCATCTGCGTTCCCGGCGCCATGTTCGGGTTGTTGTACTGCTGCCAGCCCTTCGGCTGCGGCATCGTCACCGTCAGATCGGTGAGCTGCTGCGGCGCGACCGGTTCCCCGGTGACCCCGGAATCCTCCAGATACTTCGCGATGGGCACCGGCGCCCCCGACGCGGTGGTCGTTGTCGTCGTCGTGGTCGGCGACGTCGACCAGACCGATTGGTAGTCAACCTTTTCCGCGCCGCAGCCCGTTACGGCGAACGCCACGAGACCGATTGCGGCCCAGTGTCGAAAGGTCACAAAATCTCTCGGACCGCGTCGATCGGCCGGGCCAGCCTGGTGCCCTTCGGCGTGACGACGAACGGGCGCTCGATCAGGATCGGGTGCTCGGCCATCGCATCGAGCAACTCGTCGTCCGACGCGTCGGCCAGGCCCAGTTCGGAGTACAGCGCTTCACGTTTGCGCACCGCGGTCCGCACGTCGATGCCCGCGTCCTTGATCATCTGGGCCAACTCGGCGCGCGTCGGCGGTGTCTTCAGATACTGCACCACTTCGGGTTCAATACCGTTGTCGCGCAGCAACTCCAGGGTCTTGCGCGAGGTCGAACACTTGGGGTTGTGATAGATGACAGAGTCAGCCACTACGCGGACCCGTCGAAAAGGCTTGTCACCGAACCGTTGTCGAACACGGCGCGGATCGTGTTGGCCAGCAGCGGTGCGATCGACAGCACGGTCAACTGCGGGAAACGCTTCTCCTCACCGATCGGCAGCGTGTTGGTGACGATCACCTCACACGCTCCGCAGTCGGCCAGTCGCTGCGGCGCGGGATCGGACAGCACCCCGTGCGTCGCGGCGATGATGACGTCGCCCGCGCCGTCCTTCTTGAGCAGGTTGACCGCGCCCGCGATAGTGCCGCCAGTGTCGATCATGTCGTCGGTCAGCACGCAGGTCTTGCCGCGCACGTCGCCGACCACGCGATTGGACACCACCTGGTTGGGCACCAGCGGATCGCGCGTCTTGTGGATGAAGGCCAGCGGCACACCGCCGAGCGAGTCGGCCCACTTCTCGGCGACGCGCACCCGCCCCGAGTCGGGGGAGACCACGACCATGTCGTGGCCGGAGTAGTTCTCGGCGATGTAGCCGGTCAGCAGCTTCTGCGCCCGCATGTGGTCGACAGGACCATCGAAGAACCCCTGGATCTGGTCGGTGTGCAGGTCGACCGACACGATCCGGTCGGCCCCCGCCGTCTTGAGCAGGTCTGCGACCAGGCGCGCGGAGATGGGCTCGCGGCCGCGGTGCTTCTTGTCCTGGCGGGCGTACGGATAGAACGGCAGGATCGCGGTGATCCGCTTGGCGCTGCCGCGCTTGAGCGCATCGATCATGATCAGCTGTTCCATCAGCCACTGGTTCAGCGGCCACGGATGGCTCTGCAGCACGAACGCGTCACAGCCGCGAACCGATTCGTCGAAGCGAACGAAGATCTCGCCGTTGGCGAAGTCCCGTGCGGTCTGCGCGGTGACCGGAACGTCGAGCTCCTTGGCCACCTGCTCGGCCAGTTCGGGGTGCGCACGACCCGAGAAGAGCATCAGATTCTTGCGGTTATCGGTCCACTCGGTACCCACGGTGTCTTTCGCCGCCCTCGAGATCGGGATCGTTACGGCCTAATCGTACGGGTTGCCGCATCCCCAACAACTGGCAACCGGCTCACGGCTTTGCGGCGTCGTCCGGGTTCTGGTCTTCGCCGGTAGCGCGGCGGGCGGCCTCCGCGGCCTTCGACCCCGGCCGCTTCCGCGCGACCCAGCCCTCGATGTTTCGCTGCGGACCCGCCGACACGGCCAGCGCGCCAGGCGGCACGTCCTCACGGACCACCGTGCCCGCGCCGGTGTAGGCGCCGTCGCCGACGGTCACCGGGGCGACGAACATCGTGTCGGAGCCTGCGCGCACGTGTGAGCCGATCGTGGTGCGGCTCTTGTTCTCGCCGTCGTAGTTGACGAAGACGCTGGAACACCCGATGTTGCTGTGCTCGCCGATGTCGGCGTCACCCACGTAGGTCAGGTGCGGCACCTTGGTGCCGGTGCCGATGGTCGCGTTCTTGGTTTCGACGAACGCGCCGAGCTTGCCGTCGGCGCCAAGCACCGTGCCCGGCCGCAGATACGCGAACGGCCCCACCACCGCGCCGTCGCCGATGACCGACTGGCCGCCGTGGGTGCGCACCACCGAGACGCGGTCGCCGACGGTGACGTCGGTCAGCGTGGTGTCCGGGCCGACGATGCACTGCGCGCCGATGCGGGTGGCGCCGAGCAGTTGCGTGCCCGGCTGGATCGCGGTGTCCCTGCCGATCGTCACGTCGACGTCGATCCACGTGGTGGCCGGATCGACGATCGTGACGCCCGCGCGCTGATGGGCCGCGACGATGCGCCGGTTGAGTTCGGCCGCCAGCTCCGAGAGCTGCACGCGGTCGTTGACGCCTGCCACCAACGCCGAATCGTCGACGTGCACCGCGCGCACACGCAGCCCATCCGAGCGCGCGATCGAGATCACGTCGGTCAGATACAGCTCCTGCTGCGCGTTGTGGGGCTGCAGCTTGTCCAGCGCCGAGCGCAGCACCGCGGCGTCGAAGGCGTAGACGCCCGCGTTGATCTCCCGGATGGTCAGCTCCGAGGGCCCCGCGTCCTTCTGCTCGACGATGCTGATCACCTCGCCGTCGGCAGTGCGTACAACCCGCCCGTAGCCGGTCGGGTCGGCCAGCGTCGTGGTCAGCATGGTCACCGCGGCGTCGCCTGCACTGTGTGCGGCGATCAGCCCGGCGAGGGTGTCGGCGTCCAGCAGCGGCACGTCGCCGTAGGTCACGACGACGACGCCTGCATAGTCGTCGGGCAGCGCCGCGAGCGCGCAGCGGACGGCGTGGCCGGTGCCGAGTTGCTCCTCCTGAACGGCGATGTGGATCGGCCTGCCCAGCTCGTCGGCCAGCGCGGCCACCGCGGGTTCGATGCGGTCACGGTCGTGGCCGAGCAGCACCACGAGATGACCCGGCGCCGCCTTGGCCACCGAATGCAGCGCGTGCGCCAGCATGCTGCGCCCGGCCAGCGTGTGCAGGACCTTCGGGGTGTCCGACCGCATGCGGGTACCTGCCCCGGCCGCTAGAACCAGGACAGCGGCCTCGCCGTGCACGTTCGCCATAAAGCTCCGTCGCCAGGACTCGAACCTGAACTATCTGAACCAAAATCAGAGGTGCTGCCGATTACACCACGACGGACTGATCAACTCGTGATGGTAGTGGATGGCCTTACCCTGAAAGGCGTGGCAGCACTCGACAAGGAGGTGCGTGCGCCCCGCGCCAGGATGACCGGCGCCGAGCGGCGTCATCAGCTGATCGACGTCGCCCGGACGTTGTTCGCCGAACGCGGCTACGAGGGCACGTCGATCGAAGAGATCGCGCTGCGGGCCAACGTCTCCAAACCCGTCGTCTACGAACACTTCGGCGGCAAGGAGGGTCTGTACGCGGTGGTCGTCGACCGCGAGATGTCGGCGCTGCTCGACGGGATCACCTCGTCGCTGACCAGGATGACCAACAACCGGTCCCGGCTGCGCATCGAGCGGGTGGCGCTGGCGCTGCTGACCTACGTCGACGAGCGCACCGACGGCTTCCGCATCCTGATCCGCGATTCGCCGGCCGCCATCACCGCGGGCACCTACTCGACGCTGCTCAACGAGGCCGTGAACCAGGTGTCGTCGATCCTGGCAGGCGACTTCTCCCGGCGCGGGCTCGATCCGGACATGGCGCCGCTGTACGCGCAGGCGTTGGTGGGCTCGGTGTCGATGACGGCGCAGTGGTGGCTCGACGTGCGTGAGCCGAAGAAGGAAGTGGTGGCCGCGCATTTAGTCAACCTGTGCTGGAACGGGCTGATGCATCTCGAGGACGATCCGCAACTCATCGACGAGTGATCGCGTCGGCGTCCGCCGAGATCGACGAAATGGTGCTCACTACTCGCACTTTCGCGCCCAAATGTCCGTTTGGGCGGCGCACTAGGATGGAACCATCATGACCGCATCGGGGCACACCCATGTTCAAACCCCGATCGCGGGGCTCGTTGACCTGGCGTTGAGGGATCCGTCGCTGGCGGACGTCGCCCGCCGGGCCGCCGAGAAACCCAGCGATCTCACCCTCGTCGGACCCGCCAGCGCGCGGCTGTTCGCGGCGAGCGCACTGGCACAGGCCGGACCGCTGCTCGTCGTCACCGCCACCGGCCGCGAGGCCGACGACCTGACCGCCGAACTGCGCGGCGTCTTCGGCGACGCGGTGGCGATGTTCCCGTCCTGGGAGACGCTGCCGCACGAGCGGCTGTCGCCCGGCGTCGACACGGTCGGTGCGCGGATGATGCTGCTGCGTCGGCTGGCCCACCCCGACGACTCGCGGCTCGGTGAGCCGCTGCGCATCGTCGTCACCACGACGCGATCGCTGCTGCAGCCGATGGCGCCCGACGTCGCCGACATCGAACCGGTGACGCTGGCCCTCGGGGCGGAGGCCGAGTTCGATGCCGTAATCGCCAGGCTGGTGCAGCTGGCCTATGAGCGTGTCGACATGGTCGGCAAGCGCGGTGAATTCGCGGTCCGCGGCGGCATCCTCGACCTGTTCCCGCCCACCGCCGAGCACCCGGTGCGGGTGGAGTTCTGGGGCGACGAGGTGTCGGAGATGCGGATGTTCTCCGTCGCCGACCAACGCTCGATCCCCGAGATCGCCGTCGACTACGTGGTCGCGGTGCCATGCCGCGAGGTGCTGCTGACCGACGACGTCCGCGACCGTGCCGCGCGGTTGTCCGCCGAGCACCCGGTGGCCGAGAACAGCGTTCCCGGCAGCGTGCCCGACATGCTGGCCAAGCTGGCCGAGGGCATCCCGGTCGACGGCATGGAGGCGCTGCTGCCGCTGCTGCGGCCGACCGAACTGACCACGCTGTCGGCGCACCTGCCCGAGGGCACGCCGCTGCTGATCTGCGATCCGGAGAAGGTGCGCAGCCGGGCGGCCGACCTGATCAAGACCGGCCGCGAGTTCCTCGAGGCGTCGTGGTCGACGGCTGCTGTCGGCGGCGACGTGCCGATCGACATCGAAGCGCTCGGCGCATCCGGGTTCGTCGAACTCGACGACGCCCGCGCAGCGGCCCGCGACGGCGGGCACCCGTGGTGGACGCTCAGCCAGCTGTCCGACGAGTCGGCGTTCGAACTGAACGTCCGGCCTGCGCCGTCGGCGCGTAGGGCGCAGCCCAACCCAGACTTTCAAGCCGAGATCTTCGCGATGCTGCGCGCCCACGTCGCCACCGGTGGCTACGCAGCGGTCGTCACCCCCGGCACGGGCACCGCGCAGCGGGTGTGTGAGCAGTTGGCCGAATCCGATACGCCCGCAAGTCTTTTGGAAGGCGGCGCCGCGCCGAAAGAAGGCGTCGTCGGAGTGCTCAAGGGCCCGCTGCACGACGGGGTGGTGATCGAAGGCGCCAACCTGGTGGTGATCACCGAGACGGACCTGACCGGCAACCGGGCCACCGCGACGGAGGGTAAGAAGCTGGCGGCCAAGCGCCGCAACGTCGTTGACCCGCTGGCGTTGACCGCGGGCGACCTGGTGGTGCACGACCAGCACGGCATCGGGCGGTTCGTCGAGATGACCGAGCGGGTGGTCGGCGGCGCCCGCCGCGAGTATCTGGTGCTGGAGTACGCGTCGGCCAAACGCGGTGGTGGATCCGATCGGTTGTATGTCCCGATGGACTCACTGGATCAGCTGTCCCGTTACGTCGGCGGCGAGGCGCCGACACTGAGCCGGCTCGGCGGCAGCGACTGGGCCAACACAAAGACCAAGGCGCGCAGGGCGGTTCGCGAGATCGCGGCTGAACTGGTGTCGCTGTATGCGAAGCGGCAGGCGTCGCCGGGACACGCGTTCGGACCAGACACCCCGTGGCAGGCGGAGATGGAGGACGCGTTCGGCTTCACCGAGACCGTCGACCAGCTGACCGCGATCACCGAGGTCAAGGCCGATATGGAGAAGCCGGTGCCGATGGACCGGGTGATCTGCGGCGACGTCGGCTACGGCAAGACCGAGATCGCGGTGCGCGCGGCGTTCAAGGCGGTGCAGGACGGTAAGCAGGTCGCGGTGTTGGTGCCGACGACGCTGCTCGCCGACCAGCATCTGCAGACGTTCACCGAGCGGATGGCCGGCTTCCCGGTCACCGTGAAGGGGTTGTCGCGGTTCACCGACCCGGCGGAGTCACGGGCGGTGCTGGAAGGCATGAAGGACGGCTCGGTCGACATCGTGATCGGCACGCACCGGTTGCTGCAGACCGGCGTGACCTGGAAGGACCTCGGCCTGGTCGTGGTCGACGAGGAGCAGCGCTTCGGCGTCGAGCACAAGGAGCACATCAAGTCGATGCGTACCCACGTCGACGTGCTGACCATGAGCGCGACGCCGATCCCGCGCACGCTGGAGATGAGCCTGGCAGGCATCCGTGAGATGTCGACGATCCTGACCCCGCCCGAGGAGCGCTACCCGGTGCTGACCTACGTCGGCCCGCACGACGACAAGCAGATCGCGGCGGCGCTGCGACGCGAGATGTTGCGCGACGGGCAGGCGTTCTACATCCACAACCGGGTGCGCTCGATCGAGCAGGCCGCAGCCCAGGTGCGCGCGCTGGTGCCGGAGGCCCGCGTCGCGATCGCGCACGGGCAGATGCCCGAGGATCTGCTGGAGCGCACCGTCGAGGGCTTCTGGAACCGCGAGTTCGACATCCTGGTGTGTACGACGATTGTCGAGACGGGCCTTGACATTTCGAATGCGAACACGTTGATCGTGGACCGCGCCGACACGTTCGGCCTTTCGCAGCTGCACCAGCTGCGTGGCCGGGTCGGCCGCAGCCGCGAGCGGGGTTACGCGTACTTCCTGTATCCGCCGGAGGTGCCGCTGACCGAGACGGCCTACGACCGGCTCGCGACGATCGCGCAGAACAACGAGCTGGGCGCCGGTATGGCGGTGGCGATGAAAGACCTCGAAATCCGCGGCGCCGGAAACGTTCTCGGGGCTGAGCAGTCCGGGCACGTGGCCGGCGTCGGGTTCGACCTCTACGTGCGACTGGTCGGTGAGGCGGTCGAGGCGTACCGCGCGGCGGCGGACGGGAAAACCGTTGTGGCGCCTGAGGAACCCAAGGACGTCCGGATCGACCTTCCCGTCGACGCGCATCTGGCGCCGGACTACATCCCCAGCGACCGGTTGCGGTTGGAGGCGTACCGGCGGTTGGCGGCGGCCGGCGACGACGCGGGCGTGGACGCCGTGGTCGAGGAGTTGATCGACCGATACGGTCCGCTGCCGGAGGCCGCGCAGAGACTGGTTGCTGTGGCGCGGCTGCGACTGCTGCTCCGTGGCTACGGGATCACCGAACTGAGTGCGATGTCGGAGTCGACGCTGCGACTGTCTCCGCTGGAGCTGGCCGATTCTCAGCAACTGCGGCTCAAGCGGTTGTATCCGGGAGCGAACTATCGGGCGACCACGACGACCGTGCAGGTGCCGATCCCGCGGGCGGGTTCCGGCGTTGGCGCGCCACGGATTCGTGATCTTGAACTCGTCGCGTTCGTGGCTGGTTTGGTGCTGGCCCTCGATGGAAAACCCCAGGAAGGTGTTGATATAACGAAGTTCGGAGGTAGGCCGATGAGTGAGAAGCGAAAGGCGACATGACCGTCGTCCTCGTCGACCCTCGCCGACCTTCGCTCATTCCGATCGAGGCCGTTGGCTTGCTGGGCGGCGATGTGCAGTACACCGAGGAGATGCCCGTCAGGGTGCCGTGGTCGTTGCCGTCCGCACGGCCGTGCATTGCCGGTGTGTCGGACGACGAGGACGCCCCGGTGTTGCTGTCGTCGGATCCGGAGCATCCCGCGGTGAAGGCCCGCCTCGCGGCGGGCGACAAGCTGATCGCGGCGCCGGAACCCGCCGCGGGGGAGCGGTTGGTCGACGCGGTGGCGATGATGGACAAGCTGCGCACAGCGGGCCCGTGGGAGAGCGAGCAAACGCACGATTCGCTGCGGCGCTACCTGCTCGAGGAGACCTACGAGGTGTTCGACGCGGTGCGTGGCGGTAACGCCGACGAACTGCGCGAGGAACTCGGCGACGTGTTGCTGCAGGTGCTGTTCCACGCGCGTATCGCCGAGGATGCGCCGCAGCACCCGTTCACCATCGACGATGTGGCGGATTCGCTGGTGCGCAAGCTGGGCAACCGGGTGCCCGCGGTGCTGGCGGGGGAGTCGATTTCGCTGGACGAGCAGCTCGCCCAGTGGGAGGAACGCAAGAAGCTGGAGAAGTCGCGCAATTCGTCGATGGACGATGTGCCCACCGGGCAGCCGGCATTGGCGTTGGCGCAGAAGGTGCTCGAGCGGGTTTCCGCCGCGGGACTGCCCGCCGACCTGATACCGGAGTCGATCACGTCGGTGACGGTGGCGGCTGGTTCTGACGCTGAAAACGTTTTGCGCTCAGCGGTTTTGGAGTTCATGGACACGGTGCGGGTGGTGGAGCACGCGATCGCCGCCGGACGCCGTGGTGAGGATGTCCCTGAGGAATTGGACGTGGCGACGCTCGGGGACGTCTCCGAGGAGGAGTGGCGGACGTATTGGTCCACGGCCGACGAGCCGGAGCCCGCGGATGTCCCCGCGTAACCGCCGAAACGGCATTCCAGCACGCTGATTCTCGTACTTTTCGTGCGTAGTTGCAGTCTGGGCGAAACCGTCAGGCGAACAGCGTCGAACCCCAATACGCCGACGCGTCACCCTCCGGGATACCCGGCGGGCATGCGAAAACGGCTGTGCCGGTGTGGAAGATGTATTCGTTCAACGCGTCGCTCGACATCTGTGCCAGCACCGGAATGAAGTTCGTCGCGGGACTGCGCACGAACGCGATGAAGAACAGCCCGGCATCGAGGTGGCCGAATCCGTCGGAGCCGTCGGTGAAGTTGTATCCGCGGCGCAACATCTTGATGCCGCCCAGATGGTCAGGTGACACCAACCGGATGTGGGCGTCGACGTCGACCAACGGGTTCCCGTCGGCGTCCTTGATGTTGAAGTCCACCGGCGCGAACTCGTCGGTGTAACCGTTCGGCGCGCCGGTGCCCTTCTGGCGACCGATCACCCGCTCCTGCTCCTTGAGCGTGGTGCGGTCCCAGGCCTCGATGCGGTTGCGGATGCGTCGCGTCACCAGATAGGTACCGCCGGTCAGCCAGTCGGGGCCGTCTCCCTTGGCCACCCAGACGTTCTTGTCGAGCGCGTCGTGGTCCTCGGCCTTGATGTTGTTGGTTCCGTCCTTGAACCCCAACATGTTTCGCGGGGTAGCCTGCTCCCGCGTCGTCGACGACGTCCGGCCGAAGCCCAACTGCGAATACTTCACCGCGACCGTGCCGAAGCCGACGCGCGCCAGGTTGCGCACCGCGTGCACCGCGACCTGTGGGTCGTGCGCGCACGCCTGGATGCAGATGTCGCCGCCACACTTGGCCGGATCCATGATCTCGTTGGTGAACTTCGGCAGGTCGGCCAGCGCCGCGGGGCGTTGCGACGCGATGCCGAACCGGTCCTTGCCATCCTTGGTGAAGAACGAGGGTCCGAACCCGATGGTCAACGTCAGCCCCGACGCGGGCAGTCCCAGCGCCTCGCCCGTATCGTCCGGCGGCGCATAGGGATTGCCGCCGACGGCACCGTTGGGCACGGCGTCCTGGCCCTGCGTCATCCGCTCGGCCATCTGTGTCCACTGCTTCAGCAGCGCGACGACGTCCTCACGGCTGTCCGTCGTTACGTCGAAGGCGCAGAAGTGCATGCGATCCTGCTGCGGCGTGACGATGCCGGCCTGGCGCGCACCGCGGAACGGAATCGGCTTGTCCAGGCCGAAATCGGCACTCGCCGCCGACGCCCGGCCTGCGAGCGCACCGGCACCGGCGGCGCCCACCACCGCGGCGGTCACTCCCGCCGCGCCGAACAACTTCCGTCGGGATAGCCCCTGTCGGGGTTCGGGGTCACTGGGGAGCGACGACACCCTGCACCTGGCTCACTTCCTTCGACAACGCGTCGATCGCCCGCGACAACTCCTGGCGCTGCGGTTCGGTCACCTTGTCGTAGGAGATGAATCCGTCGCCCTGCCGGTAGTTTTCGAGCAGCGCCTCGACTTCGGCGAACCGTCGGTCGACCTTCTTTCCGAGATCGGCGTTGCGCTCGTCGAGGATCGGCCGCACCGAGGCGACCGCGGTCTGCGAGCCTTCGACGTTGGCCTTGAAGTCCCACAGGTCGGTGTGGCTGAAGATGTCCTCTTCACCGGTGATCTTGCTCGAGGAAACCTCGTCGAGCAGACCCTGTGCGCCACCGGCGATCTGGGTCGAGTCGATCTTGTACGTGGGTGCCTTCACGCCGTTGTCGAGTTCCTTGACGTCGGCCATCAACTGGTCGGCCATCGCGTTGCTGTCCGGTTGCAGCCCGGTGACCCACAAGTCCTTCTCCAACCGGTGGAAGCCGGTCCACTTCTGACCCGGCTCCAGGTCGGCCTCGCGGAGGTCGATGCGCGGGTCGAGATCATCGGGGAAGGACTCGGCGACCGGCTCGATGCGCTCGTAATAGGTACGCGCGACGGGGTATTGCGCCTTGGCCGCGTTGACGTCGCGCTTCTTCACCGCGTCGACGAACACCTGCGTGGCGGCGATCAGCGCATCGGTCTGGCTGTTCACATACCGCTTGTAGCCGTCCGACGCCTCCTTGAACTTGCCCGCTTCGTCGACCTTGACCGCGTCACCTGTGACCTTGAAGTCGGCGCGGATGCCGTCGCCGACCATGCCCGGCTTGCAGGCCGTCTGATAGGTGCCTGGCTCGGCCAGCTGGACGATCAGCTTGCGCTGCAGGCCGGGGGAGATGTTCTCGACCTCGCCCATCACCCGCTCGCCCTCGCCGTAGACGTAGAACTCGGTGACCTTGTTGCCGTTGTTGGAGATGACGAATGTGCTTGGCCCGGTGGAAGCTTCGGTGCCCGACAACTCGCATGCGGTGTCCGACGCGGTGACCGTGATCTCCGACGGCGCGCTCTTACCCGGCTCGGCCGGGGCCGCCTCTTCTTTCGCCTGGCAGCTCGTCAGTGCCAGACCCGCCAGCGCAGCCGTTGCGACAGCAAGGGACGAATGAAGCTTCACGTGGTGGACCTTTCGGGTTCGGGAAGGGGTTGGTCAGATGGATCGGGTTTCGCCGGCGACCCGGTTGGCCGCAGGAAGATCGACAGCACGAGGACCAGGTAGGCCAGCCACGCGAGGAGCTGCAGGACGGTCGGCGTCGGCGTGATGTTGAAGACGCCCTGCACGATCTCGCCGTACCACGACGACCAGTTGAACCAGGTGCTGATGTCAAAAGCCTTGGCGCTCAATCCCGGCAGCCAGCCGACGGTCTGCAGCGCTCCGACGCCGTACGACAGGATGCCCGCGGCCACCAGGATCAGGAAGACGCCGGTGTAGCGGAAGAACCGAGCGAGGTCGATGCGGATGGCGCCTGCGTACATGCCGTATGCGATCGCCGCTGCGGCCAGCACCCCGATCACCAGACCGATCAGCGGCCACGACGTCTGCGCCTCGGCGTAGCCCACCATGAACAGCGCGGTCTCGACGCCCTCGCGGCCCACCGCCAGGAACGCCAGCGCAAGCACCGCCAGCGACCCGGTTTCGAGCGCGCGCTGCATATCGCTGCGCAGTTCGCCGGATATCGAGGCGGCCGCCCGCTTCATCCACAGCACCATCGTCGTGACGATGGCCACGGCCACCAGCGACGCGATGCCTGCGATCGCCTCGGCCGCCAACCCCGAGATCGTGTTCTCGCCGAACTGGATCACCAGAAACACCGCGACGGTCATCACGATCGCCGCCCCGACGCCCAGCCAGACCCATTTGAGCGCGTCGCGGCGCTGCGCCTTGACCAGGAATGCCACCAGGATGCTGACGACGATCGCCGCTTCCAGCCCTTCGCGGAGACCGATCAAACCGCTCCCGAACAGCTGCGACGTGATGTTGGGTGTGGCGGCCTGAATACTGACATGGAAGTCCGTACCAGCAGTCATCAACTTGTCCTCGCTACGCCGTAATCGCGTACCAAGCTTTGGCTCACCAAAGCAAGGTGTGGCTCACCTTAGCAGGGTGAGACACGGCAGAGTACACGTCCGGTGAGCGTTGCCGATCTGGTCCGAGCGCGTGCGACCATGGCAATGACGAGAGTGGGTTTGAGGGAGTCCGGTGTCGCCAGTGCGTTGGCTGCGGACTGTCGCGGTGATCGGCGCGACAGTGCTGCTGATGGCCTCCAGCTGCTCTTGGCAGGTGGGCACACCGATCCCCGAAGGCGTGCCGCCGCCGCCGGGCGACCCGGTGCCCAAGATCGACACCCACGCCAAAGGCCGACCCGCCGACCAGCTGCATGATTGGGCGGCGCAGCGCGCGCCCGCGCTGGGCATGCCCGTGCAGGCGCTGGAGGCCTACGCCTACGCCGCGCGGGTGGCCGACGTGGAGAACCCGGACTGCCACATGACCTGGACCACGCTGGCGGGCATCGGCCAGGTGGAAAGTCACCACGGCACCTACCACGGCGCGGTGATCGCGCCGAACGGCGACGTCACGCCGCCGATCCGCGGGGTCCGGTTGGACGGCACCAACGGCAACCTGGAGATCCTCGACAACGACGGCGTCAGCCACGACGGCGACGCGCCGTACGCCAGGGCCATGGGGCCGATGCAGTTTATCCCCGAAACCTGGAAGCTCTACGGCGTCGACGCCAACAACGACGGCATCGTCAGCCCTGACAATTTCGACGACGCCGCGCTGTCCGCGGCGGGCTACCTGTGCTGGCGCGGTAAGGACCTGGCCAAGCCCCGGGGCTGGATGGACGCGTTGCACGCCTACAACCACTCCGACCAGTACGCCCGTACCGTCCGGGACTGGGCGACCGCCTACGCCAACGGACACCCCCTCTGAGCACGCCGCGGGCCGACGCACGCTCTAGGCTCATTGCGAGTCCAGCCCAAACATCAAGGAGAACCTAGTGCCCATCATCGAGCAGGTCGGAGCCCGCGAGATCCTCGACTCCCGCGGCAACCCGACGGTCGAGGTCGAAGTGGCCCTGCTGGACGGCACGTTCGCCCGTGCCGCGGTGCCGTCGGGCGCGTCGACCGGTGAACACGAGGCCGTGGAACTGCGCGACGGCGGTTCCCGCTACGGCGGCAAGGGCGTCGAGAAGGCGGTGCAGGCGGTGCTCGACGAGATCGCGCCCGCCGTCATCGGACTGTCCGCCGACGACCAGCGACTCGTCGACCAGGCGCTGGTCGACCTCGACGGCACGCCGGACAAGTCCCGCCTCGGCGCCAACGCGATGCTGGGGGTGTCGCTCGCGGTGGCCAAGGGCGCGGCGGAGTCGGCCGGGCTACCGCTGTTCCGCTACGTCGGCGGACCCAACGCGCACATCCTGCCGGTGCCGATGATGAACATCCTCAACGGTGGCGCGCACGCCGACACCGGCGTCGATGTCCAGGAGTTCATGGTCGCGCCGATCGGTGCACCCAGCTTCAAGGAATCGCTGCGCTGGGGCGCCGAGGTGTACCACTCGCTGAAGGCGGTGCTCAAGAAGCAGGGCCTGGCCACAGGTCTCGGCGACGAGGGTGGGTTCGCGCCCGACGTCGCGGGCACCAAGGCGGCGCTGGACCTGATCCTGAGCGCCATCGAGGCGACGGGCCTGAAGCCCGGCGCGGATGTGGCGCTCGCACTTGATGTTGCGGCTACCGAATTCTTCACCGCCGGAACGGGTTACAGCTTCGAGAAGGAGACCCGCACCGCCGAGCAGATGTCGGAGTTCTACGCCGGACTGATCGACTCCTATCCGCTGGTGTCGATCGAGGACCCGCTGTCCGAGGACGACTGGGACGGCTGGGTGGCGCTGACCACCGCGATCGGTGATCGCGTCCAGTTGGTCGGCGACGACCTGTTCGTCACCAACCCCGAGCGACTCGAAGACGGCATCGAAAAGGGCGCCGCGAACGCGCTTCTGGTGAAGGTGAACCAGATCGGCACGCTGACCGAGACGCTGGACGCCGTCGCGCTGGCGCACAACAGCGGATACCGCACGATGATGAGCCACCGCAGCGGCGAGACCGAGGACACCACGATCGCCGACCTGGCCGTCGCGGTCGGCAGCGGCCAGATCAAGACCGGTGCCCCCGCCCGCAGCGAGCGGGTCGCCAAATACAACCAGTTGCTGCGCATCGAGGAGACGCTCGGCGACGCCGCGCGTTACGCAGGCGACTTGGCGTTCCCGCGCTTCTCGGTAGAGGCAGGGGTCAAATAACCCGTGCCCGAGGCGAAACGGCCAGACCCGAAACGACGGTCCCCCGCGGGCCGTCCGAAGGGGACCGCGCCTGGCCGCCGCCCGCCGCGCAGCAACGAGAAGGCGCCTGCGCCCGCACCGGTCGAGAAGCCGAAGGAAACGGTCCGCGAGTCGATCGTCGCGGCCGCCGAACAGCAGTCCGAGCAGCGGTTCGGGTCGGCGGCCCGTCGCGCGGCGATCCTGGCCGCGGTGGTCTGCGTGTTGACGCTGACCATTGCGGGTCCGGTGCGCACATACTTCGCGCAGCGCACCGAGATGAAGCAGTTGAAAGCTACCGAGCAGCAATTGCGTTCGCAGATCGCCGATCTCGAGGAGCAGAAGGTCAAGCTCGCCGACCCGGTGTTCATCGCTGCGCAGGCCCGCGAACGGCTCGGCTTCGTGATGCCCGGTGACATCCCGTATCAGGTGCAGTTGCCCGAAAGCGCCGTCACGCCCGGCGCGCCGGGTGGCGACGCCCCGACGGGGGTGAAGAGCGGCGACCCGTGGTACACGTCGCTGTGGCACACCATCGCCGATGCGCCGCACGGGGTTTCACCTGCACCGGCCCCTCCGCCCCCGCTCGAGGCCGTCGCGCGGCAACTCGGCCGCGAGCCCCGCGGCGTGCTCGAGATCGCCTACCGGTGCCCCAACGGCGAGCCCGGCGTGGTGAAGACCGCGCCGAGACTGCCTGACGGCACGCCGTTTCCGACGCTGTACTACCTGACGCACCCGGTGCTGACCGCCGCGGCCAGCCGACTCGAATCGTCGGGCATGATGCGGGAGATGACACAACGGCTGCAACAGAATCCGCTGCTGGCGGACGCGTACCGCAGGGCACACGAGTCGTATCTGGCGGAGCGTGACGCCATCGAACCGCTCGGCACGACGTTCTCCGGTGGCGGCATGCCGGACCGGGTCAAGTGTCTGCATGTGGTGATCGCGCATTCGCTCGCAAAAGGCCCCGGCGTGAATCCGTTCGGCGACGAGGCCCTGGCGGTGTTGGCCACCGAACCGGGCATGGCGGGCATCCTGGAGAAGGAGACGTGGACGTGAGTTCCCGGGTGGCGGCGATCGACTGCGGCACCAACTCGATCCGGTTGTTGATCGCCGACAAGACGGATGGCCGGCTGGCCGACGTGCACCGTGAGATGCGGATCGTGCGGCTCGGCCAAGGGGTAGACGCCACAGGACAATTCGCGCCGGAAGCGCTGGCGCGGACCAAGGCGGCGCTGGTCGACTATGCCGAGTTGTTGCGCAGGTTCGATGTCCCGAAGGTGCGGATGGTCGCGACGTCGGCGGCCCGCGACGTCGCCAACCGCGACGAGTTCTTCGCGATGACAGCCGACGTGCTCGGCACCGCGGTCCCCGGCGCCGTCGCGGAGGTGATCACCGGCACCGAGGAGGCCGCGTTGTCCTTCCACGGCGCGGTCGGCGAATTGGATTCGGACTCAGCGCCGTTCGTGGTGGTCGACCTCGGCGGCGGCTCGACCGAAGTGGTGCTCGGCTCCTGCGACGTCGAGGCCAGCTACTCGGCCGACATCGGCTGTGTGCGACTGACGGAGCGATGCCTGCACTCCGATCCGCCCACCGCCACCGAGATCGCCGCCGCGCGTGAGGTGGTCCGCGAGACCATGGGCGAGGCGTTGCGCGCGGTGCCTGTCGAGCGGGCCCGCACCTGGGTCGGTGTGGCAGGCACCATGACGACGCTGTCGGCGCTGGCGCAGCGGATGACGAGTTACGACTCCGAGGCGATCCACTTGTCCCGGGTCAAATTCAGCGACCTGCTGCCGGTGTGCGACGAGTTGATCGCGATGACGCGGAAACAGCGCGCGGCGCTAGGCCCCATGCACGAGGGCCGCGTCGACGTGATCGGCGGCGGCGCGATCATCGTCGAGGAACTCGCCGCCGCGTTGGGCGCCAGGGCCGGCATCGACGAACTGGTGGTCAGCGAGCACGACATCCTCGACGGCATCGCGCTGTCGATCGCCTAGCCCGCCGCCGTCCCCACATAGTGCGGCACGCCGCGTTCGCGGAATCGGCGCCCGGTCATCTTCTCCGACTTGATGCGCAGGAAGTGGTCGCGTTTGCCGTCCACCCACGGCTGTACGAAAGTTCCCGCCACTTCCACCAATTCGTCGACCCCGGTGATCTCCTGCGCGTGCCCGACGACAACGACACTCCACCCGGTGCGCAGGTCGGGATCCAGTTCGTCGGCTTCGAACGCCACCATCTGGTTCTCGGCGGCCGCGGCGAGTTTCCCGCCGCCCGCGACGCGGATCACCACGTCGTCGTGCCACAACCGGAAGTTCACCGGCTGCACCGCGGGCAGTCCGTCCTCGGTGAACACCAGCCTGCCGACCCGAACTTCCTGCAGCAGATCCAGGCACTGCCTGCGGTTCAGCTCGTCCAGCTCTAGTCCCTTGGGCATGGCGATCAACCTCCTTGTACCAACGCGAGTGTCCCGACAGGGGTGGAGCGCCAGTGGCCCGCGCTCAGGGCGGTCAACCGTGCGACGGCTGTCTCGATGCCGTTCGCGAGTTCGTCGATGTCCGGTGCGGCATCGTAGTCGCCGATCACACCGAACACCAGATGGTCGGCGTAGCTCATGATCGCGATGCCCGTCTGAAGATGCAGCGCCAGCGGCGGAATCGGCAACAGCCGCAGCACCTCTCGGCCCATCAGACGTAGCCGCTTGCGCGGGCCGGGCACGTTCGTCGCAAGCGTGACGACACCGCGTTGCGGCAGTCGGGTCAACGCCCGCACCGCCCATGCGGTCACCGGGAACGGGATCGCGTTGGCGGCGGCGAGGAAGATGTTCCCGGCTTGACGTTGCCCGCCTGCCTTCGCCCGAGCCATCCGCCTGTGGACCGTTTGCAACTGTTGGATCGGATCGGCCTTGTCGACGGGAAGATACGGCAGCATGACCGACACGCGGTTGTCGGTTTCGTCGGCCGCGTCGTCGGACCGCACAGACACCGGCACCAGGGTGCGCAGCGAATTGTATTGCGGCCGCTGGCCGCGACGCATCAGCATGGTGCGGAAACTGTCGGTGATCGCCGCCAGCGCAACGTCGTTGACCGTGACGCTGAACCGCTCGCACACCCGCGTCACGTCTTCCATCGACACCTCGGCGCAGGCGTAGCGGCGCATATCGGTGACGGGGCCCGTCAGCGACGACGCGGACGGGCGCAGCAATCCGCCCGCGATCTCGACCGCGCCTTGTGCGGCGCGCAGCATGCCGGTTACCCAGTCGAACGGATTGAGGCTCAGCCCCGGCCGCCGCGCCGGCTCGGCAGCGCGGATCTCCGTCGGGAAGGTGCCACCGTCGTCGCAGAGCCGGGCCAGCATGTGAGTGGCCGCGATGCCGTCGGCCATGCAGTGGTGGATCTTCATCAGGATCGCCCACCGGTTGTGGGCCAGCCCGTCGACGACCCAGCATTCCCAGAGCGGGCGGTCGCGGTCCAGGCGCCGCTCCATCACCTGCGCGACCCACCGGCACAGCGCGGCGTCGTCGCCGGGGCGGGGCAGCGCGGCGCGCCGCACATGGTGGGAGACGTCGACCCGACAGTCCTGGAACCGCGGAGCGCCGAGATCCAGCGGCTGGGTGCGCAGAATCTGCCGAAAGCGCGGCACCGCTGTGATGCGCTCGGCCAGGTTCGCGGCCAGCCTGTCGAAATCGGGCATCGGACCCGCGAGAACAGCCACGGCGCCGATGGCCAGGCTGACGTGACGGTCGGAATCCTCGGCCTGCAGGAACCCGGCGTCGAGCGTTGTCAACTGCTCCATACCGCCACTGTGCGGCCTGCCGGCGGGGTCGCGGCAGGGGCGTTGGTCCCTAATTGCAAGGGCAACGGACATTCGTCACCAGCCCCGCCGCTGTGGTTGCGAGCCGACCAGGTCGCGGCTGCGGTAGACGATGTAGGGCCGGAACAGGTAGCCGATCGGCGCGCTGAACGCGTGCACGAGGCGGGTGAACGGCCACAGCGCGAACAACGCCAGACCGATCATCACGTGTATCTGGAAGTACAGCGGCGCCTCGGCCATCAGGTCCCCGCGCGGTTGCAGGAGCCAGATCGACCGGAACCACACCGACACCGTCTCGCGGTAGTTGTAGGCCTCCCCGACCACGCCGGAGCCGAGCAGCGTGGCGCACAGGCCCGCGACGATCGCCAACACCAGCACGACGTACATCAGCTTGTCGTTGGACGTCGTCGCCAGGAACACCGGGCCGCGGGTGCGGCGCCGGTAGATGAGCAGCGCGATACCAGCCAGCGTCGTCACGCCTGCGATGGAGCCGAGCACGACGGCCTGCACGTGGTACGCCTCATGGCTGAGACCGACGGCGTCCGTCCAGGATTCGGGGATCACCAGCCCGATGACGTGGCCGACGATCACGACCAGGATGCCGAAGTGGAACATCGGACTGGCGATCCGCAGGATCCGCGCCTCGTAGAGTTGCGACGACCGTGTGGTCCAGCCGAACTTGTCATAGCGGTAACGCCACCACGACCCGATCACCACGATCGCGAGCGTGACGTACGGCGCGACGTTCCAGAACATCTCGTCCACCCACACCTCGATCACCCCCGCCGTGGCGGCACGGTCAACGTGAAGGGTTGCAGCCCAACCGCTTCCGCCGGCGGGCCGGTCGTCGCCGTCAACCGTGCCCGCTGTACGTCGTCGTCGGTGGCGGCCGGCAGCGTCCGGCGCACCGCGTCGACGGTGTGCGCGTAGGGCGACTTGGCGTCGATCAGCGCGCCGTGCAGGACGTCGATCGACACCCGATGCGCGACGAGCAGCCGTCGACCTGCCACCGGATCGACGGTCGCGGCGAACTCGAGAACCACCGGCAGGTAGTCGGGAGCCTCGGCGCGCGGCGGCTCGAGCCCGGCGGCCCGGTAGGCGGCCACGAACTCCAGCATTGCGGCGCCGCGGTTTCGGGTGTCCCCCGCCGTCCAGTACGTCAGGTACATCGTGGCCTGCCGTCGCAGATCGAACGTCTCGACGTAATAAGCGGCGATCCGCATCGGATCACCGGTGCGCAGGGCGGCGACGGTGTGGCCCAGCAGATCGGCGACGTCGCCGTCGAGGTGTGCGAGCAGGTCGTCGACGGTGCCGAGTCGCGCGGGATCCGGATAGCAGAGCAGCAGTGACGCGCACTGCCACACCAGCCTGTCGCGCAACGTGTCCGGCTTCGTTCGCAGCCTCATCGTGGTGGCCTCCCGGACGGGAACAGCCCCGCGGGCACGCCGCGGCCGTCCCAGTTGAGCAGGTTGACCCGCGACGGGTGGTCGGCGTTGGCCGCCATGCCGTCGGTGGTCTGCCTCTGCTTCAGCGCGTGGAAGGTCTCGACGGCGATGGGTACCGGCCCGCCGCTGGCCTCACCGAAGGGACCCGACTCGTACATCCCGGGTCCACCGTCGAATGACAACGAGCAGCCTGCCTCTTCTGGCTGTTCCCCTTCGACGGCATACGCGGTCGGAATCACGTACCGCTCTTCGTATTTGGCCAATGCGAGCAGCCGGTACATCTGGTAGATCTGCTCCTCGGTCATGCCGACCGACTCGGCGATGTGCGGCTGGGTTTCGCGGCCCAGGTTCACGTCGCGCATGTACGAGCGCATCGCTGCCAGCCTGCGCAACACGTTCTGCACCGCCTCGGTGTCGCCTGCGGTGAACAGCCCGGCCAGATACTCGATCGGGATGCGCAGCGCCTCCAGCGCACCGAACAGGTTCCCGATGTCCTCGCCGTCGTGTCCGTCCCTGCTGACCGCGTCGACGACAGGCGACAGCGGTGGGATGTACCAGACCATCGGCATCGTCCGGAACTCCGGATGCAACGGCAGCGCAACGCGATACGTGTTGATCAGCGCATACACCGGCGAGCGCTGCGCGGCCTCGATCCACTCGTCGGAGATGCCCTCGGCGCGGGCCCCGGCGATCACTTGAGGATCGGTCGGGTCGAGCAGGATCTGCCGCTGCGCCTCGTAGAGTTCGGTGTCGTCGGCCACCGACGCCGCCGCCAGCACCGCGTCGACGTCGTAGAGCACCAGACCGAGGTAGCGCAACCGGCCCACACACGTTTCCGAACACACCGTCGGCAGGCCGACCTCGATGCGGGGATAGCACAGCGTGCACTTCTCGGCCTTGCCGGTCTTGTGGTTGAAATACACCTTCTTGTACGGGCATCCGGACACGCACATCCGCCAGCCGCGGCAGCGGTCCTGGTCCACGAGCACGATGCCGTCCTCGGTCCGCTTGTACATCGCGCCCGACGGGCACGACGCCACGCAGGACGGGTTCAGGCAGTGCTCGCAGATGCGCGGCAGATAGAACATGAACGTCTGCTCGAGTTCGAGCCGGACCTGCTCACTGACCTTCTGCAGGACAGGATCTCCCGGCACGATCTCCGGCGAGCCGCCAAGATCGTCGTCCCAGTTCGCCGACCACGAGATCTTCATCGGTTCGCCGCTGATCAGGCTGCGCGGCGGCGCGACCGGCATCTGCTCACTGAGCGGCGCCCTGGTCAGGTTCTCGTAGTCATACGTCCACGGCTCGTAGTAGTCGTCGATGCTGGGCAGTTTCGGGTTGGAAAAGATGCGGGTCAGCTTGTGCAGACGGCCACCGTCACGCAGCCGCAGCCGACCCCTACGGTCGCGCATCCAGCCGCCGCGCCAGCGGTCCTGGTCCTCGTAGGTTCGCGGATAGCCTTGTCCTGGACGGGTTTCCACGTTGTTGAACCACACGTACTCGGTGCCCGCCCGATTGGTCCACGCCTGTTTGCATGTCACCGAACAGGTGTGACAGCCGATGCACTTGTCGAGGTTCATCACCATCGCCATCTGTGCCATCACCCGCATCAGTACGTCACCTCCTGCGACCGACGCCGCACCACGGTCACCTCGTCGCGCTGGTTGCCCGTCGGGCCGAGGTAGTTGAACGCGAACGCGTTCTGCGCGTAGCCGCCTGCGAGGTGGCTCGGCTTGATCAGCAGCCGGGTCAGCGAGTTGTGGATCCCGCCACGCTGCCCGGTCGTCTCGGTGAGCGGCACGTCGATGGTGCGCTCCTGCGCGTGATAGACGAACACCACGCCCTCCGGCATCCGGTGCGACACGATGGCCCGGCACACCAGCACACCGTTGCGGTTGACGGCCTCGACCCAATCATTGTCGTGCGCTTCTATTTTGGCGGCGTCCTGCGGGCTCATCCACATCGTCGGACCGCCGCGTGACAGCGACAACATCAGCAGGTTGTCCTGATACTCCGAGTGGATCGACCATTTCGAATGCGGGGTGAGGTAGCGGACGGCCAGTGCGATGCCCTGCTCCCCGAGGGCCGGCTCGCCGAACAGGCGTGACATGTCGAGCGGCGGCCGATAGGTGGGCAGCTGCTCGCCGAGTTCCTCGAGCCAGTCGTGGTCGACGTAGAAGTGCATCCGCCCGGTCAACGTGTGAAACGGTTTGAGCTGTTCGATGTTCACGGTGAACGGGGCGTATCGGCGGCCACCGGTCTCGCTGCCCGACCACTCCGGGCTGGTGATCACCGGAACCGGCCTGGCCTGGGTGTCGGCGTAGGTGATGCGGCGTTCCTCGCTGCCCTCGGCCAGGTGGGTCAAGCGCACGCCCGTGCGCTTCTCGAGTTCGGCGAAGCCCTGCACGGCCAGGCGCCCATTGGACGTCCCGGACAGCGCCAGGATGACGTCGGCCATGCTCTCGGCCGAGGTGATGGCCGGACGGCCTTGCGCGGGACCGGAATCCATCACACCGAACTTGCCTGCGAGGTAGTCGACCTCGGCGTCCGGGTGGGTGGTGACGCCTTTCGTCGTCAGGCCGAGACGTTCCACCAGCGGCCCGAGGGCGGCCCACTTGTCGGCGATCGCGGCGTAGTCACGTTCCACCACAGCCACCGGCCCCATCGTCTTACCGGGGACCGGCACGTCGCCCGTGACGCGCCAGTCGTTCTCGGTGCCGCCGGGATAGGCCATCGCCGCCGGCGTGTCGTGCAGCAGGGCGCCGACCACGACGTCCGTGCGGGTGCCGAGGTGCGTCTTGGCCAGCGTGCTGAATGCGCGCGCGATCGCGCCGAAAGCCTCGTAGTCCGACCGGGTTTCCCACGGTGGGTCGATCGCGGGGCTGAACGCGTGCACGAAGGGGTGCATGTCGGTACTGGACAGGTCGGCCTTCTCGTACCAGGTGGCCGCCGGTAGCACCACGTCGGAGAGCATGGTGGTGGACGTCATCCGGAAGTCGATGCACATCAGAAGGTCGAGCTTGCCTTCCGGGATCTCGTCGCGCCATGCGACGTCGTTGGGCCGCAACGCTTCTGGGGCAGGATCGGCCTGCAGGTTCGACGACGTACCGAGCAGGTGACGCAGGAAGTACTCGTTGCCCTTGCTCGACGAGCCGAGCAGGTTGGCCCGCCAGACGTTCAGCACGCGCGGCCAGTTCGCCGGGTTGTCGGGATCGGTGACGGCGAGCCTCAGGCCGCCCGACGCCAATTGCCCGGCGACATAGACCGGTACTTCTTGGCCTGCGGCCTTCGCCTCGTCGGCGACGTCCAGGCTGGACCGGTCGAACTGAGGATAGAACGGGCTCCAGCCCATCGACACCGCCGAGGTGAGCACATCCATCGTGTGTTTATCGCGGAACCGGCCCCTGCCGAGCGGACTGGCCAGCGCGTCGGCGCGGTAGCCGTCGTAACGCCACTGGTCGGTGTGCGCGTACCAGTACGACGTGCCCGCCATCTGCCGCGGCGGCCGCGACCAGTCGGTGGCCATCGCCATCGTCGCCCACCCGGTGACCGGCCTGCATTTCTCCTGGCCGACATAGTGCGCCCAGCCGCCACCGTTGCGTCCCATCGAACCGGTCAGCAGCAGCAGCGCCAGCACCGCGCGGTAGGTGGCGTCGCCGTGGAACCACTGGCAGATGCCGGCGCCCATGATGATCATCGACCGGCCCCCGGATTCGTCCGCGTTGCGGGCGAACTCCTTGGCGATTCTGATGACCTGCGCCGCCGACACCCCGGTGATCGGCTCCTGCCACGCCGGGGTGTAGGGCTGACTCGCGTCGTCGTAGCCGGTGGGCCAGTCGCCGGGCAGGCCGGGTCGCCGCACGCCGTATTGGGCGAGCATCAGGTCGAACACCGTGCACACCACATGCTCGCCGACCCGGCGCACCGGCACGCCGCGGGCGAAGGTCTCGCCGTGCCCGTCGACGGTGTCGAAGCGCGGCAGGTGGACAAGTGCGGTTTCGCCCGAACCGTCGGGGCGTGCCACGGTGAGCGCGGGCACCAGGTCCCCGAGGTCCAGATTCCACTTGCCGACGCCGTCGTCGCCGTAGCGGAAGCCAAGCGATCCGGGTGCCACCGCGACGGTATCGGTGGCGCCGTCGACGAAAACCGGTTTGAAGGCGGCGTTTTCGACGTCGTGGCCGAGGTCGGCCGCGGTGAGGTTCTTGCCTGCGACGAGCATCCCGTCGCGTTCCTCGAGTTTGATCAGGAACGGCAGGTCGGTGTAGCGGCGGACATAGTCGACGAAGAAGGGGACACGTTGGTGGACAAAGTATTCCGAGAGGACGACGTGACCCATCGCCATCGCCAGTGCGCCGTCGGTGCCCGCCGCGCACGGCATCCACTCGTCGGCGAACTTGGTGTTGTCGGCGTAGTCGGGGCTGACGGTGACGACTTTGGTGCCGCGGTAGCGGACCTCGGCCATCCAGTGTGCGTCAGGGGTACGCGTGACGGGCACATTGGATCCCCACATGACGAGGTAGGACGCGTCCCACCAGTCACCGGATTCCGGTACATCCGTCTGATCCCCGAACACCTGCGGCGAGGCGACCGGCAGGTCGGCGTACCAGTCGTAGAACGACGTCATCACCCCGCCGATCAGTTCCACGAACCGCGAGCCTGCGGCGTGGCTGACCATCGACATCGCCGGAATGGGCGAGAAGCCGGCGATCCGGTCCGGACCGTAGGTCTTGATGGTGTGCACGTGTGCGGCGGCGATCATCTCGGTGGCTTCGGCCCAGCTCACCCGGACCAGTCCGCCCTTGCCGCGGGCGCGTTGGTAGCGGCGCCTGCGCTGCGGGTCGGCCTGGATGTCGGCCCACGCCTGAACCGGGTCCGCCGTCTTGGCCTTTGCCTCCCTGTACATTTCGACGAGCACGCCGCGCGCGTACGGGTGGCGAACCCGGGTGGGGGAGTAGGTGTACCAGGAGAATGCCGCGCCGCGTGGACAGCCGCGCGGTTCGTACTCCGGGCGGTCCGGGCCGACGGACGGATAGTCGGTTTCCTGGGTTTCCCAGGTGATGATGCCGTCCTTGACGTAGATCTTCCACGAGCACGATCCGGTGCAGTTGACGCCGTGGGTGGAGCGGACCACCTTGTCGTGGCTCCATCGGTCGCGGTAGAACACGTCGCCCTGCCGACCGCCGCGGTGGGTGACCGTTCGAAGGTCCGCCGAGTACTCGCCGGTGGTGAAGAATCGACCACTGCGCTCCAGTAGTTCCTCGACCGGGCTTCCGACCCGCGGGCCGGTGGTCACGCCGTCGACTCTCTAGCGGCCGGCGCGGGTTCGTGCGCGTGCAGCCGAAAAGCTGTGTACCCCAACGCGACCAGTGCGGTCAGCACGAGCAACAGCAGGCCGACGGTGTAGTCGTTGTCGGCCTGGTCGTAGGTGGCGCCCATCACCAGCGGCGGGAAGTAGCCGCCCAATCCGCCTGCGGCGGCGACGATTCCGGTGACCGAACCGACCGATTTGGCGGGCGCGCGACGGGCCACCCATGCGAACACGCCGCCCGTCCCGATGCCGAGGAAGATCGCGAGCGTGATGAACGTGGCGGCCGACCAAACGTCCGGCGGTGGTTGGAATACCGCGATGAACGCCATCAGCGCCGTACCTGCGAACGAAACCAGCACCACGTATTTGGGTGCGATCCGATCCGACAAGGCACCGCCGACCGGACGGGCGAGCACCGCCGCGAGTGCGAACGCCGCGGTGCGCGCACCCGCCTCGACCGGCGGGAACCCGTAGATCGTCTTGATGTAGGTGGGCAGGTAGTTGGCGAATGCGACGAAGCCGCCGAACACCACCGCGTAGAGGAACGACATCTCCCACGTCACCGGAAGTTTGGCCGCAGCCTTCAGTTTCGGTAACACCGGATCGGTGTTCGGTTCGAACCGCGGCGCATTGCGCATCACCACGATGCACAGCACCGCCGTCGCCGCGAGGGCGACCGCGATGACGACGTGCGTGGTGAACAGGCCGAACCACCGGACGAATCGCGGTGTGAAGAACGCCGACAGCGCGGTACCGACCATGCCCATCCCGAACACGCCGGTCGCGAATCCGCGCCGGGCCGGGTCGTACCAGTTGTTGGCGAACGGAATGCCGACGGCGAAGATCGTGCCCGCGATGCCGAGGAAGAAACCGAACACCACCAGCAGCGGATAGGACCCCGCCGATCCCGCGGCACCGACGGCCAGCACCGGCACGATCGACGCGAGTGATATCGCGATGAACATGACCCGACCGCCGTACCGATCGGTGAGTGCGCCGACGACCACCCTGCCGATCGAACCGACCAGGATCGGGGTCGCGACCAAAATCGAGGCTTCGGAACTGCTCAGCGTCAGGTCGCCGGCATAGGTGGTCGACAGCGGGCCGATCATGTTCCAGGCCCAGAAGTTGATGGCTGACACCCAGGTCGCCAATGCCAGGTTCAAACTGCGCCGAGCGCTCGTGTCCGGCGGCGTCGCCGTTTTCACAATTGTAAGAAAACCACGCGGATTTGACGCCGGGGTGAGTTTTACCGAAAGTGCTGCGCCGCAATACAGCCGGGTGAGAATTACCGCCCCGATGCGGATTTCGGCAAACGTCGACGCTTCGTCGGGTCGCGCTGTCCTGCCAGCGTCAAACCGAGCAGCACCATGCCGACGCCGAGGCCGAAATGCAGCCAATTGTCGGGGCCGTTCACTGGTAGCAGGCCGCTGCCCACGAGCACGCCGTGCAACCACAGCGCCAGGTACACCAGGCCGCCGCCGAGGAAATACGCCCGCGACGCCGCATACGTACGCGCCAGAGCAAACCCGACGAAACCCGACACCAGATGCAGGACGTTGTCGAGGCCCGAAACCGCAAACAAACCGAAGAGTTTGCCGTCGGTCGTCACGCCAGGAATGAAGCCCAGCACGCCGATCACCACGAACCCGGCAGCAACCAACACCGCTGCGGCCTGCACGGCCATGTACTTAGGGGTGGTCGCGGTCATCACGTTCTCCTGCGGTTATTTACGCAGCAGAAATACCCCGGCCGACGCCGGGTTAACCCGGGAACTCCAGGCGGCTACCGCCTGATGTTGCAGTTCGGCGGGTTGCCGCAGTGATGACCGCCCTCGCAGGCGTTGCAATGACAGTTGCAGCCGGAACCGGCCTTGACTTCTGGTGCTCGCATCGTCGATCAACCCCTCTGTCGCTCTGACCACTCCAAAAGGTGGGAGCAGAGTTCATTCTCGCGGACGCATATCAACATATGACGAGGTGACAATGGTTCGCATCACTTTGGAAATAAAGAAAAGTCAGCGTGAACGGGCCAGGTCGGGATGGTCGCGCTCGTTGAACCGGCGTAGCCCTTCAAGGGTCTCGGGTGCGCCGATGGAGCGGCCGAAGCACTCGGCCTCGATGCGCAGACCTTCGTCCAGGGGGCGGCCCAGACCGGTGCGGGCGGCCTCCAGATCGGTGCGCAACGCGGGCTGCGGCAGCTTGGCGACGGTCTCGGCCAACGCGATTGCCCGCTGCAGGCACGTCCCCGTCGGCACGACTTCGTTGACAAGGCCGATGCGTTCGGCTTCCCGGGCGTCGATGACCCGGCCGGTGATGATCAGTTCGATCGCGCGCCGGTATCCGAGGATGCGGGTAAGCCGTTGCGTGCCACCGTCGGCCAGCCCGATGTTCCACCGGCGACAGGTCACGCCGAAGGTGGCGTGTTCGTCGGCGATGGCCATGTCGGTCCAGCAGGCCCACTCCAGGCCGCCCGCATACGCGACACCGTTGACGGCCGCGATGGTGGGCTTGTAGACGTCGGTCCACCGCGACGGGCCCAGCACGCCGTCGCCGGGACTGGCGTCGACGTCCAACTCGCCGGCACGCGCCGCCTTCAGGTCACCGCCCGCCGAGAACGCCCGCTCGCCCGCGCCGGTGAGCACGCCGACCAGGGCGTCGTCGTCGTCGCGAAACCGGCCCCAGGCATCGACCAGCTCCGAATGTGTCTGCGGCCCAATGGCGTTCATGCGCTCCGGCCGGTTGATCGTGATGACCGTGACGGGGCCGCGCTGGTCGTATTGTAGGTGTTCGTAGTCGGTCACCGCGCGCCCGCCAACCGGTCGTCGAGGTTGGCGTGGAAGTGGCCGATCGCGCTCTCGTGCGTGCCGAACTCGACGAACGCGTTGGCACCTGCGTGCAGTCCGCGCTGGACGCCTTCGGACATCTCGTTGTCCTCCACCCCGCCCTCGTTGAGCAGGTTGCGCGACCCTTCGGCGACCGAGGGGTTGGCCGACAGGTGCTCGGCCACCTCGGGGGCGACCATGGCGTAGATGGTGACGGTCGTGTGGTCGAGGTCGACCGGGTCGATGGTGATGACCAGCATCTGATTGGGGAACGTCGCCACCATCACATTCGGGAACAGGTGGTACACGTAGGTCACCCGGTGGTTGATCACCCATGACGATTCGGGACGCTCCCGCAGGCGTTCGATGTTGCGGAACGGGAACGTGATTCGGCTGTTGGGCCCGAACGTCTCGACGACGTTGAGGTCGTCGTACTGGAGCGGATAGAAGGTGTTCTTGTGCGTGGTGCGAATGTGGTAGCCCTCGAGGAATTGCTCGACGAGCACCTTCCAGTTCATCGCCCGCAGGGCCGGGCGAACCGCGAACAGGCGCTGCGCGGGTAGCAGCTTGTCGCGCCACGGGCTGCCGTCGGTCAGCGCCGACATCGCGGCGTCGGCGCCCCGCGCAGGCGACTGCAGCGGGCCGATGACGATGAGGCCGTCCACTTCCTGGCTGTCCACCTCCACCAGTCCGCGGCTGTTCATGTCGAGATCGGGGAAGGCGTCGGCGTGCGGCACGTGGGCGAGCGTGCCGTCGAGGCGGTAGGTCCAGCCGTGGTAGCGGCAGGTCAGGGCGTGGGCGCAGCCCGGACCCTCCACCAGGGCCATGCCGCGGTGCCGACACGAGTTGCGGAAGACGCGGGCCCGGCCGTCGCGGCCGCGGACGGCGAACAGCGGCACCCCGAACGTGGTGCGTTCGGCGTGGTCGCCGGGATTCGGGATGACCGCCGCGGGCAGGAACACGCTCGGATGAGCGCGCAGCGTCTGCAGCTCGGCGGCGAATCTGCTTGCGCTCAGGTAATTTTCGACCGGCTCGCGCCAGGCGGCACCTTCGTCGGTGGTGCCCGCGTCGATGTGCGCGAAGATGCGGCGGACGATCTCCACATCGTCGGCGACCGACGCCCTTGTCGGAGTGCTCATACCGTGGAAGTATCACACTGTGATAATCGCGTGTCAACGATTTCGTGAGACACTCTGGTTGGATACAGCGAGTTCATGGAAAGCTGGAGCCATGGCAACCGATACACCGATGCAACTGGGAATGGTGGGACTCGGGCGGATGGGCGCGAATCTGGTTCGGCGTCTGATGCGCGACGGGCATCGCTGCGTGGTCTACGACATGAACGCCGAAGCCGTCGCGGGCCTGGCAGGTGAAGGCGCCACCGGCGCGGACTCGTTGAGTGACTTCGTGCAGAAACTCGAGCAGCCGCGGGCGGTCTGGTTGATGCTGCCTGCCGCGGTGGTGGACGAGACGCTCGACCAATTGGTGGACCTGTTGTCACCCGGCGACACCGTGATCGACGGCGGTAACTCCTACTACCGCGACGACATCGTCCGCGCCAAGCGCCTGGTGGCCAAGAACATCCACTACGTGGACTGCGGAACCAGCGGCGGCGTGTGGGGACTGGAGCGCGGCTACAGCCTGATGATCGGCGGCGAGACCGAGGTCGTCGGACGACTCGACCCGATCTTCAAGACGATCGCACCGGGCGAGGGTAGTGCCGAACCCACCCCAAACCGCACCCGCACCGACGGCACCGCCCAGAACGGGTATCTGCACTGCGGGCCAAGCGGCGCAGGGCATTTCGTCAAGATGGTACATAACGGGGTGGAGTACGGGATGATGGCCGCCATCGCCGAGGGGCTGAGCATCATCAAGCACGCCAACGCGGGAACGGTCAACCGCACGGTCGACGCGGAGACCACGCCATTGCGCGATCCGTGGGCTTACCAGTACGACATCGATGTCGCAGAAGTGGCCGAAGTGTGGCGGCGCGGATCCGTGGTGTCCTCGTGGCTGGTGGACCTGATCGCCGACGCGATGGCGCGGTCACCGGAACTCGACGACTTCACCGGCCGCGTTTCGGATTCCGGCGAGGGCCGGTGGACGGTGCTCGCAGCGGTCGACGAGGGTGTGCCGGCACCGGTGATCACCACGTCGTTGTTCGAACGATTCCAGTCGCGACAACTCGGCGAGTTCACCGACAAGGTGCTCTCGGCGATGCGCAGCGAATTCGGCGGGCACGCCGAGAAGAAGTCATGACCACACCCGCGACAGCGCCCGCCGATGTCCTCGTGATCTTCGGCATCACAGGCGATCTGGCCAGGAAGATGACGTTCCGGTCGCTGTACCGGCTGGAGCGCCGCAAGCTGCTCGACTGCCCGATCGTCGGTGTGGCACGCGACGATTGGTCGGAAGCCGCGCTGCACGATCACGCGCGCAGCGCGATCGAGACCGCAGGCGAAACCATTGACGAGGATGTCTTCGCTCGATTCGCTGCGCGGTTGTCGATGGTGTCCGGTGACTTCGGTGACGCGAAAACCTATGAGCGAGTGGCCCGCGCGATCGAGGGCAAGCACACGCCGGTGTTCTATCTCGAGATACCGCCTTCGCTGTTCGGCCGCGTCGTCGAGGGTTTGGCACACGCCAACCTGACCTCGCACGCCCGGGTGGTGGTGGAGAAGCCGTTCGGCCATGACCTGGAGTCGGCGCGGGCGCTCAACGCACAGTTGCGCAGCGTGCTCGACGAGTGGCAGATCTTCCGCATCGACCACTTTCTCGGCAAGGAACCGGCGATGGACATCATGTTCCTGCGGTTCGCCAACTCCGTCTTCGAGCCGTTGTGGAACCGGGACCGGATCCAGTGCGTGCAGATCACCATGGCCGAGAATTTCGGTGTGGAGGACCGCGGCAGCTTCTACGATCCGGTCGGCGCGCTGCGTGACGTGGTGCAGAACCACCTGCTGCAGTTGATCGGCTTGTTCGCCGCCGAACCGCCCAGCGTCGCCGACGCCGACGGGTTGCGCGACAAGCGTGTCGAGGTGTTCCGTGCCATTCCGTCGATCGACCCCGCCCACTATGTACGAGGACAGTACGACGGATACCGGTCCGTCAAGGGCGTGCAACCGGACTCGCAGACCGAGACGTTCGCCGCGCTCCGGCTGGAGATCGACAACTGGCGCTGGTCGGGGGTGCCGTTTTTCCTGCGGGCAGGCAAGGCACTTCCGGTGCGGGCCACCGAGATTCGCGTCATCTTCAAACGTCCGCCCAAGCTGGCGATCATGAAGGACAGGCCGGATCCCAACGAACTCGTGCTGCGCATCGATCCCAACCCGGGCACCGATATGGTGATCCAGGCCAAGGAGCCCGGCGTGAACAGCACGCGATGCGTCGACCTGTCGTTGACCTTCGCCAAGGAACTGGGCGAGGCGCCGGAACCCTACGAGCGGCTGCTGAGCGACGCGATGCGCGGTGACTCAGCGCAATTCGCCAGGGAGGACGGCGTCGAGGAGACTTGGCGCATCGTGCAACCGCTGCTCGACTCGCCGCCGCCGGTGCAGCCGTACGAGGTCGGCTCGTGGGGTCCCGCCGACGCGGCGAAACTGGTTGTCGGGCATCCTAAATGGCGTGAACCCTGGCTGGAGTCGTAGATGCCGACAGCGTCGCGCAGTGACGTCGCCGACCTGATCGGCGACCGCACGTTGAGCGCGCGTTCCGTGCTCGCGACGGCGCTGCTCGGCGCTCCGGAACCCCATTTGACTGTCGGCGAACTGGTCGCGATGGCCTCGCTGTTCGGCATCAGCGACGGCGCCGCCCGCACGTGCTTGTGGCGGATGGTCTCCAACGGCGAACTCACCAGCGGCGACGGCACGTACGCGCTCGCCGGGGATCTGCTGGAACGGCGGCAACGCGTCGACGACGCCTCGCGGACCGCGGCCACCCGACCGTGGGACGGTACGTGGGAGTTGGCGGTCGTGTCGTTGGATCGCCGGTCGGCCGCCGACCGACTCGCGTTGCGTAAGGCGGCGACGGCGTTGCATCTCGCCGAACTGCGGGAAGGCGTGTGGATTCGTCCCGACAATCTCGACCCCGACCGGCTGCCGACACAGCGCGCCGTGCTGGACCGGCAATGTGTGCACTTTCACGACGCCGCCACCAACATCCCCGCGGACACCATCAGATCCCTGTTCAGCCTTGACGATTGGGCCACCGACGCGCGGCGGCTGACCCGCGCGCTACGCGACGAGGTCGACGCCGAGGCGGTCGTGGTCGCCGACTTCGCCTACTGGTTCGGGCTGTCGGTGACCGTCGTGCGGCATCTGCAACTCGACCCGCTGTTGCCCGACGAGTTGACTCCCGACGAGTGGCCCGGTCAGGATCTGCGCGAGGCGTACCTGCGCTTCAACGGCGTATTCCAGCAGCGCCTCAGCACAGCGTTCCGCTGACTTTCTCCCGGCGAGCAGACGCAAAGTGTTCCGAAATCGCGGCGTGTCGGGGCCTTTTGCGTCTGCTCGCGGAATCTTAGGCGGCGTCCGGGAGCAGACGCTGCAGCAAATCGGTCAGCGTAATCAAGCCGACCGTCTCACCGTCCTCGACGACGAGAGCGAGGTGGTTGCGCCCCTGCTGCATGATCTGAACGGCCCGATACACCTTGGTGTCGACCGGCAGGCTCAGCACCGGTCGTATCAAGTCGCGGGCCGTCACACCGCGCGGGGCTCGCAAGCTGTCACGAACGTGCACCACTCCGACGACGGCGCCGTCGTCACCGCGAACCAGTATCCGCTGGTGTCGTGTCGCCCGCGACTGCGCCTGTATGCCCGCTGGGTCGGCATCCGCGGGAACGGTCGTCAAACGCGCTGTGCGCGAGACGATGTCACCTACCGTGAGACGCTCGAGTTCCAACGCGGTGGCCAGCGACCGATAGTGCTCCTGGTCCAACGTGCCCACTTTCGCGGAATGCTCGACGAGGTGGCGCAACGCTTCCGGATCCTGGCCGCTGTCGACGTCGTCGACCGGTGTGACGCCAACGCGGCGCAGGCACCAGTTGGCGGCCTGATTGAGGGCGAGCAGCAGCGGACGGGTCACGGTCATGAATGCGCGCATCGGTATCGCGAGCACCGTCGCCACCCGCTCGGGATGCGCGATCGCCCATGACTTCGGCGCCATCTCACCGATCACCAGGTGCAGGAACGTGACGACGACGAGCGCGAGCACGAACCCCGCCACGTCGGCCGCCCACAGCGGCGCGCCCCATGCATGAATCAATGGGGTGAGCCAATAGTGCACTGCGGGTTTAGTTGTCGCGCCGAGCGCCAACGTGCACGCGGTGATACCTAGTTGCGAACCGGCCAGCAGAACCGACAGTTCCCTGGTGCTGCGAAGCGCATACCGCGCCGGAACGCTCTTCTCGGCTGCCTCCTCCAGGCGATGCCGCCGGGCGGCCAGCAATGCGAACTCGACCGCCACGAAGAATGCGCTGACCGCGATCAGGCCGACAGTCAACGCGGCGATCACCCATGGGTCATTCATCGCCGTCCTCCACGCTGACCAAGACGGAGGCAGGAACGCGGCGCTCGACCGCTTTCACCGTCGCGGCCAACAGCTTTCGCTGTGGCAGCCAGATCTCGACCTTGTCACCCACGGCGGGCAACCTGCCCAAGTGCTCTATCAGCAGTCCGGCCAATGTCTCGTAGTCACCGTCGGGAAGGCGGTGGTCGAGGACCCGCTGGGCCTCGTCGACATGCATATCGCCGGGCAGCAGCCAGCCGTCGCGGCGTCGCACCACTCCGCTGTCGTCACCGTCGTGCTCGTCGGCGATCTCGCCGACCACTTCCTCGGCGATGTCCTCGATCGTGACGATGCCGGCGAAGCCACCGTATTCGTCGATCACGAACGCCATTTGGTCATTGGCCGCACGCAGCTGGTTGAGCACCTCGGGCAGCGGCAGCGAGCCGGGCACCCGGACGGCGGGTCTGCACCGAGTCCCTGCGACGGCTTGCGGGTTCGCGTCGAGAACGGCGTCGAGGTCCAGCACCCCCAGGAGGTCGTCGGTGGAGTCGCCGACGACGGGGTAACGCGTGTGCCCGGTCGCCATCCGGGTCAGCACCGCGTCGACGGACTCGTCGGCGCGCACGGTGTCGACGTGGGTGCGCGGGATCATGGCGTGTTCGGCGGTGCTGGTTGGAAAGTCCAGGATCCGGTCGAGCAGCACAGAGAGCTCGGCAGGCAGCTGGCCGGCCGAGCGTGAGCTGGCGACGATGTGCTCGAGATCCCGCGCGGTGGCCGCCTGTTCGATGTCGTGCACGGGCTCCATTCGCAGCACTCGCAGCAGCAGATTCGACGAGCGGTCGAACAGCGCGATGAGCCACCCGAACAGCCGCAGATACCAGTGCGTCGAGGTGGCCAGCGTGCGGGCGACCGCTTCGGGCATCGCGATCGCGAGGTTCTTGGGCACCAGTTCGCCGAACAACATCTGAATCAACGTGCAGAACAACAGTGACACCGCGGCGCCGACGGCGATGCCCGCGGTGCTCGCGACGCCGCCGCCGACCAGCGCCGCGAACCCGGTGCCGATCAGTGGCTCGGCGACATATCCGGCCAACAGGCCTGTCACGGTGATGCCCAGTTGTGCGCCCGACAGCATGAACGACGTGCGCCGGGTGACGCCAAGCGCTCGCTGGGCAGACGCGTCGCCCGCCTGCGCCCGCGCAGTCAGTCTCGACCGGTTGACCGCCGTGTAGGCGAACTCCTGCGCGACGAAGTACGCCGTGAACGCGGTGATCAGAACGACGACAGCGATTCCGAGGCCGATGTCGAGCAAGGCCCTCAGCATGGCGGGCCAGGTCTTCGGGGTGCGCTCGAGGCGCTCATCACTCCCTTTGGTCGTCGGATCAGGCCGTCCCTTCGACCATACCTAATGCTCTTCCGGTGAGCAGACGCAGAAACGTGCGAATCAGGCCCCAGACGGCTACTTCTGCGTCTGCTCGCGCCGGTTAAGGCTTGAGTACGGGCTTCAAAGCGTCGAGCACTGCCGGGTCCTCAATGGTCGACGGCACCGGTTCGTCCTTACCATGGGCGATACCCCGCATCGTCTTGCGCAGGATCTTGCCCGACCGCGTCTTCGGCAGGGCGGCAACGACATCAACAACTTTCAAGCACGCCACCGCGCCGATCTCGTCGCGCACCAACTGAACCAGTTCGTCTGCGATCCCGGCCGCAGACGCGCCGGCCTTCAGCACGACCAGCCCGCGGGGCACCTGGCCTTTGACCTGATCGTGAACGCCGATCACCGCACACTCGGCCACCGCGGGGTGCTTCGCCAGCACGGCTTCGATCGAACCGGTCGAAAGTCGGTGTCCCGCAACGTTGATGACGTCGTCGATGCGGCCCATCACAAACAGGTAGCCCTCCTCGTCGAAGTAGCCGCCATCGCCGGTGAGGTAGTAGCCGGGATGCTCGCACAGATACGACGCCTCGTAACGGTCGTCGTCACCCCACAGCGTCGGCAGAGTGCCCGGCGGCAGCGGCAACCTGATACAGATCGCGCCCTCTTCGCCGGGTTCACACGGCGAACCGTCGATCCGCAGGATCCGGACGTCGTATCCCGGCATGGGCACGGTCGGCGAACCGGGTTTGATCGGCAGCGCTTCGACGCCCATGGGATTGGCCGCGATGGCCCAGCCTGTTTCGGTCTGCCACCAGTGATCGACGACGGGGATGCCGAGGATGTCCGACGCCCAGCCGTAGGTGGCGGGGTCGAGTCGCTCGCCGGCCTGGAACAGATACTTCAGCGCCGACAGGTCGTACTTGGCCAGGTGCAACGCCTCCGGGTCTTCCTTCTTGATCGCGCGGATCGCCGTCGGCGCGGTGAACAGCGCCTTGACGCCGTGCTCGGACGCCACCCGCCAGAACGCGCCGGCGTCCGGGGTGCCGACCGGCTTACCTTCGTAAAGCACGGTCGTCGCGCCGAGCAACAGCGGCCCGTACACGATGTAGGAGTGGCCCACCACCCAGCCGACATCGCTTGCCGCCCAATAGACTTCGCCGGGATGGGTGTCGTAGATATGGCGCATGCTCCACAGCAGCGCCACTGCATGTCCGCCGTTGTCGCGCACGATGCCTTTCGGCTTGCCGGTGGTGCCGGAGGTGTACAGCACGTACAGCGGATCGGTCGCCGCGACGGGCACCGGGTCGACGGGTTCGGCAGAAGCCATCAACTCGCGCCAGTCGTGGTCGCGTCCCGCCAGTGGCTCGCAGGGTCGCTGCTCCCGCTGCAGGATCACGCATGCGGGTGGGGCGTGTTCGGCCATCTCCAGCGCGCTGTCGACCATCGGCTTGTAGTCGACGGTCCGCGTCGGCTCGACCCCGCATGAGGCGGTGACGATCACCGCCGGCTTGGCGTCGTCGATGCGCGTCGCCAGTTCGTGCGCGGCGAAACCGCCGAACACCACCGAATGCACCGCGCCCAGTCGCGCGCACGCCAGCATCGCGATCACCGCCTCCGGCACCATCGGCATGTAGATGACGACGCGGTCGCCCTTGCCGACACCCAGCCCGCGCAGCACCCCGGCGAAGCGGGCGGTCTCGTCCAACAGCTCGCGGTAGGTGTACGTGCGCTGCGATCCGGTCACCGGGGAGTCGTAGATCAACGCGGGTTGGTCGGCGCGCCCGCCGTCGACGTGACGGTCCAGGGCGTTGGCGCAGGTGTTCAGCTCACCGTCGGGAAACCAGCGGTAGAACGGCGGGTTCGAGTCGTCCAGCACGCGGGTCGGCTCACGGGTCCACGTCACCGCCTTGGCGGCCTCGGCCCAGAAGGCCGTCGGATCGGCGATGCTGGCGTCGAACAGGTCGCGGTATCCACCCATACCGGCACCGTAGCGCGGCAGGCGATACGTAAAGTCCGATTCATGCCATCCGAACCGCCGCCCATCGAAGGCGTCCGCCGGTCATTCGTCGAGGCGCGCGGGGTGCGTTTCCACGTCACGGAATCCGGTCCGCCGGACGGCCGGCCCGTCCTCGCGTTGCACGGCTGGCCGCAGCATCACTGGGCCTACCGCGAGCTGCTCGCCGACCCGCCGCCGGGGCTGCGCATCATCGCGCCCGATCTGCCCGGCTACGGCTGGTCGGGGCCCGCGCCGCACAAGTGGGCCAAGGAGGACGTCGCCAGCGACGTGCTGGCGCTGCTCGACGCGCTCGGACTCGACCGGGTGCTGCTCGTCGCGCACGACTGGGGCGGCTATGTCGGTTACCTGATGGTCCTGCGGGCCCCCGAACGCTTCGACGGGTATCTCGCGCTGAACATGGGCTATCCCTGGGTGACGGCGCGGGTACTGCTGCCGCATTTCCACGACCTGCTGAAGTACCAGCCGCTGATCGCGTTCTTGGGCGTGCCCGTTCAGCGCTACACCGACTTTCTCTATCTGGCGTACAAGGTCGGCTCCGCGCTGGACCGTGAGCAGGTGCGCGTCTATGTGGACCGGTTCCGCGATCCGGTGGTGGCGCGCGCGGGCGCGGACACCTACCGCACCTTTCTGCTGCGTGAGATCCCCAGAGGCGCACGGCATCCCGAGAAGCGGCGGGCGACTGTGCCCATCCGCGCCATCTTCGGCGTCAAGGACACCGTCGTCCACGAGTCGATGGTCTCGCCGGAGAACGCGCTGGCCGACGACTACACCCTGGAGAAGGTCGACGCCACGCACTTCATCATCGACGAGCGCCCCGACCTGATTCGCGCGCGGCTGGTGGCGCTGGCCGACGAGACCGCGCGCTGATCATCAGGGTTTGGCCGCGCGGGTCTCGGGTAGCCCGCGGGTATGGCAAATCCGAACGGGCTCGCGCTGGTCACCGGCGCCTCGAGCGGTATCGGCTTCGAGCTGGCGAAGCTGTTCGCCGACGACGGCTATGACCTCGTCATCGCGGCCGACGACGGTGCCATCCACGCCAGCGCCGACAAACTCGCAGGCAGCGGCGTGCAGGTCCGGCCGTTCCAGGTCGACCTGCGCCGGGCAGATGAGGTCGAGCGCCTCTATCGCAGCGCCACCGAAGGCGGCACACGACTTGCGGCCGCGGCGCTCAACGCGGGCATCGGGCGGGCGGGTCCGTTCGTCGGCGGCGATCTCGACGACGACCTGAGCATCATCGACCTCAACGTCCGATCGACGGTGCACCTGGCCAAGCTCGTCCTGACCGACATGACCGCCGCCCGAACCGGCAAGGTGTTGTTCACGTCGTCGATCAGTTCGACCATGCCGGGTTCGCTGCAGACCATCTACAACGCCTCGAAGTCGTTCGTCCAGTCGTTCGCCGAGGCGCTTCACGACGAACTGCGCGACAGCGGCGTGACCGTCACCTCGCTGATGCCGGGCCCGACGCAGACGGACTTCTTCCGGCGCGGGGGCATGCTCGACACCGTCATCGGTCGGATGCCCAAGGACGATCCGGCCGCAGTCGCCAAACAGGGCTACGACGCGTTGATGCGCGGTGACCGCAAGGTGGTCGCGTCATCACTGCTGTCGAAATCGATCGGAATGGTCAATCGGGTGTTACCCGACTCCGTCAAAGCAATTGGCAGCCGGATGATCTCGATGCGGATAGGACACGACAGATGACAGGGCCAGCAGCAATCGACAGTTCTCTGACCGTCAAGCGTGACACCACCGCGACCCGCCAGCAGGTGTGGGACGTGATGGCGGACGGCTGGACGTATTCGCAGTGGGTGGTGGGCAACACCAGGATGCGGGCGGTTGACCCGCGCTGGCCTGAGCCTGGGAGCAAGATCCACCACACCATCGGGATCTGGCCCGTCGTGCTCAACGACGAGACAGAGGTCGAATCGTCGACACCGCTGGAGGAACTCGTCCTGCTCGCCAAGGGCCGTCCGTTCGGCGGCGCTCGAATAGTGTTGCGGTTGCACGACATTCCTGGCGGCTGCCGCATCGAGATGGCCGAGGTGCCGGTCGGTGGGCCGCTGAATCTGCTGCCGCGCCGACTCGCACTGGCGCTGGCCTATCCCAGGAACCGGGAATGCCTGGCGCGGTTGGCGGCGCTGGCGGAACGGCGGCACGAGCCCGAGTGAGTACGCACACCGTCGACGCCGTCGTGATCGGCGCCGGCCACAACGGTTTGGTCGCCGCGGCCACTCTGGCCGACGCCGGGTGGGATGTGTTGGTGCTGGAGGCGCAGGCCGAACCGGGCGGCGCGGTGAAGAGCGCCGAACTGTTCCCCGGCTACGTCAGCGACCTGTACAGCGCGTTCTATCCGCTGTCGGTCGCTTCCCCTGCGCTGCGGGCGCTGCACCTGGAGGACCACGGTCTGCGGTGGTCGCACGCACCTGCGGTGGTGGGGCACGCGCGGTCGGCCGACGATGACGACGCCGCGGTCATCTACCACGAAATCGACCGCACCGTAGATGATCTGGGGCGACGTCAGCGCGGAGACGGCGACCGGTGGTGTGAGCTCCACGAGCAGTGGCTTCGCATCAAGGAGCCGCTGCTGTCGGCGCTGTTCTCGCCGTTCCCACCGGTGCGGGGATTGGTCGGGTTGCTGCGCAAGCTCGGCACCGCGGACGCGTTGCGACTCGCGCATCGTCTGTTGCTGCCCGCCGGCGTGATGGCCGAACAGTTGTTTGACGGCGATGCGGCGCGACTTCTGTTGTTGGGCAATGCAATGCACGCAGACGTGCCGATCGACGCGCCGGGCAGCGGGGTGATGGGATACCTGCTGATCATGATGGCGCAGGACGGCGGATGGCCGGTGCCGGTCGGCGGCGCCGGCCAACTGGCGGCGGCTCTGGTCAACCGGGCGCGATCGGCCGGTGCGCACATCGAGTGTTCTCGGCCGGTGGACGGTATCGAGGTCCGCGGCGGGCGCGCCGTCGCCGTCCACACCGCCGACGGTGCGACGGTGCGCGTCAGGCGTGCGGTCATCGCCGACACGTCCGCGCCGCGGCTGTACGGCTCACTGTTACCCCCGCACGCTGTTCCCGATGCGGTGCTGCGTGATATGGAGCATTTCGTCTGGGACACACCGGTTCTCAAGGTCAACTACGCGCTCGACAGCCCGATCCCGTGGCGTTCGAAGAGCCTCAACGAGGCCGGCACGGTGCATCTGGGGGCCGACCACGACGGCTTGATCCGCTGGATGGCCGACCTGAACACCGCGACGCTGCCCGAACACCCGTTCATGTTGTTCGGGCAGATGACGACGGCCGACCCCACCCGATCGCCGGCTGGCACCGAAAGTGCTTGGGCGTACACGCATCTGCCGCCTGGGGTGGCTGACGACGACTCCGCCGAACAGGTCGCGCAGGCCGTCGACCGGGTGCTCGAAGAGCATGCTCCCGGCTTCACCGGCCACGTCGTCGGCAAGACGATCCAGCGGCCGTCGGACCTGGAGGGCAGCGACGCCAATCTGCACGGCGGCGCGGTCAACGGCGGCACGTCACAGCTGTACCAGCAGTTGATCTTCCGCCCGACCCCCGGCTTCGGCCGCGCTGAAACTCCGGTGCAGAACGTCTATTTGGGCAGCGCAGGTGCCCATCCCGGCGGCGGCGTCCACGGGGTCTGCGGACGCAACGCGGCGCGCGCCGCGCTGGCGGGCGACGGCGCACGGGGTTGGCCACGGCGCCAGCTCACCCGCGCAGTGATGTCACTTCTCACCGCGAGCAGACGCAAACCTGCACAAAAATCCGCGAAATAGGGCAGTTTTACGTCTGCTCGGCGCCGCCCCGCCGTGCCGCGCCGATGGAGTGCCGTTGAGCCGGAACCGGCCAGAGTGTTTGCTCAGGCGGTGTCGCGGTAGTTCTGCAGATAGCGGCGCATCCGGTCCGGATGCTTGGCGTTCTCACGTTCGCCGAGGATTCGTTGCGCGGTGCCTGCCGGGTAACCATGCCTGGCCAGCCGGTGCTCAACCGAGGGGTCGAAGTAGGCGGCGGAGTAGATCAGCGCCAACACCAGTCCGCAGCCGACACCCACCCACGCGATCCATCCGAATCCCAGCGCGGGCAGTAGCACGGCGGCGAGCGGCACCACCTGCACGACCGCCCGCACGATCTGGCGTTCCCACCGGGTGCGGCCAGTGAGATCGCGCAGCACCCACTCGCGGTAGCGGGGTCCGAGTGTCCCGCCGAATGTGTACCAGATCCAGCGAATTGGGTTGGGTCTGCGGATCATCGGTCCAATTCCGCATCGAGCGCACCGGCGGCCAGCGCCGCGGTGTTGATACCAGTGAGGACCTGATGGAGGTGCTCGAGCTCGGACAGTTCGACGCCTAATCGCGCGACCACCGCCGGCGGAACCTTCAGCGCCTGCTTACGCAAGTTGCGGCCTTTCGGCGTCAGCTCGACGTGGGTGGTGCGCTCATCGACCTCGCTGCGTGACCGGGTGATCAGACCCTGGGCCTGCAGCCGCTTGAGCATCGGCGACAGGGTCGCCGAGTCCATCTGCAGCAAGCGCGCGATGTCTTTGACCGACAGCGGTTCGCCGCCGGCTTTCGCGTTGTCCCACAGCGACAGCATCACGAGGTACTGCGGATGAGTCAGACCCAGCGGTTCGAGCAGCGGCCGATACACCGCGAGCACCGCACGGTTGGTGACGGCGAGCGCGAAACACACCTGGCGCTCCAATGCGAGCGGATCGACCTCCGCAGCGACTCCACTGGGCACGGCTCACTCCTTCCTATGGCTAGGGGCCTAATAGTTAGCGTCCTAATCATAGTGAACGTCCGCGCACGTCAGAACTAGTCCGTCGCCAAGGAGATATGCGTCACTGCCTGCCGAACGGAGGACTGCGGGTAACTGTCGTAGCCGTTAATATCAGTTCAGTAAGCTGGCCTTTGTATTTGCAAGCAAATGTCGAGGAGTCGAAGTGTGGTCGAAAGCTGTTCGGGTCGTGATCGTCGGTGCGGCGATGTCGCTGGCGTTCGCCCCCTCCGCGGCCGCGGACAGCGCAGGCTTCCTGCACGCCGTGGTGCCCACCTACAACAATGTGACGCCGCAGCAGTTGCTGACCGCGGGGTACAACGCCTGCAGTTCGATCCGCGGCGGGATGAACTCCACTGACGCCATACTCCAGGTGCAGCACGAGATCGGCGTATCGGTGCCCGCGGCCGGTGACATCGTCTCGGCCGCCGTGGTCCACCTCGGCTGCTAGACGATGTCGTTGTTGGGGGACAGTCCCGCCAGCACTCGCCCATACGCTTCGTCGCCGCTGTTCGGCTGGATGGCCGCGTGTTGGTGCAGCACGTTGATATCGCGCCAGTACCGCTGAAGGTCGGCGGACAGCAGCGCCTGCGAGCTACTGCTGGCTTCGAAGAGTTGATTGACGCACGACCGGCTGAGCCTTGCGATCTGGCCGATGTAGGCGCGGGCCTGCGTGCGCTCCAGCATTGTCGGCGGTCTGCGGAGCACCCCGCGGAACAGCGTGGCCAGCTTGCTGGTGAACATTTCGGCGGTTTCGAGGTCCAACTGCGCCTTGGCCAGTTGATGATGCAGTAGCGGCGCCTCGGCGGCTTTCGGCCATGCGGTGTTCGTGATCGGGCCACGCGTGGGCAGAGTCTGCATGAAGCAATCCATCGCTCCGCGGGCGATTCCGAGCAGCGACGGTGCGCTCGCGGCGTTGATCCACATCACCCACGGACGGTTGAAATACACCAACCCGGAGTACCGCCGGCCGGGATAGCGGCCCTCTGCGAGGTCTTGGAAAAGAACGCTGCGCGCCGCGGGAACGAACACGTCGCTGACCGTGGCGATGTTGGTCGCCGTTCCGGCCATCCCAGCCGCCCGCCAGTTGTCCTGTTGGTCCACCTCCTTGGTGGGTATCAGCATCGCGCGTGGCCCCGAGTCCTTCTCGCCGAGTACGACGGCGGCCCCCGCCAGCCAATTGCTATGGACGCCCGCGGTGTTCCAGAGCCAGCTTCCGGTGACGCGGTAGCCGCCGTCGACCCGTACGGCCTCTGCGGTGGGTGCGAGCGCGGCGGCGATCTTCAGATTGGGCGTCGCATAGACCTCGTCGGCCGCCTCCTCGGGCAGCAGGGCAGGCAGGATGGCCGACAGCGTCATGATCGTGCACATCCAGCCGGTGGACGGGCACCCGCGTGCGATCTGTGCGAGAACCTCGGCGACGATGCCTTCGTCGGCTTGATACCCGCCGCGATCTATGGGCATACACAGCCCGAAGACGCCGGCCTCGGTCAGATCGCGCAGGTTGTCGGGATGCATACGGCGAAGTGTCTCGGTCTCCGACGCGCGAGCACGCAGTCGATCCACCAACGCATTCACCTGCGCGAGCACCTGCTCGGCGGTTCGCGGTGACTGTAACGGAAAACTCTGCAGCGCAGCAGACATCGGATGGCTCCCGGGTCGAGGTCGAGGTCATTCCGCTTAACGACCGCGGAACGCGAAATCGTTCAAATCCCGGGGTCGCCCTCTCCCGCGAGCAGACGCAAAATGTCCCGACACGCCGACGATTTCGAACACTTTGCGTCTGCTCGCGCGATGAAGAGCAACGGAAAGCTATTGCTGGAAGCGGTAGCCCATGCCCGCCTCGGTCAACAGATGCACCGGCCGCGACGGGTCGTCTTCGAGTTTGCGGCGCAACTGCGCCAGATACACCCGCAGATAATGGGTCTCCTTGGCGTATGCCGGTCCCCAGACTTCCTTGAGCAACTCTTCGCGGCCCACCAGCTTGCCGCGGTTGCGCACCAGCATCTCGAGCATGCCCCACTCGGTCGGCGTCAGATGGACCTCCGCGCCGTTCTTCGTCACCTTCTTCGCGGCCAGGTCGACGGTGAACGACGACGTCTCGATGACCGGTTCGTCGGTCTCCGAGGACGTCGCGCCCCTGCGTACCGCCGCCCGCAGTCGGGCCAGAAACTCGTCCATCCCAAAGGGTTTCGTCACGTAGTCGTCGGCGCCGGCGTCGAGTGCTTCGACCTTGTCGGCGGAATCCGTCCGCGCCGACAGCACGATCACCGGCGCCGTCAGCCAACCCCTCAGCCCGCCGAGCACCTCGATACCCGACATATCGGGCAGGCCGAGGTCCAGCACGATCACGTCGGGTCGGTGATCGGCCGCCGACCGCAGCGCCTCCGCCCCGGTCGCGGCGGTGGTGACTTCGTAGCCGCGCACCGACAGGTTGATCCGCAACGCGCGCAGGATCTGCGGTTCGTCGTCGATGACGAGTACCCGGGTCTTCTGTGGTGTCATACCGAGCCGTCCCTGGGCGCGGCAAGGTCGATCTCGACGGTGAGTCCTCCGCCGGGGGTATCGGTCACCGAGATCGTGCCGCCCATCGCTTCGACGAACCCGCGCGCCACCGACATGCCAAGTCCGACACCGATACTCGTGTCGTGGTCACCGAGTCGCTGGAACGGGGCGAACACCTCGGCTTCGGCGCCACGGGGGATTCCGGGTCCTTCGTCGACGACCGCGATCAGCACGCGCTCGCCGACCTGTCCGGCCGTGACGCGCACGGGGCTGTCCGGCGCATAGCGCAGCGCGTTGTCGATCAGGTTGGCCAGCACCCGCTCCAGCAGGCCGCTGTCCGCCAGCACCACCGCATCGCTGACTTCGACCTTGACCCGGTCGACGCCTTGGCGCCGGAAACCGGTGACGCCCTTGCTGATTCCGAGCAGTGCCCGCTGGACCGTTTCCTCCAGATACACCCGACGCAGTTCGGGCCGCAGCACACCGGCCGCCAGCCGCGACGAATCCAACAGGTTGCCGACCAGCGCCGTGAGCTGGTCGACGGATTCCTCGATGGTAGCCAGCAATTCGGCGGTGTCCTCGGCGGAGAAGTCGATGTCGTTGCTGCGCAGGCTGGACACCGCGGCCTTGGCGGCGGCCAATGGGGTGCGCAGATCGTGGCTGACCGCCGACAGCAGCGAGCGGCGCAGTTCGTCGGCCTGTGCGATGGCCTCGGCCTTACCCGCCTCTTCGGTCAGTTCCCTCTGCTTGACAAGGCCGGCCGCCTGTTTCGCGACCGCGCCCAGCACCCGCCGATCGCGGGCGGGTAGTTTGCGCCCGGCCATCAACAGCCAGAACTCGTCGTCGCCGACCTCGATTGCGGTGTCAGCGGTGTCGACGTCTACGCACGGGTCCGTACCCACGCATCCGACGATGCCAGCGCCTTCCCGGAGCAGGCTGACCGCGCGCTGTGAGTAGGTTTCGCGTACCCGCTCGAGCAGCGCATTCAAATCCGCACCGCGCAGCACCGACCCAGCGAACAGCGCGAGCAGTTCGGCTTCCTGCGACGCCCGTCGCGCTTCTCGCGCGCGACTTGCCGCCCCGTCGACCAACGCGGCGACCGCCACGGCGACGAGCAGCAGCACCACCACGGTCACCGCGCTGTCGGGCTCGGCGATGGTGAACGTGTACCGCGGCGCGACAAGGAAATAGTTCAGCAGCAGCCCAGATAGCAACGCCGACAACGCCGCCGGTGCCACCCCACCGAGCAGCGCGACGATCAACACGCCGATGAAGAAGATGGCGCTTTCGCCTCCGATGCCCAGATAGGGGTCGATCAGGTAGACGATCACCGCGCAGATCGCGGACGGAACCACAACGGCGGCAAGCCAAGACATCGCATGGTGCTGGCGCGGCGTCATCCGCGACCAGGCCGAGCCGCGGACGGCCTGGTCGTGGGTGACCATGTGTACGTCGATCTTGCCGGACTGTTGCACCACCGCGGCGCCGATGCCCTCGTCGAAGATGCGAGCCCACCGCGACCGCCGCGAGGTGCCGATCACCAATTGGGTGGCGTTCTCGTCGCGGGCGAAATCCAGTAGCGCGCTTGGCACGTCGTCGCCGACGACGGTGTGCAGTGTGGCGCCCAGGCTGATCGCGAGTTCGCGTACTCTGCCCATGTGAGGCGCAGACACCCCGGAGAGGCCGTCACCGCGAACGACGTGCACCACCATCAGTTCCGCGCTGGACTTCGATGCGATCCGGGACGCCCTGCGCACCAATGTTTCTGACTCCGGACCACCGGTGACAGCCACGACGACACGTTCGCGGGCCTCCCAGGTGTCGGTGATCTGGTTCTCCTGACGGTACTTCTCGAGGGCGGCGTCGACCTGATCGGCCAGCCACAGCAACGCCAATTCCCGTAGCGCCGTGAGGTTTCCGGGCCGGAAGTAGTTGGACAGCGCGGCATCCACGCGTGCGGGGGCGTAGACGTTGCCATGAGCGAGCCTGCGTCGCAACGCCTCCGGGGTGATGTCGACCAACTCGATCTGGTCGGCGGCACGGACCACCTCGTCGGGCACCTTCTCCTGTTGCTCGATGCCGGTGATCTGGGTGACGACGTCGTTGAGGCTCTCCAGGTGCTGCACGTTGACCGTCGAGATGACGGTGATGCCCGCGTCGAGCAGTTCCTCGACGTCCTGCCAGCGTTTGGGGTTCTTGCTGCCGGGGGTGTTGGTGTGCGCGAGTTCGTCGACGAGCACCACGTGCGGCTGGCGCCGCAGGACCGCCTCGACATCGAGCTCACCGAACAGCTTGCCGCGGTACTCGATGTACTTCGGCGGGACGGTCTCGATACCACTGAGCAGATCAGCGGTCTTCTTGCGGCCATGGGTCTCGACGACCGCGGCGACCAGGTCGGTGCCGCGCTCGAGCCGTCGGTGTGCCTCCCCGAGCATCGCGTATGTCTTACCGACGCCGGGAGCTGCGCCGAGGTAAATGCGCAGCTCCCCGCGTTTGGTGGCGTACCGCGACGGGCTCACCCGATCATCATCCACCGGACGCGTCAGCTCTTTGCCGGATACTTCTGGTCCAGTTCGAGGTTGAGCTTCAGCACGTTGACCGCGGGTTCACCGAAGAAGCCGAGCCAGCGGCCGTCGGTGTTGTCCGCGATGGCGTCTTTGACCAGGTCGGCGCTGATGCCGCGGGCCTGGGCCACGCGGTTCACCTGCAGATCTGCGTAGGCGATCGAGATGTCCGGGTCCAGGCCGCTACCGCTGGCGGTGACGGCGTCGGCGGGCACCTTCGGGTCCGCTGAGGCGGCGCCGCGGATGGGCACGATCTGACCGATGCTGTAGTCCTCACCGGACTTCGCGCACTCGACGTGGACGCCTTCATAGGTGTTGAGGAAGGGCGCCTTCGTCGTCTCACACGGTTCGTTGACGCTGACGACGCGCGTCGGGTGCACGACGTTGCCCTGCGCGTCGCGGGCCCCGATCACCGACAACACCGCACCCACGCCTCCGCCGGTGCAGAATGGGCGCGCGCCGTTGACACCTTCCAGCGTGCCGATGGCCTTGCTGCGCGTGCAGATCTGCGTCAGCAGGCTCGGCTTGTCTTCGGCTGGATTGTCGGCACCGCCGACGGGCGTGTCGACGACGCTTTCCGGGCCGAGGTTGCTCGCACTGGTGGACAGCGGGTCGTAGCCGGTACCCGCTGACGACGGCCTGCTCTGGAAGTACTTGGGCAGCGCGTTGCCGTCCTTGTCGGTGAACGACTGCCCAATGAGGCTGCTGCCCACCTCCTTTCCGTTTACCTCGATGATCGAGCCGTTGGCCTGGTCGCGCAGCCCGGGGAGCTGGCCGACCAGCCAGATGAACACCGGGTACGCAAGGCCGACGATGACCGTGAGGACGAGCAGGGCGCGTAGCGCGGCCCAGTGTTGGCGAGCCAAATTCGAGATTTTCATGTTCACATTCCTGGCAAGAATTGGATGACGAGGTCGATCAGTTTGATCCCGATGAACGGCGCGATGATGCCGCCGAGCCCGTAGATGTAGAGGTTGCGGCTCAACAGCTTTGACGCACTGCTCGGTGTGTAGCGCACACCACGCAGCGACAGGGGGATCAGCGCGACGATGATGATCGCGTTGAAGATCACCGCGGACAGGATCGCCGACTGCGGGCTGTGCAACCGCATGATGTTGAGCAGATCCAGTCCGGGGAACAGCGCCACGAACATCGCCGGGATGATGGCGAAGTACTTGGCGATGTCGTTGGCGATGGAGAACGTCGTCAAGGCGCCGCGCGTGATGAGCAGTTGCTTGCCGATCTCCACGATCTCGATCAGCTTGGTCGGATCGGAGTCGAGATCGACCATATTGCCGGCTTCTTTGGCCGCCGACGTGCCGGTGTTCATCGCGACGCCGACATCGGCCTGCGCCAGTGCGGGCGCGTCGTTGGTGCCGTCACCGGTCATCGCGACCAACTTGCCGCCCGCCTGCTCCTTCTTGATCAACGCCATCTTGTCCTCGGGCGTGGCCTCGGCGAGGAAGTCGTCGACACCGGCCTCGTCGGCAATGGCCTTGGCGGTCAACGGGTTGTCGCCGGTGATCATCACCGTGCGGATACCCATCCGGCGCATCTCGTCGAACCGCTCCCGCATGCCCTGCTTGACGACGTCCTTGAGGTGGATGACGCCGAGCACCGACGCGGTCCCTTCGACGACCCGCCCGACGACCAGCGGGGTGCCGCCCGCCGCGGAGATGCCGTCGACGATATCGCCCAGTTCCGTTGTCACCCGGCCGCCTTGGGAGCGCACCCACTCGGCAACCGAACTGGCCGCGCCCTTGCGCAGCGAGTGCCCGTTCTCGAGGTCGACGCCGGACATTCGGGTCTGCGCGCTGAACTCGACCCACTGCGCCTTGTCGAGTTCGCCTGGTGTGCGGGCACGCAACCCGTATTCCTGCTTGGCGAACACGACGATGGAGCGACCTTCAGGCGTCTCGTCGGCGAGGCTGGACAGCTGGGCGGCGTCGGCCAACTCGTGCGGCGTCACCCCGGTCAGCGGAACGAACGCGGCGGCCTGCCGGTTGCCCAGCGTGATCGTGCCGGTCTTGTCGAGCAGCAGCGTGTTGACGTCACCGGCGGCCTCGACGGCGCGACCGGACATGGCCAGCACGTTGCGTTGCACCAGGCGGTCCATGCCTGCGATGCCGATGGCCGACAGCAGCGCGCCGATCGTCGTCGGGATCAGACAAACCAGCAGTGAGACCATCACGATGCCGGAGACGCCGTTGCCGGTGAGCGCCAGCGAATCCGGCACGCCGGGGTTGTTGGCCTTGGAGAAGATCGCCAGCGGCTGCAGGGTCGCGACGGCGAACACGAAGATGATCGTCAGCGACGCGAGCAGGATGTTGAGCGCGATCTCGTTGGGTGTCTTCTGCCGGTTGGCGCCCTCGACGAGGGCGATCATCCGGTCGATGAAGCTCTCGCCGGGCTTCTGCGTGATCCTGACGACGATGCGGTCGGACAGCACGGTGGTGCCGCCGGTGACCGCGGAGCGGTCGCCGCCCGATTCGCGGATGACGGGCGCGGATTCGCCGGTGATCGCTGATTCGTCCACCGAGGCAATGCCTTCGACGACGTCACCGTCGCCGGGGATGGTCTGGCCGGCTTCGACGACCACGATGTCGCCCTGCTGCAGCAGGGGAGCGGCGACTTCGTCCTCGCGACCGGGGGCGCCCGGCCGCCAGCCGATCAGGCGGCGCGCCATGGTCGCGGTTTTGGTTTTGCGCAGCGACTCGGCTTGCGCCTTACCGCGGCCCTCGGCGACGGCTTCGGCGAGGTTGGCGAAAACGACTGTCAGCCAGAGCCATATCACGGTCAGCCAGCCGAACCAGGACGGTTCGGCGACCGCAAGGATGGTGCTCCACACGGCACCGATCTCGACGATGAACATGACCGGGTTGCGCCACAGCGTGCGTGGGTCGAGCTTGCGCAGCGCGTCGGGCAGCGACGTCCACAGCATCTTGGGGTCGAGCAGGCCGCCCCGCATGCGTTTCGGGTTATCGGCTTGCGGCCGAGTGGGTTCGAGGGTGGCGACGGACATCAGTGGACTCCTTCAGCGAGCGGGCCGAGTGCGAGCATCGGCAGGAAGGTCAGCGCGACGACGATCAGCGTCACGCCGGTGACCATGCCGACGAACTGCGGTCGATGGGTGGGTAGGGTGCCGACGGACTCCGGTGCCTTGCCCTGCTTGGCGAGGGATCCGGCGAGTGCCAGCACGAAGATGATCGGGAGGAAGCGGCCGAACACCATCGCCAGGCCCAACGCGGTGTTGTACCAGTTGGTGTTGACGGTGATGCCTGCGAACGCCGATCCGTTGTTGTTGGTCGCCGAGGTGAACGCGTAGAGCACCTCGGACAGGCCGTGCGGACCGGTGTTGAGCATGCCCGCCCGCTGCCCCGGCAGTGCCATCGCGACGGCCGTGCCGGTCAGCACGATCAGCGGAGTGATCAGGAAATACGTTGCCGCGAGCTTGATCTCACGTGGCGTGATCTTCTTGCCGAGATACTCCGGGGTGCGCCCGACCATCAGGCCCGCGACGAACACGGTGATGATCGCCAGGATGAGCATGCCGTACAGGCCGGAGCCCACGCCGCCGGGGGCGACTTCGCCGAGTTGCATGTTGAACAACGTGATCATGCCGCCGAGGCTGGTGTACGAATCGTGGAACGAGTCGACAGCACCAGTGGATGTCAGCGTGGTGAGGTCGGCGAAGACCGCGGAGTCGGGTACGCCGAAGCGTTGTTCCACACCTTCCATCGCCGACCCGACCGCCGTCGGGACGGTGCCGTGGGCTTGAATCTGGAACCACAGCATGAAGGTGACGCTGATGGTGGCGATCACGCCCATCACCGCGGCGATCGCGTAGCCCTGCTTCTTGCTTTCGACCATCCGGCCGAACGTGCGGGGCAGCGAGAACGCGATGCAGGACAGCAGGAAGATCTCGATCCAGTTCGTCCACGACGTCGGGTTCTCGAACGGGTGCGCGGAGTTCGCGTTGTAGAAGCCGCCACCGTTGGTGCCGAGTTCCTTGATGACCTCCTGGCTGGCGACCGGCCCGCCGGTGATGGTCTGCTGACCACCGGCCAGGGTGTTGACGACCTGGTCGTGCAGGTGGAAGTTCTGGATCGCGCCGCCGGCGACCAGGATGATCGCGGCAATGACGGAGAGCGGCAACAGAATTCGGACGGTGCCGCGAACCAGGTCCACCCAGAAGTTGCCCAGGTCGCCCGTGTTGCGTCGGGCCAGCCCTCGGACGAACGCGATGGCGACGGCCATGCCGACGGCGGCGGAGACGAAGTTCTGCACCGCGAGGCCGGCCATCTGCACCAGGTGGCCCTGTGTGGATTCACCTGAATAGGCCTGCCAGTTGGTGTTGGTCACGAAGCTGACCGCGGTGTTCCACGCCAGCGCCGGGGTCATCGGGGTGCCGGGGTCGTTGAGGTGCAACGGCAGCTTGCCCTGGACCAGCTGGAGGAGGAACAGGAACAGGATGCTGACCGCCGAGAAGGCGAGCACGCTGCGCGCGTAGGCACCCCAGGTCTGCTCGGCCTTCGAGTCGGCGCCGATGAGCCGGTAGATGAGTCGTTCGGAACGAGAGTCCTTCGTGGTCGTGTAGACCCGGTACATGTAGTCGCCCAGCGGCACATGCACGGCGACCAGCGCGATGATCAGCGATACGAGGAAGAGGATTCCCGCTGTTGTGCTATTCACTAGAACCTCTCGGGGAAGAGCAATGCGGCGAAGAGGAACAGGGCCATCAGGACCGCGAGGACCAGGCCCACGATGTTTGGAATCACAGGTTCTCGACCAACTTCTGGACCAGGCCGAGCAGGGCGAAGATCGCCACGGTCAGCACGATGAATATCAGCAAGGACATGCCGGTCTCCAACATTTACGGGGCGCCGGATTTCGGCGTCCTGATAGAGAATCGGCCCAGTTCAGAGCGTTGATGCCGGCGTTGACGGTTTCTTGACGGCCCCGCTGCATTCCTTTACGGATTCATGTCAACGGGGCGTCAAAGTTCGGTCGGGACCCGTCAAGAGATCGCTAGCGCTATGGCGTGTGAGTGGGCGGGCGCGGATCGTCGACGGGGTGACGATCTCTGAGTTTCTTGGCCGTGGACGGGTGTGCGCCGATGAGGATCTGCTGCGCTGCGAGCTGTACCGCAAGTCGTTTGCGACGGCGGAGGTGGTTTTTCCGGCGTTCGCGTTGAGGAATCGGTTGGTCGCGAAGTGGGTGCGCGACCATCGCGTGGCGGTGGATCTGCGCTCGGGCGAGGATCTCGCGATCGCGATTGCGGCGGGCATCCACCCGTCGCGGTTGAGCTTGGACGCTGAGTGGATGGCCGAACATGATCTGCGGGTGGCGGCCCGGTTGGGCATCGGATTGATCCGCGTCGGGTCGATGGAGCAGATAGAAGCGTTGTCGGCGGTCGACTATCGCCGGCACGAGATTGTCGTGTGTCTGTCCGACGGTACGGCGCGCGGTTTCCGGTTCGACTCGCTGGAACTGGACCACGCGATCGGCGCTGTGGTGGCGGGCAACCGGTTCAATCTTGTTGGGCTGCATTGTGATGTCGGTGCACAGCTGCACGAGTTCATCAGTTATCCGGCGGCCGTCGGGGACATGATCACGACGATGGATCAGGTGCGTAGGCACCACCGGATGGTGCTGACCCGCGTTGGTCTCGGTGGCGGTCGGACTGTGCCGCAGGGGGATTGGTCGCGCGCGTTGCCTGAGTTGTCGATGCAGATCGAACAGTCCGTCGACGACGCGTGCGCGACGTTGCGGTTCCCTCGGCCGCTGGTGGTGCTGACGCCGGGGTTGGCGATCACGGGTCAGAACGCGGCGTGACGGCGCGCGGGGCATTTGTGAAATTGCCCACGTACTGAGCGACAACGAGTTCTAGCAGACTTGATTCTCGGGAAACGCTTTTCGCAGAACCGACTATCATCCGAGGCGGTTAGGCCAGGAGACAACTGAGGAGAAGCTGCGTGCCTGCATCTTTGCCGGTGGTGACAATCGGTGGCGAGTTGACGGTGGGCCGCATTGGGTACGGCGCGATGAAGTTGACCGGGTCGCAAGTGTGGGGCGATTACCCTGACCGGGACGCCGGTATTGCGTTGCTGCGTGAGGTAATCGAGCGTGGTGTCACGTTCATCGACACCGCCGATGTCTACGGCCCGCATTTCAACGAACTGCTGATCCGCGATGCGTTGTACCCGTATCCGGAGGACCTGGTGATCGCAACGAAGGGTGGTTTCGTTCGCGGCGGCTTCGATTACTCGACGTTGGATGCGGTGGGGAACGCGCAGTATCTGCGCCAATCTGCGCACATGAGTGCCCGTCGGCTTGGTGTGGAGCAGATCGATCTGTACTACCTGCACAGCGGCCGTGCCAAAGATGCGCCGTTCGAGGATCAGGTCGCTGTGCTCGCCGACCTACGTCAACAGGGAGTCATCAAGCACATCGGATTGTCGAACGTGACGGTCGAACAGTTCAAAGCGGCCACCGCGATCGTCGACATCAGTGCCGTCACAGCGATATACAACGTTGCTGTGCGCGCCGAGTCTGCTCTGGTGGCTGCCGCGGAGGCATACGGCGCGGTGTTTTCTCCTTGGCATCCGCTGACCATTCTCGATGCGGGGCCCGAGGAGGCGGCACGCATCGAAGCTGCGCTGGCGCCGATCGCGGAGCGCCACGACGCGACGATCGCACAGATCGCGTTGGCTTGGCAGTTGCAGCGCTCACCCGTGTCATTGCCGATACCGGGCACGACCAGCATCAGTCACCTGGAAGAGAACCTCGAAGCGGCGGCACTGGAACTCAGCGCCGAGGAAGCTGCCGCGATCACCCACCTCGTCTCGGAGTGAAATGACGAATTCCTTGAGCACGGGAACCCACACTCTGATGGTCGGCGGCTTGGCTCAGCGCTATCACGTGTACGGCAGCGGACCGGTATGCCTTGTCCACCCTGGCGGGCCCGGTGTGTTCTGGGAGTACCTGCGGATGCCTGCCATCGAACAACACCTGACGATGGTCTATGTCGAGGCGATGGGCACTGGCGCGTCCGGCCGGCTCGCCACGCACCCGAACGGTTACACCCGTAGTTACTACGCCAAGGTCATCGGAGCGCTGATCGACCACCTCGGCCAAGACGAGGTCTATCTGCTCGGGCATTCGTACGGCGGCTTTGTGGCGCAGCGCTTTGCGCTGGACCACCCGGATCGGCTCACCGGGCTGATACTGTACGAGAGCGCTCCGGTCACCGGTGACGAGCATGGCGAGGAGGCCAGTCGCCAGGTCCAGGCGTTCGCTGCGCGCAATGCCGACAATCCTGAACTGCCAACCGTCCTCGCCGCGCTGCAGTCGGTGGGATCCATTACCGACGACGTCGAGCTCACTCGCGCTCTGCGCGCCCTGACGCCCGCCTATTTCGCTGACTATTGGGCACGAGAGGCCGAATTCGCGTACCTACGAGATCAAGCACAAGTCACTTACATCTCGAGTCTGGATGGCAACCTCGTTCCTGACGTCATCGACGACCGTGCCGCCCTGCCCACGCTGAGCACGCCCACGTTGGTGATCGCTGGCCGCTACGACGTGATCTGTGGCGTGCGCTGGGCCGAAGAACTGCACAATCTCATTGCGCGTTCCCGGCTCGAAATCCTGGAGAAGAGCGGTCACTTCGGCCACGTCGAAGAACCTGAGGCGTTCACCCTCGCGGTCACCGATTTCGTTGACACGACGCAAGCTTGCTGACGGCCGGGGGTATGTGCGAAGTTGCCCACGTAGCGAGCGACAACGCGTCCTAGCACAGCCCAAGGGCGCACAGGAAGTTGCGCAGCGCCGGGTTCATCGGTGCTGCCGGGGTGCTGGGCGTCGGCGTTTGCGTTGTGCCCGCGGATTGATCGTATGCCCCAGTTGGGTCTCGGGCTCGTCGGGGGTCGCCGCCGCAATGGCTGGCGCCCCGGCCGCTACGGGGCCTTCGGTATAGGTGCCGTTGGTGCTGCCGAGGACCACGTTCGTCTTGTTGTCGGTGATCGTGTTGCCGACGATGGTGTAGTTCACGGTCTTGGCGTCGGTCCAGATGCCATAGCGCTTGTTGCCGGTGATGGTGTTGTCGCGGATGGTGGCGGAATCGACGCGGTATAGCCGAATGCCGTCTCTGGTGTTGTCCTGCAGCCTGTTTCGTTCGACGAACAGGTTCTTCAGCGGTGCCAGATCAGCTTGGATCCCGGTGTAGACGTTGTGGTGGAAGTAGTTGTCCTGGATGTAGGTGTTGTTGGTGTTGTTCATGATTCGCAGGCCGTACGTGCAGTTGTAGACCTCGTTGTGGTGCACCCAGTTGTTGGGTCCGGAGTTGTCGTGTGCGGTGGTCGTGCCAATGCGGCCGCTGTATTCGCCTAGTTCGATGCCGCCGCCGTTGGGGCTGACGTAGGTGCCGTTCCGGACGCAGTCTTTGACGGTGTTGTAGCGTATCTCGTTGCTGTATTCGTCCTCGCCGTGAATGTCGATGGCGCCCGACACCGCGCCGGTGACCGTGTTCTTCTCGAGCAGATTGTGGTTGGCGCTGTACTGGATGAAGAGGCCGTGGCGGATGACCGGGCCGAGGGTGTTGTTGCGCACCCAGTTGTTGGTGGACCGACTCTGGTCGATGATGACGCCGTAGCCTGAGCCGCCTCCGCCGAGTGCGCTGGCGTTCTTGATCGTATTGCCGTCCACCAGAACGTGATACGCATTCTGCAGCAGGATGCCAAAGCGTTGGTGCTTCTCGATGAGCATGCCGGTGACGGCGATGCGTGACGTCAGCGGACCGCTGCCTTGTTTCCCGAGGCGGACACCGGCTTGGTACTTGAACCCTGAGGAGTAAATGATTCGGCAGTTGGACAAGGTGAGGTTGGTGACGCCAGGGGGCGCGTAGAGCACGGCGTGGGGCGCCCAGCTGTATCGTCCTGCCAGCACAGCGTTTTGTGATTGGCAGCGCAGCGACACACCGCTCTTCAAGTCGATACTGGCCTTGCCGCGCAGGTCGTATGTGCCGTCGGGAATGAAGACTTCGTCGCCTGCCACAGCGGCGTTGATTGCCTTCTGGATAGCGGTCACGTCGTTGTTGGACGAATTATTCGGCGTGGCACCGTAATTGAGGACATTGAGCGTCTTCCCGGTGGGAGGCGCGGGGTTCTCGAATGTGTCGGACAAGCCGGCGTCGATGGCCGCGGCGGCGTGCGGCGGCGCCACCATCGGCGCGGCCGCGAATGTAAGGGTCAGTGCGCAGGCAAGGGCCGTGAGTCGAATCTTCGCGTTCATCGTCATCTCTACTCGTTGGCTGGGGCGATCGCTGGTGAAGTGACGCGCTGGCAATCACGGCGACATTCGCGGCACGCGTGACGGCGTCGGCACCGCGAGTGGGTGCGGCTCGGTCCTTTCTTCATGACGGCAGCCAGGGTGCTGAGAGCTTCCTGTGACGATAGTGACTGAAGTGGGCAGCGTTATCGCTGATGCCGCTGAAGCGACACGGTTCCGTGACCGTGTCGTAGCCGAATCGAGGCGGTGCAGCCCTCTCTGGAGCGAGCCAAGAAGCGACCCCGATTGCGGCCACCAACTGATTGAGCCTTGGCTTGTAAGCAGAATGTCAACACATGTCACCGAATGTTCTCAACGACAGCCAACGAAAGAAGATGCAACTCCCAGCTCACAGCCCGTTTCAACAACGACGCCCTAGTGCGTCAACACTACAAACGGCCAAATATACGGACTTAAAATCCGCCAGCAATCGAGGAATTCCGAACAGCTTCAGACCATCGGTGTCACAGGCCGGTGGAACACTGGTCGACAGTACGAAAAGCCGATCCAATACTGCCGCAATATAAGAACCACAAAGACTTTGGAGGACTCATGCCGTACGTCAATCCCGAAGATGAACGCACGTATCAACGCCTCCACTATGAACGACATAAGGAGTTGTATAAGACTAGGGCCGTCGCGTCTCGCGCAAAACAGCGCATTGAACAGCGGTTGTTGATTAGGCAATATTTGGAGTGTCATCCCTGTGTGGATTGCGGCATCGCAGATATACGCGTCTTACAATTTGATCACGTCGAGCGTGGACCCGAAATCCGGAGGATTTCCAGATTGATAGGGACCCGCAATAAGCTGCTCGCTGAGCTTGAGAAGTGCGAGGTCAGGTGCGCCAACTGCCATATGATTAGGACAGGCGTGCAGCTTGACTGGAAGACGAGGACGTAGACTTCTCAGTCGCGCCCCAGTAGCCCAACGGCAGAGGCGAAGGACTTAAAATCCTTGAGTTGCGAGTTCGACTCTCGCCTGGGGCACGCCGAGTTGCCGAGTTATAGCGAATTGCGTTCTCGTGGGGCGGGGGCGCTTCGTTGCGGCGTAGCCCGGAGGTCTGAGCGCCTTGATTTTGTGCAAACAGGCTCTCATGTTGAGAGGACGCCCGCTTTGGGCGGGCGAGCGCTGCGGAGGCGAATCCTCTCTACGTGACGTTGCGCCGCCCTGCCGTCCAGGACTTCGCTCCCGGACGTAGGACCCGCCAGAAGTGTCGTTCGAGACCGACTGGGCGCACGGTACCGGGCCCAACCGGCCGTCGCATGTCCCCTAATCGGCCCACAGACGTTCCACCGCAAATAGGCCTGATCAGGGGACGGGCTCCCGGGCGCAGCGCCGGGATAGTCGTCGCATGCTCAGAAACTTCGCCGCGTCATTGCTGCCGGACAGGTTGCCTATCGACCCGTTGCCGGTCATATCGCGGGTCAGCCGCAGTGAGTCGGTAACGGCGACGACTCGTCAACTAGCAAAAGTGATCCCTCTTCGCGTCGGGCACCGGTCGCCGCGGCACCTCAACACTGACAACCGCGCGAACCACCGTGTGTTGGCACAATCCACCAAGCTGGCGAACGTCCGCTATGAGATCAGGGGACCGGTAAACGACGAAGCGGCACGGTTGGAGGCGCTCGGGCACCGCATCCTGAAGTTGAACATCGGCAATCCCGCGCCATTTGGTTTCGAGGCGCCGATCGAGATCCTCGATGACATCGTCCGGGCTCTGCCCACCGCCCAGGGCTATTCGGATTCGAAGGGCATCCTGTCCGCCCGCCGCGCGGTGGTGGCGCGCTATGAACTGGTCGACGGCTTTCCGCGGTTCGACGTCGACGACGTTTACCTGGGTAACGGCGCATCCGAGCTCATCACGATGACGATGCAGGCGCTGCTCAGTGACGGCGATCAGGTATTGCTTCCCGCCCCGAACTACCCGTTGTGGACCGCGTCGACGGCGCTGGCCGGGGGCACCCCAGTGCACTACCTCTGCGATGAGACGCAGGGATGGCAGCCCGATATCGCAGACATCGAAGCCAAGATCACCCCACGCACGAAAGCGATCGTGGTGATCAACCCCAACAACCCGACAGGGGCGGTGTACTCCCGCGAAACTCTGTTGCAGATAGCGGAATTGGCTCGTCAGCATCGGTTGTTGCTGTTGTCGGACGAAATCTACGACAGGATCCTGTACGACGACGCCAAGCACGTCCCCATGGCCGCGGTAGCGCCAGACCTGTTGTGTCTCACGTTCAATGGCCTTTCCAAGGCGTACCGGGTGGCCGGCTACCGGGCCGGCTGGCTGGTGATTACCGGACCCAAGGAGCACGCCCGCAGCTTCCTCGACGGCATCAGCCTTCTCACGAACATGCGGTTGTGCCCGAACGTGCCCGCACAGCACGCGGTTCAGGTGGCACTCGGTGGCTATCAGAGCATCGATGACCTTGTCCTGCCCGGCGGGCGCCTACGGGAACAGCGAGACGTCGCGTGGTCGAAACTCAATGCGATTCCTGGTGTCTCGTGTGTCAAACCGCAAGGAGCGCTGTATGCGTTTCCTCGACTTGACCCCGAGATCTATCCCATCGTCGACGACGAGAAGTTCGCGCTCGATCTGCTGGTGAGCGAGAAGATCCTGGTAACCCAGGGAACCGGTTTCAATTGGCCGGCTTCTGACCATTTCCGAATCGTGACGCTGCCGTGTGCCTCGGACCTGTCGAGTGCGATCGATCGGCTCGCGAACTTTCTCGACGGTTACCGACAGTAAACCCAAGGAGGACAAATGACTACGACACTCGACCGCGGTGGAAATGCGAATTCCACTCCGCACAATCCTTTTTCGTCGCGAGCGATCATCGCAATTCTGCTGTTCGTCATTCCGCTGAGCCAGATCGCGCTCGACGTGTACACCCCGGCGCTGCCGAAGATGGCGGCGGAATTCGCCGCCTCGAACGACGTCATCCAGAACACGGTGACTGCCTACATGCTTGGGATGGCGCTGGCCTTCATCCCGGCCGGCCTGATTGCCGATGCCGTGGGCCGCAGGCGTGTTCTTCTTGCCGGGCTGGCGTTGCTCACGACGGCGAGTGTCGGATGCGCACTGGCACCGACTCTGCCGGCGCTGCTGTGTATTCGATTCGTAGAAGGCATCGGTGCGAGTGTGTGCCTGCTGCTGGCGGCGACCATCGCAGCCGATTGTTTCCGGGGCGCAAAGCTGGTCTCGGTCATGGGCATACTGGGGGCGGCTTGGGGATCGGCGCCGGTGTTGGCTCCGGCTGTTGGCGGTCTGCTGGTGCAAATCGGCTCTTGGCGAGTGGTGTTCGGATTGTTCGCTCTCTTCGTCGCGTCAGTGGGAATTGTGGTCGCGAAGTTCCTTCCCGAGACGCTGCCTACCGAACGGCGATCGACGGTCAACCTGCGTGCGGCCGCAGGGGTGCTTGGTGCGGCCCTGCGGCACCGGATTTTTGTGGCGTTCGTGCTGATGTTCGGCCTCGTCGGAGCGGCGCAGATGGTCTTCGGCGTCGTCGCCCCGTTCTTGTTCGAGGTGAAACTCGGATTCGCTCCGGCGGTATACGGCCTGGTGGCGTTGGGTGTCGGTGTCGCTAATCTGACCGGCGAATTAGCCTGCGGCGTGCTTGCTCGCCGACTCTCCAGCTGGCGGCTCGGCTTCGGCGCGTGGGTCCCGTTCTTCGTCGGCGCGGTCGTTCTCGTGGTGACGGCCGCGGTGGTGGGCGTGAACGCATGGGCGATCGCCGTCGCGGCGGCGCTGGCGTTCGTCGGGATCGGTGTACTCGACCCGCAGAGCAAGGGATTGGCGATGGGGGTGTTTTCACGGAACGTCGGTCTGATCGCCGGCCTGGTGAACACTTGCTGTTACTTGATCGTGAGCGCGGCGATGGCGTTGATGGCCTACTTACCTGAGGAGTCCCAGGCCCCGCTCGGTTGGTTGTATATCGGGGTCGGCGCAGTCCTCGTAGTGCTCTTGTTCAGTACTGTCCGGCGCGGCATTATTGCGGAAAGCCCAGAGCCCAGCCGCGGTAGATCCAGCCAGACCCCACATGGGGAGTCGGCAGAATCTGGATGTTGTGCCCGTCGCCGTACCCGCGCTTGAGCCCTTGGACGCCGCCGGAGACATATGTCCCATCGCCACGAGCGATATCGATGTGAGCGCCGTAGGGGCTCTTGCTGAAGACGAGCGCGCCCCGCGGGGGATTCGTGTCGGTGTGTATCTGGCCCTGTTGAAGGAGGGTTTGGTACATGGTCTCAGCGGCGCCGTCCCAGCCGTATTTGGCCTGCGACACGCCGTAGGCCCAGGCCACGAAAGCCTCGCACCCATATGGGCCGAACTGGTCTGTCCCGAGCGCGCTTTCGGCCTTGGCGATCGCGGCTTCCGCCCCGGGAAGCGTGTCAGCTCGGGCGTTCGGTGCGAACAGGAGCGCCGCGGCAAGCAGGGGGGCGAAAAGTGATAGGCAGAATCGGGCGTTCAACTCGTGGCTCCGTTCCCGGTGCATCTCGGCGGCGTGATTCGCACCGGCTTGTGCGAGACTCTCAATTCTTCCAGCATTCTTCAGGTGCCGCTCAGGTACCCGTCGGGAGGTGGTTGAAACCGCTGTGCAGCTAAGACGATGCGAGCGCGGTGAGCTGGAATTGCGTTGCAAGGGCCCGCATAGCGTCGGCGTCGCTGGGTCGTAGCCGTTCCAGGGCGCTGAAGGCCAGATGGTCGGCGATCATCATGCGACGCACTGAGATCTCCGGCAGTTCATCGGCCAGCGGTTCCCCCGGCAGGGTATCGACGAGCGCAAAGGTGGCGCCGACGATGAGCGGGCACACCGAGGGCGGCATCGAGCGCCGATCACCAAGGACAAGGAGGTCTGCCGCGCCCGATCGAGCAGCAAGGTCGGCCTTCCCCGAGTGGTAGGGCGACGCATCCAGCAGGTGATGAATCGCCCCATCGACGGACCAGCGCGCGCGCTCCAGCATCGCGGTCCAACCAGCAGGTGAGATGGAGGCCAACACTGCGGCGGCCAACCGCACCGGTCGCCGGTACGGTGCGGGCGCTCCGACGGCCGCGCACAAGAACGCGGCCGTCGTGATGGCCATATAGGCCACCGCCACCCGAGCGCCGCGACTATGGATGCACGGGCCGAGCCGGGCGAGCAGGGCGATGCTGCCCAGCGCTGGGGCCAGCACGTGTTGCATTACCGCCCGGGTCAGTTCCTCGCCGTCGCAGGCGCCGTACAGCGCCAGTTCGCCGTTCCGCAAGTCGCTGGCCAACTGGGCTGTGACGCCGAGGCAGCCTGCCAGCTCGCTCAAATCGGCTTCGGCGCAGGCATCTTCGGCGACCAGTGAGCATACGTAGAGCACCACCCGTCCGAGCACACGCTCGCCGTAGACGGTCCGCCGCAGCGGGCGATCCAGGTTCAGCGCCATCACCTGACCGACATCGGTCAACATTCGACCGATCCGTTTGCGGCGTTCGAAGGGCAGTTCCGACAGCAGCTCTCGCGCGTCGCGGATGCGCTCGGCCAACACCAGGCCGACCGGCGGTGGCGGTGTATCGGTGTCGCCGTTCAGGTAGTCCACGGCGGCGACGACGGCGCAGGCCGCCAGCGGGCGGGCGCTCATGTCTTCGTAGGCGGCGAGCACCCGGAAGGCCAGCAGGGCGGCGGTCGCCTCGCACCGCACGTCCGCGGGAAGGAAAGCGGCCGCGATGCCGAGATTTCGCACCCCGCTCACCGGGACACCACCCGCACCGACAGTTCGCGCAACTGCTCACGCGCCGGAGATGGCGGGAATGCATCGATGGCCCGGCAGGCCGTCCGGGCGGCGCGGACGGCGACCGCACGAGCAGCTCGGGTCGCCCCGCTACGCACCAGGTCGGCTCGCAGGTCGGCACTGGACGTCAGCCTGGAGACCCACATTTCATGGGACCCGGGCCGCATGGCCAGCCATTCGATCACCGGCCAGGTCGGCACCCGGCGGTCGAGGTCACCGCCCGCGTCTTTGCCCAGTGCGGGGCCGCCCTCCACGTCGCGGACGTCATCCATGATCTGGAACGCGAGGGCGAGTTGGTCGGCGTATCGCATCAGGGCGCACAACTGAGTGTTGTCGAGGCCGCCCGCCGTGCCGCCGTACGAGCAGGCCAGGCGGAACAGCGTGCCAGTCTTGGCCCCGGCCACGAGTTCGTAGTGCCTGCGCATGGCGGCGTCGTCGACGGCAGGTGGCAGGGTCTCGATGAGCTGCCCGAACGACAGGTCCGAGATGCGGTCGAGGTAGGTGACGTCGAGGTCTGCACCGAGCCCTGCGAACACCGCCGGGTGGTCGGCCAGTACTCGTGCGAGTACCTGTAACGCCGTGCCGACCAGATGAAATCCTGCCCGGGCGGCTGTGCGGACGCCGAACGCAGCCGGTACTGACGGCGCATTGCGCCGCAAGAGCGATCCGTCGCAGATGTCGTCGTGAACGAGCGACGCCTCGTGGATCATCTCGATCGCGCACGCCACATCGACGGCGTCGCGTAGCGGCACCGCGGCAGCCGAGGGCAGCAGACCGGCACAGCCCAGCACCATCGCGGATCGTATCCGTTTACCGGGGACGGCAAGGACGTGGCGGTAAATTTCTTCGAAACCGCCACCGTCAACCAGGATTTCGCGCAACCTCTCGGCCACCAGCGGCATGTGATCGGATGGGCAACTCAGCAAGGGGCGGTCGGCGCCCAGACCACCGGAAGCGACCAAAATGCTTGCGTCAACCATCCTCATTCCTTCTGCGATGTCTTCGAAACACGCGTTCCGCTCACCACAGAAATCGTCGCTGCCGTGTGGGGCACTGCGAGCAGTAGTGCGCCACTGCGATCTCGCCCGGTTTCGGCGCGGTACTACTTAACCCGCTCTTGAATCCTGCGACTCAGTAGTACCGCGCCGAGACCAGCCTCGATTGCAGTAGGGCTCCACTGAGAGCCACCCCCCGAATCCGAGTGACGATCCCTATTGCAGTGGTCCTCTGCGTCGGATCTCCAGACGGCGCAAACGAGCGCAGGAGGCAACGTTGTATGCACTTGCACCAAGTACGCCTCGGCTGATCCCCGGCCGCACCCTTGACAACCTGGACTTGGCGCCAAGCGGCGGTGTTTGTCGCGGCTCGATCCGCGTGGATCGTCAAGACCCTGTGTTCTTCGACCATCCGCTCGACCACGTGCCGGGAATGCTGCTGGTGGTCGCCGGTCTTGAGTTGGCCGAGCACGCAGCGATGCTGCGGCCGGCCCACGTGAATTTCCGTCTCACGTTCAAAAAATTCTGCGAGCTCGACGCCCCGGTTGACGTGAGTGCGACCCGCGAAACCGGTGGGAACCCGTTCGAATTCGTCCAATTAGGCCGCAGCATAGCGAGGGGACTGCTGGGCCGACGCGAGACCGCGCTGCCGGCGGAGCTTGCCCCGGTGCCAGCATTTGGCAACGGTTCGATCCCGGGTGAACTGGTGCACCGGGCCGACCCCGGAAATATCGCGGTCGGCCCGCTGACAATCGACGCCGGACGCGTCTGGGTTCGCGTACTCGAGGAGGCCGCCCTCGGCGGAATACCACCGAAGGCCAGCGCGGTCGCCTCCATCATCGAGGCCGCCCGGCAGTTCGTCATCGCGATTCTTCACTTGTGGGGCCGCCAGCCACTGGGGACGAAGATGATATTCGTCGGCCTCACCGCAGACGTGCCCACTGCGCTGCCGCAGGGTCACGTCACGCGGGCCCTGTCGTGGCAGCCCACTCCGCCAGAACAGACACGCAAAATCCACATCGACGTGCACGCGGTAGGCGATCGAGCCATCAAAGTCGGCTCGATTGTCATCGCGGCCCGCTGCGCCGACGAAATCGAGTACGCGCAATTGCGCGCGGGCTAGACGATGGAAGGCTGGTAAATGACTGATCGACTCGCCACGTACATTCTTCGTAATCTCCTGGTACTGACCACCATTGGTCTTGCGATTGCGGTCGCGGCACACCTTGCCGGCGGGCGCCTCGCTGCAGCGGCTTTCGTCGCCGCATACCTGGTGTGGCTGCTTTCCGAGGCACGAATCACGGTTGGGACACCGACACAATCAGCCGCGGAGACTCGTACCCTCGTTCCATACGCGGTAGCGCGAGTCGCGACGGCACTGACGGCTGCGTACTCCGCGCCCGCGGTCCCCGACAAGTTCGGTATCGTGCTCGCCGGGATTTTCGGTGCGGGTGTGATGTTGCGCGCGTGGGCGATTCACGAACTGGGCCGCCAGTATTCGCATCGAGTGGTACGGCTCTCCGAGGGCGGCCTCGTTTCGTCCGGGCCGTACCGGACGCTGCGCCATCCCGCCTATGCCGGAATGTTGCTCGCCAACATCGGTTTAGTCGGCTACTTCGCGAGTCCTGCGAGTATCGCGGCACTGACTCTCCTTGTCGCCGCGGTCCTCTGGCGCATCAGAATCGAAGAGGACATCCTCGCTGAATCGCCGCAGTACCGCGCTTTCGCCAAGACACGATGCCGGATCGTACCGGGGGTGTGGTGATGATCAAGATCATTGACGCGCCCGCGGAACTGGCTGACGCCAGCGTGGTTGGGCACAAGTTCGCGCGCCAGCAACAGTTACGCGATGCCGGGGTTTCCGTCCCGCCGTTCTTCTGCGTCGTCAGGGAAACTCCGTGGTCAGCCGTCGCCGATGTCGTCGGCACCTTTCCCGGTGTCGGCGCCAGCGTCGAGAAGTTGACTGCCTGGGCCGAGGCGGCTCGCAGCGCTGTCGAGCACATGCGCCTCATGCCGGAGACAGAAGCCGAGATCTGGGAGAGGTACGCCGCCCTCGGCTCAGCCGACGTCGCAGTCCGTGCATGCGTGGTCGGCCGTCACGCACAGCCCGGCGAAGATGATGCCGCGGACCCGTTCGCGGGCCTCACAGATAGTTACCTGTACGTTGGCGCGGACACGCTCATCGATGCCGTTTCAGCTTGTACCGCATCGCTTTTCAGTGTCAGATCGGTACTCTACCGCGCGCGGCGGGGGATCGACCCCCGAGTCCTCAGCATCTGCGTCGGAATTCAGCAGATGATCGATGGCGAGCGCTCGTTCGTCGTGTTCACCCACGATCCTGCTACCGGAGCCAGAGAGACTGTGGTCGCCGGCGTCTACGGCATCGGAGAAGGTGCGGTAGCCGAACGCGCCGACATCGACCACTTTTTCGTACGCGCGGACGGGATCGGGCGGCTCATCTCGCACAAGGAGAGAATGCTCCGCCGGGCACCGGGCGGTGGCGTTACTGAGTATCGGGTGCCGGCTGGACTCGCCGACCTACCGGTGTTCTCCGATGCGGAAATCAGTCAGATCGCAGCGCTGGCGGAGACCACCGAGCGGTTGTTGTCCGGACCCCAAGACATAGAGGGCGTCGTCACGGCCGACTCAGCGATTCACCTGGTGCAGGCACGGCCGGCCACGTCGCCCCAAGCGCCGGCGACCACAGTCGAATGGACCAATCACAATCTGACTGAGAGCTTTCCGGGCGTGACCACCGCGATGACCTACTCGCACGCACGAGTCTTCTACCGCATGAGTTTCCGCAGCTTCTATCGCATCGTCGGAGTCTCTGAGAGCCAACTGCGGAGTCGGGACTACCAACTTCGTCGCATGATCGGATACCTCGACGGGCGGGCCTACTACCGCCTGGACGCGTGGTACGCACTGCACAGCCAGCTCCCCGGGTGGGACCTGCTTCGTCCGATGTGGGAGCGGTCGTTGGGCCTCGCAGAGCGAAATCCCAACCCAAGCCACGTGCTCGGCCGCCGTGCCATCACACGCATTATCGGGCGTTCACCGCGACTGATATGGGCGGCCATCAGTTTTCCCCGCAAATTGCGGAGATTCTTGACCTGGTGGGATGCCCAGCACAGCCTCGGGGAGGGACTGTCGCAAAAGCCGGTTGATGAACTAATCGAGACCTACCGCCGAATGTGGTCGGAAGCCGAATCACGCTGGGGTATACCGATTCTGGCCGGATACCTATGCCTAGCTAGCTATGTCGTGGCGAGCGCCCTGGTCCAGCGGTGGACCCACTCCCTCGACGTGGACCTCACCGTACTCTTGCCGGGAGGGCCACCGAACCGAACGCTGCAGTCGGTGCACTCCACGGTGGCGCTCGCCGAGCAGATAAACGCGAACCCCGCGTTGGCGGCGCGAGTGCTGACTGGCGACGCACGCGATACCTGGGACCGCATCGCACGAGGCGCCTACGGCGGCAAACTGGAGTCCGATGCCCTTACGCATCTCAGGAAATTCGGCGACCGCGCCATGCACGACCTCAAGATCGAGGAGCTGACGCCACGCCAGAGACCTGAGATGGTCATCGACGCCCTGCGGCCGTTTGTTGCAGCGGGAGCGACAATGCAGCAGACGCGGCTTCAGGAATCGACCGCGGCCATAGCCGCACTTGATGAACTACACCGCATCTGCCCGTCACGGTGGAGACGCGCCCTTCTTCGCGCCGCGCTGCGGGTGGGTAGGTTCCTGGTGAGAGCTCGCGAGGACACCCGGTTCTGCCGCACCCAGCTATACGGATTCTCAAGGGAAGTCATGCGTCGCCTTGGGTCTGAGCTAGCCGCTGCAGGGTGTCTGGATTCACCCGATGACTATGTCCATCTGGAGGCCGACGAATTGTTGGCAGCCTTCGACGGCACCTCCACACACCCCGACCTGCGCGTCCTGGCACGGACCCGAAAAGACGCCTATCTACGATCGAGGAATCGGCCCGCCCTTGCAGCCAAACTCACAACTGCCCCGCCGCCGATCGCTGCCGCCGACCTTCGTCGCGGGGCTGCCACATCGGCGACCGCAGGTTCCAGCACCGAACTGATCGGTCTTCCATCCAGCGCCGGGATTGCCTGTGGTCGCGCGAAATTGGTGCTGCGACCGGATGTTCCGCCGAGCGACTGCGCTGGGCGGATCCTGGTCGCCCGCGAAACCGATCCTGGATGGCTACCACTGATGCTCAACGCAACGGGACTCGTCGTCGAGCGCGGCAGCATGGTCTCCCACACCGCAATAACGGGACGGATGCTCGGCATCCCGACTGTGGTAGCGGTTGCTGGCGCGACCGCCAAGATATCCGACGGCGACGAGGTCGAGATCGACGGTAGATCGGGCAGCGTCCGCATCCTCTGCCCCCACTCACAGAAGCCGCGGTGACATCATGCAACTGCCGCTAGCGAGCTGCCCGCGTACTTCGCTCCCGCAACATCATGTCGATACCTTTCGTGAAACACCGACCGCCGACATCACGTTGGCTGACGGCACGGCGGCGATCGCGGTGACTCGTCAGTGCGACGTACGAACCGTGTTGAGTGACAACCGCTTCAGTCGGGCACAACTTCGGGCACCTACCGTTGGCGCGGGCTCCGATCTGCCTCTGGCGCTGGTCACCTCGGATCCACCAACCCATACCCGTCGGCGCCAGGCCGTTCAAGGATGGTTCACCAAGCGGCGGGCGCAGATGGCTCGACCGCTCATCGGCCGCGTCGCCGATCAACTTCTCGACGATCTGCTCGCGGCGGGGCCACCAGCCGACATCTTCACGCAGTTCTGCCAGCCTTTTCCGAACCTCGTGCACATGACGCTGCTCGGGCTGGACACCGCCGATCTGCCATTTCTCGTGCCGCGAATAACGGTCGCATGGTCAGCTGGTCACTACCAACCTGACGAGGTCACGAAAGCAAACCGCGACCTGCACGACTACTTCGAAAGTCGAGTCAGTCGATCGGGTAGTCAGACGACAACGCGCGGGCTGATCGATGCCCTGGTACGGGACGAATCCTCAAACAAGCTGACCCACGCAGAAATCGTCATGCTCGCCATGGGGCTGCTCATGTCGGGCGCCGAGACGACCGCCAGTCACCTCGCACTGAGTCTCATCGAGGTACTTCAGCACCCCGGACTGGTGGATTCGCTTCGCCGAGATCCCGAGCAGATTCCATCCGCGGTCGAAGAGCTGCTGCGCTGGGTTTGGTTCGGCGGCACGATCGGGGGTACGGCGGGTCGTCCGCACGTCGCAACCGCTGACGTGAAGCTGCGCGACCGTCTGATCTTGAAGGGGGAAATCGTCGTGCCCGTACTTGATGTCGCCAACCGCGATCGCGATGTGTTCCCAGACGCTGACAAGTTCTGCCCTCAGCGGAGTCCGAACCCCCACCTCGGATTCGGGCACGGGCGGCACCAGTGCATCGGAATGGCCTTCGCTCGCCTCGAACTGCAAGTCGGCCTGCAAACGGTGCTGTCACGGCTCAGCGGACTAACTCTTGCTGCGTCCGAGATCGATTGGCGCACGCAGATGTTCACCCGGGGGGTATGGGGCCTGCCGGTGATGTGGCAAGGAGGCTGACAATGACTGCTGCCGTTGGTATCTCGAACTTCATTCTCACCAGGTATCCACCGGTCCTCACCAGCGTGTATGCGTTGGCGTTCGGCGCCGGAGGGATCGGTCTGTTCGCCGCGCTCGCTGGGGAACGGATTCCTGCCAGCGCGATACCGATGTTGGGGATAGTTGCCTTGACCCTGTTCGCCGACTTGCTGATCATGCGTGTCCTCGACGACATCCGTGACAGCGATTACGACCGGATTGCCAACCCAGAGCGCCCGGTGGCGTCCGGCGCAGTGACGAATCGGGACCTGTCCGCTCTGTGCGCCCTATGCGTGACGGTCATCGTCGTCGCGAATCTGTCCTTCCCCAGCGGATTGTTCGTCCTCGTCGTACAGCTCCTCTACACCGGAGCGCTGGTGGCTGTCGGGCAGCGATTCCCGGCCACTCGCGGCGACAACCTCGTTCTGAACTTGCTTTTCAGTCTTCCGGTTCAACTGCTGCTGTATGTGTACCTGCTCGCGGCATTCGCCAGGATCCGCCCCGATGCGCTGACCCCAGTCGTCGGTGGGCTTGGAATTCTGATCCTGACGCTGTGCGCCGGCCAGGTCGAGTTCGGAAAGAAACTTGTCCGCCAGCCCGCGCCAGACGAACGAAGCTACGTCAATTCGATTGGCTACCATGCAACGTCGCTGCTCGCGATCGGCACCGGGCCGCTCGCCGCTGTGCTGTTCGCCATCGCTGCGCCTGTTTCGCCGCTGTCCAAGGCATTCGTCGTGTTGCCTGCGATCGGTGTTGCCGGATTCGGCATCATGTACCTCAGCCATAAGGGCGATCGATGGCCAGCAGCGCTGTCAACCCTTGGCCTACTAGGTACGCTGATCGCCTTCGCCGTCGTCGGAGTGGTCGGCTAGAACCAATCCTGTGCCGGATCGATTGCCGCATTGAACTCGGCGTGCCAATACTCGTGCAGGACGGAGCAGCGTCCGTCAGATTCGAATCGGAGTGTGAGGCAACCGGATGCGGTCCGCGGTTCGCGTGTCGCGGGATCGTGAAGAACGCACCAGAATTCCACCGCGGCGCGGCCCGCGGACTCGATCGCACTGCCGAACCAGATTCGCGGGTCGACTTGTCTGGACAGCGTTTCGACCCAATGTGCGCGAATTGCGTCGCGTCCGCGATGTGGAGCACCGAACGGGCCGCGGTGGTAGTGCGCATCGTCGGTGAAGAGGCCGGCGATCGCAGTTGGATCCCGTTGTCGCCACCCCGACTCGAGAGCGCTGATCCATTCGTCGACGCTCATAGGTTCTTTGGTCACTGGAGTTGAAACTGCGGAAAGTAGGTAATCGTCTCGTCGATGAGCCCGGCTAGCTCGCTGACACACTGCGGGTCACCACTGAGCGACGCAAGCGTGTCGCGAGCGGCACGGACGATGGGCTGGATTGTCTCTGTGTAGCTGGAAACGATGTCCTGCGCCAACATTGCTCGCTTCAGTTCAGCCCGCGCCTCCTCCGAAGTTCGCGCTTGCCGGTGAAGGCCGATCAGTTCCGCCCGTCGGGCAGTCGACACAGTGCCGAGAAGATGAACGAGCAGATAGGTCGCAGTGCCGTTTCGCAGATCCTCGTCGCGTTCGGTGACCAGGTCGCGCTGGTCGTTGACCAGTTGACGAAGAACTCCGAGTCTCCTGCCGAACGAGCGCCAGGCATCGACTCGGTCGTCGTCGCACTCTGCGAGCTGCGCGGCGAGCGCGGCGGACATCCCGTAGGGTGCGCCCGTCTTGCCCTCGTAGTTGCGCAGCACATCGTCGAGAGTTGCGGTCTCGACGTCGAGAACGAGGTCGGTCAGCTGCCCGCTCAACGCGTCGATGCATCCGTTGCTGTACTCGGTGAGCAGACGCAACCGAACCGCATCGGAGATAGCGAGATCGCCGAAAATGTTGAGCGGCAGATAATTCCCCACCGCAATTGCGGTCATCACGCCGCGGTTGAAATCCGCGGGAGCGGTCCGCGTGAGTTCCGGATTGTCGATCATGTCGTCCAGATACCGCGCCGCCGCCCACCAGAGTGTGTGAACAAGCGCTACGGGTGTCGCACGCATCGGCGCAGCGGTCTCGGCGCCGAACACGAGCACGGGCAGCATGACGATGCCGTTGATGCTGCGCGCAGAGCCGTCCAACGGAATCATGCCGAAGAACGCTTCGATGAACGTCCCCATCGCGCGATCACCGGTTGAATCACTGGCCAACAGCCGCTCGGTCATCGCCGAAGCTTGTGTTGCGACCTCCGCCAGCACCCGTTGCTGTGTAGTCATTTCGAACGCATCGTGTTGCAACGACTGCATGTCAGTTCGCCGCCAATTGCGCTGTCAGTTGCCGCACGGTCAATTGATGCCGACGATGGGCGTCACTCACGAGCAGATGCGCGGGAGGCCGTCGCCAATGAGGTGCCCACCAGTTCGCCCGACCCATCAGCCTCATCGCGGCGGGCATGAGGATCGCGCGAATCAATGTGGCGTCGAACAGGATCGCTAGCGTCAACCCGACGCCTAGCAACTTGACGAACGACACCGAAGAGGTGGCCATCGCGATGAACACGACTGACATGATCAGTGCCGCCGCAGTGACGACGGGGCCAACGCGTTGCAGCCCGCGCATCACGGCGAGGTTGGTGTCGCCGTGCGTGCGGTACTCCTCAGTGATGCGCGACAACAGGAACACTTCGTAGTCCATGGACAGCCCGAATGTGAGGCAAATGATCAGGATGGGCACCGGTGCAGGCAGTGTCCCAGTTACAGCGAAATCTCCAACCAGCCACTTGAGGTGACCCTCCTGAAAGATGAACACCATCGCGCCGAGAGTCGCAGACAGACTGACTACGTTGAGCAGCAACGCCTTGATCGGCAGTACCACGCTTCGCGTGAACGCGAACAGCACGCCGAACATCGCCAGCACCATCAGTGCCAGAGCCAATGGAACGCGCTCAAACAGAGCGTCTTTGGTATCAGCGTTCTCCGCGGTGAGTCCGCCGACATGCACGGTGCCCGGAGCGGGTGTTCCGCGTACCTGATCAAGGAGCAGGTTGGCCGCGTCGCTGTAGGGATCAACGTCTGGAATCAGCCGTAGATAGGCGCCATTCGCGTCGGGCACCGGCATTTCGCCAATTCGTTGCCCGTCGACATAGCTCGTCATTCCCAGTTTGACGGCCACGACGTGCGGCAACTTTGACAGCGTCGCGGCGTACCCGTCCAGCTGATCGGCACCCCCAGAGCCTTCGAGGAGCACATCCATCGCAGCAGTCGCTTGCGCCGGGAATTCGGAGCGGATCACGTCTCCGACACTTCGGCTTTCGATCGTCGCAGGCAGCGACCGGTCATCCGGAAAGTTCAAGCGGATGGCACCGAACGGTGCCGCAAGAAGCAGGGCCAGGACCAGAACCGCGCCCCCCATCACGACCGGCCTCCGCATGACCAACCGTGAACTGCGGAACCAGAATCCGTCTTCCTCCGCCCGCGCTTCGGTCGGTGCGCGACGCCCAAACAGCTGCGGAATCTCCCGGCGCACATTGAGCGAGTCGATTCGGGAGCCCAGAAGTCGTAACAGGGCGGGCATGACGACAAGCGCGCACACCGTCGCGAGCAGTACCACACCGACACACGCATAGGCGATCGAACGCAGGAACATCATCGGAAACGCAAGCAGCGCCAGCACCGACAGCGTCACCGTGGTGGCAGAGAACGCTACCGTGCGCCCCGCGGTTCGAACCGACTCGATGATCGCATCGTCGAGGGACTGAGCCCGGGTCCGTTCTTCACGGAACCTGGTCAGCACCAGAAGGCTGTAGTCGATGGCCAGAGCCAGACCGACGATCGTCGTCACGTTGAGCGCATAGTTGGACACCGGAGTGAAATCCGACAACAACGCGAGAAGGCCGAGTGAGCCCACGATCGAAAGCGCACCGATGATGAGCGGCAAGCCGGCTGCCACGAGACTGCCGAACACCAGTGTCATCAGCACCAGGATTATCGGCATCGCGACTGCTTCACTGATCGCCAAGTCGTGGTTGAGCTGATCGGTCACGTCGTTGTAGCTGACCGCCTCACCGCCGAGTTCGAGCTTCAGCGGACCGCGCTCGGTGCCGCGGTAGGTGGCGATGAGACGTTGGGCCGCCGCCGCGAACTCGCGCTCATCGCCTTCGACGTGCGCCACGATCAGTGCCTTCGTCCCGTCTTTGCTGCGGAGCAATTCGGACGGGCCCGGCCCCCAGTACGAGCTGACCGTTGTGACACCGGGCGTGGCGGCAAGCTCTCTAGTGAGAGCCTGGCCGGCGGCAACCGCGACGGGGTCGTCGACAGACCCGCTGTCGGTGGCGGTCGCGAGAATCACGAAGTTCGGTTTGCCGACGTGAAACCGCTGCTCGAGCATGGCAGCGGCGCGCTGCGATTCGGAAGAAACGCTGTAGAAGCCGCCCCCTGACAGCCGGTCGGTGATTCCTGAACCGTAGGCAAATGCGGCGACCATGATGACCAAGGTTGCGGCGAGAACCGCCTTCGGCCGGGCCACGGCCATCCGCGCAAGCCGGTCCAACATCGTTGTCTTCTCTTGGCGTCGATGGGTACGGCGATTGTGGCCGGTTGCGGGTGGGGAGATCGTCGCCATAGCGCCGCGCCATCCTTCCGCCATGACTGGGTGTCTTGACCGAAAAATCATCAGTCGCGGTTGGCGCCAAGAACGCAGTAGTACCCCACTGCAATCTCGCCCGGTTCCGGCCCGGCACTACTTAGCCGCGACTTCGAGCCCGTTCATTGTTGTCGCGCCATCCGGGAAGCAGAAGCACCAGCGCGACGCAGGTGCATCGCTACCGTTGCCCACACCGGTAGCGTGACACCGCGCAGGCCACGGTCAGCGGATCGTCCTTCTCGATCGGTTCGAGCACGGTCGGTCAACGAGGTATCTTCCGCTGCATGGCCGCATCGCCGACACCCCTGACGATCATGTTCTGGCCCGAATCGGCGTACGGGCCGACGAACCAGTGCATCGGACTGGCCGCGATCCTTCGCGATCGCGGGCACACCATCGTGTTCGCCGCCGAGAGTTCGTGGGCAGGCAAGCTGGCCCCGTTCGGCTTCATCGAGGAACTCGTCGACCTGGCCGAACCGCCGGCGGATGCGGACGAGCAGGACGCGGGCGCATTCTGGACCGACTTCATCACCGAGACCGCGCCGGAGTTCCGCAAGCCAACCATCGAACAACTCGGGTCGTTCATCCAGCCGACGTATCAGGCGCTCATCGACGGCGCCAAATATTGCGAACCCCGCCTGCGCGAGATCATCGCCACGCACCGACCCGTTGTCCTCGTCGAGGACAACGTGGTGCTCTTCCCGGCGCTCGCAACTTCGGGTGCGCCGTTCGTGCGCATTGTGTCCTGCAGTCCGTTGGAGATCAGAGGGCCGGGCGTGCCGCCGCCGTTCTCGGGACTGCCCAGCGCCGATCGGTCGCAATGGGATGCCTACCGAACCGAATTCGAGCGCACCCACCGCGCGATGTGGAGCGACTTCAACTCGTGGGTGCAGGCACAGGGCGCCGCGGCGCTGCCCGATCTCGAGTTCATGCCCCGCGGTGGAGCATCGAATCCCGCCGCCAACCTCTACGTGTATCCGGCCGAGGCCGACTATCTCGAGGCGCGTCCGCTCGACGACAGCTGGGTGAGAATGGATTCCAGCGTGCGCGAGACCGACGAGGACTACGTCATCCCGCCATCGCTGGCCGACCGACCTGACGACAGTGCCCTGATCTACCTGTCGCTGGGGTCGCTCGGCGGCGCCGACGTCGAACTCATGCAGCGCCTGGTCGACATCCTCGGCACCACCCGGCACCGCTTCATCGTCAGCAAGGGCCCGCAGGCGGATCGGATCACCCTGACGGACAACATGATTGGCGCACAGATGGTGCCGCAGACGAAGATCATCCCGCAGGTCGACCTGGTGATCTCGCACGGCGGCAACAACACCGTGACGGAGACACTGCACTTCGGCAAGCCGTTGATCGTGCTGCCGTTGTTCTGGGACCAGTACGAGAACGCGCAGCGGATCGACGAACTCGGCTTCGGCGTGCGATTGAACACCTACGGGTTCGCCGACGCCGAATTGACCGACGCCGTCGAGCGGCTGCTGGGCGATACCGCGCTGCGCGCCCGGTTGGCCGAGCAGGGCGACGCGATCCGCGCCCGCGACGGCCTGCGTGTCGGCGCCGACGTCATCGAGCAGGTCGGTGCGAAGTACCGGGCGTCGCTTGACTGACGCCTGCGACGTCATCGACGCGTTGGAACTCGCTGAGGGCTCACGGCTTTCGGTGCTCTCAAATCAGGCTGCCGTCCCGATGGTTCGCGATGGCGCGGGGCCGTGGCGGCGTGCTCATCCCGGCGACGGTGCCGCGGAGGCGTTGTTGACCCTGCTGGCCACTGTCGACGAGAGTCGCATCGGTAACTTCGCCGTGCGTTCGTGGCTGCGGCGCACGGCCGTCGGCGAGCGCCCCGTCGGTGTGGACCAGACCAACGAGTCCGTCATCGTCGGCGGCGCCGCCGTGGTCAAGTGGGCGACCCACTTGCAGCAGGGGCCGCATCCTGCGCCGCATCGGATCAGCGTGCTGCGCGACGCCGGATTCGGCGGGATGCCCGCACCGTGGGGAGTGGTCACGTGGCGAGCGCCGGATGGTACGGAGACGTTGGTCGCCAACGTGGACGAGTACGTCCCCGGCGCCGTCGACGGCTGGACCTGGGCTGTCGATCTGCTCACCGAAGCGGCTCGCGAACACCGCCCCGAAACGGCCACCGATATGATCCGGCAACTCGGGCGTCTGATCGCCGACATGCACGACCACCTGAGCGCGACCATCACCACCGCCTCCGCTCAGGACGCGACCCGGTGGCGTGAGTCCGCGAACTACACCCTCGAAACCGTTTGTGCACTCGGCGATTCAGCGTGCGTCGAATTGACGCGGCGCCGCCGCGACGACTTCGCGTCCGCATTCGAGAGCCTCGGCGAATTCGCGGGCACCCCGGTCATCGAGGGCCACGGTGACCTGCACGTCGGTCAGATCCTGCGCAGCGGCGATCGCCTGTTGGTCACCGACTTCGACGGCAACCCCGTACTCCCGGCTTCGCAACGGGCGCTACCGATCCCCGCAGCTCTCGACGTGGCTGGCATGACCCAGTCGCTGACGCACGCAACGATCGTCGCGGCCAAACACACTGAGCTCGAACCCGCGGCGCTCGCCGAAGTCGAGGCGATGGTGCGGGACACGTTCCTGGACGCTTACGCCTCGACCCTGCAGCATTCCGAGTTGTACGACCAGGATCTGCTCATGCCCTTCCGGCTGCAGCAGGTACTGCGTGAGATCATCTATGCCGCACGCCATCTACCCCGCTGGATGTATGTGCCCGATGCCGCCTTGCCCGCACTGTTGGGGACCGCCATATGAAGCAAGAAGGGTTCGCCGCCGACCTCTACCGCAAGCCCGAGGTGTTGCGGCGACTCGCCACGACGCTGGAGGCGGGCAACCCGTGGGCGCAGGTTGTTCCGCGCGACGTCGAACGGGTGGTGCTGATCGGGATGGGGTCGTCGGCCTACGCCGGTGGGGTAGCTGCGGCGCGGATGCGGGCGGCCGGGCTCGTCGCCACGTCCGAACTGGCGTCGTCGCAACTGCTTCCGGCGTGGGACGCCCGCACGTTGGTCGTTGCCACCTCCGCCAGCGGCCGATCCGCCGAAACCCTGAATGCGCTGGGCCGGTTACCCGCAGGAGCTCATGCCGTCGCCCTGACGAACACGCCGGGGTCACCGATCACCGAGGATTGCGGCTCGACCGTCATGCTGGAAGCCGAACCCGAAGTCGGTGGCGTAGCGTGCCGGAGCTATCAGCACACGCTCGCGTTGCTCATGGCGTTGGAGTGTCAGCTGCGCGGCGCGAGTACCGGACATCTAGCGAACGTGGTCGCGGCGGCGGCAGAGGCGTCCGCACAACTCATTGCCACCGAATCCGAATGGTGCCCAGCTGTTTCCGGCCTGTTGCTCGGCCCGCACGGTACGCATTTGGCCGCTCCGGCCCACCGGCTGTGCTCCGCCCAACAAGGTGCGCTGATGCTGCGGGAAGGACCTCGCCGCCCCGCTGTCGCCTGCGAAACCGGCGATTGGAGCCATGTCGACGTCTATCTCACCAAGACCACGGATTACCGACTACTCGTCTTCGCGGGTTCCAAGTGGGAGCCGCAACTGGCCGAATGGACGCAGGCGCGTGGCAGCACTGTCGTCGGGGTTGGCGGCGCTGTGCCCGGCGCACAGTACGACGTCCGCTACGCCGGTGACACCGATGACGACGTCAGATTGCTCACCGAGGTTCTGGTGCCCGAACTGGTCGCGGCCGCTGCATGGCAGTCGACCCTCGACGAGAGTTAGCCGACGCCCCTGAGTTCTGCTGTGGGATCACGGAACTCAGGATGTCCGCACCCGAGGCATCAATTTGCATCGGCAGCGGCCGGTAGCCGATCGTGTAGCCGGCCACCATATCGGTGAATTCCATTGCCAGCGGCGCCCGACCTTTGCCCCGCGGCCGGTACAGACCACGGGCACTTCAAGGTCACGAGTACGGCCGTCGCGGCCGCGAGTGTCGGAATTCGTCGGGATCTACCGGGCGCTTCTTCTTTGGAAGCCCTTCGACGACAAGCAGGTACGACTCGGTCACCAGATTGTCGACGAGTCGTGGTTCGATGCCGCCACCGGGATGAAGCGTGATCCAGTGCTCCTTGTTCATGTGGTACCCCGCGGTGATCTGCTCATGAGCTTCGCGCAGGAACTTCGCATCGGCGGGATCAGCCTTCAGGATGACGACTGGTTCTCCGGGCATCGCGGTATGCAGCATGAACACCTTGCCGCCAACCTTCCACAGGTCCCAGTCGCCGGAGGCCTGATGAGTCCGCTCCGCGCCGGGGAGCTCGTCAGCATGGGTAGCCGATCGCGCCTGCAGCCGCGTGTCATGTTCCATTGTGATGCTCCTGGTGGTCGCGCCGCGGTGGCTCACGACGCCGAGCCGACACGGCTCCGGGTCTAAAGGAAGGTGAACAGACGGTCGGGGTTCAATCTTGAGATCCGAGTCGTATAGGCCTTCTCCTGATGCGGGTAGCCCAACCCCATGAGAAGCGTTGTCGTGTAACCAGTCCCGACAATTCCGAACGCCTCATCAACGCTGTCCCGGTCGAAGCCCTCGAAAGGTGTCGCCTCGACACCGAGGGCGGCGGCGGCCATCATCGTCATTCCGACAGCCATGTAGGTCTGCTTCTCCATCCAGTGGTCCAAATCCTTGAACTTCGAGGATCGAATGTTGAGGAAGTCTCGGGTCATGAACTCCCACAGCTCCTGCTTCGACAGATCCGGGAAGCGGCCGTCGGCCCGTTCTTTGGCAAAAACTGCATCCATGTGCTCGTCGGGCAGGTCGGTCAGCGTAGTAACGATGATGTCGTGCGACGCGTTCTGGACTTTCTCCCCGTTGTCGCTGAAGCGTTCGCCCAAGTTGTTCGCGAGCTTCTCCTTGGCCTCCGGCGTTGCGAGAACGTAGAAATGGTTGGGCTGCACGTTGACCGACGTCGGAGCCGACCGCAGAAAACACAACAGCTGCTGCAACGTCTCTTCCGGGATGGTTCTCGTCGGGTCGAAATACCGCGTGAGGTGCTTGTCCATCAGCTTTGCGAGGTCCATGGGCTTCCTACTTTCTTTCTTCGTGAAACGGGTTTGGGTTATCGGCGGGTCGAGATCGTCAGTTCATCGACGGGTGCGAGCGTGATCGCCGACATAACAGGGCGGCATGCCGCTGGCGGCCCAGCGAGAGTATCACGCAATGGACTAAAAAGTCCTTTAAATGCGTTCATTCGCGGCGTCTCTGGCGTCTGAACTGCCACCTGTTCAGATGCGCAACCGGGCCTTGCAATCGCCGATATCCAAGGCACACAGGATGATTCGTAACTGTTGGCGTATCCTCGGCCCTTATGGGTGTCATACCGATCCGCATTGTCGGAGATCCCGCTCTGCATACTCCCACCCGTCTGGTATCCGTCAGCGCCGACGGGTCGTTACCGCTCGATCTTGCGCATCTCATCGGAGATCTGTACGACACGCTCGCGGCATCGAAGGGAGTTGGCCTGTCGGCCAACCAGATCGGAGCCGACCTTCGCATCTTCGTCTACGACTGCCCGCGAGCGCGTGTGGAATCCGCACGCATCCGGGGTTGCGTTGTCAACCCGGTGCTGGAGACTGCCGATTGGCCTGCGGGTCCACCCGATCCGGTCAGCGACGAGGAGGGCTGCCTATCAGTGCCGGGGGAGAAATTTCCGATCGCCCGCGCGAACTGGGCACGGGTCACCGGATTGGATGCGGACGGTGAGCCAGTCACGGTGGAGGGCACTGGACTGATCGCACGAATGCTGCAACACGAAGTCGGGCACCTCGACGGTGAGCTATACATCGATCGCCTGGCACCGCCCTACGCCGTCCGCGCCTCCGACGCTGTTACCGCACATGGCTGGGGGGTCCCGGGGCTTTCCTGGACGCCCGGTGTCGATCCGAATCCATTCGCTGATAGCGGCAACACGCGAAAGTAGATTTCCGAACAGAGGCAATCGCCACCAAGACAGTTGCGTTGACCCCATCCGGCTGTGCGCGGGCGTCATGATCGCTTTACCGCAGGTTTAGGAGTCGACCGAGCGGTCCACCATGACGAGCCTTTGTCAGCCATTGATCAGCTCGACGATGTGGCCGAAGTCCAGGTTTGATCCGAGCGCCTTGAGGTCTCCCTCGACTAGCCTCGTGGCCGCCTCTCGGGTGGCTCCGAGAGCGTAGGTATAAGGGTCGACGCCAAGGCTGATTCGACGCACACCGATCGTCTGCAGTTCTGCGAGTGTAGCGGCATCGTGCGGGCTGACTAGGACATTGACCGGCTTGGGGGCGACAGCGTTGATGACTGCGCTAATCGAGGCGCGATCAGGCAGATTCGGTGCGTAAAGGACGTCAGCTCCTGCCTCCGCGAATGCGGCAAGGCGGCGGATGGTGTCGTCGAGGTCGGAAATGCCCCACAAGAAGTTGTCCGTACGGCCGGTCAAGACGATCCGTCCGCGCGCAGCTGCGGCGGCAGCCTCGATGCGGCGAACCGCATCATCGAATTCACGAATCGGCTTGGTGGGGTCACCGGTGGTGTCCTCGACTCCGATGCCAGCCAGACCGTAAGCGATTGATGCCTCGACAGTGGCACGGACGTCTTGGGGCGTCTCGCCGTAGCCGTCCTCGAAGTCGCCGTTGATCGGAAGTCCACTCACGGAGGTGAGTAAGGCGGCGTGATCGAGATGCTCGTCACGGCTGACGGCGTGGATGCCGTCGATCCGGCCAAGCGTCGCGGCGAGAACCGCGGATGAGGTGGCGATGGATTTGAATCCGGTTTCCTTGAAGAGCAGAGCCGACGGTCCATCCCATGCGTTGGGCATGATGAATGTTGCGGGACCACGGTGGAGTTCGGTGAACTCTTCGTAACGTGCCCGGGCTGCTGCGTCGTTCATGGCGGAGCTGTCCTTTCAATGATCCGCGAAGTTCTATCCAGTGGGATGGGAAGTGCGAGAGACGAAGATGACCCACGCCGCGGATGTGGGCGGCCACACGTACGCAGCAGTTCGCTACACATCGCCGCGCTGAATATGGAGAGTGCCGCGTAGATCCGGCTGGAACTGGCGCGGGCCATGACGACCGGGCCGGTCTGTGGGGCTGCCGTAGATGCCGTCATCGTTCCACGTCTTTCAGATACTTGATATCGCTCGACCTCGAACCAATCGCCGTGGTCTTCGGCGGTCGGGCGGTTGTTGTACCGCCGGGCTGGACTGGCTGGAAGTTGTTCTTGCTCTTCACCAGAGCTTCTCGCGAGCAGGGTGAATAGTCATCACCCCCAGCACATGTTCACCCGGGTGACTCCTGCGCGGCCGACTGTCTTTGCGATCGATTGTGGGGCAGGTCGACGGGTCACAGTGGGACTACCGGCCATTCGTTGTCGACGCGAGCCATGATGTTGAAGTAGTTGGTCAGTGTGTTGAGCGCCAGGTTGGCCACGAGTTCTCCGATCTCTTCCTCGGTTACGCCGGCCTGACGCGCGGCGCTGATGTCGGATTCGTCGACGTCGCCGAAGTTGGCAGCGATGGTGTTCGACAATTTCAGCAGAGCGGCTACGTGTGGATCGTCAGATTCGCACCTGCGAGCCTTCGCCAGTTCGGCCGCATCAACCTTGTTTGTGGTTGCACCAACGTAGGTGTGCGACGACAGGCAGTACTCGCATCCGTTGAATTCAGCGGAGGCGATGGCCAGACGCGCACGAGTGCCCGCTGGAATGGTCCCACCGGCTACTGCGGTGAATAAGGCGAGGTAACTCTTGAGTAGAGCGGGGCTGTTTGCCATCACTTTCGTCATGTCCGGGATGGAACCCAACGTCTTCTTTACCTGCTTCAAGAGGTCGGCGGCTTGGCCGTGCGCCGCACCGGGCTCGATGGGGGTGAAGTAGGTCATTGCGGGTTCCTCTCGTAGGGATCGACGTCTAATGGGCTTGACGGACAAATCGATTCGCCTGCATGCTCGGGAGCTCTTCATTCCCGCGCTTCTGCAGTAGGTGGGCAAGTTCGGATTCCTCGGCGAGTAGCGGATTCCACGATGACCAACTTCGCCGACACTGGAAGCCGTTCCTGTATAGCGCGACGAATGCCACTGCGCCGGGGTAGCGGGCAGTTCGCGTGCACACGTGAATCCTTCGTTCTGAGCCTGACTTTCGCTGAGGCGCCGACCCTCACCAACTGAGGCTTGGCGTGAATAACCTGCAGCATGTCGTCGCAATTACGGTCGATGGTGATGCCCCTGACGCCCATCTGCGGACCCATCGAGTGGCCGCGCTGCACCTGATGATCAACGCCACACGATGTGGCTATCGGGGCGTCTGGACTCCAAGTCTAAACCCGTACGGACCATATAGTCCACTAAATCTCGCCCCCGTCCGACGACCAACGCTTCGAGTTGGCATTTCGGCGAATCGGCACGGGGTTGCTCGAATCCTAGTGTGCGAGAGGAATATCGGGGATAAGCCGAACATCGGAATCGTCGTTGCTGGTGGCGCGACCGCCGATGTTTGCACGGCAGCGTGCGAGCAGTTGACCGCGGCGACGACGACGGCGCCTGATCGGGAGACGCACGGTCTGTGGGTGTGGGCACAAATGTCCATAGTGCTCGAACGGCTGCCGATACAACTGCACCATCCGGTTGGTGCGAAACGGAGGCCAGAAGATGTGGTTGGCGAAGAAACCATCGCCGTAGAACGCCGCCAATTCGGCCGCCTCGGGTGTTCGGAGGGAACCGTGCCAGACGAACGGCGGGGCGCCGTCCATCGCGGTGCCAGCGTGACGCCTTGCAGCGTTATCGCTTGCCGGCGGTCTCGGGGCGGACCGGATTCTTCGTCACATGCACGGCGCGGCTGTCGGAGACCACGCCAGCGGTGGGTAGACAGGCATCGGATACATGGGAGCCGACGTGTTCGCCCAGTTTCCAGCGGGCATCGGAGCGTTGTGCCATGGGCAGTAGATGGTCTCGGCGGCGGACGTGATGCTGTTCGCATCGTCGAAGGAGTACGGCCCGCCGTAGCGCTGATCCAGCGCATATAGCGCTTGCATTGGCGATTGGCCGGTGTCGCGCCGCTGACACGTTGTTATCGCCTGGGATCGCACGAGTGGGAAGTTCCATACCACCAGCGCGCGCTCCTGATCGGGCCGCGTCAGCAGCCAGTAGAAGCGAGCGTCGGAAGTGTTGTTCACCGGATGGGTCTCTACCTCGGGGACGTTGGAGTACCCTGCGCCGCCCCGATCGTCGGCGTGGGCGGCAGGCAAAACGAGCAGCCCTGCCAACGGCGCAACGGCCAACACCAGGCGTGCAGCCAGCTTCTTGACGGCTTCCCTTTTCATCGGGACCGGTCCGCGTTCGTCGAACTCATGATGCTTCTCTTGGGTAGGTGTGACGAGTTACTCGCAGGCGAGTCATCGACGTCTCGCCCCGTTGACGAGTGGGTGCCGCTCGAGAAGGGCACCCATCCCGTGAATTCTGTTGTTTAGCAAGCGTTCTGGCTGACAGTGATGTGGTCGGCCTGGCCTGCGACCTGTGTACCGCAGACGTTGAGGCTCAGCACACCGGCCTCGTCCTTCTTCTGCTTGCCTGCCTCGACGACGCCTGCGAGGTTGACCACGGTGTTGCCGCTGCTGTGTTTGGCGGTAGTGGTCTTGCCGGCGAGGGTGAGGACGTTGTTGCTCGTACCGTCCACCTCGGTCTCGGCGAAAATCGAAAGGGCGCCGCTGTCGGTGGTCTGCGGATCCTGTCCGACAGTGGACTTGCCGTTGAAGGCGATGGCAGTGTTTCCCGTGCCCTTGCCCGTGGAGATTGCCGCGGACGGACTCAGGAAGCTGATTGCCAAGGCCGCGTTGTCCTGGGTGGCCCGTGCGTAAGCGCCATCCTCTGTTTGATCTCCGAACCCGATTGTCCCGGCGCCGTCGGTGCCGGGATCGAGGGAGATGCCAGGGGCTGCCGAAGCCGTGCCGGCACCGACCATTGCGGCTGCGACGGCACCGGCGAACACGGCACCAGCGGTGAACTTCCGAATACTCATACTTCTTCTCTTTCTGTTGGCGACCCCGTTCGTCGGGGCCTCGCGACCGGACCACCCGGCCTCGACATCCCGGCGCTTTCTGGCTCACGACAGCTTCAGTCGTTCGTATCCGCTTGTGGGGCATTGCATTGAGGGCCGCGACGCTTGAACCTGACCCGCGGCCCGCCGAGCCAACCCCGCAAACGTCTCGACGGGCCTCGTGCCGCCACGAGCCGGCGGGTCAGGTGCTAGCAAGAATAGGAAAGAAACAGCAACAATGTCAATAAAACGGAGAAAAAATCCGGAACATTTGTTCTGATGGCAAGCGACGGCCAGGGGTCGTCCGAGCTAGCAGCTGTCGAGATCCTGACGTCCGCGCCGATTTCTACGACGCGTGGCAAGCCGATGGTGAGAGACTGAAGACACTCATCAGCGCGAGGAGGACCGCGATGGCCACGGTGTATGTGGTGACGGCGGGCAGTGGCGACACCTATCGCGTCGAACGGGTCTACCTCGACCGCGACGAGGCATACGGATTTACCGAGGCATACAACGGAATGGCCCCCATTGAGCCTGTTCAAGTCGAGGAATGGGCGTCCGGTGCGCCGCCGGCGGCCTACGACGGCCCTTACTGGCGGGCGCAGTGGTGGGCGCGGGTGCCGGTGAGTAAGCGGCGCGGCGAACTGCGCCGCACCCGTGAGGGAGAGCGTTTCGACGACTTTGAGATCCGCCAGGAATGGTGGACCGGTGACGCACTGCCCGATGCCACAGTGGTGCGGCGCGAACTGGCGGGGGTGCCGAAGGTCGAGGTGGTGGGTCAGTCGAAGGAGAGGGTGGAGGAGCTGTTCTGGGAGACGATCACCCAGGTCAGAGCGGATCTGGCTGGAGTCTCCTGGAAGTAACTTCCGATCTTGTCCGCGTCAGACGGAAAAAAATGCGCGCGGCGACTCGACATTTCCGCCCCTGGCGGGTCATGATCCATCAATGGACCTGGAACGCCTGGGCCACCAGATCGTGAGTCGGCGCGTCGCGCTGGGCTATCGCACCCGCACCGACTTGGCCAACAGCCTTCAGCTCACCGTGCGTACCCTCGCCGACATCGAAAACGGGGTACGCAGGGCCAGCCCAGGCACCTACGCGATGCTGGAGAACAAGTTGGGTTGGGCGCCGGGGAGTATCGACACCATCCTGGCTGGCGGTGAGCCCAAAGAAATGGTTGTCAAACTTCACCGCGACAGTTCTGAGCGTCGATACGACTCGTTCGTCGTCGACGCGCTATCGCGAGCCTCTACCGAAGAGTTGCTGTTGGAGTTGCGCCGCCGCATCATCCGCCCCCGCGATAGACGCCGCGAGATGTGGGACGACGACGACGGCCTCGACTCGCATGGAGATTGGCCTCAGGAGGGTTAGCGGCTCCGGGCCGCGGACCACGAATCATGCTGGCCGACTGGGCCATTGCACATGAACTTGGTGGCGTTTCTCACGCACCACCGTGCGACCGAGACCGGCCCAGCCGCCATTTGGTCTTCTTCGGCGTTTGGTAGAGGTCATGCGTCCAGGCCTCCATCATGTCCTCGGCCTCACCGCTGACGGGGTTGTTCGTCACCTGCCAACCGAGGCTCTCGATCTGCGCCGTGCACCACCGGATCAACGAGCCGTCCGCGCCGATCTCCTGCGCCAGCAGCACCCGCTCGTCGGACCCCAACTTGTCGCTGAAGGCGTCCATACAGTTCTTCACCCGCCAGTACGGGACGGCGCCGTCGAACTGCCGACACAGATCCAGCAGTTCCTTGTGAGCCTGCGCAAGGAAAGGCGTCAGCGGTGTCTCGTCGGCGTCGTCGTGCACCTGGACCGGCACATCGGCGGGCGGGCTGTCTTCGGGTCCTGCCAACGCGCGATATTTGATGCGCAGTTCTTCGAGTTCCGCCGTGGCCGCCTCGGCTCGCTCGCGCCACCATTTGAGGTGGTACTCGACCAACTTCGACTCACAGGCAGCGCAGACCGAGGCCGGCGGCCCGGCTGCCGGATCCAGCGGATTCCCGACCGCGGCCCCGCAGAGCGCCTGGTCATCGCGGCGGTTCAGATAGTCCTGGTGGTGCACTACCGACGACGAGGTTTCCCGCAGATAGGTGTGGGGTGGTTCCACAAGGCGAACGTAGTCGACGGGCGCCACGGCTCTCACCGGTTCTGTCAAATGTCCAGTGGCTCAACCTGATTCGGGTGGCTACTCAGGGTTGTATCGCCGCAGGGGGGCCTGGCGCCACGCCCGCGGCCGCAGGTCGCAGGCGGGCGATGATGCCGTCGAGATCGAGGCGGAACATGTCCGGCCGGAAGATGTGGCCGCCGGGCACCTCGTGCGGCTCATGTGGAATGCCGGCCGCCCTCAGCCGGTCGCGGAACTCCCGCTGACCGGCGAGCACCTGCGTCTCGTTGACGCTGTCGAACCAGTTGAGCGGATCCGGACTGGTGCCTGCGACCAGGAAGATCCGCTTGTTCCGATAGCTCTCGATGCGCTCGATCGGGTTGTCGGCGCTGACCCGCGCCTGGTCCCACAGTGGCGCACCGTAGACCGTGCCGCCCGCCAGGTCCAAGACCGCCGAGGTGATGTTGGCCCAGTGCACCACCAGGCCGAAGTCGCGCCGCAGGCTCGCCGGGCCGGAGTGCGCGCTGACCGACGCGAAGTGGCCGTAATACTTGGCCGCGTACTTCAGCGCGCCGAAGCCGCCCATCGAGAACCCGCCCACCGCGCGGCCGTCGTACTCGGCGTACGTCCGGAAGTTTGCCTCGATCCACGGCAGCAGCTGGGCGATGTGGAACGTCTCCCAGTTCCGCGGGCCGACGAACGAGGTGACCGGATTGGAGTACCAACCCGCCTGCCCACCGTCGGGCATCACGACGATGATCGGCTTACCGGCTGTCAGCTCGCGGATTCCGAGGAAGTCGAACTGGCGGAAGTCGGCCGCGCCGCCGTGGAACATGTAGAGGACCGGGTAGGTGCGTCCGCTGGTGCGGTAGTCGTCCGGCAGCAGAACGTTGACGCCGGGGTTCCAGCCGATCGCCGCCGTCTGGAACCGGTAGTACCACAGCCGGGGATCGTTCTCGTTGCGGTCGACGATGCGTAGCCCGAACCCGTCGCTGCGGCCGACGAAGATCACCAGCTTGTGCCCGACGTTGATGACGGCGGGGTCGGCGATCCCGTTGACAGCGGCGATCACCGGATAGAACGCGGTGTCCCCGTAGAACCGCAACGCCAAGGCGGACAACGTGTCGCCGGGGGCAACGGTATACCTGGTGATGTCCGGGATGATGAGTTGCTGGCCGGCGTTCAGCGGGCCCGACTCGGCGATGCCGGTGGCGTCCGCGATCAGCTTGTCCAGTTCGGCGTCACCATAGAACCTCGACGCCAACTCCGGCAGCGTGTCCCCTGCGGCCACCGAGTACCTGATGAAGTCGGGCATCACGAGTCGTTGCCCCACGTTGATCAAATTCGGATTCGGGATGCCGCTGGCGGTGGCGATCAGCCGGTACAGATTCGCGTCGCCGTAATAGCGCAATGCCAAGGACGACAACGTTTCCCCCGCGACAACCGTATGTGTTCTGACCATTGATTCGCTCTCCCTGTGGCAACTGGCTCGGCACTCGAGGTGGTGCTGTCGCGATTCGCTGTGAAGCAATCCGTGGCATTCGAACTGATCGAAATCCTATCCGGAAACTACGACACCGTCGGCGATTCGGCGGTTACGCCGTTGTCTTGATCTTGAATTCGCGTATCTGGAGCGACCTTCGGCAATGTTTCGCTGACACAGCAACTTTCGGGAACAAGGGCGGCTGCCACGACTGCGGCTGTCTTGGCGGCGTTTGCCTCGCCTGCGACAGCTAATCATCGCCGTGCTGTCGAAATGATTGAGGCACAGCATCTTTCTCGGGTACTCCTGCGCGCGGTGCCAGTCCGATACGCTCGCCGTTGAGACCGGTGTGTCGTCGACGAAGGGAAATTGGTTGGCTCAGACAGGACCGTGGACCGGCGACCCGGTGTGGCTCGCCGACGTGCTGCGCGCCGAAAATGTCCGGCTCGTCGAGTATCCCGGGTGGCGCGATCGTGGCCACGGCGACTTCAAGGACATCCGCGGTGTCATGGTGCATCACACCGGATCAGACACCGCGAGCGCGGCGTCCATCGCCAACGGCAGGCCGGACCTGCCCGGCCCGTTGTCGCAACTGCATCTCGCGCGTGACGGCACGGTGACCGTCGTCGCGGTCGGTGTCGCATGGCACGCCGGCGTCGGCATGTATCCGTGGCTGCCGACCAACATGGGCAACTGGCACATGATCGGCATCGAGTGCGCCAACAGCGGAACCAGCCCGACCGCGCCGCACCGCACCAATTGGCCGGACGCACAGTACGACGCCTTGGTCCGTTGCTGCGCCGCCATCAATCGTCGGCTGGCGCAGAACTCCAGTCGGACCATCGGGCACAAGGAGTACGCCGGCCGTTCACAGGGCAAGTGGGATCCCGGCGCGATCGACATGGACGTGCTGCGCGCCGATATTCAAGAACAGATCGGTGCGATCGACAAACCGGCGCCCACACCCCGACCCCCGGTGCCGGTCGGTGTGTACGCCCACGTCCTGCTGTTCCGTGGTTCCGAGGGTCCGCAAGTCGCGCAGTTGCAGCGTCAACTCAGACAGGACTACGCGGCGTACGCCGGACACCTCGTCGTCGACGGTATCTACGGTCCGCAGACCGAGGCTGCGGTCAGGGAGTTCCAGCGCCGCACCCGTGGCTTGAAAGTCGACGGCGTCGTCGGTCCGCTCACCGCGGCCGCCATGAAGCTGCGGCTGGTGCCGCCCGTGCAGGCGGCCTGACTCACCACCAGTAGTGCGGGTACTTCGCCCGGTTGATCTTGTTACCGATGACACCCACGGCGACCAGAATGGTTGCGGCCGTACCGATGAGGAGCACGAATTCCCAACGCGGTATGGCGGGTGCGACGCCGATCATCGCGGTCGCCGCAGCGGGGGAGTGCGGCATCCGGATCAGCTTCATGACACCCAGCGCCAGTGCACCGGCAAGCGCTCCACCCCACAGCGCGTTGACGCCGACCGCACCGACGAGCACGCCGACGATCGCGGACGCCATGTGACCGCCGATGACATTGCGCGGCTGGGAGAGCGGGAAGTGCGCACCACCGATGACCAACGCCATGCTGGCCGCCAAGGGTGGAATCAGCCACGGCTCGCGGGTCAACGCGGTCAGAGCCGCCACGATGCCGAGCGCCACCAGACTCACGACCGTCTCGACAACGATGACGACGAATTTCTGCCTGGGCGGTGCTGAACTCACATACCAGGGCGAACTGGTCGGGGCTGGCGCCTCGGCCTGCGTCACGGAAACCTCCCGAATGGTCAAGCCATCCCCGAGAAAGTTAGGGTGCCGGTTTACCTGTCCGCAACATTCCCGCGATTCACGCTAGTTATCAAGTGGCGCAACGGATATCGACAGCGTTTGCCGCTACCGTCCGGCCGTTGATCCACGGGAGTTATCGCCGCTCGTCGTGGCGACAAACCGGTGATCTTGTGCGTGCGCGGCGCCGATAGCCCACTCGGCGAGCAACTCTTCGAACTCGTCGTCGAGGGATTTCCGGTTCCGCTTGCAAACCCGGGCGACTTCGGCGATCAGCGCGACGGCCGCGAACTGCGCGGCCCCCAACGCCAGCAGCGGCCACACCGCGCCCGCCGCCACGACCATGCCGACCCGACCGGCGCGGCCCTGCGCGGTCAGCGTCAGGCCGATCGACGTGACGGCCCAGCCGATCACGTAGCTGTACAGAACTGTGTGGGTCACTCTTCGGGCTCCTTGGTCGCGGCCGGTCTGGCCTCGTGCTGCCCAGTGTGGAACCGGCTCCTTGGCAGATCCTTGGCAATCGCCAAGATCATTTGCTGAAGATGCGGATCGCAAAACATCTTCTGCGTTAAATTTCTGCGGTTTTCGCACATTCGTTCCCCACGGATGCGAGAGTGGCGCTGGGTCGGGGATGCATCAGAGGTAATTAGGGGAGAAATGGGTGCATCCGCGTATGTAGGCCGCGTTGGCGGGCTGGCCGTGGCCCTGGGGGTGGGCATGGCCATAGCTACTGGTAATGGCGTTGCTTCGGCCAGCCCGGCTGAGAAGGGTTCGTCGGCGTCGGAGACATCGACGTCCGCCGACAGCTCGGCGCCTGCCAAGACGTCGACTACGGAATCGGGCACCAAGGTCGACACCGACGGCGCCGAAGCGAAGGTGGAGGTGGAGCCGACGCCCGCCGCCGAACCTGAAACCAAGGCGGCGGGGTCCGAGGCGGACGACGCCGACGACGCGAATGTTGCGCCACCGACGCGCAAACCGCACAAACCCAAGAACGTCCAAATACGCATCGCGAAGAAGCCGTCAGCCGGCCTCACGAAGAAGTCGACGGTCAGCGAGGCGCCGCCCAGATCGGCGGTCGCCACCACTGCCACGTCCGGCGACACCAGCGATGAGCCGCCTGTCGTGCAGCGAACCGTGGCGGCTCCCGAGCCCGTCACGTTCACCGACGTCGCGGTGGTCGCGCTTCACGAAGTCCGGCCCAAGGTCGCGACCGCCCCGCGGCCGTCTTTCGTGCAGCGCACGGTGTCCAACGTCGTCTCTCAGGTGTTGTCCGCGGTCGGTCTCGGCTCGCTGGCGTCCAACATCCCTGGCGGTCCGAGTTGGTCGCCACTGGGGCTGGCGCTGCTCGCACTGGGCGCGCGCCGCGAAACGGAACAGACGCTCACGGCCGCGCGGACGACGAGCACCGGAACGCCGGTGGCCGCGCTGGCGCTCGTCCCGACCGCGGCGGTGGCATCGGAACCCGCGACCACGCGGACACCCGTGGCAGTCAGTGGCAACACCCAGTTCATCGAGTTCGTCACCGGCGCAGGCAATTTGAACGATACACAGCGGAGGTTCGGCATCGGCGGCACCGACCTGGGCATCATGTGGGACAACGGAATCACGGACAATCCGACCACCGCGGTCAACGAGCACCAGGTGTTGATCGCATTCGGTGACACGTTCAGCAACAGCTTCCCGGTGCGCTCCGGCATCTGGCGGATGAACACGCTGTTCCGCAGCACGGATACCACGCTGTCCAACGGCATGTACATCCCTGACGGCATCCAGCATGACCCGGGGATGTACAGCGGCTCACCGATGTCTGATCCGAATTTCTCACGGGAGATCATCGGGCATCCCCGGTATGCCATCGGACCGGAGGTGACGATCATTCCGACCGCGGCGATCTCGGTTCCCGGTGCGGGTGCCAACGGCGCGACGCGGCAGTACATCAGCTTCATGTCCGTGCGGTCCTGGGACACCCCGGGAAGCTGGACGACGAACTACTCGGGGATCGCGTATTCCGATGACAACGGCCAGAATTGGCGGTCCGAACTGGTGCCGTCGTCGTCGATCCGCACGGCCGCATCCGGTCGCTCGACGGTGCCGTACGTCTCCGGTAACCAGAACTTCCAGCAAAACGCGTTCGTCAAACCGCCCGCGGGCTCGCAGGAAGCCGCCGAGGGCTGGGTCTACATGTACGGCACGCCGTCGGGCCGCAACGGCACGGTGTACGTGTCGCGGGTGAACCAGTACCAGATCATGGACCAGACGAAGTACCAGTACTGGAACGGGTCGTCGTGGGTGGCGAACAAGCCTTCGGCGGCCAAGCCGATCTTGCCGGGAACTACCACCAGCTTCCTCGGCTTCTTCAAGTCGACGACATATCCCAGCGCCGGTGAAATGTCGGTGCAGTACAACCCGTACCTGAAGAAGTACGTGATGCTCTACGCCGACAAGAACAACAACGTCGTGATGCGGACATCCAACACGCCACAAGGGACATGGTCGGCCCCCACGACACTGGTGACGTCGACAAAGGTGCCGGGCTTGTACGCGCCGATGATCCATCCGTGGTCGGGCACCGAAAACCTCCCGCAGTCGGAAAGCCAATACCTGTACTGGAACCTGTCGACGTGGGGGGACTACCAAGTGAGGCTGATGCGTACGGACCTGACCAAGGTTTGATAACAAGCCGGTCAAGCGACGCGCGTCGGTGGCGTGACGGTAGTACCGCGCTGCTAGCTTGCCGACGTGACGTTACGGCTCGGCAGAATCTGCGGCGTGCTCCTGGCGGCACTGCTGCCGGTATTCGCCTCGATCGCAGTTGGCACACCGACGGCCGCGGCCTATTCACGCCAGGGGCTGCCCGTCGAGGATCTCGAGGTGCCGTCGCCGTCGATGGGCCGCAACATCAAGGTGCAATTCCAGGGCGGCGGACCGCATTCCGTCCTGCTGCTCGACGGGCTTCGAGCCCAGGACGACGCCAACGGCTGGGACATCAACACCGCGGCGTTCGAGTGGTTCTACCAGTCCGGTGTCTCGGTGATCATGCCCGTCGGCGGGCAGTCCAGCTTCTATTCGGACTGGTATCAGCCCGCCACCGGGACTTCGGGCACGGTGACGTACAAGTGGGAGACGTTCCTGACCCAGGAACTGCCTGCCTGGCTCGCGGCCAACAAGGCGCAGGCGCCGACGGGTAACGCGGTGGTGGGGCTTTCGATGTCGGGCAGCGCCGCGTTGACGCTGGCGATCTGGCATCCGGCGCAGTTCATCTTCGCCAGTTCGTTGTCGGGTTATCTGAACCCGTCGATGGGGTTGTGGCCCACGCTGATCGGCTTCGCGATGAAGGATGCGGGTGGCTACAGCGCCGCGAACATGTGGGGGCCGACATCCGACATCGCTTGGCGCCGCAACGATCCGATGGTCAACATCAACACGCTGGTGGCCAACAACACCGCGTTGTGGATCTATTGCGGCAACGGTGTCACCTCGGAACTCGACGATGGCGCGAACTTCGGCAACCAATACAGCGCCCAGGTGCTGGAGAACATCACGTTGTCGACCAACAAGGAATTCCAGCAGAAGTACCTCGCGGCGGGCGGCCGCAACGCGGTGTTCCACTTCCCGACGGACGGCACCCACAGCTGGGGCTACTGGGGTTCACAACTGCAGGCCATGAAGCCGGATCTGGTGCGCATCATCAGCGCGCCACCGCCCCCTCCGCCCCCGGTTGTGGCTCCGGCACCCGTTCCGGCGCCGGCAGTGGCGGTGGCTCCGGCGGGCTAGCCGAAGTGCGTCTTCGGACGCGCGAGTTGCACACCGTCGACGGTGATGTCGAGCTTTTCGTTGTAGAAGGCGACCATGTTCGTGATCGGCGCGACCGCGGGCAGCGGGTAGTGGTAGGTCCACGCGAGGTCGCGATGAACCTCGTCGGCCACCCGCACCGACCAGTAGCCCGACGTCACGCCCTTGTACGGGCACAGCGTCTGGGTGTCCGACGGCTCCAGATGCTCGAACGCGACGTCGGTGCGGTCGATGTAATACCTTGTCGGCAAACCTGTTTCGAACAGCAGCACCGGACTGTCCGTCTCGGCGAGCAGCACGCCGTCCAGCGCGACCGTGACATGACGGTGGGACCGCAGCGCGTCCACCCGAACGTACGGATTGCGGGGATGCCCCCAGATCGGCTCGTCCTCCTCGTACCAGGTCAGTCGGTCCCACTCGAAGCGCACCAGTCCAGCGACCGGTCCGTCGCCTTCGTCGAACACGCGGGCCGCGGATTCGTGGGTCTGGCCGTCGCCGACCAACGAGAACGTGCGCGACGCCCCGAGTTGCACCCGTTGCGGGTGGTTTTCGTCGCGCAGGAACTCGCCGCGCACGTCGGCGAGCGGGATGTAGTACTGCGGGTAGTACGGGAACTCCCAGACATAGCGCGCTGACGTCGTATCGAAGACCAGCTGGTTGTCGAGGAAACCGCGGACCCGTCGCGGTGCCGGTTCGACGCGTCCGCGGGTCGCGGCCATCTGCGGATAGTCGGTGGATGTGTTGCTCACCCCTCCATCATGGTGGGATGTCGGAGTTCACAGCATTCACTCAGCGAATCGTCGCCGCCCGCGCACCTACAGTAGGGGTATGCGCATTGCCACCGCCGTGATCGGCGTCGTCGTCTTCCTGTTCGGCACGCTGTGGGCGTTGCAGGGTTTCGGCGTCGTCGGCGGCAGCCCGATGAGCAATACCACGACATGGTCGATCATCGGGCCGATCGTCGCACTGATCGGCATCGCGCTGGTCGTAGGTGCGCTGCGCCGCCGTAAATAGCCTGCCTGACCTGCGATAAAACCGGGGATTGGGCGTTACACTGCCGGTGTGCCGCGGTCCCCGAGCCGAACCTGGTCGAGCTTGCTGATGCCACCGGCCGCGGTGGGCCCCAGCGGCAGCGAGGCCGTCCGCGCGATCTTCCTGCAGTTCGATCAGCGAGCCCAACGGCAGCGCAGCATTCTGCGACTCGCCTTGGCGGCCATCATGGTGCTGGCCGTTTTCAGCGGCACCTCGCGGGCGGAGTGGCCAGTTCAGTTCGCGGTGGTCGCCGTCTACAGCGTGCTGGCGATCATCGCGGCGTGGTTGGTGCTGCGACATCCCCACCGGGCCCGTCGATTACGTGCACTCGAGCCGATGGTGCCCGTCGACATCGCCGCCATCTGCGTGCTGCCGTTCCTGTCGACGGGTAGCTATCTGATGCTTGGTCTGCTGGCGTTCCTGCCGTTCTTCATCGCGACGCAGGCCGGGCACCGCGCGGCGGTGCTGTCGGTGGCGGCGATCGTCGGGGGTGCGGTCGGCGTGTTGACAGACGCGGTGTTTCGGCGCGAACTGTCGGCGATGACGATCCTGACCATCCTGGCGATGCTGGCCCTGCTGTGCGTGTGTTCGTACACGGTGTCGCGCACGCAGCAGCGCCGTTTGGCGAGCATCGCCGAGCTGACGGCGAGCCGGTCAGTGCTGCTGGCCGATGTGATGTCGGCCGAGGAGCGGGAGCGGCGCAGGATCGCCGAAGCGTTGCACGACGGCGCCCTGCAGACTGTGCTTGCCGCCAAACAGGATCTGCGCGAGGCGATTCGGGCCAACGGCGACTCGTCGAGCGTCGAACGCGCCAGCGAACTCCTCGTCGACGTCTCGCACGACTTGCGGCAGGTGACCCGAGAACTGCATCCGTCGGTGCTCGACGAAGCAGGTCTGGCGGTGGCGGTACAGGCATTGGCGGACAACTTCTCCGAGCGCACCGGCGTGCCGGTGGAGGCCACCATCGACTACCCGCGCCGTCATCCGGACGATGCGACTCTCTACGGCGTGGCGCGCGAGTTACTCAACAACGTGGCCCGTCACGCGCAAGCCAAACAGGTGCGACTCGAACTGCTCGACGAAGGCGACGCCGTGACGCTCGACGTGAGGGACGACGGCGTCGGCATGGACCCTTCCGTGCTTCCGAAACGGGTGAGCGAAGGGCACATCGGTGTCGCCTCGCACCGGGCGCGAGTCGAAACGCTCGGTGGAACAGTGGAATTCGAGCCGGTCGAGCGTGGCACCTGGGTGCGCGTGCAGCTGCCGGCGCGGGTCGCGCAGGAGGTCCGATGACGAAAACCGAACGGGTGCGGGTGGTGGTGGGCGACGATCACCCGGTCTACCGGGACGGCCTGGTGCGCGCGCTGGACAACAACGGCCGCACGGAGGTGGTCGCCGCCGTCGGTGACGGCAGCGCCGCACTCGACGCCATCCGCGAACACACTCCCGACGTCGCGCTGCTCGACTACAAGATGCCCGGACTGGACGGAATCGCCGTGGCGCATGCGGTGAATCGCGACAGACTGCCCACCCGCGTGCTGCTGGTCTCGGCGACCACCGAAGGCTCTGTCGTCTACCGCGCGATTCAGGACGGCGCAGCCGGCTTCCTGTCGAAGGAGGCCGACCGCGACGACATCGTCGCTGCCGTCGTCGCCTGCGCGCGCGGGGAGGACGTGCTGCCGCCCGAACTGATCGCCGGGTTGACCGCGCAGGTGCGTCAGCACGCGCACGGACAGGCGCCGCTGCTCAGCGACCGCGAGCGCCAGATCCTGCGGATGATCGCGGATGGAAAGTCGGTTCCCGACATGGCGGCGGAGCTCTATCTGGCGCAGACCACCATCAAGACCCACATCCGCAGGCTCTACGAGAAGCTCGGCGTTTCGGATCGCGGCGCCGCGGTGGCCCAGGCGATGCGCAACCACCTCCTGGAGTGACCGTTCATCCTTTTGGATGACACGCGGTTCATCCGGCCGCTCATGCGAACGGTCGCTGCCGCTCGACAGTGCTGGGCCGCAGCCTTGTTCGCATGACAACAACGACTCCGGTCTACCCCTCAACCAAACCCGTTTCGCGTGGCCGCACGACCACGAACAGCACCGTGAAGTACGCCGTCGAAATGATCGGAACGCTGTTCCTGGTGTTCACGATCGGCACGGCGGTACGCAGCGGTAATCCGCTGGCACCGCTGGCCATTGGTGCCGTGCTGATGGCGATGGTCTACGCGGGCGGGCACATCTCCGGTGCCCACTACAACCCGGCGGTCACCCTCGCCGTGCTGATCCGCCGCCGCATCGAGATCCGCGAAGCCCTCGGATACTGGGCGTCACAGTTCGTCGGCGGTCTGGCGGCGGCGCTCGTCACCGCGGTCGCCCCGGCCCAGACGACGCCGATGACGCTGTCCGGGCACGCCACCGTGGTGGCCTTCATCGCGGAACTGCTCGTCACGTTCGCGCTGTGCTATGTCGTGCTGAACGTCGCGACGAGCAAGGATCACCCGGACAACTCGTTCTACGGCTTGGCGATCGGCTTCACCGTGGCAGCAGGCGCCGTGGCCGTCGGGCCGATCTCGGGCGGTGCCTTCAACCCGGCGGTCGCCATCGCTGGCATCGCGATGGGCATGTTCTCGCCATCGATGCTCTTGATGTTCGTCGCCGCCCAGGCGATCGCCGCCGTGGCCGCCGGCCTCGCGTTCCGTGCCATCAACCCGTCCGACAGGTAAGTAGCCAACGATTCACGTGCTCCCTCTTCGTCAACGACGACGAAGGGGGAGCCTTCTTGAATTCCGACTGCGGCTAGTTGGTGGCCTCGACGACGGCAGCGGCGCCGACGGCTGGAACCGCGCGCACACTGAAATACCGTGACCGGCACAGGATTACGTAGAGCAGGGCCGGAACAATCAAACCCACCAACCACGACAGGTCGAATCCGATCGCCTTGGCTATCGGTCCCGTCCAGAATGTGGTGGATATGAAGGGCGCCAGGGCCAGGCAACCGACGCCGTAGGCGATCAATCCGGGCCCGTTGAACTTCCCGTAGCGGCCCTCTGGTTCGAACAGGTCGGCGATGTCGTATTGACCGCGGCTGACCAGGTAGAAGTCGGCCAAGTTGATCGCCGACCACGGCACCAGGAACGTGATCAGGAAGAAGATGAAGTCCTCGTAGGAGGAGATCAGATCGCCGGCGACGAGCGTCGCACCCACGGTGCCGATCATCCCGAGTATCAGCATGAAACCGACGCGGAATCCGCGGGTGACGCGCAAGGTGCGCATGAAGCTGGTGAGGATCGTCAAGGTGGACATGGCGGCGCCGTAGATGTTCAGCGCGTCGATGTTGACCACCCCGACGATCAGCACCACCAGCGCGAGGATTCGGAGCCACCCGCCTGCGGTGTCCGCCGACGCGGACAGGGCCGCCACGATGGATAGGTTGCTGTACGCGATTTGGAGCGCGGCGCCCAACGTCATGATCCAGATTCCGGCGGCGGCGATGCCGATGTACGTGTACCAGAAGGTGGCCCGATGACTCGTGCCCGCAGGCAGGTAGCGCGAATAGTCGGCGACGTATGGGCCGTACGTGATGTGATACGCGGCCACGACGCCGAGGATGAAGAAGAAGCCGGTGACCGAGAACCCGCCGTGGGCCACTGCGCGCGTGCCGCTGCCCGGCCAGTGCGTGGCCAATACGATCGTCAGAACGCCGAACGTCACGATGAACACCGGTGTGATCACCTTGGCGACCTTGTGCAGCACGTCGTAGCCGAAGATGACCAGGACGACAGACGCCACCGACGTGGTGAAAATTCCGAATCTTGTGCTCACACCCAGTAATTCGGACATCGCCTGGGCGGCCAACACGGCACCCCCGCCGAAGAAGCCGAGATACATCGCCACGACGACCAGCATCGGGATGTTGGCGCCGAAAAAGCCGAACTGGGCGCGGCTTTGAATCATCTGAGGGAGGCCGAGAACGGGTCCCTGGGCTGAGTGGTACGCGACGAAAACCGCACCGATCAGCGTGCCGATCGCGATGGCCACGACGCACCAGAGCAGGCTCAGGTCAGTGAGGATGGCCAGCGAACCGGTGAGCAGCGTGACGCCCATGGCGTTGGCGCCGAACCAGAGACTGGCGAGGCTGCGGGGGTGGCCGTAGCGCTCATCGTGCGGAATGAAGTCGACACTGCGCGATTCGAGGAGTGGACGAGGCGAGGTGGCGTCTGGCGCGCCGGCGGGGACAGTGCCACTCATCGTCGGTCTCCAATCCATCTGGCATCGCTGCACCGTGGTGGACAGCGTGCGCCTCGTCATACCATTGGTCAAACGCATGTTTTCGATCATCTGCATGCGAAAATCAGATGATGAGTGGAATGCCGGGGACACCATGACAGAGCCCGCGTTCACGTTCACCCAGCTGCGATATTTCGCGGCCGCCGCCGAGCATCAGAGCATGACGGCGGCGGCGAAGGCGTTGATCGTCTCGCAGTCGGCAGTCTCGACCGCGGTCGCGCAACTCGAGAAGGAGTTGGGCGTTCAACTCCTGATTCGCCATCACGCCCGTGGCCTCACGCTGACCGCGGCCGGTGAGGCTTTTCATCGCGAAGTTCGCGGATTATTGGCACACACCCACGATCTCGCCGAAGCCGCCCGCTCCGCTGGGGAGTCGCTGACAGGAGCCTTGAGCTTCGGCTGCTTCAGCACGCTCGGCCCGTTCGAATTGCCGCGCTTGCTGGCCGCCTACCAGGAGCAGCATCCGGCAGTCGATGTGCAGGTGGTGGAAGCGGAGCACGCGAAGTTGATCCAGTTGCTTCGGCAGGGGCGATGTGAGGTCGCACTGATGTACGGCTACGACCTCGACGAGGATCTCGACTACGAAGTCGTCAACGAGGTCCGGCCCTACGTTCTGGTGGGAGCCCAACATCGACTCGCGCGCCGTCGGGAAGTGTCGTTGAAAGAGTTGGCCGACGAACCGATGGTGATCCTGGACCTGCCGAGCACCGCGGACTACATGAGCTCGATCGTGTCCTCGACCGGGCTGGCTCCGCGCATCAAACACAGGACGACCGGTTTCGAAACGGTGCGGGCGATGGTCGCGCACGGGCATGGATTTGCGATCCTCAATCAGCTTCCGACGCACGACGTGACCTACGACGGTGGCCAGGTCGTGGCACTGAAGATTCGCGACGAGGTCCCTGCGCTCAGCATGGTGGCCGTGTACATGCGCGGGGTCCGGTTGACGGCGCGAGCGCGGGCGATGGTTGCGATCTGCCAGAAACACGTCGGCAGGTGGCGAGCGCAAGGCAACGCATCGACCAGACGTCGCTAGATCGATTTTGCAGATGTCATGCATCGAATCTATGCGCTGTACAGATGCAGATGGCGACTGAATCATGGAGCAATGTCGAGCCAGGAGATAGAGGTGCTCGTCGTCGGCGCCGGGCAGGCCGGAATCGCGATGAGCGAGCATCTCAGTGCACAGGGCATACCGCACCTGGTCGTCGAACGCGACCGCATCGCCGAGCGGTGGCGTACCTCGCGGTGGGACTCGCTGGTGGCGAACGGCCCCGCATGGCACGACCGGTTCCCCGGTCAGGAGTTCAACATCGAACCCGACGCGTTCGCCACCAAAGAGCAGGTCGCCGACTACTTCGTCGCCTACGCAGAGAAGATCGACGCGCCGATCCGCACCGGGGTGGAAGTGGCGTCAGTGCGAAAAGCAGCGGGCTGCATGGGGTTTCGCGCCGAAACCTCCGATGGGGTCATCGAGGCGCGCTATGTGGTGGCAGCAACCGGAGCATTTCAGAGGCCGGTCATCCCGAACGTCGTCCCCGACACCGCGCCAGTGCGTCAGATTCACTCCAGCGAGTACCGCAATCCGCGGCAACTGCCGAACGGCGCCGTGCTGGTCGTCGGAGCGGGCTCGTCGGGGGTGCAGATCGCCGACGAACTCCACAATGCGGGCCGCAAGGTGTACCTCGCGGTCGGGCCGCACGACCGGCCGCCGCGAAGTTATCGCGGTCGCGACTTCTGTTGGTGGCTGGGCGTACTCGGCAAATGGGACGCATCGGCGCCGCCGCGCGGCGCGGAGCACGTCACCATCGCCGTGAGCGGCGCGCGCGGCGGACACACCGTCGACTTCCGTGCTCTTGCGTCCAGCGGCATCACGTTGCTCGGGCTTGCCGGCGAATACACCGACGGGATCATGCATTTCGCACCGGACCTACGAGCCAACATCGAAAAGGGCGATGCGAACTACCTGAACATTCTCGCCGAGGCCGACGCCTACATCGCCCGGAACGGCCTCGATCTCCCTGAGGAACCGCAGGCTCGCGTGCTGGGACCGGACCCGGACTGCATGACCAATCCGGTTCTCGAACTCGACCTCTCCGCCGCCGACGTGCAATCCATCGTGTGGGCAGTCGGTTTCGAATGCGACTACAGCTGGCTCCAGGTCGACGCATTCGACGAGAACGGCAGACCACGGCACCAACGCGGGGTGTCGTCCGAACCCGGGGTCTATTTCCTCGGGCTACCGTGGCTGTCCCGGCGCGGATCCAGTTTCATCTGGGGCGTGTGGCACGACGCCAGATATCTCGCCGATCAGATCGCCATACAGCGCAGCTATCTTCGCTACACCGGCGCCGAACTGGTGGGTCAGGCGGCAGACAAGTGACCACGCACACCCGGATCCGGCCGTTCAACACCAAAGACACCTACCCGGAACAGAACCTCGACAACGACCTGTGCCAAGCCGTCGTGGCAGGAGGCGTGGTCTACCTGCGCGGGCAGATCGGCCAGGATCTCGACACGCGGGAATCGGTCGGCATCGGCGACGTCGAGGCGCAGACCGAGAAAGCGATGAGCAACATCGCGATGCTGCTCGACGAGGCAGGCAGCCGGCTGCAGGACATCGTCAAGGTCACGGTGTATCTCGTCGACATCCGTTACCGCGAACCGGTGTACCGCGTCATGGGACGCTGGCTCAAGGGTGTGTATCCGGTGTCGACCGGCATAGTCGTCGACGCGCTCGCCCGCCCCGAATGGCTGGTGGAAATCGATGCCACGGCTGTGATCAGCCAGCGGGGCAACGCATCATGACGTTCTCACTCGTCGTCCGCGACGGCTCCGCATTCGGCATGGTCATCTGTTCGTCCAGTCCTGCTGTCGCTTCTCGCTGCGCGCATCTGCGTGCCGGGGTCGGCGCCGTCGCCAGCCAGAACGTCACCAATCCACACCTGGGTGTCGTCGCGCTCGACGCGCTGGCCAGCCGCGCGAACGCACAATCGGCTCTGGTCGCCGCGGTAGCCGCCGACCCGCACCACGCGCACCGCCAGTTGGTTGTCGTCGGTCGAACCGGTGGCGCAGGCGTGTACACCGGCGCGAAAGCGCTCGGTACACATCACGCGGCTATTGCGAAAGACGCTGCCGCGGCGGGCAATATGCTCTGCAGCGAGAACGTGATCGAGGAGATGCTGGCCGCTTACCTCGGTTCGACCGCCCCGACGTTGGAGCGACGACTGCTCGACGGCCTGGCGGCCGCGAGTGCCACTGGCGGTGAGGCGGGCCCGGTGCACTCGGCGGGTCTGCAGGTCACCGAGGATGTGCCGTGGCCGGTCACCGACCTGCGGGTGGATTGGCACGACGACCCGATCGGCGAACTGCAGCGGTTGTGGACCATCTGGGAACCCCAAAAGAGCGATTACCGCACCCGCGGCCTCGATCCCACTGTCGCACCGTCGTACGGCGTGCCGGGTGACCTGTGACCGCCACCCTCGAGGACGCCGTCCGTGCGGCATGCGGCAGAGCGACCGAGCGCATCCTCGCGCTGTCGCACGAGCTGCACGCACACCCCGAAATCGCTTGGGAGGAAGTGCGATCGTGCGCGCGGGTCGCCGACGACCTCGAACGGGCCGGCTTCACGGTGGAAGCCGATTACACCGGGTTGCCGACCGCGTTCGCCGCGCGCCGTGGCTCCGGACCGCTGCACCTTGCCGTGTGCGCCGAGTACGACGCGCTACCCGGTCTCGGGCATGCGTGCGGCCACAACATCATCGCGGCCATCTCGGCCGGAACTGCGATAACGCTCGGACCGTATGTCGATGACCTCGGCATCACGCTGACCGTCTTCGGCACACCGGCGGAGGAAGGTGGCGGTGGCAAGATCGAGATGCTCGATCGCGGCGGCTTCACCGGGGTGCACGCCGCCGCGATGGTTCATCCCGGTCCGGTCGACGTCGCGCGCGCCGAGCCGTACGCGGTGGCGCACAACCATATTCGCTATGACGGAAAGGCCGCGCACGCTGCGGCCTATCCCGAACGGGGTGTCAACGCCGCCGACGCCTTCACCATCGCCCAGGTCGCGATCGGACTGCTGCGTCAGCAACTCCCCGGCGATGCCCGGGTGCACGGGGTGATGACGAACGGAGGGGAGGCGCCCAACGCGATTCCCCAACGCACGGAGGGCCGCTGGTATGTGCGGGCCTCCTCGCTGGCCGAACTGACCGAACTCGAGGAGCGGGTGAACCGCTGTTTCGCGGCAGGCGCGTTGGCCACCGGATGCGAACTGACCGTCACGCCGGAGAGCAAGCCGTACGCCGAGTTCCGCACCGACGACGGCCTACTAGCCACTTACGTCTGCAGGGCCGAACAACTGGGCAGGCGTTTCACCACCGGGCCTGACTCGCTGATGAATCGCGCTTCCACCGACATGGGCAATGTCTCCCAACAGATTCCGGCCATTCATCCGTATATCGGCATCGGCTCCCTGCCCGCGGTCAATCACCAGCCCGAGTTCGCGGCGGCTGCCGTCACACCGGCCGCTGATCGCGCGACGGTGGATGGCGCCTGTGCGCTTGCGCTCACGCTGCTCGATGCGGCATCCGACCCCGGCACCCGAAGCCGGCTCATCGCTGCGTGAAGAACGCGGGCGCGACGCGGCTGTAGCCTGCCATCACCAGCACACCGACGAGCATGGCGCCGACGCCGATCAGGAACACGCCACCGATCTGCCAGTGCGGGGCGAACGGCAGCGTCCACGAGGTGGTGCTGTTGGCCGGGCTCCAGTGGCTACGCAGGAACCAGACGCCCGCGGCGAGGAGCACGATGCCGCCGATCGCCGGGAAGACCACCCGCAGCCACAGGTCGGTCGGGCTGCGCCGCCAGTCGTGGCGATAGGCCCACGCCGCGGTGACGCCGGTCAGACCGTAATAGAAGGAGATCATCAGGGCGCACGACGACACCGCGTCCAGGATGACGTTGCCGTGGCTGGCGAAGTTCAGCACGATGTAGACCAGCGCGCCTGCCACGCCAGTGGCGACCGTCCCGAGCTTGGGAGACAGATACTTTCGCGAGATCGAACCGAACGCTGGCGGCAACGCGCCCTGCCGCCCCATCGATAACATGGTCCGGCCCAGGGTTAGCACCGTCGTTTCCGTTGACGCCGCCGCCGACGTCAGGACCATGAGGATCAGCAGGTGCCAGAGCACCGATCCGATGCCGCTGGACCCGAAGACTCCCTGCCCCAGCGCGTAGAAGATGTCGCCCGCGTTGTCCGGGTTGGTCAGCCCCATGCCGGTGTCGCCGGTACCTGCGAAGGCGATCGCCGAGACCGTGGCGACCAGGAACAGACCGAGCAGCAGCACCGTGGAGATCGCGGCCGAGCGCCCGGGCGTGCGTGCGGGGTCGGTTGTCTCCTCGGTGACGGTCAACGAGGTTTCCCATCCCCAGTACAGGAACAGCATCAGGATGAAGCCGTTGACGAATGCGCTCGGGGAGTCGATCGCAAAGGGATTGACCCAGGACAGTGAGGGGTGCATCGAGCCCGACGCGTACGCCTTCACCAGCGCGACGATCGAAAACAGCACCAGCATCGCGACTTCCAGCGATAGCAGTGCGCGTTGCACGGCGGCTGCCACTTCGATGCCGCGGTAGCAGACGAAGGTCATGACGGCGATCCAGCAGAGTCCGACCAACAGCACCCACGGACTCGACGGATCGGAGCCGATGCCGTCGGCTCCCACCAGCAGGAAGCAGTACTGGGCGGTGACCTGCGCCAGGCTGCCCATCACCAGAACGAACGACGCGATGATCGCCCAGCCACCCATGAACCCGATGCGCGGCCCGAGAATGCGGCTGGCCCAGGTGAAGATCGTGCCGCAGTCGGGGTCGCGTCGATTCAACGCGGCGTAGCCGAACGAAACGAACAGGATGGGGATGAACGCGACGATCACGATGGCCGGGGCCTGTACGCCGACATATCCGACGATCAGGGCAAGGGTGGCGGCCAACGCGTAGGCAGGCGCTGCGGAGGCCACGGCGAGGATGGTGCTAGTCACCATGCTCAACGCGCCGGACCGCAGTTGTGGCTGTTGGCCTACTTCGGCCGTGGGCTCTTGGGTTGTCGCCATGGTGCCTCTCTCAGTCGGGCCCTGCTGTGATATTCGCAACGTTGACTGGAGAATCAATCTTGCGCACGGGTGGCTCAGTGTCAAGACCGCGGGGCCACTTATCGCAACAGTTGACTTGCTAATCAGTCTTGCGTCACTGTGTGTGAATGCAGCAGAGCGACAAGCCAATCATCGAAACCGACGTCGTCGTCATCGGAGCCGGTTACTCCGGTCTGGCGGCAGCGCTGCAGCTGCACGACGCCGGTGTCGATGTTCAGGTGTGCGAGGCAGCGTCACGGGTGGGCGGCCGCGTTCACTCCGAGCAGGTTGCCGGCATTCGACTCGACCATGGCGGGCAGTGGGTGGGCCCGACGCAGACCGCGCTTCTCGAGTTGGCCGACCGTTTCGGGTGCATGACGTTTCAGACCTGGGAAACGGGTCGGCAGCTCGAGATCTGGTCCGACGGCGGCTGTTTCGACTCTTCCGGCCCCGGCGGGGCTGAATACGACAGAGTCACCGGTTTGCTCGACGGCATGGCGCGCACGGTCGACGTCGAAGAGCCGTGGCAGACGGCGAACTTCCTCGACTGGGACGCCCAGTCCGCCCAGGACTTCTTCTGCAGCCAAACCCAGGATCGGGACGCCCGCATGCGTCTGGACCTGTTCGTACAGGGCTTGTGGTGTGCTGAACCCCGCGACATCTCGCTGTTTCATGTGCTGTTCTATCTCGCCGCGGCCGGCGGATATGACCAGTTGATGGAGACCCGTGGAGCGGCCCAGGACAGCCGTTTCTGTGACGGCGCCGATGCGGTCGCGCTCGCGGTGGCCGACATCCTCGGCGACCGGGTGCGCCTTGGTGACCGCGTCGACGCGGTGCATTACCAGGCCTCCGGCGTGCGTGTCGACGCCGCTACGGCCGTCGTGCGCGCACGCCGGGCGATCGTCGCGGTGCCACCACCCGCGCTGAAGGCCATCGAATTCGACCCGCCGTTGCCTGCGCACCGAGTGGGTTGGGCCGAGGCCAATCCGATGGGGCGGGTGGTCAAACTGCACGCGGTGTACCCGACACCGTTCTGGCGGACCGCTGGCCTGTCCGGCATCGCCACGCTCTACGGCCGCGGCCCGGTGACGGTAATGTTCGACAACTCGCCTGCCGATGCCTGCCACGGTGCGTTGGTGGGATTCGTCTACGGCGACATCGCCGATGAATGGTCGGCCCGCACGCAAGAAGAGCGTCGGGAAGCGGCGTTGCGGTGCTTCGCCGACGTGGTCGGGGAAGAGGCGCTGGAACCGATCGCGTACACCGAAAAAGACTGGTGCCGAGACCAATTCGTCCGCGGCGGGTACGAGGCCTACGCCACGCCGGGCGCGTGGTCGGCGCATGCGCGCCACGGCTGGCGAGAGCCCATCGCTGCGCTGCATTGGGCAGGCAGCGAAACCGCAACCAAGTGGAACGGGTACATCGACGGCGCCATCTCGGCGGGCTACCGGGCTGCGCAGGAAGTGCAATGGGCACTCGGTGCCACGGCGTTGGTAGCCGAGAAGCACAATTGAGTGTGCCTATCACCTCGAAGGACGATGCGGGCGAGACACTGGGTGACCGGATACGACTTGTCATCAGGTCATTGGAGATCAGTCAGCGCGAGTTCGCCGAGCGAATCGGGATGGATCCGACCGCGCTGTCGAAGGCTCTGGCAGGCATCAGGAGGCTGAGCGAGGACGAGGTTGCGGCGATCGCCGGCCTCGGCAACGTCTCCAGGAAATATCTGATGACCGGAACGGGTCGCCGCCCACGCATCCGCACCGCCGATGGGGTGACGAAGCTACGAGAGCGCAGTGAAGCGATCAACGCCCAGGCGCGTCGCGCACAGATCGTGGAATCGACCGCCCGCCTGATCGCCCGGCGCGGGTTTCACAACGTCCGGGTGGCCGACATCGCGGAGGCGTGCGGCACCAGCAGCGCGACCATCCATCACTACTTTCCGAGTAAGCGGCACGCGTTGCGCGCCGCCCTCGACCACTATGCCGAGCGGTTGTTCGCGCGCCTGGAGGCCGAGTTCGAGAAGGCCGGTGACACCGTGGACAAGCTGCGCCGCCTCATCGAAGTGCAGCTGATCACCACCGAGCAGGATGCCGACGAATGGTCGATCTGGATCCAGTCGTGGAATGAGGCGATCCTGCATTCGGAACTGCGCGACTTCCAACACAACGTGTACGGCCGCTGGCGCGGAATCGTGCTGGACCTGGTGCGGTCCTGCCAACGCGAGGGCATCGGTACGACGGCTGACGCCGAGACATTGGTCAGCCGCTTCACCAGCATGGTCGACGGGCTGGCGATCCAGTTGCTCGCGGGTACGGCCGACGTGTCCACCGAGACGATGCGAGACCTGCTGCTCGACGCGTTCGAGCCGCACATCAGCCTCCGGAAGGCTAGGAAGAAGGCGCGAGCGTCTCGATGAACCGCTCGCAGGTGGCCCGCATACGTTCACGCGTGAGATGCGTGGACTGGGTGAGTACCTGGATGGCGAGTCCGTCGAGCAGTCCCACGAGCATGTCCGTCGCGTCGTCGGGATCCGCTGCGCGCAGCGATCCTCCGGCGATGCCCGCCCGCACGGTGGCTCCAACGATGTCGCGCCATTCTCCGTACACCGTGTCGTTGAGTTGTTGCAGGGCGGGGTTGTTCAGCGCGGCGGCCCACAGTTCGACCCATACCCGCCATGCTGTCGTCGTGGCCGGGTCGGCGGGCAGATAGGACTCCACCAACTGAAGCAGGCGTGGCAACGGGTCCTTGACCTCTTCCATGATCCATCGTCGCCGCGCGAGGGAATCCTGGAAGTTGTATTCGAACGCGGCATGCAGCAGCGCGTCTTTGGTGTCGAAGTAGTAGTGCACCATGCCGCTGCTGACCCCGGCGCGGCGCGCGACGTCGGCGATACGCACGTCGCGGAAGCCGCGTTCGGCGATCGTCTGACAGGCGGCCTGCAGGATCTGGTCGCGGCGCTCGCGCTCGACGTTGGGACGCGGCATCGATCGTGCCCCCCTTCCGCTACCGGGACAGGTTCAACAGACCTCGCAAAGGTTGCGGGAGATGACGATGCGCATGATATCGGAGGTACCTTCCTCGATCTCCTCCAGTTTCGCGTCGCGCATCCACTGCTCGACTGGGTACTCCCGCGAGTAGCCCCAGCCCCCGAGTGTCTGTACGGCACCGTGCGTCACGAACATCGCCGTCTCGGAGGCGGTGAGTTTCGCCATCGCGGCGAGGCCGGTCACGTTGGCGCCCTGATCGATCGCACGTGCGGCGTGCAGCACCATCAGACGCGCGGTCTCGATCCGGGTGGCCATGTCGGCAAGCCGAAAACCCACCGCCTGATGCTCGATGATCGGTTTACCGAACTGAATTCGCGTGCGAGCGTAGTTCAGCGCGTACTCGTAGGCCGCGCGGGCCACCCCGACCGCCGCGGCGCCGAGGACGATGCGGGAGATGTCGAACGTCTTCATCAGGCCGTAGAAGCCCTGCCCCTCTTCACCGAGGCGGTCCTGCTCGGGCACGAAGACGTCGTCGAAGAACAGTTCGCGGCACACGATGGCACGCTGACCCATCTTGCGCATCGGCTCTCCCCACGAGAAGCCCGGTGCGTCCTTGGTGAGCAGGAAGGCGCTGACGCCGCGGGCGCCTGCGGTGCGGTCGGTCTTCGCGAACACGACATACTGCTCTGCCGCACCGCCGTTGGAGATCCAGGCCTTCTGCCCGTTGAGCCGGTAGCCGCCGTCGACGCGGGTGGCGGTGGTGGTCATGGAGGCGGCGTCGGAACCTGATCCGGGTTCGGTGGTGGCCAGCGCCGTCATCGGCGGTTTGGGCCCGGTCAACGGCGAGAGCCACTTGTGCTTCTGCTCGTCGCTGCCGAGCGCCATCAACGGATCGCTGAAAAACCCGTTGGAACACACCAGGTTTCCGATACCCGGATCACCGAAGCACAACTCCTCTTGAACCAGACACTGAGTGAACACGTCGGTCATGCCGCCCCCGCCGTAGGCCTCGTCGATCATGAAATCGGTGATCCCCACCTCGGCGGCCTTGTGGAAGATGTCCACCGGGGTGTGCACGTCTGCTTCGTCGATCTCGCGGCCGCGCGGCCGAATCTCCTTCTCCGCGAAATCGCGACACACTTTCACGATTTCGCGCTGCTCATCGGTCAGCGGCCATGGCTCAGTGCGGGTGGTGGTCACGGTTGTGCCTTTCTTGATGTGTTGTCGGACGCGATGATCAGCGCGTCGACGGCCACGAGGCCGTCGGGGCCGGCAAGCACCGGGTTGACTTCGACCTCCGAGACGTTCTGCAGAGCAGCGACGAGTTCGGAGACGGCGACGATCGCCGTCGTGACGGCTTCGATGTCGACGGGCGGCCGGCCACGCCACCCGTGCAGCAGCGGCGCGCACATCAGTCGGTCGAGCATGGCGTGGGCGGTGGTGCGGTCGACCGGCGCCAATTCGGTTGCGACGTCGCGGTGCAACTCGGCCTCGGTGCCGCCGGCTCCGACCATCACCACCGGGCCCAGACTGGGGTCTCGTCGGCCGCCGATGATCATCTCGACGGTGTGGGGTCGGCGGTGCTGCTCTTCGACGACGTAGTCGCCACGGCCGAGGCGGGCCACCATGTCGGCGTATGCCGCGGCGAGTTGCGCGACATCCGGGATGCCGAGTTGTACCGCACGCGCTTCGCTCTTGTGCTCGATCCAGTCGGCCTTCAGGACGTAGGGCGGCATCAGATCGGCCACCGCGGCCAGGTCGTTGTCGCTGCACACTCGAACGTTTCGCGGAAATCCGATGCCGGATTGTGCCAGCATTCGTTGTGCGCCAAGGTAACCGGGTTCGATGGGCTCGGTGCGCGGGTCACAGTAGGGCAGTGCGCGACCGGATCGGACCAGTCGATGGGTGTCGGCCAGTGCCTGCAGCGCCGCCTCGACGCAGCCGTAGACCGGGACGCCCCGCGACCGCATCGCTGTCGAGGCGGCATTGGGTTCGGCCATCGAGTGCACCAGCAGCGGTGTGCCGGTGATCGCGGGGACATCTCCCAGCGTGTTGACGACGTCGAGTTCGGCTGCGGCCAGTGACGGTATGTCGTCGCCGTAGCTGCCGAAGTAGCCGGTCAGCAGGACCGCGTCGACTTCGGTTGAGGCGGCGAGGGTTTCGACGATACGGGCGTAGTTGGTCAGGTCCTCCTCGCCCGCGCCTGCCAGGTCGACGGGGTTATTGGTCGCCGCGGCGCTTGGCAGATGACGGCGCAGTGCCGATTGCAGCGCTTCGGAGAACCGAGGCACCTGCAACCCGGCACGGTCGGCGACATCGGCGGCGATACCGGTCTGTCCGCCGCTGTCGCCGACAATCGCCACACGATTGCCCGACGGCATACGTGTCGTCAGTATCAGATTCGCAAGGTGAACCAACTGGGTCGGCGTTGCCACCCGGATGGCGCCCGCCGCGCGCACCGCGGCGTCGACGATGTCGGTGGACGACGTTAGCGAGCCTGTGTGGGAGCGCGCCAACCGGGTGCTGGCTTCGCTCGCTCCCACAGTAAGCGCCAGCGTGTATTTGCCCGCCGCCCGCAACATGTCAATGGCGTCGACGATCGCCCGGCCATCTGTGAAGCTTTCCAGGTACAGGGCGACGACTTTGGTGGCGCCGTGGTCGACGAGGTCGAGGAGGGTTTCGGCGGCGGTGACGTCGGACTGGTTGCCGATCGAGACGAATCGCGAGATCCCGAGTCCGCTGCGGGCGGCCAGATTGGCGATCTCCGAACCCAGTTGACCACTTTGCGAGACGACCGCGATGGCGCCGGGCGTGAACGAACCCCATGCCAACTGCAGGTCGGTCGAGGCGTCGTAGAGGCCAAGGCTGTTCATGCCGATCAGTCGTGCTCCGCCGGCGCGGATGCGAGTGGCGAGAGCCTGCTCGTCTGCTACGCCGGAGGTGATGCCCAGGAAGGCTCGCACACCCAGGGCCAGCGCGTCTTCGACGACCGAGGGGATGTGCCGGGGCGGTACGCACAGGGCGACCAACTCGGGAACAGAGTCGAGGTCACCGAGTTGGGCGTGGCTGCCCGCGTCGAGAATGCGTGCGCCGCTTCGATTTATGAGGGACACGGTGCGGCGGTGGCGTCCGGCCAGCGCGCCGCGCGCCACCCAGTGCCCCCACTTGGCCGGGTCGGCGCTGGCGCCCACGACTGCGACCGACGCCGGGTCCCTGAAGGCCGTGAGGTCTGAAATTTCGACTCCTCGAGCGGGACAGGTAAATAACTGATTGATCAGTTATTTATAGGCCGAGCGCGGTCGGCAGGTCAAGACCAGACTGTGGCGGCTGAACGAAATGTGAACGCTTGTGATCCAGCTAACACCGCGAAGGCCGCGGTCTGTTTACCACGGCGTCAACCGTCGAGCGGTCATGCGTAGGTGGGGACCGGGTCAGCGTTGGCGAGGAGTTTGCTGGTGTGTCGGGTGTGATCTAGGGCTCACTTTCGCCCGCAAACATAAGAAAGCGTTACCGAAACGTTGTCGGCAATTGATCTCTAATCGGTTGCCAGGAAGCTGAATAAGCTTGTTGACGCGCTAAATTGCGTTGCCAGTCAAACATAACGACTGCATAACGAAGAGTTTCCTAAGCGCCGTCTGAGAGGATCGGCGGTGATTCTGCGGCTCGACGAAGTCACGCGGCCGTAACACGCATTTTCGTCGCTAGACTCGTTTCAGATCGCGCCGAACAGGCGCTGATAGACGTGAAATCTAGGGCCGGTGCACGCCATACCGGCGGAGGTACCGATGAAGATGGCTAACTTTTTGTTGCCCAAGGGCATCAGCGAGTCGCATGTGAATATTGAGTCGACCGAGGATCCGCACGCCGCACTTGTCGGTACTGTCGCGGTCCAGCGCGGCCCGATCGGCGGCATCGCGACGGGCGACGCCGTCGTCGTCACCAACTACGGCGACGACAGCGTCTCGTTCCTCAACCCGCACACCATGGCCGTCGAGCAGACCATCGGCGTCCCCGGTGAGCCGTTCGGCGTCGTCGTCTCGAATGACCGCGCCTACGTCAGCGCCTCGTCTGAGAACCACGACATCGTCTCGGTGATCGACACGACCGCCAGGACGGTCATCGCGACGTACCCGTTGGCGTTCGGCATCACGGCGCTGGCCATCAGCCCGGACGGTAAGCGGGTGTATGCCGGCCGGACCGCCGATGACCACGTCGACGTCGCGGTCATCGACACCACCGCCGAGCGGGTGGGCACCATCGACGTCGCGACGGGCGCGGGCATCGGTATCGACGCTGTCATGGTCGACCCGACCGGTAAGCGACTGTATGTCGCCACCACCGACGTCCGCGGCAGCCAACTGGTGGTCATCGACGCCGAGACCACCCGCGTCGACCGCAAGGTGTGGGTGGGCGCCCCGATCCGCGACATCGCGTTCGCCGACGGCAGTGTGTACGTCCTGACCTCCGACCGCACCCGCGGCGGTGCGATCAGCGTCATCGACATGACCAGCAGCCGCGTCACCGACACCATCGAACTGGGCATCGGCGCGCCGACCCAGATGGTGCTGGGACCGGACAAGACTCGTGCCTACGTGGTCGACTACGACCGCGTCGCGGTGGTCTGCACGCTGTCGCACGACATCGTCACCGACATCACCGTCGGAGCCCGGCCCGCTTGTGTGGCAGTCGATTCCGACGGTGACCGGCTGGTGATCGCCGACTACGCGGGCAACGTCAGCGTGTTCGCCGTCGCATCCACGCTGCCGCAGCTGTATTCGCAGTTGGTGGCCACCGAGCCGATCGCGCAACTGTTGCCCGCCGCCGTCTAGCCCTAGCGACCTTCTTCGCGAGCGACCGCATTTGCACAGTGAAATGCGGCGTGTCGATGTGCAGACACGGTCGCTCGCGGCAAAGGTCGCGGCGAAACCGGAGGCTCAGCGCCAGGTGTAGCGGGTTTTCGGCCGCCCGGCCTTGCCGTAGTCGGTCTGCCGGGTGACGGTGCCCTCGTCGGCGAGCCGCTCCAGGTAACGCCACGCGGTCACCCGCGACACACCGACCTGTTTGGCCACCGCGTCCGCGGTGATGCCCTCGGCGGAATCCCGCACAGCGCGGGCGATCTCGTCGTTCGTTCCCGATGCCGCGCCCTTCGGGACGGCGGATTTGTCGGAGCTGACCCGCAATTCGGCCAGCGCCCGGTCGACCTCGGCCTGGCTGGCCGCGTCGGTGCCTGCGGGCAGGGCCTCGCGGTAGCGCCGGTAGCGCTCCAACCGGTCGCGGAAGGCCGCGAAGGTGAACGGCTTCAGCAGATACGCCAGCGCGCCGTGGCCGACCGCGGCGCGCACCATCTCCAGGTCGCGTTCGGAGGTGATCGCGATGATGTCGGGCGCGGGACGCAGCCCGGACAGCCCCGACGCCAGTGCGATGCCGTTCGCGTCGGGCAGCCCGATGTCGAGCAGCACCAGATCGATCGGCGTCTCGGAGGCCACCGCCTCCGATGCGGCGCGCATCGCATCGCGTGCGGTGTACGCGACCGCGGCCACCGAAAAGCCGTGCAGCCGAGCAAGATACGTCCGATGCGCCTCGGCGATCAGCGGCTCGTCCTCGACGATCAGGACGCTGATCACGACGTCACCGTCACTGTCACCACCGAGCCGTATGTCACGTCGGCGCTCAACGTCCCGTGGTGGCGCTTCACCACCTGTGCCACCAGGGCCAGCCCGAGGCCGTGCTGTTCGGGATCCGAGCCCTTCGTCGAATAGCCTCGCTGCATAGCCTTTTCGAACGTTTTCTCGTCCATGCCCGGCCCGCTGTCGGCCACCCGCATCAGCAGTGTGCCATTGTGCTGGGCGACGGTCACCTCGACCCAGGGGTCGTCGCGGTCGCAGGCGTCCATCGCGTTGTCGATCAGGTTGCCGAGCACGGTGACCATCTCCTGCGCCGTCAGGGCGAGTTCGTCGGAGTTCGACGGCAGATGCGTCTCTTCGGTGACGGTCAACTCGATGCCGCGTTCGTCGGCCTGCGCGGTCTTGCCGAGCAGCAGCGCGACCAGGGCGGGCTCACCGACGGCCTCGGACAACCTGTCCACGAGTTGTTGTGACAGCGCCAACTCGTCGGTCGCGAACTTGACCGCTTCGTCGGCCCGCCCCATCTCGACCATCGTGACGATCGTGTGCAATTTGTTGGCCGCCTCGTGCGCCTGTGATCGCAGCGAGTCGGTCAGCACCTTCAGCGAGTTGAGTTCGCCTAGGGCGCCCTGCAATTCGGTGCGATCGCGGACGGTGACGACTTCGGACTCGTTCGGTCCGTCCGCGACAGGGGATCGGTTGACCACGAGCACCCGCTCGTCAGTCACGTGCACCTCGTCGCGCGCCCCGGGGTTGTAGCTGCGCAGGAACTGCGGCAGGTCCGATTGCGCGACGGGGCCCGGCGGCAGCGCGAGCAGCCTGCGGGCTTCGTCGTTGACCAGCGCCACACCGTCGCGGTCCAACACGATCAGTCCCTCTGACACCGAATGCAGGATCGCGTCGTGGTGCTCATACATCACCCGCAGCTCGTCGGGACGCAGGCCGTGCGTCTGCCGCAACAACCGGCGCCGGATGGCCCACACCCCCGCCAGCGCGATGGCAAGAGCGGCGAGGCTGGCCGCGACGATGATCGGGATCTGTGAGCGCCAGCGGTCGGCCAGGCTCTGCTGCAGGATGCCCGCCGACACCAGGCCGACGATGCGGCCGGTGCCGTCGCGCACGGGCGCCACCGCGCGGATCGACGGGCCCAATGTGCCCGTGTACACCTCGGTGAACGTCTCGCCGCGCAGCGCGGGTTCGATGGTGCCGATGTATTTCAGGCCGATCTGGGTCGGGTCGGTGTGCGTGAAGCGGGTGCGGTCGGGTGCCATGATCGTGATGAACGCGATGTTGGTATTGGTCCTGACGGCCTCGGTCACCGGTTGCAAAGTCTGGGTCGCTCTTCCCGATTCGATCGCCGCGGCCGTCGACGGCGAGTCGGCCAGCGCGGTGGCGATGCCGAGCACCTGCTGACGCGCCGCGGCGTCGCCGTCGTTGCGGGCGTCTACCAGCGCCAGCGCACTGCCGACCAGCACCACCACGGCGATCACCAGGATCTGCAGGGCGATCGCCTGCGTCGCCAGAGACCACGGCCGCCGTCGGTTCACCGGTTCATCTTCGCCGCCCGTCGGGCCGATCGCGGAGAATCGGCGCGCCTGGATAGCATCGGCGGCTATGTGGCCACCTCCGCAGCCGCCAGGCTGGTACCCCGACCCTCGAGGGGTTCCCGGCCAGGCCTACTGGGATGGCAGTCAATGGCAGTTCCCGCCGCAGCGGCGCTCGGGTTCGCGGTGGACGGTCGCGGCGATCATCTTCGGCGTCGTCGTCGCGGGCGTTGGCCTTCTCTACATGTCGGCGGTCGGCCAAAAGGCGATTCAGAAATCGACGTCGAACCAGTCGAGTCAGTCAACGCCTGCGCCGCAGAAACCGGCCGAGGTGCGACTCAATCAGGAAGGCCGGGACGGCAACCTGGCGTTCGTCGTCACCTCCGTCGACACCGCGCAGCGGACCGTCAACGTGCACCTCACCGTGAAGAATGCGGGCAACCGCCACGCGGTGTTCTGGACCGACAATCAGCGGTTGTGGATCGGCGGCCAATGGTTCGTGCCCGACAAGGCCGCCGCGGCCAAAGCGGGCACGACGAGTGTGAAACTGGATCCCGGCAAAACGGCCACCGTCACGCTGGCGTTCCAGGTGCCGTCGCCGAACTCCGCCGTCGACCACATCGAACTGCACGACGCGGCGGTGTCTGCGGGCGTCACCGTCGTCCCCTAGCTGAGTTCCTCGGCCGCCAGGGCGAGGATCTGCTCGCCGGCGCCGACGGCCACGAAATGGCCTGCGCCGTCGACGGGATGCCACACCGCACCGGGCATGGCGTCGGCGACCGCCTTGTTGATCGGATCGGGCACCATGCGGTCGTCGAGCCCCTGCCACATGTGCACCGGCCGGTCGATTGCGGTGACGTCGAAAGACCAACGGCGGTAGAGCAGTTCGGCGTCGCGGACCAGCCCGTCACTACCGTGCGCGAAACATTCGGCGCACGCGTCGGCGAAACAGGCGGCGATGTCTGCGCGCAGCAGGAGGTTGCGGTCGTAGTCGTTGACGTTGTCGCGGACCTGCTTGACGAAGCTGGCGGGGAAGCGTTTGGCGGATACGCCGAGCATGGCGTACATCAGCCGGAAGCCGGGTGTGCATCGCAGCGCCAGTGTTCCACCCAAGGCGTCGATGTTCGAAAGGTATTGCGCCGCAGAGTTGTCCCCGAACGCTCCGTAGCTACCCGGGGCGATGCTGCTGACATGGCGCAGGCGGGCGGGGTCGATGTAGGCGGCCGCCGCCAACGCCCACGGGCCGCCCTCGGACCAACCTGTCACGCCGAATTCGCGGTAGCCAACCGATCCGCGACGGCGATCAGGTCGTCGGCCCAGCCGGCGTAGCTGCGCTGCTTTTGCGGACTCGACTGCCCCATGCCGGGCCGGTCGACGCAGACCAGTCGCAGGTGGTTTTTCGTTGCGGCATCCGCGAGTAGTTTCGCCTCGAGGCGGCTGCTTGGACCGCCATGGTTGTGCAAGACGAGCGGTCCGTCTGGATCGCCGACTTCCAGCCACGACAGTCGACGGCCGTCGTCGAGGTTTATTTCGCGAGCGTCCTCCACGTTGCACAGGCTATTACTCCGCTGCGATCACAACGCACAGAAGTTGAAAATCGCCTGCTAGGCGGGTTATGCGCGCGCGAGCCAGTGTCGCCGTGTGTACATAACGTCGAATTCAGAACTGCGCGAACCAAAAAGAGATCCAACGGTGGGGTAGGAGCGGAGGTGGCCGCTCCTAGCGGGATCTCGGCTGCCGAGCCGGGCTTAGCTCAAAGGGGTTGCAATTCGGGTGAAGTGGCATGTCACCCTCGCCGGTGGTCGGGCGGTCGGGTGGTCGAAGTCGTCCACGTTGCGCGGCTAGAACGGATGAGAGGGCCGCCCGCTGGAGAAGGCGACCCAGCGGGTGCTCCGTGTCTTGGGGCGAGAGGAGCGGTACTTCCGCATCAATTCTGGCTACGGCATCAAATTACTTCGGCTCGTTCAGCTGCGACCGTTAGGAGTGCGCTGATCGCGTCAGTAGCGGTCGAGGGAATTATCTGAACGAGCGACACCTTAAGCACGCAATCATGTCGGGCCGCGCAGTCCAGGCTCACATTTGTACGGTTTGCTATGCAAGCAGCTATATCCTGTCGCACAACCCGAGTAAACTGTGGCTTAGTTAGCTGCTGTGGTGCGGGGGTGAAGCGGTGTCAGCGCAGACGAACGAGTTCCAACGGCTTATCGCCTTGCTTACGTGGGCCATGGGTGAAGGGGCAGAGGTGACCGAATCGTGGATGACACCCGACCCTGTGAGTGGGGTGCCGCGCGAGGTTGACGTAGTAGCGATTCAAGAGGTCGCCGGCCACCGCGTTGTGGTCGGCATCGAGTGTCGTGACAGAAAGGACGTATCTGACGTCCGTTGGGTTGAGGAGGCGCGAACCAAGTTTGAGCGGCTAGGTGTAAATGTCGGCGTCCTCGTATCAGCTCACGGGTTCACTACACCAGCCGAGCAGGTTGCGGCGAGTTATGGGATCAAGACGATCACACCCGGAGAGGCCACGCCCGAGTTTGTTAGGAAAGTTGTCAACAATGCTACGAGCACGGAATATTGGCATTGGGTCACCCTTGTACAGAAGGCAGAAGTAGTAATCACGCGTGACGGTGTGACGCAGCAGCAAGAGTTGCCTGGCAACGTTCCACTGTTGTATGCGGACGGCTCAGAAGCCGCCCTGCTCGTAGATCTCGTAAATCACATTGTGCAGAAGCACTTAGGGAATCACGACAAGTGGCAGGAGGGCTTCCGCGAAGGCGAGCTGCACGGCGGCAAGGTGAAATACATCGGAACTGGTGATGGGCCCGAGCCGAGATTGGAAGGCCAGAAGGTGTATTTGAAAGGGGTCTCGCACGCGACGGGCGAAGAGGAACTGTTCGAGGTCGCCAATGTTGTCGTGACTTTCGAGGCCAAACGAACCGTGGCGGATGTGCCTCTCACGCACGGTGAGTATGACGGCACCGATTTCTCCGCAGGCTCAGCCAGCTTGGGCCACGACGCCACCGTGCAATTGGTCTACACAAAGACTCCCGACGGCAGACTCGAGTTCCGTGTCCGCCTGGACGGCCCGCGCGCCACGTTACGGCCGGATGCCCGCACCTTCCGCGGTGAGGACACCCGGTGACGCCGCCGCCACGACTCCCGTTGAGGGTTGTCATCGCCGTGCCGTCGGAGACGGTTACCGTTCGCCCGAAATGATTACAGACAATCTGCACACCGAGGTAGTCGACCGACTTGTGTCAGCCGAACACAGTGGGCTTTACGACATTCACGGGCTCCGGCCGCAAAGCGGTCGAACTTAATGAACTAAAACGTGACCTGGCTCACCCTCTGGCCGAGAGTCCTTGCAGACCACTTTTCGGAACTGCTTGGAGGATCGAACGTGACCACGAGTTTGGACAGTCCGCCGCGCCGCCGCGACCGCACCCACTGGCTCTACATCGCCGTCATCGTCGCGGTACTGGCAGGCATCGTCGTGGGTTTGGTGGCCCCCGAGGTCGGCAAGAGCGTCGGCGTGCTCGGCACCATGTTCGTCAACCTGATCAAGATGATGATCGCGCCGGTCATCTTCTGCACGATCGTGCTCGGCATCGGTTCGGTACGCAAAGCCGCCACCGTCGGCAAGGTCGGCGGGCTGGCGTTCGTCTACTTCCTGGTGATGTCGACGTTCGCGCTGGCGATCGGCCTGGTGGTCGGCAACCTGATCCACCCCGGCAGCGGTATGCACCTGACCGACAGCGCCGCGGGCAAGGGCGCCGAACTCGCCGAGAAGGCACACGAGGCCGGCGGCCTGATGGACTTCGTGCAGGGCATCATCCCGGAGACCCTGTTCTCGTCGCTGACCGCAGGCAGCGTGCTGCAGGCGCTGTTCGTCGCGCTGCTCGTCGGTTTCGCGCTGCAGGCGATGGGCCGCACCGGTGAGCCGATCCTGCGCGGCATCGAGTATCTGCAGAAGCTGGTCTTCAAGGTGCTGGTGATGATCCTGTGGCTGGCCCCGATCGGCGCGTTCGGCGCGATCGCCAACGTCGTCGGCCAGACCGGGTGGACCGCGGTGACCCAGTTGCTGACGCTGATGCTCGGCTTCTACGTCACCTGCGTGCTGTTCGTCTTCGGCGTGCTCGGTGTGCTGCTGCGGGTGGTGTCCGGCGTCTCGATCTTCAAGCTGGTGCGCTACCTGGCCCGTGAGTACCTGCTGATCTTCTCGACCTCGTCGTCGGAGTCGGCGCTGCCGCGGCTGATCGCGAAGATGGAGCACCTCGGCGTCGACCGCAGCACCGTCGGTGTCGTGGTGCCGACCGGCTACTCGTTCAACCTGGACGGCACCGCCATCTACCTGACCATGGCGTCGCTGTTCATCGCCGACGCGCTGGGCGCACCGCTGTCCGTCGGACAGCAGATCGGCCTGCTGGTCTTCATGATCGTCGCGTCCAAGGGCGCCGCCGGTGTCACCGGAGCGGGGCTGGCCACGCTGGCAGGCGGCCTGCAGAGCCACCGCCCGGACCTGCTCGACGGCGTCGGCCTGATCGTCGGCATCGACCGGTTCATGTCGGAAGCGCGCGCGGTGACGAACTTCTCGGGTAACGCGGTTGCGACGGTGCTGGTGGGTGCCTGGACCAAGACGATCGACCGCGACAAGGTGAACGCCGTGCTGGGTGGATCCGACCCGTTCGACGAACTCACCATGGTTGACGACGATCGCGCGCCGCACGCCGAAGAGCCGACGCAGGAGCGAATCCCTGTGCCGGTGTAGGGCGTGCGAAAGAAGGGCCCGGCCGCGCCCCTCCGGCCGGGCCCTTCTGCTGTCTCGAAAACGCCATCTGCCCGCAGTTTCGGCGGTGTCAGGAAACTTTCTGAAATTCCTTTGAACCCCCTGCGACCTCCCCCCGTTGAACCGGCTGACACCGACCCCAACGGACAGAACGGAGGCTCGCAATGCGTGCCATCTTGCTCACACTCATCGCCATGGCCACAGCGGCCTGCGGATTGATCCTTGCGCCTGCAGGTTTCGCGAAAGCGGCGGAATCCGCAGTGGTCACTATCGGCCAACTCGAGGCCCAGGGGTTCGACGTGAAGGTCGACCGCATCGGCAGCGCGCCGCTGTCGCAATGTGTGGTCACCAACGTGCGGAACCCAAGGAACCGAACGGAATTCGTGCCAGTGCTGGGTGATCGCGATCGCGACGGCGTCGTCCCCGTGATCGTCGACCGCACCGTCACGGTTTCACTGGACTGCTCGGCGCGCTGACCCGATGAAGACCCGGCTTGGAAGGCTCCGGCCGGGTTTTCTTCGGCCGCCTACCGTCCGGCGATACCGTGAAAGAGGTTGTCCACCAATGCATCAACGAATTCGTCGGTCAGCGGTTGATCGGGAAGCAGCAGTCGGTGATAGCAGGCGCCCCACAGTTGATCCACGACCGTCTCCGGATCCAGGGTGGCGCGCAGCTGGCCGCGGCTCTTGGCTGTTTCCATGGCCGCCACGGCTTTTTCCCGCCGCGGCCCCGAATAGCGTTGTAGATAAGCCGCTTTCAGCTCCGGATCCGATTGCGCCTGGCCGATCAACTCGCCGATCACCCGGCCCGCGGGGCTGTCGCGGATGACGCCGAGAAAAGTGTGCAGTTGCGCCCGCAGGTCGGCCTCGACGTCGCCGGTGTCCGGGAATTCGAGTTGCGGGTCGACCCGGTGAAAGTAGCCGTCGAGCGCCAGGGCTCCCTTGGACGGCCACCACTTGTAGATGGTCATCTTGCTGGCACCGGAGAGCTTGGCGACCTTCTCGATGGTCAAGCCCGCCATTCCCTCGTCGAACAGCAGCACAGCCGCGGCGTCCAGGATCTGCGCGCGCACTTCTGCCGCGGGCCGACGACCGCGCCCGCGACGCTGTGGTCCGGTCAAGGGCAACTCCTCCGGGAATATATGGACGAATCGTACACTTGCTGTCCGATATGGACGCAACGTACACAACCAAGGAGACCGAAATGATCGACCGTGTTGCCATCGTCACCGGCGCCTCAGGCGGCATCGGTCATGCTGTCGCGGTCGGACTGGCCGCGGCGGGGATGGCCGTGGCAGTGCACTACGCAGGCAACCGCGACCGGGCCCAGGCCGTCGCCGACGAGATCACCGCGGCAGGAGGCCACGCCATCGTCGTCGGCGCGGACGTCGCCGAGGAAGCGGAGGTCGCCGCGCTGTTCGACCGGGTCGAGGCCGAGTTCGGCGGCGTCGACGTGGTGGTCAACACCGCGGGCATCATGCTGCTCTCGCCGTTGGCCGAACTGGATCTCGACGACTTCGACCGCATGCACCGCACCAACGTGCGCGGCACATTTGTGGTGAGCCAACAGGCCGCGCGGCGGGTCCGCGAGGGCGGCGCCATCATCAACTTCTCCACTTCGGTCACCAAGCTCGCCGTGCCGGGCTACACCGGCTACGCCGCCACCAAGGGCGCCGTCGACGCGATGACGCTGATCCTCGCCAAGGAGATGCGGGGCCGCGACGTGACCGTCAACGCCGTCGCACCCGGACCCACCGCCACCCCGCTGTATTTCGAGGGCAAGTCGCAAGAGGTGATCGAGCGCGCCGCGGCGGCCTCCCCGCTCGAGCGCCTCGGTGAGCCCGCCGATATCGCCGAGGCCGTCGCCTTCCTGGCCGGCCCGGCCCGCTGGGTGAACGGACAAATCATCTATGTGAACGGAGGAGTGATATGACCATGAGCACACCGAAAGTCGTTCTCGTCACCGGCGCCTCGAGCGGATTCGGTGCGATGACGGTCCGCGCCCTTGCCGACGCGAAACACCTCGTCTACGCGGGGATGCGGGACATCGCAGGCCGGAACGCACAGGCCGCGGCGGCGGCCAGGCGTTACGCCGACGAGCACGGCGTGACGCTGCGGCCGATCGAGATGGACGTGGCTGACCAATCGTCGGTCGACGGCGCGGTGGCGGCGGTGCTCGCCGAGGTGTGCCGCGTCGACGTCGTCGTGCACAACGCCGGGCATATGGTGTTCGGCCCGACGGAGGCGTTCACACCTGAGCAGGTCGCCGACGTCTACGACATCAACGTGTTGTCCACCCAACGCGTCAACCGGGCGGTGTTGCCTGCCATGCGAGCCCGGCGCGACGGCCTTGTGGTGTGGGTCGGCTCGTCGAGCTCGCGCGGTGGCACGCCGCCGTACCTCGGACCGTACTTCGCGGCCAAGGCGGCCGAGGACGCGCTGGCGGTCAGTTACGCCGCGGAGCTGACCCGGTTCGGGGTCGAGACGACGATCGTTGTGCCCGGGGCGTTCACGTCGGGCACCAATCACTTCGCCAACGCGGGATCCCCCGCCGACCGGTACATCGCGTCCGCCTACGAAGCCGAGTACGCCGGGCTGATGGATGAGGTCGGCAAGAGGCTGGCCGAGCTGGCACCCGACGATGCCGACCCGGTCGAGGTGGCCAGGCAGATCGTGAAAGTCGTTGATACACCGAAGGGTTCGCGGCCGTTCCGGGTGTACGTCGACCCGGCGGACGACGGCGCCGAGGAGGTGTTCCGGGTCGGCGACCGGGTGCGTGAGGTGTTTTTTCAGCGGATCGGGATGCCGGATCTGCTCACTGTGAGCAGTTCAGCGTCACCGAGATCGACTGGCTGGTGACCACCTGGACGAGCACGCGATCGCCGTCCCGACCCGGCCCGGAGTAGGGCAGCCACTGCTTGACCTGCTGCGGATTCCTGACGTTGGTCACCACACACTGGTCCATCGACCCGGTGCCGATCTTGTCGATGTTGACCGTGTAGCCCTCGCTCTGCAGCCTGTTGATCACTTCTTGCGCGGTCTCTTCGGCGGACGCGACACCCGCCGGCGCAACGATCGCCCCACACACACCCACGACCGCGAGCATCAACCTGGTCCGCATGGTCCTATGGTCCTCCCTCTGCCGAGCAGACGCAAAGTCGCACAAATTCGCGTCGAACAGTGCGATTTTGCGTCTGCTCGCGCGGGGGAATGTCAGCGCTGCGCGCGCTGGTAGGCCGTCACCACCGCGGCCCCGCCGAGGCCGATGTTGTGCTGCAGCGCGGCGGTGACGTTGTCCACCTGACGTTTGTCGGCGGTGCCGCGCAACTGCCACGTCAACTCGGCGCACTGCGCAAGGCCGGTCGCCCCGAGCGGGTGGCCCTTCGAGATGAGCCCACCGGAGGGATTGACCACCCAGCGGCCGCCGTAGGTGGTGTCGTTGTTGTCGATCAGCTTCGGAGCCTCGCCTTCGCCGCACAGCCCGAGCGCCTCGTACAGCAGCAATTCGTTGGCCGAGAAGCAGTCGTGCAGCTCGATCACCTGGAAGTCGCTCGGCCCGAGGCCGGACTGCTCGTAAACCTTTTGCGCGGCTTGCACATTCATGTCGTAGCCGATCAGGTTCTTGGCGCTACCGTCGAAGGTGGACTGGAAATCGGTCGTCATCGCCTGCCCGACGATCTCCACCGCCTGGCTTGCCAGGCCGTGCTTGTCGACGAACGCCTCGCTGGCGACGATCGCCGCGCCTGAGCCGTCCGACGTCGGTGAGCACTGCAGCTTGGTCAGCGGGTCGGAAATCATCTTCGCCGCCAGGATGTCGTCGAGCGAATACTCCTCCTGGAACTGCGCGTACGGGTTGTTCACCGAATGCTTGTGGTTCTTAAACCCGATCTTCGCGAAATGCTCTGCGGTGGTGCCGTATTGACGCATGTGCTCGCGGCCGGCCGCGCCGAACATCCACGGCGCGACGGGGAACGCGAACTCGTCGATCTCGGCCATCGCCTTGACGTGCCTACCCATCGGCGACTCGCGGTCCTCGGCGCCGCCCTGCAGTGGGCCTGGTTGCATCTTCTCGAAGCCCAGTGCGATCGCGCAGTCGGCCAGCCCGCCACGGATCGTCTGCGCCGCAAGGAACAACGCGGTCGAGCCCGTCGAGCAGTTGTTGTTGACGTTGGCGATCGGGATGCCGGTCATGCCGAGTTCGTACAGCGCGCGGTTACCGGAGGTCGAGTCACCGGCGACGTATCCGACGAAGCCCTGTTCGACTTCGGAGAAGTCGATGCCCGCGTCGTCCAATGCGTTGGTGCCGGATTCCCGCGCCATGTCGGGGTAGTCCCAACCCTCGCGGCGGCCCGGCTTTTCGAACTTCGTCATCCCCACACCGACGACGAAAACTTTGTTTGGCATGCCATCGACAGAAACACACCGCGGGCGAACTGTCTAGATGCGCTATCCGCCGAGGCTGCAACGGTGCACGGAAAGTGCGAGTAATGGCATGCCGGAATGCCGTTTCGGCGCCGACAAGGGTGCGGGGCCCCGCCGCCGCAGCGGGGCCCCCGCAGGGGAGGGGGCTATTCGAAGTAACCCGTGTACTCGGGGCAGTAGGTGTCCACCGCGGTGACCACGAACACCGCCGCCTGGTGGGTGCTCAGGTCGGTGTTGGCCAGGATGTCGCGGCCGATGTAAAAGGGATCGGCACCGTCGTCGAGCGCCTCGCACACAGAGTGGGCGTTTCCGATGGCGGCCTTCGGGCTGTCATAGGAGATGCCCTCGGCACTGATCTCGGTCAGGAAGGTGTTGTCCGTCGAACTGACCGCGCCTGCGGTGCCCGCGGTGGCCACGGCGAGTCCGAACGCGGCCGCGACGGCGGGGCCTGCGAACCAAGTGGCGAACATGGGGGCTCCTCCGTGATGTCGTTTCGGTCCGGTTGTCTCCGGGCTGACATCAGCGTCGGACAGCGCCCTTGGCGGATTCTTGGTGGATTCTTGCGGCCTGTGGTCCTACGCTTCGGGCGGCGCGATCTCGAAGGTGAACTCGTGGGCGCAGATGCGCACCCGGTCGCCGTCGGCGAGCGTGGCGGTGCCGCGGATGCGCTCGTCGCCGACGTCCACCCCGTTCGCCGAACGCAAGTCGGTGATCACGAAACTCGTGCCGGTGTCGATGATGACGGCGTGGTGGCGGCTGACGTTGGCGTCGGCGAGCACGATGTCGTTGTCGGGGAGTCGGCCGATGCGGGTGGCGGCGGCCAGCAGCGGATAGACCCGCCCGTCTGCCGCCCGCAAACTGGCCTGCGCGCGCGACGCGTTGACCTCGGTGCGCAGTTTGATGTCGTGGACGGTGTGCGCGGCGGTGGTCTTGGCGGCCTTCTTCGCGTCGAGCGGTTCCTGACGCAGGATGCGTTCGTGCAGGGCGCGCACCGTCGGCCCTGGGTCGATGCCCAGATCATCGGCGAGTGTGGTCTTCAACCGCTGATACGCGTCGAGCGCCTCCGACTGCCGCTCGGCCAGATAGTAGGCGGTGATCAGTTGCGCCCACAGCGGCTCGCGGTACGGATGCTCGGCGGTCAGCGATTCCAGTTCACCGATGACGGCATAGCCACGGCCGCAAGCGATTTCGGCTTCCGCGCGGGCGGTGTGGGCGACCACCTTGTCCTCGGTCAGCGCGGTGGCGAACGCGTCGACGAACTGGAAGTCGCGCAGATCCTCCAGCACCGCGCCGCGCCACTCCGCCAGCGCGGCCGTCAGATGCCGGCTGGCCTCCTCGAACCGTCCCGCGGCGGCGGCCTGCACGCCCGCGGTCTTCTCGATGACGAACCGGCCGATGTCACAGGCGCTGTCGGCCGCCGTCAACCGGTATCCCGGCGGCGCGTTCTCCAACATCGACCGTGCGTCGCCGAGCACCCTGCGCAGGTTCGAGATGTAGGAGTGCAGACTGGCCCGCGCCTCCGACGGCGGCCACTGTTCCCACGCCGCGGTGATCAGCGAGTCGATCGCGACCGGCCGGTTGCGGTTCATCACCAGCATCGCCAGCACCGCGCGCTGTTTCGGAGTGCCCAGCGCCACGGGCACGCCGTCGACGGTGACCTGCAGTGGGCCCAGCACACCGAACCCGATCTTGTTGTCGGTCATCCGCAGTTCTTATCGCGAACTGCGGATGACCAGGGCCGAATTTGCGGCAATTCACATTCGGCGCGGCGGCGGGGCGAGCACCGCCGTGGGCACCGGCGCCCAACTGCCGTCCGCAGCCACCCGGCCGAATGGCTGATCGCCGAAATGGAAGCCGAAGCCCAGCGTGTCGGGTGCGGTCAGTTCGGCGAGCAGTCGGCGCCGCGCGGTGACGACCTCGGTCGCATTCCATTCAGCGGCCGACATCCATTCGGGGTGCACGAACTGGGCGGTCAGGTGGAAGACGTCGCCGAACACGACCAGCCGTCGGCCCACACTCGACGTGACCACGTACGACGTATGACCAGGAGTGTGCCCCGGGGTGACGATGGCGCGCACTCCCGCGACCACCTCGTCGCCGTCGTTGATCCGCTCGATTCCCTCGCGGTCGGCGCGCAACTGCGTGATGAGGCGCTGCGGCGCCGCAGCACCCTCGTGGGGCGTGCCACCGTCGTACGGTGCCCACTCCTGGGCGGCCAGCACGTAGCGGGCGTTCGGAAAGGTCTTGTGGCCACCCGCGTAAGCCCAGCCCGCATGGTCGAAATGCAGATGGGTGAACGCCACCACGTCGATGTCCTCGGGCCGACGGCCGAGCGTGTCGAGCACGTCGAGCAGTGAACCGCAGTCGATGGTGCCGAACGCGAAATCGGTTGTGCTGCTGCCCACTCCGGTGTCGATCAACAGTTTGGTGTCACCGCGTTCGACCAGCAGGCCGCCTGCGGACATCACCAGCTCCTGCGTCGAGAAGTGCTCGCTCGGGATGTCGGGAAAGAACTTGGCGGGCGGCATCCTGATCACGCCGTCCACGACGTAGGTGGCGACCACGTCGTCAAACGTCAACGACCGCACCGCCGCTGGATCGTCAAGCCGACCGACTGAGGTCATGCGGCGATGCTTCCGCCGCCGTCGGCCCGAACGATCTGTCCAGTGATGTAGCCCGCGTCCTCGTCGAGCAGCGCGCAGATAGCGTGGGCGATCTCGCGTGGTGTGCCGACCCTGCCGACCGGGATCGCTGCCAGGAACTGGGCCTCTTTCTCTGATCCGGCGGGGGTGCGCTCGCGGAACAACTCGGTCTCGACGGGTCCCGGCGCGACGGCGTTGACCGTGACACCGGTGTGCGCGAGTTCGTGCGCCCAGATCCGGGTTGCCGCTTCCAGTGCCGCCTTCGACGCGGCGTACGGGGTGCGTTCCTGCGTGCCGAGCGTGGTCAGGCTGCTGACGTTGACGATGCGGCCCCACCCGTTGGCCAGCATCCCCGGCAGCACCGCCTGCACCACCTGAACGGCGGCGCGCACGTTCAGGTCGTAGGTGGTGAACAGGTCGTCGAGGTCGATCGAGCCGATCCTGCCGAACCGGACGGCGCCTGCGTTGTTGACCACCCCGTCGACCCTGCCGCCTGCCACGATGCGATCAAGCACCTCGGCGGTCGCCGCCCGGTCGGTCAGGTCGGCCTCGTAGAACTCGCCGGGAAACTCGGCGGGCGCGGGGCGGGCGAGCCCGATCGGGGTGTGTCCTGCCGCTGCCAACCGGTCGGCGACGGCCCGCCCGATGCCCTTCGATGCGCCGGTGATCAGTACTCGTCGTGATGACATGCGTCCTCCTGTTGCGTGGTTGCTCATTACAACAACGCCCTGCCGGGACTAATTTGCATATCGGAGTTGATATAGAGGTATGGCGTTGGGCGCATGCCAGGAGGACCTATGTCGACTCTGTTGCAGTTGAAAGCTTTTGTGGCGGTCGTCGACGAAGGCGGCTTCACCGCTGCCAGTCACCAGTTGGGGCTGTCCCAACCCGCGGTCAGCCGGGCCGTCTCGACGCTCGAGAAGGAGTTGGGCGTCGCGCTCCTTATCCGACGCCGCGACGGGATCGCGCTGACCGAGGCCGGCTCCCTCGCGTTGGCACACGCGCGTGCGGCGGTGCGGCACCTGACGGCGATGCGCACGGAAGTCGTTGCGCTGTCGGGTCAGATCACCGGGACGCTGAGCCTGGCGAGCCTGCCGAGTGTCACCGGGACGCTCGTCGCGCCGCAATTGCAGACATTCACTCAACGGCATCCGGCGGTCACCGTCCGTCTGCTCGAAGGGAGCGAGCAGGAGGTGCGTGACTGGCTGGACCAGGGTGCCGCGGAGGCCGGTGTGGTGTCGCTACCGATCAAGGGCCTGGCCGCCGCGGTCCTCGGCGACCAGGACATGGTCGCGGTGGTGCCTGCGGGCAACCGACTGGCCGACTGGGCCGAGGTCAGCTATGCGGAGTTGGCCAAGGAGCCGTTCATCAAGTCGACCGGTGGATGCACCGAGGTGTTCACGCCGGTGGCCCGGCGGATGGGCGTCGAGTTCGACGTGGCGTTCGAAGCCCGCGAGATGTCGGCGGTGCTGGAGATCGTCAATGCGGGGCTCGGGGTCAGCATCCTGCCCAGCGCCGGCATGCCCAAGCTGCCGGACGGCGTGGTCGCGCGTCCGCTGACACCGACGACCGTGCGGCGGTTGGGGGTCGCGGTATCCGCCAGCGCGTCCCCGCCCGCGCGCGCCTTCCTCGAGCAGATCGCCGCGCTGGATCTCCGCTGAGTGGTAGAACGTGTTCTAGTTCTGCCGCTTCGAAGGGAGAAGAGATGGGTCTGCGCGTCGTGCAGTGGGCAACAGGAGGCGTCGGCGTCGCCGCCATCAAGGGGGTGCTCGAGCATCCGGACCTCGAACTCGTCGGCTGCTGGGTGCACTCGGAACGCAAGGCGGGCAAGGACGTCGGCGACATCATCGGCACCGAACCGCTGGGCGTCACCGCCACCAACAGCGTCGACGAGATCGTGGCCCTCGACGCCGACGCCGTGGTGTACGCCCCGCTGCTGCCGAACCCCGACGAGGTGGCCGCGCTGCTGCGGTCGGGCAAGAACGTGGTGACCCCGGTCGGCTGGGTTTACCCCAGCGACCGGCAGCGCGCACCGCTGCGAGAGGCGGCGCTGGCAGGCAATGCCACGTTGCACGGCACCGGCATCGCGCCCGGCGGCATCAGCGAGAAGTTTCCGCTGATGTTCTCCATCATGTCGACGGGCGTGACTTTCGTTCGCGCCGAAGAGTTTTCCGACCTGCGCAGCTACGAAGCGCCGGACGTGGTGCGCCATGTGATGGGCTTCGGTGAAGTGCCGGACAAGGCGTTGTCGGGGCCGATGCAGAAGCTGCTGGACGGCGGCTTCATCCAATCGGTGCGGATGTGCGTCGACAAGGTGGGCTTCAACGCCGACCCGAAGATCCGCTCCTCGCAGGAGATCGCGGTGGCCACCAAACCGATCGACTCGCCGATCGGCATCATCGAACCGGGTCAGGTGGCGGGCCGCAAGTTCCACTGGGAGGCCCTCGTCGACGGTGAGCCCGTCGTCCGCGTCACCGTCAACTGGCTGATGGGTGAGGAAAACCTGGATCCGGCATGGACTTTCGGCCCCGAGGGCCAACGCTACGAAGTCGAGGTCCGTGGTAATCCGGATATCTCGGTCAGCGTCAAGGGTTTTCAGTCCGAGATCGGCGGTGAAGGCCCCGAGTACGGCGTGGTCGGGACGGCCGCGCACTGCGTGAACTCGATTCCCGCGGTGTGCGCGGCCGCACCGGGCATCGCCACCTACCTCGATTTGCCACTGATCAGCGGTAAGGCGGCCCCGACGCTTCGTTAGCGGTCAAGCGGGTTGTGCCGGTTGACGATCAGCGGGTCGGACTTGGTGAACGGGAAGTCCGGCAGGTCCTCGATGTGGGTGTTGAACGTGGCGGCCAGCACCTCACGCGAGTACGCGCTGATCGACGTGCGGTAGCCGATGTCGGCGGGGAAGGGCTGATCGAAGAAGATCAGGAAGTGCCACTCCGGTGCGTCGAACACCTCGATGTGATGTGGGTAGGCGCGGGGGATGAAGTAGACGTCGCCCTTGTTGAGGTGCCAGGTGTCCAGCGTGCCGTCCGGGTCCATCACCGTCATCCGCGCCGAACCGCTTTCCACGTAACCCATTTCAGCGGTGACGGGGTGCCAATGCGGCTCGCGCATACCGTCTTCGCGGATGCGCAGCGAGTACATCGACAGGTCTTTGAGGGCGGGCCAGAACTGCACGCGTGCGGTGCGCGCGGAGCCGACCGCGGCCTGCACCGGCGGCGTCATGGCTTCCACCGAGAACTTGTGCGGATCGTTGAAATGGGCGGTCGACGGCACCACCGGGTCGCCGGTCCTGCCCGCGATCGCGCGGTCGACGAGGTTACGGCGGATCGCCGCGAAGTCCGACGCGTCGAGGTCATACGTGTTGCCCAGCACCGCATCTGTCATCGCGCCGAATGCGCCTGCGAGACCGAAATCCTGGGGGCGTTCGTGCCGGAAGGTGATGATGAACTCGGCGGGTTCGGTGCCGATGTTCTCGATGTGGTGCAGTGAACCCGAGTCGACGTGGAACATCTCGCCCGCGCTGATGGTGAAGCTGGCGAACTGGCTTCCGCTGTCGAGCACGGTGACCAGCGTGTCGCCCCTGACGCAGTAGGTGAGTTCGTTGGCATTGGCGTGCCAGTGCGGGGTGCGCATGGCGCCGGGGTTGATCACCACGCGCTTGATCGACAAACCGTTGAGTATCGGGAAGTTGTCGGCGGTCAGGCGCTGAATCACGCCGAGATCCGACTCTTCGACGATCTCGCCGTTCAGCAGCGACGCGGAATGAGTGCTGCGCTCAACGGATAGCGTCATGAAGTTGCTCCTTTGCTCGTGTGGCTAGAACCTTCGCCCACAAGCGCGCAGCGCAACATCGCCGCTGGCAACCAAAATGCGCTACCGGCTAGCCGGTAGTCCGCGGTCAGCGCGGCAGGATGCCGCCGTCAAGCGTGACCACCTTGTTCGTAAGGTATCCGTTGCGCAACATCGCGATAGCCATTTCCGCCACCTCCGAGGGCCGACCCGCCCGGCCGACGGGAATGGGTATCGGGGCGTCGGCCGTCTGCGGGTCGCCGGGGAACATGCCGGTGTCGCCGATCAAGGCGGGCGCCAGCGCGTTGACGGTGACGCCGTCGGCCGCCACCCGCGGCGCCAGATGATGCATCAGGCCGTGCAACCCGGCCTTGCTCGCCGCGTAGTGTGCGCCGACCACGCCGCCGTTGAGACCCGCCACCGACGAGATGAACAGCACCCGCCCGAACCGGTTGGCGACCATCGCGGGCAACACCTGCTGGGCGAGCAGGAACGGTGCGGTCAGGTTGACGGCGAGCGTACGGTTCCAGGACTCGAGATCGATGTTGTGCCAACCCTTTACGTCGGCGGTGCCGGCGTTGGCGATCAGGATGTCGACGCAGCCGAATTCGGCTTTGGCCTGCTCGACGAGCCGGGTCGGCGCGGTGGGATCGGCGAGATCGGCCGATGCGACGACGGCGCGCCTGCCACACCAGCGGGCATAGTCGGCGGCCGCCTCGGCGTCGTCGCCGTGGCGCCCGTAGGCCAGCACCAGATCCACACCGTGGTCGGCGAGTCCGCGGGCGATGGCCCTGCCGATGCCGCCGGAGGCGCCGGTCAGCAGCGCGACGCGGCCCGTCAACTCCGTCACGGTTTGACCAGGATGCGGATCGGGTTGCCGTCCTGGCGCTCCAGCATCTCGATGCCGCCCCTCACGTCTTCGAGTGAGACGATCTCGCTGATCGAGCGCGACAGGTCGAGTCGGCCCAGCGAGACGAGTGTCGCCAAGGTCTCGATGTCGACGTTCTGATAGCCGAGGTGGCCGAGCACCTGCTTCTGGGTGAGACCGAACAAGCTGGTGGGGCCGACGCTGGGCGCCTCGGCGCTCATCCCGACGCCGACCAGACGTCCGCCGACGGTGATGCAGTCGAGCGCCTGCTCGAACGTCGACTTGAGACCGACCGCGTCGAACGCCACGTTCAGCAGGCGGCCGCCGGTGATCTCGGCGATCCTGTCGCGCAGGTTCGGATCGGTGGCGCTCAGCGCGTGGTCGGCGCCCAGTTCCAGCGCCCTGTCCAACACCGCGGACTTGATGTCGACGGCGATCACCGGCGCCGCGCCGACCAACCGCGCCAGTTGCACGATGTGCGTGCCGACACCGCCGACGCCCCACACGCCGACAGACTCGCCGATGCGCACCTGTCCGGTGCGCACCACCGCGCCGAACGGGGTCGACACCGCGTCGGCCAGGATGGCCGCCTGCTCGAGCGGAACGTTGTCGGGAACCCGGGTCAGGCCGACGGCCTGTGCGACGGTGTACTCGGCCCACGCGCCGTCATATGCGAACGCCATCAACTGAATTCGCTGACAGTTGGCGATATCGCCGCGTCGGCAGTTCGGACACGTCGTGCACGGTCTGCCCGCGGCGACGACGACCCGGTCGCCCTCGGACCAGCCGGTCACCCCCGCGCCCAGCTTGGCAACGGTGCCCGCCGCCTCGTGGCCCTGCGTCACGACGGATCGCTGGGCCGGGAACGTGCCGTTGATCAGGCTGAGGTCCGAATGGCAGATGCCGCAATACGCGACTTTGACGAGCACTTCGCCGGGACCCGGCTCCGGTATCGGAACATCCTCTACCACAACAGTTTTCGAGTCAGCATAGAATCGCTCGGCCCGCATCGTGTCGACCATTCCGTCACGCTACCATCGGAAGATGTGCCGGCTGTTCGGCCTTCATGCCGACAAGAGAATCACCACCGCGACGTTCTGGCTGCTCGATGCGCCCGACAATCTGGTCGAGCAGAGTAGGCGCAACCCCGACGGCACCGGGCTTGGCGTCTTCGGCCCCGACGGCCAACCGGTGGTCGACAAGCAGCCGATCGCCGCCTGGCAGGATCCGGCGTTCGCCACCGAGGCACACGCATTGACCGGGACGACCTTCATCGCGCATGTGCGCTACTCATCCAGCGCCGCATTGGAAGTGCGCAACACACATCCGTTTCTGCAGGACGGTCGGATCTTCGCGCACAACGGGGTGGTCGAGGGTCTGGACGTGATCGAGACACGGCTCGCCCAGTTGGGTGTCAGCGACCTGGTGGGCGGGGAGACCGATTCGGAGCGGATCTTCGCCTTGATCACCGGGTGTGCCCGTCGACGAGGCGACGTGGGCGCCGGGCTGGTCGAGGCGGTCGGCTGGCTGGCGGCAAACGTGCCGATCTACGCCGTCAACATCCTGCTTGGCACCGCGACCGACATGTGGGCGCTGCGTTATCCGGAGACCCACGAGTTGTACCTGCTCGACCGCCGCGACGTCGACGACAGGAAGCTGCGGATGCGCAGTGACCGCATCACCGCCCATTGCGACGAGCTGAGCGCCTCGGTGCTGTTCGCCAGCGAGCCGATGGACGACGACGACTGGCAACCGCTGGCGGCGGGCGAGTTGGTGCACGTCGACGCGGATCTGCGGATCGACCGTCGCATCGCGTTGCCCGCTCCGCCCGAACACCTGTTGCGCCGCGACGATCTGACCGGGCAGGCCGCGGCGTCCCAGCATCCGGCGGCGTGAACCCGCGCGCCGAGATCGGGTCAGGGGATCCGGTAGAACGGGTTCGGCAGCAGGAAGGTCCGCTCGGAGAATCCGCCGTCGAGGTCCGATGGCTGGTCGCCGATGTTGGCGACGATCGTGAAGCCGCGCTGCTCGATCTGCTGGCGCTGCGGGGCCTTGAAGTCGGCAGCCGAAACATAGTGTGCGCCAGCCGGTTCCATGATCAACTCGGCGTAGTCGGTATATCCGACGGCGTGCAGGTTGCGCTCGGTCGCCGTGCGCTGAGTCTCGTCACGGCCGGTGATGAAGAAGACGGCGGCGCCGCGGTCCTTGGCGGCCCGGTAGACGTCCATTGTCGGCTGGACGATCGTCGCCTGCGCCCGCTGATCCCAGGCGACCAGACCACACGGGCCTTGCGGTAACCGGTCACACGACCCGTCCAATATCCGCCCGAAGTCGTTGGCTTTCAAAGCTTCCCAATTCGACAACGCGGTCTCGTCGATGTCGAACACGACCGCGGGCCGGTTCACCCGCGGCGCTTCGGAGTTGATCCACTCGACGGCGGGGGCGGTCGCGATCTGCAGATCGGTCAGATAGGCGCCGCTGTTGTAGTAGTCGACCGCCGCGAACTTCAGATCGCCGATGTTCGCCGGCTGTACGGGCGGCGGGATGATCGGCGCGGGCGGTGCAGGCGGCTCGGCGAGCGCGCCTGGCGCGAACGCGATCAGCGCGCCTGCGACCAGGGCAACAACGATGCGCATGTCTGGACCCTAGCGACGGTTTGGCACACTCGCTGCCGTGGCAACGAAACGGGCGCTGGTGCTGGCAGGCGGGGGACTGGCAGGCATCGCATGGGAGACAGGCATCCTGCGCGGCATCGCCGACGAGTCGCAGGCAACGGCGGACGCTCTGCTGGCCGCCGACGTCCTGGTGGGCACCTCGGCAGGCTCCGCGGTCGCGGCGCAACTGGGCAGCGGGCTCGGGCTCGACGCGCTGTTCGAGCGCCAGACGGCCGAGTCGTCGGCCGAACTCAACCCGGACGTCGGGATCGAGGAGATCACCGAGCTGTTCCTGGCCGCGATGACGGCATCGGACACCAGCAAGGCGGAGAAGCTGCAGAAGATCGGCGCGGTCGCGCTGTCGACCAAGACGGTGCCAGAGGCGGTGCGTCGCGAGGTGATCGCCCAGCGGTTACCGTCGCATCAATGGCCGAATCGGGTGCTGCGCATTTCCGCGGTCGACACGGGGACGGGTGAGGTCGTCACGTTCGACAAGGATTCCGGCGTCGGCCTTGTCGACGCGGTGGCCGCCAGTTGCGCGGTGCCCGGGGTCTGGCCGCCGGTGACGATAGGTGGCCGCCGCTACATGGACGGCGGCGTCGGCAGCATCGTCAACATGGCGTTGGCCGACGACTGCGACGCCGCGGTGGTGTTGGTGCCGTCGGGCCGTGACACCCCGTCGCCGTTCAGCGCAGGCGCAGGCGAGGAGGTCGACGCGTTCGGCGGCACCACCTTCGGGGTGTTCGCCGACGACCAGTCGATCGCCGCGTTCGGCCCCAACCCGCTGGACCCCGCCTGCCGGGTGCCCTCCGCGATGGCAGGTCGCGAGCAGGGCCGCCGGATCGCCGCCGCGGTGGCCAACTTTCTCAGTTAGCTTTCCTGCGTGGACTTTTCGAGTTCGTCGAGCATGGTGGCGGCCAGTTCCCTGCCGATGTCGATGACTTCGGCGGCGCGATGGAATTCGAGGCTGCGGCACACTGTGCGCGGCACCTCGATCAACACGTCGGGCGGGTAGGCCGCAAGGGTGTGCCGCGCCAGCGCGGCCTGTGCGATGTCGATGGTGCGGTTCATCACCTCGAAGCTGCCGAGCTTCGGCACGGCTTCCTCTTTGGTTGTGTCTATCAGTTCTTCGACGCTGGCCGTCTCCTCGGGTGCGGTGCCGGCGCGGTCGAACAGGGCGGTGGTGCTGCGCCACATCCGGCTCAACCATTCGGGGGTGGCCCTGGGTTCGGCGTCGGTCGGTTCGTAGCGTCCGCCTGCCTCGTTGCCCGCGAGGCTGACCGCGATGGTGAGGTCGGCGTTGACGGCGGCGATTGGCGCCATCGGCAGCGGGTCGAGGATGCCGCCGTCGGCGAGCAGGCGTCCGTCGAACACATGCGGTGTGATGACGCCGGGGATCGCGATCGACGCCCGGATCGCCGCGTCGACCGGACCGCGTTGCAGCCAAACGGATTTCCCCGACAGCAGATCGGTCGACACGGCGGTGTAGGGAATGGGCAGCTCCTCGATCGTCACTTCGCCGAGGATGTCGCGGACGGCGTCGAGGATCTTCTCCGCCCGCAGCACCCCGGCCGCGGTGATCGACGGATCAAGCAGCCGCAGGACGGCGCGCTGCGTCAAAGATCTGGCCCAGTCGGCGAATTCGTCGAGCTTGCCTGCCGCTTGCAGTCCGCCGACGAGCGCTCCCATCGACGATCCGGCGATCCCCACGATCTGGTAGCCGCGGTCACGCAGTTCGTCGATCACCCCGATGTGGGCGTACCCGCGGGCGCTGCCGCTGCCGAGGACAAGCGCCACACGCTTTGCAGCCATACCGCCATTCTGCGCCGCGGCAATTACTCGCACTCGCCGTTGGCGGCGCCGGTGACCGCCATGATGACGCCGGCCTGCTGTGCGGGAGTCAGCTTGGTCCACGGGGTGTTGAAGTTGCCCGGTCCGCTGAAGTCGGGCTGTTGCAGCATCTTCAGGTACGGCTCCACGAGCGTCTTCGGGTCCACCTGCTGACCGTCCATCCACAGCTTGGCCGCGTGACAGGCCTGGCCGTACTGCGACTCCGTGGCGTCGGCCGGGACGTCGACCCTGGTGGTGACGCCACCGGGGGAGACGCCGATAGCGCCCGGTTCGGCAGGCTCCGCGGGCAGCGGCGGCGGCTCAGTGGTCGGCGTCGACGACGTCTGTGTCGGCGACGTCGCCGGTGGCTGCTCGTTGGACGAACAGCCGACCGCGAGGGCCGTCAGGGCAGTGAGTACCGCCACGCGTTGGGCATACCTGCGCATGCAGCCCAATCTAAGCAATGCCCCCGGCCCCGTCGCGGGGGCTACGTCCGGTTAACCGTGCGATCCGTCGTCGCCGTTGTTGCTGCCCTCGGATCCGCTGCCGGTGCCGCCCTTGCCGCCCTTGCCGTCGGCCGCGCCAAGACCGTCGTGGCCGCCGGTGCCGCCTGCGCCGCCGGTACCGGTTCCGGTGGTCGCCGTGCCGTTGCCGCCGGTGCCACCGGTGCCCGCGTGATAACCGTTGGCCCAGCTGGTGTTTCCGCCCTTGCCGCCGTCGCCGCCGGTCCCCGTGCCGTTCTCTGCGGTGCCGTGCCCGCCGTGTCCGCCGTTGCCGCCGTTCTGCATCAGCCCACTCGGGCCGCCCGAGCCGCCGCTGCCGCCGGTCGCGGTGCCGGTGCCGACGGCCGCGTTACCGCCTGAGCCGCCGTTGGCGCCCTGGCCGTCGATGCCGCCGATGCCTGCGTTGCCGCCCGCGCCGCCGGTCGCAGTGCCGTTCGTGGCCTCCGCACTGCCGCCACCACCGCCGTTGCCTGAGGTGCCGTTGAAGATGTTGCTTCCGCCGTTACCGCCGTTACCGCCGGTGGCGTTGCCGGTTTCCGTGGTCGCCGATCCGCCGAGACCACCGTCACCGCTGTCGCCTTCGATGCCGAGACCGCCGCCGTTACCGCCGTTTCCGCCCGTGGCGTCGCCGGTGGTGCTCGTCGCCGCGCCGCCCGCGCCGCCACCACCCGCCCAGCCGAACAGGGCGCCGGTGTTTCCGCCGTCACCGCCCGTGCCGCCGGTGGCCTGCCCTGCCTCGCTGGTGGCTTCACCGCCGGCGCCGCCAGTGCCACCTGTTCCGGTCCACACGCTGCTTCCGCCTGCGCCGCCCTGGCCGCCCTGCGCGGTCCCCGTGGTGCTGGTGGCCGTGCCGCCTGCCCCACCGTGACCGGCGTTGCCGAACACCAGGCCCGAGTTGGCGCCCTTGCCGCCGTCGCCCGCCACGACGTCACCGGTTTCGCTTGTCATGCTGGCGCCGGCGCCGCCTGATCCGCCGGTGCCGAAAAGGCCTACGCCGCCGCCGTTTCCGCCGCGTCCGTTGTTGACGCCCTCGACGCCGGCGCCGCCGTTACCGCCCTGGCCGAGCAGCAGGCCGCCGCGGCCGCCGTCTTGACCCGGTGCTCCGTCGGCGCCGCGCCCGATCAGCAGGCCGCCGTTCTCGCCGGGTTCCTCGCCATTGCTGATGTAGACCTTGACGGTCGCCTTCACCCACTTCTCGAACGGCGACTGGCCAGGCACCCAGCCCTTCTTGGGCGTGGCCGAAGGCACGGCCGCGGGCTGCACCTTCGGCCCGTCGGACGGCGACGCCGACGGTCCGACCACCGAGTTCACCCGCGGTGCGTTGTCACCGACGAACGACTTCGCGAAGTCGGGCAACCCGAACGTCGGCAACGAGAAGTTCTGCGGGTCGAAGCCGAAGTTCTGCGGATCCAACCCGAGATTCTGCGGTGCGAACGCGAAGACCTGTGTCGCGAACGCGGTGCCGGGCGACAGCGTCGGCGTCACGCAGTCCGGCGTGATGACCGGGCCTGTCCCACACGGCAGCGGGTCCGAAACAGTGGGGTCCGTGTTGGCGGCCGGAGCGGCAGGAGGTGGCGCCACGGGCGCGGGGGCCGCACCACCGCCGACACCGAGAGCGCCCGAGTCCGGTGCCTCGATCGGCTGGGCCACCGCGAACAACGGATTCGGGGTGGGGTTGGGCTCGACGGCTGCCGCCAAACCGAGCGTCGGGGCCGAGTGATCCGACGAATCGGTGGACTGTTGCAGCAGGTTGAACGCGCTGCCGCCGGCTGCCGCGAGCACGCCACCCGTCACGGCGGCGGCCGTGACCAGCGTCTTCTTGCCTGGCTTCGCATGCCTTGAGCGCTTGGCTCGCTGAACCATCCCCAATGCCCCTTCCGCGTCATCCCCGGCGGCGCCGAGACCTTTACTGGCTAACCGGCCTCTAGCGCCGAGCAACAATATAGTTAGCACAAAGAACCGCTGTTTGGGATGGTTATTCAGTCGTTTTTGATGGATTTCCCAAAACCGGGAGACCGTTTCGCTGTGGACGAGTCCAGGGCCCCGCCCCGAGACAAGCAGCAAACACAGCTGCAGTCGCGAGAAGGGCCAGTTGCTGTGCTCGTGCGGTGTGCTGTTCGACGGGCGATCGTGGCGGTGGTGTCCGACGGGCGGCACCGCCATCTTCTGGACTGTCGTCGGAGTCCGGGGAAGCCCTGTGCCGCAGGCTCGCTCGCGCTTTTCGGGATCGGTTTACCCTCGCGTCGAAACCTGCCGTACACAGGCATGTGCAACTGGTGTTCCGGTGGCGCCGCCTGGTCACCCGGCTGGAGATCGGCATTGCATCGCCGCAGGCTAGCCGATTCGCCGCTTCGCAAATTGGACTGGTTGTGATGTAAATCTCTGTCGTGACGCTTTCTCATATTGCCGTCGGGTTTCAGATCCGCGGTTATTAGAAGGCAAAATTGACGGCACCGGCAAATAGCTGATGGTTGATACAGCAACGTCAACTGCCACGGCTGCAGCGGCGCTCTGAAGTGGGTTTACCGATCTTGACCGCGCGGTTTGCCGTGGCCGCGTCCAGTTCCGCTCACGCCGAGCCGAATGCGGCTCGCCTTTCAGACTTCGCTGACCAGGAGTTTTCTGATGTGTCCGGATCCGGCCGCAGCGGCGTCGGTCGGCCAGGTTTGGCGGCGTGTCACACTCGGGGGCATGACGAACCGGTTTGAGGAGTGTTGTCGGCGCTGACCGCCGACCATCCGAATCCGATTCCGTCATTCCTGGAGCTCTACATGGTTTCCGCACAGCCTGCTGTGTTGCCGACTGCCGTCCCCGCCGTCTCCTCGCCGACTCGCCTGCGGCTGCCCGATCTGCTGCAAACGACCGACCGATACGCCGACGATGTGCTCTCCGGCCGCTACGACCACCTGCTGCCTGCGGGTGGGCCGCCCGTCGACGACCGCTGGTACACGCGGTTGCACGGCGACGACGAACTCGACGTCTGGCTGATCAGCTGGGTGCCGGACCGCTCGACCGAACTGCACGACCATGGCGGCTCGCTCGGCGCGCTGACGGTCCTCTCGGGCGCGTTGCGGGAAACGCGGTGGGATGGCGACCAGTTGCGTCGCAGGCGGCTTCGGGCGGGTGACCAGGCCGCCTTCCCGCTGGGTTGGGTGCATGACGTGGTGTGGGTGCCGGAGCGGGATCTGTCGGTGCCGGTCACGCCGACACTCAGTGTGCACGCGTATTCACCGCCGCTGACGGCGATGTCCTACTACGAAGTGAGCGAGCGAAATATGCTGCGCCGCAAGCGAACTGAACTGACGGACGCGCCGGAGGGATGATGAGCCGTATCGACAGGATTCTCGAAGACGCCCGCGCACGGCTACATCGACTGCCCGCGGACGAGGTGCCCGCCGCGCTCGAGCGGGGCGCTGTGCTCGTCGATATCCGTCCCGAGGCGCAGCGGCAGCGCGAGGGCGACGTGCCCGGCGCGCTGGTGATCGAGCGCAACGTGCTCGAGTGGCGATGCGATCCGACCAGCGACGCGCGGATCCCCGAGGCCGTCGGCGACGACGTCGAATGGGTGGTGCTGTGCTCGGAGGGCTACACCTCGAGCCTGGCCGCCGCCGCACTGCACGACCTGGGGCTGCGCCGATCCACCGACGTCATCGGCGGGTACCACGCGTTGAAGGCGGAAGGCCTTGTCTCTTAAGCATTCTCGTCGTTGGTCAGCAGCGGGCGGAGCTTTTCCGTCTTCTCCGGTGTCCACCCAGGCGGCTGCAGAATCATGGCCCACGCATTGGCGACGTCCTTGACGTAGACGTGGCCGTGGCCGTCGGGCACATCGACGGCCACCGCCATATCGGCGGACACCTGAAGGAACGTCACGATCGGCACCCACTCCATCCGAGGCGACAGGTCGTAGCCGCGCGGTTCTTTCAACCAATCCGGTTTGGCGAACATCAGATCGACGTTCCACCAGGCGATCGGATCAGAGGCGTGCTGCAGGTACACCACCCGCGGGTGGCCCCACGGATCGGCGGGTCTGCCCAGATTGTCGGCGCGCGCGGCGAAGCGCACGTTCTCACCTTTGTCGTAGATGGGCAGCCACATCGGTGACCCGGGATCGCGGTTGCGGGTGAGGTCTTCCCAGATCGTGTTGTTGAACGTCGGCCCGGAGAACAGCGCACCGTCGGTGCGGGCGATGAGGTTGTTGAGTGCCAGGAACGGCGCCTCGCCGCCGAACGAGCCGAGGCTCTCGCCGAACACGACGAGTTTCGGGCGCTTGCCCTCCGGCCGTTCCTTGACCAACGCATCGACGGCTTCGAACAGCGCCTGGCCTGCCTGCCGCGCGTTCTCCTTGTCGACCAGGAACGACAGCCAACTCGGTAGGAACGAGTACTGCATCGACACGATCGCGGTGTTGCCGTTGTACATGTACTCCAGCGCCGCGGCCTCCGCCTCGTTGATCCAGCCGGTGCCGGTGGTGGTGGCGACGGCCACGACCGCGCGGTCCAGACCGCCTTCGCGCCGCAGTTCCTCGGCGGCGAGCTTGGCGGTCGCCTCGATACCGTCGGCGGAATGCAGTCCGGCGTAGGCGCGGATCGGTTCAATCGCCGGCGCGCCGTTGAATTTGGTCAGCTCGTCGACCGTCGGGCCTGCGGACACGAACACCCGGCCCTGATGGCCGAGCGATTCCCAACTGGCCAACGACCCCGGACCGCCGGACCGCAGCCGCGACGTCGGCGCAGGGAAATCCGGATCGGTTTCGTCGTTGACGGCCGAGAACGTCTTGTTGATGGTGCTCATCGCGACGCGCGCGACCACGCCGTTGAGTAGTGCGATGGTCAACGCCAGCAACAACCCGACCACGACGACAGCCGAAACCCGCGGCGGCATAAAGCGATCCATCTTGAGGACCAGGAAGCGCACCGATCTGCCTATCAGCTGGCCGATTTCGACCAGCAGGAACAGCACGACGATCGACAAGACGGCGGTCAGCGGATAATCCCAGAAGCCGAGACGCGGTACGCCGTTGAGGTCACGCACGTCGTCCTGCCATCCGTGAAACCAGATGATCATCAGGAGCTGGCCGATGACACCGGCGATCACCAGCCCGATCCATGCCCACCGCGGTGCGGGCGGGCTGGTGTCCTTCGAGCGCATGTACCGAACCAGCCACACGCCGAATACGCCAAGGCCGTAGCCGATCGCACCGGCGGCGCCGCTGACGATGCCTTGGAACAGCGGCCCGCGAGGCAGCAGCGACGGCGTCAACGACAGCCAGATGAACGCCAGCCCAACGGTGGTGCCGGTGTAGGTGTAGTGCCGCACCCACCACGGCTTGCGGACCCGCTTCTCCTCGGGAGGAGCTTGTTCGGTCTTCTCCGCCGTGTCGGTCACGGACCGAAATTTACCGGTGCGTGAAGTTCGGGGGGCGTTTCTCGGTGAACGCGTTCATACCTTCGGTCTGGTCGTCGGTGGCAAACGCCGAGTGGAACACCCTGCGCTCGAAGAGCAATCCCTCCGCGAGGCTGGTCTCGAAGGCTCGGTTGACGGCCTCCTTGGCCATGCGTGACGCCGAGAGTGACATGCCCGCAATGGTCTTCGCGACCGCGTTCGCTTCCTCGAGCAGTTTGTCGGCGGGCACCACGCGCGACACCAGGCCGGCGCGTTCGGCCTCCTCGGCGTCCATGTTGCGTCCGGTCAGAATCAGGTCCATCGCCTTGGCTTTGCCGATCGCGCGGGTTAGCCGCTGTGAACCGCCCATGCCGGGCAGCACGCCGAGTTTGATCTCGGGCTGGCCGAATTTCGCGGTGTCCGCTGCGATCAACAGGTCGCACATCATCGCCAGTTCGCAACCGCCGCCGAGCGCGTAACCCGCCACCGCGGCGATGGTCGGGGTGCGGGTCGCGGCGAATTTGTTCCATGCCGCGAAGAAGTCGGACGAGAACACGTCGGCGAAAGTCAACCCGGCCATCTCTTTGATGTCCGCGCCGGCAGCGAACGCCCTGTCGCCGGACCCGGTGACGATGATCGCGCCGATGCCTTGGTCGCTGTCGAATTCCGCTGCGGCGGCGACGACTTCGCGCATCACCTGACTGTTCAGCGCGTTGAGCGCCTTCGGCCGGTTCAACGTGATGGTGCCGACGCGGTCGTCGCGGCTGACCAAGATCGTCTCGTAGTTCGTCATGTGAACTCCAGTTCGCGGTCGGCCGGCGCGAAATAAGCCTCGACGTCGGCGGTGGTGACGGCCGCCAACGAGGCAGGCGACCACTTCGGGTTGCGGTCCTTGTCGATGACCTGTGCCCGGATGCCCTCTACTAGATCATGTGAGCGCGCCGCTCCGCACGACGTCCGATACTCCTGGCGCAACACGTCTTCGAGCGTGTCGAGCTTGGCGGCGCGGCGGATGGCCTGCAACGTCACGGACACCGAGATGGGGGACCGGCTGGCGATCAGGTCGGCGGCCTCGGCGCCTGCGTCATGGCCGCGCAGCGCCGCGATGATGTCCTCGGGGGTGTCGCCCGCATAGCACTGGTCGATCCAGTCCTGCTGTGCCAGTAGCTGACTCGGCGGCGGGTCCTGGGCATAGGCGGTGAGCGCGGCGTCGACGCCGTCTGCGATGATCGCGCCCTTGAAGTCGAGCAGTTTGTCGTGCGGCACGAAATGGTCGGCGAAGCCGAGCGCGATCGCGTCGGCGCCGTCGAAGTTCGTGCCCGTCAGTGCGGCGTGCAGGCCGAGTTCACCGGGCGCGCGCGAGAGGATGAACGTGCCGCCCACGTCGGGGATGAGGCCGATGCCCACTTCGGGCATGGCCATCTTGGTGGTGTCGGTGACGACGCGGACGCTGCCGTGCGCGCTGATTCCGACGCCGCCGCCCATCACGATGCCGTCCATCAGCGCGACGTACGGCTTGCGGTAGCGGCCGATGTGCGCGTTGAGCAGGTACTCGTCGTACCAGAACTGCCGCGCCTCTGCGCCGTCGGCGCGCACGCTGTGGTAGATCGCCACGATGTCGCCGCCCGCGCAGAGGCCGCGTTCACCGGCGCCGGACACCACGACCGCGCGAACGGCGTCGTCGTGTTCCCACTCGGTGAGCACTTTCGACATGGTGAGGGCCATCGCATGGGTCAGCGAGTTGATCACCCTGGGGCGGTTGAGGGTGATCAGGCCGACGCCGTTCTCGACAGTTACTAGGAGGTCCTCGTTTTCCGCCACGATTACGCAATCTAGATCGTCACCCGTCCTGCGCCCGCGCCGGGTAGGGTTTCCTGTGAACTAGCTGGGAGGTTCTTCCGGGAACCAGCACCAGGTGGTTGAACGTTGAGAGTGTGTTCGCCAATTAGTCGAACCACAGCACAGGAGAGGAACCGACGGTGCGGGAGACCAGCAACCCGGTATTTCGTTCCCTGCCTAAGACGCAGGGCGGTTATGCGCAGTTCGGTACCGGAGCCGCCGGCTACGGTGCACAGGCGGTACACGCCGATCCGTACGCGGGCGCGTACCCGGAGCAGCGGCAGGCAGGCGTTGCTCGGCCGCTGACCATCGATGACGTCGTCACCAAGACCGGCATCACGCTCGGCGTGCTGGCGGTTGCCGCGGTCGCGTCGTACTTCTTGGCGGCGCAGAACCTCGCGCTCGCGATGCCTCTCATGATGGTGGGGTTGATCGGCGGCATGGTGCTGCTGCTCATCGCGATCTTCGGTCGCAAGCAGGACAACCCGGGCATCGTGTTGAGCTACGCCGTCTGTGAGGGCTTGGTCGTCGGCGCCTTCTCGTTCGTGGTCGCCAACTTGATGGTGTCGGGCATCAGCGCGGGCGCGCTGATCAGCCAGGCCATCGTGGGCACCTTCGGCGTGTTCTTCGGCATGCTCGTCGTCTACAAGACCGGCGCCATCCGCGTGACGCCGAAGTTCACCCGCTTCCTGGTGGCCGCCGGCTTCGGCGCCGTCGTGCTGATGCTGGTGAACCTGGTGATCGGGCTGTTCACCCACAGCGCGGGCCCGCTGCGCGACGGTGGCCCGATGGCGATCCTGTTCTCGCTCTTGATGATCGGCCTCGCGGCGTTCTTCTTCCTTTCGGACTTCGACCAGGCCGACCAGGCGATCCGTGCGGGTGCGCCGGAGAAAGCGGCATGGGGCATCGCGCTCGGCCTGACCGTCACGCTGGTCTGGCTGTACCTGGAGGTTCTGCGGCTGTTGTCCTACTTCAACAGCAGCAACTAGCTACCCAACGAGAGAAGGGGCGTCCACGAATGTGGGCGCCCTTTTTCATTGACTCTGTGCTCAGGGCGCGACTTGTCCACAGTTTCGCGCCGTGGACGCAGAGTGAACGATCGCTGTCGCCTCGAACTGACACTCTGCCGCCATGGGGGAGTTGCAGCAGCCATTCATAGGAAGCGAAGCGTTGGCGTCTGGCGTCCTGACGCGCGACCAGTTGCGCCGGTATTACCGCGCTCATATGCCGAATGTCTATTTCGACAAGCGAATAACGCCGACGTTTCGGCAGCGCACAGTCGCGGCATATCTGTGGTCGCGGCGCCAGGCGGTGGTCTCGGGGCTCGCCGCATCGTCGATCCACGGTGCGAAGTGGATCGACGACGATTCACCCGTCGAGTTGATCTGGGATAACGCGCGCTCACCTCGCGGCGTCATCACGCGCGATGCGCTGGTCTTCACCGAGGAACTCCAACACCTCAATGGGTTGCAGGTGACGACGCCCGCGCGCACCGCTTTCGACCTTGGCCGCACCGGACGTCTCGATGACGCGGTCGCCCGCTTGGACGCGCTGGCTCAGGCGACCGACGTCAAAGTTCCCGATATCGAACAGGTGGCTGCCCGGCATCGCCACACCCGCGGTCTGCGTCAACTCGAGGTCGCGCTGGACCTCATGGACGCTGGCGCGGAGTCATTGCAGGAAACCTGGTTGCGGCTATTGGTAATTCGCGCTGGGTATCCGCGACCACGGACACAGATTCCGGTGCTGAGCCCCGACGGCCATCGATGGTATCGCCTCGACATGGGGTGGGAAAACATCATGCTGGCGCTGGAGTACGACGGCGACCACCATCGGACTACGCGCAGTCGATACGCATATGAAATCGAACGTGCCGAGGACCTGCACGCATTGGGTTGGACCGTGGTCAAAGCGGCTGCGCGACACCAGAGCGCGAATGTGTTGCGCCGGCTAGAACGGACGTGGCACTCGTTGACTCTGCGTTGAGGGCGTCTCGCGCGGCGTTTTCTGCACCCTCAGCGCAGAGTCAACGTGTGGAACGCTAGCTGAGCCGCTCGATGATCATCGCCATGCCCTGGCCGCCGCCGACGCACATGGTCTCCAGACCGAACTGCTTGTCGTGCGTCTGCAGATTGTTCAGCAGCGTGGCGGTGATCCGCGCACCGGTCATGCCGAACGGGTGACCCAGCGCGATCGCGCCGCCCGACACGTTCAGCTTGTCGAGATCCATGCCCAACTCGCGGGCCGAGCCGAGCACCTGCACGGCGAACGCCTCATTGATTTCGTAGAGGTCGAGGTCGTCGATGGTCATTCCAGCGTTGGCCAACGCCTTGCGCGTCGCCTCGATCGGACCGAGCCCCATGATCTCCGGCGACAACCCCGACACCCCGGTCGACACGATGCGGGCCAACGGCGTCAACCCCAACTCGCGGGCCTTGGTATCCGACATCACCACCACCGCGGCGGCGCCGTCGTTCAGCGGACACGCATTGCCCGCGGTGATCGTCCCGTTCGGCCGGAACACCGGCTTCAATTGCGACACCGCCTCGTACGTGGTGCCCCCGCGCGGCCCGTCGTCCTTGCTCACCGTCGACCCGTCGGGCAGCGTCACCGGCACGATCTCGCGCTCGAAGAAGCCGCTCTTGATGGCCTCCTCGGCGCGATTCTGACTGCGCACACCCCAGTGGTCCTGCTCTTCGCGGCTGATGCCGGTGTACAGCGCGACGTTCTCCGCGGTCTGGCCCATCGCGATGTAGACGTCGGGTAGCAGACCGTCGGCACGCGGATCATGCCACTCCTCTGCGCCCGCCGACGCCTGCGCCGAACGCTGCTCGGCGTCGGCGAACAACGGGTTGTGCGAATCCGGCCAGCCGTCCGAGGTGCCCTTCGGAAAACGCGAAACCGTCTCGACGCCAGCCGAAACGAACGCGCTGCCCTCGCCGGCCTTGATCGCGTGGAAGGCCATCCGGGTGGTCTGCAGCGACGACGAGCAATACCGGTTCACCGTGGTGCCCGGCAGGAAGTCATAGCCCAGTTCGACGGCCACCGCGCGACCGATGTTGAAGCCGGCCTCGCCGCCGGGTTGGCCGCAGCCCATCATCAGGTCGTCGATGTCCCGGGGATCGAGCGCAGGCACCTTGTCCAGCGCGGCGCGCACCATCTGCGCAGCCAGATCGTCGGGCCGCATCTCGACCAGTGAACCTTTACCGGCGCGGCCGATCGGCGAACGCGCGGTCGAAACGATGACGGCTTCAGTCATGGCGGCTCCTCGTTATCGAGTGGATAACCAGAAACCTAGCTGGCCGAGACCACGATGGGTGCGGGGACCCCGGTCGAGCGACGCCACAGCCTGCCGATGCTGCCCACCCTGGCCAGCAGCGAACCGTGCCCCGCGGAGCGCGCTGGCAGCGCGTCGTCGGCCACCGGGTGCCCCAACGCGTTTCCGAGCGCAGGCAGCAACTGCTTGGCCGCCAACGCGTATCCCGCGGCCGACGGGTGAAACATGTCGTGGGAGAACAAAACTTCGGGCTTCTTGCGGAATTCGGGCGCGAGCAGATCCGAGAACGGAACCGGCACACCGCCTGCCGACCGGACTTCCGCGGCCTGCGCACGGGCCAGCCGCAATCCGCGACTACGAGCCACCCAGCGCAGCGGTTGTGGAATCGCGGTGATCACGCCGAAGTCCGGGCAGGTGCCGACCACCACGACGGCGCCGCTGGCACGCAGTCGCCGCACGGCCCGGCCCACCCGCCGGGCGGACGGTCCGATGCCGTTCGGCTTGGTGATGTCGTTCGCTCCGATCATGATGACGGCCGCATCCGGCGGCGGGCCCGCCACGAACATCGCGTCGATCTGCCCCTGCAGACCCTTCGACGTCGCGCCGACGATCGCTTTTGTGCTCAGCCTCACACGCTTGCCGGATTGCTCCGCCAGCCCGCGCGCAAGCAGCACACCAGGCAGCTCGTCGGGGTGCTGGCAACCGTAGCCGGCGGCGGTGGAGTCGCCGAAGACCATCAGATGCATGTCGAACGGGACGCCGCGGTGCCAGCGCTCGACTTCTCCGCCGCCGCGTTCGTACACGCCGTCGGCGCGCGGCGGGATGTCCCACGACTTGGGTATGACGCGTCGCGCCTGGTCGGCCTGCCCGGTCAGCAGGTTACGGGCCCCGATGTAAGCGGAGCCCGTCGATGCGAGTCCGGCCGCCGCCGCCAGGGCGATGGTCGATCGACGCCCCACACGAATGCGCACGGGAACAAGTTTAGGTGCGAATTGCCGGGCTATCCCGCGTGGCGGACGGGATCAGCGATCACATTGCGGTATCAACTGCGGTATCGATTTTGACAAGTTGATTGTTTGAATGGTTATAGGGTGTCAAGCTAACGGTGTTGGGTTAGCTCAGTTAATGCTGGCACACCCCGGCACTACGAAGGCGTAGGAGTGGTGGCGATGACGGCACCGAGTAAGGTAGCGCGGACGACGCATACTGGCATCAGCCCAGGTAAAGTCCGCAAACCGCGCAAGTTCCCAGTCAGCGACGGGGCGCCCGTAGAGATCGTCGAAGACGGTCCAAGTCTGGCGGGACGGCTCACAGCACTAGCAGCTCTGCTAACTATTCGGCCGACGCTAGCAATCGGCAGCTATGCGCCACGGCTTCCGTGGCCATGGGGGTTGGTCGATTTCGCGGCCCGCGTGATGCGGCCTGCTCCCGGCACCGTCCGCGCCACGATTTCTTTGCCCGACTGCACCGCGCAGCTGGTCCGCGCCGCAGGCGTACTTCCCGCCGACGGCAAGCGAAGCGTGATCCTGTACATGCACGGCGGTGCATTTCTGACCTGTGGCGTGAACTCGCACGGCCGGCTGGTGACCGCGTTGTCGAAATACGCCGACAGCCCGGTGCTCGTCGTCAACTACCGGATGATCCCGAAGCACTCCGTCGGGATGGCGCTCGACGACTGCTACGAGGCCTACAAGTGGCTGCGGCTGCGAGGCTACGAGCCCGATCAGATCGTGCTGGCCGGCGACTCCGCCGGCGGTTATCTGGCGCTGGCGCTGGCCGAGCGGCTACAGCAGGAGGGGCTGGCCAGCGAAACGCCCGCGGCCATCGTGACCATGTCGCCGTTGTTCGAGATCGACAACGAGACGCGGGCCAATCATCCGAACATCCGCACCGATGCGATGTTCCCGCCCAAGGCCTTTCACGCGCTCGTCGAGCTCATCGAGGAAGCGGCCGAACGGCACGTCGTCGACGGCAAGCCCGAAGAGGTCTACGAACCCCTCGACCACATCGAGCCCGGGCTTCCGCGCACGCTGATTCATGTGTCGGGCTCCGAGGTTCTGGTCAGCGACGCCCGCAAGGCCGCCCACATGCTGGCAGCAGCGGGTGTGCCCGTGGAGGTGCGGGTGTGGCCGGGACAGATGCACGTCTTCCAGTTGGCCGCGCCGATGGTTTCCGAGGCCAGCCGGTCGCTGAAGCAGATCGGCGACTACATCCGAGAGGCCACCTGGTAGCCGATCGACGGGCCTGAGACCATGGTCTTATGCGCATAGCCCGGCACGTCAGTGAGCTCATCGGCAATACCCCTCTGGTACAGCTGAACTCCGTTGTGCCCGGCGGCGCCGGCACCGTCGCAGCCAAGATCGAGTACCTCAACCCCGGCGGCAGCGCCAAGGACCGCATCGCGGTGAAGATGATCGACGCCGCCGAAGCCAGTGGCGAACTCAAGCCGGGCGGCACGATCGTCGAACCGACCTCCGGTAACACCGGTGTCGGGCTGGCGCTCGTCGCCCAACAGCGCGGCTACAAATGCATCTTCGTCTGCCCTGACAAGGTCAGCGAGGACAAGCGGAACGTGTTGCGCGCCTACGGCGCCGACGTCGTGGTGTGCCCGACGGCGGTGCCGCCCGACCACCCCGACAGCTACTACAGCGTGTCCAACCGGCTCGTCGAGGAGATCGACGGCGCGTGGAAACCCGACCAGTACTCCAACCCGATGGGGCCGGCCAGCCACTACGAGACGACCGGACCGGAAATCTGGGCCGACACCGACGGCAAGGTCACCCACTTCGTCGCCGGCGTCGGGACCGGCGGCACCATCACCGGCGCCGGCCGCTACCTCAAGGAGGTGTCCGGTGGGAAGGTGCGCGTCGTCGGCGTCGACCCGGAGGGGTCGGTGTATTCCGGCGGCACCGGCAGGCCATATCTGGTGGAGGGCGTCGGCGAGGACTTCTGGCCGTCGGCATACGACCCGACGGTGCCCGACGAAATCATCGCGGTGTCCGACGCGGACTCGTTCGAGATGACCCGCAGGCTCGCGCGCGAGGAGGCGCTTCTGGTCGGCGGCTCGTGCGGCATGGCTGTCGTCGCCGCGATCAAGGTGGCTGAAGCGGCCGGCCCCGACGCCCTGGTGGTGGTGCTGCTGCCCGACGGCGGAAGAGGTTACCTGTCAAAGGTTTTCAACGACGCATGGATGTCGTCCTACGGTTTTCTGCGCACTCGTCTGGACGGTTCGGTCGAGGAGTCGACCGTCGGCGACGTGCTGCGGGGCAAGTCGGGAGCGCTGCCGGATCTGGTGCACACCCATCCACAGGAGACGGTTCGCGACGCGGTGAGCATCCTGCGCGAGTACGGCGTTTCGCAGATGCCGGTTGTCGGCGCCGAACCGCCGGTGATGGCTGGGGAGGTCGCGGGCAGCGTGTCGGAGCGCGAACTGCTCTCCGCGGTGTTCGAGGGCCGCGCGAAACTCGCCGACGCCGTCTCGCAACACATGAGTCCGCCGCTGCCGTTGATCGGCGCAGGCGAACTCGTTAGCACGGCGGCCAAGACGTTGCGTGAATGCGATGCGGTGATGGTGGTGGAAGAGGGCAAACCTGTCGGGGTGCTCACCCGCCACGATTTACTCGGGTTTCTGTCCGACGGCAACACCCGTCGGTAGCGGTCCAAGATCAACTTCCGGGGAGAAAGCCCTGTTATCGGGAAATTCTCAGGTTACTGTAGGCACGCTCGGTGCCAGCTAATTCCCACTGGAAGGCGTCCATGACCGATCAACCGCCACCGCCCCCTGGTAACTATCCGCCACCGCCGCCGCCCGGTGGGTATCCGCCGCCGCCTCCGCCTCAGGGTGGTGGCTATCCGCCTCCGCCGCCAAGCGGTGGCTACCAAGGCCCTCCGCCGCAAGCCGCGACGGCCTATCCGCCACCCGCCGCCGCAGGACCGGCACTGCCCAAGGAGGCCTACACGCCGTGGGGCACTCGCGTCGTGGCGTGGTTGATCGACTTCATTCCGCTGGCGATTCTCGAGGGCATCGGATGGGGGCTGCTGCTGGGCACCCAGGAAACCGCATGCATCACCGACACTTCCGAATACGACCTCGGTGAGTTCTGCGCGACGGGCGCCTCGACGCTCGGCCAGATCTCGATCATCATCACGGGGATCATCGCGCTGGCCTACTGGGTCTGGAATCTGGGTTACCGGCAGGGCACCACTGGCTCGAGCATCGGCAAGTCGATCATGAAGTTCAAGATCGTCAACGAAAAGACCGGACAGCCAGTCGGTTTCGGCATGTCCTTCGTGCGCGAGGTGCTCTACTGGTTGGCCGCCGGGCTGTGCTTTGGCATCCTGTGGCTAGTGGCGGTTCTGTTCCCGCTCTGGGATGTCAAGCGGCAGACGCTGGTTGACAAGATCCTCAACCACGTTGCACTGCCGATCTAGAGCGAATGCCAGAAGGTACTCATGACTGATCAGCCACCTCCCCCCGACGGGGAGCCCCCTCTCTTTTTTACACTTCACGCTCCCCTCCATCTTTCCCGCCCTCTGGTCGTCTGGTTGTCCCTTTGCACTCCCGCTCGAGCGCGAAGGCCAGAGGGCCCTCATGACGGCCCAGCCCCCCCCGCCGGGCGGCTACCCACCGCCGCCCCCGCCAGGGGGTTACCCACCACCCGGCGGCTATCCGCCGCCGCCTCCACCGGGCGGCTATCCGCCGCCACCTGGAGGCGGCTATCCGCCGCCGCCTCCACCGGGTGGCTATCCGCCGCCGCCTGGGCCCGGCGGTTATCCGCCGCCACCGGGGCCCCCACCCGGCGGTTATCCGCCGCCACCTCCGCCCGGCGGCTACGCTGCTGCGCCCACTCCCGGCGGCGGCTACCAGACGCCTGGCTACGGCACCCAGCCGGAGTTGAACATCGGTGAGGGCTTCTCGTGGGCGTGGAACAAGTTCACCCAGAACGCGGTTCCGCTCATCGTCTCGGCGCTGATTTTCGGCGTGATCGTCAGCGTGGTCTACGGAATCGTCTACGGCCTGGCGTTCGCGCTCGCTCCGTCCAGCGTGAGCACATACGACACATCCGGAAACGGGTTCGAATACTCGACGAGTGCGTCGTTCGGCCTCGCGAGCATTCTCGTCCTCATCGTCGGCTCGCTGCTGTTGTTGGTGCTCATCGCCGCCCTCGAATCGGCGTACCTCGGCGGAATACTCGACATCGCCAACGGCCAACCCGTGACGATCGGGTCATTCCTCAAGCCCCGCAACGTCGGCAACGTCATTGTGGCGACGCTGATCATCGGCATCGCCGCTTCGATCGGCTACGCGCTGTGCGTCATCCCGGGTCTCGCGGTGGCACTGTTGACCTTCTTCGCGGTGATCGCACTGCTCGATCGCAACCTGTCTGCGGTCGACGCGATCAAGACGAGCTACGAAGTGGTGAAGGCCAACCTCGTGCCGACGCTGCTCGTGTTGTTGTCGTGTGCAGCCATCGGAGTCGTCGGCGCGCTGGTGTGCTTCGTCGGCTTGTTCGTCGCCATTCCGGTGGCGGCGCTGTTGCAGGTGTACGCGTGGCGTCGGCTCACCGGCGGACAGATCGCGGCGCTCAACCCGCAGCCACTGCCACCAGGACCGCAGCAGCAGTTCGGCCCTCCCGCGCAGTAGCGGTTCGCCGGAAGGCCTGCAAAGGCAGCGCCTTCCGGCGAATGGCGAATGCGCGCCTTGACCGCCATGACCGAAGACCCGCCGCTCGCGTCGCTGCCCTTGCAGGCAGCAGCCTTCACGCCCTGGTTCACCCGGGTGGTGGCCTTCGTCATCGACTGGGCGCCGATCGGTCTGGTCTGGTCGGTGCCCTTCCTGGTGATGCTCGCCGCCGGCGACACGCAGTGCATCAGCAGTGTCTACTTCGGTGCCGGGGACCCAAACTGTTCGTCAGGCGCGCACCAGTTCTGGACCGGCTTTCTCGGTTTCGCACTGCTGCTCGTCGTCGCCTATCCGCTGTGGAACAACGGCTACCGGCAGGGCACGACGGGTCAGAGCGTCGGCAAGTCGCTGATGAGATTCCAGGTTGTCAGCGAAAAGGATTGGCAGCCAATCGGTTTCTGGCGATCAGTGTTACGGCAGCTCGCCCACAACATCGACGTAGCGGTCTGCTACCTCGGCTACCTGCTGCCGCTGGTGGACAAGAAGCGGCAGACCATCGCCGACAAGATCATGGGCACCGTCTGCGTTCCGGTGGTCCCGGCGCTCACCGGAACGCGCTGACACCGGTCAGCGCCTCGCCGATGACCAACTGATGCACCTCCGACGTGCCCTCATAGGTCAGCACGGACTCCAGGTTGTTGGCGTGCCGGATGACCGGGTATTCCAGCGTGATTCCGTTGGCGCCCAATAGGGTTCGACACTCTCGCGCGATCTTGATCGCCTCACGGACATTGTTGAGCTTGCCGAAGCTGACCTGTTCGGGGCGGATCCTGCCGTCGTCTTTGAGCCTGCCGAGATGCAGCGCCAGCAACTGCGCCTTGCCGAGTTCCACCGCCATGTCGGCGATCTTGGCTTGCGTCAGTTGGTATCCCGCGAGGGGCTTGTCGAACACCTCGCGGGTGCCGACGTAGTCCAGCGTCGTCTGCAGGCAGTCACGCGCAGCGCCAACGCTGCCGAACACGATGCCGAACCGAGCCTCCGACAGACAGCTCAGCGGACCTTTCAGACCCGACGCCTCCGGCAACTGGGCGTCGGCGGGCAGTCGGACGTCGTCGAAATGCAGTTCTGAGGTGATCGAGGCGCGCAGGGACAGCTTGTGTGTCATCTCCCGCGTCGAGAAGCCGGGCGTGTCTGCGGGCACGAGGAATCCGATGATGCCCTCTTTCGACCTGGCCCACACGACCGCGACGTCGGCCATCGATCCGTTGGTGATCCACATCTTCGAGCCGTTGAGGATCCAGTCCGATCCGTCGCGACGGGCGGTGGTGCGCATGCCCGCGGGGTTGGAGCCGAAATCCGGTTCGGTCAACCCGAAACAGCCGATGACGTCGCCGGTGGCCATCGCGGGCAGCCACTGGGTGCGCTGTTCCTCACTGCCCCAGCGGTGGATGGCGAACATCGCCAGCGAGCCCTGCACCGACACCAGGCTGCGCAGCCCCGAATCGACCGCCTCCAGTTCCTGGCACACCAGCCCGTAGGCCGTCGCCGTCGACCCGCCGCAGCCGTATCCGGTCAGGTGCATTCCCAGCACGCCCAGCTTGCCGAGGTCGGAGGCCAGCTCGCGAACGGGGACGGAACCCGCCTCGAACCAGTCCGCGACATGCGGACGTAACCGCTGCTCGCCGAACCTGCGCACGGTCTGCCGCAACTCGATGTCCTCGGGTGTCAGCAGCGAGTCGAGGTCGAGCAGGTCTTCAACGCGGGTAGCCATGGTCCATGTTTACACCGCGTGCCTTGTTGCCTTTGGCACGACCGAAAACTCGGGTATCCGAATACGCTATGCCGTCCCCTTGCACTGGCAGACAATGTTTGCCGGGGAGGGGAGGTAGTTGTGACCGTGCCAGTTGAACGTTGCGACGTCTGCGTCGTTGGCGCCGGCATCGCCGGGCTGAACGCGTTGTTCGTCGCCAGTCAATACCTGTCCAGCGATCAGAGAGTGATCCTGGTGGACCGTCGGGCGCGCGTGGGCGGAATGTGGGTCGACACGTACCCGTACGTGAGGCTGCATCAGCCGCATCCGATGTTCACCGCGGGAAACATCGGATGGACTCTCGGGGCCAAACCCGCGCACCTGGCGACCAAAGCCGAGGTGCTCGACCACTTCGCCCGCTGCGTCGACGTGATCAAGCAGCGGGCGCGCGTCGACGAGTTCTTCGGCTGGACAGTCGAGTCCCACGACGAGGCCGACGGAGTGGTGCGTGTCGCGTGCAAGGCGGCCGACGGCCGCCCTGCGGTGATCGAAGCCAAGCGGTTGATCAAGGCCCACGGGTTCGACATATCGCCGAACAAGCCGCTCGAGTTGTCCAGCGAGCGCGTGATCTCGGTCTCGCCCGACTACTGCGACATGCGATGCGACGAGATGCGCGCCAGTGACGCCCCGGTGTGGATCATCGGCGGCGGTAAGACGGCGATGGACACCGCGCACGCGTTGATCACCGAATATCCGGGCCGCGAGGTGAATTTGGTGGCAGGTTCCGGCACGTACTTCATGAGCCGGGACCGGCTGCTTCCGACCGGCGTCAGGCGGTATTGGGCGGGCACCTCCTTCGGCAAGCTCGGGCTGGAGATGGCCCGCCACTTCGACGGAACCAACGAGATGGCCGTCAAGCAATGGTTCCGCGACACCTACGGCACGTGGTTGACCCCCGAGACGGGCAACTTCCTCGCGGGTCTGCTGTCTGAGTCGGAGAACCGGACCATCGCGGCGGGCCTCAACGACGTAATCATGGACCACCTCGTCGACGCGGTCGACCGCAACGGCGACACCGATCTGGTCCTGCGGAGCGGCGCGACCAAGACCATCCAACCGGGCAGCTGGATCGTGAACTGTACGGGTTACCTCAACTACGACGACACGAAGGTCTACGAGCCGTATGTCTCGTCGAGCGGCGCGGTGCTGTCCATTCAGCCGCGGTCCGTGACGCTCCAGTTGACCTCGCTGATGGGCTATTTCATGACGCACCTGCTGATGCTGGACAAGATCACCGACATTCCGCTGTACGAACTCGATGCGATGGATCTGCGGCGCAAATCGAATGCGGCATTCGGCTTCACGCTTTTCACGCTTGCGATGTACAACATGGGCCTCATCGCCGGAGGAATCCCGAGGAAGGCGCTGACCGACTGCGGGGTCGATCCGAGCCATTGGTATCCGCTGCCGCGACGGTTGATCGACGTGGCGCAGTTCATGCTCGCGGGCCGTCGTGAGCGCGAGCGGCAACAGCGCACCCTCGACACCGTGCGGGAACGGTTCGGTGTCCGATGCGGGCCGCTGCCTATTACTTAGGATGCGCGGCGAACCACTCCAGCAGGAGGTCGGCCGTCTTGTCGGCGGCTTCGTCGAGGATCCAGTGCGAAACGCCCTCGAGGACTTCGAATCGACAGTCGGCCCGCACATAGTCGCGTGTGAGACGCGCACCCTTCTCCAGTAGGGCGATGTCGCCGTCACTCCAGATCAGCATCGACGGCACCGTGACCGGCCGACTGGCGTCGCGTGGCGTGCTCAGCGGGATCGCGCGATACCAGTTGAGTGCGGCCGTGAGCGCCCCGGGCTCCCTCATGGCCGTCGCCTCGGCTTCCGCCAGCTCGCGAGCGTGCTCTGCGCGATCCTTCACCATGCCGCTGAGCCCGAATGTCCGTTGCGTCTGCGACAAGTACCACTCAGGTATTCGCGGCAGTTGGAAGAACAGCATGTACCACGAGGCAAGTGCCTGCCGGCTCGTCACGATCGCCTTGTAGAACGCGCCCGGGTGGGGCACCGACAGCGACGTCACGGTGAGGAGGCGATCGGGATAGCGCTGCGCGACCCGCCACGCGATGGCACCGCCCCAATCGTGACCCACGACGTGCACCCGGTGGGCGCCGCTGGCGTCGATGAGGGTCTTGATGTCGCCGGCGAGCTCGTCGGCGCGGTAATCCCGCCGGCGGGTCGGCCGTGCACCCGGTGAGTAGCCGCGTTGTCGAGGGGCCAGACACCGGTACCCCGCGGCGGTCAGCTCAGGGGTGATGCGCCGCCACATGATGTGCTGGTTCGGGAAGCCGTGCAGCAGGATCACCACCGGCCCGTCCGCAGGGCCGTCGTCAATCACGTCGAACACCAGATCGCCACGGCGGAACTGTTCCATCGGCCAACGGTATCGCCGGAAAACGCATCGTTAGGCTGATCGACGATGCACAAATACAAGGGCTTGGCCACCAAAGCGATCCACGCCGGTTTCCGACCCGATCCGGGCACCGGCGCCGTCAACGCACCGATCTACGCAAGCTCGACGTTCGCACAGGACGGCGTCGGCGGGCTCCGCGGCGGGTTCGAGTACGCCCGCACCGGCAACCCGACACGCGCCGCGCTCGAGGCGTCGCTGGCAGCGGTCGAGGAAGCGACGTTCGGCCGCGCGTTCTCCTCGGGGATGGCCGCCACCGACTGCGCGCTGCGCGCGGTGCTGCGGCCAGGTGACCACGTGGTCATTCCCGACGACGCCTACGGTGGCACGTTCCGGCTGATCGACAAGGTGTTCACGCAGTGGGGGATCGGCTACACCGCGGTGGCGCTGTCGGATCTCGACGCGGTCCGCGCGGCCATCACCCCGCAAACCCGGCTGATCTGGGTGGAGACGCCCACCAACCCGCTGCTGTCGATCGGCGACATCGCCGGCATCGCCCAACTGGCCGCCTCGTCGGACGTCAAGGTGTTGGTGGACAACACTTTCGCTTCGCCCGCACTGCAGCAGCCGCTGACCCTCGGGGCCGACATCGTGCTGCACTCGACCACGAAGTACATCGGCGGACACTCCGACGTAGTGGGCGGTGCGCTGCTGACCAACGACGAGGAACTCGACACCGCGTTCGCGTTCCTGCAGAACGGCGCGGGCGGGGTGCCAGGCCCGTTTGATGCGTACCTGACCATGCGTGGGCTCAAGACCTTGGTGTTGCGGATGCGTCAGCACAGCGAAAACGCCACGGCCGTCGCCGAATTCCTGGCCAACCACCCCGCAATCGACACCGTCCTGTACCCCGGACTGCCCAGCCACCCCGGCCACGATGTCGCCAAGCGTCAGATGAGCGCATTCGGCGGCATGGTGTCGGTGCGGATGGCGGGTGGACCGCAGGCGGCGCACGACTTCTGTTCGAAGACAGAGGTTTTCATCCTCGCCGAATCGCTGGGCGGCGTCGAGTCGCTGATCGAGTATCCCGGCGCGATGACGCACGCGTCGACGGCCGGCTCGCAGCTGGAGGTGCCCGACGATCTGGTGCGGCTCTCGGTCGGTATCGAGGACCCCGCCGACCTGCTTGCCGATCTGGAGCAGGCGCTGGCCTGAAAGAGGTTTGCACCGGCGATCGCCCGGCTATCTGATGCCGAGTGACGGTCGAAACGAAGGCCCCCGCCAAGCTCAAGCGCGACATCACCGGTCCGCTGCTGTTCCTGTTCATCCTCGGCGACGTGCTCGGCGCGGGCATCTACGCGCTGATCGGGGTGCTGGCCCAAAAGGCGGGCGGGGCATTGTGGTTACCGCTGCTGCTCGCGCTGCTGCTGGCCCTGTTGACCGCGGGCTCGTACGCCGAGCTGGTCACCAAGTACCCGAAGGCAGGCGGCTCCGCTGTCTTCGCCGAGCGGGCGTTCGGCTCCCCGCTGGTGTCCTTCCTCGTTGGCTTCAGCATGCTGGCGGCCGGGGTGACGAGCGCCGCCGGTCTGTCGCTGGCGTTCTCGGGTGAGTACCTCGCGACGTTCGTCGACGTTCCGGTGACCGCGGCCGCCGTGGCGTTCCTCGCGCTGGTGGCGTGCCTGAACGCCCGGGGCATCAAAGAGTCGGTGAAGAGCAACGTGGTCATGACCGTGATCGAGTTCAGCGGTCTTCTCATCGTGGTCGGTGTCGTCGCGGTGATGGTCGGCCGCGGCGACGGGGACCTGTCGCGGATCGGGCAGTTTCCCCCGGATGTGGCCCCGCCGCTGGCCGTGCTCAGCGGTGCCATCGTCGCCTACTACTCCTTTGTGGGCTTCGAGACGTCGGCGAACGTCGTCGAGGAGATCCGCGATCCCAGCCGCGTGTACCCGAAGGCGTTGTTCGGCGCGCTCGGCACCGCCGGCGCGGTCTACGTGCTCGTCGGACTGGCCAGTGCGATCGCGCTGCCCCCTGACGAACTGGCCGAGTCGTCGGGGCCGTTGCTCGCCGTCGTGCAAGCGTCGAAGGTCGGCATTCCGGATTGGCTCTTCAGTTTCATCGCGCTGATCGCCGTCGCCAACGGTGCCCTGCTGACCATGATCATGTCGAGCAGGCTCACCTATGGCATGGCCGAACAGGGCCTGCTGCCCGCCGCGCTGGGCAGGGTGCTGCCCAACCGGCGAACACCGTGGGCGGCGATTCTGGCGACGACCGCGGTGGCGATGGTGCTGACCGCCGTCGGCGACCTGTCCACCCTGGCCGAAACCGTGGTGCTGCTACTGCTTTTCGTCTTCCTGTCCACGAACATCGCCGTGCTGGTGTTGCGTCGCGACACCGTCGAGCACGAGCACTTCCGCGTGTGGCGCGTCGTCCCGGTGTTGGGTGTGGCGTCGTGCATCCTGCTGCTCACCCAGCAGCGCGCCATGGTGTGGCTGTTCGCGGCGATTCTGCTCGCGGTCGGCGCCGTCCTGCACGGCGTCGCGAGGTGGGCGGGCAATCGTTAGCTGAGCGCCCCGCGCACGGCCGACGCGGTGATCGCCAGATTCACTTCGGGCATCGCGGTCGGGTATTCGTCGACCCAACTGCCCATGGCGATTTCACCGGCCCGCGCGTGCACCCACCGCCAGCCGCGGTCGTTGAGGCTCAGCAGCGCGCCGAGGCCGTCGATGGCGTGCAACAGCGAGATGATCGCCGCCGTCGGTGGTGCTGGCGGCCGTCGGTCGAACAACGCGGCCAGCAGCGCCGAGCGCGCCCGGGCGACCCTTTCCCTGTTGGTCAGCGGCCAGGCGTACGGATGGCTGAACCGCTTGGAGTTCAACCGAACCCGGCGGATCTGGCCGGTGTACTCCAGATAGCTGGCCAGGTTTTCCTCGGTGTGCTTGGCCAGCCGTTTGACGGCCGTGGCGGGGCGCAGCGGCCGTCGCTGCAGCAGTTCGAATGCCGGTGCGACGACGGGGTCCATCGGGCCGGGCGCCCCGAGCGCCACCAGCTTGCCTGTTTCGATGGGTTCTTCGGCCATCGCGGGCCGGACCCGGCACGCATGCGCCAGGTCCAGCAGCACCGCGCCTGCGAGCACCCGCTCACGTCGCGGGCGCTCGAGACCCGGCTGCGCGGACGCGTTGTCCAGCAACAGCAAGAACAGGTCTTCGGCGATCTGCGCCATAGTCCGGACTGTAAACCGGACCGCGGCCGAGCCGCGAATCAGGCCGCCGCGGCTGAGCCGCGAATCAGGAGTGGTAGGGCTCCGCGCTGACCAGGGTGACCTTGACGGTGTTGCCGTTGGGCACCTGGTAGCTGCGCGTCTCGCCGACCTTCGCGTCGATCAGCGCGCCGCCGAGCGGCGAGTTCGGCGAGTACACCTCGAGCTTGCCGTCGGACACGCCCTCCTGGCGGGTGGCGATCAGGAACGTCTCGGTGTCGTTCTTGTCGTCGTCGTAGTAGACCTTGACCACGGAGCCGGGCAGTGCCACGCCGGACTGCTTCGGGGCCTCGCCCACCTTGGCGTTGTTCAGCAGCTCCTGCAGCTGGCGGATCCGGGCCTCCTGCTGGCCCTGCTCCTCGCGGGCGGCGTGATAGCCGCCGTTCTCGCGCAGATCGCCCTCTTCACGGCGGTCGTTGATCTCGGCTGCGATGATCGGACGGTTGGCGATCAGCTGATCGAGCTCTGCCTTCAGCCGGTCGTACGCCTCCTGCGTCAGCCAGGTGACCTGGGTGTCGGTCATATCGTCGCGCTCCCCTCGTCGTTGCTCTCGCGCGTATTCGCGTAAGAAGTCTCGTGTCTACGGCGCCGGGAGCTGTCTGCGTGTATTGCCGCTCACCTCAACGCCTAATCCGAGCACCAAAAGCAGCAATACACGGTCCCAGCAGGAACCGTGTATCGGACTATTCTAGCACCGCCGGGACAACCGATTTTCACGTTCTTGCTGTTCGCTGTTTGTTGCGCCGGCCGGTGTCGGTTGATCTAGGAGGCCACCAGGTACGACGGCACATCGGTGCCGCATCCGTACACATCGCCGACGACGGGTGGCTTGCTGGTCTTGACGATCGTGGTCACCTGGACGGTTTTCTGCGCCGCCGGCGCGACCAGCACTTCCCGCCTGCCGGTTTCGCTGCCGTCGATCGACCTGGCCCGAACGATGCACGCGACCGGCCGGGATGGGTCGTCCCGGGTGACCGTGATGGTCACCTGCACGGTCTGGTCGTCGATGAGCTGATAGCCGCCCAATTCGCCCTTGACCTCGCCGGTACCGAGCCGCTGCGATGCAATCACGGCGATCCCAACCCCCACCGCGAGCACGACGATGCCCAGCCCGATGGCGATCCAGCGGCGTTTGCCACCGGACACCCGCTGCCGGCCGTAACGGGCCGTGGGACGTTCGATCATGTCGTTTTGCATGCCCGTCGCTCGGATAGATCTACTAGGACTGGAACTATAGGGGCACCGGTGATGGTTGAAACGTCTCGGCAATGTCAGTGACCAGGATGAGGACCCAGTTGAGCGAACTGCGATTGATGGCGGTGCACGCCCACCCGGACGACGAGTCCAGCAAGGGCGCCGCCACCATGGCCCGCTACGCCGACGAGGGCGTGCGCGTGCTGGTAGTCACGCTCACCGGCGGCGAGCGCGGCGACATCCTCAACCCAGCGATGGACCTGCCCGACGTGCACGGCCGAATGGCCGAGATCCGCCGCGACGAGATGGCCAAGGCCGCCGAGATCCTCGGCGTCGAGCATCACTGGCTGGGCTTCGTCGACTCCGGATTGCCCGAGGGCGATCCGCCGCCACCGCTGCCCGACGGTTGCCTCGGCGTCGTGCCCCTCGAGGAACCCGTCGAGGAACTGGTGCGGGTGGTCCGCAAGTTCCGCCCGCACGTGATGACCACCTACGACGAGAACGGCGGCTATCCGCATCCCGACCACATCCGCACCCACCAGGTGTCGGTGGCCGCCTACGAGGCGGCCGGTGACTACCGGCTGTTTCCCGACGCCGGTGAGCCGTGGGATGTGCTCAAGCTGTACTACAACCACGGTTTCCTGCGGAAGCGCATGCAGTTGCTGCAGGAGGAGTTCGCCAAGCACGGCGAGGAGGGCCCGTTCGAAAAGTGGCTCAAGCATTGGGATCCCGACGACGACGTGTTCGCCAAGCGGGTCACCACCCGGATCGAATGCGCCAAGTACTTCGCCCAGCGTGACGACGCGCTGCGCGCCCATGCCACCCAGATCGACCCCAACGGCGATTTCTTCCGTGCGCCCATCGAATGGCAGCAAAGGCTCTGGCCCACTGAGGAATACGAGTTGGCCCGGTCGCGGGTGCCGGTGACGCTGCCGGAGAACGACCTGTTCGCGGGGATCGAACCGTGACCGACACCCTGATGCTGGCGGTCACCCTCCTGGCCGACGACGCTCCCCGAAACACCGGCCCCGACTTCGGTAAGGCCAGCCCGTTCGGGTTGATCGTGGTGGTGCTGCTGTTGATCGGCACGTTCGCGTTGGTGTGGTCGATGAACCGGCACCTGCGCAAGCTGCCCAAGTCGTTCGATCAGTCGGAGCCGGACCAGCCGACCGAGGACAACAAAGAGTGAGCCCAGCGGCTGCCGCGATCACGCGCCGAGCAGTGCCAGTGGGATGACGGCGATGCCGTCACGGCGGCGATATGCGTTGCTGCCCGTGGTGATCACCAGCAGATCGACCGTGTCGTCGGAGAGCTGATTGCGCAACCAGTGCAGGTGCCGGACGTCCGCGTCCGTCACGCCCGCGGCGAGTTTGACCCCGCAGCGACAGGATCCGGCCCGCCCCGCTATGGGTGTCGAAACCGGCGGCGGGCGTTGCACTTCCAGTGAGGAGGAATCGCCCCGGCGGTGCGCCGGCATCGACCTTGCGGCGCACGGTATCCCAGATCTCCTGGAGGCGTTGCCACTCGTCGATGAGAAGGGTGCCCGGCGGCGCCGTGACGAAAGCCGGGTCGGCCTCGACCAGTGCGCGCTGATTCGGATCGTCCAACAACCACGCCGCGGTCGCGCGCCGCTGTGCAGTCGCGGTCTTGCCGACGCCCTTCGGGCCGTCGATCGCGATGGTAGGCGCGAGTTCGAGCAACTCGTCGAGCCCCCCGTCGACCGTGCGGGGCACCGACAAGCGGCTACGGTCGGAACGGTGACCAATCGACTCGCCGACGCGACCAGTCCCTATCTGCGCCAGCACGCCGACAACCCGGTGCACTGGCAGCAGTGGACGCCCGAGGCGCTGGCCGAGGCCGCGGCGCGGGACGTCCCGATCCTGCTGTCGATCGGGTACGCGGCATGCCACTGGTGTCACGTGATGGCGCACGAGTCGTTCGAAGACGACCAGGTGGCCGCGGTGATGAACGACGGCTTCGTCAACATCAAGGTCGACCGCGAGGAGCGGCCCGACCTCGACGCGCTGTACATGAACGCCACCGTCGCGCTGACCGGCCAGGGTGGCTGGCCGATGACGTGCTTTCTGACCCCCGACGGCAGGCCGTTCTTCTGCGGTACGTACTACCCGAAGCCGAACTTCCTACAGTTGCTCGCCGCGGTCACGGAGACCTGGCGGGGCCGGCGGGCCGAGGCGGAGGAGGCCTCCGACCGGATCACCGGCGAACTGCGGTCGATGGCCGCGGCGCTGCCCGGCGGGGGGCCGCCCCTGCAGGCCGCGCTGTGCGACCACGCCGTCGCCGCGGCCCTGCGTGACGCCGACGTCGAACGCGGCGGGGTCGGGGGATCGCCGAAATTCCCGCCGTCGGCGCTGCTGGAAGCGCTGCTGCGCAACCACGAACGCACCGGCGACATCCTGCCGCTGGAGGCTGTCGAGCAGACCTGCACCGCGATGGCGCGCGGCGGCATCTACGACCAACTGGCGGGCGGCTTCGCCCGCTACAGCGTCGACGCGTCCTGGGTGGTGCCGCACTTCGAGAAGATGCTCTACGACAATGCGCTGCTGCTACGGGTCTATGCGCATTGGGCGCGTCGCAGTAAAAACCCGTTGGCGCGCAGGGTCGCCGAGCAGACGGCGCGGTTCATCATCGACGAACTCGGCGCCGGTGGCATGTTCACCTCGTCGCTGGACGCGGACGCCGACGGCCGCGAAGGCCTGACCTACGTGTGGACGCCCGCGCAACTGCGCGAGGTGCTGGGTGACGACGACGGCCGTTGGGCCGCAGATGTTTTCAGCGTCACCGCGGAAGGCACGTTCGAACACCGCAGCTCGGTGCTGCAACTGCTCACGGGTCCGGACGACGCGGCGCGGTTCGAGCGGATCCGGAGTGAACTGCTGACCGCACGGTTGACCCGACCGCAGCCCGGTCGCGACGACAAGGTCGTCACCGCGTGGAACGGGTTGGCGATCACCGCCCTCGCCGAGGCGAGTGTGGCGTTGGATCGTCGCGAATTCCTCGACGCGGCAACGCAATGCGCACGGTCGCTGCTCGAACTGCATGTCGTCGACGGCAGGCTGCGCCGCGCCAGCCTCGGCGGCCAGGTGGGCGACAGCGCGGCGATCCTCGAGGACCATGCGGCGCTCGCGACCGGTCTGCTGTCGCTGTACCAACTGACCGGCGACGCGTCGTGGCTGACGGCGGCCACCGGCCTGCTCGACCTCGCCCTCGACCACTTCGCGGGCGGTGAGGGCCGCTGGTTCGACACCGCTGACGACGCCGAACAGTTGATGGTCCGGCCCGCCGACCCGCTAGACGGCGCCACCCCGTCGGGGGCTTCGCTGATCGCCGAGGCGCTGCTGTTGGCCGCCCACCTGGTACCGCAACCGGATCGCTACGCCGTGGCGGCCGACGAAACGCTGTCGAGCGCGACGCCGATCCTGGCCCGGATGCCGCGCTCAGGCGGGCACTGGTTGGCCGTCGCCGAAGCCGCGGTGCGCGGACCGATCCAGATCGCGGTGGCATGCGACCCTGGCCAGTCCGAATTGCTGTCCGCGGCAAGGGAACTGGCACCAGGCGGGGCTATCGTCGTCGGCGGGCCGGTGAACTCCTCGGAGTTGCTGATCGACCGCGACAGGGTGAACGGCGTGGATGCCGCCTACGTCTGCCGCGGCCGGGTGTGCGATCTGCCGGTCACCACAATTGCCGAATTGACGGCGGCGCTGCGGTAGCGTCTCGGCCATGTCGAGCCCTGAGGACAACGCGAAGACCGTCCACCGCTATCTGGAAACCCTGTCGCAGGGTCGCCCCGACGACATCGCCGCCCTCTACGCCGAGGACGCCACCGTCGAGGACCCCGTCGGCGGCGAGGTGCACATCGGCCACGAGGCGATCCGCGGGTTTTACAAGGCCGTCGAGGGCGCCAACGGCACCACCGAGGTCGTCACGCTGCGCGCGCTGGGCAACGAGGCGGCGTTTTTCTGGAAGCTGAACATCCACGGCATGACCATCGAGATCATCAGCACGATGACGTTCGACGACGAGGGCAAGATCGCCTCGATGAAGGCCTACTGGGGCCCGGAGAACATCACCCAGAACTAGAAGACGGCGAACCACATCGCGATGTAGTGGCAGATCGCCGCGACCGCGGTGCAGGCGTGGAAGAACTCGTGGTGGCCGAATGTCGACGGCCACGGGTTGGGCCACTTCAGCGCGTAGAGCACGCCGCCGATGCTGTACAGCGCGCCGCCGACGATCAACAACACCAGCGCCGCGACGCCCGCGCCTTCCATGATCGGCCCGACGAACCACGCCGCCACCCAGCCCAACAGGATGTACAGCGGCACACCGAGCCAGCGCGGCGCCGACGGCCAGAACATCTTCAACAGCACGCCCGCGATCGCGCCGCCCCACACGATCCAGAACAGCACCCAGCCGCTGCGCTCCGGAAGAGCCAGCAGCGCGAAGGGCGTGTAGCTGCCCGCGATGAAGATGAAGATCATCGAGTGGTCGGCGCGTTTCATCCACTTGCGCGCGGTCTCGGACTTCCAGTTCACCCGGTGGTAGGTGCCGCTGACCGTGAACATCGCCACGATCGTGAGCGTGTAGAGCAGGGTCGCCAGCCCGGCGCGCGTCGACTCCACCGACCATGACACCGATACCAACGCGGCGCCCGCGATGAACGCGACGACGGCCGAATAGACGTGAATCCAGCCGCGGGCGCGCGGCTTTCCGAGAACCTTCTCGACGCGGTCGACGACTGCCTCGGGCAGGTCTTCGGCGTATACGCGCGGTGGCTGTTGCTGCGCCTCGTCGGCGGTGTCGATCTGGGCCATGTCACCTCCAGCAATGCCGTGGGGGTCTACGACCGAAACAGTAGTCTGGATCCTCGTGGACATCATTCCTCCTCGTCTCAAGGAACCGATGTACCGCCTCTACGAGATGCGGCTGCGTCAGGGACTGGTGTCCTCCAAAGCTGAACTGCCCCGCCACATCGCGGTGCTCTGCGACGGTAACCGACGCTGGGCACGTGATGCCGGTCACGATGACGTCAGCTACGGCTATCGGATGGGCGCCCGCAAGATCGCCGAGATGCTGCGGTGGTGCCAGGAGACGGGCATCGAGATGGCCACCGTCTATCTGCTGTCCACCGAGAACCTGCAGCGTGACAAGGACGAGCTGGCAGCGCTGATCGAGATCATCACCGACGTCACCGAGGAGATCTGCGCGCCGGCGAACCGGTGGAGCGTGCGCACGGTCGGCGACCTGGAGCTCATCGGCGAGGAGCCCGCGCGCAGGCTGCGCGAGGCCGTCGAGTCGACCAACGGCAACGGAAGCGGGTTCCACGTCAACCTCGCCGTCGGCTACGGCGGCCGCCAGGAGATCGTCGACGCCGTCCGCCAGCTGCTCAACAAGGAGCTGGCCAACGGCGCCACCGGTGAGCAGCTGATCGAGGCCGTCACCATCGACGCTATCTCGGAGAACCTGTACACCTCCGGCCAACCCGACCCGGATCTGGTGATCCGCACCTCGGGGGAGCAGCGGCTGTCGGGGTTCCTGCTGTGGCAGAGCGCCTACTCGGAGATGTGGTTCACGGAGGCGTACTGGCCGGAGTTCCGCCGGGTCGATTTCCTTCGCGCACTGCGCGATTACAGCGCGCGTCACCGTCGTTACGGCATGTAGGGGACACTTGAGCCATGGCTGCGCTGTCAGCGGTGGTCTTCTCGCTCAGCTGGTGGTTGGGCCTGTACCTGCTGGCCCGTGACCCACGCAAACCCGTCCTCGTACTGGCCGCGGTCGGGCTGACCAGTTTCGCGTGCGTGGTCGCGCTCGACGCGGTCCGGGTGACCAGCGGCGTGACCGCGCTGAGCAGCGTCGAGATCTACCTTGTCGCGGTGCCAGGGATCGCGTGGTTCGCCGTGCTGCTCGAACTGTGCCGCCCGTCAGATAGGTGGCGCAGCCGGGCCGGCGAGATCACGCTCGTGGCCGGTGTCGGCGCCGTCACGTTGTTTGGTGCCGTGATGGCGGGCAATGTCGACGGCCCGGTGCGGTTCGGCCACTGGGTGATGTTCGCCGCGATCTCGGTGTCGACGCTGGGCGCCATGATCGTGGCGGTGTTGCAGCGCGCGCCGGGTCGGATCATGGGCTTCGTCGTGATCGGCACGCTGTTCTTCGCGCTCGCCAATGCGATCGTCGTGATCCCGCTGGGTCTGGTGCCGAGCTGGATCGCGTTGGCGTCCACGGGGTTCGACGTCGGAGTGCTCGGGTTGGCCGTCGCGATGTGGGACGCATTCGACGAGGGGCAGGCGCTACGCGCGGACATGCTGAGGTCATTCGTGGCGACGGCCGTGGTGGCGCTGCTGTTCGGCGGGCAACTCTTGATCGGGCTGGCGGTATCGGATCAGCACACGGCGTTGACGGTGCTGCTATTCACCAGCCTCGGCATCGCGATCGCGATCAACGTGCTTGCCGATCCGCTGGCGGGGCTGCTGGACCGGGTGACATTCTCCCGCTCGCCCGGGCTGCGGGCCGACCGTGCCGCGCTGCGGGATGCGGAAGCTGCGTTGCCGCGACGTTCGGCCAGCCCACTCGACGACGTCGACGACGAGACCTTCGTCCGGCTGACCCGCCGCGCGCTGGGTCACTACGGCGACCTGTCCAAGCTCGTCGCCAGCCCGCTGACCGCGCTGCCGATCATCGACGAGCGACTGGCCGCCCGCGGCGCACCCGACGCGCCGCTCGAGCGGGCCAACGAGCTCAAGGCCCTGCTGGCCGACCGCATCGCCCGCCTCAAGCCGCGCGACGGCGGCGACTTCGGCACCACCGAACAGTGGCGGCACTACAACTCGCTGTACTTCCCGTACGTCGTCGGCGTGCGCGCCTATGCGCAGAACGCCACCGCCGCCGGGCTGGACCCGGTCGCGCGGCAGGCGTGGCAGTGGTTCGTCACCGAGGTGCCGCAGCGGTCGCTGCACAACTGGCAGAACGCCGCGGCCCGGCTGATCGCCGCCGATCTACGCGGCAACCTGGTGGCCGCGGAAAACCGCTGACTCCGGCTGGTTAGGTCACTCCTCCTCGGGCTCGTTCCTCGCCCGCATTGTCGTGACCTGCGGTTGGCAGTAGCTGGCAGCGTCCGGCGTCGATCTGGCAGTGGGTTCTGAGCAGTCTCGAAGCCATGACCGCAATCAACACCCGCCCGGTCCGGGAAACTCGGCCGAATGTCGCCGCCGCTGCGGCTCCAGGCGATTCTCTGCTGCGCTTCGCCCTCCGCGCCGACGCGACCCTGTGCGCCGGCCTGGGCTTGCTCGTCGCGATGGCGGCCGATCCGCTGTCGCGGCTGTCCGGTCTGTCATCCACGTCGGAATTCATCGGCGGCGCGGCGTTGGTGGTGTACGGCGCGGCGCTGTATCTGGCCGCAGGCCTGCCCCACGTCCGACGCGTCGGCGTCGGCGTGCTCGCAGGCAACGTCGCGTTCGCGATCGTCGTCACCGTCGTCCTGGTCGCGGGATGGCTGCCGCTGACCGAATTCGGCGTGGTGGCGACGGCGGCGTTCACCGTCGTCACCCTCGGCTTCGCCTACGCCCAGTACCTCGGAGTGCGCGCGTAACTCCGTCACGGACTGGTCCGGAGCCGCCGTTGTAAGAGGTTGCTTCGTCGGCTCCGGAACGGTCGCCCCACCCACCCACGAAAGGAAGTTGCATGACCGCCATCTCCGTGAACCGCACCGGCACGACCGACTCGTTTCTGCGCTTCGCCCTGCGCGCCGACGCCACCTGCAGCGGGCTGATGGGCATCGCCGGTATCCCGCTCGCAGGCTGGCTCGCCGAAGTGTCCGGCACCACCAAGGCGTTCGAGTACTCGATGAGCGCCTTCTTCATCGCGTTCGCCATCGGTGTATTCGCCGTCGCCGCAATGCCTTCGGTGAAACGAGCCGGCATCGTGATCGCCACGGGCAACCTGCTGTACACGGTCGGCACCGTCGTCTTCGTGCTCGCCGACGTCTTCCCGCTGACCGCGACGGGCATCGTGCTGACGCTCGCGGCAGGTGTCTACACGCTGGTGATGGCGGAGTTGCAGTACACCGGCTGGCGCCGCGCCAAGGCGTAAGCCGTCCAATGGCCACTTATGGCACGGTTTCTCGCCTCAGGTTCAAGGGGTGATTGCAACGGCTCCTAGCTGAGGAGTTGTTGATGCGTCCGTCGCGTTATGCCTGTGTTGGTCGTCAGTTCTGGGGTCATGTCGGCGATGGCACGTCGGTGGTGGAGGCGGCGCAGGCAGTCGGTGTGTCGGTGCGCACCGGCTGGCGCTGGTTTGCCGATGCTGGCGGGGTGAGACCCAAATTTCCTGATGAGACCGGTGTGCGGAAGTGGTCGCGGCTGGGCGAAGACGAACGTAACGAAATTCAAGACGGCATTGCCAGAGGGGAAAGCATTCGGCAGATCGGCAGGCGGCTGGGCCGCCCGGCCTCGACGGTCATGCGTGAGATCGACCGAAACGCGTTCTGCCGTGGACGATATCGTTCGCGGTACCGGTTCGGGGCGCAACGGCACGGCGGCTGGGATGCCACGCCGAGGTATCGGGCCGGCGTCGCACAGGCGCGTGCTCACGCGCGGGCTCGACGCCCGAAACCGCGCAAGCTGGCCACCAATGAACGGTTGCACCTTGAGGTGCAGAATCGGCTGCTAGACGACCACAGTCCTCAACAGATCGCCAACCGGCTGCCGATCGAATTTCCCGACGATGCGGAGATGCGGGTGTCCCACGAGACCATCTATCAGTCGATCTACGTGCAGGGTAAAGGAAATCTGCGCCGTGAGCTGCACAAATGTCTACGCACTGGGCGGGCGTTGCGCAAGCCTCAACGACGCGGTAACCAGCGCCGAGGGCAAATCCGCGACATGGTCAACATCAGCGAGCGTCCACCGGAGGTCGAAGACCGTGCCGTACCCGGCCACTGGGAAGGTGACCTGATCATGGGTAGCACCGCATCGGGTTCGGCGATCGGCACCGTGGTCGAACGCATGACTCGGTTCGTGCTGCTGCTGCATCTGCCTGACGACCACGGTGCCCTGGCAGTGCAAGAGGCCATCGTCGCGAAAATGGCTCAGCTGCCGGCGATTCTGCGTAAGACACTGACCTGGGATCAAGGCAAAGAGATGGCCAATCACGCCGCTATCGCCGCAGCGACGGAATTAGATATCTACTTCTGTGATCCGCACTCACCATGGCAGCGCGGGACCAACGAGAACACCAACGGACTGCTGCGCCAATACTTTGCTAAAGGCACCGACTTGTCGATCTTCCCGGCAGACTATCTGGACTACGTCGCCGCCAAGCTCAACAACCGGCCCCGGCAAACCCTGAGCTGGAAGACCCCAGCCGAAACCCTCGACGAACTACTCTCAAACCCGTCAAAACCACCCGCTGTTGCAATCACAGCGTGAAACCGCCCGCGATNCACTGACCTGGGATCAAGGCAAAGAGATGGCCAATCACGCCGCTATCGCCGCAGCGACGGAATTAGATATCTACTTCTGTGATCCGCACTCACCATGGCAGCGCGGGACCAACGAGAACACCAACGGACTGCTGCGCCAATACTTTGCTAAAGGCACCGACTTGTCGATCTTCCCGGCAGACTATCTGGACTACGTCGCCGCCAAGCTCAACAACCGGCCCCGGCAAACCCTGAGCTGGAAGACCCCAGCCGAAACCCTCGACGAACTACTCTCAAACCCGTCAAAACCACCCGCTGTTGCAATCACAGCGTGAAACCGCCCGCGAAACACGTGTCATAAGTGGCCATTCGGCGCCTACAGCTTGCGCAGCCGCAGCCTGTTGATCGCGTGGTCGGCGTCTTTACGCAACACCAGCGTCGCGCGCGGGCGCGTCGGCAGGATGTTCTCGATCAGGTTGGGGCGGTTGATCGAATGCCAGATGTCGCGCGCGGCGAACACCGCGGCGTCGTCGGTCAGCGTGGCGTAGTGGTGGAAGTGTGACGCCGGGTCGGCGAACGCGGTGGTCCGCAAGCCGAGAAACCGGTTGATGTACCACTGTTCGATGTCCTCGATGCGCGCGTCGACGTATACCGAGAAGTCGAACAGGTCCGACACCATCAACGCCGGGCCGGTCTGTAACACGTTGAGGCCCTCGAGGATCAGGATGTCCGGATGCATCACGAGCTGCTTCTCGCCGGGCACGATGTCGTAGAGCAGATGCGAGTAGACCGGCGCGCACACCTTGTCGGCGCCCGACTTCACCGCCGTGACGAACCGCATCAGCGCGCGCCGGTCGTAACTCTCGGGGAAACCCTTGCGATGCATCAGGTTTCGGCGACCGAGTTCGGCGTTCGGATACAGGAAGCCGTCGGTGGTGACGAGGTCCACCCGTGGGTGGTGTTCGAAGCGGGCCAGAAGCGCCTGCAGCACACGGGCGGTCGTGGATTTGCCGACCGCGACGCTGCCCGCGACGCCGATGATGAACGGCACCGGCCGGTCCGGATTCTGCTGGGGCTCGCCGAGGAATTCGGCGGTCGCGGCGAACAACCGCTGGCGCGCCGCCACCTGCAGGTGGATCAACCGGGCCAGCGGCAGATAGACCTCTTCGACCTCCAGTAGGTCGAGCTTCTCGCCAAGACCCCGCAGTTGCAGCACTTCGTCTTCGGTCAGCTTCATCGGCGTCGACATGCGCAGGGCGCGCCATTGACTCCGGTCGAACTCCACGTAGGGGCTCGGCTCGCTCAGCCGCGGCATGGGGTCAGTCTTGCATTTAACGTTGAGGCCATGGACGCGACCACCTTGATGCGGGAATATCTGCTGCTCGGCCTGCGCTTCGACCGGATCGAGGAAGGCTACGTCGACTCCTTCACCGGCGACCCCGAGCTGCGCCAGCAGGTGGCCAACGAGCCCGCCCCCGACCCCGCCGACCTGGCGATCCAAGCCGAGCGGCTGGCCGCCGACATCCCCGACGACCTGGAACCGGCCCGCGCCGCCTACGTCGCGGCCCATCTGCGCGCGCTGGCGTGTGCGGGCCGCAAATTCGCGGGCCAGGACGTCGGGTTCGTCGACGAGGTGCAGGCGTATTTCGACGTGCACATCGCCAAGGGCGACCCGGAGCGCTACGAACAGGCCCATCGCAAGCTCGACGACGCCCTCGGCGGCAGCGGACCGCTTGCCGAGCGGATGCAGGCCTACCGGGCCGCCGAGGAGATCCCGCCCGCCCGGCTCGAGGAGGCCATCCACGCGTTCTCCAGCGCCCTGCGCGACCGGGTGCGCGCCGAATTCCCGCTGCCCGACCGCGAGACCATCACCTACGAGGTCGTCACCGACAAACCGTGGTCGGGGTTCAACTACTACCTCGGCGACTACCGCTCGACCGTCGCCGTCAACGCCGACCTCAAGCAGCAGATGTCCAATCTGCCCCGCCTGGTCGCGCACGAGTCCTATCCCGGCCACCACACCGAGCACTGCCGCAAGGAGGCCGGCCTCGTCGAAGGTAAGGGCCAGGCCGAGCAGACCATCTTCCTGGTGAACACGCCGCAGTGCCTGATGGCCGAGGGGCTGGCCGATCTGGCGCTGTACGCCGCGATCGGGCCGGAGTGGGGCGGCTGGGCCCGCGAGATCTACGCCGACCTCGGCCTGCGGTTCGACGGTGAGCGCGCCCAGGCGTTAGCGGACGCTGGGCACCTCCTAGCTGATGTGCGCCAGGACGCGGCGCTGATGCTGCACGACGAGCACCGCGACGTCGACGACGTGGTCGCGTTCCTCAAGCGCTGGCTGCTGGTCAACGACGAGCGCGCCCGCCAGATGCTGCGGTTCCTGTCGTCGCCGCTGTGGCGCGCCTACACCAGCACCTACGTCGAGGGGTACCGGTTGCTGCGCGGCTGGCTGGAGGCCAGGCCCGACGGCGTCAGCCTCACCGAACGGTTCGGGCGCTTGCTCGACGAGCCGCTGATTCCGTCGTCGCTGCGATAATTGTCGCCGAACGTGGGTTACCGTCACGCGAAACAGCGATGTGGCGTGCGTTAATCCCACATTCGGCGCCGATAGCACCGGAAAGTAGGCTGAGGCCATGACTGCAGACCCCGTCACCAGCTCAGCTCCGGGTGCCGAGTACGCCGATACCGCAAGCGCCGCCTACCGTTCGATGCTGCAGATCATCGAGTCCGTCGAGCCACGCATCGCGGCCGCGACGCGGAAAGAGCTTGCCGATCAACGTGATTCGCTCAAGCTGATCGCCAGCGAGAACTATGCCTCGCCTGCGGCGTTGCTGACCATGGGCAGCTGGCTGTCGGACAAGTACGCCGAGGGCACCATCGGGCACCGGTTCTACGCCGGCTGCCAGAACGTGGACACCGTCGAGACGGTGGCCGCGGAACACGCCCGCGAGCTGTTCGGCTCGCCGTACGCCTACGTGCAGCCGCATTCGGGCATCGACGCCAACCTCGTTGCCTACTGGGCCATCCTGGCCACCCGCGTCGAGGCGCCCGGCCTGGCCGACAAGGGCGTCAGGAACGTCAACGACCTGTCCGAGGCGGACTGGGAGGAGCTGCGCGGCAAGCTGGGTAATCAGCGGCTGCTCGGCATGTCGCTGGACGCCGGTGGCCACCTCACCCACGGATTCCGGCCCAACATCTCCGGCAAGATGTTCCACCAGCGCAGCTACGGCACCGACCCGAACACCGAGTTGCTCGACTACGACGCGCTGGCCGCGGCCGCCCGCGAGTTCAAGCCGCTGATCCTGGTCGGCGGGTACTCCGCCTATCCGCGCCGGATCAACTTCGCCAAGCTGCGCGAGATCGCCGACGAGGTGGGCGCCACCCTGATGGTCGACATGGCGCATTTCGCGGGCCTGGTCGCGGGCAAGGTGTTCACCGGCGACGAGGATCCCGTGCCGCACGCCCACGTCACCACGACCACCACGCACAAGTCGCTGCGGGGTCCGCGTGGCGGGCTGGTGCTCGCCACCGCCGAGTACTCCGACGCGGTCGACAAGGGCTGCCCAATGGTGTTGGGCGGACCGCTGTCTCACGTGATGGCGGCCAAGGCCGTCGCATTGGCGGAGGCGCGTCAACCCGCGTTCCAGGCCTACGCGCAGCGCGTCGCCGACAACGCCAAGGCGCTCGCCGACGGCTTCCTCAAACGCGGTGCCCGCCTGGTCACCGGCGGCACCGACAACCACATCGTGCTGCTCGACGTGTCGTCGTTCGGGCTGACCGGCCGCCAGGCCGAGTCGGCGCTGCTGGACTCCGGCGTCGTCACCAACCGCAACTCGATCCCGGCCGACCCCAATGGCGCCTGGTACACCAGCGGCATCCGGTTGGGCACGCCGGCGCTGACCACGCGCGGCTTCGGACCCGACGACTTCGACCGAGTCGCCGAACTGATGGTCGAGGTGCTGTCCAACACGCAACCGGAGGGCACGTCGAAGGCCAAGTACAAGTTGGCCGACGGCACCGCCGAACGGGTGCACGCCGGTGCGGCCGAGTTGCTGACCGCCAACCCGCTGTATCCCGGACTGACGCTGTAAAGACGTAGCCCCCAAATCGGCGCGTGTGCGTGTCACACTCGCCGCCGTGACCGCGACAGCTGAGCTTTTTACGTCCGTCATGGCCGCGCCGCTGGGCGATGTCGATCCTGAGATCGCGCAGTTGTTGGGCAGGGAACTGGGCCGTCAACGCGACACGCTGGAGATGATCGCGTCGGAAAACTTCGCGCCGCGCGCGGTGTTGCAGTTGCAGGGCAGCGTGCTGACCAACAAGTACGCAGAAGGGCTGCCGGGCCGCCGGTACTACGGGGGCTGCGAGCACGTCGACGCGATCGAGAACGTCGCGCGTGACCGCGCCAAGGCGTTGTTCGGTGCCGAATTCGCCAATGTGCAACCGCATTCCGGTGCGCAGGCCAATGCCGCTGTGCTGGCCGCGCTGATGGCGCCCGGTGAGCGGTTGCTCGGCCTCGACCTCGCCAACGGTGGACACCTGACGCACGGTATGAAGCTGAACTTCTCCGGCAAGGTGTATGAAAGTGGTTGCTACGGAGTCGATCCCGCGTCAGGTCTGATCGACATGGACGCAGTGCGGGCACACGCCAAGGAGTTTCGGCCCCGGGTCCTGATCGCCGGGTGGTCGGCGTATCCGCGCACGCTGGACTTCGCGGCGTTCCGATCGGTCGCCGACGAGGTCGGTGCGCACCTGTGGGTGGACATGGCGCATTTCGCGGGACTGGTCGCCGCGGGCCTGCACCCGTCACCGGTGCCGCACGCCGATCTGGTGTCGACGACCGTGCACAAGACGCTGGGTGGTGCCCGGTCGGGGTTGATCCTGGGCAAGCAGCGGTTAGCCAAGGCCGTCAACTCGGCGGTGTTTCCCGGCACGCAGGGCGGGCCCGCCATGCAGGTGGTCGCCGCCAAGGCCGTCACGTTCAAGATCGCGGGGACGGCGGAGTTCGCCGAACGCCAGCGGCGCACCCTCTCGGGTGCCCGTGTCGTCGCCGACCGACTGCTGGGCGCCGACGTCGCCCGCGCAGGCGTGCGGATCGTCACCGGCGGCACCGACGTACACCTGGTGCTGGTCGACCTGCGCGACTCGCCGCTGGACGGCAAGACCGCCGAAGACCTGCTCCACGACGTCGGCATCACGGTCAACCGCAACGCCGTGCCCAACGACCCGCGGCCACCGATGGTCACGTCGGGCCTGCGGATCGGCACGTCAGCGTTGGCGACCCGCGGATTCAGCGATGCCGAGTTCGCCGAGGTGGCCGACGTGATTGCTGCGGCGCTGACGCAGACCGCCGACGTTTCGGCACTGGCCGCGCGGGTTCGCCGGCTGGCCGCCGAGTTTCCCCTCTACGAGGGTCTGGAGGACTGGGAACTGCACGGACGGTGACACGCCAGGCCCGATTTCAGGAAATGTGTGAACTCGGGTTACAGTTACTTTCATGGCACAGAAACCTGTAGCTAATGCGTTGATACTCGAGCTCGAGCCGGTCGTCGCGCGCGAGCTGCGGCGCCACATCGATTCCGAGGACCTGTGGTACGCCCACGACTATGTGCCGTTCGAACAGGGCGAGAACTTCGCCTTCCTCGGCGGCCGCGACTGGGATCCGTCGCAGGTCACGTTGCCCAAGACGATCACCGACGCCCTCGAGATCCTGCTGATCACCAAGGACAACCTCGCCGGCTACCACCGCGAGTTCGTGTTCAGCTTCATCCTGGAGAACAAGTGGGGCCGCTGGCTCGGCCGCTGGACCGCCGAGGAGCACCTGCACGCCATCGCGCTGCGCAACTATCTCGTCGTCACCCGCGAGATCGATCCGGCCGCCAATGAGGACGTGCGCGTCGAGCACGTGATGAAGGGCTACCGCGCCGACACGTACACCCAGATCGAGCGCCTGGTGTTCATGACGTTCTTCGAGCGTGAGCACGCCGTGTTCTGCCGCAATCTCGAAGCCCAGATCACCGAGCCGGTGTTGAAAGGCCTGATCGGTCGCATCGCCCGCGACGAGGAGCGCCACGAAGAGTTCTTCGCCAACCTGGTGACCCACTGCCTTGGCTACAGCCGCGAGGAGACCGTCGAGGCGATCGCGCGCCGCGCGGCGGAACTCGACGTGGTGGGCGGCGACATCGACGCGTACAAGGACAAGGTGGCCACGGTCGCCGAGGCCGGCATCTTCACCAAGGAGCAACTGCGCCAGGTGATCGCCGACCGCATCATTGCGTGGGGCCTTGCGGACGAACCGTCGCTGAAGCAGTTCGTCTGACGCGTTAGCTTCATAGCGGCACCGGCGGCGACATTAGCTACGGCGCGCCTGCACGGCGCGAACCGCGAAGCGAGAGTAGCGTCGTTTCTCGATGGCTAGCGACATGCTCTGCTATCCGGGCGGTACCGATCGTTTCGATCACGAGAGGACCGGCCCCGGTCCTGGTACCGCAGCGTCCGCCGAAGTGTTCGTGCGGGGCCGCATGAATTCCCTCGCCTCGAGGAGCGCTACGTGACCAAAACTACCGTCCGGACCTATGTGCTCGACACCTCCGTGCTGCTGTCCGACCCCTGGGCCGCAACCAGGTTCGCCGAACACGAAGTGGTGGTCCCGTTGGTGGTGATCAGCGAACTGGAAGCCAAGCGGCATCACCACGAGCTCGGCTGGTTCGCCAGGCAGGCACTGCGGATGTTCGACGATCTGCGGCTCGAGCACGGACGGCTGGATCAGCCGATTCCTGTTGGGACGCAAGGCGGTACGCTGCATGTCGAGCTGAACCACAGTGATCCGACGGTGCTGCCCGCCGGCTTCCGCAATGAGAGCAACGATGCGCGGATCCTGACGGTCGCGGCCAACCTCGCCGCCGAGGGCAAGCGAGTCACGTTGGTCAGCAAGGACATTCCGCTGCGCGTGAAGGCAGGCGCCGTCGGCCTCACCGCCGACGAGTACCACGCTCAGGACGTCATCACGTCGGGCTGGACCGGCATGGACGAGATCGAACTGACGCCTGGCGACATCGACAAGCTGTACGCCGACGGCGAAATCGACTCGGAAACGGCACGTAATCTCCCGTGCCACACCGGAGTTCGGCTGTTGGGCGGCAGCTCGCATGCATTGGGCCGGGTCAACGCCGAGAAGCGGATTCAGCTGGTGCGCGGGGACCGTGAGGTGTTCGGGTTGCGCGGCCGTTCCGCGGAGCAGCGGGTGGCGCTGGATCTGCTGCTCGACGAGTCCATCGGCATCGTGTCGCTCGGCGGCAAGGCGGGTACCGGTAAGTCCGCGCTGGCGCTGTGCGCCGGTCTGGAGGCGGTGCTGGAACGCCGAACGCACCGCAAGGTCGTCGTGTTCCGGCCGCTTTACGCGGTCGGCGGGCAGGACCTCGGCTACCTACCCGGCAGCGAGAGCGAGAAGATGGGCCCGTGGGCGCAGGCCGTCTTCGACACCCTCGAAGGGTTGGCCAGTCCGGCGGTGCTCGAAGAGGTGCTCTCCCGCGGCATGCTCGAGGTGCTGCCGCTGACCCACATTCGCGGCCGGTCGCTGCACGACTCGTTCGTGATCGTCGACGAGGCCCAGTCGCTGGAACGCAATGTGCTGCTGACCGTGCTGTCCCGGTTGGGCGCCGGATCGCGGGTGGTGCTCACCCACGACGTCGCCCAGCGCGACAATTTGCGGGTCGGCAGGCACGACGGCGTCGCCGCGGTGATCGAGAAGCTCAAGGGCCATCCGCTGTTCGCCCACATCACGCTGCTGCGCAGTGAGCGCTCGCCGATCGCGGCGCTGGTCACCGAGATGCTCGAGGAGATCAGTCCGGGCGCCCTGCCCTGATCGCGATTAGTGGAGCCGCAGCCGCGGTCGGCGCGGTTCAGGCTCCTCATATCACCAATCGGTAGGCTGCTTGCGTGCCGAAGCGACCCGACAGCCAGGGCTGGCGGTATGCCAGAACCGTTCTGGGCGTGTCCGCGGCCGCCGCGGTGCTGATCATCGGCAGCCTCACCGGGCATATCCGCAAGGCGGGCGCGGAGGACGTCGACTGCTCGAAGGTGAAGTGTGTGGCGCTGACGTTCGACGACGGGCCGAGCCCCTACACCGACCGGCTACTGCAGATTCTCAAGGACAACGGCGCGAAGGCGACGTTCTTCCTGATCGGCAACAAGGTCGCGGCCAACCCCGCGGGTGCCAAGCGCATCGCCGAGGCCGGCATGGAGGTGGGCAACCACACCTGGGAGCACCCCAACATGACGACCATCCCGCCGGAGGACATCCCGAGTCAGATCTCCAAGGCCAACGACGCCATCCAGGCCGCGACGGGCCAGCGGCCCAAACTGATGCGTACCGCGGGCGGGCTGATCAACGACAAGGTGTTGGCGGCCGCCAAAGCCCAGGGCATGGCCGACATCAACTGGGACGTGATCCCGTTCGACTGGGCGAATGACTCCAACACCGGTGCGACGCGCTACATGCTGATGACGCAGATCAAACCGCACTCGGTGGTGTTGTTCCACGACACCTACTCCAGCACAGTCGATCTGGTCTACCAGTTCATTCCTGTGTTGCGGCGCAACGGTTACCACATGGTGACTGTGAGCCAGATGGTCGGACCGCGGGAGCCGGGCACCAGCTACGGCAGCCGCGAAAACGGCCCGCCGGTCAACGATCTGATGGACATCCCGCCCGCCGAGATTCCGACGCTGCCGCCGACGCCGTCGCCCGCGCCGATGCCGAATTTCCCGATCCGCGACATCGAGGGCGCCAATTCCGGCGGCGTGAACAACGGCGCCTGAGTAGGGGACGAAGTGCGCACCGACACGGCGTTCGTGCTCACCCTCCTGGTGTTGTGTTACGCGGTCGTCTCGGGCTTGGTCCGGCGGTGGTACATCGCCCCGGCGCTGATCTTCGTCGGGTTCGGAATGGCGTTGGGCCCGTTCGGCTTCGGCGTGATCGACGTCGGGACGCACGCCACCGGTTTCACCGTGGTGGCCCAACTGGCGTTGACCGTGATCCTGTTTCAGCAGGCCGCCATGCTCGACCTGCCGTCCATCGTGCGCCGCGGCCACGTCACATTCCGGCTGTTGGTGTTCGGCACACCGCTGTCCATCGTCCTCGGCACAGTGATCGCGCTGCAGGTGATGCCGGTGATGCCGTTGTGGGAGGCCGTATGTCTTGCGGCCATCGTGGTGCCGACGGAAGTCGCATTGATCGACGCGCTGCTCGACGACCGTCGCATCCCGGAGCGCGTCCGCCACGCACTGTCGGTGGAGAGCGGGTGCTCGGACGGGATCGCGTTGGCGGCGATGCTGGCAGCCGTCGCCCTGGCCTCTGAGCAGAACGATCCCGACCCCGGTCGATGGGGATGGTTCGCGGTGCGCACCGAGGGCGTCTCGCTGATCGTGGGTCTTGGCATCGGCGTGCTCGGCGGCCTGGTGATCGCCAGGTCACTGCAGCGCGGCTGGATGAGCGACACCTGGGCTCAACTGGCGACCGTCGCATTGGCGTTGATCTGCTTCGAGGTCGGAGAACGGTTGCACGGCAGCGGATTCGTCGCGGCCTTCGCGGGCGGCCTGGCGTACTCGATGGTGGTGCGGCGGGCCGATTCGCAGATCCCGACGCAGGTTACCGAAGCCACCGGTCAGCTACTCGAGTTGATGGTGTTCGCGATGTTCGGCAGCTACGCGGTGTTCGTCGGGTGGCGCGACGCGGACTGGCGGGTGGTGGTGTTCGCGGTGCTCGCGCTGCTCGCGGTGCGACTGGTCGCGGTGTCCACCGTGCTGATCGGCACCGACATGCCGGCTCGCGACAGGCTGTTCGTCGGCTGGTTCGGACCGCGCGGCATCGGCACCTTGGTGCTCGGGCTGCTGATGGTCGAGCGGGGCGAGATCGAGCAACTGGCGACCATCACGCAGGCGGTCGTCGTCACCGTCACCGTCAGCCTCGTGGTGCACAGTTTGACCGCACCGCTCGGCATCCGGATGTGGCCGGCTAGCGCGGCGGCGCGTGAACCGTGAACTGCCGCTCGATGAGCCGTGTCTCGATGGGGCCGGTGCGGGGCTTGAGCCAGGACGCCTCGGGCTCGGTGTTCTCCGGGTCGTAAACCCAACTGGTGCAGATGTTGTCGATGCCGATCGGATAAACCGTCACCGCCTGCGCGGTCACGTGGATACGCAAGAAGTTCTTGTATCCCGAATACCGGAACGACGAGAAGGCCTCGGTACTGTTCCAGCCGAACAGGGTGAACAACAGGAACAGAAACGCCGCGAAGATCAACGAGCCGACGACGCCACCTGCCACCGCCACGAGCAGCATGCCGAGCAGCAGACGCCAGCCCGTCAGGGGGCCAAGAAGCGCAACACATCCCATCGCGATCGCGGCTTGCGCAGCGACGTGGCACACGGTCTGGGCGATTCCGGCAAGCCCTCTGAAGAGCCGTGACTTCCATACACTGACGCGCTTCGGCACGATGTAGAACGCGGATGTCGTTGCGGCGACTGCCAATACGATGACGAGCGTCGCTACGCTCAGGATGGCGGTGTCGACGCTTGCGATGAACAGCAGCAGGTACAACATCGCGGGAATGACCATGAACCACGGATTGCGCAACCCGAGCGTGAAGATACGCCAGTTGAGGCGGCGGGACTGCTCGTAACTGGGGTAGCGGCACGCCAACCGGAAGGGTTCCTTCTCGTCGGTGGCGGGGTTGTCGTCGCCCCGCGGCTTCGGCACTTCCACTCGCTCGTCGAGTTTCTCGGTGGTGGACAGGAACGCGCCACCGCCACCCGCGGTGATCTTCATCCGCGCATCGTCGTCGTTTTCCGCTTCGTACCGCGCGTAGTGGTGTTTGTCACCTGACAACATGAGGACCGTCGTGACCCCGTCGGGCACCGCAGTGCGTTCGACGAATGCGAGGTTGCGGTACGCGTCCTTGGAGTCGCGGACTGCGGTCCAACTCGGCTTGGCTGTGCACAGGATCAGCGCATCGCCGGGAGCCATCTTCTCTGCGGCCGCCTTGAAATAGGCGATCTGCGGCGCGTCCACATAGTTGTCGCTCTGAATATCGATGCCCCACAACCAGAATGGGCCCGGTAGGTCCACGGCGAAGTAGCTGCGGGTCTGTGCCATCTTGCGGCCGCCGATCCAGCTGGGTTGCGCGAACACCCGCATGAAGCCGGTGAGGCCGTCGTACCAGTCGTGGTTGCCCGGGATCGCCAGGATGCGCGGATGCGGTTCCTCGGTCCACGGCAGCGCGGCTAGATACGGTCCGCTGAACCTGTCTTCGTACTCCTTCGGCGTGGCGTACGGGTACACCTCGTCGCCGCCGAACACGATCAGATGTGCGCGCGGCAGGCTTTCCAGCGGTCCTTCCAGGCCGATTGGCGTGATGTCCGGTTGCGAGACGCACCATGCCACCGAGTACGTCTGATCGAATCCGTCGGCGGTGTCGGCGACGAAGTCGATCCACACGTCGTCGGCCCCTGCACCCGCCGTCACGACGCCGGCGGCAAGACTGTTCTCCATCTCCCGCTTGTCGAGGTAGTCTCCGAACGCGGCGGCCAGCACGACCTTTGCCGCGGCGCGGGCCAATGTCGGCGGACTGAACCACCGCACCGCCGGGCGCCTGCGGAACCCGAGCGTCTCGTCGCCGGTGGGTCGCGGCCGCGGTTGGGGTATCGATGTCACTGTCGAATCCTGGTGCTCACCAGGTCAGAACATATCGTTTACGGCAGTGACAGCGCAGCACTACCGCTGTTTGCGGTCCCGGACCAAGAACCACCCCGCGGCGGCGGCCCCACCCAACGCGACCATCCGGTCGGCGCGGTCCGCTCTCGGCAGGTCGAGTAACGCCACCAGGCCGAGCATCGCGAAGCCGGTACGCAACGCCGGCTGGCTGGTCGCCGTCGTCACCAGGGCGGCGTGGTCCTGGTTTGCCGCGGTTATCGGGTCGACGAGCAACGATCCTCCTTCGGTTACCTGACCTGCACGGCGGTGACGCTAATTCGCCCAAGCGCCTTGCGAAATAGGGTGTTTCCCTACTCCTGTCGGCGGTGGCTGGGGGGTGGCTATGTCTTGCCCATGTGACGTCCGAGTTCGGCACGTGACTTGATGCCGAGCTTGCGGTAGATCCGGGCCAGATTCGCCTCGACGGTCTTCGGGCTGATGAACAGCGCGGTGGCCACGTCGCGGTTCTTCATCCCGGACGCGGCCAACTCGGCGACGCGTTGCTCCGACGGGGTGAGTTGCCCGCTCTGCCGCGGACCGACGTTGGCGCGCGCGAGTTCAGCGCGGGCACGGTCGGCCCACAGCGGCACGTGCAGCCGCTCGAAGATGTCCAGCGCTTGTTGCAGGCTGGCCGACGCCGCTTCCTTTCGTCGTTGCCTGCGCTGTAACTGGCCGAGCAGCAACAGTGTTCGGGCCCGTTCTATCGGCATCGACAGCCGATCGTGTTGCAGCATCGCGCGTTCGGCGGCGGCGCTCGCCGCGTCGAGGTCGCCGCGTGCAGCCAGCAGCATGGCTCTGCCGCGGCCGCCGACGGCGCGCACCCACGCACGGTCGTGCCGCTCGCCGTTGCGTTCGAGGGCCTCGATCAGCGGCTCAGCCTCCTCACCGCGGTTCAGCTGGATCAGTGCTTCGATCGCCTCGGGCAGGAACGTCGCGGACGGCAGTTCGGTTGAGGTGGTCGCCGGATCGAACTTGGCGAGCAGGGACCGCAGCGTCGCGACCGCCTCCTCGTAGCGGCCCAACGACACCTCCAGAAAGCCGAGCACGCCAATGACCCTGTCGGTCAACCGAATTGCTCCGGTGCGACCGCCGATCTCCAGTGCCTCGGCGGCGGCTTGTCTGGCGTCCGCCTCACGTCCGGCGTATGCGGCCAGCTTGGCCTTCAGGCTGTACGCAAGGAACAGCGGGGTGTCGCTGCCGAGTTGGCGGGCGCGCTCCATGGCGTCGTCGGCGACGAGGCCCGCCGCGACGAAGTCGCCCCGCCAGATGTCGCTGAGCACCACATGCTGGGCGATGAAGATCAGCTCGCCTTCTTCGCCTTTCTCGACGCAGTGCCGCCTGACGGCTTCCAACGTGCGGTGCGCCTCGTCGAAGCGGCCCGTCCACTCCAGCAGCAGGGCCTGCTGCACCGATGGCCGAAACACCAACGGCGTAAAGATGTCCGGGTCTTCGAGCTCGAGCGCGAATCGCAGCTGGTCTTCGTCGAAGCCTGCGCCGCTGAGGAACTGAAGGGTCACCCGCATACCCATCGCCAGCCCAAGCAGGTGCTGCTGCTTGAGTCGTTCGGCCTGAGCGACGGCCTCCTCTGCCGTTTCGACGCTGTCGTGCATCTCACCGGCTTGCAGCAGCGAATACGCCAACGTGATCAGGATCTGCACACGCAACGGGCTGTCGGGGTCCACTTCGGCCAGTGCCCGCCGCAGTAGCGCCGCGGCCTCGAAGAAGCCGTCGCTGTACAGCCTCACCACGGCCAGTCGGCTCAACGCCTCGGCGCGCAGTTCGCCCGGCGCAAGCACGTCGATGGTCTCCTCGAGCACGAGCCGCGCGCGTTCTTGGTCACCTGCGTCGAAATGATGTAGCGCAGAACGGAGTCGACGCTCCGCGGTGTCTCCGCCGAGGCCGATCGCCAGATCCATCAGTTCGGCCGCGGCGGCGGGTGCCCCGCGCACCCGCGCGGATTCGGCCGCCGTATCGAGTGCGTCAAGTGTTACGTGGTCACCTCTGGTGGCGGCCAACGCCAAATGGCGCGCCCGCAGTTCCGGCTCGTCGACGATCTCCGCGAGGCGTCGATGCATCGTTCGGCGTCTGGCGGGCGCGGCCTCCGTATAGACGCCCCTGGCCAACAGCGGATGGGTGAACTGGATCCGGTTGCCGTCGATCGTGATGATGCCCTTGCTCTCGGCGCTCTCGAGAAGGTCGATCAGGCGGTTGTCGTCCTTGATGGTCGCACTGGACACCAGCTCGACCGTCGGCGAGGCCAGGCACGAAGCGGCGAGCAACGCGTCGTGAACATCGGAGTCGAGCCCGCTCAGCCGGGTCTGCACCACGTCGGCGAGCGTGCTCGGCAGGGTGTCGACGCCGGGTGTGCGTTCCGCGATGGCGCGGGCCAATTCGATTGCGTAGAACGGGTTCCCACCGGACTCCGCGTGGATGCGGCCCATGGTCGGACGCGAGAAAGACCTCCGCAGCCGCTTCGACACCGCGGCATGCAGATCGTGAATCCCCAATGGGTGCAGCCGGACTCGGCTGACGGCGTCGGGACGTGGCAGCTGCAGCCAGGCCGTGCTCGCACCGTCGCCCGCGTCGGTGCGCACGCTGCCGAGAATGCCGACCGGCCCGCTGAGCCGCCGCGCGGCGAACGCCACCACATGCATGCTCGAAGGATCGATCCACTGCAGATCGTCGATGGCCAACACCAGCGGACCCTCGTCGCTCAGGCATCCGACGACGGACAGGAACGCCGCGGCGACGGCGCGCTGATCGGTGGCCGTGCTGTCGTCGGCCCGCATCAACACCTGGTCGACGGCGAAGCGCTGAGGCTCAGGGAGATCGGCCCACGCTGCCGCGGGCACGCCGTCGAGCAGGTCTGCCAACGCCGTGTAGGCCAGCACCGACTCGGCGGCCGCGGCCCGCGCCGACAGCACCCGGAACCCGCTCTCGCGGGCCAGTTCGAGTGCCTCCAGCCACAGTGTGGTCTTGCCGATGCCGGCTTCCCCCTCGATCAGCAGGGCAGACGGCTCGGACCTTGCCGACGACAAGAACCGGCTGATCATCCGGCTTTCTGTCGGACGGCTCTGCACGCCAACTCCCCCTGGCACAGTAGAAGGATTCCAGCTAACCGCTCATCGGTCCACTTTTTCAGTCAACTAGGTTGAAAGGGTCGACCTGGCAACATCCGCAAAGGTGTGTTCACCCGGTGTCGCGAATCGATTGCATGTGCCTGCCGAGTTCGGCCCGCGAGCGGATGCCCAGCTTGCGATATACCCGGGCAAGGGTGGCCTCGACCGTCTTCGCGCTGATGAAAAGCTCGGTCGCGACGTCACGGTTCGTCATCCCGGACGCGGCGAGTTCGGCGACCCGCTGCTCGGTTGGTGACAGCCCTTCGCTGGTACGGGTTCGTGGCTTGGCGCCTGCGAGTTCGGCGCGGGCGCGGTCCGCCCACAGCGTGGTGCCCAGTTTCTCGAACGCCGCCAGTGCCTCTCGCAGCACGTCCGTCGCTTCCGAGCGCTGGCGCCGCAGCAGTTGGCCGAGCAGCAATTGGGTCCTGGCGCGCTCGAACGGCATGGGCAGCCGGTCATGTTCGGACATCGCGGCGCGTGCGCTGTCCACCGCCGCGTCCAGATCACCGCGAGCGGCCAGCACCATGGCCCTGGTACGCGCACCGACGGCAAGCATCCACGGCCGGTCGAGCCTGCGGCCGTTGCGTTCGAGCGCGTCGACGAGCGGTTCGGCCTCGTCGACGCGGCCCAATGCGGTCAGCGCCTGCACCATGTCGGGCAGAAACGACGCGGCGTTTATCTCGGTGGAGACGGGCACGTGCCGCGACAGCAGCGGCGCCAAGGCGTCGACCGCGGCAGCGTAGTTGCCGAGCGACACCTCCAGAAGGCCGAGGGCGGTCAGCGTCCAGTCCTCGTGCCACGCGGTGCCGCTGCGCTTGCACGCGTCGATCGCCTCGGCGACCGCCAGTCGGGCGTCGTCCTCGGCGCCTGCGTAGACCGCCAACCATGCGCGCAACACGAGACTCAACATGGTCGGGAACTCCGCGCCGAGTTGCCGCGCCAGTTCCGTCACGTCCGAAGCCAGCCGGGTGGCCGCGGCGAAATCTCCGCGCCAGATCCTGTTCACCACCACGTAGAAGTCGACGAAGATGAGTTCGCCTTCCTCGCCCTTGTCGGTGCACCGCCGTTCGATCGTTCGCATCAGCTCGTAGGAGGCATCGAGGTCGCCGGTACACGCCAGGATCAGCGCGTGCTCGACGCTGGGCTGAAGCATGATGGGGGCGAACGCGTCGTGGTCTTCCAACTCGAGTGCCCGGCGCAGACTTGGTTCGTCGATGCCGCCGCCGACGAAGAACTGAATCGTCGCGCGGGCGCCTAGCGCTTCGCTGAGAAGCCCAGGGACGCCGGCATTTTCGGCCAGAGCCACCGCTTCCTTCGCGCGACCCCACGCGGCCTCGGGTTCGCCGGTCATGAACAGCGCGTACGCCAGCGTGGTCGCCATCCGGACCTGTGCGGGGCCGCCGGGGCCGTCCTCGTCGAGCGCCTGGCGCAGCAATTCGGACGCCTCGAGGTAGCCGTCGTCGATGAACCGCACGACCGCCAGCGCGTAGAGCGCCTGCGCACGGACCGGGCCTGGCTCCATGCCGCTGATCGCCTGCTCCAGCAGGATTCGGGCCCGCGCTGGATCGCCTGCGTCGAAACAGTGTCCCGCCAACCGAACTCGGCGCTGCGGGGTGTCGCCCCCGAGCCCGATCGCAAGCTCGAGCAGTTCGGCCGCGGCGGCCGGTGCGCCGCGGGCATGAGCGGCGTCTGCGGCGTTGTCCAGTGTGTCCAGCGTCTCGGGGTCGCCCGTCGTCGATCCCAACGCGAGATGCCGTGCGCGCAGCTCCAATTCGTCGACGACGCCCGCTAGGCGCCGGTGCATGTCCCGTCGCTTCTGAGGTGCAGCCGCCGCGTACACGCCGCTGGCCAGCAACGGGTGCGCGAACCGGATCCGGTTGCCCTCGATCGCGACGACGCCGTGCTGTTCGGAGGTCTCGAGCAGTTCGATCAACCGGTCCGGGTCGACGGCCGTCGCGGCGCCCACCACCTCGACGGTGGGGGCGGCCATACACGCGGCCGCCAGCAGCACCTCATGTGCCGCCGGATCCAGGCCGCTGATCCTGGTGTGCACCAGATCGGCCAGTGTGCTTGGCAGCACCTCGCCTGTGTTGTCGACGAAAACGCGCGCCAATTCGACCGCGTAGAAGGGATTTCCGGCAGACACCTGGCTGATGCGCGTCATCACCGCGCGCGGCACCGGGCGGCCAAGCTCGTCGCGCACCACGGTCTCCAGCGCCCGACCGGACAGCGGATGCACGGTGATTCGCACCACCGCGTCGGGCCGCGGCAGCTGCAGCCACGACGCGGCCGCGCCGGTGCCCGGTTCGGTTCGGACGGTGGCCAACAGGCCCACCGGCCCCGACAGTCGGCGGGCCGCGTACCCGATCACGTGCACGGTCGACGGGTCCAGCCATTGCAGATCGTCGATCGCGAGCAACAACGGGCCGTCGTGGGCGAGCAGTTCCACCACCGAAAGGAACGCGGCGGCCACCGCCCGCTGGTCGGTGACGACCACGTCGCCGTCGGTGGTGAGGTCCCGTGCCAGCACCCGGTCGATCGCGACCCGCTGAGGGGCGGGCAGATCGGCCCAGATGTCGGCGTCGACGTCGGCGAGCAGGTCGGCGAGGGTCGCGTACGCCTGCACGGACTCGGCTTGCACCGCCCGCGCCGACAACACCCGGAAGCCGCGGTCCCGCGCACTGGCCATCGCGGCCCGCAGCACGGTGGTTTTGCCTATCCCGGCTTCGCCGTCGACCAGCAGCGCCGACGGTGTGCTGGCGGCGGCAGCAAGAAATTCGCCGAGCGCACGCTGCTCGGCGGGACGGTTCGCCATGCCCGCGGTCATCCTCGACGAATGTTAGCTGCCCGCGAGCGATTGGGCGCTGTTAGTCGTCGCCCGGCTTGACCTTGGCCATCTGCAGCACGTCGAGTCGCCGATCCAGTTCCTCCAGCGACAGCTTGTCGCCGATCAGGCCCCGGTCGATCACCGTCTGGCGGATGGTCTTCTTTTCCTTGAGCGCCTGCTTGGCGACCGCGGCCGCCTCCTCGTAACCGATGGCCGAGTTCAGCGGGGTGACAATCGACGGTGAGGATTCGGCGAGTTCGCGCAACCGCTCCTCGTTGGCCACCAAACCGTCGATGCAGCGCTCGGCGAACAACCGGGATGCGTTGGTCAGGATCTTGAACGACTCGAGCAGGTTGCGGGCCATCATCGGGATGTACACGTTGAGTTCGAAGGCGCCGGACGCGCCACCGAACGCGATCGCCGCGTCGTTACCCACCACCTGGGCGGCGACCTGCGTAACCGCCTCGGGGAGCACCGGATTCACCTTGCCGGGCATGATCGAGCTACCGGGCTGCAGATCGGGGAGCTGGATCTCGCCGAGGCCGGTCAGCGGGCCCGAGCCCATCCACCGGATGTCGTTGGCGATCTTGGTCAGCGAAACGGCGATGGTGCGCAGCGCGCCCGACGCCTCGACCAGCGCGTCACGGGCCGCCTGCGCCTCGAAATGGTTTTTGGCCACCCGCAATTCGGCAACGCCGGTCTGCTCGGTGAGCACCGCGACCACCCGCACGTCGAAGTCATCGGGCGCGTTCAGGCCGGTGCCGACGGCCGTGCCGCCGATGGCGAGCTCGCCGAGTCGGGGCAGCGTCGCGCGCACTCTTTCGATGCCCGCTTCGACCTGGCGGGCGTAGCCGGAGAACTCCTGGCCGAGCGTCACCGGCACGGCGTCCATCAGGTGGGTGCGGCCGGACTTCACCACTGTCCGCCACTGCCGCGCCTTGCTCGCCAGCGACTCGTGCAGCACCTCGAGAGCCGGAATCAAATGCCGCACAGCGGCTTCCGTCGCCGCGATGTGAGTGGCGGTGGGGAAGGTGTCGTTCGACGACTGCGACATGTTGACGTCGTCGTTGGGGTGCACCGTCACGCCGTTGCGGGCGGCGATGCTCGCGATCACCTCGTTGGTGTTCATGTTCGAGCTGGTGCCCGAACCGGTCTGGAACACATCGATGGGGAACTGATCGTCGTGCAGGCCGTCGGCGATCTCAGCGGCCGCGGCGATGATCGCGTCGGCCTTCTCCGGCGCCAGCAGCCCCAAGTCCTTGTTCACTTGCGCGCAAGCGCCTTTGAGTAGACCGAGCGCGCGGATCTGGGTGCGCTCGAGGCCCCGCCCCGAGATCGGAAAGTTCTCGACAGCCCGCTGGGTCTGCGCGCGCCACAGTGCGGCGACCGGCACCCGGACCTCGCCCATGGTGTCGTGCTCGATGCGGTACTCAGTCCCGGTCTGGCTGTCGTTGTCGACGCTCATTCGGTTCCTTTTCTTCGGCGGGGTCAGGGCAGCGGGTAGACGGCGTTCGAGTCGCCGGTGAAGTCGATGGCAGAGTATTCGTTGAGTTTCGACAACCGGTGGTAGGCCTCGATCATCCGCACGGTGCCCGACTTGGAGCGCATCACGATCGACTGGGTGGTGCAGCCGCCGCCGTAGAAGTGCACGCCCTTGAGCAGGTCGCCGTCGGTGACGCCGGTGGCGCAGAAGAACACGTTGTCTCCGGACACCAGGTCCTCGGTGAACAGCACCTTGTCCAGGTCGTAGCCACGGTCGAGGGCCTTCTGTCGCTCCTCGTCGTCCTTGGGGGCCAGCTGACCCTGGATCGCGCCGCCCATGCAGCGGATGGCGGCGGCGGCGATGATCCCCTCGGGCGTACCGCCGATGCCGACCAGCAGGTCGGTGCTGGTGTTGGGCCTGCACGCCGAGATGGCGCCGGCGACGTCGCCGTCGGAGATCAGCCGGCACCTGGCGCCGGCGGCGCGGACATCGGCGATCAACTGCTCGTGGCGCGGCCGGTCCAGAATGCACACGGTCAGGTCGGACACCGACACGTTCTTGGCCTTGGCGACCTTGCGGATGTTCTCGCCGATCGGGGCGGTGATGTCGATGGCGTCGACGGCGTCGGGGCCGACGGCGATCTTGTTCATGTAGAACACCGCCGACGGGTCGAACATGGTGCCGCGTTCGGAGACCGCGAGCACCGAGATCGCGTTGGACAGGCCTTTGCTCATCAGGGTGGTGCCGTCGATCGGGTCGACGGCGAAGTCGCACTCGGGGCCGTCGCCGTTGCCGACCTCCTCGCCGTTGTAGAGCATGGGCGCGTTGTCCTTCTCGCCCTCGCCGATCACCACGACGCCGCGCATCGACACGGAATTCACCAGCTCACGCATGGCGTCGACGGCCGCGCCGTCGCCGCCTTCCTTGTCGCCGCGGCCTACCCAACGGCCTGCCGCCATGGCGCCCGCTTCGGTGACGCGGACCAGTTCGAGGGCGAGGTTGCGATCGGGGGCTTCTCCGCGGGAGGGGCTCATGGGTGCAGATTCTCCCATTAACCGGTCGAGGATCGGCAGCTGGGATACTGGCTGTGATGAGTGGACAAGCAGTACCCCCGCCCGACGTCGCCGGCCAGGTGACTCCGGCTCCCAAACCCGAGAAGCCGCGGGTCCTCCAGGACGGCAGGGACATGTTCTGGTCGATCGCGCCGCTGGTGGTCGCCTGCATCGTGCTGGCGGGGGTGCTCGGCATGTGCTCGTTCGCCCCCAACGGGCCCGGCAAGGGGCCTGCCCCGGACTACGACGCCCCGGCCGCGTTGCAGGCCGACGCCGACGCGCTGAAGATCCCGATCCGGCTGCCGCAACTGCCCGACGGCTGGCACGCCAACTCCGGCAGCCGCAAGGGCATCGAGGGTGGTCGCATGGACCCGGTCTCGCGTCAGCAGACGCGCGCCGTCAGTTCCACCGTCGGCTACCTCGCACCCAGCGGGATGTACGTCAGCTTGACGCAGAGCAACGCCGACGAGGACAAGTTGATCTCTTCGCTGGGCGTCGACGTGTATCCGACCGGCAGCCAGGACGTCGACGGGGTCACCTGGGTGGTGTACGAGGGCACGGCCGCGGACGGAAAGCCTGCCGAGCCGGTGTGGACCACCCGGCTCGCCGGTCCGGGCGGCCCGGCGCAGATCGCCATAACAGGCGCCGCGGGTACGGATGAGTACCGTACGCTGGCGGCGGCGACGCAGACCGCGTCACCACTTGCCGCCAAATAGGGGACTCGATGACCGCACGGGATGCAAAGGTCGCCGGCCAGTCGGCTCCGCGAGGTGATCTGACCGGCTGGACCGTCGCGCCGTTTTCCGCCGCCGGGTACACACACGACGTCTACCGCAAGGGTGAGGGCCCCGGTGTGGTGCTCATCCCCGAATTGCCGGGGATGACGCCCGAAGTCATCGGCCTGGGTAATCACCTGGTGGACAACGGTTTCACTGTGGCGTGCCCGTCGCTGTTCGGCACGCCAGGTGCGGCGGCGGTCAGGCCGGGCGGCATTCCGGTCACGGTGCGTGCCTGTATCTCAAGGGAATTCGCGGGTTTCGCGCTCAACGCCGACCGTCCGGTGGCGCACTACCTGCGCGCGCTGGCCCGCGACCTCAACGAGAAGACGCCGGGCAAGGGCGTCGGCGTCATCGGGCAGTGCTTCACGGGCGGCTTCGCACTGGCTGCCGCGGTGGACGACAGTGTGTTGGCGCCGGTGATGAGCCAGCCGTCGACGCCGATTTTCTTGACGCCCAAGATGAGACGTGATCCTGGACTGTCCGAGCAAGAGCTGAAGGTCATCGAACGGCGTGCCGCCGACGAGGGCCTGTGCGCGTTGGGTCTGCGGTTCAGTGAAGACCCGCTGTCGCCGGGTGAGCGGTTCAAGACGCTGAAGGCTCGACTCGGTGATGCGTTCGAGGTCATCGAGATCGATTCCAAGAAGGGCAACCCACACGGGTTCGGCAAGATGGCCCACTCGGTGCTGACGCTGGAGGTGCGCGAGCGCGACGGGCACCCGGCGTATGAGGCGCGCAAGCGGGTGGTGCAGTTCCTCACCGAGAGGCTGGTCTAGCCTTCGCGGGCTTGCCTTTGAGGCGGGTGAACCAGCCGGGAAGCTTACGCTTCCTTGGCTTTTCGTCGTCGTCCTCGGGTGTTGCCATCGGCACGCCTTTGTACACCGCAAGGTAGACGCTGATGGTGGTGACGATCACGATCATCAGCACCGGACCGATCACGATGCCCCACGCACCGAACATCGCGATGCCGGAGAACACCGCGAGCAACATCAGTGCAGAGTCCAACCGGGCCGCGCGCGGCACCAGGATCGGGCGCAGGAAGTTGTCGATGTTGGTCACCACGATGAGGTGGAACACGATCACGAAGATGCCGCCGAATACGTTGCCGAACAGGATCATTCCGATTCCGAACGGGATGGTGACGATGCCGCTGCCGAGCGGAATCACCGACAACGCCGACAACAACACCGCGAACAAGAAGAAGCCTTGGTGAAAACCGGCGATGTAGATGGATGCCGCACCTGCGACACCTTGGCAGACGGCGATGACGAACTGGCCCATCACCGTGCCCTTCACCATTGCACCCATCTTCGACATGTAGAGGTCGGTGATGTCCTCGCCGAGCGGGTTCAAGCGCCGAATCAGCAGCAGCACCTTGTCGCGGTTGGTCAACAACGACAGGAACACGTAGAGAAACAGGATGGCCGCCGTCACGGCGCCGAACACGCTGCCCGCCGCGCCTTGCAGCAGATCCAGTAGCCATTCGCCGATCTTCTGCGCGGCGGTGGCCATCGAACCGCGCAGTGACTCCGGGGTGACCGTCACGTTGATGAACGGCACCCGGTGTAGCACGTCGTTGACGAAACGCAGAGCCTGGTCGCCGAGTGCCGACAGATCGGTTCTGCCGACCCAGTCCGCCACCTTCTCGACCATGTTGGTGATTTGGACGACGGCCAGCATCACGAACAGGCCCAACGGCACGACGACCGCGGCAATGGCGGCCAGCAGGGTCAACGTCGCCGAAAGCCCCGACCCGAACCGCTTGTTCAACCGGTCGTACAGCGGCGTGAACAGATACGCCGCGACCGCCGCCACGACGATGAGAATGAAATAGCCGCGCAGGAAGTAGGCGCCGAAGGCAAGGGCGATCACGGTCGCGACGGCCAGTGCACGCTTTTGTGTCAGCGTGAACTCGGTTTCCATGCTGTGACGCTAGCTTAGCTGGGAACGTCCTGTGGTCTGGCTCGCGCGCTGCTTTTCGATGAAGCCGATCGACACCCGGTTCATCAGAGTCGGTGCGAGGCGGGCGAACAGCCATTGGGCATGTGCCAGTCGAGGTTTCACCAGAATCGCTTTGTTCTTCTCGATGGCGCGCAGGGTGTCGTTCGCCAACCGGTCGGGGGCGTAGGCGGTCTTGGTGCCCTGGCCCGCAAGGAAATAGTCGCGACCGACGAACCCGCCGACCGCGCCCTTGTCCAGAATCGGGGTCTCGACGGCGGACGGGCACACCACCAGGACGCCCACCCCGCGGGAGGCCGCTTCCGAGCGCAGCGCCAACGACAGTCCGACGACGGCGTGTTTGGTGGCGACGTAACTGGTGATCTGGCCCGCCGCGGTCAGGCCCGCCATGGAGGCGGTGTTGACGATGTGGCCGTGGCCCTGTTTCACCATCAGCGGGTAGGCCGCGGCCACCCCGTGTACGACGCCGCGCAGGTTGACGTCGATGATCGCGTTCCACTGATCCAGCGTCAGCAGTTCGGTGTCGCCGCCCCACACGATGCCCGCGTTGTTGAACATCAGGTCGAGTCGGCCCGCGCGGTCGACGACCTCGTCGACGGTTCGTTGCACCGCCGCCGCGTCGGTGACGTCGAGTCGGGCTGCGGTCGCGTTGGCGCCAAGCGCAGCTGCGGTCCGGTCGGCGGCGTCGGCGTCGATGTCGGTGCAGACGACGGTGGCACCCGCACCGACGAGGGCGCGGCACAGCGCAGCCCCGATACCCGAACCCGCTCCGGTGACGATCGCCTGCCTACCCGCGAAATTCATTGGCTATCAGCCAGTTTCATGACGTGGCCGAGGATGTCCGGATAGCGTTTCAGGTGCGCGCCGCCGTTGAGGTCGAGTACCTCGCCGGTCAACCACGACGCGGCAGGCGAGCACAGGTACAGCACGGCATCGGCGATGTCCTCGGGTGTGCCTGCGCGGCCGAGCGCGGTGTTCTCCAGATATTCCTCGACGACGCCGGGCACCGCGGCGGCGGGTTCGGTCAGCGGCGTGTGGACGAAACCCGGTGCGACGGCGTTGACGCGGATTCCCTTCGGGCCCAGTTCCAGCGCGGCCACCTGGGTCAGCATCGACAACCCGGCCTTGGCCGCGCAGTAGGCGCTCATGCCCGCCGCGGGCTGACGGGCGTTGAGTGAGCTGATCGAGACAAGCGCGCCGCCGGGTCGCAGCGTGCGGCCTGCGTGCTTGGCGACGATGAACGCACCGGTGAGGCAGACGTCGACGACATCGCGGAACTGGTCGACGGGCATGTCGGTGATCAGGCCGATGTTCGAGTAGCCCGCGCAGTTGATGACGACGTCCACCTGGCCGGTCTGTTCGAACAGTCGTCGCACCGAATCCTCGTCGGTGACGTCGACTGTTGCCGCCCGCTGGCCCAGTTCGGCGGCGCGGGCATGCGCCCCGTCGGCATTGCGATCGGCGATGGTCACCCGGTCGCCGTGGGTGGCCAGTGCCTGCGCCGTCGCCCAGCCGATCCCGGAGGCGCCACCGACCACGACCGCGTTCCGCTGGTTGCCGTTGGTCATCGGAGGTTGCCCTTCGACAGTGAAGTAGAACGCGTTCTAATTTCACATTCGCGAGTCGAAAGTGCAATAGGGGCTACTCAGCCGTATGCAGCCACGGTGCGAGCCTGTCGGCGATCTGGCCGGCGAGGGGACCCAACTCCTCATCAGGCGGGAACCGAACGACAAGTTCGGAGGCGACCGGATTCGATGGATAAGTGTCGTCACCCATCAAGAGCTCAGTTGGCGCCGGCAGCATCTCCGTCACAATCAGTGACCTCTGGTGCTTGAGCAGAGCATCGATCTGCTCGAGCGCACTGAGACTTTCCAGATCCACCCCGATGCGAGTTCGTTCGCCAGGGTCGCTGACGAAGACCCATCGCGGCAGGCCGACATGCTGACGAGTGCGGCCGAGTGCCCGGAGGCGCTCCCGTAGTGGTGCGCCAGGCTCCCAGAAAGTGGAGCCGCAAAGGTCCCAGCGTGCCGGGCTCAAGACAAGGTCTCCGTCAAGCACGACACGCGGCATTGTGTTTCGGCCCCAATGCTCCCTCAAAAGTATGTCCGGGCGGCGGAACCGTTTTGGGAAGGCCAGTGGTGAAGCCATCAGAAGTGCATGCGCGACGTTGTCCCATGGCGGCGAAAACGTTCTGGTGGCGTGGTAGCACGGCCAGAGTTGACGACCATTGAAGCAACATCGGTAGCCATCAGGCCGCCGCAAGAGCTCGATGTCGCGCAATGGGATGTACTCAAGAGGCGCCGCGTCGGACGGGAAGTAGGTTGCCGCTGCTGGATCGCCCGTCCACGCTGACGTGTAGCCAGGACGGCGGACCGCGTTGTCGGCTGCGTCGGAGAGCGGGGGGACCGTGACCTCAACGAATTGCACATCTGTCAGATCCTCGATTCGGCGCAGAAAATCTCGATACGCGGCTTCACCGGGCAACGCGCCGCCCAACTCGCGCGAGCCATCTGCGAACCGCGAGTCGATTGTTCCGGCCGGCCATATCTCGACGAGAACGGGGCCATGGCCGGCCACCGAGGTGTCGGGCACCCGAAGCAGGCAATCAACAGGCCAAGTTCCGTTGTCCGTGTCGGGTGCAAATGCACCGATCAGCTCACTCGGAACGTTGATGACATCGGCGTTGGTCGGTTGAGACGCAAGGAAATTGGTGAGTTCGGCTGCTTGCGGAGTGGCGGGTGGGGAAGGGGACAGGTCATCTTCGGTGGCCGGGTCCTGCTGGTTGACAGATCTGGCCAGCATCGCTTTCAACACGTCGACGACCGTCCAACGATCTGCCGTGCCCCGGAACCCGTCGCGCCACGGCGTCGACACCGCGGCCAAAAACCGCAGTGCCGCTTGTGTTCGTTCGCGCAGGCCCACCACCATCTGCTTCGAAACGCCCGGTGAGCCATCGCGATACACGTCAACCCACCCCTTCGGCTGGGTGACCGGGTCTTCGGTCGGGGTCACCTTCCTGCCCATGTCGGCCCGACGAATCGACCTCAGCGGTGGTGCGCACCCCTGCAGGATGCCGGTGCGAAGCAGCTGACCGACGTATTCGCCGAATGACCGCCGCTCTGCTTCGTCCGTGATGTCCAGGCGCGCGAAGAGCTCGGTCAGCGTCACCGGCCGTGTGGCGGCCCGCAACAACGTGGAGAGGAATTCCGTCTCGCGGAGGACTACGCATGACGGCTCATCGAACTGATCGAGAACAAGGGCGTAGCGATGTTCTTCCTCCGTCCACGACAAAGGATTCGTCCCGACGGCGAGACGCGAGAACTCGTCGACGGTCGACGCGTGCGTGAGCATTCGTCGAACCTCGCGGACACTTTCGGTCCAGCACACTCCTGCGCCGGTTCCAACTCGGGGCGGATCTGAGCTGTCGCGTGGACGGAGTACCGCAATGTGGCTGAACCAGCCCCGAGGCGTTGAGACAACCGCCGCTCGACCGACAAGGTCCCAACAACGAACGAATCGTCGCCAACTCCTTTTATTCAGAGTGCACTCACGGGGAAGCTCGACGCAACCGAAAAGTGCGAAACCACAGAGCGACTCAGACGCAATCCGGGCCGGGATGGTGAGGAGCCGATTGCGCTCGGACTCGATGTCACGATCGAGTTCGTGGTTCATGCGAGTTGCCTCGGCGGTCAACTCGGCACACCTTTCCAGCTGTGCCGCCAAGTCTGGCTCGCCCTGGCGGCGCGCGAGGGACGCCGCGCCGTTCAGCATGCTGGCCTCGACGCTTCTGCCACCATGGAGCCGGCGGCGGATGGCCAGCACCTGTCTTCGCTCTTCGCCGCTGACGTCGTCGTTGGGCACTAGCCGTTCACCGATCGTCTCCGCCACTACCGGTCCGATCTGTCGTAACGACGATTCGACTACCTCGAGATGTCTTGCGAGGGCGAAGATCTCGGGGCTACCTCCGTCGATCCACCAGGTCGCCGGAACCCCGTTGACGCGGGCGATCAGCCAATCTTCGCCGTCAACCATCGGCCCGCTCGCGCCGCGTAGCCAGCGCCTCCGCCACCAGTCCTTGCTGTATGGAGGAGAATCCGGCACGGTTCCAATGGAAGATTGTGAAGTACGCGGCGCCCTGCCGAGGACCGATACGCGCACCGGCACATTCAAAATAGCCTGTTCTCCAACGGGCCGCCTGCTGCCGGGCGAGATCAGCGCACGCTCGCTGGAGCGCGTCGACAGTGCCAAGGCTTTGCGCTGATTCCGCCCACACCTCACGGACGAGCGCGGCTAGATCGCGGTACCCTTCGGTGTACTCCAGATCGAGAGCCAAGCGACGGCCGGTGTCTTCGAGTACCGCGTCCCATACGCCCAAATCCTCCCAACCGAGAATCGCCAAGCCCTCGAATACGGAGCGGAGCAGCCGTAGAGATCGCGACCATGCATCTGTGTCCGCCGTTTCACCGTCCGACCGTCCCAGGAACGTGCTCCAGAACAAGCTGTCGATCGTGAACAAGGCATGGACATGGTCCATGGATTGAACGCCACCGAAGAGTTGGTACTCGGGCTCGTATACCGCTGGCTTGTGGGCGCACACCAGCCCGCGCGATTGCCAAGCCGAGACCTCTTGCGCGAGGCGTTGTTCAAGGGCCGCTCGTTCTCTGGCGGCCTGAAATCGCAGCCGCAGACCGGGCGGCTTGCGCATGAAGAAAAAGTTCTCGGCGACCCCGTCTTGCAGCAGCGCATTTGCTAGCTCGGAAACGGCGGACATCAACGGTTGCATTGCCGACTGATTCACCTGGATCGAGCGCTGCACCCAGCGATGCGCATAGGCGGCCGCATCGAGCGCTTCGACGCCCCCTTGAACGAAGAGATCGGATAGTTCTTCGACGGTACGGCCGGGCGGCAGGCATGCCGCATCCCTAGTCTCGAGTCGTTGTGCGACACAGCGAATAAAGTCCGCGACGGCGATGTCCTGTGATGTGCCCATGCGTGGTCAGCGAACGGCGATGTGGTGCAGCCACTGCCGTTCGGCGCCCGTGGCTGTCAAGGCGACGGCGGCCACGCCACCGGCGCCGGTAAGTAACGACATGTCATGCCGACCGTGCTCGCGAAGCGCTGCGGCGTGGTCGATCAAATAGTCGAGCAGATGGTCGCGAAGTGCCCGAGCCGACGACACGAGGGTGAACCGCGCATACGCGTCGGCGACTGCGAGTATCCCTGCCGCGCCGTGGCATACCGCCAGGTTCTCGCCGGCGTCGCGGTCAAGGTGGAGGCTCTCGTCGAACACGGCGATGAAGCTGGTCATCGCGTCCTCCGCCAGTTCGCGTATGGCGTCGTCGGCGAGCGAGTCGGCGGCCTCCCATAGCGTCCACGAAACCCCCGGAGTGCCGTAGCACCAAGCTTGTCGTCGACGAGTTCCGAACGATTCCTGATCGAGTCCACCCACCGGCGGCCACGTGATCAGGCCGAGGTCGTCGGTGTAGGTCTGTGCGACCAGCCAGTCGCATATCCGGCGGAGGGCGGGACGTGCGCTCTCGTAACCGGATCCGCGAAGGGCATGCGCGAGTGCGCTTGCCACTCCGGCCATCCCATGGCCAAGACCCGTGTTGACGCGGCCGATATTGAACGCGCTCCTGTGATCGATCTCGGGTCCACCCCGGAAGGCTTCCAATCCCTCGGTCAGGGCCATGCTGATGAGGTGTTTTAAGGCGGGAGCGACCATGTCCGTAGGACCGCCGGGGTAGAGCCCGGCGCGTATGACGCCGGCCGGGCCGAAGAAAAGGTCGTAGTCCGGCCAGGAGACATCGTTGGTCCGCCAACGTTCGTGGGCGAGCCATTCGGGTGTCTGGGAACAGAGCGCCGAGTAGGCCGGGGCGACCGCATCCGTCAACGCCGACACCGCCCGCAGGCCGGATAGGAGACCGCCAAGCCCCCCGAACGCGCCGACGCCCCTGAAAACGGCGGGCATGTCGTTGAGCCACCGCTTCAGCGCCCGCAGGCATAAATCTTCGGCGTCGGGGGCGACGCTGAACAAGGTGGCGGCAAGTATGGCCGGCCCGGCGTCTTGTCCGCTACCACTTCTCGTCTTGATGTCGTTGACGTACTCGGTCAGCAGGTCGACTGCCAGAGCCAGCGTCCGGTCTTCACGCTCGGTCATGATTCCCACCACCGAGAGCCAAGACCCGTTGCCGAGTCTTGGCTCCTGGGACAGACAGCGCGACTAGCCCTCGGCCTTGGCGACGATGGTGGCGATCTCACGGCTGGTGAGTGCTCGGTCCACGCCGGGCAACAGCACGTTCATCATGTCTGTGGCGCGACAGTTGGTGCACCCATTCGTGTCACAGTTCGTGCAGCCGTTGGTGTCGTCCGCGGCGCGCAACGCGCCGAGGCTGCCCACCCCGAGAATCCTCACTTCCAGCGCTGCAAGGCGACGTTCCAGATCGATGTCAGCCATGATATTCCCCTCCCGATCAGAATGGCTGTTGAGTACACAGGAAACGTTTCCTGTGTGACATACAGATTAAGCCGGCGAGATGCTTTTGGCGAGTGAAATTTTGCCTTCGATTACGGGGAATGTCGAAATTGGTTTCGCAGCAGTCATATATTTCATCACTGTCGTATATCTTGGGTCATTCCGCGCGCTCTTCTATTCTGCAAACGATGGACGACATCAGGCAGTACACAGCTCCACTGCGGTGGCACGGCGGCGAGCCGCTGGTGGGTCCTCTGATGGCGATGATCGGCGATGTCGACGTGGTCGGGCTGGGAGAGCCGACGCATGGGGACAGCCAGTCTTTGCGCCTGAAACGTGCCATCGTGCGGGAGATGTCCGCCATGCCGGGCCGAATGCTCGTGGCGTGGGAGCGGGGGGTCGGCCACATCGAGCTGGTGAACCGATTCCTCGGTGAGCGTGGGGGCCTGCCTCGCGAGGAGGTACGCCTCGTGTACCCGTGGGTCTATGAGGAGGTACAGGATCTTTTCGGTTGGCTCGGTGCGGTCGCATCTGAACGCGATGTGATGCTCCGAGGCGTCGACATGGACGGTCCACCTCCAGAACGCGTCCTCGGCGAGTTGCGACGGCGCGCGGGTATGCCCCTGTCAAATGCGTTGGCGACGGTTCAAGAGCTCGCCGCAGAAAGCAAGGATCACCGTGTGAGCGCTGCTCGCTGGAGCGCGATGGCGAAGACGGTGTCCTCAGTCATGCTTCGGGAGCAGGCGATCAGCCAGGCCGACCAGCTGTTGTTTCGGACCTTCCAGCAGTGGGGCCAGTACGAACGCCTGAAGGCCATCTCGGCGACAGATCCCACGCCCTGGGAGTACCGGGATCGGTGCCTGGCTGAGAACCTCTCGGCGCAGCAGGCCATCACGAAGCCCAGTCGCGTGGCGTTCTGGGCCCATAACGGTCATGTGTCGAAGTGGTCGGCCAGGGCGGGCGGCCATCTGGCTCGAGCCCACAACTATGGCGCGATCGGTGTGGCGTTCGGCGCAGGGAGCTTCCATGCATGGGAGCCGGGGGATCGCGCCATCCACACTCGCCGGCTGCGGCCAGCGACGGCGCAGCTGCCGCCGCCCAACAGTATCGAGGCGCTGCTTCAACGGGCTGGCGTCGGGGACTGCTTCATCGACTTACGAGCGATGCGCAACGGCGAGAATCCTCTGCGTCAACCGTTGGCGATACGCGAGGTCGGCCTTGCTGCTGATACTTCACAATTCACGACACCGAAGCCCATCACAGAAATATTCGATGTCCTGGTGTGGATCCGAGAAGTAACGCCCGCCGAAATCATCCGGGATCGCGGCGCGACGTGGTAGACCGGAAAACTGAGCGTTCCCTGATTCGGAAACACCTTCGTGTGATATGTAACGCCGCATACCTGGGTCCATTCGTGACGTCACCCAGGCTTGATTTCAGCTACTTTCCTAATCTTGCTTGTCGAGCTATTGATCACACTTTTAAATTGTCGACGACAATAACCGGCAACGGCTCGGTTTCGGGATAAACGGCTGGCGGCGCATTTACTGAATATGCACGGGCCTGCACAAGCAGCAGCCCAGCGGTAGGGCAGACTTGTGGAGTGAGCGATCTGCAGATGTCCGAGTCGATTTCCGTGGCGGTGACGCCCGACGAGTTGTACGCGCTGGTGTCGGATGTGACCAGGATGGGCGAGTGGAGCCCGATCTGCCGCGCCTGCTGGTGGGACGAGGGCGACGGCCCGCGTGTCGGGGCGTGGTTCACCGGACGCAACGAACTGCCCGAGCGGACCTGGGAGACGCGCTGCCAGGTGGTGGCCGCCGAGCCCGGTCGGGAGTTCGCGTGGGAGGTCAACAACGGTTGGACACGTTGGGGTTACACGTTCGAGCCCGAGGGTGACGGTACGAAGCTGACCGAGTCGTGGGAGTTCCTGCCTGCCGGTATCGCCGGCTTCCACAAGCGTTTCGGGGCCGACGCCGACGCGGAGCTCGCGAGCCGGCGAGAAGCGGCCAGGACCGGTATCCCCGCCACGCTGGCCGCGATCAAGAAGGCCGCCGAGGCCTGAGTTCGCCGAAACGGCATTCCGGCACGCCTCTTCTCGAACTTTCCGTGCTGGAATGCCGTTTCGCCGCGATCAAGAGCGCCGGACGCAGCGGAAGCCGACGTGGCTCATGCCGGTGTCGACTGGTTGCGGCCTACGCGCGGCGGGGCGGTAGCGCAGGCAATAGTTGTCGGCGCACAGGAACGAGCCGCCCTTGACGACCCTGCGCGGGATCTGGAACTGCGGTTGGCGGGGATCGTAACTGTCTGCCTCACAACAGGAATCGGTTGACCTGGTGTCGGTGTACCAGTCGGTGGTCCACTCCCAGACGTTGCCCGCCATATCGGCCAACCCGTAACCGTTGGGCGGGAAGCTGCCGACGGGTGTGGTGCGGCCGTAGCCGCGCTCAGGCCGCCACGGGAAGTCGCCGTGCCAGTAGTTCGCCAGCGGTCGGCCGGGCTGCTCCGGCTCGTCGCCCCAGGTGTACGTGGCGCCGGCGAGACCGCCGCGGGCCGCGGTCTCCCACTCGGCCTCGGTCGGCAGTGCAAGCCCGGCCCACGCGGCGTACGCCTGCGCATCCTCGAAGGCGACATGTACGACGGGATGGTCGGCGCGCTTGTCGATCGACGAATGCGGGCCGACCGGATGCCGCCACGATGCGCCCGGTGTCCACGTCCACCACAGGTTCAGGTGCCGCAGGTCGACGGGACCGCGGGTGCGGGTGAACACCATCGAGCCCGGCTGCAGATTCGCGGCGGGCGCGCCGGGATAGTCGGCGGGGTTCAGCGGACGTTCGGCGACGGTGACATATCCAGTGGCCGTAACGAATTCGGCGAACTCGGCGTTGGTGACCTGGTGGCGTTGGATCCGGAATTCGTCGATGTGCACCTCGCGGACCGGCGCCTCCTCCGAATAGTGCGCGTCGGAACCCAGTGCGACGGTCTGCGCCGGTATCCGCACCAGATCGTCAGTCACTGAAGACCGTCGTCCAATCGTCGCGCATGCTGACCACGGTCCAGTCGTCCATCGCTGCCTGGGTCAGCGCCCTCTCAGCGCCTGCGGCGTAGTCGAACTCACGATCGGCGTCGTCGTGCAGCACCAGCAGTCGCAGGCCGCGGGTGAACTCCAGCATCTCGATGTCGCCGTTCGAGTTGCCGGCAGCCAGGATCGGCCTGCGTCCGATCCTGCTCCACAGTCGCACCGGCTTCATCGGCCCGTCGTCGAGGAATTCGGGCTGCGCGGTGGTGTACAGATCGCCGTCGCGGTAGTCCAGCCCGACCGAACTTCCCACCACCCGCTCCGGCGGAATTCCGTACAGCGCAACGGTAACCGGTCGCATGAAGTCGCGGCCGCCACCGGACACGATGTAGTTGGTGAACGCGTTGGCCTCCAGATAGCGGAGCAACTCGACCATCGGACGGTATCCGCACGACGTGTAGGGCCGCTTCAGCGTGGGGTGCGTGGCCTGTTCGAAGAAGGCGCTGACCCGGCCCGCGTGTTGTTCGACCGTGATCTCGTGATGGGCGGTGAGGATCGCTGCGACAAGGGGTTTGACGTCCGAGTCGTCGCCCTGATAGTGCTTCGTCACCGCATCGCCGAACCACCTCAGGTTGCCTTCGAATGCCGCCTTGTACGGTTGCCTGCCGCGCAGTGCCGGGTCGGCCTTGGCCTGCTCGACGAACCGGCGGATCAGGAAGTCGAGTTGGATGTACATCGGTTTCTCACACCACAGCGTGCCGTCGTTGTCGAACACCGCGATGCGTTGATGTGGCTCAACGTAATCCGGCCCGCCATGCGTGGTGATCCGGCCGACGAAGTCGACGATCGCCGACTTCGTCGCTCCCTCGTTCCACGACTCGAGCATCTAGTCCTTCGCGAGGAATTCGTGCAGTTTCTGCACTGCGTGATTGATGGTGAACGACGCCGGCTCCTGCCTCGGCGGAAACTCCTTGAACGTGTCCAGGAACTGCGTGACGATCGCGCCGGCGTAGAACGCCATATAAATGCGATCGATCATCCAGTCGTAGTACGTATTCGAAGTGATGTCGGCGCGCTCGAACGGGTCGGTGCGCAGATTGAAGATCTTCGGTGCGCGCAGCGGTGTGAACGGGTCCTGCCAGATCTGCAGCGTGCCCTCACACCGCTGCTCCATGAACACGACCTTCCAATTGTCGAACCGCAGACCGAGCACGTCGCCGTCGTCGGAGAAGTAGATGAAGCCCTTACGTGGGCTCTCGTCGACCTCGCCGGTCAGGTACGGCAGGATGTTGTAGGCGTCGAGGTGGACCTTGAAGGTCTTGTCGCCGCACTTGTGGCCCTTCTTCAGCTTCTCGATGATGTCGGGTTCTCCCGCCGCGGCAAGGAACGTCGGGAACCAGTCGTGGTGCTGGATGATTTCGTTCGACACCACGCCTGCGGGGATCTTGCCCGGCCAGCGGATCATCTCCGGAATTCGGAACGCGCCTTCCCAGTTGGTGTTCTTCTCGCTGCGGAACGGTGTGGTGGCGCCGTCCGGCCAGCTGTTGGCGTGCGGTCCGTTGTCGGTGCTGTAGATGACGATCGTGTCCTCGGCGATGCCGAGTTCGTCGAGGGTGTCCAGTAGCAGGCCGACATGCTTGTCGTGATCGATCATCGTGTCGTGGTACGGCGACTGCCAGCGGCCGGCCTGCCCCACCGACTCCGGTTTCGTGTGTGTCCGGAAGTGCATGTGCGTGGTGTTCATCCACACGAAGAACGGCGTATCCGTCGCGGCCTGGCGCCTGATGAAATCGACGCAGGCGGCGGTGGTTTCGTCGTCGATGGTTTCCATTCGCTTCCTGGTCAGCGGACCGGTGTCTTCGATGCGTTGTTTGCCGACGCGTCCCCAGCGCTCATGGGTTTCGTCGTCGTCGACATCGGTGGCCCACGAATGGATGACGCCACGCGGAAGGAAGGCGTTGCGCATCATGGGCGCCTCTTCGGCGGTGGGATAGTCGGGCTGCTCGGGCTCCTCCTCCGCGTTGAGGTGATAGAGGTTGCCGAAGAACTCGTCGAAGCCGTGCACGGTCGGCAAGTACTTGTTCAGGTCGCCAAGGTGATTCTTGCCGAACTGCCCGGTGGCGTAGCCCAACGGTTTGAGACAGTCGGCGATGGTGGCGTCCTCGGGTTGCAGTCCGGCGTCGGCGCCGGGCATGCCGACCTTCGACAGCCCAGTCCGGTACACGCTCTGCCCGGTGATGAACGCCGACCGACCTGCGGTGCAACTCTGCTCGCCGTAGGAATCGGTGAAACGCATGCCCTCGTCGGCAATCCGGTCGATGTTCGGGGTCCGGTAGCCCATCAGGCCGTCGCTGTAACAACTCAAATTGGTGATGCCGATGTCGTCGCCCCAGATGACCAGAATGTTCGGCTTTCCGTTCGGCATGGCGGGCTCCTTCACCAATTGACGTCTGTGTTGAAGCCTAGGGAGCGGCACGCGTCAAAACCGGGGGTTTGCGCAACGGACTCAACGATTCGTCAAATCGCGGACGAGCCCGGGGTACCGGCCGCGGTCGGGCCGGAAGATGTCATGCGGCGAGTCGGTGAACTCGTGCAGGTCCGCCCACGGGAACAACTGCCGGTACCGGTCCCACGCCGCATCGTCGACCAACGGGAAATCCGGGCTGCGCACCACGAGCATCGGGATCTGCAACGCCGACAGCGGCTCCCAGAACGACCGGTTCTGCGCCGCGCGGAACGTCTTGACGGCGGCGTCGTAGTCGAGCCGGTCGGAGACCGGGGTGCCGCGCCACCGGCCGTCGAGCAGTCGGTGGATGTGCGCGTCGGGCAACACGATCTCGGCAGGCACGTAGTCGCCGATCGCCAGAGAGAGCACCCGATCCGGGTTCGCCAGCGCCCACGCGACCGCATACGTGGTGCCGCGGGAGAACGTCATCACATGCACCGGCCCGTCGGTGACCGCGTCGACCACCGCGCCCACGTCGTCACGAAGCGCCGCAAGGTCGTAACCCGTTTCCGGCGCATCGCTGTAGCCGTGGCCGCGAAGCTCCACCACCACCGTGCGGCGGCCCAGCAGGTGGAGCACCTCGACGTAGTCGTCGGCGACGTCGGTCATGCCGGGCACGAAGACGATCGGCGCGCCGTGGTCGGGGCCGCCGGAGTCCAGGTAGTGAATGCGGGTGGCGCCGTTGGCGGCGAAGCGGGAGTGGGCCATCGCCGGACAACGATGCCCGCTCGATCCCGGCCCGTGTGCGGTTTCGATGCGAAGTGCCCGGGATCGGCGCACCCTGGTATCGGAAGGTGATGGCCATGTATGACAAGGATTTGAGCAACAAGTGGCGCGTCGAGATCGACTTCGACGAGGACGAGACTCACACGCATGCGACGGTGCGCGCCCGGTGCGGTGACGAGGCGGTGACCGCGCTGGGGGACGCGTTCCGCAACCCGAAGGACAGCAGCCAACCCATGATCGGCGAGGAGATCGCCGCGGCGCGCGGGCTGATCGCATTGGGCACCGAATTGCTCCAGCGGGCGTCGTTGCGGATCGAGCAGGCCACCCACCAGCCCGTGCACCTGTACCGCTGACAGGTGGCGCTGGCCGTCTGTCTACTGTTCGACCGGCGTTCCGAACGGGCCGTCCGGGGGTTGTGGGACCGGGTCGAGGAGCAGGGCGTCGGCAGTCTGCGCTCGCACACCCACGGCAGGCATGTGCCGCACGTGTCGTATGCCGTGCTGCGTGACTGGGACCTGTCCGCTGTGACGGCCGCGCTGGCTGGGCTGCGCGGCGAGGCCGTCGACCTCAGCTTCGACGGCGTCGGACTGTTCCGCCGCGGGCGCACCTGGTTGCTGGCCGGGGTGAGCGCGGACTTCGTGGCCCGCCAGCAGCGGGTTGTCGAGGCGGTCGTCGGCACCGGAGCGGAATTGCACAAGCACTACCGGCCGGGCGTGTGGCTGCCGCACTGCTCGTTGGCGCCGCGGGCAACGCTCGCTCAGTTGCCGGCGGTCGTGGCGGCGGTGATGGACGTGTTGCCGCTGCAGGCTCGGTTGGACCGCGCCGCGCTGGTGAACAGCGCAACGGGGGAGCTCAGCCGGTTGCCGAACCTGCCGTGATTGCCTGGGCAAAATTTGGCCGTTAGGAGGCGGATCTGCCGGTCGGTAGGCAATCATGCAATTGACGTGGGAGAAAACCGGGGGAAGTTCAGTTCTGCCAGCCGGGACGCCGCTCGGTGCGGGTCCTGTGGTAACGACCTGCGCCCGATAGCGCGCTTTTGTGACGTGTGCGGATGCCCGGTCACGCCGCCGACCGCGACGGGCGAGCACAAGCAGGTGACGGTGTTGTTCGCCGACGTCGTCGGATCGATGAAGCTTGCCGCGACGCTGAACGCCGAGCGACTCCAAGAGGTGATGAACGAACTGTTCAACCGCGCGGCCGCGGTGGTGCAGCGCTACCAGGGCACCGTCGACAAGTTCACCGGCGACGGGTTGATGGCTCTGTTCGGCGCTCCGGTGGCGCTGGAGGACCATGCGGTACGGGCAGGCATCGCCGCGCTGGAGATCCAATCGGTCACGAAACAACTGGCGGCCGAGGTCTTTCGTCGCGACGGCGTCGCACTCGACATTCGGATCGGATTGAACTCCGGCGACGTGGTTGTCGGCGAAATCGGTTCTGGGCCAGGTAGGTACACCGCTGTCGGGCATCCCGTCGGAATGGCGCAACGCATGGAGGCCGCCGCCCCCGTCGGCGGCGTGCTTTGCGCGCTGTCGACGGCAGAACTCGTGGCGGGCGCCGCCCAGCTGGGACCGGTGCTGCGGGTTGCGGTGAAAGGCGCGGACGAGCCCGTGCCCGCGCGAGCATTACTTGCGATCGAATCCGACCGGATGGTGTTGGGCCGCAACGAAGGTCAGCTGCTCGGTCGCGATGCCGAGTTGTCCCGCCTCGAGCACACACTGGATGCCGGAGCAGGCTGCTTCGTCGCGGTGGTCGGCGGCCCCGGGGTGGGTAAGAGCCGACTGATCAACGAGTTCACCTCGACTGCGGCCGGTCGGGGCGCCGACGTCGTCGTCGCCAGGTGCGAAGCCCACACCGCCACAGTGGCGTTCAGCGCGTTGTCGCGCCTGTTGCGCGCGATGTTCGACGTGGACCGGCTTCCCGAGGCCGAGGCACGCGCGCAGACCGTCGCCCAGTACGCGGGCATGTTGACACCAGACTCCGCCGACGCCCGAATTCTGTTCGACGCCATGCGAATCGGTGATGCCAAGGCGCCACCGCTGCAAGTCAGTGTCGACGGGCATCGGCGCCGCCTCGCGGAGATGATGACGCAGGCCGTCCGTGAACGCCCCCGCCGCACCGTGCTCATCCTCGAGGACGCCCACTGGATCGACGAGCCGACAGACGGCGTCCTTGTCGAATTCGCCACCAATATCGCCGCGACGGACTCGATCCTGATCGCGACCTACCGGTCGGAGTTCCACGGGGCGCTGAGCGCGAACGCGGATCAGATCGTTTCGCTGCAGCCGCTTTCGGAGTCGGCTTCGGTGCGCATGATCGGCCAACTGCTCGGCGACCATCCGTCAGTTGTGGGGCTTGCCGAACGTATTGCTCTTGCCGCGGCAGGAAATCCGTTCTTCATCGAGGAGATCGTCCGCGACCTCGCGGGTCGCGGTGTGTTGTCGGGCAGTCGCGGCCGGTACCGCCTGTTGGACGACGTCGACGAGATCTCAGTACCCGGCACCGTGCAGGCAGTCCTTGCCGCCCGCATCGACCGACTGCCCGGCGACGCGAAAGCCATGCTCAACGCGGCGGCGGTGATCGGCAGCCAGTTCGACCTCGAGTCGCTGCGTGTGCTGCGGCAGGAGATAAAGTCCGATCAGCTGGCCGAACTGGTGTCGGCGGAACTGATTGACCAAACCGAATTCACGCCCCGCCAACGCTTTTGCTTCAGGCATCCGTTGGTTCGCGCGGTGGCCTACGAGTCGCAGTTGGCTTCGACCAGGGTGGACGCCCACGGCAGACTGGCCGCCGCGATCGAGGCCCGCGATCCGAGCGCCGTCGAGGAGAACGCTGCGCTGATCGCCAGCCATCTCGAGGCGGCGGGGAAACTGGCCGCGGCGTACCAGTGGCACATGCGTGCCGCGGCCTGGCTTCGGCCACGTGACCTTGTCGCCGCACGCACCCAGTGGGCGCGCGCCCGACACATCGCCGATCAATTACCCGAGGACCACGACGGCGTCATCGCCATGCGGATCGCACCGCGCACCATGCTGGTGTCGACGACCTTCTTCGTCGGCGAAGCCGCCGACAGCGACGAGCGCTACCGTGAACTCCGCGACCTGACAACCCGAAGCGGTAACATGACATCGTTGGCCATCGCCACCGCCGGTCGCATCTGGTCCTATTCCGTCAACGACTATCGTGTGCCGGAAGCCGCCGCTCTCGCGTCGGAGATCGACGGGATCATCGACAGCATTCAGTGCGACGCGCAGACCAAAAGCATCATCCTGATCGCGGTGGCGTATGCCCGGTTCGCGACATGTGACTTCGACGGGGCGCTGCGGGTCATCGAGACGATACAGGCGTTGCCGCACGACCAGTTGATCGTGGAGAACTCGATATCCGATTCGCTGAAGGGCGTGATCGAGATCTGCATGGGCCACCACGAGCAGGGCAAACGAAGCCTCACGAAGGGGACCGACGAGGCGCGTGTCCTGCCGCCGGTCAATTATGCTGCGGCGCTGTCATATTGGGTCGCCCTGTTGGCGGCGGTCGGCACCTACGCGACCGAAGACTTGGTCGACGAGATGCGCAACGTCCTGCGACGCGCCGAGTCGTTCGGCGATGTCTTCGGGATCATCGCGGCACAGTGGGCATACGCCAGTGCGCTGCTCCGCTCCGGAGGCCAGTGCCGCGACGAGGCGATCGAACTACTCGAGCGCGTTCGGGCGAGTATCGCAAAGCACAAGGTGTGGCGACTCGCGCTCACCACGGTCGTACCTGACCTCGCGCTCGATGCCGCTCGCAGGGGCAAACGTGACGAGGCCATCGCGGAACTGCGCGAGTCCGTCGCGGTTCAGATGACCGGTGGTTCCCCGGTTTTCGCGGGTTGTGCGGGCGAGGCGCTGGTCGAACTGCTCGTCGACCGCGGGACCGTCGACGACCTGGCGGAGGCCAATCGCATCGTCGATCAATGGCAAACCCGTCGACCCGGTCCGCCCGCGCTGGACCTGTGGTGGTTGAAGTCGCGCGCCATCTTGGCCAGAGCCCGCGGAGACGTCGAGCGCTACGCGGAACTGGCGACGCAATACCTCGAACTCTGTCGAATGGTGGACGCCCGAGGACGATTCGCAGAGGCGCGCCGCATGGTGGACGAGATGACGCCTGCGGCCCGGGAAACGGGATGACCATGGCAACGATATTGGCGTACACCTCACCCGCACTCGGGCACCTGTTGCCGATCAGTGCGCTGCTCTCGGAACTGGCTGATCGTGGGCACCTAGTTCACGTGCGGACCCTGTCCACCGGCGTGGAGCTGGCGGAACGTCTCGGCTTCACCGCGACGCCGATCGACCAGCGGATCGAGGCCATTGGACACGACGACTTCAAGGCGAGCAATCCCCTTGCAGCGCTGAAGCTTTCTGTCGCGGTGTTCGCGAAACGGGCCGCGTACGAGGTCGACGATCTCACCGACGCCGTCGCCCGAACACAACCCGACGCCCTGCTCGTTGACGTGAACTGCTGGGGTGCACTGTCGGCGGCGGACGCTGGCCGTCTGCCGTGGGCGTGCCTGTCCCCGTACACGCCACCGCTGCGCTCACCGGGCGTGCCACCATTCGGCCTCGGTCTGAAACCCCTGCCGGGTGTGATCGGTGTGCTCAGGGACGCCGCTGTGCGGACGACGCTGCTGCGCGCCGTCGAGAACGTCATGTTGGCTCCGATTAACCGGATTCGCGCCGACGTCGGTGTGCCGACGGTGGGGTCGGTCGACGAGTTCCTGCGGCGAGCGCCGCAGATGTTCATCGCGAGCGGCAAGCCGTTTCAATACCCGCAAACGCAGTGGGGGGACTCGGTGCACATGATCGGGCCCTGCGTGCTCGAACCCGAGCCCGATACGAGCCCGGATTGGTTGACCGCGATCGACCGGCCGATCGTTCTGGTCACGACGTCATCAGAGGAGCAAGCCGACGCCGACCTCATCACCTGCGCGATCACCGCGTTGGCCGGCGAACCGGTGCATGTCGTCGCCACCGCGCCCGCCGGGCACCAGGTCGGGACGGAGGCGCCGAACGCCACGGTGTGCCGATTCGTCCCGCACGGTCTGGTGCTGGATCGTGCGGTGTGTGCGATCACGCACGGCGGCATGGGCGCCACCCAAAAGGCGTTGGCGCGAGGCGTTCCGGTGTGCGTCGTGCCGTACGGACGCGACCAGTTCGAAGTCGCCCGCCGCGCCGAGGTGGCCCGGTGTGGCACCCGGCTTCCCGCGAAGAGGCTTTCGCCGAAGCGACTGCTGGCGAAGGTGCGAGAAGCGATGACCATGACCGCGGGCGCCGAACGCGTCGCGGCCGGGTTCGAGGCCACCGGGGGAGTGGCACACGGTGCGGACCTGTTCGAACAGCGCACCCTCGAACTCAGTTCGAGCTGAGGGTCCCTACGCGGGCACCGGTTCCGGCGTGGCGCCCTTCATCTGGTGGAACAGGTCGACGTAGTACGGCAGGCACTCGGCCATCGCCTGGTCCGTCGTGAACAGTGGCCGGTAGCCGAGATCGCGTTGCGCCTTGGCGATCGAGAAGTAGTTGTCGAGGTAAAGCCGCTCCACCCCAAGGGGTTCCAGCAAGGGCTTGGGCAGGCCCAACCGGAAGTGGAACCACTGCCACACCAGCATCACGGCCTTGACCAGCCGCCCGGGCACCCAGATCTTCGGCCACGGCTGACCGCATGCCTCGACCACCGGTTGGGAGAACTCGAACATGTTGATCGGTTCACCGTCGTTGATGAAGTACGCCTGCCCGGGTGCCGTTCCGCCAGGCACCAGATGCTGGGCAGCCAGGATGAATCCGTGAATGAGGTTGTGCACATAGGAATTGTCGAGCTTGACCTTCTTGTTGCCGACCAGCACCTTGACGTGGCCGGCGAGCACGTTCTCGAACACCTTGCGGAACATGGTCTGATCACCGCGCCCCCAAATGCCGCTGGGCCGGATGGAACAGGTCAGCAAACCGCCAATCCCGTTCTGCGCCAACACGAACTGCTCGGCGACGACCTTGGTCTCGGTGTACAGGTCGTTGAAACGTTGCGTGTAGGACAGGGTTTCGTCGCCGCCCGCGATCCGCTGACCACCCATCACCACACTGTTGGATGCGGTGTAGACGAACCGCTGCACCCCGGCGGCCTGCGCGGCGTGCACCAGGTTCTTGGTGCCGTCGACGTTGATCGCGAAGCTGCGCTTGCGGTACTCGTCGGTGACCGACGCGCCGCCCATCAGGTCGATGATCGCCGCGGTGTGGAAGATCGTGTCGACGCCGTCGACGGCGGCCGACACGGTCTGCGGATCGCAGATGTCCCCCTCGATCACCTCCAGCCGCGGATGCGCAGGCAGCGCGGATGCGGCCCGGTCGAAGGAGCGGACGTGATGCCCGCGGTCGAGCAGTGCGGTCACCAGGTTGGCGCCGACAAAGCCGGAGCCCCCGGTGACCAGCACACGACCCAAGTCGGTCAGCGTTGCGTCACCCATGCCCGAGAGCATAAATGAAACGTGTTACAGTTTCGAGCCCCTAGCCGGAAACTCGTTACAGAATCAAGCGTCCTCGTCTTCTTTTGCGGCCAGTGCGTCCTCGACGCGCTTACGCGCACCAGCTAAGTGCTCTTCGCAGCGTTTAGCCAGCTCCTCGCCACGTTCCCAGAGCTTCAGCGATGACTCCAGGTCGAGCCCGCCCTGCTCGAGCTGCTGGACGACGGCCACCAACTCGTCGCGGGCCTCTTCGTACCCCAGTTGACTAATAGGCTTCATTCACTGCCCCTCGCTGCCCTCGCTGATGGCGATCACGGCGCCGTCGGTGACCCGCACCCGCAACCGGGTGCCCGCAGGCGCGTCGGCCGTCGTGCGCAGGATCGTGCCCGCCGCTGTCTGCACGACGGCATAGCCGCGGTCCAGGGTGGCCGCCGGACCCAGTGTGGTCAGCCTGGCCGACAAGTGGCCCACCCGGTCGGATTCCGCGGCCACCAACCGGGTGATGTCACGACGGACGCAGGCGCGGGCCCGCTGGATCTCGTCGGACCGCGCGGTGAGCGCGGCGAGCGGTTGGGCCAGCACCGGTCTGCTGCGCAGTTGCGACACCGCGTGCTCCTCACGGTGCACCCAGTTGCGCAGGGCCCGCGCGCTGCGCCTGCGCAGATCGCCGACCAGCGCCCGCTCGGCGGCGGCGTCGGGCACGATTCGCTTCGCCGCGTCGGTCGGGGTGGCCGCGCGCACGTCGGCGACCAGATCGCAGAGCGGATTGTCGGGTTCGTGGCCGATCGCGCTGACCACCGGCGTCGTGCATTGCGCGATCTCCCGGCACAACGTCTCGTCGGAGAACGGCAGCAGGTCCTCGACGCTGCCGCCGCCGCGCGCGATGACGATGACGTCGACGTCGGGATCGTTGTCCAGGTCGCGCAGCGCCTCGACCACCTGTGGCACCGTGTTGGGGCCCTGCACCACGGTGTTGCGGACGGCGAATCGCACACCCGGCCACCGGTCGGTCGCGCAGGTGACCACGTCGCGCTCGGCGTGGCTGGCCCGTCCGGTGATCAGGCCGACGGTGCGCGGCAGAAACGGCAGCGGTCGCTTCAGCCGCGGATCGAAAAGCCCCTCGGCGTCCAGCAGCCGACGCAGTCGCTCGATCCGGGCCAGCAACTCACCGAGGCCGACCGCCCTGATCTCGCTGATGCGCAGGCTGAAGGAGCCGTTGCGGGTGTAGAACTGCGGCTTGCCGCACATGATCACCTGGGTGCCCTCCGCCAGCGGCACAGGCGCGTTGGCCACCAGATCGCGCGCGCAGCTGACCGTCAGCGACATGTCGGCGGCAGGGTCGCGCAGCACCATCCACGCCGTCGTCTGGCGCAGCTTCAGTTCGGTCAGCTGGCCTTCGATCCACACCACGCCGAGCCGGTCGATGTACTTCGCGATCCGGGTGGCGACCGCGCGCACCGGCCAGGGGTTATCGGGGGACTTGCCCGGCTCGGGTTCCGTCACTTCGCGGTCGCGCGGGTGATCCTGTTGGCCAGCAGGGTCAAAAACGGCGCCCGGGACTTGGTGGCGTTCTCGTAGTCCAGCAGGGCCTCCAGATCGGCGACGCGCAGCGACGACAACCGCGCCCGCAGCTGGGCCAGCGTCAGCGACTCGTAGTCCAGTTCGGTCACGATCTCGGGTGGATCGGCGTCTGCGGAGGTCGCCGAGGAGGCGGGCTTGGGCTCACCGTTCTCCGGCTCGCCGCTGGTGAACAGGGCGAAGCGGCCTTCGGTCAGCCGTTCGCCGTCGGTGCCCGGCTTGGCAGGCTGGTCGTCTTCGAGGTCCTCGTCGAAGGTCGCCCACTCGGGCTGCTCGTCCTTGGGCGGGAACAACGAGTCCAGCGCCTCGTCGCCCTTGTTGACCAGGTCGGCCACGTCCTGCTGCATCTTCATCACGAAGTGGGCAACCTGGCTCGCGACGGTCATCGGGTACATCAGGATGGTCTGCGGAAGCTTGCGGGTTTCCTCGATGGCGGTGACCGCCGCCCCTACCAGCAGACGGACCCCATACGGTGCAGTTGCCATGGCGTCCAGACTACGGGCGATCGTCTGGCTGGCCCCGCGAGGTGCGGGATCAGTACCCTGGAAAACATGCCGCCGACAATAAACATGGGGATTCCGGGTGCCTCCAGCTCGGCGACCGGCGCCCTCACCGGTAAACGGGTGCTGCTGGCCGAGCCGCGCGGGTACTGCGCGGGGGTGGACCGGGCGGTCGAGACGGTGGAGCGCGCGCTGGAGAAGCACGGCGCCCCGGTCTACGTACGTCACGAGATCGTGCACAACCGTCACGTGGTGGACACCCTGGCCAAGGCCGGTGCGGTGTTCGTCGACGAAACCGACGAGGTGCCCGAGGGCGCCATCGTGGTGTTTTCCGCTCACGGCGTCGCGCCGACCGTGCACGAGACGGCGGCCGCGCGTGAACTGAAGGTGATCGACGCGACCTGCCCGCTGGTCACCAAGGTGCACAACGAGGCCAAGCGGTTCGCCCGCGACGACTACGACATCCTGCTGATCGGCCATGAGGGCCACGAGGAGGTCATCGGCACCGCGGGCGAGGCGCCCGACCACGTGCAACTCGTGGACGGCCCTGACGCCGTCGACGACGTCACGGTGCGCGACGAGAACAAGGTGATCTGGCTGTCCCAGACCACGCTGTCGGTGGACGAGACGATGGAAACCGTGCAGCGGTTGCGGCAGCGGTTCCCGAAGCTGCAGGACCCCCCGAGCGACGACATCTGCTACGCCACGCAGAACCGTCAGGTCGCCGTCAAGGCGATGGCCCCGGAGTGCCAGCTGGTGATCGTCGTCGGATCGCGCAACTCGTCGAACTCGGTGCGGCTGGTCGAGGTGGCGCTTGGCGCCGGTTCAGACGCCGCGCATCTGGTCGACTACGCCGACGACATCGACCCGGCCTGGCTCGAGGGAGTCACGACCGTCGGCGTCACGTCCGGCGCATCGGTGCCCGAGGTGCTGGTGCGCGGGGTGCTCGAGCGGCTGGCCGAATACGGCTACGACATCGTGCAACCGGTGACCACCGCCAACGAGACGTTGGTGTTCGCGTTGCCGCGGGAGATTCGCCCGGCGCGCACGTAATGCGCTCGCTGGCAGCGCTTTTCACGATTGTCGTGCTGCTGCTTGCCGGCTGCGGCGACGACGCGGCGGACCGGTTGAATGCCACCGTGCACACCTTCGCCGACGCGCTGAGCAAGGGTGATGCCGCGGCGGCTGCCGCGGTGACCGGCGATTCGGGCCAGGCCTCCGACACGCTCGGCAAGCTGTTCGACAGCCTCGGCCGCAACGTTCACTTCGACGTGTCGACTGTCGACCGCAAGGACAACGACGCGACGTTCAGCCTCGCCGCCACATGGAAATTCGGCAAAGACGGCCGCAACCAGTGGACCTACACCACCACTGGCAGCGCGAACCAGAGCGGCGATCAATGGAAGATCCAGTGGAACCCGGCCACCGTCGCGCCCGGCCTCGGCACCGGCCCGCTGTCGTACAGCACGCTGAGCCCCGACCCGGCCGCCAGGGTGCTGGACCGCACCGGCGCGGAACTGCTCACCCAGCAGGTCGTCACGTTGGTGAACGTGTCGCCCGGTGCGGACGTGAATGCCGTTGCGGCGCTGCTGAATCCGATCGACTCGAGCATCACCGGCCAGTCGCTGCAGGCACAGCTCGACGGCGCCAACGGTCAGCCGGTCACCGCCGTCACGTTGCGTGCCGAGGATGTGGCCCCGATCCAGGATGCGTTGTCGGCGTTGCCGAATGTGACGCTGGCGCCGCAGACGCGACTGCTCACCGCGGACAAGGCGTTGACGTCGCCGACGCTGTCGGGGCTGTCCGAGGAGTGGCAGCACGCGACCGACGACGCATCCGGCTTCGCGGTCAGCGCGCAGACCGCCACCGGCAGTCAGCAAGTAGGCGGGCAGCAGCCCAAGCCTGTCGCCGACATTCGCAGCACGCTGGACATTCCGATGTCGCGTGCGGCCGAGGACGCGCTTGCCCCGATCCCGACGCCCGCCGCGATGGTGGTGATGCAACCGTCGACAGGTGACGTGCTGGCAATCGGCCAGAACCCGGCCGCCGACGCCGAGGGCCCGATCGCGCTGACCGGCCTGTACCCGCCGGGTTCGACGTTCAAGACGGTGACGGTCTCCGCCGCGCTGCAGGCGGGCCAGGTGACCCCGGACAGCATCGTCGGATGCCCGGGCACGGAGAACATCGAAGGCCGCCAGATCCCCAACGACGACAACTTCGACCTCGGGCAGGTGCCGCTGCACACCGCGTTCGCCCGGTCCTGCAACACCACAATGGGCAGGCTGGCGGTCAATCTGCCGCCCGACGGCCTCACCAAGGCCGCCGCCCAACTCGGCCTCGGCATCGACTACACCGCACCGGGGATGACCACCGTCACCGGCAAGGTTCCGGTCGCCGACACGTCTGCGCTGCGCGTCGAAGAGGGCATCGGTCAAGGCCAGGTCACCGCGTCGCCGTTCGGGATGGCGTTATTGGCCGCCGCGCTTGCGCATGGTTCGGTGCCCGCGCCGACGATCGTGACCGGACAGCCCGGTAAGCCCGATCGCACACCCGATCCGCTGACCGCCAGTGTCGCCGATCAAGTGAAATCGATGATGCGCGAAACGATTACGGACGGCACCGCCACGCAGCTGCAGGACATTCCCGGCATGCTCGGCAAGACCGGCACCGCCGAGTACATCGACAACACGCACGCGCACGGGTGGTTCGTCGGCATCGACGGCGACCTCGCGCTGGCGGTCTTCATCAGCGACGCCGGCAGTTCCAGCCCGGCCGTCGACGCGGCAGGGCGATTCCTGCGCACGCTGCACGGTTGAGTTTCCTTTCAATTCAAACCTGGCTACCAGCCTCGTCTTTGCGGTTAATATCCCCTTGAGGTTCAGGGGGGAGGCCGACATTGGGGGCCCCGGGCACAGTCGATGTACGACCCTCCGCCGCCTTGGCCCGCCGGCTCGCCCGCACGACACCCGGAGTCATCGGCATCATCGCGCTCGCTGTCGGGGCGATCTGTGTGATCGCAGGGCTGGTGTGCGGCGGCCAACTCGACAGCAGGATCAACGAACGCAACTCGGTCCTCACCAGGTCCGAACCGTTCGCCTACGCCGCGCAGAACCTCTACGCCGCGCTGTCGGCGGCCGATGCCGCGGCGGCGTCGGCATTTCTGTCGGGCGGAATCGAGACCGGCCCGATGCGGGCGCAGTACAAACAGGCCTTGGCCCGCGCCGCGTCGGCGCTCGCGGATGCGACCGCAGGCAGCACCGATCTCGCCGCCCGCACTGCGGTGGCGGAGATCTCGGATCAGCTGACCGCCTATACGGGACTCGTCGAGGCGGCGCGGGCGAACAACCGGCAGGGCCATGTGATCGGGTCCGCGTACCTGCGCGAGGCATCGGCGTTGATGCAGACGTCGCTGCTGCCCGGTGCCGAGAAGATCTACACCGCCGACCTCGAGACGGTCGAGCGCGATCAACAGGCCATCGGTTCGCTGCCGATCATCAGCCTCGTGCTGCTGGCATTGGCCTTGGCGGCGATCGTCGTCGCCTCCGTCGTCATGTACCGCCGCACCAACCGGCAGTTCAACGTCGGACTGGTGATTGCCGCCGCCATTGTGTTGGTGGTGATCGGCTGGGTGGTGGTGGCGACTCAGTTGGCGGCGAACGAGATCGAGCACAGCCGCACCGAAGGCACCCAGCGCTTCGAGAAACTCGCGCAGGCCCGAATCCTCACCCAACAGGCCCGCACCGACGAGACGTTGGAGCTGATCTCCCGGGGAGACATCTCCGCGGCAGAGAAGTCGTTCTACGGCCACATGGACGAGCTGACCAAGCTGCTCGACGTGGCTCCTGCGGAAACCAAGGACGCCGTCGACAAATGGGTCGCCAGCCACCGACGACAGGTCGAGTTCTACAACAGCGGCGACTACCTGGCCGCTGTGGGGCAGGCGATCGGCCCGGACCCCGTGGCGTCTGCCGCGCAGTTCACCGCGGTCGAATCGAGCTTGCGCGACGGCATCGAACGCACCCGCGCGACGATGCGGGACCGGGTGGCTGCGGCGGGAGCATGGTTGGCGTGGAGTCCCACCGGGACTCTCGTGCTGATGGTGGTCGCCGCGTCAGCATCCGCGGTCGGCTTGTGGCCCCGCCTCAAGGAGTACCTGTGAAGACGCGAAAAGCATTGGCGGCGTGCGCTATCGCGCTGGCCACCGCGGGCTGCGGGTCCGTAGAGGCGCCGAGTTCGGTGTCCGTCACGCCGGTCGATCCGTTGCCGTCGGGCGCGGCGCAGGTCACGGCAGCGCCCGCAGGCGGAAGCGCGGACTGCGACAGGGAAGCCAGCCTGCGGCCGGGGGCGCTACCCGCGCCGGGTGCGATGCCCGCGGGCTCGACGATGGCGGAAATCGCCCAGCGCGGACGGCTGATCGTGGGTGTCGATCAGAACACCGACCTGTTCGGTTTCCGGGACCCGGCCACCGGACAACTGCAGGGCTTCGACATCGACATCGCCCGCGAGATGGCACGGGCCATCTTCGGGGATCCGGACCGGATCCAACTGCGAGTGGTGAACGCGAAGGAACGCGAATCCGTGCTGCAGTCCGGCGAGGTGGATCTGGTGGTCCGCACGTATTCGATCACCTGTGCCCGCAGAGAGAAGGTCGACTTCTCCAACGTGTACTACGAAGCCAACCAGAAGATATTGGCCGCGAAAGGTTCTGGCATCGACTCTGCTGCGGCGCTCGCCGATAAGCGGGTGTGCGCGGTGTCGGGCACGACGTCGCTGTCGAGGCTCTACGAACTCGACCCGAGACCGGCGATCTTCTCAGTGGCCACCTGGACGGACTGTTTGTTGATGCTGCAACAGGGCCAGGTCGACGCGATCAGCACCGACGATGCGGTGCTGGAGGGATTGGCGAAACAAGACCCGACCGTGGACGTGTTGGGGGAGAGCATCGCCAAGGAGCCGTACGGCGTCGGCGTCAACAAGCAGCGCCCAGACTTGGTGCGATTCGTCAACGGTGTGCTCGAGAAGATCAAGGCCGATGGCACCTGGCAGCGGCTCTACGACCGTTGGCTACTCCCGGAACTCGGGCCATCGGCGGGCCCGCCAGAACCGCGCTATCAGGACTGACCATGGGCGCACTGACCACCGATGAAATCGACCGCGAACTCGATTCGCGGACAGCGGAAGTCGCGGCGATGTCGGCGACGCTGGTCGAGTTGGACAGTCACCCCGGCCTCGAGCACGTGCGGGTGTATCCGCCCAAGGGGCTCACGGCACAGCGGTGGGACTCAGTCGAGAAGGCACTCGCCCAGTTGTGGGACGACCTGAACCGGATGACGTCGATCCTGGAATCGGCCCGCACGGTGCGCGCGCGCCGGTCGAAGCTCGACGACAGCGACCGCATCGAACTGACGCGGTTGCTGAGGGAGCCGACGCTGGAAGTGTCGCGCCAGCCGATTCCGTTGGCGCAGCGCACCATCAGCGGGCACGCAGAAACGGTCGAATACGTCGGGCTGGCCGACACGGCCGAGCGCATGCACGCGACGTATCCGGGCGTGGTCGACTTCCTCGACGCTGTCGACCGGGTCAACTCGCTGGTCGCCGAGAAGCTGGCCCCGACGCGGAAACTCCTCGACGCGGCGGGCGCACCCGAGCCCGAGCAGATGGCCGAGTTGCTCGAGATCTCCGCGACCGACCCACTGTCCCTGGCCACCCGCGACATCGAACAGCGCGTCACAGCCATCGCCGACAGTGTCGAACGCCGGTCGACCGAACTCGCGGAACTTGCTGAAATACAGTCGAATTGGGCGGGCGCGGTCGCGGCGGTGGCCAACCGACTCGACGAGTTGCGCGACGCGAGCACGCGTACAGCGCAGGTGCGCGGGTACGCCGTGCAGAAGGTGCTCTCCGGTACGTTTCCGCAACGCCGCGACGAACACCCGGCGCTACACGCCGAACTGACGTCCCTCACGGCACCGGACCCGAAGGCGCTGCGGTCACTGCGGCGCCGCGTCGAGGCGGCGCTGCAAGCCGCCCGCGACGAGGAGCAACTCGCGCAGGGACTGCTCGACCGGCGCACTGAGCTCAAGGGCCGGTTGACGGCCTACCAGGCGAAGGCCGCCAGGCTCGGACTGGGGGAGGACCGAGACCTGCTGGCCTGTCTGCGGATAGCGGAAGGTCTGCTGTCGCGGCGGCCGTCTGATCTTCGCGCCGTGACGCGCGCTATCTCGGACTATCAGCAGATGATCGCCGACAAGCGGGAGAAGACGGTATGAAATGCGCCGAGCCGGACTGCGACGGCACCGTCGTCGACGGCTACTGTGACGTCTGCGGTACGGCGCCGCAACCCGCTGCCCCGCAGGCGGTTTCGGTGGCAACAGCGCCAAGGCACTCGGCCCCGTCGGTGCGCACAGCTTCGGTGCGCACCGCAAGGAGCGCGTCGTCGCCGATGGGCAGCGGCCGCGGTCGCCTCGGTGCCGGGCTGGTCGAAATGCCGCGCATCCCAAGGGGTGATCCGTCCGCCGCCATCCTGACCGACCCGCAGGTCCCCGAGGCCAGCCGATACTGCGGCAACCACGAATGCAACAAGCCAGTGGGACGGCAACGGGACGGTAAACCGGGGCGCACGGAGGGCTTCTGCCCCGAATGCGGCACGCGATATTCCTTCGTCCCGAAACTGTCTCGCGGTGACCTGGTCGCCGGCCAGTACGAAGTCCAGGGCTGCATCGCACACGGTGGACTGGGTTGGATCTACCTGGCGACCGACCGCAATGTCGAGAACCGCTGGGTGGTGCTCAAAGGCCTGCTGAATTCCGGTGACCCCGAAGCGATGGCGGTGGCCAAAGCCGAGGTGCTCGCCCTCGCAGGCGTGGAACACCCGAACATCGTCCGGATCTACAACTTCGTCCAGCATCCCGATTCGGCAGGGGTGCCGGTGGGCTACATCGTGATGGAGTTCGTCGGCGGCACCTCGCTGAAGCAGATCCGGAAGGCCCGCGGCGCCCCGATCCCACCGGACCAGGCGCTCGCCTACATGATCGAGATCGTGCCTGCGCTGGGCTACCTGCACTCGCAGGGATTGGCCTACTGCGACTTCAAACCCGACAACGTGATGCAGACCGAGGACCAACTCAAGCTGATCGACCTCGGTGCGGTGATCGCGATGGACGACGAAGAGAGTGCGATCTACGGAACGCTTGGCTATCAGGCGCCCGAGATCGCCGAAACCGGTCCGACCGTCGCCACCGATGTGTACACGGTGGGCCGCACGCTCGCGGTGTTGGTGATGGATGTGCCGCAGGAGAAAGGGCGCTTCGTCGAGCACTTACCGGGCCCCGACACCGTGCCTGTGCTCGCGAGATACGAATCGCTGCACCGGGCGATCGTTCGGGCCACCCACCCCGACCCCGACTGCCGCTTCGAATCGATGGAAGTGCTCGCCGATCAATTGACCGGTGTGCTGCACGAGATCGCCGCGGCCGAGACGGGCGATCCGCAGCCGCGGATGTCGAGTCATTTCAGCCCGCAACGTGGGATCTACGGCGCGGGCATGGACCAACCGGTCGCCGTCGACGCGGTGATCGCCGCGCTTCCCGTTCCGGTCGTCGATCCCAACGATCCTGGTGCGGCGATCCTGGCCACGACGAGCGGGACCCCGCCCGCCCAGCTGGAGCACGCGCTGCAGATCGCCAGAACCGGTGCGCACCAAGCCAACAGGACCTCGGTGGAGGTGCCGCTGCGGCTGGTGCGGGCGTCGCTGGAGATCGGCGCGCCGGAGGGCGCGAGGAAACGGCTCGCCGAGTTGGAGTCCACGATTCCCGGCGACTGGCGACTGCGCTGGTATCGCGGACAGTGCGCACTGCTGGAGGGCGCCTACGACGACGCGGCCGCCGATTTCGAGGCCGTGCTGGCGGGGTTGCCGGGTGAGCTCGCCCCCAAGATGGCCATCGCCGCCACCGCGGAACTGAACGGTGCACGCGACGTCGCGGCGCGCTACTACGAGACGGTGTGGCGGACCGACCGCAGTTACGCCAGCGCGGCATTCGGGCTCGCGCGGCAGCGGATACATGCCGGGGACCGCGCAGGCGCCATCGCGGCGCTCGACGAAGTACCCACGGACTCAGCCCATTTCACTCCTGCTGCGGCCAGCGCCGTCGAAGTCCTGCTCGACGGCTCCGAATCGGCGAAGCTCGATGAGCAGACGCTGCTGGACGCGGGCAGGCGGGCGTCCGAATTGAACCTGGAATCGGCCGCCAAACGCGCGTCGATCCGGCTCGGGGTGTTGGGCGCCGCGCTGGACTGGCTGCAGGCAGGTCACCAGCCCAGCCTCGGCGGGCGACTGTTGGGTGCGGCTTTCGACGAACCCAGCATCCGCATCGGCATGGAACGCGGTTATCGCGAGCTGGCACACGAGGCCACCGACATGTGGGAACGTATTGCATTGGTGGAGAGAGCCAACCAGATCCGACCGAGGACGCGCGTATGACTCAGGCAGCCACCTGTCCGCACTGCGACACCATGGTGCGACGCGCCGACCGGTTCTGCGAAGGCTGCGGTGCCTCGCTGTCGGAGGTGCGTCGGGTGGCCATCCCGCGGCACGAAACCGCGAAAGATGCGCCGTGCGCCGACTGCGGCAACGCGGCTGACTTCGACGAGTACTGCTCGGTCTGCGGGCATCGCCGCGAGGAACCGGACCGCGACGAGGCCACCGTCGGTCCTGTCGTACTGGTCACCGACCGCGGTATCGAACACGCCCGCAACGAGGACGCCGCCGCGGCGGCAATCCTCCTCGGCGGTGACGGGCAACGACCGGAGGCGATCGTGGTGGCGGTGTGCGACGGCGTCTCGTCGTCGGACCAGGCGCAGATCGCCGCGGCCGCCGCATCGCAAGCCGGCGTGAGCGCCATGATCACCACACTGGCCGCGGGAAAACCGGGGCGGGCCGCCATGCTGGCCGGGCTGGATGCGGCCGCCGCTGCCGCCAGCGCCGCCGGTGGCGACGCCGCGTCGGCGCCGTCGTGCACCTACACCGCCGCCGTCGTCGTCCCCACGACTGAGGGCACAGCGCAAATCACCCTCGGCAACGTCGGGGACAGCAGGGCGTACTGGCTGCCGGAGCCGCCTGGCGAACCGAGGCAACTGACGGTCGACGATTCGTTGGCGCAGGAACTGATCACCGCTGGCGCTGCGCCGGATTCCTATGCCGTGCAACGCGGTGCGCACACGCTGACCCGGTGGCTCGGCGCCGACAGTGAACCGCAGCCCTGGTCGGACTCCAGCGTGCAGACGATCAACGCGGACGGGCCAGGCACACTGCTGCTGTGCAGTGACGGCCTGTGGAACTACCTGCCCGACCCGGCCGACATCGCCCGCTTCTGCAACGCCGCCGACCCGGGCGACGCCGCCAGGGCGCTGACCCAGTTCGCGTTGGACGGCGGAGGTCAGGACAACATCACCGTCGCAGTGATCCCGATCGGAGGGCCGAATGAGTTCGGCTGAGCAGCATGGTATTTCCGTCGATGTCGACCACAACCCATACCTCGCTGATGGCAGCGGAACGGTGGACGCGATCGTCAGCATCACCGCCGACGTGACGGCGACGGCCGCCGCGCCCGATCGGGTCGAGGCCATCATCATTGACTGCTCGACGTCGATGCAGGCACCGATCGAGAAGTTCGAAGCCGCCAAACGGGCCACCGCCGCCGCCATCATGGAACTCGTCGACGGAACGTATTTCACCATCGTCGACGGCACCGAGAAGGCCACCAGTGTCTACCCCAAAGAGGGGTTGGCGCGGGCGAGCACCGAGACCAAGGCTGCGGCAATGCGTGCCGTCGACGCACTCCGGCCGCACGGCGGCACCGCGATGGGAACATGGCTCGCGCATGTGCGCGGCATCGTCGGTCAGCGTAAAGGCGCGATCACCCATGCCATCCTGCTCACCGACGGCAAGGACGAGCACGAGACGCCGGAGGAGCTGGGCGAGGAGATCGGGCTCAGCGAAGGCGAATTCACCTGCGACTGCCGCGGAGTGGGTACCGACTGGGAGGTCGACGAGCTACGCGCGATCTCGACCGCACTGCTCGGCACCGTCGACATCGTCGCCGATCCCGAGGATCTCGCGGACGACTTCGCGTCGATGATGAGAGGGTCCATGGCCAAGGCGATTCCGACGCTGACGCTGCGGCTGTGGACGCCCGCAGGGGCGAGGGTCGAATTCGTCAAACAGGTGGCGCCGACCGTCGAAGATCTGACGCACCGCCGCATCGACGCAGGAAACCAGTGCGGGGAGTACCCGTTGGGCTCGTGGGGATCCGAGGACCGCGACTATCACATCCAGGTCGAGGTGGAACCGGCCGCGGTCGGCAGGGAGAAGCTCGCCGCAAGAGTGAGTGTCGTTGCGGGGCAAGATGTTCTGGGTGAGGGTCTGGTCAAGGCGGTGTGGACGGCCGACACCGCGTTGTCGGCGCAGATCAGTCGACGTGTCGCGCACTACACGGGCCAGGAGGAGTTGGCGCAGGCCGTGCAGGAGGGGTTGAGCGCGCGCAAGTCCGGAGATGTCCGCACCGCCACCGCCAAGTTGCAGCGCGCGATGGAACTGGCCGTCGAATCCGGGAACGACGGGACGGCCAAGCTGCTCAGGGGAGTGGTCGAGGTCGACGAACGCACCGGCACCGTTGCGCTGCGGCGTGACGTCGCCGCCGCCGATGAGATGGCTCTCGACGCCCGGTCCACCAGGACGGCCCGAGTCCGGAAGGAGGCGTGATGCCGACCTGCGTCGAGGGGCACACGTCGAAAGCCGCCGACTACTGCGATGTCTGCGGAGCCCCGATTGGAAGCGCTGCGGCGCAACCGGATTCGGCCCCGGCGGCCGAGGCCAAGGCCTGCCCGTCGTGCGGGATGCCGGTGACAGGCCGGTTCTGTGAGGCGTGCGGGCACGATTCGGCGTTGCCGGAACCGTCGGCCCCGTCGACGTCGGCAGCACCGATCTGGACGGCCGTCGTCACCGCCGACCGCGCCCTGTACGAACGCGTGCTGACCCAGGGCGGCCCCGAGACCGTCGAGTTTCCCCTGTACTTTCCCGAACGCCGGATCGCGCTGCAGGGCGAGAGCACGCTGATCGGCAGGGGCAACCGGAAACAGGGGGTGAACCCCGAGATCGACCTGGGCATCCATCCGGTCGACCGGGGCGTCTCGTCGCAGCACGCGGTGCTGCGGATACACCAGTCCGTGCTGACCATCACCGACCTGGGATCGACCAACGGGACCTACCTCAACGGCGACAACCGTCTGGCAGAAGGCGAGGAGACACCGCTGGCCGATGGCGACCGCATCCACATCGGCGCGTGGACCACGATCCGGATCGTCCGGGGCTAGATGTCGTACTCCCAGCTTTCGGCTTCCCAGCCGTTGCGTGATGAGCGGGGCCGCGACCGGTTCTCGGCCCGGGTGTCGCTCTCGTCGGCGCCGCGGTAGCGGACCCGCGACACCGGATGGTGCGTGCCGCTGCCGTTGCCGTTGCTGGAATGGGGCTCGCGCGGCGGATAGTCGTCGTAGCGGCGGCGCCGCTCCGGGCGTTCGTAGGGGGTGCGCCGCTCCGGTGGCACCGCCTTGCGGGGTTCGCGCGTCGACGACGAGCGGGACCGCCTGCGGGGCGGATCGGCCGGCGGCGGCTGATCGGTCTGCCGGGGCGGGCGGGGCCTACGCGGACGGTCGACGACGGGTTCGATGAGCTCGGTCTCCGGCGGGCGGGTGTGCCGGGAACGCGACGGTGCGGTCCGCTTGGTGGTCCGCGGGGTGCGGGCGGTGCCCTGAGCTGACCTGGCGGTTTTGGTCGCTCGGGTGGGCCGGTCGATGGTGTGCTTGCGGCGCGGCTCCTCAGCGGCGCCGTCCTCGTCCACGTCACCCGTCAGCAGCGACGACATCTTCGATGTGACCGACGACACACGACCGGATTTCGCCTTGGCGGGCGTGGTGTCCTTGGCGTCCTTGGCGGTGGACTGCCCAGCACCGCGTCGCGACGACATCGCGTAATACCAGCGGCCCAGCCCGATGAGCAGCACGGCCGCGGAGGTGAAGAACATCAGCGGGAACCGCTCGATCAGCGGATAACCGCAGTTGATCGCCAGGTCTTTGAGGCCGCCCAGTTGTCCGCCGTGGAACAGGAAGTACGCCGTCGGCACCGCGACGAACAGGATGAGCGGCGGCTGGATGACGGCGGTGAAGATCCCGGACTGGCGCACGGCGAGCACGGCGAAAACGCAGCCCAGCACATACAGCGCCGCGAACACGAGGTCCAGCTCTTTGTTACCGGAGCCCGCGTCGTATGCGAAGCCGACGGCGGTCATGGTGACGGCGAACAGCACCGCACCCCACCACGGAACGCCCGGGACGTTGGGGTGTGCAGAGCGGTGATCGGCCGGCACCGCCGACCGCGCGCGCTGAGCTGACACAGGTAGACCGTACCGGCTGTGACCAAATGTAGCTGTCAGCGCGCTTCTGGCGTGCCCGTCACAGTCTCCTAGACTCTGGTGCCTGTGGGCCTGAACCTCGGAATCGTCGGCTTGCCGAATGTCGGTAAGTCGACCTTGTTCAATGCGCTGACGCGCAACAACGTGCTAGCCGCCAATTACCCGTTCGCGACGATCGAACCGAACGAGGGTGTGGTGCCGCTGCCTGACCCGCGGTTGGCCAAACTCGCCGAGATGTTCGACTCGGCGAAAATCGTGCCTGCGCCGGTGACGTTCGTCGATATCGCCGGGATCGTCAAAGGTGCGTCCGAGGGGGCTGGGCTCGGTAACAAGTTCCTGGCCAACATCCGCGAGAGCGACGCGATCTGCCAAGTGGTGCGCGTGTTCACCGACGACGATGTCGCGCACGTCGACGGCAGGATCGACCCGAAGTCGGATATCGAGGTCATCGAAACCGAGTTGATCCTGGCCGACCTGCAGACGCTGGAGCGTGCGGTGCCGCGACTGGAGAAGGAGGCACGCACGCACAAGGACCGGCGGCCTGCGTATGAGGCGGCGGTGGCGGCGCAGGAGACGCTCAACTCGGGCACGACGTTGTTCGCCACGGGCGTGGATGCGTCGCTGTTGCGGGAGCTGAACCTGCTGACCACCAAACCGTTCCTCTACGTGTTCAACGCCGACGAGGCGGTGCTGACCGACGAAGCACGCGTGGCGTCGCTGCGCGAACTGGTGGCGCCCGCGGACGCGGTGTTCCTGGACGCGAAGATCGAGGCCGAACTGCAGGAACTCGACGACGAGTCGGCCGCCGAACTGCTGGAGTCGATCGGGCAGACCGAACGCGGACTGGATGCGTTGGCGCGGGCGGGTTTTCACACGCTGCGGCTGCAGACGTTCTTGACCGCGGGGCCGAAAGAGGCCCGCGCATGGACCATTCATCAGGGCGATACCGCGCCGAAGGCTGCTGGCGTCATTCACACCGACTTCGAGAAGGGCTTCATCAAGGCCGAGATCGTGTCCTACGACGACCTGGTCGAGGCCGGGTCGATGGCCGCCGCCAAGGCCGCGGGCAAGGTGCGGATGGAAGGCAAGGACTACGTGATGGCCGACGGCGACGTGGTCGAGTTCCGCTTCAACGTTTGACACTGCGGCCAGGGCGGTCGTTTGTCGCATTTTTGCGCCCTGGACGCAGAGTCAACTGCTTGGCGGCGCCCGCATGCCAGGATGTGCGCCATGGTGCTCGTATTGGTACACGGCAATCCGGAGACGGATGCGCTTTGGACACCGCTGGTCGACGCGCTCGGCCGCGACGACGTGGTGCGGCTGTCGCCGCCGGGCTTCGGAGCGCCGCTGCCCGAGGGGTTTTCGGCAACGTACCTCGATTACCGCGACTGGCTCGAGGATCAACTCGAGGGCATTGACGGCCCGGTCGATCTGGTCGGACACGACTTCGGCGGCATCCACGCGATGAACGTGGTGATGCATCGCCAGGAGCTCGTCCGCAGTTGGGTCAGCGACGTCGTCGGAACATTCGATCCCGACTACGAGTGGCACGAGCTGGCCCAGGTGTGGCAGACGCCCGGCGAAGGCGAGCAACTGATCGAGTCGTTCCTCGGTGGCACGCCGCAGGAACGGGCCGCCATGTACGCCACCGCAGGTATGCCATTGGAGGTCGGCACCGAGATCGCCGCGGGCCAGGGTCCGGAGATGGGCCGCGCGATCCTGCTGCTGTACCGCTCGGCAGCCCAGCCCGCGATGCAACACGCGGGACGGGATCTGGAGAAGGCGGCGGTCTGCCCGGGGCTTTCGGTACTGGCCACCGAGGACACCTACGTCGGATCCGCGCAGATGCGGCGTCGCGCCGCTGACCGGGCCGGCGCCCGCACCGAAATCCTCGACGGACTGGGGCACTGGTGGATGGTCGAGGATCCGGCCCGAAGCGCCGCAGTCCTCACGGCGTTCTGGGACGACCTCGACTAGCTTGTCGGTGGCCGCGGCTAGCGTGCGCGGCATGAAACTGGTTTCGATTCGCATCATCACCGCCGACGTGCAGCGCCTCGTCTCGTTCTACGAGGTGATCACCGGCGCCCAGGCGGTGTGGGCCAATGAACTGTTCGCCGAGATTGCCACCGCGGCGGGCACGCTGGCGATCGGCAGCGACAAGACGGTCGCACTGTTCGGCGCGGGATCCGCGGAACCGGCGGCGAATCGAAGCGCCATCACCGAGTTCATCGTCGAGGACGTCGACGCCGAATTCGAGCGGTTACGCGGCGAATTGACCGAGGTGGTCACCGAGCCGACCACCATGCCGTGGGGCAACCGCGCGCTGCTGTTCCGCGACCCGGACGGCAACCTGGTCAACCTGTTCGCCCCGGTCACCGATCAGGCCCGCGCTAAATTCGGCGTGTGATCCGCGATCTGCTCACCGTCTATCGCGACTACCTGGCGTGTCTGAACGCCCGGCGGTGGGACGAACTCGGACGGTTCGTGGCCGAGGAGGTTGTCCACAACGGAAAAACCCTCGGCCTCAGCGGCTATCAGGCGATGCTGTGCCGACACCGACGTCACACCAGACCTTCAGTACGTCCCCGAGATCCTGATCGCCGACGGCGACTTCGTCGCATGCAGGCTCTACTTCCAGTGCACGCCACAGCACGAGTTCCTGGGTCTCGAGCCGGCAGGACGCCGAATCTCGTTCGCCGAGCACGTGTTTTACCGGTTTGCTGACGGCCGGATCGCCGAGGTCTGGTCGTTGATCGACAAGGATGCGATTCGTGCCCAGCTCCCTCCTTTGCGGTCATAGCATTCGCTGATGAGTTTCGACGTCCCGCCGGACGCTTACGCACGGTTCATGGGGCGATACGCCGATCCGCTCGCGAAGGTCTTCGCGGCATTCGGCGGCGTGCAGGCGGGCGACAGGGTGCTCGACGTCGGCTGCGGGCCCGGCGCGTTGACCGCGCACCTGCTGTCCCTCGGCGCCCAAGTCGCCGCGATCGATCCCTCGCCGTCGTTCGTCGACGGACTTCACGCGCGGTTCCCGGACGTCGACGTGCGTCGGGGCACCGCAGAGCAATTGCCTTACGACACCGATGCTTTCGACGCTGCCTTCGCGCAGTTGGTGGTGCACTTCATGACCGACGCGGTGGGCGGCATCGCCCAGATGGCACGCGTGACCAGGCCAGGTGGCGTCGTCGCCGCATGCGTCTGGGACGGGCCGACCGGCGCGCTGGCCCCGTTCTGGGATTCGGTACATGTGATCGACCCAGATGCCGTCGACGAAGCACTGCTGTCGGGCGCGCACGCCGGGCACCTGACCGAGATCTTCGAGGCTGCCGGTCTGCACGAGGTGGACGAAGCCGCCATCTCGGTCGACGTGGTGCACCCGACTTTCGGCGAGTGGTGGCAGCCGTACACCTTCGGTATCGGACCCGCCGGCGAATACGTCCGCCGACTCGACGACGCCGGCCGCGCCCGCCTCGAATCAGTGGCCCGAAACCGCCTGGGAAGCGGTCCGTTCACGGTGACCGCGACCGCGTGGGCTGCCCGCGGCACGGTGTCAGGGTTATCGTGAGTTGTGGTCATTGACGACCCTTCCGAGTCCGGAAGTGAACTCGATCGTCGCGCAGCTGAGCTCGATGAGCGCGAGGCGGCCCTCGAGCGGCATGAGGCTGAACTGACCCGACGCGAGCATTTCGCAGCCCAACGCGACGAAATCGCCGACGAGCGGGACCGCATCGCCGACCTTCGCGAGGAGGCCGCAGACGAACGCGAGCGGCTCGCGGACGAACGGGAGGGCACCGCTGCCGCCAGGGAACGCGAGAGGCTGCAACGGGGAGACGACCAGTCGGAGCGCGAATCCGCGGCCGCGCGGCGGGAGCAGGCCGACGTCGCCAGGGAGATGGCCGAAGCCGAACGTCTCCAAAACGAGTAAATCTTCGACCCTGCTGTACTACCTTGTGTAGTAATCGAGCGGGGGAGGGATGATGCGGTTTTGCCGAGCGCTCCTGATCGTCGCACTGCTCGTGTCGTGCTCGCCGACCGACGAGTCGACCCCCTCGGCGCTGAAAACCATTGACCCACAGGCTTTTCAAGATGTCGTGCAGCGCGCCGCCACGAAACTGAAGGTGCCCGGCGCGATGGTGCTGGTGCGCACACCGAAGGGCGACGTCACCGCCGGCGTCGGCACCACCGAACTCGGCGCCCGAACACCGCCGACCGTCGACACCCACTTCCGCATCGCGTCCAACACCAAGACCATGACCGCCGCGCTGATCGTGCTGCTCGCCCAAGACGGCAAGCTGAAACTCAGCGACCCGGTGTCGCTCTACGTTCCCGACGTGCCGAATGGCGAAAACATCACCGTTGCACAGCTTCTGAAGATGCGCAGCGGTCTGTACGGCTATACGTTCGACCCCGCGCTCGCCGCCGCGATGGACGCCACCCCCGAGAAGGCGTGGACGCCGAAGGAGGCGCTGGCGATCGCGTTCCGGCACCCGCCGCTGTTCGCGCCCGACGCCTCGTACGACTACAGCAACACCAACTACGCGCTGCTCGGTGTCGTCGCGGAGAAGGTCGGCGGACGCCCGCTGGCCCAGCAGTTGCAGGAGCGACTGTTCGGCCCCGTCGGCCTGACGCAGACGTCGCTGCCCGCCGCCGACGACACCTCCATGCCTGCGCCCTACTCGCACGGCTACATGTACGGCGGAAGCATCTACGCGCTCGCCGACGTCGCCTATCCCGCTGACGTCCAGGCCGGCGCCGAAGCCGGCACACTGCGGCCGGTCGACTACACACACCAGAACCCCTCGTATGCCACTGCGGCCGGGGGAGCGATCTCCACCGCCGACGACCTGGCCACCTGGATGAAAGCGCTGGTCTCGGGCGAGGTGTTCAACGCCGACTCGCACCGCGAGTGGTTGGCCAGCCCGCAAGCCGAGGACCCCGACCGGCCCGACGGCCAGAAGTACGGCTACGGCATCTCGTATCAGCGGTTCGGCCCGGACGCCGCGATGTTCTATCACGGGGGCGAACTGCCCGGCTTCAACTCGTTCATGGGTTACGACCCGGACAACGATGTGGCACTGGTCATTTGGACGAACCTGACGCTCTCGCCCGACGGCAGAACGACGGCCCAGGCCATGCTGCCGACGATGCTGAACGAGATCTACGCGCATCTGTCGCTGCCCACCGAATGAGCCTGGCCGCCGCGAGGCTGTAGTTGCCGCGGAAAAGTGCGAGTAGACACCACGGCAACTACAGCCTCGACGATCAGAAGGGCACGGCCGCCTGCTCAGAACGGAACGTCTATTTGACCGTTGGTGGTGTTGGACTCGTCGTGGTCTGAGGTGTGGTACCCCAGCACGTACGGGCTGTGCGGGTCGGTGCCGAACGGCACGATCGGATCGGTGCCTGCGGTGCTCACGGTCGACTGTGCGGTATGCGGTATCGCCACTGTCGCCGCACTGGCGACGGGGGCGAGCGCGACACCGATGGCAGCGACGGCCATCACCGGGGCGAGGTACTTGATCCTGTTCTGCATGTCGTCCTCCTGGCTTGTCGGGCACCCTGTTGGGCTGGTTAGAAGATTGCCGCCTCGGCACGCCGAAGTCGTCACCGCTGACACCCGTCGTTGCCTGCGGCTACCTGCAACGCGGGTGCGGTAGCCAACCGGAAGGGCGCGGGCCGGACCCAAGATGAGGCAGAATCGCGCAGGTGACTCCGCCGCAACGCCCCCGGCAGCCCGATTGGCGCGGCAGGGGCGTGCCCCCGCCGGGGCCTCCGCGGCCACCGCGACGGCCGGAGCCGCCGACCGAGCGTCTGCGCGGGCCGAACCGCCCCGCCGATGTCGGCCCGACGCAGCGGATTCCGCGGCCACCGTCACCGGCCGATGCGTCACCCACCGAACAGATTTGGCGCACGCCACCGCCCCCGCCGCGCCCTCCGATGCCGGCACGGCGGGGCCCGCCGCCGGGGCGCGGGCGGGGGCGAACCCCCCCCGCCGATGCCGGCCCGACGCAGCGGATCCCGCGGCCACCGTCACCGGCCGATGCGTCCCCCACCGAACAGATTGGGCGCACGCCCCCGCCCCCGCCGCGCCCTCCGATGCCGGCACCGCCGCCGCCCCCGTCGCCCGAGCAGAAGCGGCGCCGCCTGTCCCGGATGTCGATCGTGCTCATCGTCGTGATCGTGGTGGCGCTGCTCGTCGGCGGACTGGCCGGCGGCGAACTCTATGCCCGGTACCGGGCCGACAGCATCCTGACCGAGGTCGCCGAATGCGTCGTCAAGGACGGCGCCTCGATCTCATTCGGCGTCAATCCGCCGTTCCTGTGGCAGCACATCACCGGTCACTACACCAACATCACGGTGGAAACCGACGGGCACAGGGTGCAGAGCGCCGACGGGATGACCGCCGACGTGACGCTCAAAGACGTGCGATTGCAGGACTCCGCGAACGGCAAGGGCACCATCGGATCGCTGACCGCGACCCTGAGTTGGAAATCCTCCGGCATCAAGGACACCGTGGCGGCCAACCTTCCCGGGGTCGGCAATCTGGTCACCGGCGTCAGCACGGACGCCTCCGCGGGCACCATCATCCTGAACGCACCCGGCAGCAGCGTCACCGCGAAACCCGTTGTCACCGACGGTGATCTGAACCTCCAGGTCGTCGACGTCACCGGCGTGCTGCCGGAAGACGCCGTGCAGGCAGGGTTGAACACGCTGACCAAGAAGCTGAACGACAACTATCCGCTCGGCATTCACGCCGACAGCGTGAAGGTGACGAGCACGGGCGTCGTCGGGACGTTCTCCAGCCAGAACGCGACGATTCCGAAAGCGGACGCCAACCCGTGCTTCGCGCGGCTGTGAGCGCGAATCAGTCTGCGACCACCGCGATTTCGTCGCCCAACTGGTAACCGGGTGCCAGCGGGAGCTCGTCGCCGCTCCAGAACACGCCGGGGTCGAACCAGTTGTAATGCTTCTCCGTCGACAGCAGACCCATCTCCTCATAGGTGATGGCGACGGTCTCCGCGCAGTACGCCGTCTCCAGTCCGACCTGCAGCTTCTCCTTCTTCCTGCGCTGGGCGGCTTCCCGAACTCTGTTGTGCACGAACGGAAGTCCGCGGGTGAGGTCGGCGACCGCGAGCCTGCCGCGAAACCACCGGCCCGTCAGCCGGGCCGTGGTGGGAAACGGCGTGCCGTCCATCCTCGCGACGACCTTCAACGCGAGGTCTTCCTGCTCGCGGGTGGCGAACGGCGTGAGCTGACGCAGCCAGCAGCGCTGGTGATAGCTGTCCATCCACCGCTCGACGGCCTGCCGTGCGTCGTGCAGTTGCACCCCGCGGTGGTGACCGCCGGTCCACATGTCGGTCAGCTTGTCGCCCAACTCGGCATGCCAGATCAGCGGTGGCAGATCCTCGATCGCGATGGTCATCCCGACGTGGTTGACCGGCGCGTTGCTCATCGTCTGGATCGCCCGGTCCGGTCCGGACGTGCCCCGGAACAGCCAGATATCGCCCGTCCTGGTCTCGTCCAACGCCCGACTCAGCGACACGGTGCTTTCCTTCACACGGGCAGCTTAGGCAAACTGTCGCGATGCGCAGCTTATGGAAGTGGGTTGGACTCGCCGGTGTCGCCGGCGTGGTGGCGGGCGGCGTGCTGGTCGCACGCGACCAACGCAAGCGCAACGCCTACACCCCCGAAGACATCCGCGCCCGACTGCACCAACGCGTCGCAGACGCCGACAAGGCCACTTAGGACGCGACGGCGTAGAGCCGGTGCGAGCCGGAGAACCCCTTCAACTGGACTTCGCGCCCCTCGTCGAACGCGATGTCCGCGTCGGTGAGGGCGTCCCGCACCACCTCGCTGACCAAAATCTCGCCGCCGTCGGCCTGCGCGGCCACCCGGGCCGCCATCGCGACGTTGCGGCCGAACAGATCGTCACCGCGACGTACCGACTTGCCCATGTGCACGCCGATCCGAACCCGAATCCCGTTGGGCCGTTTGCGGAGTGAGCGCTGCACAGCCATACTGCACCGCACCGCCTCGTCGGCCTGCGCGAACGCGATCATGAAACCGTCACCCTGGCTCTTCACCACGTGGCCGGAATGTTTGTCGACGAGCCTGCGAACCATCTTGTCGTGACTACCGATCAGCCTGACCCACGCGCGGTCACCGATGCGCTCGTTGAGCGCCGTCGAATCCTCGATGTCGGAGAACACGATGGCGACCTTGCCGCTGGGCGCCAACCGGGCGAGGTCCGGTCGTTCCACCTCGGCCCAATCGGCCAGGTCCTCGATCGACGAGCGCACCGCCGCGCCGAGGCCGTCCTTGCGCAGGATGTTGGCGGTCTGCCAGACCTGCTTGACAGCCTCCCGGCCGCCGGTGAACAGCATGTTCCTGGTGTCGACGCGCCGGCGCAAGTCGTCGAGTTCTCCCTGCTGGCGCCGGTAGCGCACGCCGAGGACGACGAGCGCCGCCGCCTCCACCGCCGCGACACCGGCGAGTACGTAAGCCGCAATCTGCGCTCCGATCACCGGTCAAGTATTGGATGCTGATCGCGTGAAGCCTCAGGCGCCCTACTACGAGAGCCGTTACATCCGCGCGAACCACCCCGAGCTGCCGCAGGCGCTGTGGCTGCGCGAGACCCTGCTGCTGCCCACGGCGGGCGATCCGGTGGCCGACGTGTGGGTGATGGTGTTCGACCCCGACGGACAGGGCAACCGCGCGCTCAAGGAGCCGTACCCGATCGACGCCGCCGACTATGAATACGACGAGTGGACCGCCCGCATCGGCGCGACGTCCATCGACGACAAGTCCGCACACGGCGTCGTGACGGGCGGGAGCCGGTCGGCGCGATGGGACCTGCGCATCACCCCTGGCGGCGAGGACGCGGTGAAACTGCTCACCGACCGCGCGTACAGGGCGCGCATCCCGACCGCGAAAACCACGGTGCGCCATCCGTTGGCGCAGTTCGACGGGCGGGTCGAACTCGACGACGCCCGCCTGGTGCTCGACGGCTGGACCGGCAGTGTCAACCACAACTGGGGCACGCGGCACACCCCCGCCTATGCGTTCGGGCAGGTGTGCGGATTCGACGACGCGCCGGACACGACGCTGGAGATTGTCACTGCGCGGGCCGCGATCGGGCCGGTGTTGACGCCCGCGGCGACGCTGTTCGTGTTCCGGCACGCCGAGGGAGAGTTCGCGGTCCGCTCCATCGTGGGCAGCCTGCAGACCCACGGGCGCTATCAGCCGTTCTCGTGGGCGTTCGGCGGCCGGGTCGGGGATCGGATGATCGAAGGCGAGATCGTGGCGGAACCATCGGATGTCATCGGGCTGACCTACACCGACACCGACGGCGCGCAGAAGTACTGCTACAACTCGGCGATCGCGACATGTCGGGTTCAGGTGGCGGGCAAGGCCTTCGAGCGTGCGGAGCTGGTGGCCCCCCGGCGGGCGATGTTCGAGATCCTCACCGACAAGCGACTCGCCGAGGTGCCGCTGCTGGCCTGACCTACTGCTCAGACCCCGGTCGTCGACCCGGGCCGCACGATCATCAGCACGGTCACGGCCACCCACAGCAGGTTGAAAACTCCTGTGGTCATGGCCAATCGGGTGACGGCGCCGCCCGCCAACGCGGCACGCTGATCGGGCAGGATGGCCGCGATCAAGACCACCGCCGCGGCGGCCGTCAACCCGATCGACACCAGCACCCAGGCCTGGGTCAGCACACCCATCGACACCGCCGTCGCGATGCCCAGCAGGGGAACCGCGACGGCCACCACGGCGTACGTCCGGCAGATGCGGTGCAACACACCGGCGACAGGTCCACCGTTGTGGGCATATCGGCCAAACATGCTCGCCGCGACGGCAATTGGCCCAACAGCCAGGATCGCGACGACGACGTGGGCGCTGAGCAGGATTGCGGACATCGTTGTAGAGGCTAGGCGACTGCCTGCGGACCAGACGTACAGATTCTGGCCAAGATCCGCGCGGATCTGGCCACCCCATCCCGCGCGAGCAGACGCAAAGTGGCCGATTTTCTCGGCGTGTCGGGTACTTTTGCGTCTTCTCGTCGGGTGGGGTTACCAGCCTTCGGTGAGGACCCGATCCAGCGTGTCGACGTAGAAGTCCGCGCCCTCGACGTCAATGCACAACGGCGGCTTGGTTTTCAGGATGTTCTGATGGTCGCCGGTGGGCTGGATGATCACCCCGAGTTCGAGCATGCGGTCGCAGATCGCCGACGTCTCCTGAACGGCAGGCTCCAGCGTCGACCGGTCGCGCACCATCTCGACACCGAGATACAGCCCGATCCCGTGCACCGTGCCGATGATCGCGTGCTTGTCCTGCAGCGCTTGCAGTCTCGCCTTCAGGTGCGCCCCGACCGTCGCGGCGTTTTCCTGTAGCCGCTCGTCGCGCAGCACGTCGAGGACCGTCATCCCGATCGCACACGACAGCGGACTGCCACCGGTCGAGGAGAAGAAGTATCCCTGCGACCGGAAACCTTCGGCCACCGCGCGACTGGTGATCACCGCGCCCAACGGATAGCCGTTGCCAACCGATTTCGCGACCGAGACGATGTCGGGTACCGCGTCCTGCTGCTGGAAACCCCAAAACCATTCGCCGAGACGGCCATAGCCGACCTGGACCTCGTCGGAGATCGCCAGTCCGCCCTTGGCCCGCACCGCGGCATACACCTGTTGCAGATAGCCGTCCGGCAGCGCCATGCCGCCCGCGTTGCCGTACACGCTCTCGCAGATGAACCCCGCGGGCGGCCGGCCGTCGGCCGCCAACTGTTCGATCACTGCCACCGCATCGCGGGCGTACCGCACCGCCTCGGCGCCGCGGTACTTGCCGCGGAAGCTGTTCGGCGACTCGACGGTGTGCACCCAATCCGGCCGGGTGGCAAGCGCATTGGGATTGTCGGCTGTGGACGTCGAAACCGCGTCCGTGCCGTACGTCCAGCCGTGGTACGCCTCGCGGACGGCGACCACGTCCCGTCGGCCCGTCGCCGCCGTCGCCAGCCGGATCGCCAGATCGCTTGCCTCAGAACCGGAATTGACCAGGAACACGGTGTCCAGCGGATCCGGCAGCAGCCCGGCCAGCCGCTCGCTGAACTCGACGACCGCCTCGTAGTTGAACCGTGAGTTCGTGTTCAACTTGCGCAGTTGTCTGGCCGCGGTGTCCGCGATCCGCGGATGCGCGTGGCCCAGTACCGTCACGTTGTTGACCATGTCGAGGTACGTGCGGCCCGCCGTCGACATCAGATAGTGCCTTCGGCCGCGCTCGATCTGTGGTGGCCTGCGGTAGTAGAACTCCTGTACCGGAGCGAAACTCGCATCGCGGCGCGACAGCAGATCGCCCGCCTCGGGTGCGGTCACCGCGGGCAGCCCGAGTAGCGGCCGCGGGTCACGCGTCAGCGCCAGCCAGCCGGGCGCCACCTCCGGCCGCACCAACGCCGGCGCCGCAGGCGCACCGACCGGTCGCACCGCCACCTCGACCCAGCGGCCCGCGGGAACGTCGGCCAGCGGCTCACCGGCGCGCACAGCGCCGGACGCGACGTCGGCTCCGGTCAATGCCAGTTCGTACTCTGCGCCCCGCAACGTCGAACCGTCGATCTCACCGTCCCACGGTGCGACGAGCGCCAGCCCGGACGCCGCCCACAGCCTGACGCCGGTCGCCACCACCTCGGGGCTCTGCTGGCTGAGCCTGACCGTCCTGCTGAGTTGTGCCTCGCCGTACCGCGTGACGACGACCCCGGCGCCCGCCCTTGCCAATTCGTCCTCCACGTCGGGCCGCAGCGATCCGTCGTCGGTGAACGCGAAGTCGTAGACGTCCGAGGTGGTGCCCAGGTCCAGCGTCGTCACCGCGGAAGGATCGACGTCGAGAAGCGACCCCCGCAGCGGCGGCGGTGACGCGGCGAACCCGAGGTCGGCCTTGATCACCTCCGTCATCACGTCGATCGGGATCGAGGTCGCCTGTTCGAACATTCGCCACTCGCTGCCCGCCTGGTCGGCGAGATACGGGTTGTCGGGGTCAAGGCTGGTCTGCTGCGCTCCGCTGACGATCAGCACCGCGGCCCGCAGCACCAGCAGCGGCCACAACGCCTGTACCTCCGCCCCCGTCAGCGGCCTGATCGCGTGAAACGCCCTGACCGCGGGCAGGATCGAGACCGGTTCGCTGCCGACGTGGCCCAGCACCGACGACGCGGTGATCGCCAGATCGGCCACCGCCCAGGTGTCGGACAGGTCACCGAAGTCGATCACGCCATCCGGCCCGCCAGCACCGAGCACCACGTTCGCGTCGGTCATGTCCAGGTGCACCGCTTGGCGTGGCAGGTCGTCGACGAGAGGTGCGACACGCTCCCATGCCTCCTGCGTCGCCGCGTCAAGCCGGGCCCGGTGCAACGGGTCGGCGACATACGAGATCAGCTCGGACACGACGGCCTTGGCGTACCGCAGATCCCACTGCAGGATCCGGTCGAGACCGGGATGGCTGAACCCCTCGAGCGCTCGGCTCACCCGCCCGGCCACCTCGCCCAAACCGGCGACCTTGTCCGGCGACAGGTAGCCCGCCTCGAACAGCGTCCCGCCTGGCAGATAGCGCAACAGCCGCACATAGGCGGTACCGTCCACCAAACCGTCGATGGCCGTGCACACTTCGCCGGCGGAGTTGGGTATCGGCACGGCGATCCGCAACGCGGGTTCGGCCTCGGCGATGCGCAGCGCCGCCAAATCCTGCGCCTCGATCTCGGTGGCGTTGAACGCCGGATTGGCGATCTTCAGCACACCGACGACGGTGCCGTCGGCATCGGTCATGACGAAGTTCTTGTCCTGTTGGCTGCCAAGCGATGTCGCGCGGGCCTGCCGTCCGTAGTGCCGGGCCAGGATCTCCTCGGCTTGCGTCTCGCTCACTTGAGGCGCCGGAAGCTCAGGCGCCTCAAGGAAATTGAACCCGACCGTCACCGGCTGACGAATTGGACGACGGCTTGGGTGAAGGCGTCGTTGTCGTCTCCCGCGGCGGTATGCCCGGCGTCGGAGAGTTCGACGAACTCCGCGTGCGGCACCTTCTCCAGGAAGTCCTTCACCCCTTCCGGGCTGACCACATCGGACAACTTGCCGCGAACCAGCAGGACCGGGACGGTCAGATCCATCGCCGCCTGCTCGAGCTTTTCCTCCCGCACGAACGCGTCGTCGGCCGGGGCGGTCAGGAACTTGGGGTCCCAATGCCAATACCAGCGGCCGTCGCGTCGTCGCAGGTTCTTCTTCAGACCCTCCGGGCTGCGCGGCTTGGGCCGATGCGGCAGATACTCCGCGACCGCGTCGGCCGCCTCGTCCAGCGTCGCGAACCCGTGCACGTGGCTGAACATGAACTCGCGGATCCGGGCGCTGCCGCTCTTCTCGTATCGCGGCACCACGTCCACGAGCACCAGCTTGGTGACCCTTGCCGGGCCCGCCGCGTGGGCGACCAGGATGCCGGTCATGCCACCCATGCTGGCGCCGATCAGCATCACCGGGCGCCCGATCTGCTCGAGCACGGCGAGCGTGTCGGCGGCCAACGCATCGACAGTGTAGGTCGCGTCGGGGGAGCGGTCGCTGTCCCCGTGGCCACGGCTGTCCAACGCGACGACGTGGAATCCGTGGTCGGCCAGGATCTGGCCGGTGCTTTTCCACGAGAAGCGGTTCTGCCCGCCCCCGTGCAGGAGCAACACGGAAGGCCGACTGCTCGACCCGGGATTCCACTCGTCGGCAACCAGGACGAGGTCGTCGATGCCGCGGAACTTCACGGTCTGCGGTTCGCTGCGGGCGGTGCTCACGGCCTCACGTTACCCAGACGATAATTTGCGTCGATCTTCGGCCCAGCAGGTGCATAGCGTCCCTAGACTTTGCGATCGTGCAGCCAGATCCAGTCAGCGAGGACGACCGAGGTTGCATCATCGAGGCGGCCTACAGCTGTCTGTCCGAGCCGCACGCGGGTCCGATCCCGGTCGCCGCGATCCTGCAGCGCGCCGGGGTGTCGACGCGGGCCTTCTACCGTCACTTCGAATCCAAGGATGAGTTGTTCCTGGCGCTGCTGCGGCAGGAGAGCGACGGGCTGGCCGACCGACTCGACCGCATCCTCGACGAGCCCGGCGATCCCGTCGACCACCTGCGGGCGTGGATCCGCGGGATGTTCGGCTGGGCGCACGACGAGGAACTGCGTATGCATCTGACCGTGATCGACTCCGACGAGGTGCGCGCCGCCAAGGGGTATCGGGAGGCCCGTGAGCGCGCGCACCACGACAGGGAACGCTCACTGATCGAGATCATCCGACGCGGACGGGCCGACGGGTCGTTTCCGCTGGCCGACCCCGAACACGACGCGGTCGCCATCAGTGCTGTCATCAGCCGCGAGATGGCCAGTCAGTCCTCGGTTGACGAAGAGGGGTTGCGACGGTCGATGGCGTGGGTGCTGGAATTCGCGCTGCGCGCGCTGGGAGCTCAGACGACGACCGCAGGCCGGCGATGAGTTTTTGACACGCGGGCGGTCGGTACATCGAGAGCCGTTCATACGACAGGAGTCTGCGATGCCAGCGATCACCCCGTGCCTGTGGTTCGACAACAATCTCGAGGAAGCCGCGCAGTTCTACACCTCGGTCTTCCCGAACTCGACGATCGAAAGGTTCGAGCGCTACACCGATTTCGGCCCCGGCACGCCCGGCGAGGTCGTCTGGGGTGCGTTCGTGCTGGACGGCACCCGGTTCCTCGGCATCAACGGCGGCCCGGCGTTCCCGCACACCGAGGCGGTGTCGTTCATGATCGAGTGCAAGGACCAGGCCGAGGTCGACTACTACTGGGACCGTTTGGTCGACGGCGGACAAGAGTCCGAATGTGGCTGGCTCAAGGACCGTTTCGGGGTGAGCTGGCAGGTCACCCCGACGCGGGCGCTCGAATTGACGTCCGACCCCGACCCGGCTCGTGCCGCCGCGGCGACGAAAGCGCTGCACTCGATGCGCAAGATCGTCATCGCCGAAATGGAGGACGCGGTCGACGGGTGAGGCGGCGCAGGCACTCGATGGTCGCATCGGTGATGGGCCCGACGTCGTCGGCGTTCTCGCACATCATCACCATCGCCGACGCTTCGGTCATCACGTCGATGAGGAGGCGCATCAGCAGCTGACCGCGCGGCGAGGTGTCGAGTTCGAGCACCGACATCCAGCGGTGGAACCCGCGCTGGATGTCGCCGCGCCGGATCGCGTCGAAACCCGCCGGGGTGTCACCGGACGCCAGCACCACCGCCGCGCGGCGATATGCCCAGATCGCGTTCAGATACGCCCGCGCGTTCGCCTCGAAGGCCCGCTGGCGGCTGGCGCCGCGATAGGCGTCGGCGGCTTCGTCGATGTAGCGGTCGATATCGGAGGTGAGCCGCTCGAAGATAGCCAGAAACAACTCGCGCTTACCGCCGAAGTGGTGGTAGATGCTGCCGATGCTGGCCCGGGAGTGGTCGACGATATCGGCCATTGTCGCCGCGGTGTATCCGCGTGCGGCGAAAACCTCGGTGGCAGCGTCGAGAATGCGCTGCTGCGTCGCATCGGTCTTCGCCCAACGCCTGGTCGCGGTGGTCATGACATCAAGGTAGAGCACTTTTTGTCCCAGCTGGAACGCAATTCCAGAAACCCAGCCTGCGCCGGTCTCCCATTTTGCTGTCAGGGCCCGCGCACCGCGAGAAGTGGTGATTCTCACCGGCCCGGGCTATGTGTTGTGCGGCCAGAAATCTGTGATGTACGGTTCTGCGGCGTCATCCCGTGCAACACTCACAACTTGCGCACCAGGTTGTTCGCGGGAGGGATCGACAGCCTATGGCGATGAGGGAAACGCGAGGGAGGGCCCGGTAATGGTCGCTTCCAATCTCTTAGCCAAACCGGTTCGCGGCTTCGGCGGCTTTTATGCGATGGCGCTCGACACCTTCGTGGCCATGTTCAAGCCGCCGTTCGCATGGCGCGAATTCATCTCGCAGTCTTGGTTTGTCGCGCGGGTCTCTATCGTTCCGACGTTGATGCTCACCATCCCTTACACGGTGCTGCTGACGTTCACGTTCAACATCCTGCTGACCGAATTCGGCGCAGCGGATTTCTCCGGTACCGGCGCCGCGCTCGGCACGGTACGACAGATCGGCCCGATCGTGACGGTGTTGGTGGTGGCCGGCGCGGGGGCCACCGCGATGTGCGCCGACCTCGGCGCACGCACGATCCGCGAAGAACTTGACGCCCTCCGAGTGATGGGCGTCAATCCTATTCAGGCTCTTGTTGTTCCGCGGGTGCTGGCCGCCACGCTGGTGTCGCTGGCCCTGGCCGCGACGGTGATCCTGGTCGGCCTGGCCGGCGCCTACCTGTTCTGCGTCTACATCCAGCACGTGTCGCCAGGCGCGTTCGCGGCGGGCCTGACGTTGATCATCGGCGCCGCGGACGTCACGATCGCGCTGCTGAAGGCCGCGTTGTTCGGGTTGTCCGCCGGGATGATCGCCTGCTACAAGGGCGTCTCGGTGGGCGGCGGCCCGGCAGGCGTCGGGATCGCGGTCAACGAAACCGTCGTGTTCACGTTCATGGCGCTGTTCGCCATCAACGTGGTCGCGACCGCTGTCGCCGTGAAGGTGACGATGTGACCGTCTCCCGCCCCCATTCGCAGTTCCCGTGGCTGAAGGCCCGGTATCGGTCGGTGGCCGAGCCCTGGAACCGGATCGGCAGGCAGACGAAGTTCTACGGCACGACGCTGCGTTCGATCCACATCGCCGTCACCTCGTACCGGGTCGAGTTGATCCGGCAGATCGCCGCAATGGGTCTTGGCGCGGGTGCGCTGATCGTCATCGGCGGAACGGTCGCCATCGTCGGCTTTCTGACCGTGACGACGGGCGCGCTGGTGGCCGTGCAGGGGTACACCGACTTCTCCGAGATCGGCGTCGAAGCCCTGACCGGATTCGCGTCGGCGTTCTTCAACGTCCGGCTGATCGCGCCCGCCACCACGGCGGTCGCACTGTCTGCCACGATCGGTGCCGGTGCCACCGCGCAACTCGGCGCGATGCGGATCAACGAAGAGATCGACGCGCTCGAAGTGATGGGCATCCGGTCGGTCGCCTATTTGGCGTCCACCCGCGTGCTGGCGGGTCTGCTCGTCGTCATCCCGCTGTATTGCGTTGGGGGGGTTGCCTCGTTCTGGGCGGCGAAGTTCGGCACCACCGTCATCTACGGCCAGTCGACCGGCGTCTACGACCACTACTTCCGCACCTTCCTCAATCCCACCGACCTGATGTGGTCCTTCCTGCAGTGCATCGTGCTGGCCGTCGTGATCATGCTGGTGCACACGTTCTACGGCTACACCGCGCGTGGCGGACCGGCGGGTGTCGGTGAAGCGGTGGGTCGCGCCGTTCGCACGTCGCTGATCGTCGCCGCGTTCGTTCTCGTGATGATGTCGCTGGCCGTGTACGGCCAGTCCGGAAACTTCAACCTGGCCGGGTAAAGATGGACAGCGACGACACCGGCCTGCACCCAGCGTGGTACACGCTGATCCTGGTGGTGGGTTCGGCCCTGTTGATCTGGCTGTGCCTGGCTTTGTTCGCGGGCACCTTCCGCAGCGAGGTGCCGGTCACGCTGACGTCGGACCGCGCGGGTTTGGTGATGGAGACCAACGCCAAGGTCAAGATGCGCGGCGTGCAGGTCGGCCGCGTGGCCGCCATCCACGGCGGACGAGAGCCGGTGTCGCTGAAGCTGGAGATCGACCACGACCAGATTCAGTTCATCCCCGCCAACGTCGAGGCGCAGATCCGTGCGACCACGGTCTTCGGTGCGAAGTTCGTCGACCTGGTCTATCCGGAGAACCCCAGCCCGCAGCGGCTGGCCGCCGGTCAGGTGCTGCAGTCGCGCAACGTCAGCACCGAGGTCAACACGGTCTTCCAGAACGTGGTGGCGGTGCTCAACCAGGTCGACACCGCGAAACTCAACAGCACGCTCGCCGCGCTCGCCGAAGGTGTTCGCGGACAGGGCGAGAAGATCGGCCAGGCCACCACCGACGCCAACCAGGTGCTGCTGCAACTCAATCCGCGTAGCGAGACCATCCGCGCGGATTGGCAGGCGCTCAAGGGCTTCAACGACGCGTACAGCGGTGCGGCGCAGGACATTCTGACAGTGTTGAACGCGGCGAGCACCACAAGCCAGACCGTCACCAGTCACACCAAGCAGCTGGATGCGTTGCTGCTGGCCACCATTGGATTCTCCAACAGCGGCATCAACCTGTTGGCGCCGAATCAGGCGAACCTGATCAAGGCCGTCAACGTGCTCGAGCCGACGACGAATCTGCTCTACAAGTACAACCCCGAGTACACCTGCCTGCTGATGGGTGCGAAGACCATCCTGGACACCGGCGGTTACGAATCGGCGGGCGGCAACGGCCGCACGCTGATCCTCGACACATCCCTCGCGCTCGGCGACGACCCGTACCACTATCCGGACAACCTGCCCGTCATCGGCGCCAAGGGCGGACCCGGCGGCAAGCCAGGATGCGGGTCGCTGCCCGATGTCGCGAAGAACTGGCCGGTGCGCAACCTCGTCACCAACACCGGATTCGGCACCGGCATCGACTGGCGACCGAACCCCGGCATCGGCTTCCCGGCCTGGGCCAACTACCTGCCGGTCACCCGCGCAGTGCCCGAACCGCCGAGCATCCGCAACCTGTTCGGCGGGCCCGCGCCAGGACCGATCCCGTATCCCGGTGCGCCGGCGTACGGCGCCGACCTGTACGCACCGGACGGCACCCCGCTGTGGCCAGGACTTCCGCCCGCGCCGCCCCCGATGGCGCCGCGCGAACCGGGGCCGACGCCGGGTTCGGAGCCGTTCATCGTGCACTCGCCCGCACAGATGCAGCCGACACCGCTGCCGCCCGTACCGCTTCCGGAGCTTGCCGCCCCGTCGCCCTGACCGACCCCCCCCGCAACCGCGAAAGGTAACCAGCCATGAGAGAGAACCTGCGAGCCACGGTGGTGCGCCTCGCTGTCTTTCTGGTTGTGTGCCTGCTCGGGGTGTTCGGCTTGTACGCCGTGTTCGGGCAGATGCGGTTCGGGGAGAAGGCGCACACCTACCGGGCCGCGTTCACCAATGTCACCGGGCTCGAGAAGAACGACTTCGTCCGTATCGCGGGCGTCGAGGTCGGTCAGGTGAAAGACGTTGCGATCCAGCCGGATACCACCGCGATGGTCGAGTTCACCGCCGACGACTCGGTGGTGCTGACCGAGGGCACCAGGGCCGTCATCCGGTACGACGACCTCATCGGCGGCCGCTACCTCGCCCTTGAGGAGGGCGCCGGAGGCGTCAAGAAGCTCAACCCTGGCGACACCATTCCGCTGGCCCGCACGTCGCCTGCGCTCGACCTCGACGCGCTGATCGGCGGGTTCCGGCCGCTGTTCCGTGCGCTGGATCCCGAGCAGGTGAATGCGTTGTCCGGCCAGTTGATTGCGGCTCTGCAAGGTCAAGGCGGGACGATCAATTCGTTCTTGTCGCAGACCGCCGCGCTGACCAGCACGCTCGCCGACCGCGACCAGTTGATCGGCGAGACCATCGTCAGCCTCAACACCGTGCTTGGCTCGCTCGGCGACCAGAGCGACCAATTCGGTAAGGCGGTCGACGCTCTCGCGGAGTTGACGCAGACGTTGGCCGACCGCAGGCAGGACATCACCAACGGCGTGGCGTACGCCAACGCCGCGGCAGGAAGCATCACCGACCTGTTGGCCCAAGCGCGGCCGCCGTTCGCGAAGACCATCCGCGAGACAGATCGCGCGTCGGCGATCGTGGTGGCCGACCACGACTACTTCGACAACCTGCTCAACACCCTGCCGGACGCCTACCAAGCCCTTGCGCGACAAGGCATTTACGGTGACTTCTTCAGCTTCTACCTGTGCGATATCGTGCTGAAGCTGAACGGCAAGGGGGGCCAGCCGGTGTACGTCAAGGTCGCGGGCCAGAGCACAGGGAGGTGCGCGCCGCGATGAAACCCTTCGCTGAACGCAACCTCTTCGTCATCGGCGCCATCGGCATCGCCATCACCATCGCGATCATCCTGGGCGCGATCAACTACGACAAGCTGCCGTTCATCAACCAGGGCAAGGAGTACTCGGCCTACTTCGCGGAGGCCGGCGGGCTGATGGACGATGCCGCCGTTCAGGTTTCGGGTTTCCAGGTCGGCAAGGTCGAATCCATCGAACTCGACGGGACGCGGGTGCTGGTCAAGTTCACCGTGAACAAGGACATCCGCCTCGGCGACCGCACCGAGGCCGCGATCAAGACCAAGGGGCTGCTCGGCACGAAGATCCTCGAGGTCACGTCGCGCGGTGACGGGCGACAGGACGGCGTAATCCCGCTCGACCGCACCACCTCGCCGTACCAATTACCGGATGCGCTCGGCGAATTGGCCACCACGATCAGCGGATTGAACACCAACCAGCTGTCGGATTCGTTGCGGGTGCTCTCCGAGACCTTCGCGGACACACCACCCGAATTGAAGATCGCCGTCGAGGGGGTGGCGCGGTTCTCCCAGACCCTCAACGAGCGTGACGCCCAGTTGCGCGGCCTGCTGACCAACGCCGACAAAGCCACCACGGTGCTGGCTGAGCGCAGCAACCAGGTCGTCAGCCTGATCGGCAACACCAACGCGCTGCTCGCCGAGCTGCAAAGTCAAAGCGCCGCAGTCGATCAGATCTCCGGCAACATCTCGGCGCTGTCCCAACAGCTGCACGGTTTCATCGGTGAGAACAAGGCCACGATGCGGCCCGCGCTCGAGAAGCTCAACGGTGTGTTGACGATGCTGGACAACCGCAAAGAGCGGCTGCAGAAGTCCCTGCACCTGCTCACCGAATACTCGATGTCGCTCGGCGAATCGGTGGCCTCCGGCCCGTTCTTCAAGACCTACGTCGCCAACCTGCTGCCCGGTCAGTTCCTGCAGCCCTTCATCGACGCCGCGTTCTCCGATCTCGGTCTCGACCCGAACGTGAAGCTGCCGTCCGAATTGAGCGACCCGCAGGTCGGCCAGCCAGGCACCCCGGCGCTGCCGGTGCCGTTCCCAAGGACCGGCCAGGGCGGCGAACCGCATCTGACGTTGCCCGACGCGATCACCGGCAATCCCGGCGATCAGGGCTGCGGTCCGCCCGGCCTGCCGCTGCCAGGCCCGACCGGCTGTTACCCGTACCGCGAGCCGCTGCCCGCACCGCCGCCGGGTGGTCCGCCGCCCGGTCCGCCCGCGCCGGCCCCGCCGGGGCTGGATTCGACACCGCAGCCGACGCCGAGCCCCGTCGCGGTTCCCGGCCCCGGAGAGGTGGGTCCATGAGCCACATCCGCAGAAGCTGGGTTGCCGTCGCGCTCGTGGTGCTGCTGGTGGCCGGTGTGGTGGCGGTGTTGCGGACCACGGACACCATCAACCGCACGAATGTCGTTGCGTACTTCGAGAACAGCAACGGCATCTACGTCGGAGACGACGTCCGCATCCTTGGCGTGAACGTCGGCAAGATCACCGAGATCCAGCCGCAGCCCGAACGGGTGAAGATCTCGTTCTACTACGACAGCAAGTACAAGGTGCCCGCCGACGCGAAGGCGGCGATCCTGTCGCCGACCCTGGTGACCGCACGCGCCATCCAGCTCACCCCGGTCTACACCACCGGTCCGGTCCTCAAGGACAACGCGGTGATCGGAAGGGACCGCACCGCGGTGCCCGTCGAATGGGACCAGGTCCGTACGCAATTGGAGAAACTGGCCGACACCCTGCAGCCGACCGAACCGGGCGGGGTGGCGCCGCTGGGCTCGGTGATCAACACCACCGCCGACAACCTGCGGGGGCAGGGCGCCAACATCCGCGACACCATCATCAAGCTGTCGCAAGCGTTTTCGGCACTCGGCGACCACAGCACCGACATCTTCTCCACCGTCAAGAACCTGGCGATCCTGGTGTCGGCGCTGCAGGACAGCACCAACCTGATGCGTCAGCTCAACCAGAACCTGGCCTCGGTGACGGGACTGCTCGCCGACAACCCCAACGAAGTCGCCGACGCAGTGCGCGATCTGAACGCCGTGATACCGGAGGTGCAGCAGTTCGTCGCCGACAACCGGGAAGCGCTCGGCACCACGTCGGACAAGCTGGCCGGGGTAACCCAGGCGTTGAACGACAGCCTCGTCGACGTCAAGCAGTTCCTGCACGTGGCACCCAACACGTTGCAGAACTACGTGAACATCTGGCAGCCCGCCCAGGGCGCGGTGAGCAGCGTGCCGATGATCAACAACTTCGCCAATCCGATCTCGTTCCTGTGCGGCGCCATTCAGGCCGCGTCCCGGCTCGGCGCCGAGGAGTCGGCGAAGCTGTGCGTGCAATACCTGGCGCCGATCATCAAGAACCGGCAGTACAACTTCCTGCCGCTGGCACAGAACGTGTTCGTCGGCGCCTCGACACGGCCGAACGAATTGACCTACAGCGAGGACTGGATGCGCCCGGATTACATTCCGCCGCAACCACCGCCGGCCGCCGCACCGTCGGTGCCGCCGGACGCCGCACCGCCACCCCCGCCAGGACCCCCGCTGGCGGCAGAGGCGCCGATTGCGACGAATCCGGCCGACGGGCTGAGCGGCATGATGGTGCCGCCTGGAGTGGGACCATGATGCGCGGCAACGGGATTCGCATTGCGCTCGGCATGCTGGTGCTGTGCCTCGGGTTGGCGGGCTGCAGCGATTGGCGGGGACTGAACTCGGTGCCGCTGCCCGGCGTGCAGGGCGTCGGCCCCGGCTCGTTCACCATTCAGGCGCAGATGCCCGACGTCGACAACATCGAGCAGAACTCCCGCGTCCGCGTCGGCGACGTCAACGTCGGCACCGTCACCAAGATCGAGCGCCAGGGCTGGCACGCGCTGGTGACGATGCGGCTCAACCGCGACGTCGAACTGCCCGCCAACGCGACCGCCACGCTCGGCCAGACCAGCCTGCTGGGGTCACTGCACATCGAGCTGGCCCCGCCGAAAGACGTTCCGCCGCAGGGCAGGTTGCACGAGGGCTCGCTGATCCCGCTGGCATCCTCGGGTAAGTACCCGAGCACCGAGCAGACATTGTCCGCGATCGCGTTGCTGCTCAACGGCGGTGGCATCGGCAACATCCAGGACATCACCGAGGCGCTCAGCGCGGCGTTCGCCGGGCGGGAGAACGACCTGCGCAGCCTGATCGAGCAACTCGACAAGGCCATCGGCTACCTCGACGACCAAAAAGACGACATCATCGCGGCCACCGAAAGCCTCAACAACCTCGTCGGCCAGTTCGCGGCGCAGAAACCCGTCGTGGACAAGGCTTTGAAGACGATCCCCGACGCGCTGGTGGTGCTGAAGGACCAACGCAACAACCTCTCCGAAGCACTCGCGCAGCTCGGCAAGTTCAGCGCGCTGGCCGCCGACTCGGTCAACCAGACCAAGGACGCGCTCGTCCAGGAGCTCAAAGACCTTGGGCCGGTGCTGCAATCGCTCGCCGACTCCGGGCCGGCGCTGACCCGCGCGCTGAGCTTCCTGCCCACGTTCCCGTTCCCGAAGGAGACGCTCACCAACTGGATGCGCGGCGACTACGCCAACCTGACGTTGATCCTCGACCTGACGCTGAGCCGGATCGACCAGGGCATCTTCACCGGGTCGCGGTGGGAATGCGATCTGACGTGGCTCGAGCTTCAGTGGGGCCGCACCATCGGCCAGTTCCCCAGCCCCTGCATGTCGGGCGGCCCCGGCACCGCGGGTAACCCGTTGATCGCTCCCTACCGATTCGATCAGGGGCCCTAGCCATGATCCTGACGCGCAGAATCCTGATCCAGATGGCGATCTTCGCCGTCATCGCGACGACCGCGCTCGCCGTCATGCTGTTCGGCTACATGCGAGTGCAGGACATGGCGGGTATCGGGCAGTACACCGTCAAGCTCGAATTGCCGGAAACCGGCGGCCTTTACCCGCGCAGCAACGTCACCTACCGCGGCGCACAGGTCGGCATCGTAGACAGCGTCAAACTGACCGATACCGGTGTGCAGGCGGTGCTTTCACTCGACAAGAACGTCCCGATTCCCGCGGACCTGACCGCCGAAGTGCACAGCGTGTCTTCCGTCGGTGAGCAGTTCGTCCAGTTGATACCGCGCAGCGCGAGTGGTCCGTCGTTGAAGAACGGCGACGTGATTCCCGCCGACCGCACGACGGTGCCGACGGACATCAACAAGGTGCTGGCCGACACCACCCGCGGCCTGGAAGCGATTCCGCAGGAGAACCTGAAGACCGTCGTCGACGAGGCTTACGTCGCTGTCGGCGGCCTTGGCCCCGAGTTGCGCCGGTTGGTCAACGGCAGCGCCAATCTCGCGATCGACGCCCGCAAGAATCTCGATTCGCTGACCACGCTGATCGACCAGTCCAAGCCGGTGCTGGACTCGCAGACCGACACCGCGCCCTCGATCCGGGCGTGGGCGTCGAACCTGGCGAACGTCACCAGCCAACTGCAGAGCCAGGACCCGGCCGTCGCCGGAATCCTGCAGAACGGCCCCGGCGCCGCGGACGAGGCACGCGCCTTGTTCGACCGGCTGCAGCCGACGCTGCCCATCGTGCTGGCCAACCTCGTCAGCGTCGGCGAGGTGGCCGTCACCTACCGGCCGAGCCTGGAACAGCTGCTGGTGCTGCTGCCGCAGGGCACGGCGGTCACTCAGGCCGTCGGCGTGCACAAGCGCAACACCAAACAGGACTATGAGGGCGACGCGCTGACCTTCAACCTGAACCTGATGATTCCGGCGTTCCCGGCGCCGATCCCGCTGCCGCCGCAGCAGCTGCCGCCGCCGTGCACCACCGGCTTCCTGCCCGCCCAGCAGCAACGCGTGCCGACCTTCGAGGACTATCCCGACCGGCCGCCTGGCAACCTGTACTGCCGGGTGCCCCAGGACGCGCCGTTCAACGTGCGCGGCGCGCGTAACCTGCCCTGCATCACGGTGCCCGGCAAACGCGCGCCGACATGGCAGCAGTGCGAGAGCAACGAGAATTACGTGCCGCTCAACGACGGCTACAACTGGAAGGGCGATCCCAACGCGACATTGTCCGGGCAGGCTGTCCCGCATGTGCCGCCGGCGGTGCCACCTGCGCAAGCCGCTCCGCCGCCGGGTCCGGCGCCGCCGCCGATAGCGGCCGCCGAGTACGACCCAGCGACTGGCACGTACGTTGGACCGGACGGACGTGTGTACACACAGTCCAATCTGGCCCGCAGTGCCACAGAGGAGCAAACATGGCAGACGATGCTGTTGCCCCCGAAGGGGAAGTGAGCGATTCGACGGCCACCGAGCCGGAACCCAGCGGTGTCGAGCACTCGGATGCGGTCGTCACCGATGAGGTGACCGACGCGGTGGAGGACACCGAGCCTTCGGACGAGGTGGTCGCAGCGCCCGCCAAGGCCAAGACGCCGATGTCGCACGTCAAGCTCGGCGCCATCATTGGCACCGTCCTGGTCGTGGGGCTGGCCGGGCTGACGGGCTGGCTGGGTTTCCGCACCTACCAGTCGCACCAGATCGACGAGCGGGAGAAGCTGTTCCTCCAGGTCGGCAGGCAGGGTGCGGTGAACCTGACCACGATCGACTGGCAGCACGCGGACGATGACGTGAAGCGCATCCTGGACTCCGCGACCGGCACCTTCTACGACGACTTCCAGAAGCGCGCGCAACCGTTCACCGAGGTGGTCAAGCAGGCGCAGTCCAAATCGGAGGGCACCGTCGCCGCGGCCGGACTGGTGCCGGACTCGATCACCGACAAGGGCGCGGACGTGTTGGTCGCCGTGACGGTCAAGACCTCCAATGCCGGTGCGCCGGATCAGGCCCCACGCGCCTGGCGGATGCGCATCTCGGTGGAGAAGGTCGGTGACGAGGCCAAGGTCGCCAACGTGGAGTTCGTGCCGTGACCAAACACAGACAGGACCAGACCTCGGAGGAAGAAACCACTGTGCCTGCCGACACCGACACCGACACCGACACCGACACCGACGAGACGACCGAGACAGCCGAGACGGACGAGACGACCGACGCCACCGCTGAACCGGCCAAGCCGAGGCGACGTATCCAATGGTCGCGGGTGTTCGTCTTCGGTGTGCTGCCCGCGGTGGCGCTGCTGCTGGCGCTGGGCGCCGGATACCTGAAGTGGATGGACAACACCGTGCGCGACAACGACCGCGCGCGCGACGAATCGGTGCAGGCCGCCAAGGACAGCACCGTCAAGCTGCTGTCCTACAAGGCCGAAACCGTCGAGCAGGAACTCGGGGCCGCCCGCGATCTGTTGACCGGCGACTTCCGCGACTCGTACACCTCGTTGACCAACGATGTGGTGATTCCGGGGGCCAAGCAGAAGAACATCTCCGCCGTGGCAACGGTTCCCGTGGCGGCGTCGGTGTCGGCCAATCCGCGTGAAGCCGTGGTGCTGGTGTTCGTCAACCAGACCGTCGTCGTCGGACAGGACGCACCGACCGACACCGCGTCCAGTGTGCGGGTCACACTGGACAAGGTGGACGGCCGCTGGCTGATCTCCAAATTCGATCCGGTCTAGCGTGGCCGACCCTGGATGGCTGGACGTCTCGGCGCCGGCTGTGCAGCTGCGGGCGCTGACGTGGGGGCCCGCTGACGCGCCAATAGCGTTGTGCCTGCACGGTTTTCCCGATACCGCCTACGGGTGGCGAAAGGTGGCGCCCGCGTTGGTCGACGCGGGCTGGCGGGTGGTGGCACCGTTCATGCGTGGCTACGCGCCCTCGTCGCTACCGTCCGACGGCAGCTACCACGTCGGCGCGTACATGGACGACGCGCTGCGGGTGCTCGAGGCCGCGGGCCCGACGGGACGTGACGTGTTCATCGGTCACGACTGGGGCGCGATCGCGGGGGCCGGACTCGCCGCGATGCCTGACGCCCCCTTCCGCAAAGCGGTGATCATGTCGGTGCCGTTCGGTGCGGCGTTCCGCCCGCTCGGTCGAGTGCCCCAGCCGGGACGACTGGCCGCCAAACTGCCACGCCAGTTACTGCTCAGCTGGTACATCATGTACTTCCAATTGCCTTGGCTGCCAGACCGTTCCGCGTCCTGGTTGGTTCCGAAGCTGTGGCGCAGATGGTCGCCCGGCTATCACGCCGCCGAGGATCTGCGTTACGTCGGCGACGCGATCGGGGTGCCCGAGCGGTGGCGGGCCGCGCTCGGGTTCTACCGCGCCACCATCCGGGGCAGCAGGCCACCGGCCCGCTACGCCGAACTCGACAAGCATTGGCTGGACGCGCCGCGGCTGCCGACGCTGTATCTGCACGGCACCGACGACGGCTGCTCCCAGGACTACACGCCGTGGATCGCGCGGGTACTGCCCGACGACAGCGAGATCGCGCTGATCGAAAACGGCGGACATTTCCTGCAGTTGGATCAGCCCGACGCGGTCGGCAGCCGCATCGTCGACTTCATCGGTCGCACCTAGCGCTTCAGCCCGGGATGACTGCGCGCCACCAGTCGGGTGACCAGCGGGCGGGGCAGCAGGTGATTGGCCGCCGCCGCGATCCGGTTCGGCGCTCCCGGGATGATCACGCCCTTGCCCGCCGCCAACCCGTCGACCGCGGCCTTGGCCACCGCGTCCGGCTTCACCCACAGGAACCTGGGCAGCGACTTCTCGGCCACCTCGTCGGGAATGCCCGCCGCCTCGCCGAACCCGGTCTTCACGGGACCCGGGCAGAGCGTCGCGGCGCTGACACCAGTGCCGCGCAACTCTTCTCGCAACGCATGGGTGTACGACAGCACGAACGCCTTGGCCGCACCGTAGGACGCCTGGCCGGGCACCGGGCCGAACGCCCCCACCGACGCGACGTTGAGCACCGCGCCGCGGCCCCGCTTGACCATGTCCGGAACGAACCGGCTGCACAGGTCGACCACCGCGGCGACGTCGACCTCCACCAGGTCGAGTTCAGCCCGCGGATCGGAATCTGCGACGGCGCCAAGCGTTGCCATCCCCGCGTTGTTGATCAGCACGTCCGCCATGACGCCGAGCGCGGCCACCTGATCGGGCAGGGTCGCGCGGTCCTCGCGATCGGACAGGTCGACCGGCAGCACGTGAGCGAGGCCGCCCACGTCTTCGGCCAGTTGCCGCAGTCGGTCGGCCCGCCGTGCGACGAGGACCAATCGGTATCCGCGGCGGGCGAATTCGCGGGCGATCTGCTCGCCGATACCCGACGACGCGCCGGTGACGATCACGACGCCGTCGTCGCGCTTGGGCGGAAGCATGGGCAGACAATAGCCTGAGACCATGATGGTCCGTCGGCTTGCGGCGGTCGATGCGCAAACATATTGGATGTCGGCCAAGATCCCCAACGATCAGTTCCTGCTCTACGCCTTCGCGGGGGTGCCCGCCGATCTCGAGCAGGCGGTCGATGTGGTCCGGCGCCGGGCGCAGGCCGCCCAGGAGTTGAGGCTGCGGATCGAGGACCGCAATCCGTTCAGCTACCCCGCGTGGGTGCGGTCCGACATCGACGCCGACCAGGTCGCGGTGCACGAACCGGTCGGCGGCTGGGCCGACTGCCTGACCGCCGTCGCCGCGCTGGCCGAACACCAACTCGACCCCCGGCGCAACGCGTGGCGTGTGCACGTGTTCCCGTCCGTCGACGATGTGCCCGGGGCGGGCGTCGGGACTATTGCCGTGCTGCAGTCCGCCCATGTGCTCGGCGACGGCGTCCGGTCGTCGGCGCTCGCGGCGTGGCTGTTCGGTCGCCCGGCGGAGGTTCCGGCCGTGCCAGCGCCACCGCCGATGCGGGGCGCCGCACTGCCGTGGCGCGCGTTCACCGCGGCGAGGGCACATCGGCAGTTGGTCCGCGATGTGGCTGCGGGTCTGGTTCCCGCACAGGCGGATTCGCGTCCCGCGTTACGCAGCAATGCGCGCCCCGACGGAACGCGCAGCATCCGCACCGTGGTCCGCAACCGTGCCACATTGTCGGGGCCGACCGTCACCGTCGGTGTGTTGGCGGCGGTGTCCACCGCCGTGGCGGCCCACCTGCGCGAACTCGGCGACGACCCGTCGACGCTCGGCGCGGAAGTGCCGATGGCGAAGGCCGGTGTCCGCCGCGCGCACAACCACTTCGGCAACGTCGGCGTCGGGTTGTACCCGGATCTGCCGATCGACGCACGCATCGCCAGGATCGTCGAGGACATGGCCGACCGGCGCCGACGGGCGGCGCATCCGGCTATGCTCGCCGCGAGCCGGGCAGCGGCGTCGGTGCCCGCGCCGCTATTGCGCTGGGGCGTCGCACAATTCGACCCGATGCTGCGCTCGCCGACCGTCACCGGCAACACCGTCGTGTCCAGCGTCAACCGCGGACCGGCCGACCTGCGCTTCGGCGGGCTGCCCGTGGTGGCGACGGCCGGCTATCCGGGACTGTCACCGATGATGGGCCTGACGCACGGGGTGCACGGCATCGGCGACACGATCGCGGTCAGCGTGCACGCCGCCGAATCGGCGATCGGGGACATCGACGCCTATGTCGAGCGACTCGACGCCGCGCTCTGAGCCGCTCGCAGCGACTCGATGCCGACGTCGAGCGCGGCCTCGAGGTAACTGAGGTCACCGGTGCCCAGCAGTACGCCGACTCCGCCCTGGATTCCGGCCAGTAGCGCCGCGGCGATGCGGTCCGCGTCGAGCCGCGCATCGACCTTGTCCTGCAGTTGCATATAGCGCACGCCTGCGGCGATCTCGCCGTGCCACTTGCGCATCAGCGCGGCCGTCACGGCCTGCGCGCCTGGCGTCGTGCGGCCGATCTCTGACATCAGCACCGCGAGCGGGCAGTGCTGGCCCTGTTTGCGGTACCGGTCGACGACTGCGTCGCGCCACCGTTGCCACGCTGCCCACGACGTCAACGCACCGAGGTACGGCTGCTGATCCTGTAAAACCATCTGAGCCTCGTGCTCGGCCACCGCGAGCAGCAATTGCTCCTTGCCGTCGGGGAAGTAGTGGAACAGCTGGCTTTTGGAGGTTCGGGTGCGTGCTCGGATGTCGTCGAGGGTGGCGGTGGCGACGCCGTTCTCGCGGATCTCCGCTGCCGCACCCTCGATGATGCGCTGTCTGGTGGCGCGGCCCTTGACCGTCAACTTCTGGACTTGCAGGTCCATTTTTCCGAGCGTACCAGTGAATCCATGAGTTCAAACGTCACGCGGCTGGCTGGCCGCACAGCATTGGTCACCGGTTCCACGGGCGGCCTCGGCGTGGCCATCGCCTCGGCGTTGGCTGCAGAGGGTGCCTTCGTCGTCGTCAGCGGCCGGGACAAGGTCCGCGGCGATGCCGTGGTCGCAGAGATCCGAACCGCAGGCGGTTCCGCGGAATTCGTCGTCGCCGACCTCGGCGCGGGCGAGCACGAGGTGCGCCGGTTGGCAGCAGAGGCCACCGTCGCCGCGGGCGGTCGGATCGACATCCTGGTCAACAACGCCGCGATGCTGCTGATGCCGGCGCCGACCGCCGAGATACCCGAAGAACTGTTGCGGGATGCCTTCGCGGTGAATGTGTTTGCGCCGTTCCTGCTCACCGGGCAACTGGCGCCGGCGATGGTTGAGCGCGGCGACGGCGCCATCATCAATATCGGATCCATCGCTGGACTGCGCGGCAGCGCGGGCTCGGCGATCTACTCCTCGAACAAGGCGGTGATCCACTCTTTCACTCAGTCGTGGGCCGACGAGTACGGACCGTCCGGCGTTCGGGTCAACGCGGTCGCGCCCGGTCCGATCGCCACTGAACGCCAAGAGCAGTTCGCCGACCACGTCGCCCCGATGCTCGCACGCATACCGTCGCGACGGATGAGCACGCCCGAGGAGGTCGCGGCTGCGGTGGTTTTCCTGGCCGGCGACGATGCCGCAAACATCCACGGGACGATCCTCGGAGTGGACGGGGGGTGGTCGGCGGCTTAACACATGGCCTAGATTTTGTTGCATGACTGACCACACAGCGATCGACACCGGGCTGCTGATATTGCGGGTGGTGCTGGGTCTGACCATGGCCGCCCACGGCTACAACAAGTTCTTCGGCAAGGGTGGCTTGTCCGGGACTGCGGGCTGGTTCGACAGCATGGGCATGAGGCCGGGCATGTTCCACGCGCGGGTGGCCGCGACGACAGAGATGGCGGCGGGTATCGGGCTGGCGGTGGGGTTGTTGACGCCGATTCCCGCCGCGGGTTTCGTCGCGCTGATGTTCGTGGCCGCTTGGACGGTGCATCGGCCCAACGGGTTTTTCATCGTCAAGGAGGGCTGGGAATACAACTTGATCCTGGCGTCCTCGGCGGTGGCGGTGGCCACCATCGGGGCGGGCCGGTTCAGCCTGGACTACGCGCTGTTCGGGTCATCGGGGCTCTACGACTATCTGCACGGTTGGTGGGGGCTGTTGATCTCGGCGGTGCTCGGGCTCGTCGGTGGCATCGGCCAGTTGGTGATCTTCTGGCGACCCCCGGCGAAAGCCGAAGCCTGACAACAGAAGTCATGCGAATGCGGGTGACCGGTCACCGGCCACCCGCATCCACCGCCGCTGGCTAGCGGTTGTTCTTGCCGAGCAGGCTGTTCAGCAGGCCCGACACGGCCCGCCCCGTCTGCGTCAGCGCGTACGAACCCGCCCGACCGGTCTGCGTCACCGCGTAGGAGGCGGCGCGGCCGGTCTGCACGCTGTAGTAGGTGCCTGCGTGGCCGACCTGATGATTCAGGAACGTGCCCAGGTGCCCGAGTTGGTGGTTGTAGTACGTGCCTGCGTGGCCGATCTGATGGTCGATCCGTTCGCTCGGTTGGGCCGAAGCCATCCCGGCACCCGCAAGCGCGATGCCGCCCGACACGATTGCCGTCCCTGAAACCAACGCGACCCGCGACAGCAGCCCCTTACGATGCATGGTCAATTCCCCTCTCGCTGTGAACCCGTACCGCCCAGCAAACGGTTTTGTCGGGCGCGTAGTCGGGTTAACCATCTCGGGCGAAGTTGAAACCGTGACTTTTCAAAAACTTTCTTGGTTTGCCCTTAGCAGGGTTCGCACGGTTCACGGGCAATGCCGCGCTTTGTTGCCGTCAACCGATCGCCGGAAGCGTCGGCGGTGCGACGCGGGCCGTGTCGAGTCGGCCGAAGGTAGCCAGTTAATGGATCGGGCGGACGCCTCACCGCGCTTGCGACCAAAGTCGTCCCGCTCGGCTAGAACACGTTCTAGTCTGATCCGACATGGGGTTTCTGAAGCAGGACGCGCCCGTCGTCGATTACGAGGAGTGGAGCAAGGGCACGCGCGCCGAGAAGATCGTGCCGATGGCCCGGCACTGGGCTGAGGTGGGCTTCGGTACCCCGGTGGTGCTGCACCTGTTCTACGTCGTCAAGATCCTTCTCTACATCCTCGTTGGCTGGTTGTTCGCGCTCGCGACCGACGGCATCGACGGCTTCACCAATGTCGGGCAGTGGTATGCCGAGCCGATCGTCTTCGAGAAGGTCGGGCTGTACACCATGTTGTTCGAGGTCGTCGGGCTCGGTTGTGGCTTCGGTCCGCTGAACAACCGGTTTTTCCCGCCGATGGGCTCGATCCTGTACTGGTTGCGGCCCAACACGATTCGGCTGCCACCATGGCCCACTCGGGTGCCGCTGACGAAGGGCACCACGCGCACGCCGCTCGACGCCCTGCTCTACGCGGCGCTGCTCGTCGTGCTCGTGATCGCGCTGTGCTCCGACGGCACAGGGCCGATGCCCGCGCTCGGCACGGCCGTCGGTGTGCTGCCGATGTGGCAGATCTGGACGATCCTCGGCCTGCTGGCCGTGCTCGGCCTGCGCGACAAGGTCATCTTCCTGGCGGCGCGCGGCGAGGTGTACGCGTCGTTCACCGTGGCGTTCCTGTTCGCCGGATACGGGGTGGACATGATCATCGCCGCCAAACTGGTGTGCTTGACCATCTGGCTGGGTGCGGCGACATCGAAGCTGAACAAGCACTTCCCGTTCGTCATCTCGACGATGATGAGCAACAATCCGGTGTTCCGGCCGCGGTTCATCAAGCGCAAGTTCTTCGAGCACTTCCCGGACGACCTGCGGCCGGGCCGGCTGTCGCGGTGGCTCGCGCACTTCAGCACCGCGATCGAGGGACTGGTGCCGTTGGTGTTGTTCTTCTCCCACGGCGGTTGGCCGACTTATGTGGCCGCGTTCGTGATGCTGTGCTTCCACTTCGGCATCCTGTCGTCGATCCCGATGGGCGTGCCGCTGGAGTGGAACGTCTTCATGATGTTCTCGGTGCTGGCGCTGTTCGTCGGCCACGCCGACGTCGGCTTGGGCGATATGTCGACGCCGCTGCCGGTGCTGTTGTTCGTCGTCGTCGCCGGCACCGTCGTGGTGGGAAACCTGTCCCCGCGCAAGGTGTCCTTCCTACCGGGCATGCGGTACTACGCGGGCAACTGGGACACCGGGCTGTGGTGCGTCAAACCGTCGGCCGCCGAGAAGATCGAGAAGAACATCGTCTCGATCGCGAGCATGCCGCAGGCGCAGATGGAGCGGTACTACGGCAGCCCGGAGACCGCGCAGATGTACCTGTACATGGGATATGCGTTCCGCGCCTTCAACACCCACGGTCGCGCGATGTTCACACTCGCGCACCGCGCGATGGCCGGGCACAACGAGGACGACTACGTGCTGACCGACGGCGAACGCATCTGTTCGACGGCGATCGGCTGGAACTTCGGCGACGGCCACATGCACAACGAGCAGTTGATCGAGGCCCTGCACCAGCGGTGCCACTTCGAACCGGGGGAGGTCCGCATCGTGTTGATCGACGCGCAGCCGATCCACAAACAGCGCCAGGAGTACCGGCTCGTCGACGCGGCCACCGGCGAATTCGAAAGCGGCTACGTCAAAGTCGCCGACATGGTGACCCGCCAGCCATGGGACGACACCGTGCCGGTGCATGTGTACAGAAGTGACCGGGTCGGAGCCGCAGGGGCGGCGACATTCAATGGCGACGCCACCTGAGCCGGTGTCCGTGTGGTTCGACGAGACCGGGCGACTGCAGAGCGACCTCGGGCCGGTCGACAGGAACTGCGCGGTGCGGGTGATCGGTGGGCACTGCCCGGACCGGCACCAGTGCGTGCTGCTGTACCGGGCGCCGGGCCCGCGGCTGCTCTACGGCAGCGAGCTGATGTCGGAACTCGACGACGAACGCGGCCTGTACTTCGAGACACACGCCAAACACCTTGACGACGGGTTGATTTCGATCGCGGTCGACCATGTCGGTGCGGATGGCCGCCCGGGCAGCTGGCGTTACCGGCTGCTGCCGATGCGGTGGAAGACGTCCGACGGGCTGGTGGAGACGTCCACGCGTCTGGCGGTGTGGCCGGACTAGGCCCCGGTGGTTTCGCGAAACTGTAGTTACCGTGCGGCTCACTCGAACTTTTCCACGACAACTACTCCTCTCGCGGAGGGTTCGACTGGTCAGCCCATCACGTCGCGTACCTTGACGGTCTCCAGCCCTTCCAGCAGCAGGCTGCGCGCGACGTCGAGGTGTTTGCGCCAATGCGCCTCGGCCGCTTCGCCGTCGCCCGACCGCAACAACTTCATCAGCCGCCCGTAGGACCGCATCAGCTTGTCGTAGTCCGACTTCGACACCGGCCGGCGTTCCTTGAACAGAAACGCGGTGTGCCGCACGGTGATCTCGTGCAGCATGCCCGCGATGATCGCCAGTGAGGCGTTTCCCGACAGCTCCACCATGCGGCGGTGGAAGTCGCCCGTCGTCTCGGCCAGCCGGCCCGACTGCCACCCGGTGGGGATGTGTTCGGCCAGCAGCTTGTCGAGTTCGTCGAACGCCTCCGTGCTGCCCGACTCCGCCAGCAGGCGGGCCGCCATCGGCTCGATGCCCGCCTGGGCCACCATCACGTCGGCGATGGTCGCGCCGGTCAGTTCGAGCAGCAGACCCGCCGGACGCGCGACGATCTCCGCCCCGGGCACCCGGACACGGGCGCCGGTGCGCGACCCGCGCCGCACCTCGACCAGCCGCTCGGACTCCAGCACCCGGACGGCTTCACGCAGCGTCGGCCTGCTGACGCCGAAGTGGGCCATCAGCTCTGCCTCGTTCGGCAGGAAGTCGCCGTCCTTGAGCTGACCGTCGACGACCATGCGGCGCAGCGTGCCCGCGACCAGCTCGGCCGTCTTCGGCGAGCGGACCGCCGCGCCGGAGCCGACGCCGTTCGGGCCGATCATCGGCGCCAGCGGTGTGCTTCGCGTCACATCAACTTCTCCCACGCAGTGTCCCCCGAGCTATGCAACTCAGTAAACCATGTCGAACAGGGCAAAACCGGCCACGATGCCGCTGCCAGCCTACCAACCAGCAGGTTGACCTAGTAAACCTTGTTGATCTACCTTCGGGGAAACACCGCATTCAAAGGAGAAAGTGTCATGGCTGAAGCCGTCATCGTCGAGGCCGTACGGTCGCCGGTCGGCAAGCGCAACGGCGGGCTGTCGGGTGTGCACGCCGGCGACCTGTCCGCGCAGGTGCTCAACGGCCTCGTCGAGCGTGCTGGCATCGAGCCCTCGATCGTCGACGACGTCATCTGGGGTTGCGTCATGCAGGCAGGCGAGCAGGCGCTCGACATTGCCCGCACCGCGGTGCTCGCCGCGGGCTGGCCCGAGAGCGTGCCCGGCGTGACCGTGGACCGCCAGTGCGGGTCGAGCCAGCAGTCGGTGCACTTCGCCGCGGCGGGCGTGGTCGCAGGCCACTACGACGTCGTCGTCGCCGGCGGCGTGGAGTCGATGTCGCGCACTCCGATGGGCTCCTCGCTTGCCAACGGCGGGCATCCGTACCCGGAGGCGTTCCGTAACCGCTACAGCCAGACCCCGAATCAGGGCATCGGTGCCGAGATGATCGCCGACCAGTGGGGCTTCAGCCGTACCGACCTCGATCAGTTCTCGCTCGGCTCGCACGAGAAGGCCGCGGCCGCACAGGATTCCGGTGCGTTCGACGATCAGATCGTCGCGATCAAGGACCAGGACGGTAACCCGGTGCTCAAGGACGAGGGCATCCGGCGCGGCGGCACCATCGAGTCGATCGGCAAGATCAAGCCCGCGTTCAAGGAGGACGGCGTGATCCACGCCGGCAACTCCAGCCAGATCTCTGACGGTTCAGCGGCGCTGCTGTTCATGTCGGCCGAGAAGGCGAAGTCGTTGGGCCTCAAGCCGATCGCCAAGGTGCACACCGCGGTGCTGGCAGGCGCCGATCCGGTGATCATGCTGACCGCGCCGATCCCGGCGACCCAGAAGGCGCTGCACAAGTCGGGCCTGAGCCTCGACGAGATCGGCGTGTTCGAGGTCAACGAGGCGTTCGCCCCGGTGCCGCTGGCGTGGCTCAAGGACATCGGCGCCGACGAGAAGAAGCTGAACCCCAACGGCGGCGCGATCGCACTGGGCCACCCGCTCGGCGGCTCCGGTGCCCGCATCATGACGACGATGCTGTACCACATGCGGGACAAGGGCATTCAATACGGCCTGCAGACCATGTGCGAGGGCGGCGGCCAGGCCAACGCCACCATCCTCGAACTGCTGTGACACCTGACGTACAGGCACCCGCCGCTCTCACCGAGCGGCGGGGCAACGTCCTCATCATCACCATCAACCGGCCCGAGGCGCGCAACGCCGTCAACGGCGCGGTGAGCACCGCCGTCGGTGACGCGCTGCAGGCCGCGCAGGACGACCCTGACGTGCGTGCGGTCGTCATCACCGGAGCCGGTGAATCCTTCTGCGCTGGAGCAGATCTCAAGGCGATATCGCGTCGGGAGAACTTGTTCCACCCGGACCACGCGGAGTGGGGGTTCGCCGGTTACGTGCACCACTACATCGACAAGCCCACCATCGCGGCCGTCAACGGCACCGCGCTCGGCGGCGGCTCAGAATTGGCGCTCGCGAGCGACCTGGTGGTGGCCGAGGAGCGCGCGAAATTCGGGCTGCCCGAAGTCAAACGCGGGCTGATCGCGGCCGCGGGCGGCGTGTTCCGGATCGTCGACCACCTGCCGCGCAAGGTTGCGATGGAACTGATCTTCACCGGTGAGCCGATGTCGTCGGCCGACGCGCTGAAGTGGGGGCTGATCAACCAGGTCGTACCCGACGGCACCGCCGTCGAGGCGGCTCTCGCGCTCGCCGAACGCATCACATGCAATGCGCCGCTTGCGGTCTGGGCCAGTAAGCGGGTGGCCATGGGCGTCGACGACGGCGTGATCGTCGGCGACGAACCCGGGTGGACAAGGACCATGCGCGAGATCGGGACCTTGATGCGTTCCGAGGACGCCAAAGAAGGGCCGCTGGCGTTTGCGGAGAAGCGCGAACCTGTATGGAAGGCAAAGTAGATGAAGCGTCTGGTATTCGAAGCCGAACATGAGCAGTTGCGGGAGACCGCGCGCCAGTTCCTGGAGAAGGAATGCGCGCCGCACGCCGAGAAGTGGGAGAGCGAACGGCTGGTCGACCGCGAATCCTATGTGGCTGCAGGCAAGTACGGCCTCATCGGGTTCAACATGCCCGAGCAGTACGGCGGCGGTGGCGTCGACGACTTCCGGTTCAACGCGGTGATCGTCGAGGAATTCGCGAAGTTCGGTCCCGCGACGCCCGGCCTGAGCCTGCAGAACGATATCGTCGGCCCGTATTTCGCCTCGCTGGCCACCGACGAGCAGAAGGAGCGGTGGCTGCCGGGTTACATCACCGGTGAGCTGATCGGTGCGATCGCGATGACCGAACCCGGCGCGGGCAGCGACCTGGCCGGCATCAAGACCACCGCGGTTCGCGACGGCGACGACTGGATTCTCAACGGCTCCAAGACATTCATCTCAGCGGGCATCAACAGCGACCTGGTGATCGTCGTCGCTCGCACCAATCCCGAAGCAGGCCACAAGGGCTTCTCGCTTTTGGTCGTCGAGCGTGGGATGGCCGGCTTCGAGCGCGGCCGCAAGCTCGACAAGATGGGCCTGCACGCCGCCGACACCGCCGAGTTGCACTTCGAGAACGTCCGCGTGCCCGCTAACAACCTGCTCGGCGAGGAGGGCAAGGGCTTCTACCACCTGATGCGCAACCTGCCGTCCGAGCGGTTGTCCATCGCGATCGCCGCGATCGCGGGTGCACGCGAAACCTGGCGCGAGACACTGCAATACGTCAAGGACCGCAAGGCGTTCGGGCAGCCGATCGGCAGCTTCCAGCACAACCGGTTCCTGATGGCCGAGATGGACACCGAACTCGAGATCGCCGAGCAGTACATCGACCGGTGCCTGCGCGCCGCCGTCGACAAGGAGCTCACCGCGGTGCAGGCGTCGAAGGCCAAGTGGTGGTGCACCGAACTCGGCAAGCGTGTCGTCGACAACTGCGTGCAGTTGCACGGCGGGTACGGCTACATGAACGAGTACAAGGTCGCCCGGGACTACGTCGACGTGCGGATCCAGACCATCTTCGGTGGCACGACCGAGATCATGAAGGAGATCATCGGCCGCGACCTCGGCCTCTGATCAAGCGCGAGCAGACGCAAAGTGTTCCATTTTCGCGGCGTGTCGGGACACTTTGCGTCTGCTCGCGAGAAGAAATCAGCCCGCAGCCGGCGGGGCCGACGTCGTGGTCGTGGTCGTCGTCGTGGTGGTCGTCGCGCTGGTGCCGGTCGGCGTGATCGGCTCAGGCGCCGTATCGGGGTCGAGCACCTGGTCGATGATGTAAATCCGCGCGTTCTCGGCCTGAATCCCGCCGCAGACGAGCTTCGCGGTGTCGTTGACCTTGATGTCGCCGCCCTTGCCGGTCACCTTCACCTCGGCGCCCTGTTGGCTGGGCCGCTGGCCGTGCACATCGTCGGGACCGAGCAGGCCGAGGAACACGTGGTAGTAGTCGAGCTTGTACAGCGCCGCGGGGTCGGCTGTGATCGACGCGAGTTGCGGGTAATCCGCGAACGCCGCGTTGGACGGCGCAAACACCACGTACGGACCGTTGTCGATGACCGACTGGATGTTGACGGAGGGATTGGCCTGCCCGGAAATCAACGAATTGAAAGTCGAGATGTCAGGGATGCTCGCGAGCACCTTGCTGACCGGCTGGCTGGAAAGGTCCTTCCAGTTGGGCAGCGCCGTCTTGAACGCATCGCAGCCGGGACCTTGAGGGTCGGGGATCGGCGCGACAGGCGTCGAGACGTCGCTCGGTGGCGGGTCGGCGTAGGCGTTACCTGCCACCGGCGCGTTCAGTGCGAACGGCACCGCTGCCACGATCGCGGCTATCCCAACCGCGGCTCCCAATCCCTTGCTGGCGCGAGTCTTCAATGTCGGCTCCTTCGTCAGGTCGCATCGCATGTTAAGGGCAGCGAACACCCAATTCCAAAGTCGCTACGACGACCCGATTACGTTACAGCGGCGCTGACCTGGGCTCTTCGGACACTGAAACAGAGTACGGCCGCGACGAAACACAGGCAGGCCGCCAGGTGGAACGCCATGTCGTAGTTGCCCTGCAGATCCCGCAGCCAGCCCGCGCCCGCGGCGGCGACCGCGGCGCCCAACTGATGCGACGCGAACACCCAGCCGAACACCACCGGCGTGCGGGCGCCGAAGTACTGCCGGCACAGCACGATGGTCGGCGGCACGGTCGCGACCCAGTCCAGGCCGTAGAAGATGACGAACACCCAGGTGCTCGGCGCGGCATGCGGCGAAAGCAACGAGGGCAGCAACAGCAGCGACACCCCCCGCCCGGTGTAGTAGACGACGAGCAGCAGTCGCGGATCGACCCTGTCGGTCAACCATCCCGAGAAGATGGTGCCCGCGACGTCCAACACGCCGATCGTCGCCAGCAGCCCGGCCGCCACCGTGGTCGGCATGCCGTGGTCGTTGGCCGCCGGGATGAAGTGCGTGCCGATCAACCCGTTCGTCGTCATCCCGCAGATCGCGAAGCTGCCGGCCAACAACCAGAACGCAGGCACCCGCGCACCGATCCACAACCCGTCGAACGCGGCCCGGAAGCTCGACGCGGGCACGACGGCGGGTTCGACGGCGGTGGTGGCGCCATAGGCCGTTAAACCCTTGTCCTGCGGGTAGTTTCGCATGAACACCAGCACGAGCGGGACCACGGACAGCGCCGCCGCGGCCACAATCAGCGACGCCCACCGCCACCCGTGCGTGGTGGTCACCTCGGCGACGATGGGCAGGAAGATCAGCTGTCCGGTGGCGCTCGCCGCGGTCAGCACGCCGGTCACGAGGCCTCGGCGTGCCTCGAACCAGCGCGTCGCCACGGTCGCGACGAAGCCCATCGAGATGGACCCGGTGCCGACGCCGACGAGCACGCCCCACAGCAGCACCAACTGCCAGCTTGCGGTCATCGTCACGGACAGCGCCGATCCGGTCGCGATCAACACCAGGGCCGCCGACAACACAGGTCGCACACCGAAGCGGTCCATCAGGGCCGCGGCGAACGGCGCGGTCAGCCCGAACAGCGTCATGTTGACCGACATCGCCAGCCCGACCACGCCGTGCGACCAGCCGAACTCGTGGTGCAGCGGGTTCATCATCACGCCGGGCACCGAGCGGAATCCCGCCGCGCCGAGGATCGCGATGAAGCTGACGGCGGCCACCACCCAGGCCCAGTGGAACCGGCCGAGGGGCGTGCGGGTCTGCGCGGCAGTGACTGTCACCGGATCACTGTCGCCGATCCGCCGAGTGCCAGCCAGTGGCATGAATGACACCAGTCGTCAAAAACGTGCCAAAATGGCGGCATGCATCGTGTCGCGGTCCTGCTCCTGCCGCCGGTCGTGGGGTTCGACGCCGCCATCGCGCCGACGTTCTTCTCATCGGTATCGGACGACGACGGCAACGCGCTGTACGACGTCGTCACATGCGGGTTGACGCCCGGCCCGATCGCGGCCACGACGGGTTTCGACCTGCTGCCGTCGGCGGGGCTGGACGCACTGGAGACCGCCGACACCGTCGTCGTCCCCGGTACGCGTTACCCGCCTGCCCGCGTGGACGGTGTGCTCGGCCGGGAGGCCGCCGACGCGTTCGCGCGGATCCGGCCGGGCACCAGGCTGGTGTCGATCTGCACCGGCGCCTTCGTGCTGGCGGCGGCGGGCCTGCTGGACGGGCGCCGCGCGACCACGCACTGGAAGTTCGCCGACCAGTTGCGGCGGCTGCACCCCCAGGTGCTGGTCGACGAGAACGTGTTGTTCGTCGACGACGGTGACGTGCTCACCTCGGCGGGTCTGGCCGCGGGAATCGATTTGTGCCTGCACATCATTCGCTGCGATCACGGCACCAAGGTGGCCAACGCGGTCGCCAGGTACTGCGTGGTGCCGCCGTGGCGGGAGGGCGGCCAGGCGCAGTTCATCGACCGGCAAGTGCCTGAGCCCGACCACTTTTCGACGGCCGCCACCCGCGAGTGGGCGCTGCGGCACCTCGACGAGGAGCTGACCGTGCAACGGTTGGCGCGGCACGCGAAGATGAGCGCCCGCACGTTCAACCGTCGGTTCCGCGAAGAGACCGGGCAGGCGCCAGGCGCGTGGGTACGCAGCCGTCGCATCGACCGCGCCCGCGAGTTGCTGGAGTCGCGCGATCTGCCGGTCGACGAGGTGGCCCGGCTGGCCGGGCTGGGATCCGGCGGTAATCTGCGTCACCATTTGCGCCGGGGTGTGGGGATGTCGCCGTCGAGTTATCGCAAGGTGTATCAAGGCGTCTAACTGCGGGTGCCTACGATGGCCGTCATGTCTGGACCCCTGATCCTGCCCATTCGCGGGCGCGCACCGCAGCTACACGATGAGTCTTGGGTGGCGCCCAACGCCAGTGTGATCGGTCAGGTCACGCTGGCCGCCGGGTCCAGTGTGTGGTACGGCGCGACGTTGCGCGCGGAGGCCGAACTCATCGAGATCGGGTTCGGCACCAACATCCAGGACGGCGCCACGATCCACGTCGACCCGGGGTTTCCCATCCGCATCGGCGCGAACGTCAGCGTCGGGCACAACGCCGTTCTGCACGGGTGTGAGATCGAGGACGGCTGCCTGGTCGGGATGGGCGCGGTCATCCTCAACGGCGCCAAGATCGGTGCCGGGTCGCTGATCGCCGCGAGCGCACTGGTGCCGCAGGGTCTGGTGGTGCCGCCGCGCTCGCTGGTGGCGGGCGTGCCGGGTAAGGTGCGTCGCGAGCTGTCCGATGCCGAGGTGGCGCACAACCGCAACAACGCCCAGGTGTACCAGGCCCTCGTCGAGTTGCATCGCGACGCCGTCAATTAATCCCGCACGCGCACAAGGTGTTCGACCGACACTGTGAAGTCGCTACCAGAATGTGATTTCGATTTGATGGCCGCGGGTACCTCCGTACGGTGACTCCCGTGCGAATTTTGGTTACCGGCGCCACCGGTTATGTCGGCTCACGGCTTGTCAGTGCTCTGCTCGACGAGGGGCACGACGTGATGGCCGCATCACGAAACCCCGACCGGCTGGCCGACTTCGGTTGGTACGACCAGATCACCGCCGTCGCGCTCGACGCGCACGACGAGGCGTCGGCCAAGCAGGCATTCGCGGATGCGGGTCCGATCGACGTCGTCTACTACCTGGTGCACACCATCGGGCAGCCCGACTTTCGCGATGCGGACAACCGCGCCGCGGCCAACGTCGCCAACGCGGCGAAGGACGCCGGGGTGCGACGGATCGTCTATCTCGGCGGCTTCGTGCCCGACGACGAGGAACTGTCCGAACACCTGACCAGTCGCGCCGAGGTGGCGCACGCGTTGAGCGTCGACGGCGGCGCGGACGTGGTGTGGCTCGGCGCGGCGATGATCATCGGCGCCGGGTCGACGTCGTTCGAGATGCTGCGCTACGTCGGCGACCGGTTCGTGCTGATCCCGATGCCGGCCTGGTCGGCGAATCCGATGGACCCGATCTCGATCCGCGACGTGCTCTACTACCTCGTGGCCGCCGCCGACGGGCAGCGGGTGCCCGCGGGTGCCTACGACATCTTCGGCCCGGAGACGACGTCCTACAGCGATCTGCTGCGGTCCTATGCGCGGATCTCGGGCAAGTGGCGCGCGGAATTGCCTGTGCCGATGGTGGACACCAGCGTGGTGTCGAGGATGACGGCCGCGGTGCTGCCGGTCCCGGGTGGGCTGGCCTCCGATCTGGTGGAGTCGCTCGACTATCCGATGATGGCGTCGGATGCCCGGTTGCGCGATGTGGTGCCCGATCCACCGGGCGGTCTGCTCGGGATCGACGACGCGATATCCCGTGCGCTGTCGAGTGATCGGCCGCGGCCGGTCAACGACCTCACCGATCCGCACCACCTGGCCGACACCGATCCGGTGTGGGCGGGCGGCGACACGGCGCGCATCCGGCAGTTGGCGCGCGCCGTCATGCCGCCGATCGCGCGGCCGGTGCTCGGTCTGCTCGGGCTGGTGCCGGGTCCCGTCGCGGGCGCGCTGCGCACGGGGCTCGACACCCTGATCAGCTTGGCGCCGAAGGTGAATTAGGCATGACGACGGGATTCCTCGGCGACGTCAGGGGTATCGCCTCGACCGTCGCGGTGCCCCACCACGAAGGGCCGTCGACCGTGCGGCGCCGCCGCATAGTGGTGGTCGCCGTGCTGGTGATCGGCGGTGCGCTGCTTGGATATTCGCTGACGCGGCCGCCAGGCGACGAGTCGTTCTACTGGCTCACCCTCGCGCTGGCCGGGGTCTGGGCGCTTGGCGCGTTCTTGTCCGGGCCGTTGCACCTCGGCTGTATCCGCTTCCGCGGTCGCAACCAACGGCCGGTGATCACCGGAACCGCGATCGGAGTTGCGCTGGGCGCCGTCTTTCTGCTCGGCGGTTTGATCGCGCGCGAAATACCAGGCGTTCGCGAATACATCACCCGGGTACTGGAATTCGCCGACTACGGGCCGCTGGCGCTGGTCACGTTCATCACGGTGATCAACGGTCTCGCCGAGGAGTTGTTTTTCCGCGGCGCGCTCTACACCGCTTTGGGCAAGTGGCATCCGGTGCTGGTGTCGACGATCGTCTACGTCGTCGCCACCGGGGTGACCACCGGCAACCCGATGCTGGGCTTCGCCGCCCTGATACTCGGCGTGGTATGCGCCTTCGAACGACGCGCCACCGGCGGTGTGCTCGCACCGATGCTGACCCACTTCTTCTGGGGGCTGGTCATGGTGCTCGCACTGCCGCCGCTGTTCGGCGTCTAGCGCAGCGGGTGGGCCAGTTCGTCGCGGCGCATCTTGGCGGCGTACATCGCAACCGCCGCCAGCAGCACCGGCGCGATACCCGCCACCAGGAAGATCGTCTGCATTGAAACGACTTTCGACAGCGGGCCGACGATCGCGAACGACACCGGCATGAAGGCCAGCGACACGAAGAAGTCCAGGCTCGACACCCGTCCCAGCATCGCGGTCGGAACGCGTCGTTGCAGCAGCGTGCCCCAGATGACCATGCCCGCGCCGTCGGTGCAGCCGATGACGAACGTCGCGACGGCCATCAACGGGAACGACGACGTGATGCCGACGATCACCAGCGGCACCGAACCGACGCTCCACATCGTCATCATCACCGTGAGGTAGCGACGCGGCAGTCGCCCCGACGACACCGCCAGCGCGCCAAGCGCACTGCCGACACCGAAGAACGCCAGGATGAAGCCGTAGGTCCTGGCGCCGTCCTCGAAGCGTTGTTTGGCGATGAACGGCAGCAGCACCTCGATCGGGCCGAGCACCAGCAGCACGGACATGCTGGCGAACAGCAGCGTCCACAGCAGCCACGGGGTGCCGACCATGAAGACGAAGCCTTCCCGCAGATCGCGCAGCAGGTGCGGCCGCTCCTGATCCGGTTGGGGCGCAGCGGGTTTCATCACGGGCCTGGTGGCGACCAGCAGAGTCAGTCCGATGGCGAACAGCGCGGCCACCAACGCCGCGCCGACCGATGGGAACGTCGCGCCGACCACCAGGCCCGCAATGGCGGGGCCGACGGCCCGCTGGAACACCGGACGCACGACGCCTTCGACACCGTTGGCGGCGAGTAACTGCTCAGGCGGCAGAATCCGCGGCAGGATCGCACTGTAGGCGGGGAAGAAGAACGCCGCGGCGATGCCGAGTGCCGCTGCGGCCACCGCCATGTGCCAAATCCGCAGGGCGCCAACGAGTCCCAGGACTGCGATGGTGGAAACGGCGATCACGTTGACGGTCTCGACGGCGATGATGATGGCGCGCTGGCTGATCCGGTCGGCGGCAAGCCCGCCGACCAAGACGAACGCGACCAGGCCTGCGCCGAGGCAGGTGGCGACCAGCGACAGCGACGCCGGGTCGTCGGACAGTTCGATGACCTGCAGCGCCATCACGACGGCCCACATGCCTTCGGCGAAGATCGACAACGACACCGCCGCGATCAGCAGGCGGTACTCGCGAAACTTGAAGGGTGCGAGCACACGCCAGCCACCGGCGGTGGCCACCGGCTGTTCAATGTCGAATTGCGTACTCACCACTAGATGGTGGCGGAGCGACGGTGGCCGAGTCCACCGAATTTCCGTTGATTTGTGCACGTTTTCGCGCGCTCAGCGCTCCTGAACGCACACAAATCGCTATGAGTCGGTGAAGCGGGCCGGCCTGCGCTGCTGGAACGCCTTGGTGCCCTCGCGGAAGTCGTCCGACTCGAGCAGGACCAGTTGGCCTTCCTTCTCACGCTCCAGCGCGGCCTCCAACTCGACCAATGTCGCGGCGTTGATCGCATTCTTGGTCTTGCGCAACGCCACTGCGGGCCCGGACACCAGCGTCTCGATCACCTTGTCGACCTGTGCCTCGAACTCGTCGGCCGGATACACCGCCGTGACCAGTCCCCAGTCGAACGCCTCCGCCGCCGGGATCCGCTCTGCGAGCAACGCCATCCGCATCGCCCGGATACGGCCCACCGCCGCCGCGATCAACGCCGACGCTCCGCCGTCCGGCATCAGGCCGATCTTGGTGAACGCCAGCATGAAAAACGCCTTCTCCGAAGCCAATACGACATCAGAGGCCAACGCCAGCGACGCGCCGACACCTGCCGCGGGCCCCTGCACCACCGCCACCACCGGCTGCGGCAGGTTCACGATCGAGGAGACCGCGCGGTTGGCCGCGTCGAGCACATCGGCGGGCGTTCCCGCCGCGCCCGGATTCGCGTGGTCCTCCTCGCTGATCCCGGCGCCCGACGAGAACCCGCGACCCGCGCCGCCGAGACGCACCACCTTCACCCGGCGATCGCCCGCCGCCTGCTCCAGCGCATCGCCGATGCCCTTGAGCATCGGCGCGGTCAACGAGTTCAGGCTGTCCGGGCGGTTCAGCGTCACGGTCAGCACCCCGTCGGTGAGCTCGACACGGAGATCGTCGATGCTCGTGTAGGCGTCGGTGCGGGCGTCAGTCGTCGTCATAGAAGGCACCCTAAGTCGGCCCACATGGTTATACAAGTAAGATATGTCGGCGGTCACTGGGTACCTGGCAGAGAGGGCGGGTTTGGACATGGCTGGACCACTGGAGGGACTGCGAGTCGTCGAATTGGCCGGCATCGGCCCAGGGCCGCACGCCGCGATGCTGCTGGGTGATCTCGGCGCCGACGTGGTCCGTGTCGAGCGGCCCGGTAAGGGGCTCGGCCCGGCCACCCAACCCGGTCGCGACTACCTGTTGCGCAACCGGCGCTCGGTCACCGCCGACCTCAAGAGCGACGAGGGCCGCCAGTTCGTCCTGCAGTTGGTCGCGAAGGCCGATGTGCTGATCGAAGGGTTCCGGCCCGGCGTCACGGAGCGACTCGGTCTCGGTCCGGAGGACTGTGCGAAGGTCAACGACAAGCTGATCTACGGCCGGATGACCGGCTGGGGGCAGACCGGCCCGCGCAGCCAGCAGGCCGGCCACGACATCAACTACATCTCGCTCAACGGGGTGCTGCACGCGATCGGCCGGGCGGGCGAACGCCCCGTCCCGCCGCTGAACCTGGTCGGCGACTTCGGCGGTGGCTCAATGTTTTTGGTCGTCGGCATCCTGTCGGCGCTGTGGGAGCGTGAGCGCTCCGGCAAGGGTCAGGTCATCGACGCGGCGATGGTCGACGGGTCCAGCGTGCTGTCGACCATGATGTGGGCGTTCCGCGGGATGGGGATGTGGAGCGACGAGCGCGGCGTGAACATGCTCGACACCGGCGCACCGTATTACGACACCTACACCTGCGCCGACGGCCGTTACGTCTCGGTCGGGTCGATCGAACCGCAGTTCTTCGCCGAACTGCTGGACAAGCTCGGACTCGACCCCAACGACCTGCCCGACCAGAACGACATGAGTCGCTGGCCGGAACTGCGGGCCAAGCTCACCGAGGTGTTCGCCTCGCAGGACCGCGACCACTGGGCCAAGGTGTTCGCGGACAGCGACGCCTGCGTGGCGCCGGTGCTGTCGTTCGCCGAAGTCGAGGCCGAGCCCCACAACACCGAGCGCGACACGTTCTACCGCGAGAACGACTACCTGTATCCCTCACCGGCGCCGCGGTTTTCGCGCACCGCCGCCGGCAAGCCGAAACCGCCCGGTGTGCCGGGCGCCGACACCGACGCTGTCCTACGCGACTGGGTTTAGAGAAAGGAACACAATCAGTGGAGATCAAAGACGCAGTAGCCGTTGTCACGGGTGGCGCCTCGGGGCTGGGGCTGGCGACGACGAAGCGCCTGCTCGACCGTGGCGCGTCCGTGGTCGTCATCGACCTCAAGGGTGGGGACGCGGTCAAAGAACTCGGCGATCGCGCCCAGTTCGTCGAGACCAACGTGACCGACCCCGACGCGGTGAGCGCTGCGCTGGACGCGGCCGAGAAGATGGGCCCGCTGCGCATCAACGTCAACTGCGCAGGCATCGGCAACGCGATCAAGACGCTGAGCAAGGACGGCCCGTTCCCGCTCGACGGGTTCAAGAAGGTCATCGAGGTCAACCTGATCGGCACCTTCAACGTGCTGCGGCTGGCCGCCGAGCGGATCGCCAAGACCGAACCCGTCAACGGTGAGCGCGGCGTCATCATCAACACCGCGTCCGTCGCCGCGTTCGAAGGCCAGATCGGTCAGGCCGCGTACTCGGCATCGAAGGGCGGCGTCGTCGGCATGACCCTGCCGATCGCGCGCGACCTGTCCCGCGACTTGATCCGCGTCGTGACGATCGCCCCCGGTCTGTTCAAGACCCCGTTGCTGGGCTCGCTACCGGAGGAGGCGCAGGCCTCGCTGGGCAAGCAGGTGCCGCATCCCGCGCGTCTCGGCGATCCCGACGAGTACGGCGCGCTGGCGGTGCACATCGTCGAGAACCCGATGCTCAACGGTGAGGTGATCCGGTTGGATGGGGCGATCAGGATGGCGCCCCGATGAGCGCTTGCGCGAAGAGGAGACTGCACCGATGACGATCAACACGAAGTTCACCGAGACGTTCGGGATCGAACACCCGATCGTGCAGGGTGGCATGCAGTGGGTCGGCCGCGCAGAACTCGTTGCCGCCGTGGCGAACTCGGGTGCGCTCGGCTTCATCACCGCGCTGACCCAGCCGACGCCGAAGGATCTGGCCAACGAGATCGCCAAGTGCCGCGACCTGACGGACAAGCCGTTCGGGGTCAACCTGACCATCCTGCCGACGATCAACCCGCCGCCCTACGACGAGTACCGCCAGGTGATCGTCGACTCCGGCATCAAGATCGTCGAGACCGCCGGGTCGAACCCGGCGCCGCATCTGCCGATGTTCCACGACAACGGGATCAAGGTGCTGCACAAGTGCACCTCGGTGCGGCATGCGGTCAAGGCACAAAGCCTGGGCGTCGACGGCATCAGCATCGACGGTTTCGAATGCGCGGGTCATCCCGGCGAGGACGACATCCCGGGCCTGGTGCTGATTCCCGCTGCCGCCGCCAAGATCGACATCCCGATGATCGCGTCGGGCGGTTTCGCCGACGCGCGTGGTCTGGTCGCGGCGCTGGCACTGGGTGCCGACGGCATCAACATGGGCTCGCGGTTCATGTGCACCGTCGAGTCGGCGATCCACCAGAACGTCAAGGAAGCGATCGTCGCGGGCAGCGAACTCGACACCGAACTGATCTTCCGACCGCTGCGCAACACCGCGCGGGTGGCGAGCAATGCGGTGTCGCGTGAGGTGGTCGAGATCCTCAACCGCGGCGGACAGTTCTCCGACGTCAAGGACCTGGTCGCGGGCAAGCGCGGCGTCAAGGTCTACGAGGTCGGTGACCTGGATGCCGGCATCTGGTCGGTCGGCACCGCGATGGGCCTGATCAACGACATCCCGACCTGTGTCGAGCTGGTGTCGCGCATTGTCGCGGAAGCGGAGGAGCTGATCACCGGCAGGCTGGCCGACATGGTCGAGCTAGACGCTGAAGAGAACGTGGCTTAGAAAAGGGAATATCGACGCACTGCCCGTCCTGGGCAAACTGTCATGGGTGAACGCGCGCCGCGAGGCGCGCGCTTACTCAGACTGCGGTGGGAAGGGTGTGCTCGTCGTCGAGCTGCTCCGAGGTATCACCCTCGACCAGGACATCGCCGTGGTAGAGAGCCTCGAAGTCAACCTTGATGACATCCGCACTGGTGTCGTCGATCCACATGTACTGAACAGTAACCATCACCATTAAGGAATCTTTGAGTCTCGATTCGGAAAATGGTGGCAATTCTTACCGCCGGGTAGGTTCAGGCAGGTGGGGGCGCCGTGAAGTGGATCGGGTTCGTGCCGTTCAGCAGGATCCAGGTCAGCAGCGCCGCGGCGACGGCCACGACCAGCAAACTCACTGCGACGCGGACGCCGAACCGGGTGCGGCCGAAGACCTTGGCATCCACTGAGTAGCAGCCTGCGCCGGTGAACAGCACCGTCGCGGCACCGACCGCGAGCAGGAACGGGACGTTGAACGGTTCCGACCAGAACGCGGCGGCCGCGACGTTGACCGCCCACGCGTCGAGCATCGCGGCGATCACCGCGCAGGCGGCCAACGGTGTCATTGCACCGAGCAGCAGGCCGACGCCACCTGCGGTTTCGGCGGCGGTGACCATGAACGCGGCGAATCCGGGCAGGCGCCAACCGCCGGCTTCCATGAAGTCGACCGTGGTGCGGAAGTCGAACGCTTTGATCAGCCCGGCCTGAACCACTGCGGCGCCGACGCCGATCCGCAAGATGAGCAGGCCGACGTCCGCTATGGAGGCGTCGCTGCGGGTACTCACTTGTGTGGTCGCCATGAGCCGCAGCCTATTCGGCTGGGAGAACGCTGTGAATGCTTCCTTGGTGAACGAACCGGTGGTCACGTTTCGTACTAACCGGTAAGCGGGTGGTTGACCGCCTTAAGTTATCGTTGATAAGTTATCGACGATAGGTCATCGTGAAGGAGGCTACGTGCTGCAACGCATCGCACTGCTCGCCATTGCCGCACCCCGCCGGATCATCGCGGTGGCCCTCCTGGTGATGGTGGCCTCCGGAATCTTCGGCATCCCGGTGGCCAAGCACTTGTCGGCAGGCGGATTCCAGGACCCGACGTCGGAGTCGGCGCAGGCGACCAAGTTGCTCGTCGACAAGTTCGGTCAGGGTGACATGGAGCTGTTGATCAGCGTCACGTCCGACCGCGGCGCGCAGGCACCGGCCGCGCGCGCCGTCGGCACCGAGATCACCGACCAGCTGAAGGCATCGCCGTATGTGGGGGAGGTGACCTCCGCGTGGACCGCGCCTGCGTCCGCCGCTCCCGCGCTGGTCAGTAAGGACGGCAAGACGGGGCTGATCGTCGCGGGCGTCACCGGCGGCGAGAGCGGTGCCCAGCAGCATGCGAAGGAGCTGACCGAAAAGCTGGTGCACGACCGCGACGGCGTCACTGTGCGCGCGGGCGGTGAGGCGATGATCTACGTGCAGATCAACAGCCAGAGCGAAAAGGACCTGCTGACAATGGAATCCATCGCGATTCCGTTGAGCTTCCTCGTGCTGGTCTGGGTGTTCGGCGGTGTGATCTCCGCCGCGCTGCCGTTGGCCGTCGGCGGCTTCGCGATCCTGGGCTCGATGGCGGTGCTGCGGGCCGTCACGTTGATCACCGACGTGTCGATCTTCGCGATGAACCTGACGGTCGCGATGGGGTTGGCACTGGCCATCGACTACACGCTGCTGATCATCAGCAGGTACCGCGACGAACTCGCAGACGGCGCCGACCGCGACCGCGCGCTGGTGCGCACGATGACCACCGCGGGCCGCACCGTGTTGTTCTCGGCGATGACGGTCGCGCTGTCGATGATCGCGATGGTGCTCTTCCCGATGTACTTCCTGAAGTCGTTCGCCTATGCGGGCATCGCGGTGGTGGCGTTCGCGGCGGTGGCCGCGATCGTGGTGGCGCCCGCGGCGATCGCGCTGCTCGGCGACCGGTTGGACTCCCTCGACGTGCGTCGACTGGCCCGCTGGGTGTTTCGCAGGCCCGACCCGGTGCGCAAGCCGATCGAGCAGACCTTCTGGTATCGCACCACCAAAGGCGTTATGCGGCGCGCGATTCCGGTCGGATTGGCGATCGTCACCCTGCTGCTGGTGTTGGGCGCGCCGTTCCTCGGCATCAGATGGGGCTTCCCCGACGATCGTGTCCTGCCGCAGTCGCTGTCCGCGCGACAAGTGGGCGACGACATGCGCGACAACTTCGCCGTCGACTCCGCGCGCAACGTCACCGTCGTCATGCCGGACACCACCGGCGTCGCACCGCCCGACCTAGACCGGTACGCGTCGGAGCTGTCGCAGGTGCCCGACGTGTCGTCGGTGTCGGCGCCCGGCGGCACGTACGTCGACGGCAGGAAGGCCGGACCACCCTCTGCCGCAACGGGATTCAAGGACGGTAGCGCGTTCCTGACCGTCGGCAGCACCGCGCCGCTGTTCAGCGATGCGTCGGAGGCCCAACTCGACCGACTGCGCGCGGTGCCTGCGCCCGCGGGTGAGCACGTGCAGTTGACCGGTGTCGCCCAGATCAATCGCGACAGTTCCGATGCGATCACCTCACGGTTGCCGATGGTCCTCGGCGTTATCGCCGCGATCACGTTCGTGCTGTTGTTCCTGCTGACCGGCAGCGTGGTGCTGCCGCTGAAGGCGTTGGTGCTCAACGTGTTGTCGCTGACCGCCGCGTTCGGCGCGCTGGTGTGGATCTTCCAGGAGGGTCATCTCGGCGCGCTCGGCACCACACCGACGGGCACGATCGTCGCCAATCTGCCGGTGTTGTTGTTCTGTATCGCGTTCGGGCTGTCGATGGACTACGAGGTGTTCCTGGTGTCGCGGATCCGCGAGTACTGGCTGCAGTCCGGCAAGACGCGCGCAGATAACGACGAAAGCGTCGCCCTCGGCCTGGCCCGCACCGGTCGCGTCGTGACCGCCGCCGCCTTGTTGATGGCGATCTCGTTCGCCGCGCTGATCGCCGCTCAGGTGGCGTTCATGCGGATGTTCGGGGTCGGCCTGACGCTCGCGGTGCTCGCCGACGCCACCCTGGTCCGCATGCTGTTGGTGCCCGCCTTCATGCATGTGCTGGGCCGGTGGAACTGGTGGGCGCCCAAGCCATTGGCCAAGTTGCACGAGCGCATCGGCATCAGTGAGACGGCCGACGACGACGAGCCACGGGTCGACGATCGACGACGCGTCGCCGCCGCGGTGGCGGACACTGGTTAGCGTGACGGTTGAACGGTTGCGTCGTCGGCGGCGGGCACCGCGCGGTTCCGGTGACCAGTTGCGCGAGGACATTCTGGACGCGGGGACTGAACTGCTGCTCGAGACCGGACACGCGAAGGCGGTGTCCATCCGGTCGGTCGCGCAGCGGGTCGGGGTCACGCCGCCGTCGATCTATCTGCACTTCGCCGACAAGGACGCGTTACTGGACGCCGTATGCGCGAGGTACTTCGAGAAACTCGACGAGGAGATGCAACGCGTCGCGGCGGATCAGCCGTCGAACATCGACGTGCTGCGCGCCCAGGGGTTGGCCTACGTCAAGTTCGCGGTGAAAACACCTGAGCTGTACCGCATCGCGATGATGAGCGAGAGCAGGCCGGGCAGTGACGTCGACATGGCGCTGAACACTTCGGCGTTCGTGCACATGCGCAACGCTGTGGAGGCGTTGATCGCCGACGGCACATATCCTGCGGGCGACGCGACCACCTTCGCGCTGGAACTGTGGACGGTGGCGCACGGCTTGGCGGCGCTGCTGATCTCGCGGCCGTATCTACCGTGGGGGGACACCGAGGTGTTCGTCGACCGGGTGTTGAGGGCGATGTGCGTCGGTCAGATCGTGACCGGGCCGCTCGACCTCGACCTGTCGCCCACACAGACCATCGGAATGCTGAAGGGGATGCTCGATGAGCAGCACGACCGTCGATAATCCGTTCTTCGCCAGGGTGTGGACCTGGATGGCCAGCCACGAGCCCGAACCGCTCAAGCGGCTGAGGCGGGAGAACCTCGCGGGCCTTTCGGGCCGTGTGCTCGAGGTCGGCGCGGGCACCGGGACGAACTTCGCGCTGTATCCGGACACCGTGACCGAGGTGGTCGCGGTCGAGCCCGAGCGCAGGCTGGCGGTGCAGGCGCAGCAGGCGGCGGCCGCGGCGCCGGTGCCGGTCACCGTCAGCAGCCAGACGGTGGAGCAGTTCTCGGACAGCGAGCCCTTCGACGCGGCCGTGTGCTCGTTGGTGCTGTGTTCGGTCGACGAACCGTCAAGCGTTGTGCGGCAACTGTTTTCGGTGCTGAAGCCGGGCGGTGAGCTGCGCTACTTCGAGCACATCGCCAGCACCGGCGCGCGGGCCCGGTTGCAGCGCATTGCCGACGCCACGCTGTGGCCGCGGTTGGCAGGCAACTGCCACACGCATCGGCACACCGAGCAGACCATCGCCGACGCGGGCTTCACGGTGACCCGTGCGCGCCGCGAGTGGGTGGTTCCGCGGTGGCTGCCGGTGCCGACGTCGGAGGTCGCACTCGGCCGGGCCGTCAAGCCTTCGCCTCCGGCGTGATTTGTGTGCGTTGACGAGCTGTGAGCGCTCCGAAACGCGCACAAGTCAACGGATCGCTTGCCTTATCTCGGCAATCACTCGATCCGGGTACATCGTGAGGTCCAGCCAGGTGAACCGCAGGACCGTCCACCCAAGCAAAGCGATCTTGTTCTGCCTGTTGCGGTCGCCGACAAACACATCCGGGTCGCTGTGGAACGCCCATCCATCCGCTTCCAGGGCCACCTTCTGCTTGGGAAATCCGACGTCGACTTTGTAGCCGCCGACTGGATAGTTCGCTTGCCAGCCGGTGATGCCCGCCTGGCGGAGCAGGCTCACGAGAAGTCGTTCGGCTTCCGAACGGGCGCCGTCGGAGGCTGCTTGCAGTAGCCGTCTGGCCGCGGGCGATCCGTGGCGGCCCTTATTGCGCAGATGTGCACGCCAGAGGTCGCGCAGATCGACGTGGCGCTGCAACGCCGAATCCATCAAGGCGGCACCACCTCGAGTCCGGACGGCAGCCTCGACGACGGTGAGCGCTAACTCAGTTACCCGCAAGGTTTTTCGCTCGACGACGTCCGCCGGCGCCAAGTCGCGTCGTCGCATGCGCACACCGTCGCGGTGCGGATGGTGACTCGCTCTCGGTACGGTCACTTCGACGATGTCCGGCGCGAACTTCGTCAGATCGTGCCACCACGCGGCCGCGAGCCCACTGGCGGCGGCGTTCGCACCGTAGCCCCAGACGGAGGCTCGCACGCGTGCTGCATCGGTGAATGGACGGTCGTCGACGAAAAACACGCCTGGCGTTACGCGACGCCAGTGCTTCGACCGGACCCGCCGGTCGACGGCGTGCCTGCTCAGCCCCGCTTGATGTGCTTGCGCCAAGGTGATGACGCCGTCTTGCCGCCGTAGAAATTCATTGAGCACATGAGAGGTGGACGCGCGCGCAGCTTGCGCGGTTCCCCCTCCCGCGATTTGTGTGCGCAGAAGAGCGGTGAGCGCTCGAGAACGTGCACAAATCGCCGGGGGGCGAAGGCTAAGTGAGCAGGGTCGGTATCCGCTGCAGCAGGCCCGGCAGCGCGGTCGCGGCCGATTCGCGCACCACCGCCGTCGCCGAGTCGGACAGCGGTGTGGGCTCGGGGTTGACCTCGATGACCGGGATGCCCTTGGCCACCGCGAACTCGGGCAGTCCGGCCGCCGGGTAGACGATCGAGGAGGTGCCCACCACGATCACCAGATCGGCGTTTGTCACCGCGTCGACCGACCGCTGCCACGCGTCCTCGGGCAGCGCCTCGCCGAACCACACCACGTTCGGGCGGATCAACCCGCCGCACGAACACTGCGGCGGATCAACAGACGCCACCGGTTCGGGCATGTCGGGAATCGCCTCGCGATACTCGCCCTGGCAATGGTCGCAACGGAATTCGAACAAGCTGCCGTGCAGGTGGTAGACCTTCTGGCTGCCGGCGCGCTCGTGCAGATTGTCGACGTTCTGGGTGACGACGTGCACGTCGGCGTAGTCCTGCCAGGCCGCTACGGCCAGGTGGCCGTTGTTGGGCTGCACCGCGCCCATCATGTGGTGCCGCCACAGGTACCAGGCCCACACCTTGTCCGGGTGCTCCCGCCAACCCTCGGTGCTGGAGATCTCGTAGGGGTCGACCTTCGCCCACAGCCCCGTCTCGGCGTCGCGGAACGTCGGCACTCCGCTCTCTGCGGAAATGCCTGCCCCGCTGAGCACGGTCAGTTGCACATCACCAAAGTAGCGGGTTTGCGGGATACTGATGCACGTGGCCGAGTTGGGGGATTGGGTACGCGTTGACCAGAACGTCGCCAAGCCGCTTTTCGACCAGCTCAGGACGCAGATCATCGACGGGGTCAGAGACGGCAAGCTGCCGCCTGGGACCCGGCTGCCGACGGTCCGCGAACTAGCGGGGCAAATGGGGCTGGCGGTCAACACAGTGGCACGCGCATATCGGGAACTGGAAACGGCGGGGATTCTCGAAACCCGGGGGCGTTTCGGGACTTTCGTGGCGCGGGTCGATCCGGCGGACACCGCGATGGCGACCGCCGCGCACACGTTCGTCACCGCGGCGCGCGCGCTGGGGATCGAGAAGGACGACGCGTTGCGCTACGTCGAGGCCGCGTTCGGCTGACTAGCCGAATTCGAGCAGGGCGAACACCGGCCTGATCGGATCGAGCAGCGGAATGCGCTGCGCGGTCCACAGCAGCGTGTTCATCACTTTGCCGCGAGCAGCGGGAAACGGCACATCATGGACGGCCCGGATGCCGGGCACCATGTTGACCAGGTTTGCGATCTCCGACGGCGACAACGTGAACGGCATGGGTGGCACCCGGTAGCGCAGCGACGCCCGCACGCCGCGGCGCTGTAACGCCTTCAGGCCGCTCGGCGGCAGGTCGAACATCATCTGGCCGCCGGGGAAGCGTTTGGCGCATTCGGTGATCAACGCCATCGCCTCGTCGGGTTGCAGGTACATCAGCAGCCCCTCGGCGGTGACAAACACGCCGTGTTCGGCGTCGACCTGGTCCATCCAGCTGAAGTCGAGCGCCGACTGGGCCAGCATCCTGATCCGGTCGGAGGCGGGCAGCAACTTACGACGCAACGCGATCATCGGCGGGAGATCCACGGTGAGCCAACGGAATTCGTCGCCGACCCCGGCAGCGTCCAGGCGGAAGAAGCTGGTCTGCAACCCCTCGGCGAGCGCGACCACCGTCGCCTTCGGGTGGTCGCCGAGGTAGCGGCGGGTGGCCCTGTCGTAGGCCAGGGCCCGCAGCGCCATGTCCTGGCGGCGGGAGAAGCCGAACTTCGCGTAGTCGTAGTCGATGGCGTCGGCCAACTCGATCGCCATCGGGTCGTCGATGATCGAATCCGGCCTGCGTGCCTCGTTGGCCCGCACCCTCAGCGTCAGCAGGGCGGTCTCGGAGACGCCCGTCAACACCGTGCCGTCCGCCTTCGCCGTCGGGGCCGCCGTCACCGCAGCACCTTCTCCACGGTGCGCAGATTGCGGGTGGTGGTCGACGATTTGTAGCGCTTCTTGCCCATGGTCTTCCCGATCGTGGTGTCCAGCGTGCCGGTCTTGGGCACCTGCCAATAGATGACGCCGTCACCGCGGGCGATCTTCTCGTCGGGCCCCGCGTCCGCGGCGAGCGCAGCGAGCTCGTCGAGCACCTGCTCGTCGGTGACGAAGGTGACGTAGGAGTGGTGGCCTTCGACTTCGCGGTCGAACGGATAGTTCTCGGAGATCTTGGCGACGGTGCGCACGTCGTAGGCGAGTACCCAGGCGTCGTAACCGAAGGCCGCACGCAGCGCTTTTTCGGCCTTCTTGCGCACCGCGTCCACCCCGGCGCGGCTCTCGAACAGCACGTTTCCGCTCGCCAAAATCGTTCGGACGCTTGTGAACCCAGCTTCTTCGAACGCCTTGGCCACGTCGGCCATCTTGAGATTGACGCCGCCGACGTTTACGCCACGCAGGAAAGCGGCGTACCGGGCCATGACTGCGATCCTAGTTGCCGAATCATTCCGCCAGACGGCCGTGAGATCGCAGAATCCAGACGGATCGCGATCTGTGAGCAGTCTCGACGCATAGCGACGTAGGCTCGACTCATGGGGCGCCAGGTGTTCGACGACAAGCTGTTGGCCGTGCTGTGCGGGAACTCGCTGGGCGTGCTGGCCACCATCAAACGCGACGGCAGGCCGCAGTTGTCGAACGTGTCGTACTGGTTCGACAAGCCCAACCTGACCATCCAGGCGTCGATCACGGAGGACCGCGCCAAGACCCGCAACCTGCGCCGCGACCCGAGGGCGTCGATCCACGTCAGTTCCGACGACGGTTGGGCGTACGCCGTCGCCGAGGGCGAGGCGGTGCTGACCCCGCCCGCCGCAGCGCCGGACGACGACACCGTCGAGGCGCTGATTGCGTTGTATCGCAATATCGCAGGCGAGCATCCCGACTGGGACGACTACCGGCGCGCCATGGTCGACGAACGTCGGGTGGTGATGACGCTGCCGATCGCCCACGTCTACGGGATGCCGCCGGGCAGGCGATAAAGCACACGACGACGGCGACCGCAGGGGGATAGGCTTTCCGTCATGGCATCAGAGGGCGGGAGCGAAGCGACCCGGGAATCGGCAGCGGAACCGGAAGACGACACCAAGCGCAAGTTCCGGGAAGCGCTGGAGCGGAAGAAGGCCAAGGCAGCGGGCGGTGCCGACCACAAAAACGGTGGCGCCAAGCAGCCTCGGGCACACGGACCGTTGGAAAGCCGTCGGGAGTTCCGCCGCAAGAGCGGTTAGGGGCTCCGATGACGCCGGAGTTCCTGCTGACCACGCTGATCGTGGTCGCGACGCCGGGGGCAGGCGTGCTGTACACCGTCGCGGCCGGGCTGTCCCGTGGTTGGCGAGCCAGTCTGGTGGCGGCGTTCGCATGCACCCTTGGCATCGTGCCGCACATGATCGCCGCGGTGACTGGGTTGGCGGCCATCATGCACGCCAGTGCGATGGCATTCTCGATCATCAAGTTGCTGGGCGTCGCCTACCTTCTTTACTTGGCGTGGAAGACATTTCGCGATAAGTCGGTGTTCCAGGTCCAGGACGGCCCCGCGACGGTGTCGCCGTGGCGGGTGATCGTGTCCGGTGTTCTGGTCAACACGCTGAACCCGAAGTTGACCATCTTCTTCTTCGCGTTCCTGCCGCAGTTCGTCGCGCCCGACCGGCCGGGGGCAGTGGCGCTGATGGTGTACCTCAGCGCGATCTTCATGGCGGTGACGCTGGTGGTGTTCAGCGTCTACGGCGTATTCGCCGCGGCCGTCCGGCGCGAGGTGATCTCGCGGCCGCGGGTGGTCGCCTGGATGCGGCGCAGCTTCGCGGCCACCTACGTCATCCTGGCGGGCAGGCTGGCGGCGTCGACCCGCTGACCTTCACCTGCCAGCGCCCGCGCGGCGACCAGCGCGACCAGCATCACGGCCACGCAGTAGAGGCCCTGATCCTTGAGGCCCCAGCCGACCGAGGCCAGCGTCGCCGCCCCGGCGAGGCACAGCGATGCGCCGACCGCCGCGCTGCGCCGACCCGGCCGCGCGACATGTCCGCCGTCCCACAGCGGCAGCGGCCGGTTCTCCAACGGCCGCAACGCCACGAACAACAGGGCCACCAGCGCGGCCATCAACACCAGTTGCAGCACCGACAGCGCGACGAAGCCGGGCGCCGACGGGTCGAACCGCGGATGGCCGAGGTAGTCGAACACCACGTGCATGGCCAGCAGTGGCGGGATGTGCCAGAGATACAGCGTCATCGCGCCGGAGTTGGCGATCGCTGTCAGCCACCACACCCGCGGCCGCCGCGCCCACCGGCCGATCGCGGGTGCGGCGCCAATCACGAACGCGCACATCATGATTGCGTGCCCGGCCAGCAGCAGCGACGGCGGTGTCATGTTCTTCAGGTGCTGGCTATCGATGCCGACCAGGCTCAGCTCGTAGGGGCCGAGCACCAGCAGCGCCACGTTGACCGCGAGCATCACCGCACCCAACGCCAACGCGGTGGGTCCGCTGAGCAGGCGGCGACGGTAGGCGATGCCGAACATGCCGGGTATCAACCAGACCACCATGTTCAGATAGCCGAGAGCGGTCAGCCTGTCGACGTTGATCCGAACCGCGTCGACGACCGCGATGACCGCGTAGGTGCCCGCCACCGCCGCGACCAACCGACCGGTGCTGGTGACGCGGGCCAGCAGCGGGACCGTCGCGAGCACCAGAACGTAGGCGCCGAGAAACCACAGCAACTGGATCGAGATCCCGGCGACCGGTTCGTACACGTGCTCGGGCAGCACCGTCCTGAGCAGTAAAAGCGCGACGCCCCAGAACGCCAGGTAGTAGAACACCGGCCGGTAGAGGCGAGTGCAGCGCCGCATCAGCCAGTTGCCCCAACTGGTTTCCGGTTTCCACGAGTCGACAGACGCCGCGACGCCTGCGAAGAAGAACAGCGGCATGATCTGGAAGATCCACGTCAGCGCCTGGAACATCGGCGACGCGGTCAGCAGGTTGCTCCAGATGAACACCCCGTCGCGCAGCGTGCTGGTGGCCATGATGGTGTGGCCGACCACGACGCCGAGAAGCGAGGCGATGCGGATGACGTCGATGGCCCGGTCACGCGTCGCGGGGGTGCTCGCCTCGACCTCGGCCGGGCTTCCGAACAGCGTCATGCCGCAACGGTAGGCCCGAACGTGCTAGGTAGATGTACTCAACTTTCGGCTCTGCGGCCATTGCCGTTGACAATGCTGACGACGGCGAAGTCTGCCCAAACGCGCAGACTCGTCGAAGAACGTCCGCGCGACTAGCTCGCCCTAGCGGACGCGTAGTGCCCCGGAACCATCCTGGTAGAGACGGCGAATCGATTCCATGCGTTGATCATCGTGATCGCCCCGATCAGGTAGACCAACTCTGTCTCGCTGAATTCGTTTGCGGCCCTGGCATACAGCTCGTCGGGAACGCCGGCACGGCTGAGTAGGGTGATTGCCTCCGTCAGCTCGACAGCCGCGATCTCTCGCGCCGTATAGAAGTGCCTCGACTCCCGCCAGCCGTCGAGTTGGACGATCCGCTCTACCGACTCGCCGGCCGCCAGCGCGTCTTTGGTGTGCATATCGATGCAATAGGCGCAGTGGTTGATCTGTGACGAGCGGATCTTCACCAGATTGAGCTCCCGAGCCTCCACACCATGCCCGGTCGCGGTGTCGAGGCGGGCCATGGCTTTGAATACATCGGGGGCGAGTTTCATCCAATCCAGACGTTGGGTGTGTTCGGCAAGACGGGGAGCGGCGTACTGCGCATCGTTGGTGGTCATAACGCCACACTAGGACTAATATGGCCCACTGTAACGGGCCACTATGTGACTAAATGAGTGGGCCATTTATGACGAGGGTAGATTTCGCCAGCCGTTGCGGAGGTACTCGAGAATCCTCAAATGGCTTGGGAGAGTGCGATTATGAGGGAGGTCGCCAATGGTGAAGGCGTCGTCGGCGACGAGCACCGACCTTCATCTCGACCTCGGCGGCGCAGGGTTGCGTGCAGGCCTGATGAATGCCCTCCGTGACGCCATCCGTACCGAGCGTCTGGGGCCTGGCACGAAGCTCCCGTCGTCGCGGGCACTGGCGGTTGATCTCGGCATCGCGCGGAACACCGTCGCAGAGTGCTACGCGGAGTTGATCGCCGAGGGTTGGCTCGTGGCGCAGCAGGGCTCGGGCACCCGAGTCGCCCGACGTGCGCGCCCGCTCAGCAGCGCGCGCGCACCTGCCCGGATATCGTTGCCACCGTTTCGGCCGGCGACCGGGCTGATGCCCGGAGCGCCCGACCTTGCTGAGTTTCCGCGTACGCAATGGCTGGCCGCGGCTCGACGCGCATTGATGGCCGCGCCGAATGATGCTCTGTCCTACGGCGATCCACGCGGCCAACCGGCGCTGCGGGCCATCCTCAGTGAGTATCTTGCCCGGTCGCGCGGGGTGTACGCGGAGCCGGAGCGGATCGTGATCTGCGCTGGCTTTCACCAAGGCCTCGTGCTCATCGCGCAGGCGCTCAAGGCGCGCAGGGCAAGGAGTGTTGCCGTCGAGTCCTATGGTCTCGATACGTATCGCCGTCTACTGCAGAGTGCCGGACTCCACACGCCGGCGCTCTATGTCGACGAGCGCGGGGCGCGCATTGACGCTCTGACTGACTTGAAGGACGTCGGCGCGGTCCTGCTGACACCGGCGCATCAGTACCCGACCGGAGTGGCACTGGATCCCGACAGGCGTGCCGCAGCCGTCGACTGGGCGCGCACTGTGGGTGGTCTGCTCCTCGAGGATGATTACGACGGCGAGTTCAGGTATGACCGTCAGCCGGTCGGCGCCCTGCAGGGGCTCGACCCTGAACGCGTCGTGTACTTTGGCTCTGCGAGCAAGTCATTGGCGCCGGGTCTGCGGCTCGCTTGGATGGTGGTGCCCGAAGAACTGGTCGCTGAAGTTGTTGTGGCCAAGGGCAATGCTGACTGGTCGAGTGCACTGGAGCAGTTGACACTCGCCGACTTCATCGCCTCAGGCGCGTATGACCGGCATGTGCGTCTGATGCGTTTGCACTATCGCCGCCGCCGCGACCAGTTGGTCGCCGCGGTGACCAACCGGTCACGCAGAGTTCGCGTCACGGGGATGGCCGCAGGACTTCAGGCAATTGTGGATCTCCCTGCGGGAACTGAGAAACAAGTTGTCGCAGCGGCGGAAATCCGGGGTTTGGGAATCAGCGGGTTGTCACAGTTTCGATGCGAGAAGGCAGGCCCCGGGTGGGATTTTCCCGACCGTGACGCGTTGGTGGTCGGATTCGGGGGTCCATCGGACAGCGCTTGGCCGAGCGCATTGGGGGCGCTGTGCTCGGTATTGCCTTGAGTTCACTTCCGACGGTCAGTTCAAGGCGGTTGCCCTGCGAGCCAGCCGGGACTGTGCCCGCAGGCTGGCCAGTGCCAAAAGGGCACTGGCCGCGCTGTAGCAGATGACGGTGGGTACGACGCCGATGCAGGCGGTCATTCTGCCCGCGACAACGACTGGGACCCCGAACGCAATGTAGGAGACGAGATAGATCGCGGCGGCGACCGCCGCGCGCTGATGTGTGGCCGCAAGCGGCAACACAAGCCGCAGAGACGCCGCGAAGGATGCGCCGAAGCCCGCACCTGCGACCCCCTGTCCGACGAACATCACGACCAAAATTCCTAGCATCGCGCCGCAGGCGATGCCGGTTGCTCCTGCGATCGATGCATAGATGCCCACCATCATCAGTCGACGGTCTTCGAGTCGGGCGAAGAGCAGTGTGGCCAGGGCTGAGGCGGCAGGCGCGAGGAATCCGCACAGGCCGTTGAGAAGTCCGCTGTCGAGATCAAAGACACTGCGAACCATGCTGGGTGCGAGGCCGCCCGCGAGACCCGACAGCATCCAGATCGCCGTGATCACCGGCACAGCTGCCGCGAATTCCGTTAGTGCAGGGGGCGGTACGGCTACGCGAGGGATCAGCGAACGAAGCGCACCGGGTGCGCGGGTGGCAGTCTCCGGTGACAGGGCGACGACGACGACGCTGAGCGCCGTGATGACAATCAGGGTGATGAAGACGATGGCGTTCGGGGCGGTCGTCAGTTGAATAGCGGTGCCTGCAAGCAGAGAGCCGGCCGCGAGACCACCCGTGAGGCTGACGCTAGCGAGTATGGAGCCGAGCCTCTTCCGGTTCGGTGGGGCGTGCTCTACGAGCGATGCAGTGAACGCTGCGGTCGCCGTGCCGGTAGCGATTCCCTGGACGATGCGGGCCACGATCACCCATTGCACATCGGATGCGCCGAAGAACAGCACATTCGACGTCAGTTGAATGATCAACGCACCGACCAGGACTGGGCGCCTACCTACGTGATCCGACAAAGACCCCACGGTGACGACGGCCGCGAGAAAGCCGATGGCGAATACCGCGAACGCCAGGGTGAGCTGTGCTGCGGAGAGGCGCCATCGCTCTTGGTAGAGAACCAACAGCGGCATCAGGACGCCCGATGCGAGATACACACCGGTAAAACTGAAGGCTGCGCCCGTCAGAGCCAATCCGGCGGGGATGGCAGGGACATGGCAGCTCGTCGGCAGGGTACGCACGGTTCGAACGCTAGGCGCACAGTGGTCCGTGGATATGGGCCATTCGAGCAGTATTCTGGTGGGCCACTTAGAGCTCCTCGTATAGCGCCGAAACCAATGGAAAGCGACGAGTCTTGTTGTGGCACAGAGTTGATCATCACGTTCGGTGTCAGTGCCTACGTGGCGTACAGGCAGAGAAGTCGACTGTTTGAAGCGTAGGCCACGACCCGTCGAGGAACATCTACAGTCTCACAGGCGCTGCCACTGTTACGGCCGTGACGAAATGCTCTCAATCATTCTGGCCACCAACGGAATATACATCGAGGTAAGGAATTCTCATGACTGTGATACGAACCGCGGCGGTTCAATTGAGTCCAGTGCTCTACAGCCGCGAGAAGACCGTTGAGAAGATCGTCGGTAAGATCGCCGAGTTGGGCAGTCGAAAGGTGCAGTTCGCGACGTTCCCCGAAGCCGTCGTCCCGTACTACCCCTACTTCAGCTTCGTCCAGCCCCCGTTCAAACTCGCCGCTGAGCATCTCAGGCTGATGGAGCGGGCCGTCACCATTCCGTCCCCCGCGATCGACGCGCTCAGTGAAGCTGCTCGGCAAGCGGGCGTCGTGGTCGCCATCGGTGTCACCGAAAGAGAACGGTGGCATTTTGTTCAATACTCAGCTGCTCTTTGACGCCGACGGCACACTCGTCCAGCGCAGGCACAAGGTCACGCCGACGTATCACGAACGCATCCGCTGGGGACAGGGCGACGGGCGAGGCCTGGTAGCTAGCTCGTCGTGGTCGGCGCTTCGGACGCCTTGACCAACTGCACCTCGGGCCTGGCGGGCACCTCGTCGGCCAGGAACCAGCGGAACGCGAGGTTGCCGCGCGGATAGTCCAGTGTGGTCAGCGAATTCGGGTGCGCCGTCAGCCCGTGAGAGACCACGATCGTCACCGAACCGTCCGAATTGGGCACGACGCTGTGGCCGTTGACCGAGCTGCGCGCATCGTTGACGTTGTGGGTGGCCATGAACTGGTTCCACACCACCAGATTCCAGAACCGGCACTGCGGCGGCCGATGGGTGATGACGAGCGCTTCGTCGTCGTCGAGCACGAAACTGCCGTACGCGTAACACGCGTCGCGCGCGGACCAGCCGAAGTTGGCATCGGGCACCTGGTACGGATCGGCGAATTGGTTTGCCACTTGCGATATCTCGTGCCCGAGTGCGTGCGTGTCGTCGACGCGCACCCCGACGGCGAGCGGCACGATCGCGAACATCGTCCGCAGCCACGCGGCGCTGGCCCGCAGTGCGGCGGCCGTCTCGGCGTCGCCGTGCCGAATCGGTTCGGGCTCGTCGAGTGCCTCGATGCGCCAACGGACAGGGCGTCCCGTCATCGGATCGGCCTGGTAGTCGCGGGTCAACAGCACCGCGGCGTCGGGTGTCGGCGCCAACTCGAACGAGAAGTTGCCGTCGCCGTCGAAATCGAGGTCGTCGTCGCGCACGAGCGCAACGATCCGGTCGGACCAGGTGCCGGGCGCGGGTTCGTTGTACGCCGTCACCGAGAAGTACACGCTGTCGCCACGGTTACCGCTGATGCGGTAGCGGCGCTTCGGGTCGACGGGGCACATGTAGTAATAGGCGTCCGTGTTGTCCCCGCCCCACCGGCGGTCGCGCCGGAACGGCGTATTGAGTTCGACGAACATCGGCCGACTTGGCTCTGCGAACAGGTAGGTGTCGAAGGCCACGCCCAGCGTGGTGGCGAGCATCCGGTAGCCGTCGGCGATGTGCCGGTCGTCGCTGACCGCGCGGTCACCTTCGAGGAATGAACGGTCAAGACTGCCAAGCGTTTCCAGCAGCTCATGCCACGCGGCGGTCGATTCGTGGGTCACGCACTAATTCCTCTCAGTATCAAGGTGGCGGTGCGCTCGACCCAGTCATCGTCGAGTGCTGCGCCGCGAGTGAGCAGCGCAAGGAACGTGATGCCCGCCAGGGCCTCGGTCAGATCCGCCGCCGTGACGTCGGGACGAATCTCGTTGCGCGCCAGCGCTTTTTCCAGGCGTTCGGTCAGTCCCTGCGACAGGATCCCGCTGAACCGCGCCAGCAGGGCCGCGTGCAGGGTCTCCTCGGCGGCCATCTCGCCGACAAGGCCAGGCAACGCCGCGCGTGCCGCCGGCGTGGTCAGCACCGCCGCCGTGCGGCGCACCATTTCACGAACGTCGCCGACCAGCGAACCGGTGTCGGGCAGGTCCGTCCCGCTGTCGATCGGAAAGACCGCCTCGTGCACCAGGTGCGCCTTGCTCGGCCAGCGCCGGTAGATCGCGGGCTTGCTGGTGTGCGCCCGGCGCGCGATCGCGTCGACCGAGAGCGCGGCGTACCCGGTCTCACCGAGCAGGTCGACCGTCGCGCGCAGCACCGCACCGTCGATACGTGCGTCGCGGGGTCTGCCGATCTCTACCGTCATTACGAAACTCAGAGTAACATAAGTCGGCGTGACCCACGCCACACCGGGATTGGTGCATCTCGATGACCTCGCCGAGCCGCACTTCAGCGTTGAGGCACAACAGATCCGCGAGATGATGACCATGTTGGCGGCAGACTGTCCGCTCGAGGCGGACGCGTTGCACGCCAGGGCGATCGCCGACACGGGTCTCGACGATTTCGGATCCGACGACTACCGCGAACGCCTCGACGTCTACCTGGCGGCGCTGCATGACATCGACGACATGCACGCGCCGGGCATCGTCAACTTCTTCGGCCAGCTGTCGCAATGGCTGAAGAACCGGCTACTGCTGACCGATTTGTTGAAGCGGCATCCCGAGATTCACGACATCGACCTGCTGCCGCCGGTGGTGATTGCAGGCCTGCCGCGCACCGGCACCACGCATCTGCACAACCTGCTCGCAACGGCGTCCACATTTCGGACGTTGCCCTACTGGGAGAGTTTCGAACCGTTCCCGCTGCCCGCGGAGGCCGGCGTCGAACCGGATCCGCGGGTTGCGCGGATGGACGTGGCGGTGAGCGTGATGAACACGCTGATGCCGCATTTCGCGCTCATGCACGAGATGACCACCGAACACGTGCACGAGGAAATCCAGTTGCTGGCCAACGACTTCTCCACGATGTTCATGGAGACCCTGGCGTACGTCCCGCGGTGGGAGTCCTACTACCTCAGCCATGACCAGACGTCGACGTACGAGTATCTGGCGACTCAACTGCGGGCGCTGCAATTCCTGCGTGGGGGCAGGCGCTGGCTGCTCAAGTCGCCCCAGCACCTCGAACAGCTTCCGGTGCTGGACAAGGTGTTCCCGGGTGTCGCGGTGGTGTGCACACACCGCGATCCGATCCCGGTGGCCATCTCGATGGTCGCGATGCTCGTCTACTCCGCGCGGATGCACCGGTCACCGGTCCCGGTCGAGCAGATCGCCGCGGCCTGGATCGACCGGCTTGCCGCGATGCTCGACGCGCTCGTCCGCGATCGCGACGTCGTCGCCCCGGAACGCTCGATCGACGTGACCTTCGACGATTTCATGGCCGACGAACTCGGTGTCGCCGAACGTGTTTTCGGACTCGTCGGGGAACCGATGACCGGCGAGACTCGCGCGGCGATCGCGAATTACCTGGCGGGCCACCAGCGCGGCAGGCTCGGCACGGTGGCGACGTCGTGTGAGATGTTCGGGCTGGACCAGAACCAGATGCGTGAGCGTTTCGCTCCCTACGTCAGCCGATTCCTGAACTGACGACCTCACGCGACTGCCGCGCCTCGAGTATCAGGATGCCCACCAGGCAGATGGCCGACAGGATCGCGACGGCGATCGCGAAAGTCACACCGGCAGTCTGCAAGCCCCAGTGCCGCGCCGCGACGCCTTCACCGACCACCGGCAGTGAGATCGCGACGTACGCGACGACGAAGTACGTCGAACTGACCTCGGCCCGACGGTCGGCGGGTGTGAGTTCGGCGACCGCCGCCAGGCCGCGGCTGAAGCTGATGCCCTGCCCGATACCCGTCACCACCGCGGCCGCGATCAGTCCGGCCAGTGACGAAACCTCCAGCGCCACGGCGAGAACCACCATGCCCGCCACCAGGATCGCGCAACCGATCGCGACGGCGCGGTTCGGATCGAGGTTGCGCGCGGCGAGCTGGGCCACCGCGGACGCGAAGAAGATGGTGCTGGCGATCAGCCCGGCCACCGCGTGGTTGTCGATGCCGACGACCCCGGAGAGGAACGACGGAGCCACCGCGGCGAACAGCCCGGTCACCGCGAAGCCGGCGAATGCGGCAAGCGAGGCGACCACGAAAACCGCGCGCACCTCGGGAGGCACCGACAACCGCTGCACACCGATGCTGCCCGTGCGCGCAGATGTTTCCGGGACGACGAACACCGCTACGCCCGCCAACACCGCCAGCACAATGTGCACGACGAAGCTGAGCTTCAGCGGCGCAGGCGCGTACTCCACCAGCAGGCCCGCCAACAACGGCCCCACGCCGAGGCCGCCCATGTTGGCGACCGTCGCCACCGCCGCGGCCTTGGTGCGCCACGACTCGGGTGCGGCCTCGATGACGGCCGCGGTGGCGGTACCGGTGAAGATGCCGGCCGACAGGCCGGACAACACACGCCCGACGAGCAGCAGCGACACCGAGTCGGCGGCGAGGAAGACCGCGGCGCTCGCCAGCGCCGCCACCACACCCGCCAGCAGCACGGGCCGTCTGCCGATCGCATCGGACCAGCGTCCGAACACCAGCAGGGCGAACAGCACGCCGCCCGCGTACGACGCGTAGATCACCGTGGTGGTCAACACCGCAAAGTGCATGTGCTCGCCGTACAGCGCATACATCGGCGTCGGCAACGTGGTGCCGACCATGATGGCCGCGAACGCGTAGGCCAACAGGCCGAAGGTGAAACGTCGAGCGGTCACGCGTGAAGATAACCCACCTGGACGCCTCGGTAATCCCGCGGTTTAGTGGCTGACGGCCTTCTCCGCGCCGATCCCGGTTAGCGAGCGCACCTCGAATTCGGCGTTGACCGCCGGATCGCCGCGCTCGGGTGAGCTCAGGGTGCCGACGATGCCGAGCAAAAACGCCAGCGGAATCGACACGATGCCCGGATTGGCCAGCGGGAACCAGGCGAAGTCGACGTTCGGCAGCATCGCGGTCTTGGCGCCGGAGACCGCGGGGGAGAAGACGATCAGCACGATCGTGGAGATCAGGCCGCCGTACATGCTCCACAGTGCGCCGCGGGTGTTGAACCGCGGCCAGTACAGCGAGTACAGGATCGTCGGCAGGTTGGCCGCCGCCGCGACCGCGAACGCCAGTGCGACCAGGAAGGCGATGTTCTGTTCGGCGGCCAGGATGCCGAGGCCGATCGCGAGAATGCCGAGCACGACGACCGTGATGCGGGAGACCCGCACCTGTTCGTCCTCGGTCACCTGATGGCTCTTCATCACGCTGGCGTAGATGTCGTGTGCGAATGAGGTTGCGGCCGTGATGGTCAGGCCGGCTACCACCGCGAGGATGGTCGCGAACGCGACCGCGGAGATCACGCCGAGCAGGATCACGCCACCGAGTTCGAAGGCGAGCAACGGCGCGGCCGAGTTCTGCGCGCCAGGCGCCGCCAGGATCTCGTCAGGGCCGACCAGCGCGGCGGCGCCGTAACCCAGTGCCAGCGTGAACAGATAGAACGCGCCGATCAACACGATCGCCCAGACCACCGAGCGGCGGGCCTCTTTGGCCGTCGGCACCGTGTAGAAGCGCATCAGCACGTGCGGCAGGCCCGCGGTGCCGAGCACCAGGGCCAGCGCCAGCGAGATGAAGTTGATCTGCGACGTCAGCGACGTGCCGTACTGGGCACCGGGCGCCAGCACGTCGCGCTTGGCGACTGCCTCGTTGGCCGAACTGGACACCGCGTTCTGTGCGGCGCCGAGGATGTCGGAGAAGTTCAACCCGAACTTGCCGAGCACGATGACGGTCATCAGCGCGGCGCCGCCGATCAGCAGCACGGCCTTGATGATCTGCACCCAGGTGGTGCCCTTCATCCCGCCGATCAGGACGTAGACGATCATCAACAAGCCGACGACGGCGATCACCAGCGCCTGGCCCAGATCGCCGGTGACGTTGAGCAGCAGCGCGACCAGGCCGCCCGCGCCCGCCATCTGGGCGAGCAGGTAGAACAGGCACACGGCCAGGGTGGTGGTGGCCGCGGCGATGCGTACCGGCCGTTGCCTGAGCCGGAAGCTCAGCACATCGGCCATGGTGAATTTGCCTGAGTTCCTGAGCAATTCGGCCACCAGCAGCAGGGCGACCAGCCACGCGACCAGGAACCCGATGGAATACAGGAAGCCGTCGTAACCGTAAACCGCGATGGCGCCTGCGATGCCGAGGAAGCTGGCCGCAGACAGATAGTCGCCCGATATCGCGATGCCGTTCTGCGGGCCGGTGAAGGCGCGTCCCGCAGTGAAGAATTCGGCGGCGGTGGTGTTCTTCTTGCTGGCCCGGATCACGATGAACAGGGTGATCGCGACGAACAGCGCGAAGATGCCGATGTTGGCGACAGGGTTGCCGACGGCCTCGGCGGCAAGGATGTCGACGGTCACGCCGCACCGCCTTCTAGCTTGGCGCGAATGGCTGCAGCGCGCGGGTCGAGTTCACGGTTGGCGAACCGGACGTAGATTCCTGTGATGACGAATGTCGACACGAATTGGCCGAGGCCGATGAGCAATCCGACGTTGATGTTGCCCCACACCTTGATGGCCATGAAGTCATGTGCGAACGCGCCGAGCAGCACGTAGGCGAAGTACCAGACCAGGAATACCGCGCTCATCGGAAAGACGAAGCGGCGCAGCCTGTTTCGCAACTCGTGAAACTCCGGACTGGACTGCACGGCCAGATACTCTTCGCCGCTGACAATGGTTTCCTGCGGTGGATGTTGGGTCCCGGGCACGGTGACTCCTGACCTCGATGTGTAGTTGTGCGCGCGGCCGCGCGGTGAGACCTGCGTCACAATAAGCTAGTTCCCAGGCAACTCCAAGCTCAAACGCGGGATCTAGACTGACGAAGTGGCGAAACTGCAGCTAGTTCAAGACCCGGCGGCCGACGCGCTGCTGGAGTCCAATCCGTTTGCGCTGCTGGTGGGCATGCTTCTCGACCAGCAGTACCCGATGGAGGCGGCGTTCGCGGGGCCGAAGAAGATCGCCGACCGGATGGGCGGGGTGGACGCCCGCGAGATCGCCGATTACGACCCCGACAAATTCGCGGCGCTGTGCTCGAAAACTCCTGCAATTCACCGCTTTCCGGGATCCATGGCAAAGCGGATCCAGGATCTGGCGCAGATCATCGTCGACCAGTACGACGGTGACGCGTCGGCGCTGTGGACAGGGGGCGATCCGGACGGGCCCGAGGTGTTGCGTCGAATCAAGGCGCTGCCGGGGTTCGGCGAGCAGAAGGCCAAGATCTTCCTCGCGCTGCTGGGCAAGCAGTACGGGGTGACGCCGAAGGGGTGGCGGCAAGCGGCGGGGGACTACGGCAAGGCCGGGTCGTTCATGTCGGTGGCCGACGTGACAGACGCGGGGTCGCTGGAAAAGGTGCGGTCGTACAAGAAGCAGGCGAAGGCGGCAGCCAAGGCTGCGAAGGCCTAGCTCGCGCGGTGGTCGTGCTGCAGGTCGAGTTGGGCCAGTGACGTCAGGATGTGGGCGACGACGCGGCCCGTCGACGTCCCGGTGTCGAGGCCTTCCTTCAACGTGCGCAGCCTGATTCCGCGGTCGGTGAGGTCGGCGATGGTGCGCGTCACCTCGGCGGCCGAGCGGCCCAGGCGGTCGACCGCGACCACCACGACGGTGTCGCCCGAACGCGCGTAGCTCAACATCGCGTGCAGGCCGGCGCGGGCGCGCTCGGCGGTATCGGACAACTTGTCGGTGAACACCCGTCGCGGGTCGACGCCTGCAGCATTGAGTTCCGCGAGCTGTCCTTCAAGGTTCTGCTCGGCGGCGCTGGCTGTGGCGTAGCCCAGCGTGCAGGTCACCGATCCAAGGTCTCACGGCTGCCGTCGCGAAGGGAAGCGATGACACCGCATCGATTTCAGCTAACTGCCGAACCGTTACCCGACGACAAACGGCTCGCCGTCGAAGCGTTCGCGGGTCGCCAGTTCGGTGACCGGCTTGCGGGTCAGTTTGGAGAACTGCTTGACCGGTTTACCGATCGGAAGGATGGCGGCGATCGCGTAGTCGTCGGGGATGCCGAGCAGTTCTTTGACACGTGGCTCCTCGGCCACTGCCATGGTGGTCAGCACGCCGCCGTAGCCTTCGTTGCGCGCAGCGAGCAGGATGTTCCAGACGAGCGGATAGATCGAGGCGCCCGCGATGACGCCGATGCGGTCGAGATTCTGGTCGAACGCCGCGCAGACGTTGAGATCCACTGTGACGACGAGGACCGCGGCGGCGCTGAGCACGGGCGCGCCGAGCTGGGCCGGCACCTCGGTGGCGGCGACCTGTTCGGGCGAAACCTTCATGGGCCGCACCGGGTTCCACGGGCCCTCGCCGTTTCTGGACTGCGCGATGTAGCGCTGCGCGCCGGTGACGCTGAGTTCGACGATCGCCTCGCGGGTGGCCTCCTCCCGTACGACGATCACCCGCGCTCCCTGGCGGTTGCCGCCGCTGGGTGCGAAGCGGGCGTTGTCGAGGATGCGCTCGATGACTTCGTCCGGCACGGGGTCGTCGGTGAATCGGCGGGCCGCGCCGGTGGTGCGCATCACGTCATACAAGTCCATGACCGCCATCTTCCGATATGCGATTGTGAACATATGAAGACTCATCTGAACTGTCCCTGTGGTGAGGCCATCACCGGCAAGGACGAGGACGACCTCGTCGAGAAGGCCCAGGCTCATCTGGCCGAGGCACATCCCGGCCGCGAGTACGACCGGGACATGATCCTCTTTATGGCCTACTGACCGTCACGGCACGGTCTGGTTGTCGGTTGTTTCCCCGCCCACCGGCCGCGGAGGTGGCGAAATCACTCGGGCGGCAACGCTACTTCTTGACGGTGTGTTGCGGGTCCACGCCGAACTAGGGAACGACCGTCGAGCCGATCGTCGGCATGAATTGGCACTGCTTGTCGACCGTGGTGACCTGTCCGAAGATCGTCGAGATGATGCTGCCCGAGCCGGTGTCGACGATGGCCGACAGCGTCGTCGGCCCGTTCGGGTTGATATCAGGCCGCGGCTTCAGCGTCGCGCTGCCCGACTTGCCCGTCGTCAGATTCACCCACGTGACGTTCAACGGCAGCTTCTGCTCCGCCGCGGGCGCGGGGGTGCCGATCGCGGTGAACACATAGGCCGTCTGGCCCGCGGTCGGTCCGGGCGACGGGATCTTCGCCGGACCCGCGACCGAGATCGCGGTCGCCAACACATTGCCGCCGTCGGCCAGGCACCCGTTGCTGATCGACGGATACAGGAAGTCCTGCGTCGTCGGTGAGTCAGGACCGAAGCCGGGCGCCGTGGCCGGGGCAGCCGCGGGATCGGGTGCGGGCGCGGGTGCCGGAGCCGCCTCGGGGGCGGGTGCCGCCGCTGCAACCGGAATCGCCGCGGGTGCCGCCGCTGGAGCCGCCGCGGGTGCCGGAGCGGGCGGGAGCACCGGTGCCGCATCGGGCACCGGACCGACGGCGTGCGCCGGATCAACCCCCAGCGGCAGATGCGCCTCCGCGCCCGGCACCGCGCCGGGCGCGGGGACGTGAGCGACGAACTGGTTCACAGCCGTCGCCACGTTCCGCGAATCCGACGGCAGCGCCGAGTTTCCCGCGAAAGCGGCCGCGGCGGCCATCAACATCGAGGCGGCGTTGGTCGGATCCGCCGCGGCCTGTTGTATCGCCGGGCCGATGCCCTGCACCGCCGACAAGCCCGGCGCCTGCAACGCATCGATCGGCAGCGGCGCGGGCGCCGGGTCGGCATTGGCCGCCGGCACCATTCCACCCAACAGCAGCGCTACCGACGACCCGACGACGGCCGCGGCGCCGCCGAACTTCGTCCTGATCGATCCCATGATGTCCCCGATTCCTGGTAGTGGTTATCGCTGCGCAGGTGTCGTCACGGCAGGGCCGACAACGGCATCAACAGCGGTGCGACGCTCGCGGCCGGTGCAGGGGCAGCAGCAGGAGCAGCCGGGGCGGCGGGAGCGGCAACCGGAGCCGCGGGTGCGGCCGCCGGAGTCGCCGCGGGCAACAGGCCTGCCAACGGCATGCCCTGCGGCAGCAGCGAGGCGAGGCCGGTCGGCAATCCGGACAACAGGTTCTGCGGCGCCGGTGCGGCGGCAGCAGCCGGTGCGGCCGCGGGGGCCGCCGGAGCCTGCGGAAGCGTGAGCGACGCCGTCGCGGGCGGCGCGGGGGTGGCCGCTGGCGCCGCCGCAGGAGCCGCGGCCTGCGTACCGCTGAGCACTGACGTCAGGCCCTGCATCAGGGTGGTCGCGGCGGCCGGGTTGGTCGCCAACTGCTGCAGGAACGGCAGGCCGGGCACGCCAGGAGTGGGCGCCGGCGCGGCTGCCGGCTCAGCTGCCGCGGTGGCGCTGAGTCCCAATGCGACCGGTACCGCACTCGCCGCGGCGATCATGCTGGTGACAAGCATTTTTCTGGTGAATTTCATGGTTCTCCCAATTCGTTGGTGGCACGCCTGGGCCCGACAGTCGTCCAGTTACTGGTGTTACTCAAGTGACACGTGTGGCGGTTATTCAACCGTTACGGATGCGAAGGGAATCGGTGACCGTCGCTAGAGTCGGGCGGATAGACACCTCGACTGACGCCGCACCGCGCATGGCCGCCCGCTTGGCCGCCGCGGCGCCCGTGCTTTTGGCGCTCAGCATCGCCGCGCGCTTCGCGTGGACCTACCTGGTGCCCAACGGCGCCAACTTCGTCGACCTTCGCGTGTATGTCGGCGGCGCGGCGGCACTCGACCACCGCGGCACGCTGTACGACTACGTCTACGCCGACCAGACGCCCGACTTTCCGCTGCCCTTCACCTATCCGCCGTTCGCGGCCGTCGTGTTCTATCCACTGCATCTGATTCCGTTCGGAATCCTCGCGTTCGCTTGGCAACTCGGCATCATCGCCGCGCTCTACGGTGTGGCGCGGATCAGCCAGCGACTGGTGACCGGTCCGCAGAGCGATCGACGCATCGCGATGGTGTGGACCGCGGTGGGCATCTGGATCGAACCGCTGCGCAGCACCTTCGACTACGGCCAGATCAACGTGCTCCTCACGCTGGCCGTGTTGTACGCCGTCTACAGCACGCGCTGGTGGCTGTCCGGGCTGCTGGTCGGACTCGCGGCAGGTGTGAAACTCACGCCTGCGGTGTCCGGTTTGTACTTCGTCGGCGCGAGGCGATGGGGCGCCGTGGTGTTCTCTGCGGTGGTGTTCTTCGCGACCATCGCGGTCTCTGCGCTCGTCGTCGGCGACCAAACCCGTTACTACTTCACGGAATTGCTCGGCAACGCCGACCGCGTGGGCCCGATCGGGACGTCGTTCAACCAGTCATGGCGCGGCGGGATTTCGCGGATCCTCGGACACGACGCCGGCTACGGGCCGATCGTGATAACAGGCATCGTGGTCACTGCGGTGCTCGCGGTGCTTGCGTGGCGCGCCATCGGCGGTGCTGCCGACCGGCTCGGCGCCATCGTCATCGTGCAACTGTTCGGGCTGCTGCTGTCGCCGATCTCGTGGACCCATCACTGGGTGTGGCTGATCCCGCTGATGATCTGGCTGCTGCACGGCCCGCTGCGGCACCGCCTCGGCGCAAGAGTGCTGGGCTGGGGCTGGCTCGTCCTCACCCTGATCGGCGTGCCGTGGCTGCTGAGCTTCGCGCAGCCGACGATCTGGGTGATCTCCCGGCCGTGGTACCTGGCCTGGGCCGGCCTGATCTACATCGTCGCCACGCTGGCGACGCTTGGGTGGATCGCCGCTACGGGTTCCCGACGATCTGATTTATCTCCCGCGCCATCGCCAGATCCCTCTCGGTGATTCCGCCCTCCGAATGCGTCACCAACGCAAAAGTCACTGTCCGCCAGCGGATGTCGATGTCGGGGTGATGGTCTTTCTGCTCCGCCTTCTCGCCGACGCGGCGCACGGCGTCGATACCGTCGAGGAAGGCGGGAAACTTGACCGAGCGGCGCAGTGCGCCACCAGCGCGTGCCCAGCCGGGTAGGTCCGGCAGCGCGGCATCTACTTGGTCGTCCGTCAACACAGCCATCTAGCCAACGTAGCGCGAGCGTGGTTCGCCTGACAGGTCCCTGACAGACACATTTCGCAGGATTGAGGTGTGCATCGGCGTTCTGTCTCTGTTGTCGCCGCGGGCGGGTTGCTGGTCGTCCTGTTGGTCGGGCTGGTCGTGTCGGTCTTCGGGGTGTCCGACAGCGCCGAACACCCACCAAGGCAACCGGTTTCGTTGCCGCCGACGACGACGGCGGCGGTGTCCACGCCCAGCGCGACGAGCGCTGTCGCCCCGATACCGTCGCCCACCGTCACCCAGGAGCCGGTCCCGTTCGACGCGTCGCAGGCCGCGCAGCTGACGGCGGAGATGATGACGCCTCCGCCACCCGATCCGGGGCGCTCGCTGTTGCACCAGCTGTTTCCGCATCTGTTCCCAAGCGGCTGACGCGCCGTATACCGTCGCGGCAGTGTCGAACCAGATCGTCGTTGCCGGTGCGCTGATCTCGGGTCCCCTGCTGCTGGTCGCCCAGCGGGCACGACCGCCGGAGTTGGCCGGGCTGTGGGAACTGCCCGGCGGGAAAGTGGCGGCGGGCGAGACCGACGCCGAGGCCCTGGTGCGCGAGCTGCGTGAAGAGCTGGGCGTCGACGTCAGCGTGGGTTCGCGCATCGGCGACGACGTCATGTTGAGCCCGACGATGACGCTGCGTGCCTACCGCGTGACGCAGACCGGCGGCGCCCTGTGTCCCAACGATCACAGCGCGCTGCGCTGGGTGGGTGCCGAGGAACTCGACGGCCTGCCGTGGGTGCCTGCGGACCGTGCGTGGGTCGGTCACCTCAAGAACGCGCTCACCGCGTGATTCATGTTTGCGCCCGCAAACGCGGCACACATTATTCTTCCCATCCATGCGCGTGCTGCGGTTCATCTGGCGGGGTGTGCTCGCCTTCGACCGGATCGGGTCGCGGATTCCGCAACTGATGCAGATTTGGCTCGTCGAGCTGTTCGTCGCCTTACCGCTGGCCTTCTTCATCGCCAAGCTCATCGACATTCGCGGCGCGTTCGGTGTGCCCGGCACCGGCGGCTCGCTGCCGGGCGTCTTCTGGGGCGCGCTGGTGGTGTCGCTGGTGTGCGGATTCTTCTTCGTCAAGAACCTGATCCGGCCGCGGGTGGTGGACGGCAGCTGGACGCCGATGATCAAGGCCGACGTCGGGGATTACGTGGTGGCCGTTGGCAATCCGCAGTGGACCGCGCATTACAAGTACCTCACCAGCCACCCGTCGTATGCGCTGCTGCTGCTTCTCACCGCACCCATCCCTGCGGTGATGGTGGCGACGACGGCCAATCAGGGCGACAGCGCCTTCTACTGGCGAGTGGCGGGCACCGTCGGCCTGGTCATCCTGGCGTTGATGGCCCTGGGCGCGTATTGGCCTGGTACGTCTTCCGGTTCGGCCGCACGCAACTCGACGCCCAGGCCGCCGACGCTGGGTCCTCGCAACGGAAGCTGGCGTGGGAGATCGCCAAGCTGCCGGTCGTCACCGTTGCCGACAGCGTCGACGCCGTCGACCAGTACCGCAGGGTCGAAGGCTCGTTGGCCTCTGAAGCGGTTTACTGGGCGCCGCGCGGCACGGGTCGCGGTGGCAACAACTACTCGGGCGCCGGTGTGCTGGTGCAACTTGCCTCAGGCGGTGAAGCGCTGCTGCTGGCCGAATCGTTGTCGGTGCCCGACTTCGTCGGCGCGATGAAGGACGTGGCGGACGGTGAGATCAAGACACAGGGCAAGGTGATCGACGCCATCACCGACACCCAACTGCAGTACTACGGCTTCGACGAGAGTGACTTCCCCGACCCGTCATCCGACGGCCGGGTGATGGTGCTCATGTCGTATCCATAGGCCTGGTCGGCTGTATTCTCAACCGTCGCAAGCTCTTCGCCGTGGATGAAGCGGCCGTGGGTTTCCGGCAGGCGGAACAGCCCGATGAACACGATGACGATCAGTGCAGACACCACCGTCGTCGCCATCGCGATGCTTCCGCCGAACCAGCTAGTCGCGATCACGCCCGCGAAGAGCGGCCCGGCGGCGGTGAAGAAGCGACCGATGCTGTTGGTCACCGCCATCGCCGACGCCCGCACCGAAGGTCCGAACAGTTCAGGGAAGTACACAGCCGACCCGCCGATCGTTCCGAACACACCGAAGCCGACGACGGGAAGCAACGCCAGATACATCGCGTAGCTGTGCGCGAACGGATAGAGGGCGCAGATCGCGCCGAGCCCGATCAGCACGCTCATCACGAAGGTGTTCTTCCTGCCGATCTTGTCGGCGATGAAACCCCAACTGGCATAACCGATTGCGCCGCCGATGTTCAGCATCGCCGTGCCCCACGCGACGGCGGTGACCACCTCGGCGCCGGTGACGCCCTGGTCGGCCATGACGACCCGGATGTTGGCCGGTGTCCATGTGGTGACGCCCCAGAACGCGAACAGCGCGCCGATGCAGATGAGCGTGCAGGCGACAGTGGTCGACAGCAGCGGTTTGGTGAACAGCCGGACGAGTACGAAGCGGTCGGTGGCGGCCTTGGCGGCTCCCGCTGAGCGTTCCGCTTTGCGTTGCCTGCGTGCCGCTTTCACCTCGACCATCGACTCGGGCTCGTGCACGGTGCGGCGGATGTAGAACACCAGGAGCGCGGGAAGCAGGCCGAACGCCATCGTCCACCGCCACCCGAGATGACCGACAAAGTTGTAGACCACGGCGGACAACAGCGCGCCGAGAGCCAGCCCCGACATCATCACCCCGCTGGCCTTGGCGCGGTGCCTGCTGCTCGACCATGCCTCGGCCACCAACGCCGCGCCGATCGGAAGCTCCACCCCCGACCCGATACCGGCAATGAACCGGAACGCGACGAACTGCTCGTAATTCACCACCGCGACGGCGAGCGCGGTGAACACCGAGTAGAGCAGCACGCCGGTCATCAGCACGCGGACCCGGCCCACATAGTCCGCGATCACGCCGAACATGATCGCGCCGATCGCCCAGCCCGTCAGGAACACGGTGACGGCGAGGCCGGCGTGAAAGGTGGACGGATGCCCGAGCAGATCGGTGGTCGCAGGCCCGGCGACTTGGGTGAACAGGCTGTAGTCAAACCCGTCGAGGGCCCAGCCCAGGGTGGTCGCCAACAGCACCGACCATTGGTATCGGGTGATCTCCCGGTGCCACGGCGTGCGCGCGCCCGCGGTCCCTGCGGTCATAGCTGGCTCCTTTGCCACTTGGAACGAGATTCTTGCTGACTTGTCAAACGTCGTCGCGGCGGAGCGCCCCGACCACCAACCGATTCACGCTGAACTCGAGCGCCTGGTCCTCGTCGAGCGAACGAAACGCCCGCAGGAGGTCTTTGATCTCGGAATGAATGCGCGGGTGTCGAGCCCGCAGTGCGGCCACCCGCTCGGCCACTTCCTTGGTCAAGGCGTCGGCTCCGCTGACGACCTCGTTCACCAGACCCATGTCCCGGGCGCGGTTCGCACTGATCGATTCACCGGTCGCCGTGAGCCAGAACGCTTCTCGCTCGCCGACCACGCGCGGCAGCCACGCCAGCACCAGGGCAGGCGCCAGGTTGATACCCACCTCGGGGAACGAGAACTGGGCGTCGGAAACGGCGATCGCGACGTCACATGCCGCGATCAAACCGACCCCGAAACCCGCTGCGTCACCGTGTACTTCGGCGATAGTCACCAATGGCGAGTCGCGCAGCGCCTGATGCAGCCCAACCAGGATCCGGGTTTCGGAGACGAGATCGCCAGGCGTCGCGCCCGCACGTTCCCGGCCCAGGCAGAACACCGTCCCGTTGGCGCGCAACACCACGACGTGGGCGCCCGCAGGCGGGTGGCGCAGCAGTTCGGTGAGTTCGGCGCACAATTCGACGGTCAACAGGTTGTGCGGTGGCCGGTCGACGACCACTTCGAGGACGCCGTCCGACGTGGATTCGACGCGCAGGCCCGCCACCTCAGTTCAGCCGATCCGTCGCCACGCCGCCGTACCAGTCGACGTCGTCGGGCGCGGTTCTGACGGTGACCGCACGGACATGGGTGAAGTCGTGGAACGACTCCCAACCGCCCTCTCTGCCCACCCCGCTGTCGCGCACGCCGCCCCACGGCGACGATGGGTCCAAGCGGTGGTGGTCGTTGATCCACACCATGCCCGTCTCCAGTTGGCCGGCCACCCGGTGCGCGCGAGCCACATCCCGCGTCCAGATCGACGAACCCAGTCCGAAGTCGGAATCGTTGGCCATCGCAATGGCATCCGCCTCGTCGTCGAACGGAATGGCGACGACCACCGGTCCGAAGATCTCCTCCCGTGCGACCCGCATGTCGTTGGTCACGTCGGCCAACACCGTCGGTTCGACGAAGAAGCCGCCGGGCAGACCGGGCACGTCGGCGGCCCGCCCTCCGGTGACCACCCGCGCCCCTTCGGCGACCGCGATGTCGACGTAGTTGAGGATGCGCTGCTGAGCGCGTTTCGAAATGACCGGTCCCAGTTGGGTTGTCGCGAGTGCCGGATCGCCGATGCGCACCGACGCCGCGACCTCGGCAAGTGCGGCGACCACGTCGTCGTACACCGTGCGTTGGATCAGCAGCCTGCTGCCCGCGATACAGGTCTGGCCGGCGCCGATGAATCCGCCGAAGGCGGCACCGCGCGCGGCCACGTCGACCGGGGTGTCGTCGAAGATGAGAACCGGTGACTTACCGCCCAATTCGAGTGTCGCCTTGGCGAAGCGTTTCGCCGTCGCCACCGCGATCGCCCTGCCGGGTTCAGTGCCGCCGGTGAACACCGCCTTCTTGACCAACGGGTGTTCGGTGAGCGCTGCTCCGGCCGTCGGGCCGAGGCCGGGGACCACGTTGAGTACACCGTCGGGGATGCCGGCCTCGATCGCGATCTTGCCGAGCAGCAGCGCGGTCAGCGGCGTCTGCTCAGAAGGCTTGAGCACCACCGTGTTTCCCGTTGCCAAGGCAGGCGCCAGACTCTTGGACGCGATCATCATCGGGTGGTTGAACGATGCCAGGATGCCGACCACGCCGATCGGGAACCGGCTGGTGTAGGAGTGGTAGTCACCGCGCAGCGGAACCACCGAGGTGCGGTCGGCGAGCAGCAGTGCGGCGTTGTACCGGTACCACTCCGCCAACCGGGTGATCTGTGCCTTGGTCTCGGTGATCGGTCGTCCGTTGTTCAGCGTCTCGAGCTCGTACAGCTCGGACATGTGCGCTTCGATGCCGTCGGCGAACCGGTGGATCAGCCGGGCCCGGTCGTGGATCGGCATGGTCCGCCAGACGCCATGCCGGAAGGCGTCGTTGGCGGTGCGAACGGCGTCGTCGACATCCTCGGCGCTGGCGCCTGCCACCTCGGCGATCAGCTCGCCGGTCGCGGGATTGATGACGCGGATGGGCTTTGCCCGCCCCTCGACCTCGCGACCGCCGATCAGCAGCCCGGTCGGATAGGGCCGTCGCTGATCTGCGGTGGTGTCAGAGGGGGAGTCGATCAAGGTCATCGCGCAGGCTCCAAGTCGTATACCAAAACATGAACTCGTATACCGCAAGCTAGTCGATGTGTGTCACAGGCTGCAAGGGGATACATTTCGGGTCCGATAGACTCGGTTTGCCACGCATGTCCGACGGTGAGGGTTCGAGAGAGGCGACATGGCGAGTGAGTCCGCGGCAGGCCGAGTCGCCCACGCGCTTCGGCAGCGGTTGCTGAGCGGAGAACTCCGCCCGGGGACGCGGCTGTCACAGCAGCAGATCGCCAGCGAGTACGGCGTCAGCCGGATGCCCGCCCGCGACGCGCTTCAGGCGCTGGCGAGTGAGGGGTTGGTCGACATCAGTGCCGCCACCGCCGTGGTGCGCAGGCTCTCGGTCGCCGAGCTACAGGAGCTTTACGAATTGCGCGAGGCGGTCGAGCCGGTGCTGACCAGAATCGCCGTGCCGAACGTCGGGCGGGCCGAACTGACCCGGATGGCCTCGATGCTGGAGACGATGGAGGCCGGGCCGTCACCACACGAGTGGCTGGAGCTCAACACGCAGTTCCACGCGCTGATCTACACGCAGGCGAACCGGCCCACGATGATCCACCTGACCGAACAACTGCGGCGACTGACCGACCGCTATCTCTACCTGCATGTCGGCGTGTTCGGCGACATGGGGCATCTGCATGAGGAGCACCGGCAGATCTACGAAGCGGTGAGCCGCGGCGACGCCATCGCCGCTGCCGAGTTGACGCGTAAACACCTCTCGACGTCACACGATTTCATCCTGCGGTTCCTGCTGGACAGCGACGCCGCGACGGCCGAAGAGCCCAGCGCGTCAATGACTTTCGGGATCCTGGGTGTCGGCGGAACGGCTTGACGCGGTTAGTAATGCAGCCGGTCGTTGACCACGGGCACACCGGAGTGGCGCAGCGAGTAGATCGGGTGCATCAACGCCGGGTGCCTGCAGTGCGCGCATGATTCCTGCGCGTGGTTGGCCGACGAGAACGTCAGGTGATGGCACGCTTCGCACCGGACGACGTAGAACGCGCCCATCCAATTGAGCAGTCCGAGGTAGATCGCCGCGGTCGCGGCGGTCGCCAAAACGGCGATGACCGTGATGGTGAAGACCTCTTCGAGCGTCATAGGTCAACCTCCAACCTGTCTTGACGAACACTTCAAACGCTACGCGCGCGAGCTGTGAGTCATATGTGTAAGCCTGACAGAGCCCGAGCCGCTGCCGAACGTTCCGTACCGCTCGAAAAATTTGCGAATTTTCGAGCGGTACGGAACGTTCGTCGCCCCGATGGCCGCCGAGTGACCGGCGTCTCTCGTTTTCGTGATTGGCCGACCACACTGGGATGATCTGAAGGTGGATTTGCGCCCTGATTTCAGAAACGTCGCCATCGTGGCCCATGTCGACCATGGGAAGACGACCCTCGTCGACGCGATGCTGCGCCAGTCGGGCGCCCTGCACCATCGCGGCGACGACGCCATCGAACGCCTGATGGACTCCGGTGACCTGGAGAAGGAAAAGGGCATCACCATCCTGGCCAAGAACACCGCGGTGCACCGCAAGCACCCGGACGGTTCGACCACGGTGATCAATGTCATCGACACCCCCGGCCACGCCGACTTCGGCGGTGAGGTCGAGCGCGGACTGTCGATGGTCGACGGAGTCCTGCTCCTGGTCGACGCCTCCGAGGGCCCGCTGCCGCAGACCCGTTTCGTGCTGCGCAAGGCGCTGGCCGCGCACCTGCCGGTGATCCTCGTCGTCAACAAGACCGACCGGCCCGACGCGCGCATCGCAGAGGTGGTCAACGAAAGCCACGACCTGTTGCTCGACGTCGCCTCCGACCTCGACGAGGAGGCCCAGAAGGCCGCGGAGAACGCGCTCGGGTTGCCGACGCTCTACGCGTCAGGTCGCGCGGGCATCGCCAGCACCGTCGAACCGGCCAACGGCGAAAACCCAGAAGGGGACAACCTCGACCCGCTGTTCGACGTGCTGCTGGAGCACATTCCGCCGCCGAAGGGCGATCCGGAGGCGCCGCTGCAGGCACTGGTGACCAACCTCGACGCGTCGACGTTCCTCGGCCGCCTCGCGCTGATCCGCATCTACAACGGCAAGATCCGCAAGGGCCAGCAGGTCGCCTGGATGCGCGAGGTCGACGGCCACCCGGTGATCACGAACGCCAAGATCACCGAACTGCTGGTGACCGAAGGCGTTGAAAGAACCAGCACGGACTCCGCATTCGCGGGCGATATCGTCGCCGTCGCGGGCCTGCCCGAGATCATGATCGGCGACACGCTGGCGGACCCGGATCACGCGCACGCGCTGCCGCGCATCACCGTCGACGAGCCGGCCATCTCGGTCACCATCGGCACCAACACCTCGCCATTGGCGGGCAAGGTGTCCGGCCACAAGCTGACCGCGCGGATGGTGAAGTCGCGGCTGGACGCCGAACTCGTCGGCAACGTGTCGATCAAGGTCGTCGACATCGACCGGCCCGACGCGTGGGAAGTGCAGGGCCGCGGTGAGCTGGCGCTGGCCGTGCTCGTCGAGCAGATGCGGCGCGAGGGCTTCGAACTGACGGTCGGCAAGCCGCAGGTGGTCACCCAGATGATCGACGGCAAGCTGCACGAACCGTTCGAGGCGATGACCATCGACTGCCCCGAGGAGTTCGTCGGTGCCATCACCCAGCTGATGGCCGGCCGGAAAGGCCGGATGGAGGAGATGACCAACCACGCCGCGGGCTGGGTGCGAATGGACTTCATCGTGCCCAGCCGTGGGTTGATCGGGTTCCGCACCGACTTCCTGACACTGACGCGCGGCACCGGTATCGCCAACGCGGTGTTCGACGGCTACCGGCCGTGGGCGGGGGACATCCGGGCGCGGCACACCGGGTCGCTGGTGTCGGACCGCTCGGGCACCATCACCCCGTTCGCGATGATCCAATTGGCCGACCGCGGCCAGTTCTTCGTCGAACCCGGCCAGGACACCTACGAGGGTCAGGTGGTCGGCATCAATCCGCGCGCCGAGGACCTCGACGTCAACGTCACCCGGGAGAAGAAGCTGACCAACATGCGCAGCTCCACCGCCGACGTCATCGAGACGCTGGCCCGCCCGCTGGAGTTGGACCTCGAGCAGGCGATGGAGTTCTGCGCCGCCGACGAATGCGTCGAGGTGACGCCGGAGGTGGTCAGGGTGCGCAAGGTCGAACTCGACGCCACCCAGCGGGCCAGGGCGAAGGCCCGCGCCAAAGCCCGCGGTTAGACCTGCTGCTGGGTTGCCAACGCCACCTTCAACAGCTCGGCCGCGGTGACCGCCACCTCCAGTGTCTTGGCTTTGGTCAGGTCATCGCCCGCCGACGGTGCTCCCCAGTGCGCGACCGCGGTGAGGTCGCCGTTGAGGAACAGCCGTTTGCACTGGCCCCGCTGAATCTTGCCGCTCGACGTCGTCGGGATCGACAGATGCTCCACCAAAACCACTGAGTGCGTTCGGATTCCGTACCGGTCGGCGATCGCAACCCAAATCTTGTCGATGATGTCGTAGAGTTCGACCTCGCGATGGCGGTGCACCTCCTGCACCACGACGAGCTGTTCGACCGCACCCAGCCCCGGCGTGATCGCAAAGGCCGCACCGCGGCCCGATACGAGCACCGGATCGCAGTCCTGCACCGTCAGCTCGATGTCGTTGGGGTAGTAGTTGCCGCCGCGGATGGTGATGAGGTCCTTGCAACGTCCCGTGATGAACAGCTGCCCCGAGCGCAGGAAACCCAGATCACCGGTGCGCAGGAACGGCCCGTCCGATGTTCCCGACAGAAACGCCGAGAACGTCTGCTCGGTTTCTTCCGGCCGTTGCCAGTAACCCCGGGCGACGCTGGGGCCCGCGATCCAGATCTCGCCGACCTCATCCGCCCGGCACGGGCGGCGCGTCACCGGATCGACGATGACCACCCGTTGGCCGCCTGCGGGTCGACCGCAACCGATCAGCGCCACGGCGGATTGACTTTCGGGTTCGACGTCGACAACGCGGTCCTCGGTCAGCGCAGCGCGATCGATGTGGTGCACCACGGGAAGCGCGGAGTCCGATCCGCCCGATACCAGCAGGGTGGCTTCGGCTAATCCGTAGACCGGGAATTGCGCCTGCGGGCGGAAACCGGAGGAAGCGAAGGCATCGGCGAACCGCTGCAGAGTCGCGGGACGCACCGGCTCCGCGCCGTTCATGGCCATGGCAAGGCTCGACAAATCAAGTGCCGCACGCTCTTCCGCGGTGCTCTGTTCGATGCAGAGCTCGTAGGCGAAGTTCGGCGCGACGGTGAAGGTGGCGCGATGCCGGGAGATGGCTTCCAGCCATCTCATTGGTCGCTTGACGAAGGCCGTCGGCGACATGAGATGGGTTGTGCACCCGACGTAGAGCATCGAGAGGATGGCGCCGATCAGACCCATGTCGTGATGAGACGGTAGCCAGAACACACTGACGGCGGTGTCGTCGCCGCCCCAGACCTGACGGACGGTCTCCATGTTGTGGAGAAGATTGCGGTGTGTCAGCACGACACCCTTGGGCGCCGTAGTCGAGCCAGATGTGTACTGCACCATGGCAATTGCGTCCGGATCGAGGTCCGGCGCCACCCAGCTGTCGGCGTCGCCGACGTCGTCGGTCAGCCCCCACTGCAGGTGGCGCCCTTCGTCCAAATCGTCTACCGCGGCTCTGACGTTCGCGTGCGTTTCGGCCGTGGCGAGCGCGAAGCGGGCCTGCGCGTCGGGAACGACCGACGACAAGCGCGGAGCCAGCCGCTCGTGCACGGGCACCGCGACAGCGCCCGCGTAGATGCAGCCGAAGAATCCGGCGACATGGTCCAGACCAGGGCGGCACAGCACCAGGACGCGCTCCCCGGCTGCGCCCTGATGTTGCAGGCGCGACGCGATTGCTCGGGCCTTGAAGTCCAGCTCTTGATACGTCAGCTGGGTACGGTTTTCGTCATCGCCGTTGTACGAGAAGCTGAACGCGACCTTGTCTCGGTAAACCTCGGCTCGCTGCCGCAGAAGGTCCAGCAGCGTGGCGGCGGGGGCCGTCGTGTGCTGTGGCAATTTCGTCACCTATCCCTGATCCAGTGAGGACCCGAAGATGGGCCTCCTCGGTTGTGCTGGCCGAGGAGGCCCACCTGCGGTCCGGTTGAGATGTTCCTACTTGGCGTGGCGTCCGTGCGATGCGGCGTCAGCGCCTTTGGCCTTTCCGGCACTTGCCTTTTCGGCGCCACCGGCCTTCTCGCCACCGGCTTTGTCGCCACCGGATGCTGCGCTGTTGGACGAGTCCGCTTTGCCCGCCGTCGCGTCGGTGCCGCCCTTCGCGCTGGCGGTGTCACCCGACTTGGGGGCGTCTGACCCGGCACGCTTGCGCGGCTTCGCCTTGTTGCCTGGGGTCGTGTCAGTGCCGGCATCCGACGACTTCGTGTCATTCGACGCTGTGGTCGAGTCGGTCTTCGTTGCCGAATCGCTTGTAACACCTGAGGTTCCGGTCGTCGGACCGGTGGATTCCGGCGCGGCCGCCGTCTTCGTGGCGTCGGTGCTGTCAGCCGTCGACGGGGGCGTCGCCGTGGACGTGGCATCGGGGGAGGACTCGCCAATGGTCTCCGTCTTGGGCGTGCTCTCCGTGGTGCCGGAAGTCGACAGGCTTGCCAATTTGGCCGTCGCTTCTTCAGGCGCCGTGGTGCGGGCTTCCGCGGTGACCGCGGCAGTGTCCTCGACGTCCTCGACGTCCGCGACCATGGTGCTCAGCGTTGGGAAATGCAAGGTGGACAACGGCGGAACCTGCACTGCGTCCTTGCCGTCCCAGTGATCACCGAGTAGCACCCCGACCGTTTGTGAGATGGCCTGCAAGGCGCCGATCGGGCCGACCGGGTTGCTCGGAATGGGGAGGGTGATGGGTACTCCGAGCGCGTCGGTTGTGATGGTGAGGCCCAGGCTGTTCAGGATTGAACCGCCGGGAGTGGTTATCCCGGGATCGAGAGTGCCGCCCTGCGTGTAGCTGCCTTGCGAGACGCTGCCGACGGAGAACAGCCCGCCGAAGGCGAAGTCGAGCGCATCCAGCGTGGTGCCCGCCGGCAACACGCCCGACTGATTGATCAGCGGCGTCAGCGCGGTGAGGTCGAGGTTGGCGCCGTTGAAGAAGGCATTCACCATGTTCGCCGGCGTGTCCAACAGGTGGGTCAACGCCGCGGCCGGGTCACTGGCCTGCAGCGCGGCCCCGACGGCAAGGGCGCTGTTGAGCAGTGCCACCCCGGGAGCGATGACGGGGCCGACCGCGCCGATGAGCAGGCCACTCAGCGGCGACGACAGGACCTGCAGGACCTTGGTGACGATTCCGGCATCGATATCCGGCGGTAGGAACTCGGGAAGCAGGCTGACCAAGGCGCCGTGTAGGGCATCGAGGGTGTGGGCCTGGACCGCCGTGGCGGTGGCCTCGCTCGGGTTCACCCCCGTGATGCCCGTCGCGACGGTCTGGACATTGTTGGCGATCTGCGTCAACACGGAGCCGAGGCTCGACGGGTCGTTGAGGACCTGGTTGAGATAGCCGACCTGATTGACGATCGCTTGCTGCAGCCCCACGCCGGGCGCCAGGAAGAAGTTGTTGGTGAGCGTCGACGCGTTGGCGGATGTGGTGTTGAAGGCGTTCTGCCACGCTTCGAAGGGATTCCACCCAGCCGTGAGCCGCACCGCCATCGCCTCCAACTGGTGCGGATTCGGGACGTGAATGTCGGGAAGTGGCGGCGCGACAGGAGACACAGCTATGACGCTGGCCCCGACCAGGGCTACGCATCCGGAGGCATACGGACGAACTGCTGCTTGCATGACAACCCCTACTGACGTTGTGCGGTGTTGTTGGACGGTGCGAAATTTACCCAGGCGTAAGTTCACAAATCTGCGATTTCCGCAAACTAATAGGTGCGCTATAGATGGGCCTGAACTCTGGCAATGACGGTGCCCCTCACGGAAAACTCGCTGTTCGTAGCTGGTACCCAAGAAAAGCAATTAGCTTGACAAATCGTCGCAAACGCCGACGCCCATTGCGTAGCTACGCCCATAGCCCAGCTCGACAACAAATGGCAGGCGGTGTCGTTTATTAGCTCAGCTCGGCGATCTAGCCGCCAGTGGCTGATCTTGATGTTCGCCGCCGGACCCCTGTCTCTCGAACAGGGCCGAGAGGGTTTGCGCCCGGGCTCAGCCAAACTAAGAGGATTAACAGCTGCGCGCCCGAATCGACTCTGATGGTTCGCCGTCCCTCGAGTAGCGCAATCGGATGGCACCTGCTGCCACTTCTGCGGGGCTCTCTGATGGGGTGACCCAGCAGCGTTCCCAGCGTCGCAGAAACTGCGGCCTTCGGCCCTCCCGATACCCTGAACACCGTGCCGGGGCCCCTACGCGTCATAGCTGCGCTATCCGCGCTGGTGACCCTGGTGGGCGGATGTACCGTCAGCCCGCCGCCGGCGCCGCAGAGCACCGACACCAGTCAGTCGACGCCGCCTCCTCCGGCCAAGGCGACGCAGATCATCATGGCCATCGATTCGATCGGTCCCGGCTTCAATCCGCATCTGCTGTCCGACCAGTCGCCGGTGAATGCCTCGATCAGCTCGCTGGTGCTGCCCAGCTCGTTCCGGCCGGTACCGGATCCCAACTCACCCACCGGGTCTCGCTGGGAACTCGACACGACGCTGTTGGAGTCGGCCGAGGTGAGCAACCAGAACCCGTTCACCGTCACCTACAAGATCCGGCCGGAGGCGTCGTGGACGGACAACGCCCCGATCGCCGCCGACGACTTCTGGTACCTGTGGCGCCAGATGGTCAGCCAACCCGGCGTCGTCGACCCGGCAGGCTATGACTTGATCACCGGTGTGCAGTCGATCGACGGCGGCAAGACGGCGGTGGTGACGTTCTCGCAGCCCTATCCGGCCTGGCGTGAACTGTTCAACAACATCCTGCCCGCCCACATCGTCAAGGACGTGCCCGGCGGATTCGCGGCGGGCCTGGCACGGGCGCTGCCGGTGACCGGCGGCCAGTTCCGCGTGGAGAGCATCGACCCCCAGCGCGACGAAATCCTGCTGGCCCGCAACGACCGGTACTGGAGCGCACCCGCCAAACCCGACCAGGTGCTGTTCCGTCGCGGCGGCGCTCCCGCCGCGTTGGCCGATTCGATCCGCAACGGCGATACTCAGGTGGCCCAGGTGCACGGCGGGGCGGCGGCGTTCGCGCAACTGTCGGCCATCCCCGACGTGCGAACGGCACGCATCGTCACCCCGCGCGTCATGCAGTTGACGTTGCGAGCCCAGCAGCCCGCCCTCTCGGATTCCCAAGTGCGCAAAGCGATTCTGGGCCTGCTCGACGTCGACTTGCTCGCGTCGGTGGGTGCGGGCGACGACAACACCGTCACGCTCGCGCAGGCGCAGGTGCGCTCGCCGTCCGACCCGGGTTATGTGCCGACCGCGCCGCCCGCAATGACCAAGGAGGCCGCGCTGGCACTGTTGGCCGAGGCGGGCTATCAGGTCGAGCCGATCGACACGACCGCGCCGACGACGCCGGGCACGCCAACACCCGAGAACCGCGGCCGCATCACCAAGGACGGTGTCCCGCTGACGCTCGTGCTCGGGGTGGCGGCCAACGATCCGACCGCGGTCGCGGTCGCCAACACCGCGGCGGACCAACTTCGCAACGTCGGCATCGCCGCGTCGGTGTCGGCGTTGGATCCGGTGGTGCTGTACGGCGATGCGTTGATCAACAACCGGGTCGACGCGGTGGTTGGCTGGCATCAGGCAGGCGGCGACCTGGCGACCTCGCTGGCGTCGCGCTACGGCTGTCCGGCGCTGGAAGCGACGGCGGTCTCCACCGCGACGCCTGGCACAACGCCGTTGTCACCGTCGCCGACCAGTACGTCATCGACGCCGCAGAAGCCGGGTACCACGGCCACCCAGACCAGTCCCGCCCCGGCCCCCGAATCTGGTGCGCTCGTCCAAGCCCCCAGCAACATCACCGGCATCTGCGACCGCAGCATTCAGCCGAAGATCGACGCCGCGCTCGACGGCACCGAAGACATCGGGGAAGTGATCGACGCCGTCGAACCACGGCTGTGGAACATGTCGACCGTGCTGCCGATCCTGCAGGACACCACGATCGTCGCGGCAGGGCCCAGCGTGCAGAACGTCAGCCTGACCGGAGCGGTGCCGGTGGGCATCGTCGGCGACGCCGGAAAGTGGGTCAAGGCGCCGCAGTGATCACTTCACGCAGGGAGTGTTCGTCCCGACCATCTCGGTGAGGTCGGTGGGTGCGGGTGCCTTGGTGCCGGTGGCTGTCGCGTCGACGGTGGTGACAGGTGTCGCGGTGGTGGCCGTCGGGCTGGAATCGGTCATGTACTGATCGGCGGGGAAGTCGGCGCCGATGGTCAGTTGCACGGTGCCGGGCGCAACGGTGTCCGAGGCGGTCGCGGCGACCTGCAACCGGTCGGCCAGCGTGCGGGCCGCATCGTCGGCGCCCGCGCCGTAGGCGATGGTGCTGGTGTCCGCCAACTGATCTGCCGTCGACACCGTCCCGGCGATCAGCCCGTCGGTGCCGAACGTGCGCTCTATCGCCGATCCGAGACCGTCGTGGTCCGTGGCGTTCACGACGTCGAGAGTTGCTGGGGCAGAAGGACTTTGGCTCGGGGTCGGGGTGGGTGGAGTCGTACCATCGGTGAACAGGCTGTGCACGATCTGCCGGATGCCTTGCACGTCAACGATGTTGACGTCTTCGCCTTGGGAGTTCTGACCGAACTCACTGATCGGCAGCGTGTACAGGGTCAGGCGGCTGTCGGTCAAAGACGATGCCCGGTCGACGAAGCGGGCGAGGTCGAAGCCGTCGTCCACGGCGATGTTCTGCTCGGCGACCTGCAGCAGGTTTCTCAGGTCGGCGGGATTGGACAGTGCGCCGCCGTGCCGCAACGCGGTCACCAGTGAGACGATGAACGCCTGCTGCCTGCGGGTGCGATCCATGTCGGTGAACAATTCGTCGTTCGCGTCGCGGCGTTGCCGCACGAACGCCATGGCCTGCGCGGCGTTGATCTGTTGGACGCCGCGGTGAAAGTCCGCCCCGGAGTAGCTGTCTGACGTGTCGTCGTTGAGGCACACGGTGATGGGTTGCACCACCTGTGCTATCTGAAAGAACGCACCGAGGGTCACTTCGATGAAGTGGTCGATCGACACACCCAACAGCTTGCGCACGGTGTTGATCTCGGCTTTGCGGCCCGCCTCGCGGGCGGTCTGCTCGCGGCTGGACTGGGCGATGCTGTCGCTCAGCGAGTCCATCTTCTGCTGATAGGCCAACCCGTAGGCCTGCTTGACCTTGCCCTTGCACACCCCGCTGGGACAGCCGGGCAGATCGACGTAGTCGTCGCGAGGCACCGATACCGCGCTGACGTTCGCGCCGCCGCCCGACAAGTGCAGCAGGATCAACACGTTGGCGTTGTAGCCGCCGACCGTTTCGTCACCGGCGTGCAAGGCATCGTAGATGTCCTGGGGCAGTGGCTGGCCGTGTTGGTCGAGGCGACTGTCCAATCCCATGATCAGGATGTTCTCGTCGCCCCCGACAGACGCGGGAGCGCCGACCAGGGCCTGCGATGTGGTGATGCCGCCGGACAGATTGCGGTAACCGCTCCACCCCGCAGCCGTCACCGCCAAAGCGGCCACAGCGGCCAATGCGCCCAGCACTCGGCCGGTGACGAGCGCTCGGCGCCTGCTGCGCGCACTCGGAAGCCGGTGCCGTGGCCCTGCCACTGGCGGGATCGGCTCGGTTTCCCACCCCGAAACGGCTGGTCGACTCATAACAGATCGGGATTATCCCGGCGGCTCCTGAGCGGAGACTGAGGACGGCGACGACGTAATCGGCCCCCTCCATTTGCGGAGGGGGCCGACTCGATCTTCAATGGCTACTTCTTCTTGCTGGCCTTCGCGGTAGCCGACTTCGCGCTCGAGGCCTTCTTGGCGCCGGACTTCTTCGAGGTGTTGTCGCCCTTGGCCGTTGAGGTGGCATCGGTGTCGGACCCCTTGGCGTTGGACGTGGTGTCGCCCTTGGACGCGGTGTCGCCCTTGGAAGTGGTGTCGCCCTTGGACGTGGTGGTGTCACCCTTGGAGGTGGCGGTGTCACCCTTGGTCGCCGTGTCGCCCTTGGACGTCGTGTCATCGGCGGGTGCGCTGTCGGTTGCCTCGGTCGACGAGCTCGCTTCGGTGGACGACGTCGACGTGGCGGACTTGCCGGTCGTTTCGTCCTTGGACGTCGCGGTTGTCGAGTCATCGGCGGCCGTTTCGTCCTTGGTGTCGGTCGCCTTGGCCTTGGTCGAGGTGTCCGTCGACTTGGCGGTGGTTGCCGGCGCGACGTCGAGGGTGACGGTCTTGGCGGCCGCCGTCTTCGTCGAGGTCACTTCGTCAGTCGCGGCGGTCGTCGTCGCCGCGGCCGGTGGTGCCGGCGGCGTGATCGCGTCGAGGATCATGTCCCTGATGGTGATCACCAGGCCGAGGGGGCCGGACATCGGCGACAACAAACCGCCGATTTGGGTCGGCGCGTAGCCGTTGATGAAGCCGTCCAGCATGACGGCAGGCGCGTTGACGATGGCGCTGACGACGGCTGCGGGATTGCCGGCTGCCGCGGCATCGGCGACGCCCTGGAGGGCCTGTCCCGTAGCGTTCAGCAACGCCAGCGGCGGCTGCAACACTCCGAGACTGGCGGCCAGCACGACATTTGGCAGTTGATCGACGACCTTCGTGAAGTTCGTCAGCGGCTGCAAAAGCGGCCCCGCGAACGGGAGCGCGCCCAGGACAATGCCGGTGGAAAGGGCCTCGGCCGCGTCCTGGATGTGGCCCTCGCGCAATTGAGTCAGCACATTCTGCAGCGTCGCTGGAATGCTGCCCGGATTGCTTATTTGTAGAGACCCCTCCAGCGCCCGGCCGAGTTCAGTGATCAGGGTCGACTGGTTGGCCAGGACTTGCGCCAGAATCGGCGCGACTCCGTGCGCGAAAGCTCTCTGGTACAGCTCGTTGATGTTGGTGACCGTGTTTTCCAGCAGCTGTCCGTAAGGGCTCGTTGCCGCGGACAGTGCGACCTCGGCCGAGCGAACGTCTGGGAGCGAGATGTGCGGCGGCGCTGGCGCGAGGGGAGCGACCGCGATGACGCTTGCTCCGACGAGGGCGATCCCCGCATTGAGATAAGGACGACGAACAGTGGCACCTTGCATAGCATCTCCTCAAAATGCAGTAGGTATAGCATTCGAAACTTACTCAGAAGTAATGCGCCAAATACCGCATTTCGAAATATTATTTGTGACTCACAGCTTCCTGGTAGATAGTGGTCAGTAGCTGGACTAATGGGGTCCGCGCGGGTGGGGCTAACAAAGTAATTCGAAGGCTGGGTAAGTGCTTTTCTGTGATCTGTCGAGACATGCCATTAACGTTGTTTATTAGCTAGTCTTTCCGAAAATCCGACAAACCTCGGCATACATGTGTCCGCCAGAATCGGGTGACGTTGCCGGCAGCTTGCCCGCGGGTGGGCGCGGAATCGATGTGTCATCCGAACGGTCGACAGCCACAGCAATCCTTGACAACGCAACAAATCCACGCCGGCTCGTTTGCCGGGCCGGAGACGAATCAAGCGGGCGGATTTGCGGTGTGTCGCTCGCGGAGCAGACGTAGTCCATGCGAGGCGTATGCGGCGATGGCGAACACCGCGAGCAGCCAGTAGGGCGGGCGGGCGAGTTCCCAGACGAAGAGGGCCGCGAACAAGGGCGCCCGCTGCGTGATCGCCAGGACGCCCGCGGCGCATGTCAATGACAAAGCGGCGACGTGGATTTCGGTGCCCGCCCACTGATTTAACGCAAGGGCGGCAAGTGATCCCGCGGCGGCGCCAGTCGCCATTGCGGGCGTGAGTAGGCCGCCGACGGCGCCCGCGCGCAAGAACAGCGCGCTCAAGAGCGGCTTCAGCAGCAAGATGATCGCGGCCGCACCCAAAGTCAGACCGCTGTTGACGCTGACGGTCAGGATGCTTCGTCCGTTGCCGGGGAGTTCCGGCCACCAAATCGAGCAGATGCCGGTCAACAGCCCGGCGGCAGCGACCGACGGGATGAGCACCCACGACTTGAACTGCACGTTGGGCCGCGCAATCGCCATCACGCAGTTGAAGGCCAAGCCCACCGCGGCCGCCAGAGGCGCGATCACGAGGGCCAGGAAGGCGAATAGATAGGAGAGGGTGGCGTCCGGCCACGTCAGCGCGTGCTCGAGATGGGTGACGGGGGAGGCCACCGCGACCGCGAGGCTGGAGGTGATCAGTGCGGCGCCGAGCGCTCGCGGATGCCAGGTGCCGAGCAGGATGCGGGCCGTGAACAGGGCGCCGCCGAGGGGCACGCTGTAGACCGCGCCGAGGCCTGCCCCGGCCGCGCAGGCGAGCAGGATTTCGCGGTCGCGCGGGGTGAGAGTCAATCGTGTGGTGCCGAAATCGCTTAGCGCTGCGGCAAATTGGCGGGGTGCGCCTTCGCGGCCGAGCGACGCGCCTGATCCGACCAACAGCACCTGCAGGCCGGCGTCGATCGACAGCGGCACGCGTGGCACGGCGCGGTGACCCTTGATGGTCTCGGTCAGGCCGGGCACCTCGCGGCGTCGCCGAAGTAGCCACCACCCGCAACCGGCCAGTGCGCCACCGATCATCGGTCCGACGGCGCGCCGGACCGGGCTGCTGCCGCCGACGCCGGTCAGCAGGCTGCCGAACGAATAGTGGTAGGTGAGGTGTTCGATGGCGTGCAATAACAGCGTCGTGGCCGCGCCGGCGACACCGGCCAGCAGGCCGACGATGACGATCCCGCAGCCGAACTCAAGGGTGCGCCGGGACACGAGCTGAATGTATATGTGGATCGGCCCCCTCTCCGGGCGGAAGAGGGGGCCGATTCGTGAGCGGCGCTATATCTGCCTAGTCGTCTCGGTCACCCGCCGAGCGCGCCCCTCACCGCGCCGGCGAGATTCTTGGCGACTGAGCTGATGGCAGAACCGACCGGATTGGAACCGCCTCCGCCCTTCTTCTTGCCGTTCCCTGCGTTGTCCGAGCCCGTCGTTTCCGGCACGACCTTGTTCCCGTCGGTCGTATCGACTGCGGTGGCGTCGGTGGTGACGGTGGGCTTGCCTGTCGCCTTGTCAGGCTTGGCTGCTTCTGAGACTTCCTTGCCGAGCTGGGGTCCGGGGGAAGTCTCCTCAAGGGCTTGCTTGATGTCCTCGACTTTGGGCGGCACCTTGCCCTCTGCGGGTGTGCCCGCAGTCAGCTTCGCGACCGGGCCGCCCGGCGTGTTGCCCGAGTTGCCTTTGCCCTTGCCCTCGTCGCCGGAACCTGGCGCCACGTCCAGCGTGACGAGGTTCTTATTCGACGTGTCGGTTGCGTCGAAGGTGGAGGCGCGGAACGTCTCTGGTGCCGTCGCTTCCTCCGGGGCTTGGACGCCTGGAAGGCCTGGAAGCAGACCGAAGACCCGGCTGACGAGTCCCTGGATCGTCGGGATGACGGCCGGGAGTATCACGTTCCCGTTGAGGAGGTTCAACCCGACTCCCCCCAGCTCCGGGATATAGAAGAAGGCGGGGTTCTGGATGATTCCCCCGGCGAAGACCTTCGGGAGCACCAGTGCGGCGTCCGCCACTGTCGTTGCCTGCGCAGCGGGCAAGAGCTCGCTGACGAGCGGGAAAAGGTCCGGTCCATAGCCGCCGTTGACGAAGCCGTCGATGACGGTGGCCGGAGCACCGATGAGTTGGTTGATAACACCTGCGAAGTTGCCGGAGCCCAGCGAATCAACGACGTCCTGGAGAGCGGTGCCGATCGACCCGGGGCCGCTGATCAACGGTCCAGTAAGTCCCAGTGCGGCAATGGGCAACACCAGGGCTGCTTCCTCGCCAATCAGAGGCGCCAGCAGGGATCCCACGAATTTGGTGACGTTGAAGATCGGGCTCGCGACCAGGTTGAACAGCAGGAAGTTGACCGCGCCTTCGATCTGTCCTTCCGTCTCGACTGGCGTTAGTGCCGCCAGAGGCGAAGCAGCTAGCATGTCGGCGCCACCGAACGAGCCCAAGAGCCGGTCTACCAAGCCCTGAATCGTAGGAATGACACCGGGCAGGACGACGTCCAGCGGGGGAATCGGAATTAGGTTGAGGAGGCGCGGAGGATTAATGAGTCCTCCGGACAAGACGGTTCCAATCGCTTCGGGTGGGATCATTTGTCCCAACATCTGGCTGAGCAGTCCCGCTACGGCCTCGGCCAGCAAGGGAGACAGGTCGGGCCCGAACCCGCCGTTGACGAAGCCGTCGAGGATAGTGCCTGGAACACCGATCAGGGTGTTGATGAGTTCCTCGAGGTTGAATGAGCCGAGGCTGTTGACGACGTCCTGAACAGCATGGCCGATCGCTCCCGGGCCGCTGATCAGCGGTCCGCCGAGGCCCACCGCGCCAAGCGCCAATATTGCCTGAGCTTCCTCCGTGGATACGCCCAGCAGTTGTGCAACCAGTGGCGCAGGCAACGTCGCAAGGCGCACACCGAGACTGGTACCAGCGAAGATGAGCTGGTTGACCGCATTCTCGATCTCGTTGGCAGTGAGTTGGACCCCCCGGTCAACCACCGCTATCGGGTTCGGGACTTGGATCTCGGTCGGCGTCGGCACGATCGGTGCGACAGCGATGACGCTGGCGCCGACGATTGCTACGCCGGTCGTGACGTAGGGCTTGAGTGCGAGCTGCATGATTCCTCCAAAGCTGAGCAGTAGTGAGCCGCACACAGGAACCTATGCCACAAAATTCATCTGATTCTCAGGTTCGTACCGCGGTTTGCCGTCCTCCTTGCAAACAAAATTAGCTGGCTGAATGCCGAAAATTAGCTGGTCAGACTTGCCATACCTGTAGTTTAGCAAATTAAAACTAGCGAACCTATGCAAAGTAGTCCGTTCGACCGAAGCCGCTTAGTAAGCCCGTCAATGAGTTAGCTGAAACTAAATTGCTGGAGACGTCAATAACATGCTGGTTCGGGCCGCAGTTACTTTGCTGTCGGACGGGCCGCGTCTATCGCCCAGACGTGAAGGATTGCCGACTGTTTCTAGAGTCATCGGGTCCCCTGGCCTCACATGTAACGGTTCGGCAACGTCGCTGGAGCCTGTCAGGGGCCGCACGGAAAGTTAACTGACGTCTATGTCAATTTGGATTGTCCGACCGCAGTTTGGTTCTTTGACTTTGTACCGTAATTCGCAACCCTGGCAACGTCCGCGAAGCAACGCAGCAACCACAACGGGCGCCACCGACTCGACAACGCGCGGTGTCAACAAACGTCGCAGCGAGTCCAAATCGCCCGCAGCAGTCACCCCGTCGCAGCGGTGTCATGGGCCAACTGCCATCTCAAGTCTGGCCTGACGTCACCTCGGGTCGCGCTCAGATCGACACCTCCCGTCGCGGCCCGCCCGGCCGCCGGTAGCGTGACTATCGATGCCATCTCAGGAGACCCCGCGCCTGTTGTTCGTGCACGCCCATCCAGACGACGAAACGCTGACAACCGGTGCCACGATTGCGCATTACGCTGCACGTGGCGCCGAGGTTCACGTCGTCACATGCACCCTCGGCGAAGAGGGTGAAGTCATCGGCGACCGCTATGCGTACCTGGCCGTCGACGCCGCCGATCAGTTGGGCGGCTACCGCATCGGTGAGTTGACGAGCGCCCTGCGCGCGCTGGGCATCGCGCAACCGATCTTCCTCGGCGGTGCGGGACGCTGGCGCGATTCGGGGATGGAGGGCACCCCGCCGCGGCGTTGGCAGCGGTTCGTCGACGCCGACAAGAATGAGGTTGTTGGCGAACTCGTCGCGCTGATTCGGCAACTTAGACCCCACGTCGTCGTTACGTATGACGCCAACGGCGGCTACGGGCATCCTGACCACATTCGTGCGCATGAAATCACCGTCGCTGCGGTCGCCGCTTCGGGGGGCGACGAGTTCGCCGGGACCCCCTGGACCGTGCCCAAGATGTACTGGACCGTGATCGCCACGTCCGCGATGGCCGACGGGCTCAACGCCCTCGGCGACGCACCATCGGAGTGGCATCGGGTGTCCGTTGACGACCTGCCGTTCGGCTACCCCGACGACGCCATCGACGCCGTCATCGACGTGCCTGACCACCATCCCGCGAAGGTCGCGGCCCTGCGTGCGCATGCCACCCAGGTCACCGTCGCGCCCGACGGACGGTCGTGCGCGCTGTCGAACAACATCGCGCTGCCGATCGGCGCCGTCGAGCACTACATCCTCGCCGCCGGCACCCCAGGGGAGCGCGACGACCGCGGCTGGGAAACCGACCTGCTGGCCGGGTTGAATCTGGAATAGCGCGACGGGCTCGCGGTAAGCTGCCCGTCAACTGCTCACGTGTGAAAGGGAGGGCAATGGACCCGGACATGGATCCCAACCTGCAGCACTGGCAGGACCGCGCCGATAGCTTCCAGTGGGTGGTCGGGTCGCTCGTCTCACTGCTCGACAGCATTCCCACCTGACGCCGCTGCGTCCCCTCGTCCTGACGCTGCTCGCAATCGACGGCGTCCTGTCGGCCGTCGCGGCCGCGTTCCTCCTTCAGTTTCGGCTTGGTGTCGTGCCGTTTCCGGTGAGCGCGCTGATCAGTGGGTTCGTCAACGCCGCTCTCGTCTGGGCGGCGATGCAATGGACCGAGTCACCGCGGCTGGCCGCACTGCCGTTGTGGTGCTGGCTGTTGACCGTCGCCGGGTTGACCTTCGGCGGCCCCGGTGACGACATCGTGTTCGGCGGCGTCGGTGTCATGGAATTCGCACCGCTGCTGCTGATCGTGCTGGGCGCGCTGCCGCCCGCCCTGCTGCTGTGGCGGCGGGTGCGCCAGGACGCCTGAGGGTTATTCGTCGCCCTTCTTTTTCTTATTCGTCTCGCTCTTGCCGGTGGTGTCCTTGTCGGAGGTCGACGACTCCGCTCCCGCCTTCGCGCCTTTGTCGGCCTTCTTCTCGTTCGGCTTCTTCTCGTGGGGCGTGGCCTTCTTGGGGCCCGTGGAGCCCTCGTTGGATTCGCTGTCCTCGGTCTGGGTCGTCGTCGCCTCGGTCGTCTGCTTCGGCGCCTTGAGTGGCTTCGGCTCCTTGGGCGCCTTTGGTGCCTTGACCACCTCGACGCCGGCCTCCTCGACGGCATCGCCAACCTGTTCAGTCACGTCAACGCCATCCTCACCCTTGACCGCGTCGCGCTTCTGCTTGAGCTGCGTGGTGTTGTCCGCCGCCAGCGTCGTCACGTCTTCGGTCGTCGCCGCCGTCGCTGCGAACGGGAAGGGTGGCAGAGGTGGCAGCGGCGGCAGGAAGAAGTTCCACTCGTCGATGCCCAACTGGATGAAAGCATCAACGGTCCATGCGATGCCCTCGCCCAGGTTGAACAGGAAGTTGCCGTTGCCGCTGAGCCAGTCCAGCGTGTTGTGCGTGATCGCGTGGACGATGCGTTCACCGAAGTTGTAGAAGATCATGATCTGGCCGGACAACCAGCCGACGTACGGGACCCAGCCCACGGCGTAGGTCGCCAGCTGGAACCCGTACCGCACCCAGGGCTCGATTGCGTGATAGGCCCATTCCAGCGTGCCCGTGACTGATTGCGGTGCGGGCCCGGGACCTGACGGCGGCGCTGGGAACGGATTGCTTGCGCTCGGCGGCACGATGAATCGCTGCACCCAGCCCACCAGAAGGTTCGGCAGGTCCGTCACCGCGAGGGGCTGCACCTGCGCCGCGAGGTCGACCGGCGCGGACCTGACCGCAATGACGGGTGCGGGTGGCGCGGCCGGCGTCGGCTCCTGCACGGCTGGACCGAACGCGACAGCGGTGGCGGTCACGGTCGCGACCCCAATCGTCAGAACTGAGCGAAACGAAATCCCCATTTGAACTCCCCCTCCAGCTACTGCAGCTACTGGACCAAACGGCAACTTACGCGCGTGTCAACAAGATCGGGGGATATTGAGCAACGTGTCGGGGGCGGGGCCGCAACGCAGCGCCCGACTGGGACTACTGTGGCCGATATGTTCGGCGCAGTGGTTTCAGAATGTGAGACTTGCGGATGATTTTCGACGACCGTGGGGTTACACGGGAGTGGCTCTGAACCCCCAGCGCGGCGCCGATCTGCCCAGCCCGGTGGTCCCCCCGAAATCGAGCGCGCCCACTCCTGCCGCCTTGAGACGTGTGTTGCGACGGGCTCGCGACGGTGTCGCACTCAACGTCGACGAGGCCGCGATCGCGATGACCGCCCGCGGCGAGGATCTCGCCGATCTGTGTGCCAGCGCCGCGCGCGTCCGCGACGCGGGTCTGGAGGCTGCGGGCAGGCGCGGTGACACCGGTCGGCTGCCGGTCAGCTATTCCCGCAAGGTCTTCATCCCGGTCACCCACCTGTGCCGGGACACCTGCCACTACTGCACCTTCGTCACGGTGCCCGGCAAGCTGCGCGCACAGGGCATGGGGATGTACATGGAGCCCGACGAGATCCTCGACGTGGCCCGCCGCGGCGCCGAATTGGGTTGCAAAGAAGCCTTGTTCACCCTCGGTGACCGCCCCGAGGCGCGGTGGGACGAGGCGCGGCAATGGCTCGACGAACGCGGTTACGACTCGACGCTGGACTACGTGCGCGCCATGGCGATCCGGGTTCTCGAAGAAACCGGGCTACTGCCGCATTTGAATCCCGGCGTCATGTCGTGGTCGGAGTTGTCACGGCTCAAGCCGGTCGCGCCGTCGATGGGCATGATGCTGGAGACCACATCGCGGCGGCTGTTCGAAACCAAGGGCCTGGCGCATTACGGCAGTCCGGACAAGGACCCCGAGGTGCGGTTGCGCACACTGGCCGACGCAGGCCGGTTGTCGATCCCATTCACCACCGGACTGCTCGTCGGAATCGGCGAGACACTCGTCGAGCGCGCCGAGACCATCCACGCAATTCGCCAGTCCCACAAGGAGTTCGGTCACGTCCAGGAAGTGATCGTGCAGAACTTCCGGGCCAAGGACCACACCGCGATGGCCGGCGTGCCTGACGCCGGCTTCGACGACTTCGTCGCCACGGTCGCGGTCACCCGCTTGGTGATGGGCCCCAAGATGCGCATCCAGGCGCCGCCGAATCTCGTGTCGCGGGCCGAGTGCCTGGCGCTGATCGGCGCCGGTGTCGACGACTGGGGCGGAGTGTCGCCGTTGACGCCGGATCACGTCAACCCGGAGCGGCCCTGGCCGGCGCTGGACGAACTTTCGGCCGTCACCGCCGAGGCGGGCTACGACCTGGTGCAGCGGCTGACCGCGCAACCGCAGTACGTCCAGGCGGGCGCGGCGTGGATCGACCCGCGGGTGCGCGAACACGTCGACGCGCTCGCTGATCCGGAGACCGGCCTGGCCCTCGACGTCAATCCGGTGGGGCGGCCATGGCAGGAACCCGACGAGGCCGCAGAGTCGTTGGGCCGCACCGATTTGCATTCGGCGATCGATTCCGAGGGCCGTCTCACCGCCACCCGCAGCGACCTCGGCAGCGCGTTCGGCGACTGGGAGTCCATCCGCGAGAAGGTGCACGAACTGGCGGCGCGCGCGCCCGAACGCATCGACACCGATGTGTTGGCGGCGCTGCGTTCGGCGGAGCGCAACCCGGCAGGCTGCAGCGACGACGAGTACCTCGCGTTGGCCACCGCCGACGGGCCGGCACTGGACGCCGTTGCGGCGCTTGCCGATTCACTGCGCAAGGACACCGTCGGTGACGACGTAACGTTCGTCGTCAACCGCAACATCAACTTCACCAACATCTGCTACACCGGCTGCCGATTCTGTGCGTTCGCCCAACGCAAGGGCGACGCTGACGCGTACTCGCTGTCGACGGCCGAAGTGGCCGACCGGGCGTGGGAAGCACACGTCGCGGGCGCCACCGAGGTCTGCATGCAGGGCGGTATCGACCCGGAACTACCGGTCACCGGTTACGCCGATCTGGTGCGCGCGGTCAAGGACCGTGTCCCGTCGATGCACGTGCACGCGTTCTCGCCGATGGAGATCGCCAACGGCGTTACCAAGAGCGGACTTTCGATTCGGGAGTGGCTGACCAGCTTGCACGAAGCGGGGCTGGGAAGCATCCCCGGGACGGCCGCCGAGATCCTCGACGACGAGGTGCGCTGGGTGCTCACCAAGGGCAAGCTGCCGACGTCGATGTGGATCGAGGTCATCACCACCGCACACGAAGTGGGACTGCGCTCGTCGTCGACGATGATGTACGGCCACGTGGACCAACCGCACCACTGGGTCGGGCACCTCAACGTGCTCCGCAAGATCCAGGACCAGACCGGCGGCTTCACCGAGTTCGTGCCGTTGCCGTTCGTGCATCAGAGCAGTCCGCTGTATCTGGCGGGCGGGGCGCGGCCGGGGCCCACACACCGCGACAACCGCGCGGTTCATGCGCTGGCCCGAATCATGCTGCACGGCAGGATTTCCAACATCCAGACCAGCTGGGTGAAGCTGGGTGTCGAGCGCACGCAGGTGATGCTCAATGGTGGCGCCAACGATTTGGGCGGCACGTTGATGGAGGAGACCATCTCCCGGATGGCCGGATCGGAGTTCGGTTCGGCGAAGAGCGTGCAGGAACTCGTCGACATCGCCGCGGGCATCGGCAGGCCCGCGCGCCAGCGTTCGACGACATACGCGCCCTTGGCGGCGTGATTCTCGGCGCAATCGTGAACTAGCCGGCCGGTTCCTTACGTATAAATGGGGAACCGACGCCGAGGAGAGTAATGACCACCATCACGGGTATTCCCGCGCACGCGCTGCTTGTGCACGCGATCGTCGTGCTTGCGCCACTGACCGCGCTGCTCGAGATGCTGTGCGCGGTGTGGCCTGCGGCGCGCCGACGGCTGGTGTGGTTGGTGCTGGCGTTCGCCGCGGTGACGCTGGTGCTGACGCCGCTGACCACCGAGGCGGGGGAGTGGCTCTACGACCAACAGGCCCAGCCGAGCCCGATCCTGCAGGAGCACGCCGAGCGCGCTGATTGGATGATCTACTTCTCCATCGGCCTGCTGGTCGTGGCCGTCGCGCTCGCCGTGTTGCATTGGCTGACAAGCAGATCGGACAAGCCGAGGACCGCCCTGTCGGCGATCGTCGCCGTCTTGGCGATTGCCGTCGGCGTGTCGTCGATCGTCGGTGTGGTGCGCATCGGCGACGCCGGCGCGGAGGCGGTGTGGGGCCGGCAGGGCTGACGCCCCACCGGCCCGCGCATCGTCAGGCCTGCTTGACCGCCTCGATCTCCAGCGTGATCGTGACCTTGTCACCGACGACCGTGCCGCCGGTCTCCAGCGGCATCTCGATGTCGATGCCGAAGTCCTTGCGGTTCAACACCACTGACGCGTCGAAACCAGCGACCTCACCGTGGCCCATACCCGGGTGGACGCCGTTGAACTCGAGGTCAAGGGTGACCGGCTTGGTGACGCCCTTGAGCGTGAACTCGCCGTCGACTGCGTAGTTGTCGCCGTTGGCCCGCACGTTGGTGGACCGGAACGTGGCGGTGGGGTGCTTCTCGACCTCGAAGAAGTCCGCCGATTTGATGTGCCCGTCACGTTGCTCGTTGTTCGTGTTGATCGAGTCGACCGCGATCTCGGCCGTCACCGACGGGGTGCCGTCCTGCGCCACCACGATGGCGCCGCTGAACTTCTCGAAGCGGCCTCGAACCTTGCTCACCATCAGGTGGCGTACCGAAAAGTTGATCGAGGAGTGCACCGGATCGATGGCCCAGGTCCCCGCGCCGAGCTGGCTGGTCGCGGTGGCTTCAGAAGTCGAGGTCATGTGCGTCTCTTTCACCTAGTGGCGTCGGCCTTCCCGACACCTTCGACGAAACTAAACGGACTGTAGTCCGAATCCATTCCCCGGCGCGTTTGGGCGCGTCAGAATTAACGCTGGCGTTAACCTTGCATTCACCGTCAGTTCAGCTCGGGTTCAAAGGAGAACTTCGATGATTGGAAAGGCGCTTGTCGCGATGTCGGTCGCCGCCGCGGGACTGCTGGCCCCGGCAGCGGCACAGGCCGACAACATCATGAATCTCGGCACGTACGCCGGTGACGTCATCGAGCAGCTGCAGGACTGGGGCTACAACGTGATGCTCAACGGCCTCGACCGGGACATCGCCTATATGGACGAGAACCTCAAGAGGCACTGCCATGTGCTGGGCATCTATCCCACCGTCGCTGAGCCCCTGAACGCCGGCGAGTTTCAGACGGTGCACGTCCAGTTGTCGTGTCCGGAGAACCCGGCGAGCTCGAGTCCGTCCCCTTAGAGCCGGGCGGCCAGCTCGGTGCCTTGCCGGATGGCGCGCTTGGCGTCGAGTTCGGCCGCCAGCGCCGCCCCACCGATGACGTGCGGCTCGATACCGCGGCGGCGCAGGCCCTCTTCGAGGTCGCGGACCGAATCCTGACCCGCGCAGATCACCACGTTGTCGACCGCAAGCAGCCGCACGTCGGAGCGATCGGGCCCGAAGCTGATGTGCAACCCGTCGTCGTCGATGCGTTCGTAGTTCACGCCCGAAAGTTGCTGCACCCCTTTGGCCTTCAGCGCGGCCCTGTGCACCCAGCCCGACGTCTTTCCCAGCCGCTTACCCTGCAGCCCCTTGGTCCGCTGCAGCAGATACACCTCACGCGCGGGTGGCGCCGGGAGCGGGGTGGTCAGCGCGCCGCGTGCCTCCTGCGGATCGGCCACGCCCCACTCGGCTTTCCACTCCTTGAGGTTGAGCGTTGGTGAGTCGTCAGTGACCAAGAACTCGCTCACGTCGAAACCAACGCCGCCGGCGCCCACGACCGCCACGCTCTTGCCGACCGGCTTGCCCGTGATGGCCTCCGCGTACGACAGCACCATCGGGTGGTCGATGCCGGGGATATCGGGCATCCGCGGTGACACACCGGTGGCGAGCACCACCTCGTCGAAATCCGCCAGGTCGTCCACCGTGGCGCGGGTGCGAAGTCGAACGTCGACGCCGTGCTTGTCGAGCATTCGGGTGTAGTAGCGGATCGTTTCGGCGAACTCTTCCTTGCCGGGAATCCTTCGTGCCAAATCGAATTGGCCGCCGATCACGTCGCCAGCCTCGAACAGTGTCACCCGATGGCCGCGCTGGGCGGCGGTGACGGCGGCCGCCAGTCCGGCGGGGCCGGCGCCGACGACGGCGACCTGCTTGGCGCGTCGCGTCGGTCCGAGCACCAGGGTGGTCTCGTGGCCGGCCCGCGGATTGAGAAGGCACGACACGGTCTTGTGCACGAAGGCGTGATCGAGGCAGGCCTGGTTGCACGCGATGCAGGTGTTGATCTCGTCGGCCGCGTCGGCCTCCGCCTTGCGCACCCAGTCGGGATCGGACAGCAGCGGACGCGCCATCGAGATCAGTTGCACGTTGCCGTCGGTGAGGATCTGCTCGGCGGCTTCCGGCATGTTGATCCGGTTGGACGCGATCACCGGGATCGTCACGTGTTCGGCCACGGCGTTGCTGATGTCGACGAAGGCGCTGTTGGGCACCGAGGTGACGATGGTCGGCACCCGCGCCTCATGCCAGCCGATGCCGGTGTTGATCAGCGTGGCGCCCGCCGCCTCGACTTCGGTTGCCAGTGCACTGATTTCGTCCCAGCTCTGACCGTCCTCGACGTAGTCGGCCATCGACATCCGGTAGCAGATGATGAAGTCCTCGCCGACGGCGGCGCGAGTGCGGCGGACGATCTCGACGGGAAAGCGGCGGCGCTTCTGCGCGCTGCCGCCCCATGCGTCGGTGCGCTTGTTGGTGCGCGGCGCGAGGAACTGGTTGACCAGATAGCCCTCGCTGCCCATGATTTCGACGCCGTCGTACCCGGCCTCGCGGGCGAGCACTGCGCACCGGACGAAGTTGTCGATGGTGCCGTCGACGTCTCTCAACGCCCGCGGCCGGAACGGGTTGATCGGAGCCTTGATCGACGAGGCGCTCACCGAAAACGGATGGTAGGCATAGCGCCCCGCGTGCAGCACCTGTAGCAGTATCTTGCCGCCCGCGTCATGCACCGGTCGGGTGATCCGGCGGTGGCGGCGCGCATCGGAGGTCGCGATCATCTGCGCGGCGAACGGCAGCAGCCAGCCGGTGCGGTTGGGTGCGTAGCCGCCGGTGATGATCAGGCCGACGCCGCCGAGGGCGCGTTCGGCGAAGTACTCGGCGAGCCGGTCGGTGTCGCGGGCGCGGTCCTCGAGGCCGGTGTGCATCGACCCCATCACCACCCGGTTGCGCAGGGTGGTGAAGCCAAGGTCCAACGGCGACAACAACTTCGGATAAGCCATCGATCAACCCTTCAATGCCGTGGCGACTTCGTCGAGCCAGTCGATGGCGCTTTCCTCTGCGCGGATACCGCCGCGCAGCACGAGGTATTGATGCAGGGCGGCCCCTGACAGCCCTTTCGGGTCGGGAAACTGCCGCTTCTCGAAACCGCGGTACGTGTCGAGGAGTTCGGCGCGCTCAGCGCGCAGCGCAGCCACCTGAGCGCGCACCGCGTCGACGTCACCGTATTCGCAGCCACGCACCTTGACTGCGATGTCGCGGGTGCGGTTGTCGGCCACCGAACTACCGCGCCCCGACAGCGGTTCGGCGATCCAGCGCGCCAGTTCGGCACGTCCCGCGTCGGAGACGGTGTAGACCTTCTTGTCCGGCCTGCCCTGTTGCGCGACCGGAGTGACGCTCACCCACCCGTCGTCCTCCATCGCCCTCAAGGTGCGATAGATCTGCTGATGGGTCGCCGCCCAGAAGTAGCCGATGGACCGGTCGAATCGGCGGGCCAGCTCGTAACCGGAGCCAGCCTGTTCGCACAGCGAAACCAGAATCGCGTGGGGCAGGGCCACGAGGGGAGCTTAAGACGAATCCGCGGCGCTATGCAACTTGTTGCAGTGCAATCAAGCGCATAGGCCGCGGATCGTCACCTCAGCACCAGTTCACGTGGACGTCGGTGCCGCCCGAGTTGACGCGCACCGAGCAGTCGACGGACTTAGTTGAGCTAAGTAGTGGAACCCGTGATGTGCCCGCAGGTGATCGTCAGCGCCAGCTGAAATCGTCACCTACGGCGGGGTAGTTGATCTGCACCGCGCTGTCGACCGGCCGGTCCGTGGTCGACAGTGGTTGCCTGGTGTACGCGTCGTCTCGACCGGGGACGACGTAGTCCGGCGACGCCATTGCAGGGCCGGCCAAACCGATGGTGATCGCCGCGAAGGCGCCAGCGCTGGCCAGGCCGAGGGCGAATTTCCTCATTCCTGACTCCTTGTATACGACTTAGGCAGACCTAAGTGATTAACATCTGGTTAAACGTCTGGACAATTGCCGCTTCTTCCTGAAAATGTCCGTTTTCGCTGAATGCGGCCAAGATCACTGCGATCAGGGCACGTGCCGCGCCGTCACGTGGCCTCCGGTGCACGGGAACCGAGGTGTGTCCCTAGGCGTGCTGTATGTGCAACGTCTAGTATCAGTAACCACGCGGAACCCTTAACCCGGGCGACGCGGAAGTTAGGGCACACTGACACGCGCGTCCAAGTTTCGGCAACGGATACTTGGCAACGACTTTTCGGCGGGCCCGACCAAAGCACGGCAGCCCCACTGACAGGAGATCGAGGAGACCTCAGTGACGTACACGATTGCCGAACCCTGCGTCGACATCAAAGACAAGGCATGTATCGAGGAGTGCCCTGTCGATTGCATCTACGAGGGCGCACGCATGCTGTACATCCACCCGGACGAGTGCGTCGACTGCGGCGCATGCGAGCCGGTCTGCCCGGTCGAGGCCATCTACTACGAAGATGACGTGCCCGATCAGTGGAGTGGATACACCCAGATCAACGCCGACTTCTTCAGCGAACTCGGATCGCCGGGCGGGGCCTCGAAGGTGGGGCTGACCGAGAACGATCCCGAGCCGGTGAAAAGCCTGCCGCCACAAGGTGAGGACTCCTAACGGCTCGCGCGGAGCTTCGTAAGCGCGTCTCGGCGTTTCTGCCGGAATTCCCCTGGGACACCCTGGCGGACGTCACCGCGCTCGCGAAGTCGCACCCCGACGGCATCGTCGACCTGTCGGTGGGCACACCGGTCGATCCGGTGGCACCGCTGATCCGCGACGCCCTCGCCGCGGCCAGTTCTGCTCCGGGTTACCCGACGACCGCGGGCACCCCCGCGTTGCGGGCGTCTGCGGTGGCGGCCCTGCGGCGCAGGTATGGCATCACCGGGTTGGCTGACGATGCCGTGCTTCCGGTCATCGGGACCAAGGAACTGATCGCATGGCTGCCGACGCTGCTCGGCCTCGGCTCCGACGACGTCGTCGTCGTACCTGAATTGGCTTATCCCACATACGAAGTCGGCGCGCTGCTGGCCGGCGCCCAGGTGCTGCGGGCTGATTCGCTGACGCAACTCGGTCCGCAGAGGCCCGCGCTGGTCTATCTCAACTCGCCGAGCAACCCGACCGGCAAGGTGCTTGGCGTCGACCACCTCCGCAAGGTCGTGGGGTGGGCCCGCGAGCGTGGCGCGTTGGTGGCCTCCGACGAGTGCTATCTGGGGCTCGGGTGGGACGCGCAGCCGTATTCGGTGCTGCATCCCGACGTCTGCGACGGCGACCACACCGGGTTGCTGGCCGTGCACTCCTTGTCGAAGACCTCGTCGTTGGCGGGCTACCGCGCGGGTTTCGTCGCCGGCGACCCCGCCGTGGTCGGCGAACTGCTGGCGGTGCGCAAACACGCGGGCATGATGGTGCCGACGCCGATCCAGGCGGCCATGGTGGCCGCACTCGACGACGATCCGCACGAAGTCGAGCAGCGTCGGCGCTACGAGCGGCGCCGCGCCGTGCTGCTGCCCGCGTTGCAGGCGGCCGGCCTGACCGTCGACAACTCCGAGGCTGGGCTGTACATCTGGGGCACCCGCGGCGAACCCTGCCGCGACACCCTCGCGTGGCTGGCGCAGCGCGGGATCCTGGTGGCGCCCGGCGAGTTCTACGGTCCGCGGGGAGCGCAGCATGTCCGGGTCGCGTTGACGGCGTCCGACGAGCGGATCGACGCGGCGGTAGTGCGGTTGACGTCTTAGCCCCGGCGCGAACGTGAGCTTGTGCTCGACAACTTGCGAAAATTTCGTGCATAAGCTCACGTTCGGCGAATCAGCGTCGAGCTCGGCCACATCGGCACGAACCCAGGATCGAACTGCGGCGGTGCCATCCCGGTCGCCCGGGTCGATGTAGACACAGCCGATGACGTCATCCGAGTCGGGCGCGAGCACCGAGTAGGCGAAGGCAACGCGCCGCTCGAACTCGTCGGCATGCTGCACCAGATCACCGAGGTTCTGCTCCGCTGAGAATCCTTCGTCGGGCGGCCAGCCGCGGTTCTCGAAGCCCGGTGTGGTCTGCACGTGCGCGATGCTCGACATCCACGCCGCGTGGTCTCGGGTGTTGTGCTCAGGGCCAAGCGGCTCGAGCCTGAAGCGGGTGGCGCGAAGCTCGGTGGGAACGACGAAGTCATCGGGCACCAACGGCTTGCTTCTCAACTCCTCCGGCATGCCGTCAGCTTTGCACCTCGTTGTCGGGGCCGCGACCGCTGGAAGGTTCGGCGACTAGGCCTCCGTCGCACGCAAGCTCAGCGCCAGCACCAAGCGGTCGTCGGGGTCGTCCAACGAGGTCGACAGCAGCTTCTCGATCCGACGCACGCGATAACGCACGGTATTCGGATGCACATGCAACCGCTGGGCGACCGCGGCGATGTCGCCGAACCCGTCGAGGTACGCCTGCAGCGTCTCGGCCAGCATCGGTTCGTCGTCGCGCAGTCGACGCACCCGCGGATCCACCAGCCGCGGCTGGCCCGCCACCTGCGAGACGATCTCGTCGAGCAGCACCGTGGTACGCGCCTCGTCGAGCGAACTGACCTGACCGATGGCGCCGGGATGCCGCGCGGCGCTGTCGAACACCCGATCCACCTCGGCGCGGGCCGAAGCCGCCGCAGCCAGTCCGGCGAGCGGTGCGGCGATCACCGCGCGCAGCGTCAGCCCGAGTTCGCGCCGCAATGCCGCGACGACGCCGCGCACCCACGACGCCACCGACGACGCGCCGCCGGTCTTGGGCAGCAGCACATACACTCGCTCGCCGGTCGACGCGATCTGGGCGTCGGCGCGAAAAGCGCTGGCACTCAACGCGATCACGTCCGCCGGAACGGAATTCTCCACGCCGACGAAGCCGATCAGGGCCGCGCGACCGTCGGCCGTGATGCCGAGTTCGCGGGCGATCGCCCCGATGTCAGGATCCTCGCCGACCAGCCCGAGTAACTCCTGCACCCGCAACGTATGTGTCGACGGCGTCGCCGCCAGCCGTGACATGATGCGCGCGGCCAGCACCGCGCCACCGCGCAGAATGTCCTCGACGTCGTCGGCCAACGGTGCCGAACCCTGTTGCAGCCAAATGGTTCCGGCGTAATCCGGCCGTCGCCGCGAATCCGTCGGCGGCAGATGAATGCCGACCGCGAGGCGCGGTCGCAGCCCCAACTCCGGCCGCTCGGCGACCCGGACCACATCGCCGCTGGCGCGCAGCGCGTCGAAAATGCCCCACTGCCCAATCCATTCCAGATGTTCGGGCGGGCCCGCGCGGCCGAGGATCGTCAGCCGGCGCAGTTCGTCGGCTTCGTCGCTGGACGCCGAATAGGCCAGCATGTGGGAGTCGGCGTCCTCGATGCTGATCATCCCGCGGGTCCGATCGGCGATCGACTGGGCAAGGCCGAACAGATCGGTGCCGGAGTCGTAGAGCGGATCGCCGCGGTCGCCGTGGTGCTCGAAGGCGTGGTTGACCAGTTTGTAGAGCAGCTCCCACCGGGCCCGCGGTTCGACGGCCACGACCGCGATGCCGAGCGCGACGGCCCGCTTGATCGCGGCCGCCGACGGTTCCTTGACGAAGATGGCGGCGGGCACTCCCGGCTGCTGGCCGATCCACCGCACCGCCTCGGCGTCCGAGACGCCGAGGAGGAAGAACAGATCCGCTGAGCCTGCTCCGACCGCCAGGCCGAGTCGCACGTCGTCGGCGTCCACCAGAGCCACCGAGTTCACCGGCATGTCCAGGCCGCGGGGCGCCTCGACCAGCGAGACCATCGTGCGGTCCAGCGCGAGCAGCAGCTGCCCGAGGCCCAGCCCGGCGGCCTGCTCGACCATGGCGCACTCCTTTGTCCGATTCGACTATAAACGGCATATCCTGTTGTCGATTCGGCCATGTGTTGCGCGTCGCATTCCGGGGATCCTTGCTCTCATGGACGCCATCACCGACGTGCCCCTGCCGGCCAACGAGCCGGTCCACGATTACGCACCAGGTTCGGGTGAACGCACCCGGCTCACCGAACAGCTCCGCACCCTTGCCGCCGACCCGATCGACCTGCCGCACGTCATCGGCGGCGCACACCGGATGGGTGCGGGCGACCGTGTCGACGTCGTCCAGCCGCACCGGCACAGCGCGCGGTTGGGCACCTTCACCAACGCCCAGCACGCCGACGCGTCGGCGGCGATCGAGGCGGCGATGGCCGCCAAGGCCGACTGGGAGGCCACCCCGTTCGACGAGCGCGCCGCGGTGTTCCTGCGCGCCGCCGACCTGATGGCTGGACCGTGGCGGGAGAAGATCGCTGCCGCCACCATGCTCGGGCAGTCCAAGACTGCCTACCAAGCCGAGATCGACTCGCCGTGTGAGCTCGTCGACTTCTGGCGATTCAACGTCGCGTTCGCGCGGCAGATCCTGGCGCAGCAGCCGATCAGCAGCCGCGGGGTGTGGAACCGCACCGACTACCGGCCGCTGGAAGGCTTCGTCTACGCGATCACGCCGTTCAACTTCACCGCGATCGCGGGCAACCTGCCGACCGCGCCCGCGCTGATGGGCAACACCGTGGTATGGAAACCCTCGCCGACGCAGATGTTCGCCGCCTACCTGACCATGCAACTGCTGGAGGCCGCGGGTCTGCCGCCGGGGGTGATCAACCTGCTCGCGGGTGACGGGATCGCGGTTTCCGATGTGGCCCTTGCCGATCCGCGACTGGCGGGCATCCATTTCACCGGCTCGACGGCGACGTTCCAGCACCTGTGGCGGACCGTCGGCGCGAACATCGACCGCTACCACACCTATCCACGGCTCGTCGGCGAGACCGGCGGCAAGGATTTCGTGGTCGCACATGCGTCGGCGCGCCCGGATGTGTTGCGCACCGCGCTGATTCGCGGTGCGTTCGACTACCAGGGCCAGAAGTGCTCGGCGGCGTCGCGCGCGTTCATTCCGCGCTCGGTGTGGCAGCAGATGGGCGACGACTTCCTGTCGGCCACCGAGGCATTGCGCTATGGCGACGTCACCGACCTGACCAATTACGGCGGGGCGGTCATCGACGAGCGGGCGTTCGCGAAGAACGTCAAGGCCATCGAACGGGCAAAGAGTGCGGCTAACGTGACCATCGCCGTCGGTGGTGAATACGACGACAGCGAAGGCTATTTCGTGCGCCCGACAGTGCTGTTGTCCGACGACCCGACCGACGAGTCGTTCTGCACCGAATACTTCGGCCCCATCCTGTCGGTGCACGTGTACGCCGACGACGAGTACGACCGGATACTCGGCGTCGTCGACACCGGTGCGAAGTACGCGTTGACCGGTGCGGTGATCGCCGACGACCGATCCGCGGTGCTGGCCGCCGAGAAACGGCTACGGCATGCGGCGGGCAACTTCTACGTCAACGACAAGCCGACGGGAGCCGTCGTCGGGCAGCAGCCGTTCGGCGGGTCGCGGGCGTCGGGCACCAACGACAAGGCGGGTTCGGCGCTGAACCTGCTGCGCTGGACGTCGGCTCGGTCGATCAAGGAAACCTTTGTGCCGCCCACCGATCACAATTACCCGCACATGGAGTCGGAATGATGACCGAGTTGTTCCACCGGGTTGCGCGTCCGGCGATCCTGGCCGCCAGCAGGCGGGAGGGGCTGCGCAGGACCGCCGAGCGGCTGCCGGTCACCAGGGACGTGGTGCACCGCTTCGTTCCCGGCGAGACGGTCGCCGATGCGATGAACTCCGTTGCCGAGCTTCGTGATTCGCACCGTCTGGTCAGCATCGACTACCTCGGCGAGGACGTCACCGACGTCGACACCGCGAACACGACCGTCGCCGCCTACCTCGAGTTGCTCGACGCGCTCGGCGGCCGAGAGGAACCGCGCGACCAGGTACGACCGCTCGAGGTGTCGCTGAAGCTGTCCGCGCTGGGTCAGTCGCTGCCGCGCGACGGCGAGAAGATCGCGCTGGAGAATGCGCACACGATCTGCGAGCGGGCCCAGCGGGTCGGGGCGTGGGTGACGGTCGACGCCGAAGACCACACCACCACCGATTCGACGCTGTCGATCGTGCGCGATCTGCGCACCGAATTCAGTTGGCTGGGAACGGTGTTGCAGGCCTACCTGAAGCGGACCGAAGCCGACTGCCGCGAGTTCGCGGGTTCAGGCGCGCGGATCCGGTTGTGCAAGGGCGCCTATGACGAACCGGCGTCGGTGGCGTACCGCTCCGGCGACGACGTCACAGACTCCTACCTGCGGTGCCTGGCGGTGTTGATGGCCGGGTCAGGCTACCCGATGGTGGCCTCGCACGACCCGCAGATCATCGAGGCGGTGCCCGCGCTGGCCCGGGAGAACGGCCGCAGCGTCGACGATTTCGAATACCAGATGCTCTACGGCATCCGCGATGCTGAGCAACGGCGGTTGGCCGACGCGGGTAACCACGTCCGCGTCTACGTCCCGTTCGGCACGCAGTGGTACGGCTACTTCGTCCGACGGCTGGCCGAGCGTCCGGCGAATCTGACGTTCTTCTTGCGCGCGCTCGCGGAGCGCAGACACTAGCCGGTCAGCGGGAACGATCCGTGCTCGTGCGTGACGACCCAGCGGCCGTCGCGCTTGCGCAGACCGAACGTCATCCGCAGACGATTGTCGGGGTTCTGCTCGAAGTCCTCCGGCTTACCGCAGCGGGCTAACGCGTACGCGAACGCCACGTCATCGCCTGCCGTCACCTCCAGCTCGGTGATTTCGAAGACGGCGCCCTGGCGTTGCCACTCGAAGAAGTCCGGCCAGGAGTCTCGGTAGGCGGCGATGCCGCGAAGGCCGTCGTACGGAGGCGGCACGTCGAACATGACGATGTCCGGATCACGATCGGCCAGAACGGCTTCGATATCACCGGTGTGCACGGCGTCCGCCCAGCGGAGGATGAGTTGGCGGATGGTGTCCGCATCATTCATCGGGCTTGCATCCTTTGTATTCGGAGGTGCTGCGGGATGACACGAGGACGTAGCCGGCACTGGCGAACAGGACTGGCATCATTGCCATCATCCCGAACATTGCGGTCATCGTGTCACCTCCTCGGACCTCTTGTTTGTTCAACGGTGTAGACCGTTGTGCGGTTCAAAAATCGGGTTGATGTCCGGATAGACCTCGCGCGCCGGCAGAACTCATCACAATGACAAGCGATGACGACATACCTGCCCGATTCAGCCGTCGGCAAGAAGACGATGACGAAGGTCACGCGTCGTCTCATCCCCTTCCTGGTGCTTCTCTACTTCATCAACTACCTCGACCGGGTCAACATCGGCTTCGCGGGCCCGAATGGCATGAACGAGGAACTCGGCATGAGCGCCACGATGTTCGGCTTCGCGTCGGGCATCTTCTTCGTCGGCTATGTGCTGCTGGAGGTCCCGAGCAACATCGCACTCAACAAGTTCGGCGGTCGCCGGTGGCTGGCACGCATCATGTTGACCTGGGGCATCATCAGCACGGCGATCGCGTTCGTGCCCAACGCGGAAACCCTTATCGTGCTGCGATTCCTGCTCGGTGTGGCAGAAGCCGGTTTCTTCCCGGGCATCATCCTGTACCTCACGTTCTGGTTCCCCGAGAAGCGGCGCTCCAGGGCGGTCTCGTTGTTCATGGTGGCCGTTCCGGTGTCCACCGCCATCGGATCGACCTTGTCGTCCTTGGTGATCGAATGGGGTCACGGAGTTTTCGGCCTCGCGGGTTGGCGCTTCATGTTCCTCGTCGAGGGGTTGCCCGCGATCCTGCTCGCGGTTGTCTGCTGGTTCTACCTCACCGATCGACCGGGTCAGGCCGGCTGGCTCGCCGGCGATGAAAAACAGTGGCTGGAAATGACTTTGGATGTCGAGCGGTCGATCGCGGCGAGCGGCCAGCACTGGCCGCTCAAGAAGGCCCTCAGCCATCCGAGGATCCTTGCGCTGGGGTTCGTCTACTTCGGGATCACCTACGGCCTCTACGCGGTCGGGTTCTTCCTCCCGACGATCGTCGCCGGCTTCCAGCAGGAGTACGGCACCCACCTCGACGTCATCCAGCGCGGCCTCGTGACATCGATTCCCTACGTCGCCGCCGCCATCGTGATGGTGCCGTGGGCGCGCCACGCCGACCGGACCGGTGAACGGGTGTGGCACGTCGCGATCCCCGCCATCGTCGGGGGCGTGGCCATACCGGCCGCCCTCTACATGACCGATCCCTACCTGGCGATGGTCGCCATCACGCTGTCCACCTGCTCGGTCATGTGCGCCCTACCGGTGTTCTGGGCGCTCCCTTCGACTTTCCTCACTGGAGTGGCCGCGGCCGGTGGCATCGCTTTGATCAACTCGCTCGGCAACCTCAGCGGATTCAGCGGACCGTACGTGACCGGATGGCTGACCGATTTGACCGGCGACGCCAAGCTGGCGATGTGGGTGGTCGGCGTTCTGTCGCTGGCCGCGGCGACGGTGGTGGTCTGGCTGGGAGCCAAACCTCGGCCGGCGTCGTGACGGAGCGTCGTCACCGAGCGCCGAGACTGCCGCCTGATCGCGAATCTCGCCGACGCGCACTGCGTTGACTCTGCGCTCGCGGCGCCCTGCTCCCGGATTATTGCGCCACAGCCGCAGAGTCAACGACCGGCCAGCAGCAGCAAAGCCCACGCCGCGACGGACTGTGAATCGGTGATTTCGCCGTCGCGCATCATCCGTTCGAGCTGACCGCGGGTGAACCATTCGTTGCGCATGTCCTGCTCCTCGTGCTCGCGGTCATGCTCACCTTCGGTGATGCCCGTCGCGAGAAATACCGCGCACCGCTGGCTGCTCATCCCCGGCGCCACGTCGAGTGTGCCCAGCAGTTCCATCGACGCCGCTCGCAACCCGGTCTCCTCGCTCAGCTCACGGTTCGCAAGCTCGCTGGGTTCGAGTTCCACCTGGCCCGGCGCGGCGCCCTGCGGAAATTCCCAGCGCCGCCTGCCCAGCGGATAACGGAACTGCTCGACCAGGTGAAACCGGTCGCCGTCACGCGGAATCACCAGCGCACACGTCGGCTTGTCGACCACCGAGTAAATGCCGGGGCTGCCGTCCGGACGCCGGATGTCGTCTTCTCGCAAAGTCAGCCAATTGTTCCGATACACCTCACGCGAGCCCACCCGCTGGATCTGGTTCACGCGCCCAGTATCGCCGAGCCCCATATGGGTAACCTCACCTCGTGCTCTTGGCCTCGCTGAACCCAGCCGCCGTCGCAGGCGGCGCCGACATCGCCGACGCGGTTCGCGTCGACGGCGCCACACTGAGCCGCAGCGATCTGGTAGGCGCTGCCACGTCGGTGGCCGAGCGGGTCGCCGACGCCGACCGCGTGGCCGTGCTGGCCACACCCAGCGCCACCACAGTGCTGGCGGTCGCGGGATGCCTGATCGCAGGCGTGCCCGTCGTGCCCGTACCGGCGGACGTCGGCGCCGCCGAGCGCAGCCACATGCTGGCCGACTCCGGCGCGCAGGTGTGGCTGGGGGAGAAACCCGCCGAGGCCGACGGGCTGGCCCATATCCCGGTGCGACTGCACGCCCGGTCGTGGCATCGCTATCCCGAACCGCACCCGGATACGACGGCGCTGATCATCTACACGTCGGGCACCACGGGCCCGCCCAAGGGTGTGGTGCTGAGCAGGCGCGCGGTCGCCGCCGACATCGACATGCTCGCCGAGGCCTGGCAGTGGACCGCCGACGACACCCTGGTGCACGGGCTGCCGATGTATCACGTACACGGCCTGGTGCTGGGACTGATCGGCTCGCTGCGGATCGGAAACCGCTTCCTGCACACCGGAAGACCGACGCCGGAGGCCTACGCGCAGGCCGGTGGCTCGATGTACTTCGGGGTGCCGACGGTGTGGACGCGCATCGTCGCCGACGAGTCAGCGGCGCGTGCGTTGTCCTCCGCGCGACTGCTGGTGTCGGGCAGCGCGCCACTGCCGGTGCCCGTCTTCGACAAGTTGGCCGAATTGACCGGACACCGGCCAGTCGAACGCTATGGGGCCACCGAGTCACTGATCACGCTGTCCACCCGCATCGACGGTGAGCGCAGACCCGGTTCGGTGGGGCTGCCGTTGACCGGTGTGCAGACGCGACTCGTCGACGAGCACGGCGAGGCGGTCCCGCACGACGGAAAAACCATCGGGCGCCTGCAGATTCAGAGCCCCACGATGTTCGACGGCTACCTCAACAAGCCGGAGGCCACCGCCGAGGCGTACGACGCCGACTGGTACCGCACCGGTGACGTCGCGGTGATCGACGAGGCGGGCATGCATCGCATTGTCGGGCGCGAGTCCGTCGACTTGATCAAGACCGGCGGCTTCCGGGTCGGGGCAGGGGAGATCGAGACCGTATTGCTGGGTCATCCCGGCGTCGCCGAGGTGGCGGTGGTCGGTGTGCCCGACGACGATCTCGGTCAGCGGATCGTCGCATTCGTCGTGGGCGACGCGGACCCACAGGCGTTGATCGATTATGTCGCACAACAGCTTTCGGTGCACAAGCGGCCGCGCGAGGTGCGGTTGGTGGACAGTCTGCCGCGTAACGCGATGGGCAAGGTGCTGAAGAAGGAGTTGACCGGATGACCCTGAGGTTCGACGAGATCTGCATCGACGCCCACGACGCAGCTGCGCTCGGCGCCTGGTGGTCGCAGGTCCTCGGGTGGCGGCACTACCGCGACGACGACGGCGACGTGGTGCTCGAGGCTCCGCCGGGCACGGGACCGAACTGGTTGTTCATCGACGTGCCTGACGACAAAGTGGTGAAGAACCGGATTCACCTCGACTTCCGGCCCGACGACCAGCAGGCCGAGGTCGACCGTGTAATCGGCTTGGGCGCACGGCATGTCGACATCGGTCAGGGCGAGCAGTCCTGGGTGGTGCTGGCCGACCCGGAGGGCAACGAGTTCTGCATCCTCGCGGCGCACGATTGATGCGCACCGTGTCCCTGGCCCTCCTGGCCGCTTCGCTGATCGGTGGGTGCGCGACGACGACCCCGATTCAACCGGTGTCCACCACCGAACCGCCGTTGCCTCCGGCGCCGCTGACCATCGGCCCGGCCGCCACCGACACCTACGGCGGATGGATTCCCGACGGTCAGACGCTGAGCCCCTACGACACGTCGAACCCCGCGGTGACCAACCTGGATCCGACGTTGCTCGCCGCCGTCCAGAAGGCCGCCGACGCTGCCAAAGCGCAGGGCGTCGACCTCAGGATCAACTCCGGTTGGCGGTCAAAAGGGTTCCAGCAGAAGCTGTTCGACGACGCCGTCCACACCTACGGCAGCGTCGACGTGGCGCGGCAATTCGTGGCGTCGCCGGATGTGTCGAAACATGTTGTCGGACAGGCTGTCGACATCGCGCCGGTCGAGGCGGACAAGTGGCTGATCCGCAACGGCGCGCAGTTCGGGTTGTGCCAGATCTATGCCAACGAGATCTGGCATTTCGAGTTGGCGCTCGATGCGCAGGGCAACTGCCCGCCACTGCGGCCCAACGCGGCGGGCTAGGCCGTCGCGGGAAACGCCTTGGGCGACAGCACGACCACGAGCAGGCCGATGCCGATGAGCGAACCGCCCACCCACGGCAGCGACGACAGGCCCGCGGTCTGAAGCAGACCGGCGCCGATCGCCGCGCCGCCTGCGATGCCCGCGTTGGCGGTCGCGTTCACCCACGCGCCCGCCAGTTCAGGTGACACCGCATGGGTGCGCACGGCGCACGCCTGATAGATCGACGGCAGGCCGCCGAAGGCCCCGTTCCAGACGGCCGTCGCGGCGACGACGGCCACCATCGCAGGCCACGTGCCACCGAGCGCGAGCACGGCGACGACCACCGTGCCGAGTACAGCCACCGCGGCGGTACGCGGGCTTCGGTCGAGGTGCCTGCCGACCCACCACAGCGAGAGCAAACCGCATGCGCCACATACCAACAGGATCGGGCCGACGAACGTCGGGCTGACGCCGCTGTTGAGCAGCAGCACGCTGACGTACGTGTACACCGTGAACTGCCCGAGAAAGGAAAACAGGTTGGACGCCGAGACGGCGGTGAGCGCTTTGCGGCCCGCGGTCATCGAACGATCCGACACCGGTTCGGAATTCACCCGCGGCAGCACCCGGGCGACGAGCACCAGCGTCGCGACCGACAGCACGGCCAGCAGCGCGTACGACGCTCGCCATCCCACCGCGGTGCCCAACGACGTCGTCACCGGAACGCCGAGCACCATACCCGCGGAAGAACCACCGCCGGCGAGGGCCAGCGCCCGCCCCACATGGGCCCGCGACACCAAACGCGGTGCGTAACCGATCATCAACGAGAAGAACAGCGCGTGCGTCACCCCGCCGATGGCCCGCCCCGCGGCGACGACCGCGAATACCGGCGCGACGGCGACCAGCAGGTTGCTCACCGCGTACCCGAGCACGGTCGCCAGCAGCAGCGGCTTGCGTCCGAACCGGGCAGTCGCGATGGTCAGCGGCACGGAAAGGGTGGCGACCATCACCGCGTACAGGCCGACCAACAGGCCGGTGACCGAATTGGACACACCGAAGGTCGCGCCGACCGCGGGCAGCAGTCCCACCAACGAAACCTCGGTCGTGACAGCGAGAAACGCGGCAAGCGCCAGCGACAGCAGTCCCGGCACGCTGTCCCGCAGCCCTTCACCGGGGGTGCGTTGGACGGTGACCGACATTGCCACGAATATACTCGGCAATCGAGCATATTCAAATGAGATACTACCCGCGATGGCACAGGACCCACGACAGGCCGCGCATGTGCGCTGGTTGGGCGCCGCCCAACTGATCGACGCAGTGCGGTCCGAGCCCGGCATCACCCGCGCCGCCGCCGCCCAGCGGTTGGGCATCGGCAGCGGCGGAGCCACCGAACTGGTCGCCCGCGTGCGGCAGGCGCGTCTGCTCGACGAAACGCCCGCGCCGGCACAGGGGCGTGGACGCCCGACCACCGTGCTCGGTCCGCACCCGCAGGGCCCGCTGGTGTTGGCGGCCGATCTGCGGGTCACCGACTGGCGTCTTGCGCTGGCCGGCATCGACGGCTTACCGCAACCGGTGACGCAGGCCGGGTATCGCGGCGCCGAATTGGGGCCGGTCCTTGCTCAGCTTGCCGACGCCATCGGTGCCGTCTACCGACGAAAGTCCAAGCGGCTCAGGGCGATTGCGGTATCAGTGGCGGGCACCGTCAGCGACTCGCGGCTCGTGCAGTTCACCTCGAGGGGCTGGAGCGACGTCGACCTTTCGGTGTTGACGTCGAAGATCCCGAAGCGTGCGGACATTCCTCTGCTGCTTGGCAACGATGCGACGCTGGCCGGGTTGGCCGAGGCGCGTACCGGCGCCGCCAGGGACGCCACGACCGCGCTGTATTTGATTGTGGCGCAAGGGATCGGCGGTACGTTGGTGGTCAACGGTGAGACGCTCACCGGGGCGCACGGCGCGGCGGGGGAGTACGGCCACGTTCCGTTCGGCGACCCTGCGCTGGTTTGCCCGTGTGGTGCGCGCGGATGCTGGGACCTCACCGTGGATGGCCGCGCACTGGCCAGGCATCGTGGCGATCGACCGCCCGACGACCCGGTCGGCTATGTGCACGAGTTGATCGGACGCCGCGACGCCGCGACCCGGCAGGCCTTCGATGCCGTCGCCGCGTCGCTGGGGCGCGGTGTCGGCGGTCTGGTGAACCTGCACGATCCCGAGGTGGTGACGTTGGGCGGGGTCGCCGCCGTGATCAGGTCGGCCGCACCGCACGTTTTCGACGCCGCGTACCGCGATGGCCTGATGGCCTTCCGAAAAGGTTCGCCGCCGCCGGTGTGCGACGCCCAACACGGCGAAGAGGGGCCGCTGCACGGTGCCGTTGTGCTGGCCCTCGACCACGTCACCAGTGCTGCGGGACTGGCCGATTGGGTTGGCCGGCTGCGGGTTTGACCGCCGTTGTCTGGCGCGAGCGACCCCAAAATGCACGCCATCATCGGCGTGTCGCTGTGCAGACGCGGTCGCTCGCGGGGAACTAATTGGCGTGCAGCGCCTCGTTCAGCGTGATGCCCGTGCCGTCGCGTTTGACCACCTCGACCGCGCCGGTGAGCGAATTGCGGCGGAACAACAGATTGTTGGCGCCCGACAACTCGCGCGCCTTGACGGTCTGGCCGTCGGCGGTCTGCACCTTGGTCCCCGCGGTCACGTACAGACCCGCCTCGACGACGCAGTCGTCGCCGAGCGAGATGCCAAGTCCGGCGTTGGCGCCGAGCAGACAGCGCTTGCCGACGGAGATCACGTGCGTGCCGCCACCGGACAGCGTGCCCATGATCGAGGCACCACCGCCCACGTCGGAGCCGTCGTCGACGACGACACCCGCCGAGATGCGGCCCTCGACCATCGAAGTGCCCAGCGTGCCCGCGTTGTAGTTCACGAAGCCCTCGTGCATGACGGTGGTGCCGGAGGCCAGGTGTGCACCCAACCGCACCCGGTCGGCGTCGGCCACCCGCACTCCGGACGGCACCACGTAGTCGACCATCCGCGGGAACTTGTCGATGCCGTAGACGGTCACCGGTCCGCGGCGGCGAAGCCGGCCCCGCACCCGCTCGAAGCCCTCCACCGCGCAGGGCCCGTAGTTGGTCCACACCACGTTGGTCAGCACGCCGAAGAAGCCGTCGGCGTTGAGCCCGTGCGGAGCCACCAGCCGATGCGACAGCAGGTGAAGCCGCAGGTAGGCGTCGTAGGCGTCGGTGGCCTTGTCGTCCAGCGACGCGATCGTGGTGCGCACCGCCACCGTTTCGACGTCGCGGTCCTCGTCTCGGCCGGTCAGCTCGGCCAAGTCGGCGGGCACCTCGGCGACGGACAGTCGCGTGGTGCCGGTCGGACCATCTGCGCCCAGTTCGGGCGCCGGGAACCAGGTGTCGAGGACGGATCCGTCGGCGGCGATGGTCGCCACGCCGACGCCAGAAGCAGAAGTCACGTCGCCAAAGGCTACTCGACTAACCTCGAGCGGTGTGGGCCTGGATTTACGCGGCGACCCCGTCGCACTGACCGCGGCGCTGGTGGACATTCCCAGCGAGTCGCGGGATGAGCAACGCATCGCCGACGAGATCGAGGCCGCGCTGCGCGAGCAGACCACCGACTTCGAAGTGCTGCGCAACGGCAACGCGGTACTGGCCCGCACGAACCGGGGCCTGCCGTCGCGGGTGTTGCTCGCAGGCCACACCGATACCGTGCCGATCGCCGACAACCTGCCCAGCCGACTCGAGAACGGCGAACTCTACGGCTGCGGCACCTCCGACATGAAGGCCGGCGACGCGGTGTTCCTGCACCTCGCCGCGACGGTCACCGACCCGGCGCACGACCTGACGCTGGTGATGTACGACTGCGAGGAGATCGAGGCGGCCGCCAACGGGTTGGGCCGCATCGAGCGCGAACTGCCCGACTGGCTGCACGCCGACGTCGCGATTCTCGGCGAGCCGTCGGGCGGCTACATCGAGGCGGGCTGCCAGGGCACGCTGCGCGTCGTCGTCAGCGCTACCGGCACCCGCGCGCACTCGGCGCGATCCTGGTTGGGCGACAACGCCGTTCACAAGCTCGGCGACGTGCTGGCCAGGTTGAAGGACTATCAGGCCCGCAGCGTCGACATCGACGGATGCGTCTACCGCGAGGGACTGTCGGCGGTGCGCATCGACGGCGGGATCGCGGGCAACGTCATCCCCGACGCGGCGTCGGTCACCGTGAACTTCCGGTTCGCGCCCGATCGCAGCGTCGAGCAGGCGTTGCAGCACGTCCGCGAGGTACTCGACGGCTTGGATGTGCAGATCGAAGTCACCGACGCCGCGCCAGGTGCGCTGCCGGGCCTGACCAAGCCTGCGGCCGCCGCCCTCGTCGACGCGGCAGGCGGGCAGGTGCGCGCGAAGTACGGGTGGACCGACGTCGCGCGCTTTGCGGCGCTGGGCATTCCGGCCGTCAACTACGGTCCCGGCGACCCGAACCTCGCGCACCGCACCGACGAGCGCGTCGACGTCGCCGCGATCACCGCTTCCGCGGACATGCTGCGCCGATATTTATCCGCTTGACCGGGTTCGTACGCTTGGGTCATGTGAGTTAGCGACTGCCATCGGCCGTCCGTCCGTGCATCGTCGCGAGAGATCCTCACATGTCCATCACCTGTTCGAACCTGTCCTTTTCCTGGCCTGACGACACGCCGCTGTTCACCGACCTGTCGTTCACCGTCGACGACGGCCACACCGGTTTGGTGGCGCCCAACGGCGCAGGGAAGAGCACCCTGCTCAAGTTGATCGCGGGCGAATACCGGCCCACCGCAGGCACTGTCGTCGTCGACGGCACAGTCGGGTATCTACCGCAGACACTGCCGTTCGTGGCCGACCGCAGCGTCGCCGACCTGCTCGGTGTGGCACCGGTTCTCGCGGCGCTCTCGGCGTTGGCCGCGGGCGACGCGAGCGAGGAGGTCTTCGCCGCGATCGGCGACGACTGGGACGTCGAGGAGCGCACCCGCGCGCAGTTGGACCGGCTGGGGTTGGGGCACATCGATTTCGACCGACGGCTGGGGTCGCTGTCGGGCGGCGAAGTTGTGTCGTTGGGATTGGCGGCACAGTTAACCAAGCGACCCGACGTGCTGCTGCTCGACGAGCCGACCAACAACCTGGACCTCGCCGCGCGGCGGCGGCTCTACGCCGCGCTCGATGACTATCCGGGATGTCTGCTGCTTGTCAGCCACGACCGCGTGCTGCTGGATAGGATGGACCGCATCGCCGAGCTCTATCACGGCGAAATGCTGTTCTACGGCGGCAATTTCAGCATGTACCAACAGGCCGTGCAGGACAGGCAGCAGACCGCAGAAGCCAACCTGCGCAACGCCGAGCAGCAGTTGAAGCGCGAGAAGCGGCAGCGCCAGGAGGCACGCGAGCGGGCCGCGCGGCGGTCCAGCACAGCGGTGCGCAACCTGAAGAATGCCGGCCTGCCGAAGATCGTCGCAGGCAAGTTGAAACGCGACGCCCAGGAGTCGGCCGGTAAGTCCGACGATGTGCACGCCAAGCGGGTGAGCCAGGCGCGTGCTCAGGTGGACGAGGCCGAGCAGGCGCTTCGCGACGACGACGTGCTCGTGCTCGACCTGCCCGACACCGACGTCCCCGTGGGGCGCACCGTCTTTCACGGCGAAGGCATACAGGTCAGCCGTGGCGGACGAAAGTTGTTCGCCGGCAACGGCGTCGACCTGGACATCCGTGGCCCTGAACGCATCGCGCTGACGGGGCGCAACGGCGCGGGCAAGTCGACGCTGCTGCGCGTCGTCGGCGCAGATGTGCACCCGGATGCCGGTGTGGTGCAACGGGTCGACGGCCGCGTCGCCTACCTGTCGCAGCGGCTGGATCTGCTCGACGAACAGTGGACCGTGGCCGAAAGTCTCGCTGCGTACGCGCCGAGCCTGACCCACACCCGCAGGATGCATCTGCTGGCCCAATTCCTGTTCAGCGGCAACCGGATTCACCTTCCGGTGGCGGCGCTGTCAGGCGGTGAGCGGCTGCGCGCCACACTGGTCTGCCTGCTCTACGCCGAGCCCGCTCCGCAATTGCTGTTGCTCGACGAGCCCACCAACAACCTGGACTTGGTCAGCGTTACGCAGCTCGAGTCGGCGCTCAACGCCTATCGGGGTGCGTTCGTCGTCGTCAGTCATGACGAGCGGTTCCTCGCGCAGATCGGCATCCAGCGTTGGCTACAGCTGCGGGACGGTCGGTTGGAGTCGATTTAGCGGACCGGCAGCTACCCCCAGCACGGTAAATTCGACGTCATGGCAATCGAGCCCGACAGCAGCCCCTACGGGTCGCAGACGGTGACGGGTCCCGGCTGGCCGAACGTCGACGAGGAGATGCTGGCGGCCACGGCGGCCACCTACGAGGCTCTGGCCACCAAGATCACCGGGCAGGTCGTGCCACAGCAACAGGGTCAGCTGATGAAGCTGGCCGACGTGTGGGAGGGCGCCGGAGCGCTGGCCGCCACCGGCGAGGCCACCACCATCATCGGTGGCCACGAGGCCAATGCGGCGCACGCCGCGGCGATCGCCGGCAAGCTGCGCGCCATGGAGGCCACCGTCGTCAAGGCGAAGATGCTGGCGAACACGATCGCCCAGGAGGTGCAGCACGAGTGTGAGGCGCTGTCGGCGATGCCGTTCAGCAATGCCCAGGAATTGGTGCAGAGCCGCATCAAGATGGGGCTGTCGCAGAACATCGCCAACGTGACGGCCCACACGACCGAACTCGCCAACACCCTCGGAGTGCCGCCCAGCATCCCGTTTCCCGGGGTCGCGCCGTCGGTGCCCGGCGGCAAGGAGGCGAAGGACACCAGCGAGGAGGCGGGGAAGCAGGCCGCCCAGGCCCCTCAGCAGGCGATGCAGATGATGAGCCAGATGGGGTCGATGGCCGCACAGCTACCCATGCAGCTCGGCCAGGCGGTGATGGCCGTGCCGCAGCAGATGGGTCAACAGTTGCAGCAGTTGTCGCAACCGCTGCAACAGCTGACCTCGATGTTCGGCAAGGGCGGCACGGCGGATTCCCTCGGCGCCGGTGGCCTGCCGTTCTCCTCGTTCTCCAACCACCCGCTGGCGGGCGGCTCGGGTGCGGGTGGGGGCTCCGGGATGGTGCGGTCGGCGTCGCTGCCGGGCGCGGGCGGCAGTCCGCTGCAGACGCCGCAGATGGCCAACCTGGTCGGCACCAAATCGGTGAGCACCGCACCTGCCGAGGGGGCCGCGGCAGGAAGCAGTGCGTCGGGTGGGGTCGCGCCGGTCGCCGCGGGCGGCGGCATGGGCGGCATGGGCGGTATGGCGCCGATGATGGGCCACCGCGGTGAAAGCGGCGGCACCGGAGCGAGCCTGGCGGTGCCCGCGCCGCTCGAGTACGACCTTGCCGAGGAGGACGTCGATGACGATTGGGGACGTTTCATGACCGACCCGCTGCGCAAACCCGAGGGCCTGAGCTGGAATCCGGCTTCCGTCGAGCTGCCGGAGATCCCGATGCTGCCCGCCGGACAGGACGCGTTGAGCGCCACCATCTCAGCTGTGCTGCCGACGCTGGCCGCGCCACTGGCGGCGAACGTTGCGACGCTGCAGGCCAAGGAGGGCATGTTCGCAGGCAAGCTGGGCGTCGCGCAGGCGGCCTACCAGAACTCGGATGACGCCGGTTCGCAGTCGGTCGGCCAGGTGGTCGGCATGCTCGGACAGTTGGGGCAGCAGGCCGGCCAGATGGGACAGATGGCCGGTGCGCCCGCGCAGGCGATCGGCGGGCAGACGGGCATGTTCGGCTCGCTGATGCAGCAGGCGATGCAGGCCGCGCAGGGCGGCGGGGGAGGCCAGACCGCCGGTGGGCCCGCAGCCGCGCCGCCGCCTGCCGCGGCGCCGAGTCCGGCGGGCGCAACAGCCGCCGCGCCGCCACCTGTGCGCGACCACCCCGCCGCACCGGCGCCGCAAACGCATGAACCCCAGCGGGAACCGTTGCACCGCCTGGAGACCAACGACCGCGCAACTGCGGGACCGGCGGAAGACAGCAAGCAGGGCCACGCCCCAGTGAAGCCGCCGGAGCACGGCGACGAGGATCTGCGCCGCAGGCTCTGAGCGCTCAGCCCGAATTGGGTTGGCTCTGTTCGGCTTCCGCGCGTTCGGCAGGAGTCTCGGTGGGCGCCCTGCCTGCCCGCGCGGTGTCGCCCGCGGCAGCCTGATCTTCGGCCGCTTTCTCACCGGCCGCCGACGCCGCCTGTGACACCTGCTGGGCGATCTGCTGCGCGCCCTGCATGACTTGTTGCGGAACCTGTTGCAGCCCTTGGCCGATACCTTGCAGCGGCTGGGCGACCGACTGAGCGATCTGGCCGACCTGCTGACCGACTTGACTGACCATCTGGCCCATCATCTCGGCGCCACCGCCCGATGCGCCTGCCGACGATGCGGGGGACCCGCTTGCGCTCGAAGCGCCTTGCGCCCGTTGCATGGCCTCGGCCGCGGCCCGCAGCGTCGCCGCGCCCTTCTGGTCGCCGTGCTCGTACATCTGCGCGGCCTTGGCCAGCAGTTCCGAAATGGTCTGCGCCGAGGACGATGTCGCCTGCAACGTGCCCTGGCGGCCGCCGAGCACCTGGTTCAGCGCGCTGCTGACCGACGACGCGATAACGCCGTGGCTGTTCTGCACACCGGCGGCTTCGGGTGCCGCCGCCCCCATCAATTGCGACAGCCCCGTCGCCACGTCGTCGTGGATCTGCGAGTACGACCGCACCCCGTCGGGCTGTACGTACAACGGGTCACTCATGCCGTTATTGTATGGCCGGCGCAGGGCACCTCATCGCGCCGAATCGGCCTGCGCGGCCGCTGCGGCGGCGGCGCGCTTCATCCCGATCGCGTCGTACCGCGTCGACACCGCGTCGAGTGCATCCGCGTCCTTGGTCACCAGCGCCCGCGCGTGGGCAAGAGCCAACTGACCCAGCACACAGTCGACTTCGCCGGTGAGCCGCGCGATGCCGTCGACCGCACGGAGGTCGCCGAACCGGGTCGCGTCGAGCAGCGCGCGCAGCGCCACCGCGGTCTGACCACCTCGCTCGGCGGCCTTCGCGGCGTCGCGGGCTGCGGCGACCGCGCCGTGCTGGTCGTGCCGCGCCCACTGGGTCCACGCGCGCGCCAACGCAAGCTCCGGCGCGAACAGCATCGACTTCAGCCCGTGCCGAGACTCGGCCCGCGACAAGACTTTTCCCGCCTCGGCCGTCTCACCCAGTTGGCCAAGCGCGTGCGCCAACAACATCCACGCCAACGGACCCCACGAATATCCGGTCGGCGCGAGGGTCGCCGCGGCGCCGCGCAGCAGTGAGACCGCCGTCTCGAGCTCACCCTTGGCGATCAACACATCGGCCACCAGCACCTCGCCGATCGCGCGCCCGGGCTGCTGCAGCTGCGCGAAGTCCGTGAGTCGCTGCGCCAGCGTCTGCGCGCGGTCCAATTCGCCCGCCATCACCAGCGCCGTCGTCTGACCGAAGCCGCTGGTGAACCGCAACAGCCCGGGATGTCCCGCCGCGATCGCGCGCTCGGCCAGCGCGTCCACCTCAGCGAACCGGCCCATCCGCGCCGAACTCAGCGCCGCCGCGGCCGCCGCCCACCCGACCGCGGTGTCGTCGGCATCCGGCGAGGACAACACCTCGTCGGCGATCTGCTTGGCGCGGTTGGGGTTGCCCGCATTCATCGCGAACGTCGCCGACAGCGCATTCAGCGTGGTCTGCGCGGCAGGCGTCGACACCCGCCCCCGCGTCGTCCGCAGGAACGCGGTCGCGCGCTCCGGCTCGGAGAGCATCCAGAACTGATTCGCCGCCCGGGGCAGCGCCCACGCCATCAGCTCGGTCTCCGACAGCGTCGCGGGATCCACGGCGCCGAGCACGTCGTCGGCCTCCCGGCCGCGGCCCTGCCAGGCCAGTGCGTAGGCCAGCGTCAGCCGGGTGGAGAGCTCCGCAGACCGCTCGACCGCGGCGCGGGCCAACCGCTCGGCGAACTCCAGATCACCCAGCCGCAGCGCGTCCTCGGCCGCTGCCGCCAGATCGGCCGCCGGTTGCGGGCTGTCGCTGTCGAGCGCCAGCACCGCGAACCGCAGTCGCGCCACCACCCCGACCGGCGGGGCCAGCCGAGTCACCAACTCCGTCCGCAGCCGCCGCAATTCGGGCCCACCCAGCGCGTCGCGCACCGCGTCGACGAACATCGGGTGCCCGGGGCGGACGAGATCCCCGTCGACGACGACGGCGCCCGCGGCCTCGGCATCGCTGATGTCGCCCACCAGCGCGGAGACGTCGGCACGCGACAACGGATCGGCGGCCGCCAGATACTCCAACACCCGGCGAGCCGGTTCGGGCAGCGCCGCGACGAACTCCCCGACAAGTGCGGCTTGCCTGCTGTCGTCGTGGCCGGCCGGGTCGACGTCCACCCTGGCCAGCAGGTCGTCCCGCCACAGTGCTGAGATCTCATCCGGCACAACGGTATTCGGGTCGACGGTGACCACCAGCTGCACCGCACCGCTGACCGCCAGTTGATAAACCAGTGCGGCCGACAGTTTGTCGAGCAGATGCGCGTCGTCGACGATCAGCAGCCTGCCGTCGCTCAGCGACTCCCGCGCGGCGCTCAGCACCTCGGCCGTCTTACCGGTGTCGGGCACCTCGACCAGGTGATCGAAGGCAAAGAACGGGACCGCGTCCGCCGTCCCGTAGACCCAGTCGACACGGTCGAACCGTGCGGCCAACCGGTCGGCCGCCGTGCGCGCCAACCACGTCTTGCCCACGCCCGCGGACCCGATGAGCACTGTGCCCGCCTGTTCGCGCAGCCCCGCTTCGACCAACTCCAGTGCCGGTTCGGGCGGCGCGGTTACCCACTCAACTGGCACCGCCGGAGACTATCGCTACCTTGTGCGTGTGTCCCCAGAACCCAAAGCGGAATGGGCGGTCTGCGTGTACTGCGCGTCCGGCCCAACACATCCGGAGCTGTTGTCCCTGGCCGTCGACGTCGGCGAAGCGATCGCCGCGCGCGGTTGGACGCTGGTGTCCGGCGGCGGCAACGTGTCGGCGATGGGGGCGCTCGCCACCGCGGCCAGGGCGCGTGGCGGCCGAACCGTCGGCGTCATCCCCAAGGCGTTGGTGCACCGGGAGGTGGCCGATACCGACGCCGACGAACTCGTCGTCACCGACACGATGCGTGAGCGCAAGCAGATCATGGAGGACCGCGCCGACGCGTTCATCGCGTTGCCCGGCGGCATCGGCACCCTCGAGGAGTTCTTCGAAGCCTGGACAGCGGGCTATTTGGGTATGCACGACAAGCCGGTGGTCATGCTCGACCCGATCGGGCACTACGACGGCCTACTGGCCTGGCTGCACGGGTTGGTCGACAGCGGTTATGTCACCGAACGTGCGCTGGACCGGTTGGTCGTGGTCAGTGACGTGGACGCGGCGATGGCGGTTTGCGCACCGGCATCGGGACCATGACCACCCCTGGTTAGGGTGTGCCACAACAGAACAGTCGAGGGGAACGCATTTCAATGAGCGACGAGAAGTCGGGGACTCGCAGCAGCGTCGGGCTGCTGGACATCGCCAGTCAAGTGCCGGGGCTCCTGATGGATCTGCCGACGATCTTGAACGGTGTGATCACCGGTTTCGGCGCGCGACCGTCGGCCAAGACGTCGATCGGCAAGGTGTTCCAGGACCGTGCCGCCCGCTACGGCGACAAGATCTTCATCAAGTTCGGTGACGAGCAGCTCAGCTACCGGGAGGCCAACGAGACGGTCAACCGCTACGCCGCCGTGTTGGCCGCCCGCGGCGTCGGGCACGGCGATGTCGTCGGCATCATGCTGCGCAACTCGCCGCAGTCGGTGCTGCTGATGCTGGCCACGGTCAAATGCGGTGCGATCGCCGGGATGCTCAACTACCACCAGCGTGGCGATGTGCTCAAGCACAGCTTCGGTCTGCTCGGCGCCAAGGCCGTCGTCGCCGAAACCGACTTCATCGAGCCGATCACCGAAAGCGGCGCCGACACCGCCGGCCTGATGACCGTCGAGGAACTGCAGCGACTTGCCGCGACCGCGCCCACCAACAACCCGCCGACCACCGCTGCGGTGCTGGCCAAGGACAAGGCGTTCTACATCTTCACCTCCGGCACCACCGGCATGCCGAAGGCCAGCGTGATGACGCACTACCGGTGGCTGCGCGCGCTGGCCGGCTTCGGCGGCCTTGGCATGCGGTTGACCAGCAACGACACCCTGTACTGCTGCTTGCCGCTGTACCACAACAACGCGTTGACGGTCGCGTTGTCGTCGGTGCTGAACTCGGGTGCGACGCTGGCGCTTGGCAAGTCGTTCTCGGCGTCGAAGTTCTGGGACGAGGTCGTCCGCTACGACGCGACGGCGTTCGTCTACATCGGGGAGATCTGCGCGTATCTGCTCAACCAGCCGCCGAAGGACACCGACCGCAACAACAAGGTGCGGGTGATCGCGGGCAACGGGTTGCGGCCCTCCATCTGGGACGACTTCACCCAGCGGTTCGGCATCGAGCGGGTATGCGAGTTCTACGCCGCCTCGGAAGGCAACACCGCGTTCGTCAACGTGTTGAACCTCGACAAGACCACCGGCATCTGCCCGTCGCCGGTGGCCTTCGTGGAGTACGACGGTGACACCGGCGAACCGGTGCGCGACGAGAACGGCCGCGTCCGCAAGGTGAAGCCCGGCGAACCCGGACTGCTGTTGTCGAAGGTGAGCAGCTTCCAGCCGTTCGACGGCTACACCGATAAGGAAGAGTCCGAAAAGAAGTTGGTGCGCAACGCTTTTCGCGACGGCGACGTGTGGTTCAACACGGGCGACCTGATGCGCTCGCAGGGCTTCGGGCATGCGGCGTTCACCGACCGGCTCGGCGACACGTTCCGCTGGAAGGGTGAGAACGTGGCCACCACCGAGGTCGAGGCCGCGTTGTCCACCGATCCGCAGGTCGAGGAATGCACGGTGTTCGGTGTCGAGGTGGAAGGCGCCGGCGGCCGCGCGGGCATGGCCGCGATCCAGCTCAAGGAGGGCGAGGAGTTCGACGGCAAGGCGCTGGCCAAGGCCGGCTACGAGCGGTTGCCCGGGTATGCGGTGCCGCTGTTCGTCCGCGTCGTCGGGGAGTTGGCGCACACCTCGACGTTCAAGAGCCAGAAGGTCGACCTCCGCAAGGAGGGCTACGACTCCGACGTCGAGGATCCGATCTACGTGCTGGCCGGCCGCGACGAGGGCTACGTGCCGTTCTACGACGAGTACCCGAAAGAGGTCGTCGACGGTAAGCGGCCGAAGAACTAGCGCGATTTCGGTGTGCTGGGTCGCGCTGCCCGCGACTGAACACACCCAAATCGCAGGCCCGTAGCCTGGAAGGCGTGTTGTCCACCTTCTGCGGTCGTCCGGTGGCCGCCGATCGCGCCTTGATCATGGCGATCGTCAACCGCACACCGGACTCGTTCTACGACCGCGGCGCCACCTTCACCGACGAGGCCGCCAAGACGGCCGCGCACCGGGTGGTCGAAGAGGGCGCCGACGTGGTCGACGTGGGCGGTGTGAAAGCCGGCCCCGGCGAGACCGTCGGCATCGACGAGGAGATCGCCCGCGTCGTTCCGTTCATCGAGTGGCTGCGCGACACGTTTCCCGACCAGGTGATCAGCGTCGACACCTGGCGCGCCGAGGTGGCGAAGCAGGCCTGCGCGGCCGGTGCCGACCTGATCAACGACACCTGGGGCGGCGCCGACCCCGCGCTGGCCGAGGTCGCGGCCGAATTCGGCGCCGGGTTGGTGTGCTCGCACACCGGGGGTGCCACGCCACGGACCCGGCCGTTTCGGGTCAACTACGGTATTTCCGAACGTGGTGTCGTCGACGACGTGATCGCGGAGGTGACCGCCGCAGCCGAGCGTGCGGTGGCCGTCGGCGTTGCCAGAGATGCGGTGTTGATCGACCCCACCCACGATTTCGGCAAGAACACTTACCACGGTCTTACTTTGTTGCGCCATGTGAAAGACCTTGTAAACACTGGATGGCCCGTCCTGATGGCGCTGAGCAACAAGGATTTCGTCGGGGAGACTCTGGGTGTGGGACTGACCGAGCGCCTGGAGGGCACCCTGGCCGCGACCGCTCTGGCCGCGGCGGAAGGGGCTGCCATGTTCCGCGTGCACGAAGTCGGCCCCACCCGGCGCGTGCTGGAAATGGTCGCGTCGATTCAGGGCGTGCGGCCGCCGGCGCGCACAGTGAGGGGACTGTCATGACACTGACACCTGAATTGCCGGGGACGGACGTCGTCACCGGCAGATGGTTGGCCGACCACACCTGGAACCGGCCGTCCTGGACGGTCGACGAACTGGTCGCCGCCAAGGCCGGCCGGACCATCTCGGTGGTGCTGCCCGCCCTCAACGAGGAAGAAACCGTCGGCAGCGTCGTCGAGACCATCACACCGCTGCTCGGCGGGCTCGTCGACGAACTGATCGTGCTGGACTCCGGCTCCACCGACGAGACCGAGATCCGCGCGATCGCCGCCGGCGCCAGGGTGGTCAGCCGCGAGGTCGCGCTGCCCGAGGTGGAGCCGCAACCCGGCAAGGGCGAGGTGCTGTGGCGTTCGCTGGCCGCCACCACCGGCGACATCATCGTGTTCGTCGACTCCGACCTGATCGACCCCGACCCGATGTTCGTGCCCAAGCTGGTCGGCCCGCTGCTGACCACCGACGGGGTGCACCTGGTCAAGGGCTTCTACCGGCGGCCCCTGAAGGTCAGCGGCAGCGAGGACGCCAACGGCGGCGGCCGCGTCACCGAACTGGTTGCGCGTCCGCTGCTGGCGTCGCTGCGACCCGAGCTGAGCTGCCTGCTGCAGCCGCTGGGCGGCGAGTACGCCGGCACCCGTGAGCTGCTCACCTCGGTGCCGTTCGCACCCGGCTACGGCGTCGAGATCGGGCTGCTGATCGACACCTACGACCGGCTCGGCCTCGACGCGATCGCCCAGGTCAACCTGGGGGTGCGCACGCACCGCAACCGGCCCCTGACCGAACTCGCGTCGATGAGCCGCCAGGTCATCGCGACCCTGCTGTCGCGCTGCGGCGTACCCGACTCCGGAGTGGCGCTGACCCAGTTCTTCGCCGACGGCGACGACTACACCCCGCGCACCTCGGCGGTGTCGCTGGCGGACCGGCCGCCGATGAACACGTTGCGCAGTTAGCGACCTGTCGGAGACATCCGGCAATATCGACGTGTGACCCTGGTTCTGCTCTATCTGGTCGTGCTGATCCTGGTGGCCGTCGTGCTGTTCGGCCTCGGCAGCGTGCTGTTCGGCCGCGGTGAGTCGTTGCCGCCGCTGCCGCGCGCCACCACCGCGACGGTGCTGCCCGCCTCGGGCGTCACCAGCGCCGACGTCGACGCCGTCAAGTTCACCCAGACCGTGCGCGGCTACAAGACCAGCGAGGTGGACTGGGTGCTCGACCGACTCGGTCAGGAACTCGACCTGCTTCGCGGTCAACTCGCCGCGGTGCGCGCGGCCAACGGCATCCACGACGACATCGACGACATCGACGACATGGAAGACGTCGGCGAGCACGAGGGCGCCCACGCACTGCCCTCCGGCGAGGACGACGCGTGACCGTCGCCGACGACGGGCGCATCCGATGCGGCTGGATCGACCAATCACGTTTGGCGCCAGACGATTTCGTGCTGTACCGGGACTACCACGACACCGAGTGGGGCCGTCCGCTGCGCGATTCCGCCGCGCTGTTCGAACGGATCAGCCTCGAGGCGTTCCAGAGCGGGCTCTCGTGGTTGATCATCCTGCGCAAGCGGGAGAACTTCCGACGCGCGTTCCACGGGTTCGACGCCGAGCGCGTCGCCCGCTACACCAAACGCGACATCGACCGTCTGATGGCCGACACCGGGATCGTGCGCAACCGGATGAAGGTGGAAGCCACCATCGCCAACGCGCGCGCGCTGGCCGACCTGGACGTTGATCTCGGCGAGTTGCTGTGGTCGTTCGCGCCGCCGCCACGGCCGCGGCCCGCCGACCTGTCCCAGGTGCCCGCGGTGACGCCCGAATCGACCGCGATGGCCAAGGAGTTGAAGCGCCGAGGCTTCAAATTCGTCGGCCCGACGACGGCCTACGCGTTGATGCAAGCCACCGGAATGGTCGACGACCACACCGCCGACTGCTGGGTCCCGGCCATCAAAGCCGCATGATATCGACGGTCATAGCCGGGTCTTTGCACACCGAACCCCGCGGATAGGGAACAATAGGAGAAGATCAACAGCCCGAGCGGGCCAGCTCATGTGGAGGGAGCACTCGATGGCGGCGATGAAGCCCCGGACCGGCGACGGTCCACTGGAAGCAACCAAGGAGGGGCGCGGCATCGTGATGCGGGTACCACTGGAGGGCGGTGGGCGACTCGTCGTCGAACTGACCCCCGAAGAAGCGGCCGCCCTCGGCGACGAACTCAAGGGCGTCACCAGCTAGGCGCGCCTACCGCCTACGAAGACACTTTTCGGTAGATCTCCAAAGTCTGTTCGGCGATGTGCGCCCAGGAGAATTCCTGGATGCAGCGCTGGCGGCCGGCTTGGCCGTACTGGCGGGCCCGCTGCGGGTCGGCCACCAACGAGTTGACCGCCTCGGCGAGTTGCCGCTCGAACAGCGCCGGGTCGTCCGGCGAGTAGTGCACCAGCAGACCCGTCTGCCGGTCCGCGACCACCTCGGGAATGCCGCCGACATCGGAGGCGACCACCGCCGTCGCGCAGGCCATCGCCTCCAGGTTCACGATGCCCAACGGTTCATACACCGAGGGGCAGACGAAAACGGTGGCCGCCGAGAGTATTTCGCGAATCTTGCCGATGGGAAGCATCTCGCGGACCCAGTAGACGCCGCTGCGGGCGCGCGCCAACTCCTGCACCGCCGACGTCACCTCGGCAGCGATCTCTGGGGTGTCAGGGGCGCCCGCACACAGCACCAACTGGATCTCGGGGGCGAAGTGATGCGTCGCCGCGATCAGGTGTGCGACGCCCTTCTGTCGGGTGATCCGCCCGACGAACGCCACGATCGGGCGGGTCATGTCGACGCCGAGCTGCTCGAGCACCGAGTCGCCCGGCTCCGGGGCGGCCGGATACCAGACATCGGTGTCGATCCCGTTGCGCACCACGTGCACCCGGTTGGGATCGAGCGCCGGATATGTCTTGAGCACGTCGTCGCGCATGCCAGAGCTGACCGCGATCACGGCGTCGGCGGCCTCCACCGCGGTCTTCTCCACCCACGACGACACCCGGTAGCCGCCGCCGAGCTGTTCGGCCTTCCACGGCCGCATCGGCTCGAGCGAATGCGCGGTCAGCACGTGCGGGATGCCGTACAGCAGCGCGGCCAGGTGGCCGGCCAGCCCGGTGTACCAGGTGTGCGAATGCACGACGGTGGCGTTGGACGCCCCGTTGACCATGTCGAGGTCCGCCGACAGCGTCGACAACGCCGGATTGGCGCCCTTGAGCGCCGGATCGGGTTGGTGCACGAACGCCCCCGGCCGGGGCGCCCCCATGCAGTGCACGTCGACCTGACACAGGTGGCGCAGTTGCGCGACGAGTTCGGTGACGTGGACGCCTGCCCCGCCGTAGACCTCGGGTGGATACTCCCGAGTCATCATCGCCACCCGCATAGTGACGACCGTAGTAGCTGCCGGAGGTTTATTCGACCGCCAATACGCCAAATACCTTGACTGACAAAACCGATCAATAGCACGCAATGGCTGGCAGCCACGTGCACCTGCGGATAGGTTTGATTCATGAGGGAGTTGCCACACGTGCTTGGCATCGTCCTGGCCGGCGGGGAAGGCAAGCGGCTGTACCCGCTGACGGCCGACCGCGCCAAGCCGGCGGTTCCTTTCGGCGGCGCGTACCGGCTGATTGATTTTGTGCTGTCGAATCTGGTGAACGCGCGATACCTGCGTATCTGCGTGCTGACCCAATACAAATCGCATTCGCTGGACCGCCACATCTCGCAGAACTGGCGGCTGTCCGGGTTGGCCGGTGAGTACATCACCCCGGTGCCCGCCCAGCAGCGGCTCGGCCCGCGCTGGTACACCGGTTCGGCCGACGCGATCTATCAGTCGCTGAATCTGATCTACGACGAGGATCCCGATTACATCGTCGTGTTCGGCGCCGATCACGTGTACCGGATGGACCCCGAGCAGATGGTCCAATTCCACATCGAGAGCGGCGCGGGAGCCACGGTCGCGGGCATCCGGGTGCCGCGGGCGGAGGCCAGCGCGTTCGGCTGCATCGACGCCGACGAGTCCGGACGCATCCGCGAGTTCGTCGAGAAGCCTGCCGACCCGCCGGGCACCCCCGACGACCCGGAGTCGACGTTCGTGTCGATGGGCAACTACATCTTCACCACCAAGGTGCTGATCGACGCGATCCGCGCCGACGCCGACGACGACCACTCCGACCACGACATGGGTGGTGACATCATCCCGCGGCTGGTCACCGACGGCATGGCCGCGGTGTACGACTTCCACAACAACGAGGTGCCCGGCGCCACCGAACGCGACCACGGCTACTGGCGCGACGTCGGGACGTTGGACGCGTTCTACGACGCCCACATGGACCTGGTGTCGGTGCATCCGGTGTTCAATCTCTACAACAAGCGGTGGCCGATCCGCGGCGAGTCGGAAATGCTCGCGCCCGCCAAGTTCGTCAACGGCGGTTCGGCGCAGGAGTCGGTCGTCGGCGCGGGCAGCATCATTTCGGCTGCGTCCGTTCGCAATTCGGTGCTGTCGTCCAACGTTGTCGTCGACGACGGGGCGATCGTCGAGGGCAGCGTGATCATGCCGGGCACCCGGATAGGCCGCGGCGCGGTGGTGCGCCACGCGATCCTCGACAAGAACGTCGTCGTGGGGCCCGGCGAGATGGTCGGTGTCGACTTGGAGAAGGACCGCGAGCGGTTCGCGATCAGCGCGGGCGGCGTGGTCGCGGTCGGTAAGGGCGTCTGGATCTAGGTAGCTTCGGCTTTGCGTCGTCGTCGACGACGCACGATCCGTACCACCGCCCATATCAGCGCGACGACGGCGATCAACACCAGCACGGGTACCAGGATCGCCAGGAAGACCAGACCCACGCTGGCGACGTCCTCGATCGTGGACAGCACCGGCGCGGCCACGCCCGCGGTGGCGACGTTGGCGGCGGGCCGCACCGTCGATTTCGTCAGCGACACCACCAACGCGGTGACCACCCCGATCGCGACCGGGACCCATTGACCCGACTGCGCGAACGCGCCGGGATCGGTCACCGCGGGCGTTTGTGCGGCGGTGCCGGAACCGAACACGATGCCGCCCGCTGTCGGCCGGACGAACGTCTGGATCGCATCGTTGACGCTGTCGAGGGCGGGAATCTTGTCCGCGACGACCTCGACGGCGAGCAGCACCGCGACGATCGTCATCACCCAGCCGTTCTCCAGCCAGGCCCAGCCGTGCGGCAAGGTGACCAGGTCGGTGAACCGCGACAGCAGGCCGAGCGCCAGCAGCGGGATGTAGGCGTTCAGCCCCGCCGCGGTGGCCAGCCCGAAGCCGGTCAGCAGTTCCATTTAGTCAGTATGGGTGTGTAGAGGTCAGTCAGGCGGCGTTGCGCCAGGCGATCTCGTCGGCGAACGCGATTTCGATGCTGCTCACTGGGGATCGCAGCCTGCCCGGCAATGGTGGTGCCTTCGATTTGTGGCGGGCTCCGGTGGGCGTGGTGACCTCGGAGATGTGTGTGCCGTCCCGATCGCGCTTCGTGGTGATCCGCCAACCGGGAGCCTCTTTCGCGTAGTTACAGGCCTCGCAGGCGCCCCGTCCGTTGAGGTCGTTTGTCTCGCCACCTGTGGCGTGCGAATTCGCATGGTCGGTGTGGCGGATCGGCGCGTCGCAGTAGGGAGTTCGGCAAGTGTCGTCCCTGAATGCGATGAACTGCGCGAGTCCTTTGGGGAACAAGCGAGCCCGCGACTCCATAGCCACCAGCGCACCCGAGGCAGGATGGCGGTAGAGCCGACGCAGAGTGGCCTTGGAGCGTTCGTCGGCGATAGCTCTGCTCGCCAGGTGGCAGGCGATGGCAGCGGGGATCGGCCCGTGCCCCTGGACCCGAGCCGGAGAGGTGTCGCCGCCGAGCAGCGTCTCATCAGAGATCACCAGGTCTATCGCGACGGGGACGGGGACGTCCGCGGGGCGACCAGTGATCCTCTCGTAAGCCGTGTCGGCCATGACCTGACCACGGGATCGGTCGTCGAAGGTGGTGTCGGCGGCGCGCTTGAGCGAGGCATAGATCCCGACCCCCTGCGCCATCGGTAGCAGCACTGTCACAGAGGACATGTTGTTCGGTGCCGGACGCACGGTCACACTGCGCTCTGACTCCGCGCGCACAGCGCGGTCGACAACAGCCTGCGGGTCGAGTTCGTAGGCAATGGATTTGGCGTCGGCCTCAATTGTCTTGTCGCCCTTGCCCTCGAGCTCAGACTGATCTGCGCACATCCGCACGTCGAGCTTTCCGCGATCCTCGATGCTCAGGCACGCGGACTCCTTCACGATCAGGGTGGCCCGCCATTCGGAGAGCGCGCCGGCCTCCAATGCTGCCAGGGTGTGGGGCATCTCGTGAACCAGAGCCTTGGCGAAGCCGAGATGGCGATTGCCGCGGTTAGGGGAGTCGTGGCGAGCCAGTGCGATCTCGCTGGCCAGACCCTTGCCGCGGTTGGCCGCGGGTATGCCCTCGACCTCTTCGCGGGCCCGACGCTTCAGGTCGAGTGCTGCAGTCAGCCGCGCCTGGCCGGCAGCAGCGACAGCCTTGATGTGTTCGAGCTCAGCGATGCCCACGACCAGGGCCGCCTCATCGGCGTCCGGGTCGACGTTCGCAAATAGTTCGAACACATGTTCGAGTATAGCTGATTCCGCTGGCCCGTCAAGGCTTATGTCTCAGGACATCGGTGACACATCGCCTGGGTTCGCGTCCCGGCGATCAGTCGAGCACAGCGAAACGGAACCGGCCAAGGCGCTGCGGGTCCGCGGCGATGTCGATCTCGGTGATCCGCTCGCAGACGACGGTGAAGCACAGCACCAACGCCAACTTGCCCTTCGGGGCGACGACGATGCCGACGGCGTCATCCACCAACGCCGGTTGGGCGAACCGCGCGTTGGCCGAGAACGCCTGTGCATTCGCTGCGACGGTGCGGGCCCCGCGCAACGTCGTCGGGGTGCCCGCCGCGGCGGCGTCGACGCGCAGCACCACGTCGCTGTCGAGCACGCCGAGCAGCGCGTCGAAGTCACCGTCGCGGGCGGCCGCGTAGAACGCGTGGACGAGTCGCCGTTGACTCGCCAAATCCGTTGCGTCGCCGTGAGATTTACCGCGCACGCGGCGACGGGCCCGCGACGCGAGCTGCGCGGCGGAGCTTTCGGTCCGGCCGACGATCGGTGCGATCTCCGCGAACGGCAGGTCGAACATGTCGTGCAGCACGAACGCCAGCCGTTCGGCGGGATTCAGGGTCTGCAGGATGACAAGCAACGCCACTCCGATCGAGTCGGCAAGCACCGCTTCGGTTTCCGGGTCGACGGACTCGTCTGCGACGGGCGGCGCCTCGTCGAGCGGTTCCTCGGACCGCGCGCTGCGTGCCCTCAACATGTCCAGACAGATGTGCGCGACGACGGTGGTCAACCAGCCACGCAGATTGCGCACGTCACTGACGTCGGTGCGGTCGAAGCGCAGCCACGCCTCCTGGACGGCGTCGTCGGCCTCGGTCAGCGAACCCAGCATCCGGTAGGCGACGGCGCGCAGATGTGGACGGTGCTCCTCGAACAGCTTCTCGGACATGTCCCGTCGTCACCAGACGCCGGGCACCAGCCGGTAGTGCACCTTTCGGGTGTACTCGTCGTAGCCGGCGAGTTCCTGCCGGAGCATTTTCTCCTCGTCCTCGATGCGGGCCGCGAGCACCGGCAGCGCCAGGGCGATCGCGAGCAGACCCCAGTACGAGTCCAACGCCAGCGGAGTGCCGATCATCATGATCAGCGTCCCGACGTACATCGGGTGGCGGACAACGCCGTAAAGGCCTGTGTCGACGACCTTCTGGTCCGCCTCCACCGCGATGGTCGCCGCCGCGTAGCTGTTCTGGATCACCACCAGCTGCGCCATGACCAGCCCGACGGCGACCAGAACGTCGCCGAGGATCACGACCGGGGTCGGCACAGTCGACCAGCCGAACCGGTGGTCGAGGGCGCTGACGACGAGCGTCGCGACGACCGCCACGATCGTTGCGGTGATGATGAGCTTCTGCACGGCCCTGCCCTCGGCCAGCGGGCCTGCCTTCATCCGCCGCTGCAACGCGGCCGGGTTCTTCACCGCCAGATAGACACTCGGCACGATCGTCGACACGATGAAGACGGCGATGAAAACCCATGCCTGCCAATAATCAAGCGTGCCGGCGGGCCAGAACAGCAGCACGGCGAAGAAGGCGACGCCGAACAACGCCGATGCCACTGTTTGCACTGCGATCTTCATGACTTCTCCTCACCAGACGTAGGGCACCAAGCGGGAATGCACGTTTCGGGTGTACTCGCGGTAGCCGGTCAGTTCCGCCGTCAACGCCGTCTCCTCGTCGAGGATGCGGACTACGAACAAGAGCAGATCGAGCGCGACGACGAGCAGTGCCCAGTACGAGCCGAGCGCCAGGGCGACACCGACGAGCATGACCAGCGCGCCGAAGTACATCGGATGCCGGACCAGGCCGTACAGCCCGGTGGACACCACCGCCTGATCGGCCTCGACGGTGATATTCGCTGCGGCATAGCTGTTTTGGATGACGACCAGCATGGTGATACCAAGTCCGACCACCACCAGCACGTTGCCGATGAGGACCAGCGGCGTCGGCACGTTCGACCAGCCGAATCGATGATCGAGCGCCGAAACGACCAGCAGGGCAAAGTACGCCAGCACCACGCCGGCGCTGACGACCTTCTGGACCGGCCTGGATTCGTGCCGCGGGCCGGCGTTCATCCGGCGACGCAACACCGCCGGGTTCGTCAGGGCGACATACACCGTGTAGACCACCGACAGCGCGGTGAAGACGCCGAGGAACAACCACGCCTGCCAGTAGTCGAATGTTCCCGCGGGCCAGAACAACGCCAGCGCGAACAGCGCAAGGCTCAGCACGGATGTCGTCGTGACCTGCGATGCAGTTCTCATAATGCATCCCGGTTGCGGTAGATCCAGCAGGCACTCATTGTCAGCGCTGCGGCGACGACGACCATGACCGCCAGCGCCACGACGGGATAGTGCGACGGCGCGGTGGTGCGGCCCACCGGCGACAGGTCGATCAGCCAGCGCGGCAGCCGCAGCAGCGCGCCAAGATACAGCGACACGACGACGAATGTGACTGCCAGCCAACCGATCCAGGCCTGCCGAAGGGCCACGGCGACAGCCGCGACGCCTGCGATGACCGCCATCGCGGGGACAAAGGCCAGACCGGCCAGCGTCAACTTCACGATGGTGGCGGGTTCGCCGAGCGTCAGCCCCGCACCCAGCCCGTTGCCGAGGCCGGCGAAAAACATCAACACCACCGACCCGATCAGCGCGGCGGCCACCGCGGTCAGCAGCCACCGCCACCGCGATACGGCACCGGCCAACACCGCCTCCCCGAGCCCGGACTGCTCGTCGGTGTACACCCGGAGCACGGCGGTGACGACGTACGCGGTCGCGGCGGCCGCCAGGAACTGCGTCATCGTCGTGTACACACCATCGTTGCCCTGCGCGGCCAGCACCCTGGCAAACAGCTCGTTGTCCTCGGCGGCGTCGAGCAACGACTTCGTCATCGAGCCGAAAGCCAAACCCGCCAAGAACAATCCGACCGTCCAGCCGATCGTCTGGCCGCGCTGCAGGGTGAGATGCAACGCCAGTACGCCTGTGACCGGGCGCGCGTTGGGCTTCTCGCCGGTGGACGGGATCACGCCGTCGTCGTACTGCCTGCCGCCCTCCAGCCAGGCCGCCAGCGCCATCAGCGCCAGCGCGAGCCCCACCAGCAGTGCGAACGGCCACCAGCGCAGGTCCACGAACGGACGCATCTGCTGTGCCCAGGCGATCGGGGAGAACCAGCTCAACGCCGAACCGGAATTGTCGATGACGTCCCCGATGCCGCGCACCAAAGCGGCAACCGCCAACGCGCCCATCGCCGCTCCGGTTGCGGTGCGGGCCTGGCGCCACAGCTGCGCCGTCACGGCGGCCACCGCGCCGAACACCATGGCCACCCCGGTGATTCCGAGACACATCGCTGCGGTGTCGACGACGCGGAAGCCCGTCGACGCCATCGCCAGCGTCATGGTGACCGCGAGCACGGCGTTCACGCCGCCGACCAGGATCAGCGCGGCGTAGGTGCGGGCGTAGCGGCCCACCACCGACGACAGCACCAGTTCCGCGATGCCGTTCTCTTCCTCCGCACGGGTGTGCCGAATGACCGTGGTGATCGACAGAATCGATGCCGCGACGATCAGCGTGAGCATCAGTTCGTTGGCCATCATCGCGCCGAGGTCCGTCTCGTTGCCGCCGAACATCGGCCCGCCCAACATCATTCCCGCGGGCGTCTTGAGCAGGTTGACCCGCGCCAGTCGTTGCGCCTCTTCCGGATAGGCCAGTTTGATCGTGTTCGGGGCGTACACCATCATCAGCGTGAGCGCCGCGATCCACACCGAAAGCCGAATCCGGTCGCGGCGCAGGGCCAGTCGCAGCAGGCCTGCGACTCCGGTGAACGGTGACCCGGGCCGGAAGGCCTCGTGCCGGCCCGCGACGGTTGCGGTCGTCATCGTGTCACTCCCTGATACTCACGCAGGAAGAGGTCCTCGAGCGACGCAGGCGTCACCGTGAGTTCCTCGATGCCGAGTTCGGTCAGGTGCTCCATGACGAAATCCAGGTCGGTGCGGTCCACCGAGAAGCGGACGGCGGCGTCCTGGACGGTGAAGTCGTGCACGTACGGAAGCTGGTGCAGCCCACGGGCATCACCGCGGGTGCGCACGGTGATGGTGGTCCGCATCAGGTGCCGCAACTCCGCGAGCGTGCCGGACTTCACCGCGCGGCCCGACCGGATGATCGTGACGTTGTCGCAGAGCTTCTCCACCTCGGCCAGGATGTGGCTGGAGAGCAGCACGGCAGCGCCGCGGCCGGCGACCTCCTCGACGCAGGTCTGAAAAGCCTTTTCCATCAACGGGTCCAGGCCTGACGTCGGCTCGTCGAGAATGTACAGCTCGGCGTTGGTGGAAAACGCGGCGACGATCGCCACCTTCTGCCGGTTGCCCTTCGAATAGGTGCGAGCCTTCTTGTGCGGGTCGAGTTCGAACCGCTCGATCAGCTGGTCGCGGCGCCGGGTGTCGACGCCGTTGCCGCGCAGACCGGCAAGGAAATCGATGGCCTGCAGCCCGGTCAGATTCGGCCACAACGTCACATCGCCTGGCACGTAAGCGATGCGTCGGTGCAATGCAACCGCGTCACGCCAGGGGTCGCCGCCGAGCAACCGAACCGTTCCGGTGTCGGCGCGCAGCAGGCCGAGCAGGACCCGGATCGTGGTGGACTTGCCGGCGCCGTTGGGGCCGAGGAAGCCGGTGATGTCACCCGGTGCCACCGTCAGGTCGAGACCGTCGAGAGCCTTGGTGTGGCCGAAAGACTTTGACAGTCCCCGGATTTCGACAGCGGGCTGCGACCGCGCGATGTCAGCCCGTTGCAGGGATGCCGTCGTCATTCTGCTCTCCTTCGTTGGATGTGAACGGAATACCTTTTTCACGTGCCGCGAGGAATGCGTCGTACATGGTGGAGTCGGTCATCAGGCCCTCGGTGTAGATCTCGAGGGCAGGCAGGATCATCTGTTCGCCGTAGTCACGCAGCACGGCGCGCAGATCGGTTGGGGTGGGGTGCATCTGGATGAAAAGGAAGAATCCGCCGCCACTGGTCAGGCCGAGGAACTTGGCGCGGGCCTGCGGGTCCCGGCTGGGCTTGAGCAGGCCGTTCTGCACACCCTCCTCGAGGTACCCCTCAGCGTTGTCGATCATCCGCTGCCACATCATCTTCGCCAGGTCGCTGCCGGACTGCATGCTGCGCACCAGGTAGGCCATCATCGGCGCGTACGACTCGATCTCGGACATCTGCCTGAACCACTCGGCGGGATCGCTGGCCTGCATGGAGGCCGACTTCCCGGTGCGGATCTCCTCGGCGATGTAGTCGTCGCACGCCTTGCGCAGTCCGTCCTTGGAGCCGAAGTGATGGATCACCAGCGCGGCGGATACGCCCGCGGATTCGGCGATGCTGCGAAGCCCCACGTTGAACCCGTGCTCACCCCACTGCTCGATCGCCGCATCGCGAATCCTCGCGACGGCCGTGCGATCGTCCGGTGCTGAACGCATGTTCAGTACGCTAAACGCGCGTTCAGTGCCTCGTCAAGGACCAGGGCCGTAAAAGATCCGTAAAGACGTGTCGCGCCGCCTCCGGCCGGTTTTGCTGGGTACTTTCTCCACGTCACAGGTGGCAACACGGGAGGGCGGCGACCAAGTGGGTAGAGCGATCGGGGAAATCCTGCCGTTGGCGGTGGCACTGGCGGCGGGACCGCTGCCGGTCATCGCGATCATGCTCATCCTGGTTTCCGACGACGCGAAGGCCAAAGGCATCGGGTTCGTCGTCGGCCGCATCGTCGGTCTGGCCGCGATCGTGGCCGTCGGCCTGGTGATCTTCTCGTTGCTCGACGATCCGGCGCTGGCGAACCACCAGCACCCGCGTCCCGCGATGTCGGTGGCCCGGATCGTGATCGGCGCGGTGCTGATGGTGCTCGCCTACCGGATGTGGCGACAGCGCAACGAGCCCGCCAAGCCGAGCCCGTTGACACGCCGGGTCGACGCGCTGACTCCGAGCGGCTCGGTGGGGCTGGGACTCCTGGTGAGCGTCATCGACCCGGCGAGCGTCTCGGTGGGATTCCTGTCCGGGGTGGACATCGCCGCCGCGCGGTTGCCCGTCTCCACGGCTGTCCTGGTGGCCTGCGCGTTCGTCGTCCTGTCGACCCTGACGATCACGGTTCCGGTGGCGGGTTACCTGGTGGGCGGGCAGGCGGTCCGCGACCGCCTCGTCGGCATCAAGGGCTGGCTGCAGACCAACGAGAAAGCCGTGATGATGGTGTTGTTCCTGCTCATCGGCGCGATGCTGATCGGCCGCGGAATCCGCGACCTGGCCGGCGCGTGAGTCTCAGTCGCGGGCGGCGGCCAGCAGACCGTCGCCAAGCGGGATGAGCACGGGCGTCAACCGCTCGTCCTCGGCGATCAGGCGCGCCGCCTCACGCACCGCGACGACTTCGGCGTCCTTGGCGTTCGCGTCGCCCGCTCGTCCACCAAGGGCCGCCCGATGCACGACGATCGCACCGCCAGGCCGCAGCAACCGAACGCCCTCTTCCACGAACTGCGGCTGATCGATCGGATCGGCGTCGACGAACACCAGGTCGTAGGACTCGTCGGCCAGCCGGGTCAGCACTTCCTGCGCACGGCCGACGATCAACCGGGTGCGTCCGGGGCCGACACCCGCCTCGCTGAACGCCTGCTTGGCCAATCGTTGGTGCTCGGGTTCGACGTCGATGGTGGTGAGCACGCCGTCGTCGCGCATACCTGAGAGCAACCACAGGCCGCTGACGCCGGCGCCGGTGCCGACCTCGACCACCGCCTTGGCGCCGGTCAGCTTGGCCAGCACGCAGATCAGCGCGCCGACCGCGGGGGTGACCGCACCGGCGCCGATGTCGACGGCCCGCTCCCGGGCCGCGGCGACGATGGCGTCCTCGGAGATCGAGCCCTCGGCGTGGCTGACGATGGAATCGGGCCGGCTTTGCGGTCCGCCCCCGATGACGTCGTCGATGCCGGCCATGCCCGCAGCGTAGAGCGAAGCCAGGTGGCCCGCAGCAGCGACACGCCCGGGCCCGTCCGGCAGAATCACAGCCTGCGAAAACTCGTTTGCGCTGGTGGGAAAATGGGTAGCTGAGGTTCTCAGGAAAAGTTCAGTTTGCTCATATGCCAGCCACACCCCGGTCGGAGACGGTAACTCGCATGGAAGACGGCGGACGCTGGCGTTATGGGAATAAGAACAGCGATGAGCGCGTTCCCGTGCACATCGAGCCGTCGATGACCGGTGACGGCTGTGAACAGGAGGATCTGACGACCACCGTTTCGAACGCCCCCGCGGCTCCGGTGTCCATGGCGCACCTCGAGCAGTACACGGACGGCGATTGGGTAGAGCCGTCCGACGAGTTGACCGGTACCGCTGTCTTCGACGCCACCGGCGACAAGACCACGATGCCGTCCTGGGACGAGCTCGTGCGTCAGCACGCCGACCGGGTATACCGGCTGGCCTACCGGTTGTCGGGCAATCAGCACGACGCCGAGGACCTGACCCAGGAGACCTTCATCCGGGTGTTCCGGTCGGTGCAGAACTATCAGCCGGGCACGTTCGAAGGCTGGTTGCACCGCATCACGACCAACCTGTTCCTGGACATGGTCCGCAGGCGCGGCCGCATCCGCATGGAGGCGCTGCCCGAGGACTACGACCGGGTGCCCGCCGACGAGCCCAACCCCGAGCAGATCTACCACGATTCGCGGCTGGGCCCCGACCTGCAGGCCGCACTCGATTCCCTGCCGCCGGAGTTCCGCGCCGCGGTGGTGTTGTGCGACATCGAAGGTCTGTCCTACGAGGAAATCGGCGCCACGTTGGGCGTCAAGCTCGGTACCGTGCGCAGCCGGATCCACCGCGGTCGTCAGGCGCTGCGCGACTATCTGGCCAGTCACTCCGCCGACACGGCCAAGACGGCCTGACCGTTGGCACGTGTGGCCCACAGGCTGCCGCGCTACATTCAAATCAGGTCCGTTGATGCGGCATGACCATATGAGAGGAGCTGGGGCGATGGTCGACCCGGGACACGTGTTCCGCAGAGCATTCTCCTGGCTGCCCTCCCAGTTCGCGTCGCAGAGCGACGCGCCGGTCGGGCCGCGCCAGTTCGGGTCGACCGAACACCTGTCGATCGAGGCCGTCGCGGCGTTCGTCGACGGCGAGCTTCGGATGACCGCCCATCTGCGCGCGGCGCACCACCTGTCGCTGTGTCAGCAGTGCGCAGCCGAGGTCGAGGCGCAGCGGCAGGCCCGCGCGGCGTTGCGTGACTCGGGGTCGATCGTCGTGCCGAGCTCTCTTCTCGGCATGTTGTCCCAGATCCCGCACCACGCTCCGGTCGAGCCGCCGGAGGAGCCAGACCAGCCTCAGTTCGCTGACGGCACCCCGCGGTATCGGCGTAAACGCCGGTAGGGTGATTTGCAAAATGACGTGCGCCGGACTCCACGTTTCGGGTGGGCGCTCCAGTAGAGGGTGATGAACGGGTGACCAATCTGGACCAGTCGGGGCGCGAGCGCCTCGAACCGCGCCCTGTGTCCCGTCCACCCGTCGATCCGGCGTCGCGTCGCGCGTTCGGCCGGCCCGACGGCGTCAACGGTTCCTTCGCGGGCCTGGAGCGCTACCGCGACCAGGCCGAGTACACGCCGACCAACAAACAGGCCGACCCGGTGCTCGCCGAGGCGTTCGGCAGGCCGCACCCCGGCGGTGACTCGCTGCAGCGGCACCCCGCCGACGCCGGCGCGCTGGAGGCCGAACGCGACGTCCAGGACTTCGACGAGGCGGACGACCCGTGGCGCAATCCCGGCGCCGCCGCCGCGCTCGGCACGCCCGCGCTGCCGCAGTCCGCGCCCGCGCCGTCGACGGCCGCGATGGGCAAGGTCGGCGTGCGCGACGTGTTGTTCGGCGGCAAGGTGTCCTACGTCGCGCTGGCCGTGCTGGCCATCGTCGCGTTGGTGATCGGTTTCGGCGGCGGCTGGATCGGCCGCAAGACCGCCGAAGTGGTCGAGGCGTTCACCACGTCCAAGGTCAGCCTCGAAACCAGCAACAACGGCCCGCCTCCCGAAGGCCAGTTCGCGAAAGTGGCTGCGGCCATTGCTGATTCGGTGGTGACAATCGAAGCCGTCAGCGATTCGGAGGGTTCGCAGGGCTCCGGCGTCGTCATCGACCCGCGCGGCTACATCGTGACCAACAACCACGTCATCTCCGAGGCGGCGGCCAACCCGAGCCAGTACAAGACCACCGTGGTGTTCAACGACGGTAAGGAAGTGCCTGCGAACCTCGTCGGCCGCGATCCGAAGACTGACCTGGCGGTGCTGAAGGTCGACAACGTCGACAACCTGTCGGTGGCCAAACTCGGCGACTCCGAGAAGTTGACCGTCGGCGACGAGGTGATCGCCGCGGGTGCCCCGCTTGGCCTGCGCAGCACCGTCACGCACGGCATCATCAGTGCGCTGCACCGGCCGGTCCCGCTGTCCGGCGACGGCTCGGACACCGACACCGTCATCGACGGTGTGCAGACCGACGCGTCGATCAACCACGGCAACTCCGGCGGTCCGTTGATCAACATGAATTCCGAAGTCATCGGCATCAACACCGCGGGTAAATCGTTGTCCGACAGCGCCAGTGGCCTCGGCTTCGCGATCCCGGTCAACGAGGTCAAGCAGGTCGTTGAGGCGTTGATCAAGGACGGCAAGATCTCGCACCCGACGCTCGGCCTGACCGCCCGCTCGGTCAGCAACGACATCGCCTCGGGCGCGCAGGTCGCCAACGTCAAAGCGGGCGGGCCCGCCGAGAAGGGCGGCATCCTGGAGAACGACGTCGTCGTCAAGGTCGGCAACCGCACCGTCGCCGACGCCGACGAATTCGTAGTTGCGGTGCGCCAGTTGACGATTGGTCAGGAGGCGCCCATCGAGGTGGTGCGCGACGGTCGTCATGTCACCCTGATGGTGACGCCCGGCGCCGACAACCCGGCGCTCTGATGTTCGCGAACATCGGCTGGGGCGAGATGCTGGTCCTGGTGATCGCCGGGCTGGTGATCCTGGGACCCGAGCGGCTACCCGGTGCCATCCGCTGGACGACGGGCGCGCTGCGGCAGGCCCGCGACTACATCAGCGGTGCCACCAGCCAACTGCGCGACGACCTCGGCCCTGAGTTCGAGGATCTGCGCGAACCGCTCAGCGAGCTTTCCAAGCTGCGGGGCATGACACCGCGGGCCGCGCTGACGAAACACCTTCTCGACGGCGATGATTCGATCTTCACGGGTAAGTTCGACGCATCCGAGCCACCGGCGGAGAAGCCGCTGTCGGCGCCCGCGCCTCAGCCGGTCGCGAAGCCCGAGCCGCCTGCCACGACACCGTTCGACGCCGACGCCACTTAAGTTCGAGGCGCTACCGCCCTGCGGGGTCCAGCCCCAGCGACATGCCTGCCAGCCCACGCTTGCGGCTGGACAGCGCGTCAGCGATCTTGCGAAGCTCCTTGCCCGCCGCCGAATCCGGCGCCGACAACACCAGCGGCACCCCGGCATCACCGGCGGAAACCAGCGCCGGGTCGAGCGGAACCTGGCCCAGCAGAGGCACATCCGCGCCGACCGACCGGGACAGACTCTCGGCCACCTGCTTGCCGCCGCCCTCGCCGAAGATCTGCATGGTCGTGCCGTCGGGCATCAGCAGTCCGGACATGTTCTCGACCACGCCGGCGATCCGTTGTTTGGTCTGCAGCGCGATCGCGCCCGCCCGTTCGGCCACCTCGGCGGCCGCCAACTGCGGGGTCGTCACGACCAGGATGTCGGCGCCCGGGATCAGCTGCGCCACCGAGATCGCGATGTCACCGGTACCGGGCGGCAAGTCGAGCAGCAGCACGTCGAGGTCGCCCCAGTACACGTCGGCCAGGAACTGCTGCAGCGCGCGGTGCAGCATCGGCCCGCGCCACACCACCGGGGTGTTGCCCTGGGTGAACATCGCGATCGAGATGACCCGCACATCGTGGGCGACCGGCGGGAGGATCATCGACTCGACCTGTGTCGGCCGGTCGGTGGTGCCCATCATCCGCGGCACCGAATGCCCGTAGATGTCGGCGTCCAGCACGCCGACGGACAATCCGCGCGCGGCCATCGCGGCGGCCAGGTTGACCGTGACGCTGGACTTGCCGACACCGCCCTTGCCCGACGCCACGGCGTACACCCGGGTCAGTGAGCCCGGTTGCGCGAACGGGATCACCGGTTCGCGGGCGTCGCCGCGCAACTGCTTGCGCAGTTCGGTGCGCTGCTCGTCGTTCATCACGTCGAGGCTGACCTTGACGGCGCCGGTGCCAGGCACGTCGGCGACCGCCCGGCTGACCCGCTCGGAGATCTCCGTCTTCTTCGGGCAGGCCGCGGTGGTCAGGTAGACCTCGACATGAACCGCTCCGTCGGGCTCGACGGTGACGCTCTTGACCATGCCGAGTTCGGTGATCGGCCGACGCAGTTCCGGGTCGATCACCTTGGTCAGTGCGGCGCGGATCGCCGCTTCAAGCTCTGGGGGAGATGCAGACATCACCGTCGAGTCTAGGCCGACTGGAGGGCGTCCCTAACCAACCGGTCCCGGCACGGGTCCGGGCGCGGGCCCCGGTGCCTGCGGTAGTACCGGGGCCTCGGCAGGCGGCGGCCCCGGCGCAGGACCGGGCGCGGGGCCGGGGGCGGGCGGGCCTGCGGTAGCAGCATCTGAGCGTCACCCGGTGCCGGTGCGACGCTGGGCGCCGGTGCCGCCGGGGTGATGCAGAAGACCGCGCATTCGGCGGGCCGCTGCTGTTCCTGCGGCGCAGCCGGCTGCTGCATCCAGGGCGGCAGCCACGGCGGCGGGGCGGGCTGCTGCGGCTCCGGCTGGTGCGGCGCCACCAGCGGCGCAGGCCCCGGCAGCGGGCCAAGCACCTGACCCGGGAACAGTTGGCTAGCGACGTCGCCGCGGCCCATCATCGGGATCAGCGCCAGCGGGTCGTTGGCGGGCAGGCCCAGCGCGTTGGCTGGCAGCCCGGGGCCGAGGCCCTCGTAGTTGTCCAGGTGGGCGTCGCCGAGCGGCGGCACCGGCCCGGTGATCGGCGGCAGATCCACCGGCACCACACCGGTCGCGTAGGCCGCGGCCCAGCCCAGCACGTTGCGGGCATAGGCGATCGAGTTGTTGTAGCGAAGGATCGCCGACATCACCTGGCTGGGGTCGCGCAGATTCAGCCCGCCGCTGCACAGGTAACGGGCCGCCGCCAGCGAGGCGTCGTAGACGTTCTGCACGTCGGCCTTGCCGTCACCGTCGCCGTCGCTGGCGTAGCGCGACCACGTGCCGGGCAGGAACTGCATCGGGCCCATCGCCCGCGCGTAGGTGACCCGGTTGGCGGTGCGGCTCTGCACGATGACTTCGTTGCCGGGCAGCGTGCCGTCCAGCGTGGGTCCGTAGATGGGCTGCACGGCGGTGCCGCGCGAATCGGTGGCCCCGCCGTTGGCGTGCAGCGACTCGATGCGTCCGATGCCCGCCAACAGGTTCCAGCTCACGCCACACCTGGGGTCGGCGGCCGCCATCATCCGCTCCGCGTTGCGGTACGCCGACAGCGCGACCGCCGGAATGCGAAGTGCCCCAGGAGAATTCACCACCGCCGACGGCGGGGGAGCGGAGATCGTGGTCGCCGCGATGTGAAACGCCGTCGGACTCTTCTTGACCGCGACGACGGACGCACCATCGTGGTGGGTCGCCGAAGACGAGACGGCGGCCAGTGGTGTCACCGCGGAGTCGCGGATCGGTGTCGGTGCGGACGCGCCGACGGCGCCGGCGAGGATCAGCGGGGCGAGGATGACAACACCGAAGGCAGGTTTGCCCACGAGTCGCCGTGCTCGGCGCCGCGCTGCGTCAACGGCGGCTCGACCCCCTATGTGCACTCAACCGTCCTAAGTGTGCGGTGAATGGTGAACCAAGTCACCATACCTACTCTGGTTTCGGCCGTTGCAGCAATGGCGATACCCGGCTCAGCCAGGTCGTTTGGCCCGCCGATCCGAGCCGTCCGATTCGGTCGTCGCTGCCCCGTCCGAAGGCGGGTGCGGGGAGTGTAGATCGGCCAGCAATTCGCGCAATTCTTCGAGTTCGCGGCGCAGGTAGTCGCGGGTCGCCACCTCGCCGACGGCCAGGCGCAGTGCGGCCAGTTCGCGGGCCAGATATTCGGTGTCGGCCTTGGTTTGTTCGGCGCGCCGCCGGTCTTCTTCCAACGCCACCCGGTCGCGGTTCTCCTGGCGGTTCTGCGCCAGCAGGATCAACGGCGCCGCGTATGCCGCCTGCGTGGAAAACGCGAGGTTGAGCAGGATGAACGGATACGGGTCCCATCGCAGGCTGACGGCGAACAGGTTCAGACTGATCCAGATCACCACGATGATGGTCTGCCAGGCCAGGAAGCGCCCGGTGCCGAGGAAACGGGCGATCGATTCGCTGAATTGGCCGACGGCTTCGGCGTCGACGCTGAGCGAGAAGCTGCGACGCGACGTGCGCGGCGTGTCCAGCCGCTGACGCGCCGAGGGCTCGCTCATGAGGATCCTTCCGGAGCCGCTCGGCCGGCGACATCGGAACCGGCGCTGGATAGTTCAGGTTCTTCGCGTTCCCGCCAGTCGTCGGGCAGCAGATGGTCGAGGACGTCGTCGACGGACACCGCGCCCAGCAGGTGGTTCTCCTCGTCGACAACCGGACCGCAGACCAGATTGTAGGCAGCGAAATACCGGGTCACCGCTGCGAGCGGGTCTGCAGGGCTCAAGCTCGGCAGATCGGTGTCGACGATGCCGCTGACCAGCACCGCAGGCGGCTCACGCAATAACCGCTGCAGGTGCACGCAGCCCAGATAGTGTCCGGTCGGCGTAGCCGTCGGCGGGCGGGTGACGAACACCAGCGACGCCACCGCGGGGGTCAGATCGGGATCGCGGACCCGGGCCAGCGCCTCGGCCACCGTGGTGTCGGGTGCGAGCACCACCGGCTCGGACGTCATCAGGCCGCCCGCGGTGTCGGGCGAGTGGCTGAGCAGCCGTCGCACGTCCTCGGAGTCCTCGGGATCCATCCGGCGCAGGAACTGTTCGGCGTCGGCAGGCGTCATCGTGCCGAGCAGGTCGGCGGCGTCGTCGGGATCCATCGCCTCGAGCACGTCGGCGGCGCGCTCGGCCTCCAGCTTGCGCAGCACGTCGGCCTGCTCGTCCTCGGGCAACTCCTGCAGCACGTCGGCCAGCCGCTCGTCGTCGAGCGCCTTGACCACCTCCAACCGGCGCTTGGCGGGCAGCTCGCGCAGCGCTTCGGCAACCTCGATGGGGCGCTGGCCCTCGAACTGTTCGAGCAGCTGTCCGACGCCCTGGTCGGGCATCGCGAGCCCGGACGGCGTCAGCCCGTGCACCCGGTTCCAATCGACGATGGAAACGTTGCTACGGCGGCCGAGCCTGCGTTGCGGGCGCACCGCGACTCTGGTCACCACCCAGTCCCTGGTGCGGGTCTGCTCGATGCCGAGATCGACCACCACGACGTCGATTCCGCTCAGCTCGGGTAGATCGGGGTCGTCGACGCGGACCCGGGTCTCGATCACCTCGCCGAGCACGAGCACCTCGTTGGGGCGTTTGGAGAACCGGCGCAGCGAGACATTGCCCGTCGCGAGGGTGACGGCGCTGGGCTCGATGGCCGTCACGCGCAGTATCGGAACGAAAATCCTTCGGCGAGTGAGCAATTCGACGACAAGACCGAGCACCCGCGGCTGATGACCCGCGACACCGATGCTGATCACCAGGTCGCGCACGCGGCCGATGGACTCGCCGTCCGGGCCGAGCACCACCATCCCCGCGAGCCGTGCCGCGTACACCCTGTTGACCGCCGCCATGTCTGTAGAGAGTAGAGAGTGTCCTTGTGGAAAACGCGTATCGACCCCGTCGAACCTGTCTTTCGGTGCCGGGCAGCAACCCCAAGATGATCGACAAGGCAAAGACCCTGCCCGCCGATGAGGTGTTCCTCGATCTGGAAGACGCCGTCGCACCCGACGCGAAGGCGCAGGCGCGCACCCAGGTGGCCGTCGCCCTCGCCGAACCGGGATGGGCGGGCCAACTGCGCGGCGTGCGGGTCAACGACTGGACCACGCCGTGGACCTACGCCGACATCATCGAGGTGGTTTCGACCGCGGGCGCGTCACTCGACATCGTCGTGCTGCCCAAGGTGACCGACGTTTCACACATCCACGCCCTCGACCTCCTGCTGACCCAACTCGAGACCACTCACGGACTTCCGTTGGGCCGCATTGGAATTGAGGCACAGATCGAAAACGCGCAGGGGCTGACCAACATTGACCCCATCGCGGCGGGTCCCCGCATGCAGGCGCTGATCCTCGGGCCCGCCGACATGGCGGCCAGCCTCAACATGCGCACGCTGGAAGTCGGTGAGCAGCCGGAAGGTTACGACGTCGGCGACGCACATCACCATGTGCTGATGCGGATTCTGATCGCGGCCCGCACCCATGGTGTGCTCGCGATCGACGGCCCGTATCTGAAGCTGCGCGACGTCGGCGGTTTCCGTCGGGTCGCGGGGCGGTCGGCGGCATTGGGCTACGACGGCAAGTGGGTGCTGCACCCGGATCAGATCGCGGCGGGCAACGAGGTTTTCAGCCCGCGGCAGAAGGACTACGACCACGCCGAGTTGATCCTCGAGGCCTACGAATGGCACACGTCACGTGCGGGCGGGGCCCGCGGAGCGGCGATGCTCGGCGACGAGATGATCGACGAGGCCAGCCGCAAGATGGCGTTGGTGATCGCGGGCAAGGGCCGCGCCGCGGGTATGCAGCGCACCACCGAACCATTCCGGCCGCCGAGCTAGCGCGTCACGGCGCCCACTGCCAGCCGCTGGCGTAGATGCTGATCGACAACAGCACGTAGAGCAGCCAGCCCGCGACGGCTAAGCCGCCGATGATCGTGCCCACCAACGCCAGCACGTAGCCGTCCTGGCCGGTGCGTTTGGTTTCGCGCATGGCCACCACGCCCAGCACCAGGCCGACGATCGACGGCAGCCCGCAGCAGAACAGCCCGGCCAGCGACGTCACCAGCGAGCCGATCGCCTTGCTGTTGATGCCCGGCGGCCTGATCGGTCGATACGGGTCGTAGTAACCCGGATAACCCGGCGGCGGGTACACCGGCGGCGGCAACCCGTAATCCGCCGGATAGTCGACGGGCGGATTGGGATCCGGGTCGCTGGCCGTCATCGTCAGCTACTGAACGCCACCACGAAGAAGATGAGGCCGACGACCAGCGACAGCGCTCCGATCGCGATACCGGCGACCGCGAAGCCGTGGCCCTGTTCGCCTGTCCGCTTGATCTGGTTCATCGCGACGATGCCCAGTGCGATGCCCGCGATGGAGCCGAGCCAGCACAGGAACCCGACCAGCGAGGCCACCAGCGACGCGATCGCCAGCGAGTTGGTTTTCGGCTGCGGAGGGCCGTAGGGCGAGTACTCGGGTGCCGGATAGCCCATCGGCGGCGGCCCGTAGCCAGGGGGCGGTGGGGGATAGCCGGGCACCTGGCCGCCGAACTGCGGTGCGCCGTACTGCGGCGGCGGGTATGACGGTGCGCCATAGCGGGCGGGGCCGGGGTAGGGCGGCGGCGGGTAGCCGGGTTGGGCGGCGTCGGGCGCCGGGTATGACGGAGGTTGTGGCGGTTCGGGCGGCGGGAAACCCGGGTAGCCGGGCTGCTGCGGATAGCTGGGCGTCTCGTAGACCGGGGGCGGGCTGTACGCGGGCGGCGGGGTGTAGCCGGATTGTTCGCTGGACTGCTCGCCGGATTGTGCGGTGTTCTCTCCGGACTGCTCGATCGAGGGCGCCTCGTAGCCGCCGGACGCCGGCTCCGACGCCTCGCCGCTGGAGTCGGATGATGCCGTTTGGCCTGCGTCCTCGCCCGGATTTGTCATGCTGATCAACCTAGCGCAAGTACTGGGCACCAATGCGGCCGTCGTAGCGTTGATCCGGATGAGAAACGATACGCAAAACAGGCGCGCACAGAGGAGATGGAGCAGCGATGACCAGCCCGTTTCAGCCAGGACAAGCCCCGGGCGCAACACCGGGCAGCGCAACTGCGGGGCGCGGTGGCCCGGCCCCTCTGCCCACCCCGCCGAAGGGGTGGCCCATCGGTTCGTACCCGACCTACGCCGAGGCTCAGCGCGCGGTCGACTACCTGTCCGACCAACAGTTCCCGGTGCAGCAGGTGACCATCGTCGGCGTCGACCTGATGCAGGTGGAACGTGTCACCGGCAGGCTGACCTGGCCGAAGGTGCTCGGCGGCGGTGTGCTCACCGGCGCGTGGCTGGGCCTGTTCATCGGCCTGATCCTCGGCTTCTTCAGCCCCAGCCCGTGGGGCGCGCTGGCCACCGGGCTCGTCGCCGGCGTGTTCTTCGGCCTGATCACCTCCGCCATCCCCTATGCGATGGCGCGCGGCACAAGAGATTTCAGCTCGACCATGCAGCTGGTCGCCGGTCGCTACGACGTGCTCTGCGATCCGCAGAACGCCGAGCGTGGCCGGGATCTGCTGGCGCGCTTGACGATCTGACCACCTTTAGCCGCGAGCGACCGCGTCTGCACGTCGACACGCCGGTGGCAGCTGGCAGTTTGCGGTCGTCCCCAGCTTGCGCGTGGGTCCACAGCAATTGCGTAACGGTGTGCGACGCGCGCAGCGAAAGTGTTGCGTATCACGCCTGACTGGCAATACGGTTTGCCCGCGGGACAGTCCCGTCAGACGGGAGTTTCAGTGGTGGGCCCACGGCGGCTAGGTGCTGCGGCATTGGCCGCGTTGACGACTGCGTCGGTGGTATCCGCGTGTGCATCCAACGGCGGCGGAACCGTCATCAATTTCTACACCCCGGCTAACGAGATGGCCACGTTCACGGCGGTGGCCAAGCGCTGCAACGACGAACTCGGCGGCCGCTTCACGATTCAGCAAATCAGCTTGCCGAAGGGCGCCGACGACCAGCGGTTGCAGTTGGCGCGGCGGCTCACCGGCAACGACAAGACGCTGGACGTGATGGCGCTCGACGTGGTGTGGACCGCCGAGTTCGCCGAAGCCGGTTGGGCGTTGCCGCTTTCCGACGATCCGGCGGGCAAGGCCGAGACCGACGCCAAGAGCGACACGCTGCCAGGGCCGCTTCAGACGGCCACCTGGCAGGGCAAGCTCTACGCCGCACCGGTCACGACGAATACCCAATTGCTTTGGTACCGCGCCGATTTGATGGACGAGCCGCCGAAGACGTGGGACGACATGGTGGCCGAGGCGACGCGACTGCACGCGGCGGGCAAACCCAGTTGGATCGCCGTTCAGGCCAAGCAGTACGAAGGTCTGGTCGTGTGGTTCAACACCTTGCTGGAAAGCGCTGGCGGTCAAGTGCTTTCCGACGACGGGAAAACCGTCACACTGACCGACACACCGGAACACCGCGCCGCCACCGTCAAGGCACTGCAGATCATGAAGGCCGTTGCTACCGCGCCGGGGGCGGATCCGTCGATCACGCAGACCGACGAGGGGACCGCCAGGCTCGCGCTCGAACAGGGCAAAGCCGCGCTGGAAGTGAACTGGCCGTTCGTGCTGCCGTCGATGCTGGAGAACGCCGTCAAGGGTGGTGTGAGCTTCCTGCCGCTGGACAAGCAGTCCGACCTGGAGGGCAGCATCAACGACGTCGGGACGTTCTCGCCCACCGATGAGCAGTTCAAATCGGCGTACGAGGCCAGCAAGAAGGTGTTCGGATTCGCGAACTACCCGGGAGTGCAGCCAGGTCAGCCCGCCAAGGTGACGCTGGGCGGGCTGAATCTCGCGGTCGCCAAGACATCCCAGCACCGCACCGAGGCGTTCGAAGCCATCCGCTGTCTGCGCAACGTCGACAATCAGCGGTACACATCGGTCGAAGGCGGCCTGCCCGCGGTACGGGCGTCGCTGTACGACGACCCCACCTTCCAGGCCAAGTACCCGCAGTACGCGATCATCAAGGAGCAGCTCACCGACGCCGCGGTGCGCCCGGCGACGCCGGTCTACCAGGCGGTGTCGACGCGCATCTCGGTCACCCTGGCGCCGATCACCGCCATCGATCCGGAACGCACCGCCGACGAGCTGACCACCCAGGTGCAGAAGGCAATCGACGGTAAGGGGCTGATCCCATGACCGCTGTTGCGCCGGCTCCCACGCCCGCTGCGCCGACCGTCGGCACCGACGACAAGAAGTCGGAACGGCGGCTGGCGTACCTGCTGATCGCTCCGGCGGTGCTGCTGATGCTGTTGGTCACCGCGTATCCGATCGGGTACGCGGTGTGGCTGAGCCTGCAGCGCTACAACCTCGCCACCCCGGACGACACGGCGTTCGTCGGGCTGGGCAACTACATCACCGTGCTGTCCGACCGGTATTGGTGGACGGCGTTCGTGGTGACGCTGGCGATCACCGTGGTGTCGGTGGCGATCGAGTTCGTGCTCGGCATGGCGCTGGCACTGGTCATGCACCGCACCATCTTCGGTAAAGGTGTGGTGCGCACCGCGATCCTGATCCCGTACGGCATCGTCACCGTCGCCGCGTCGTACAGCTGGTATTACGCGTGGACACCGGGCACCGGCTATCTGGCCAACCTGCTGCCCGATGGCAGCGCGCCGCTGACCCAACAGATTCCGTCGCTGGCGATCGTGGTGCTGGCCGAGGTGTGGAAGACGACGCCGTTCATGGCCCTGCTGCTGCTCGCCGGCTTGGCGCTGGTGCCGCAGGATCTGCTGAACGCCGCGCAGGTCGACGGCGCGGGTGCCTGGCGGCGGTTGGTCAAAGTGATTCTGCCGCTGATCAAACCGGCCATCCTGGTGGCGCTGCTGTTCCGCACCCTTGACGCGTTCCGGATCTTCGACAACATCTATGTGCTCACCGGCGGCGCCAACGAGACGGGGTCAGTGTCGATCCTGGGCTACGACAACCTGTTCAAGGCGTTCAACCTCGGTCTCGGGTCGGCGATCAGCGTGCTGATCTTCCTGTCGGTGGCGCTCATCGCGTTCATCTACATCAAGCTCTTCGGTGCCGCGGCGCCCGGGTCGGAAGAAGAGAGGCGCTGATGTCGACGTCTGAACGGGTCGGCGCGGGACGGGCGACGGGCTGGACCGTCGTCAACATCCTGGTTGTGGTGTACGCGCTGTTTCCGGTGCTGTGGATCCTCAGCCTGTCGCTCAAGCCGACGTCAACCGTCAAAGACGGCAAGCTGATTCCCACCCAGATCACCTTCGACAACTACAAGGGCATCTTCCAAGGCGACATCTTCACCTCGGCGCTGATCAATTCCATCGGGATCGGGTTGATCACCACGGTGATCGCGGTGACGGTGGGCGGCATGGCAGCCTATGCCGTTGCGCGGCTGTCGTTTCCGGGTAAGCGGCTACTGGTCGGGGTGGCGCTGCTGATCGCGATGTTCCCGCAGATCTCGTTGGTCACGCCGATATTCAACATGTGGCGCAGCATCGGGCTGTTCGACACGTGGCCGGGCCTGATCATCCCGTACATCACCTTCGCGCTGCCGCTGGCCATCTACACGCTGTCGGCGTTCTTCCGCGAGATCCCGTGGGATCTGGAGAAGGCCGCGAAGATGGACGGCGCCACACCGGCCCAGGCATTCCGGAAAGTGATTGCGCCACTTGCCGCGCCGGGCATCGTCACCGCCGCGATCCTGGTGTTCATCTTCGCGTGGAACGACCTGCTGCTGGCGTTGTCGCTGACGGCGACGCAGCGGGCGATCACCGCGCCGGTGGCGATCGCCAACTTCACCGGCAGTTCGCAATTCGAGGAGCCGACCGGTTCGATTGCCGCCGGGGCGATGGTGATCACCATCCCGATCGTTATCTTTGTCCTGATTTTCCAACGACGGATCGTCGCCGGCCTGACGTCCGGTGCGGTGAAGGGATAGCTCCATGGCCGAAATTGTGTTGGACCGGGTGACCAAGAGTTACCCCAACGGCGCGACGGCGGTGAAAGAGTTGTCGATCACCATCGTCGACGGGGAGTTCATCATTCTGGTGGGCCCGTCCGGATGCGGAAAGTCCACGACGCTGAACATGATCGCCGGCCTCGAGGACATCACGTCGGGTGAATTGCGCATCGGCGGCGAGCGGGTCAACGAGAAGGCGCCGAAGGACCGCGACATCGCGATGGTGTTCCAGTCCTACGCGCTGTATCCGCACATGACGGTCCGGCAGAACATCGCCTTCCCGCTGACCCTGGCGAAGATGAGCAAGGATGAGATCGCCGGCAAGGTCGACGAGGCCGCGAAAATCCTTGACCTGACCGAGCTTCTGGACCGCAAACCCGCCCAGCTGTCCGGCGGGCAGCGGCAGCGGGTGGCGATGGGCCGCGCGATCGTGCGCAATCCCAAGGCCTTCCTGATGGACGAGCCGCTGTCGAACCTCGACGCCAAGCTGCGGGTGCAGATGCGCGCCGAGATCGCGCGGCTGCAGAACAGGTTGGGCACCACCACCGTCTACGTCACCCACGATCAGACCGAGGCGATGACACTGGGGGACCGGGTGGTCGTCATGCTCGCGGGCGTCGCACAGCAGATCGGCACGCCGGAGGAGCTGTACAACCACCCGGCCAACCTGTTCGTCGCGGGCTTCATCGGCTCACCGGCCATGAACTTCTTCCCGGCCAGCCTCACCGACATCGGTGTGCGATTGCCATTCGGCGAGGTCACGCTCACCCAGGAAGTGCACGACCGGATCGCCAAACACCCGAAGCCCAACAACGTGATCGTCGGGATCCGGCCCGAACACCTCGAGGACGCCGCACTGATCGACACCTACGCGCGGATCCGCGCGCTGACCTTCGGCGTGAAGGTCGACTTCGTCGAGTCGCTGGGTGCCGACAAGTACGTCCACTTCAAGACCGAAGGCGAAGGCGCGCAGGCCGCTCAGCTGGCCGAGTTGGCGGCCGACTCCGGCGTCGCTGAAAACGAGTTCGTCGCACGGGTTTCCACTGAATCGAAGGTGACACCCGGCCAGCCGATGGAGTTGGCGTTCGACACCTCCAAGATCGTGGTCTTCGACGCCGACACCGGCGCGAACCTGATGCTCGAGCCCGAGGGCGGGCAGGAGCAACCCGCACCCGCCGAGTGATCGACGTCATCGCGAAGGTCCGCTCGCACCTCGGCGAGCACTTCGCCCGCGCCGGCTTCACCGCGGAACCCGACGAGGCGAGCGTGACCTTCCTCGGCACCGAGCGCATCGACGTGCTGCGCTTCGGTCCCGACGACGACGTGAGTCACTATGTGTCGGTTGGCTGTTCGCGCAACCCGATGTTCGATCCGACGGAGATGGTGACCGACGCGCTGCACGGTCCGCGAGCCGAGATCGTTGTCGCGTTGCGGGGCCCGTCACCCACGGGACTGGCCCGCTCGATCGCGATCGTGGCCGCCGCGCCCGCCGTCGAAGGGTTGATCCTGGAGCCCGACGCGTTGATCGACCTGGAGACGCCGCTGTGGGATGCGGCACCGTTCACCGCATTCTTGTTGAGCCCCAGCGACATCGACGATGTGCCGCTGGCCGACCCGTTGCCGCCGGTGAAGCTGCTGGCGGCCACGCCGATCACCGCCACCGAAGCCGCCTGGGTGCGGCTGAAAGGTGCCGACGCGATGCGCGAAGCGTGGACGCAGGACGGCGTCGACGTGCTGGACCCCACCAGGCGGGCCGCGCAGCCGAGCTAGTTTTCAGCGCCGAAACGGCATTCCAGCACGGAAAGTTCGAGAAGAAGCGTGCCGCAATGCAGTTTCGGCGAAACTTAGAGCCAGTGGTTGTGCCGGAACGTCCGGTACAACAGCGAGCAGACGATCACCATCGTGAGCAGCACCGCGGGATAGCCCCAAACCCAATGCAGTTCGGGCATGTGGTCGAAGTTCATGCCGTAGATGCCCGCGATCGCCGTCGGCACGGCGGCGATCGCCACCCACGCGGAGATCTTGCGCATGTCGACGTTCTGCTGCATCGCCACCTTGCCGAGCGCGGCCTGCACCAGCGAACTCAACAGCTCGTCGTAGCTGGTGATCCGGTCGGAGGCCTGCGTGTTGTGGTCCAGCACGTCGCGCAGATAGCGGCGCACCTCGATCGAGATCAGGTCGTTGTGGTCGGTGCCCATTCGCTGCAGCGCCAGCGTCAGCGGCGCGACCGCCCTGCGCAGTTCGACGACCTCGCGCTTGAGCAGATAGATGCACTCGATGTTGGTCTGCGTCAGCGGCGAGAAGATGTCTTCTTCCATCGCGTCGATGTCGGTCTCGATGAGGTCGGTGATGTCGAGATAGTTGTCGACGACGTGGTCGGCGATCGCGTGCATGACGGCGTAGGGGCCGAGCTTCAACGTCGCCGGTGATGCGTCGAGTTGCTTGCGCAGCCCGGCCAGCCCGCCGTGCTCGCCGTGGCGCACGGTCACCACGAAGTCGGGGCCGACGAAGATCATGATCTCGCCCGTCTCGACGATCTCCCGCGCGATCGACACCGAGGCGTGCTCGACGTATTTGACCGTCTTCAGCACCAGGAACAACGTGTTGTCGTAGCGCTCCAGCTTGGGCCGCTGATGCGCGTGCACCGCATCCTCGACCGCCAACTCGTGCAGGCCGAACACGTCGGCGACCGCCTGCATCTGGTGTTCGTCGGGTTCATGCAGCCCGATCCAGACGAACGCGGTGCTGCCTTCGCTCTCCAGTTCGCGGACCTTGGTCAGCGCGGCCGCGTGGGTGTGCTTGCCCGGCGCCCGCTGGCCGTCGACATAGATGCCGCAATCGACCATCGCGCGGGCCACCGGCACATGAATCGACTTCGGATCGGGGTGGGTGTGTTTGGTCTTGGCCACTGGCCGAAGGGATGACGGCAATGCGCGAAACGATGGCATCTCACATCTCCCTGTCTGATCAGCGGATTAATGCTACGCGCCTCGATGTACCCACACATTGCCAGCAGAATCGAGTGCGCTAGTTTCGTCCCGGACAGACCTTCGCCCGCGGTGCGGGCATCGAACTTCGCCCAAGGAGCATTCGACGTGAGCACAACTCCCCTCAAGGTCGCCGTCACCGGTGCCGCAGGCCAGATCGGCTACAGCTTGTTGTTCCGCCTCGCGAGCGGGTCGCTGCTGGGCCCCGACCGTCCGATCGAGTTGCGGCTGCTGGAGATCGAGCCGGCGCTCAAGGCGCTCGAGGGTGTCGTGATGGAACTCGACGACTGCGCGTTCCCGCTGCTGGCAGGCGTCGAGATCGGTTCGGATGCCAACAAGATCTTCGACGGCGCGAACCTGGCCCTGCTGGTCGGCGCCCGGCCGCGCGGTCCTGGCATGGAGCGCAGCGATCTGCTCGAGGCCAACGGCGCGATCTTCACCGCCCAGGGCAAGGCGCTCAACGAGGTGGCTGCCGACGACATCCGTATCGGCGTGACGGGTAACCCGGCCAACACCAACGCCCTGATCGCGATGAGCAACGCACCGGACATCCCCAAGGAGCGGTTCTCGGCGCTGACCCGCCTCGACCACAATCGCGCGATCAGCCAGTTGGCCAAGAAGACCGGCGCCAAGGTCACCGACATCAAGAAGGTGACGATCTGGGGCAACCACTCGGCCACCCAGTACCCGGACATCTTCCACGCCGAGGTCGGCGGCAAGAACGCCGCCGAGGTGGTCAACGACCAGGCCTGGATCGAGAACGACTTCATCCCCACCGTCGCCAAGCGCGGCGCGGCGATCATCGACGCGCGGGGCGCCTCGTCGGCTGCCTCCGCCGCCTCGGCGACCACCGACGCGGCCCGGGACTGGCTGCTCGGCAGTGCCGAGGGCGACTGGGTGTCGATGGCGGTCATCTCCGACGGCAGCTACGGCGTGCCCGAGGGCCTGATCTCCTCGTTCCCGGTGACCACCAAGGACGGCAACTGGAGCATCGTGCAGGGGCTGGAGATCGACGAGTTCTCCCGCGGCCGGATCGACAAGTCCACCGCCGAACTCGCCGACGAGCGCAAGGCCGTTACCGAGCTGGGACTGATCTGAGTCCCCGTGACCGAAACGCTGCCGTCGAACCTGCAGAGCGGGCAGATCGTCATCACTGATGAGGAGATCTTCGAAGCTCACGTGGGCGGCAAGCTGTCTGCGGAACTGAAGACGCCGCTGGACACCCAGCGCGCCCTGTCCATCGCGTACACCCCCGGGGTAGCCCAGGTCAGCCGCGCGATCGCCGCCGACCGCAGCCTGGCGGCCCGCTACACCTGGGCCAACAGGTTGGTGGCCGTGGTCAGCGACGGTACGGCGGTGCTGGGCCTCGGCGACATCGGCCCTTCGGCCGCGCTGCCGGTGATGGAAGGCAAGTGCGCGCTGTTCAAGGAGTTCGGCGGGCTGGACTCGATCCCGATCGTGCTGGACACCAAGGACCCCGACGAGATCGTCGAGACCCTGGTGCGGCTTCGACCGTCGTTCGGGGCGGTGAACCTGGAGGACATCTCCGCGCCGCGGTGCTTCGAGATCGAGCGCCGCGTCATCGAAGCGCTCGACTGCCCCGTGATGCACGACGACCAGCACGGCACTGCGATCGTCGTGTTGGCGGCACTGATGGGCGCCGTCAAGGCGCTCGACCGTGACATCGCCTCGCTGCGCGTGGTGGTCTCCGGTGTCGGCGCGGCGGGCGTCGCGTGCACGAATATCCTTATGGCCGCCGGTGTTTCGGACATCACCGTGGTGGACACCCGCGGCATCCTGCACTCCGGCCGCGACGGGCTGACCCCGGTCAAGGCCGAACTCGCGGGCCGGACGAATCCCGACGGACTCACCGGCGGCATCGCCGACGCGCTGCAGGGCGCCGATGTGTTCCTCGGCGTGTCCGGCGGTGTGGTGGATGAGGAGGTCGTCGCGACGATGGCACCCGGTGGCATCGTGTTCGCGTTGTCCAATCCGGATCCGGAGATCCATCCCGAGGTCGCCGCCAGGTACGCGTCAGTGGTGGCGACGGGTCGCAGCGACTTCCCCAACCAGATCAACAACGTGCTGGCATTCCCCGGTGTGTTCCGCGGCGCGTTGGATGCGGGCGCCAAGCGGATCACCGAGCGGATGAAGGTGGCTGCCGCCGAGGCGATCTTCGCGGTGGCGTGCGAGGACCTCGCGCCGGACCGGATCGTGCCGAGCCCGCTGGATCCGCGCGTCGGCCCGGAGGTCGCGGCGGCGGTGGCCGCGGCGGCCGCCGAATCCTGATCGGCCCGATGCGCCGACTGGCGGTGGCGCTGCTGGCGCTGATCGTCGTCGGCTGCGGGACGCAGGCGGGGCCGCCGTCGATCGCCGTCGGCGCCACCTCGGACCCGGAGTCGAAATTGGTGGCGCACATCTACGCGGCGGCGCTGCGGTTCTACGGCAGTCCCGCGCACGTGAAATCCGTGCCCGATCCGGTGGGTGAACTCGATTCGGGTGGTGTTCGGGTCGCACCGGGGTTCACCGGTCAACTGCTGCACAGGTTCGACCCCGATGCGACCGCGCGCTCGGATGCACAGGTGTACCGGACGCTGCTGTCCGTGTTACCGGAAGGTGTTGCGGCCAGCGACTATACGACCTCCGCGGAGGACAAGCCTGCGATCGCGGTGACGGAGCAGACCGCTGCGGCGTGGGGCGGGCGCGACGTCACCGCCGTCGCCCGCAACTGTGCGAAAGTGGCCGCAGGTGTGCTCCAGAACGCGTCGTCACCCGCACGGCTCGGGCAGTGCACACTGCCCAAACCCCGCCAATTCCCGGACCACACAACGCTGTTCGCGGCGCTGCAGGCCGGTCAGATCAACGCCGCATGGACGTCGGACGCGACGCCGGACATCCCGACGGAACTGGTGGTGTTGTCCGACAAGACAGCACTGATTCCTGCCGAGAATCTCGTTGCGTTGTATCGGCGTAACGAACTCGACGAACGACAGGTGCTGGCGCTCAACGAGGTGGCGGGTGTGCTGGACACCGGGGCGTTCACCGATATGCGTCGACAGGTCGCAGCGGGCAAGGACCCGGGTCAGGTGGCCGACGCGTGGCTGGACGCCCACCCCTTGGGTCGCTAGCACAATCCTGACAGTTTCTTGACAGCGAATCGGGTTGACGGCGACAGATTCTCGGCCTTTACTGGACGACGCGTCGGGCCGTCCGGCGCATTGATCATGTTGAGAGTGAGGTGAGCGGCACATGCCGGACGACAGTATCGCGCGGAAAATGGCCTCTCCCTTGCGGATCGGTTCCCAGGCCTAGCGCCATTCCCGCTGGCGGTCAGTGCGACCGCTTGATCTGTCTGGTTTGTGCACGCGTCATCCCAACCGGGATGGGAGTGTGGCATGCCGTCAATTGCCATGCGAGCGTTTCCTGCTCAGGGTGCGGTGATCCGACCCGCCAGGAACTGGCTCGCCGACGTCGCCGTGTTCATCGGCGCGGCCGTGCTGCTGTGGCTGGTCGTGCGCCTGCTTGGCAGTGCGGACGTGCCGTGGACGGTCGAGCATGCGCCGTCGACGGTGTCCACCGATCCGGCGGATCTGCCGTATTACGCCGCGCGGTCGTTGCTGCGCATGTTCGCGGCGTTGGCGCTGTCGGTGGTCTTCACCTTCGTGTACGCGACCGCGGCCGCCAGGTTGCGTCGGGCGGGGAAGGTGCTGGTTCCGCTGCTGGACATCCTGCAGTCGGTCCCGATTCTGGGCTTTCTGTCGATCACGATCACCGGGTTCATCGCGCTGTTCCCGGGTTCTGCACTGGGTTTGGAGTGCGCATCGATCTTCGCGATCTTCACGTCGCAGGCCTGGAACATGACGTTCGCGTTCTACTACTCGCTGAAATCGCAACCGCGGGAACTGGACGAGGCGTCGAGGTTGTTGCGGCTGTCGAGGTGGCAGCGGTTCTGGCGGATCGACGCGCCCAGCGGAATGATTCCGCTGGTCTGGAACGGCATGATGAGCTTCGGCGGTGGCTGGTTCTTCTTGACGGCCTCGGAGGCGTTGAGCGTCAACAACCATCGGTTCGCGCTGCCCGGCATCGGCGCCTATGTCGCGGCCGCGAGCGACGCGGGCCAACTCGGCAAGGTGCTGCTGGCGATCGCCGTGATGGTCGTGATGGTCGTCGGGGTCAACGTGCTGTTCTGGCGGCCGCTCACGGCGTGGGCGGAACGGTTTCGCATCGAGGACACGGAGGGCGCCGAGGCGCCTCGCAGTCTCACGCTGGACCTGTTGCGTCGCTCACGGATTCCGCGCACCGTCGGCGGTGTGCTCGGCAAGCTGGTGTATCCCGTCGACCGCGCGTTTCGCCCGTTGGGCGTGGCGGAACAGCCACTGCGCACGTCGGCGCTGCGACGCCGCACGGGCGACTGGGCGTTCGCTGCGTTGGTCGGCGTCGTCGTCGGCTACGGCGGGTACCGAACGACTGAATTCATCGCTTCCACAGTTGGTTTCGGCGAGGTGGGCCACGCGCTGCTGCTCGGGCTGGCGACCTTCGGCCGGGTCGTCGTGGTCCTCGTCGTCGCCACGCTGATCTGGGTCCCGGTCGGGGTGTGGATCGGGATGAATCCCAGGATCTCTCGCCTCGCGCAACCGGTCGTGCAGGTGCTCGCGTCGTTTCCGGCGAACTTTCTGTTCCCGATGTTCGCCGCACTGCTGGTGGCGACGGGCGTCAGCCTGAACGTTGGCGGAATCGTGCTGATGGCGCTGGGCTCGCAGTGGTACATCCTGTTCAACGTGATCGCGGGGGCCAGCGCGATTCCCAACGACCTGCGCGAAGCGGCGGCGAATCTGCGGTTACCACGAATGTTGCTGTGGCGCAGTCTGATTCTGCCCGGAGTCTTCCCGAGCTATGTCACCGGCGGTATCACCGCCGCCGGTGGCGCGTGGAACGCCTCGATCGTCGCGGAGGTGGTGAGCTATCACGGCGCCACGTTAACCTCGACCGGCCTAGGCGCCTACATCAGCAACGCCACCGCCGACGGTGATTCGGGCCGCATCCTCGTCGGGGTGATCGTGATGAGTTGCTACGTGGTCGCGATGAACCGGTTCTTCTGGCGTCGGCTCTACGCATTGGCCGAACGCCGTTTCTCCTTGACATGATGGAGGTTTCACCATGACGTTTGTCGACAACGTGTTGGTCAAAGTCGAGCACGTCAGCAAGAGCTTCACCGGCGCGGCGGGCGACACCCTGCAGGTGCTCGACGACATCAGCCTCGACTTGCGCGACGGCGAGGTGGTGGCGCTGCTCGGCAGGTCCGGCTCAGGAAAATCGACGCTGCTGCGCAGCATCGCCGGCCTGATCACACCGACCAGTGGCAGCGTGCGTTATCGCGGCGCGGAGTTGAACGGCGCGAACCCGGGTACCGCGATGGTGTTCCAGACGTTCGCGCTGATGCCGTGGCTGACGGTGCAGGACAACGTCGAGTTGGGTCTCGCGGCGCGTGGGGTAGCACCGGCGGAGCGCCGACGCCGCGCTGTGCGGGCCATCGACCTGATCGGCCTCGACGGATTCGAATCCGCGTATCCCAAGGAGCTTTCGGGTGGTATGCGGCAACGGGTCGGGTTTGCGCGCGCGCTGGTGCTCGAACCCGACGTGCTGCTGATGGACGAACCGTTCTCCGCGCTCGACGTCCTCACCGCGGAGAACCTGCGCACCGAACTGATGGCGCTGTGGACAGGGCAGAGCTTTCCGACGCAGGCGATCTGCCTGGTCACGCACAACATCGAGGAGGCGGTGCTGCTCGCTGACCGGGTGGTCGTGTTGGGCGCCAATCCCGGCCACATCCGTGCAGAGGTTCCCATAGGGCTCGAGCGGCCCCGCGACCGCCGGTCGACGGCATTCTCCGGGCTCGTCGACAAGATCTACGAACTGCTCACCGGATTGGAACCCGCCGCCGCCGACGCGCACCCCGCGGACGCGACGCCGATGACCCGACCGCTGCCGAAGGCGACGGTCGGCGGCCTGGCGGGCTTGGTCGAAATCGTCTACGCGAGAGGCGGATGCGCTGACATTCCGGAGATCGCCAACGAACTCAACTTCGAGATCGATGTGCTGTTCCCTCTTGTCGACGCCGCAGCGATGCTCGACCTGTTGCACGTTCGCAGCAATGATCTCGAGCTGACGTCTGTCGGAACGGAATTCACCACGGCCGACATTCAGGCCAGCAAGCAGATCTTCGCCAGACAGGCCCGCAGCCGCGCGCCGCTGGTCCGCACGGTCTGCAAAGCCCTCGGCGCCAGCGCAGACGGCAGCATGCGCGCGGAGTTCTTCCTCGACCTGCTCGGCCGCGGGTTCGGCGCCGACGACGCCCGTAGGCAGCTCGACATCGCGATCGACTGGGGCCGCTACGGCGAACTGTTCGACTACGACACCGATACCGACCGGATCACCGTCGACGCCGGGGCTTAGCGGGCTGGCTTAGCGGGCTTCGGGCACCATCCGCGCCATCACCGTGGAGAACAGGCGCTGATAGCCCGACCCGGTGAGCCGGACGATGAGGTCCAGCGCGGTGGCGTCCGGGCCGACCAGCACGCGGGCCTTGTTCTTACGGACGCCGTCGAGAATGATTCGCGCCGCCTTCTCCGGTGTGGTGTTGGCCAGCCTCTTGTCGAACGTCTCGGTCAGTTGCGTCTTGTCGACACTGTCGACGGCGGTCATGTTGCGCACGATGTTGGTCTTGATGCCGCCGGGATGCACGGTCGTCACCTTGACCGGATGGCCGGCCAGTTGCATCTCCTGACGCAACGCTTCGGTGAAGCCGCGGACCGCGAACTTCGCCGCGTTGTAGGCGCCCTGTCCCGGCACCGAGAAGATGCCGAAGATGCTGGACACGTTGACGACGTGGCCGTCGCCCGATGCGATCAGGTGGGGGAGGAACACCTTGGTGCCGTTGACGACGCCCCAGAAGTCGACGTCCATCACCTTCTCGATGTCCTTGAACTGGCTGACCTCGATGTCGCCCGCGAACGCGATGCCCGCGTTGTTGTAGATCTGGTTGACCTTGCCGAAGTGCTCGTTGACCGCGTCGGCATATACCGCAAACGCCTCGCGCTCGGTGACGTCGAGGCGATCGGCTTTGACCGGCGCGCCGATCGCCTTGAGCCGCTCCTCGGTAGTCGCCAGACCTTCGGTGTCGATGTCGCTGATCGCCACGCTGGCGCCCGAACGGGCCAATTCGACGGCCAGCGCCTGCCCGATGCCGGACCCGGCGCCCGTGACCACCGCGACTTTCCCGGCGAAGCCCTGCATAACGCACTCCCTCGTGTCGGTTGACTCGGCGTCGAGGCTAGTCGGTACCGCCGGTCCCGTGTACGGGGGCCTGGCAGTGGCCCGGCGTCGCGGCGAGTGGCCAGTTGTGACACGGTTCGGCGCGATTGGCGTCCATCAAGTGGCCACTGGGCGGCGAATCGGCATGCTGATCAGTTTGTAGTCGAGGAACTCGTCGATGCCGACCCGGCCACCTTCGCGGCCCAGCCCGGATTCCTTCACACCGCCGAACGGCGTGGCGGGGTCGGACACGATGCCTGCGTTCAGGCCGACCATTCCGACGGCGAGATCCTCGCTGACGTTCAAGCCGCGGTCCAGATCCTGCGTGAAGACGTAACCGACCAGACCCCACGGCGTGTCGTTCGCACGCGCCACGACGTCGTCGCTGTCGGTGAACGTTTGGATCGCGGCGACGGGCCCGAAGATCTCCGTGCTGCACATGTCGCTGCCGGGATCGACGCTCGTCAGCACGGTCGGTGGATAGAAGTAGCCGCCACCGGACGGGACCATGGCGCCGGTGACGACGTTCGCGCCGCGACCGATCGCGTCTTGCACCAGTCGGTCGACCTTGTTGCGACTGGTGGCGTCGATCAACGGGCCCACCTCTGTCCCGTCGGTCCACCCTTCGCCCACACGCAGCGCACCCATGCGTTGCGCGAGTCGCTGCGAGAATTCGTCGACCACCTTCTCGTGAACATAGAACCGGTTGGCGCCGGTGCAGGCTTCGCCCATGTTGCGCATCTTGGCCTGCATCGCCGCGTCGACCGCGACGTCGAGGTCAGCGTCGTCGAACACGATGAACGGTGCGTTTCCGCCGAGTTCCATCGACGTCCGCACGACAGCCGAACCGCACTGCGCCAGCAGGATTTTGCCGACACCGGTGGAACCGGTGAACGACAGCTTGCGGACATCGCCGCTGCGCAGCAGCGGCTCGGTCAGTTCACCTGCCGCTGAGGTGGTGACCACGTTGAGCACCCCTGGCGGCAGGCCGGCCTCTGTCAAGATCGCGCAGAGCGCCAGCGACGACAGCGGTGTCTGTGGTGCGGGTTTGAGGACCATCGTGCAGCCGGCCGCGATCGCAGGCCCGATCTTGCGGGCCCCCATGGCCAGCGGGAAGTTCCATGGCGTGATCAACAAGCACGGCCCGACCGGACTGGCGACCACCATCGCGCGTTTTGCTCCGTCCGGCGTCCTCGCATAGCCACCATCGATGCGCACCGCCTCCTCCGAGAACCATCGCAGGAACTCGGCCGCATACCGCACTTCACCGCGTGCCTCGGCGAGCGGCTTTCCCATCTCGAGCGTCATGAGCAGCGCGAGGTCGTCCTCGCGGGCCAACACCAAATCAAAAGCGCGACGGAGGATTTCACTGCGTCGCCGCGGCGCCGTCTTCCCCCAGCCGGGTTGCGCACGCACGGCGGCGTCCAGGGCGCGTCGACCGTCGAGTGGCGACGCGTCGGCGACCGTGGTCAGTACCTCGCCCGTCGCTGGATTGTCCACCAGCATCGTCGCGCCGCCGGTCGCGTCGACCCAACTGCCGTCGATGAACAACTTCCGTGGAAACGACGCCGCGAACTCCGTGAAGCCCCCGGTCGGGATGGTGGCGGTCATGGCCGAACTCCTTTGTGGTTTCGTAGCGCCCGCGCCAGCAGTTGTGCCACGTGCTGAGGTGGCGGATTGCCGTCCGGGTTGATGTGTGAGATCTGCGTCTGGCAACTGAAACCGTCGGCCGCGATCGCGACGCGGGCTGCCTCGTGTCCCAGTGCCGGCCGCAGTGCGAGATCGGCGACGCGCATTGACACGTCGTAGTGTTCGCGCTCGAACCCGAAGTTGCCCGCCAACCCGCAGCAGCCCGTCGCTTCCTGCACCGCACGCACTCCCAGGCGGTCGAGCAACCGGCGCTGGGCGGTCGCGCCGAACACCGCGTACTCGTGGCAATGCGGTTGCAGGACCAGCTGTTCGGGAAGACGGGGCGGCCGCCAACCCTGACCCAGACGGTCTTCGACCGCCGCTGGAAATGTCGTGACGCGGGCAGCGACCCGACGGGCGGCATCGCCGGGCACCAGTTCGGGCAGATCCTTGTGAAGCGCTGCCGCGCAACTGGGTTCGAGCACCACGATCTGCGACGGCCCTGTCGCATCGAGGATCTGCACGGTGCGCTTCAACACTCGTTTGGCGATCGACAGCTGCCCGGTGGTGATCCACGTCAGCCCGCAGCAGGCCCCGTGAACGCTGGTCAACTCGGCGCCGGCGTCGGAGAGCACGGCAGCCGCATCGGCCAGCAGCTCGGGGCGGAACGCGGAGGTGAACGTGTCGGAGAACAACACCGTGTCGTGGTGCCCGCCCCCGGCCAGGTATGGCCGCACCGCGCGCTTCGCCGCTCGCGCGCGGGAGAACTCGGGAACTGATCGTTGCGGGGTGACCCCGCCCGCCGCGGCAACGGCTTTGTGCAGCAGTTTGATCCGCGCGCCGCGGTTGATTACCGACGGCATCAGGCCGGCGAGACGCGCCAACACCGGAAGCCACCCCAGCGAGTAGTGGCTGCGGGGCCGAATCCGACCCCGGTAGTGCTGGTACAGGAATTCGGATTTGTACGTGGCCATGTCGACGCCGACGGGGCAGTCGCTGGAACACGCCTTGCACGACAGGCACAGATCGAGCGCGTCGTGTACATCGGATGACCGCCAGCCGTCGGTGATCACCTCGCCGCGCAGCATCTCCTGTAGCGCCCTGGCCCTGCCTCGGGTGGAGTGGTTTTCGTCGTGAGTGGCGCGGTAACTCGGGCACATCACGCCGCCGACATCGCTGCGGCAGCGCGCGATTCCCACGCATCGCTCGACGGCATCGGCGAAGCCGCCACGGTCATGGGGATAGGTGAATCCGCGCAAAGGCCCGGTGGTTTCGGCGAGCGGCAGCGGCGCCAAGTTCCCGGTGACCGGTTCCGGATCGACGATGATGCCCGGGTTGAGCAGACCGGCCGGGTCGAAGGTTTTCTTCACCGCCCCGAACAGGTCGACCATCTGCGTGCTGTACATGATCGCAAGCAGTTCGCTGCGCGATCGCCCGTCGCCGTGCTCGCCGGAAAGGGTGCCGCCATAGCGGGTGACCAACTCCGCGGCAGCGCAAGCGAATCGGCCCATCGCCGCGATGCCGGTGGGCGTGCGGAGGTCGAAGTCGATACGTACGTGGATGCAGCCGGCACCGAAATGTCCGTACAACACCCCGGTGAGGCCGTGTTCGGCGAGCAGCTTGCGAAAGTCGCGTAGATAGCCCGGCAGTTCGGTGGCCGCGACCGCGGCGTCCTCCCAACCTGTCCACGTCTGCGTGCCGTCGGCGCGTCGGGCGGCGAGTCCCGCGCCGTCCTCGCGGACCCGCCACAGCGATGCACGGTCAGCGGCATCGGGGACGATCCGTGCGTCGGACAGCTTGCCGTTGCGTTGCAGTCGCAGGACCAATTCGTCGGCCCGCGCGGCGACCTCGCCCGCGTCCGCGCCGTCGAGATCGATGAAGAGCCAAGCGCTGCCGTCGGGCAGGCCGGTCACGGAGTCCTCACCGCGTCGTGACCGCATCGTCGCGACGATGCTCTCATCGACACCCTCCACGGCGGCAGGCGAGAACTCCAAGACGGTCGGCACGTCGTCGGCGGCGGCCACGACGTCCGGATAGCCGACAGTGACGAGTAGCGCGGCCGGGGCGGTCGGAACCAGGGCGAGGGTGGCGCCGACCACGACGGCGCACGTCCCCTCGGTACCGACCAGCATGCGGGCGACGTCGAAACCGTTCTCCGGCAACAAATGCTGTAGTTGATAACCCGACACCTGCCGAGCGATGCGACCGAGTTCCGTTCTGATCGGTGCGAGGTTTTCGGCCGCGAGTGAGCGCAGATCGGCGTTCAGCGCCGCCGCACGCGCCAACGCCGCCGGGTCATCGGACCGCGCGGGGCGCACCCCGCCGCGGCCGGCGATCACATGACTGCCGTCGGCGAGCACCAACTCCAATTCCACGACGTGATCGACCGTGCGGCCGTGGCGCACTGAGTGATTGCCACAGGCGTCGTTGCCGATCATGCCGCCCAGCGTCGCGCGGCTGTGCGAGGACGGATCGGGACCGAATTGGAGCCCGTGCGGTCGTAGCGCGCGCTGCAGGTCGTCGAGCACCACTCCCGGTTGCACCGTCGCAGTGCGGTTGTCGACGTCGATGTGCAGCACGGCGTTCATGTGGCGCGAGAAGTCGAGCACCAGACCGCGTCCGACGGCGTTGCCGGCCATGCTGGTGCCGCCGCCGCGGGGGACCACCGGCACGCCGTGTTCCCGGCATGCCGACAACAGCGCGATCACGTCGACTGTCCGGCGCGGATAGGCCACGCCCACCGGGGCGACCCGGTAGTGCGAGGCGTCATAGCCGTATTGCGCGCGGGCCCCCTGCCCGAAGTCGGCGGCGACGTCGAGGCGTTCGACCGCCTCACGGAGGGTGTTTCCTAATGGCATGATTGTTCAACAGTAGAGCAGTACTGCGATTGAGCGCAATCGCCTATAGTTGGGCTATGAACCCGGTCGAGAACCTCACTCTGCGTCGCACGAGCACCGCCCAGCAGGTCGCAGACGGCCTCGCTGATGCCATCATGCGCGGGGAGATGGCGCCGGGGGCCCCGATCCGTGAGAGTGCGATCGCCGCGTCGTTGGGGATCTCGCGCAACACGGTGCGTGAAGCGGTGCGCATGCTCGAGGCCAGCGGGCTGGTGCGGCACACGATGCACCACGGCGCGGCGGTGCTGGATCCGTCCCAGGAGGATCTGACCGAGCTGTACCGCGCCCGGATGACGCTCGAACTGGCTGCCGCCGGGGTACCGCGCACCGCCGACGAACTCGCTCCGGTACGCGCGGCGCTTCAAGACCTGATGACGGCCTACGAGACGCGCGATCCGGCCGTGATCGCCGAGAAGGACATGGCGTTTCACGCCGCGATCGTCTCGATGTTGGGCAGCAAGCGAATCGACGACTTCTACGCTCAGCTGGCGCGCGAACTGCGATTCTTTCTGCAGGTGCTTTCGCTGGAGGACCGCGAGTTCGAATCGCAGGAGGGCGTGATCGACGAACACACGTCCATCATGGCAGCGCTGGAGTCCGGCAATCCCGAACGGGCGCAGGCGGTGCTCGAGGAGATCCTGACGGAAAGCGGCAGGCGGGTGGCGGCCATCTTCGCCGAACGGGCCTCCTGAACGAGTCGCCGGGGTCGGGTTCATCGCAGCCGGTGCAGTACCCGATCCAGCGCGTCGCAGTAGATGTCGACGTGCTCTTTGCCAAAGATCATGGGCGGCTTGATCTTCAGCACGTTGTCGTGGACACCGTTGGGAAACACGATGACGCCTTCGTCCTTCATCAGCTCGGTGACTTGGAAGGCCTCGGCCTTGGCGGGCTCCTTGGTGAAGCGGTCGCGGACGAGTTCGATTCCGAGGTAGAGCCCCTGGGCGCGCACGTCGCCGATCACCTCGTGACGCTGCTGAACCTGGGTCAGGCTGTCGCGGAAGTACGCGCCAACTTCGGCCGCGTGCTGTTGCAGGCCATCGCCGATGATGATGTCGAGCACCGTGCTGCCGATCGCGCATGACACCGGATTGCCGCCGAAGGTGTTGAAGTACTTCATTCCGGTGTCGAACGCGTCGGCGATCTCACGCGTCGTGACGACCGCGGCCAACGGGTGGCCGTTGCCCAACGGCTTGCCCATGGTCACGATGTCGGGAACAACGCCGGACAGCTCGAATCCCCAGAAGGTGTCGCCCATCCGCCCGACACCGACCTGCACTTCGTCGGAGATGGTCAGGGCACCGGCATCGCGCGCGGCGGTGAACACGGTGGACAGGTAGTTATCGGGCAGAACGATGTTTCCCGCTGTGCCCATGAGGGATTCGGCGATGAACGCGGCAGGCGGTCTGCCGTCGGCCACCATCGATTCGATCACCCGTGCCGCGTCTGCGCCGTATTTCCAGCCGGCGTCCGGGTCGTCGTAACCGTAGCGGCCGCGGTAGCGGTCGGGGACCGGGGTTTCATGTGTCGTCGGCGGAGCCCCCGCGCCTCCGGGGCCCTTGTAGCGGTTGGGCGAAATCCCCGTCACCACACCGGTGTTGCCATGATAGGCGCCGTCGATGATCGCGATGTCCTCGCGCCCGGTGACTTGGCGGGCGATGCGCAGAGCCAGATCGTTCGCCTCACTGCCCGTGCAGACGAGGAAGACGACCTCCAGCGGCCGTGGCAGGGTGGCGACCAGCTTCTCGGCGTAGGTCGCGATGCCCTCGTAGATGAACCGCGAGTTGGTGTTGAGTTTGTTCATCTGTCGACGCGACGCCTCGGCTACCCGCGGATCGGCGTGACCGACATGGGTGACGTTGTTGAGCGAGTCGAGGTAGGCGAATCCGTCTTCGTCGTACAACCAGACACCGCGGCCGCGTTGCAGATTCATGGGTGCGCGGTAGTAGGCCCGCTGCGAGCTGGCAAGTCGGTTGCGGCGGATGCTCAGTACATCCGCGACCCGCAACGCCGGTGGCTGCGCACCGGGGAGGCCCAGCAGCGTCGAGGGATCGGGTGACAACTCGGCGTACACATCGGCCTCACTGGGCCTGATTCGCGTCGGCCAGCCGGTGCCGTTGCGGTGCCGCCGCGGCAACGAGATGTTGACGGCGACAGCGGTTCCCATACCGTCGACGGCTGCCCCGGCCGCACTCCCGAGCGAATGGCCGGCGGCGATGTATCCCGCGTCGGTGTATCCCGAGAGGCCGTGCCAGTGCACGAAGAAGTCAAGCGGGCCGTCCGAGTCGGTCACGGCGTGGTGCACGGTGAGGCAGGGTTGCGTGGACACCACCCTGCCGTCCAGCGGGTTGGCGAAGGTCTCGTCCTTGCCTACCAGCAGCTGGACCCCGAGGGTCGTGGTGGCTGGTTCGGCAGCGCCGACACCGCGCCGCGCCGACCACAGCAGATTCGGCCTCAGATGCCTGATCACGCCGACGGTTTGGCTTCTGTCACCGAGGATCGACGCCACCGCGCTGCCGACAGCGGCTGGGTCATGCCAATCGATGACGTCGAAGAGGTCGCTCGCGGTCGACGTGTCGATCACCTGCAGTTGCCGCGACTGGGTGGACCAGCGCGCCGGTGTCATTGATTCCAACACCCGCTCGAGGCGTGCGCTGTCCGGGTGGGCGGGTCGTCCGCACGCGCACCGCAGGGCCGCCTCGGCGTAGTCTGGATCGATGCGCGCCACTTTGGCCAGCGCCGGCCAGGTGTGACGCATCCGCTTGGCGCCGTGCGAGTTGTGGGAGACAGCGGCGCGCTGGGTCCACGTCACGGCGTTCATCGCCAGCCGCGCAGCGGCCAACGGGAACACCGCTGCCAGCTCGTCGTCGGTCAACGGCGTTATCGAGTTGAAGCCGGCCACAACGAGTTTCGCGACGTGCAGCGGATCGTCCTTGCGGATCAGGGCGTAGCCGGTGGCCACCGCTAGTTCGGCAACGCGCACCGTGTAAAGCGCATCGCCGAGGTCCAATACGCCGCTGATGCTCTGCCTGCCAGACGGATCGCGATCAACCAGCACGTTGGAATCGTTGAGGTCCTGGTGGGCCACGCCGCGCGGCAGCCGATCCAGCAGTGTTGAGATGGTGTCGAACCAGGACATGACCACGTCGACATCGGCGCGGTGTTGCGGGTCGGCCACCGCGTCGATGCCGGCGTCGATCATCTCGCGGGCCCGGCGCATGTCCCAGTCGTGGGTGATGTGTTCGTCGGGTGCGGGCATCGAGGCCAGCGCGGCGGAGATGCGGGCAGCGACCTCGCCGAGTTCGGTCAGCAGTTCGTCGGAGTGTTGTTCCGCCTCGGCCAGCGGCGCACCGGCCAGCCAGGACATCACGCGAATCATTCTCTCGCCCTGGCTGGTTGGTGTGATCACGTGCAGACAGCCATCGGTTGCCGGGATCAGCCGCGGCAGCGGAACGTCGGGGGCGGTGTCGCCGAGGTGTAGCAGGATTCGCTCGTGCCAGGCGGCGGTCGCGGCATCGGTGTCGAACAGTGCGGAGATCTTGACCAGATAGTGGCGGCCCGCGTTGTCGGTCACGCGCAGGTTCTGGTCGAACTCACCACCCAGTGACAGCGGGTCGGTGACCGTGAGCCCGAATTCGGCGTGCACCAAGCGGAGCACCTCATTGTGGTCGAGTGGTCGCGCCTCTCGTACGTCGACGACGCCGTCGGCTGACATGTATGTGTTTTCCCTTCGAGTTCAATGCTTTGGGCCGCAGTTCGTCAGGCGACGCGGTCGCCCAACGTCGATCCCAGCTGTGCATAGCGTTGCGGCGAGCGAGCTTTGATGATGTAGGCACCGACGATGCCGATGGCCAGCGACGCGAACAGCATGGCGGTGAACGTGACCTGCAACCAGCCGCCCGCGCCGAGTAACACATCCATCCCGGTCAGCGCGTAGTACAGGAACGGCAGCAGGCCCGCGATTCCGAGTAGGGGCGCGATGAAGGTGTTCCACGGCCGTTTGTCGACATTCGACCGGCGGAAGAACACGAAGATCGCGATGCTCGCGATGGTCTGCAGCATGATGATGGCCGCGGCCCCGACGCCGGTCCACCAGGTGAACAGCGTCGCATAGGGGTCCAGGTTCAAGACGGCGAAGATCACGACAACGATCGCAACCATGGCGGTCTGCACGTAGCAGGCGGTCACCGGCGACTTGCGCGTCGGATGGGTGTGACCCAGCCGCGACCACAGCAGGCCTTGGCGGCCAAGGGAGTACAGATAGCGCGCCACGTTGTTGTGGAAGGTCAGGATCGCGGCGAACAGGCTGGTGATGATCAGCAGTTGGAACGCTTCGGTGCCTGCGCGGCCGAGCACGTCGTCGCTGACCTTGAAGACCAGGTCGCCGGATTCGGTTTGGGCCACGTTGACGGCGTTGTCGACACCGACGGCGTTGATGATCAGCCAGGCCGTGATCGCGTAGAAGACACCCATGAAGATGACCGCTGTGTAGGTGGCGCGCGGCACGGTGCGTTTGGGGTCCTTGGCTTCCTCGCCGTAGATCGCTGTCCCTTCGAAACCGATGAACGAGGCGTGGGCGAACATCAGTGCCACGCCGATCGCGCCGGCGAAGACGGCGGAAGGAGCGAAGGGCTCAAAGGAATAGTGGCTCACCGGCGTCGGCCCCGCGATCAAGATGCCGATGTCGAGGATCAGGATGATCGACGTCTCCAGGGTCAGCAGCACGGCGAGCACCTGCGCCCCGGCGTGGATCTGTCGGACTCCGAGGAACAACGCCGCTGCCATCGCGAACGCGCTGAAGACCCACCAGGGCACGGCGGCACCGAAGTGTGAGTGCACGAACTCTGCCGAGTAGAACCCGAATCCGCCGATGACGCCGAGCTGGATGGCGTTGTAGCCGAAGATTGCCAGCGATGCAGAGCCCAGGCCCAATGGTCTGCCGAGCCCTTTGGTGACATACGCGTAGAACGCGCCGGTGTTGGTGATGTGCTTGCTCATCGCGACGTAACCGACGGCGAACACGGTGAGCACCAAGGCGACCAGAATGAAGGTTCCGGCGATGCCGATACCGTTGCCTGACCCGATGATCACCGGATACAGCGCGACGACGACGGTCAGCGGGGCGGCCGCAGCCACCACGAAGAACACGATGCCGAGGACGCCAACCTGGTTGCGCGCCAATGACTCATGGCCGTCGGGAGAGACTTTTGCAGCTGCCAACTTCTGCGGATCTTCCTGGTGGAGCATGGTGGTCCTTTCAGCAACGCCGGAGTGATGGGTGGTTGTGGGTTGTCGCGGCGTCAGTGCGCGCGGCCGTTCTTGGCGCTCTCGCTGCGCGCGGCGAACTTGACGATCTTTCGGAAGGCGGGCTTTGTCGCGACGGTGTAGCCGAGTTTCTTGCCCGCCTTGGTGTCCATCACGGTGTCCAACACCCGATCGATCACCCCGGACCGCGGGGAGCCTGTCACGCTGCGTAGCGGCGTCGGCGCGGCGGTGCCGTTGAGGTCGGCGATCACCACCTTGGCGGCATTGTGCCCACTGGCGCCCATCACCCCTCCGCCGGGATGCGTGCCGGAACCACAGAGGTAGTAGCCTGTGACCGGGGTGCGGTAATCGGCGAGTTCCGGAGTTGGCCTACTGGAGAACAATTGGTCGAAGAACATCGCGCCGTGGAAGATGTTGCCTCCGGTCAGGCCGTAGTCGCGTTCGAGGTCCTTGGGCGTGATGATGACGCGTTCCAGGATGTGCTCACGCAGGTTGGGTGCGTAGCGGAAGAGCACCTCCAGCACGCGATCGGCCCATTCATCGCGGATGGTGTCCCAGTCCGTTCCGGCCAGCTCGAATGGAAGTTGTTGCACGCCAAGTGTCATGGTGTGCTTCCCTGGTGGCGCGAGCGTTTCGTCGTGAGTGGATTGGATGACGGCCTCGATGACGAAGTCGTCGGGGATCTGACCGCGCCGCTCGGCTTCCCAAGCCTTCTCGAAGTTTTCGATCGATGCCCCGAGGATTGCCTGCGCCTGGTGTTGCGGTCCGGCGACACCGGCCGGGAAGCCGATGTAGTCGGGGAGTTCGTCGATGAGCAGATGGATGCGGGCCATCGAACCGCGCGCGTCGTAGTTCTGCAGTTTGGTGGTGAGCTTTTCGTCGAGCGTGCCTGCGGGCAGCAGCGTCAGCATCGAGCGTTGCGGGTCAGCGTTGGAGATCACCGTGCGCGCGGAGATCGTCTCGCCGCTCTCCAGCACCACGCCGGTGGCTTTCCCCCCGCGGATCACTACCTCTCGCACCGGGGCGTTGAGACGGATCTCGGCGCCGTGGGCCTCGGCGCTGCGGGCCAGCGCCTGAGTGATACCGCCCATCCCACCCTTGACGAATCCCCACTGGCCAAGTGTGCCTTTGAATTCGCCCACCGAGTGATGGCCGTAGACGTAACCGGTGCCGGGCGTCGACGGCCCACCCCAAATCGAGATCATCCCGAAGAAGGTGAACAAACCCTTGATGTGTTCGGAATCGAAGTAGCGGTCGAGAAGATCCTTGGTGGACAGCAGGACCAGCTCGTTGAACAGGTCCTCGGCCCCGGCGGCTTCGAATGCCGCCACCACTTCCGAACGGCTGGGAGCGGGCGACAGCAGGAAGGGCGTCAGGATGGACGCGAATTTCTTCAGCCGCAGCCCGAATTCGAGGAATGCCTCCGCGTCGGTTTTGGAGAACTTCGCGATCTCCTTCAGGGTGCGGTCCATGTCCTTCCACATGAACAGGTGGCTGCCGTCGGGGAAGATGCTGACCTCGTTGGCCTCGGTCTGATACATCTGCAGCCCGTACCGTTCCAATTCGAGCTCGGCGATGATTTCCGGGCGCAGCAGGCTTGCGATGAACGCACAGGACGACCACGTGGAGTCGGGGATCAACTGCTCGCTGGTGCAGGCGCCTCCGACGACGTCGCGGGCTTCGACGACCAACACTTTCTTGCCTGCCCTGGCGAGATAGCCTGCGGTGATCAAACCGTTGTGGCCGGCTCCGATGATGACGGCGTCGAAGGTGGTGGTCATTGCGGGTCTCCAGTGATCGGGCGGGCGAAATAGGTGCGAACCGAGGCCGGGTCGACGAGCTTGTTGAAACCCTCCATCACCGGCTCCATTGACGGGTGGTTGTCGCGGATTTTTACCCAGGCGGACCAGTCGGTGACGTGCATGACTTCGAGGATGTCGGCCGGTGCATCGTCGGGTGCCTCGGCCACGCGGTAGGCGTCGAATCCGGTGACCACGTCGCTGTGGCCCAGGCAGGTCGGGCGATCGACGGTGTTGGAGAAGTGCTCGAACTCGGCGGGGTCGACACCGGGTCGCATCGAGAACAGGTTGATCGCGAACACCGATCGGTCCGGCGGTGGCATGTGTTGGTCTCCAGAGTGTCCGAAGTTGTTGCGAAGAAAAGTTTTTCGGTGTCAGCCGACCAGGTTGATCATCACGTGTTTGATCTCGGTGTATTCCTCGAGTGAGTAGATCGACATGTCGTTGCCGTGGCCGGACTGCTTGAAGCCGCCGTGCGGCATCTCGGCGACGATCGGGAGATGATCGTTGATCCACACCGTGCCGAACTGCAGCTTGCGGGCCGCTCTCATGGCTCGCGACACGTCTTTGGTGAAAACCGAAGCGGCAAGGCCGTATTCGACATCGTTGGCCCAACCGAAGGCCTGCTCTTCGGTGCTGAATCGGGTCGTGGTCACCACGGGACCGAACACCTCTTTCTGCACGATCTCGGAATCTTGCGGCGCGTCGACCACAAGCGACGGCTTGTACCAGAAGCCGGGGCCGGACGCTGGTCCGCCGACGGTCAGCGACGCCGGTCCCGATGCGGTGGCGCGTTCGACGAATCCGGTGACCCGCTGCAGGTGCTTCTCCGATATGACCGGGCCCATTTCCGTTGATTCATTCGCCGGCTGGCCCATCGCGACCTTGGACACCGCGCGGGTGAGCTCCGTGACGAACTCGTCGTAGATGCCGTCGGCGACGTACACGCGGGATGCGGCCATGCAGTCTTGTCCCGAGTTCCCGTAACCGCCCTCGCAGATCTTGCTGATCGCCAGTTCGGCGTCGCAGTCGTCGAACACCAGCACCGGGGCCTTACCGCCCAACTCGAGGTGCAGGCGCTTGAGGTTCTCGGCGCCGGCGCGCGCGACGACCTTGCCGGTGATGGTGTCACCGGTCAAGGAGGACATCCGCACCCGCGGGTGGGAGACCAGCGCCTGCCCGACGGTGTCGCCGTGCCCAGTCACCACGTTGAACACGCCCGGCGGGAACAGGTCGGCTGCGAGTTCGGCGAGCCGCAGGGTGGTCAGCGGGGTCTGCTCGCTGGGTTTGAGCACCAGGGTGTTGCCGGTCATCAGCGCCGGACAGATCTTCCAGATCGCCATCAGCAGTGGGAAATTCCACGGCGCGACACTGCCGATGACGCCGAGAGGGTCTCGACGAATGATGCTCGTGTGGGTGGGGGAGTACTCACCGGCGGCACGGCCCTCGAGCACGCGCGCCGCACCGGCGAAGAAACGCATGTTGTCGACGCCGAATGGAATCTCCTCGCGGGCCACCGTGATCGGCTTTCCGACGTTGGCCGATTCCAGCTGGGCGAATTCCTCGGCGTGGTCGGCGAGCCGGTCGGCCAGCTTCAGTAGCAGCTCGGCTCGCTGCGCAGGGGTGGTTTCCGACCAGCTGTCGAACGCCTTCTCCGCAGCGTCGACGGCGCGCTGGACGTCGGCCGCGCCTCCGAGCGGCACAGTGGCGATTTGCGCCGCGGTGGCCGGATCGATCACAGGCTCCGTCGCCCCGTCGGCAGCACCGATGTGCTCCCCGTCGACGTACATCAACTGCGTATCGGCCATTCGGCACTCCCTGGTCGGTTCGGTAGTCGAGGTGTTCAATTGTTGAACAGTTGACATGAAGAGCTAAACACAGAGCGGTCCGGGCCGCAACAGGAAGATGTCAGCCAATGTTTCCCAGCGGTTTGACTGCGCGGACGGGGATTCCCAGGGCGGTGCGGCAGCATCCACGGGTGCCCAGAAACGCAGTGCCAGGAGACGTGCCCGACACCGGCATTCCCGCGGCCATCGCCGCACGCATGACGATGGCCGAGCAGTACGAGTGGCATCAGGCCTACCTGCGCCGGCATCGGGTGTCCCGGCGGAACTTCTTGCGTGGATCGGCGGCCGTCGCGGCGGTCGCCGCACTCGGCGGGTCGCCGTTCGGTCGTCGCGCGTATGCGCAGGACGCACCGCTGACCGTGGCGAACCGCCGGGTGGGCTATGGCCCCGACGCGGCCAGCCAACTGCGGATGTCGGCTCAATTGCCCCGAAACCCCGGCAACGCCAAGGTGTTTCTCGATCACGGCCCGACCCCGGGACTCGGCGCGACGGTGCAGGCCGAGGTGCGCAACCTGGTCACGCAGATCCCCGACAGCCGCGGGGGCGTCCTGGCCGCCGAGCAGTTCTACGTGCACGCGCCGGTCGACGGCCTAGCCGGCCGGGTGCCGCTGTACTACCAGTGGCGTACCGACGACGGGTTCGTCAGCGACGTTCTCTCCGTCGCAACCGCGATGCCCAACGCCCGAAATGCGTTGGCTCCGTTCCGGTTCACGATGATGGGTGATCAGGGCACCGATGACACCCCCGTGCTTCCGCAGGGTCTTGCTCGCGGCGACTACGACGACATGTACTACAAACCGGACAACGATCCGACCGTTGCGCACGCCACGAATGTGCTGAACCAGATCGTCGCGGACCGGCCCGACTTTCACGTGCTGGCAGGCGATATCGCCTACGCGGACCCCTCCGGTGAGGGAAGGAAGCCGACGTTCGTGGCGTCGGGTGGCAAGGCGCCCAACGGCTTCGACAAGTTCAACCCGTTCGTCTGGGACGTGTACTTCGGATCCATCGAGGCGACCGCGGCGACGACGCCCTGGATGTTCGCCACCGGCAACCACGACATGGAAGCCGCCTACCCGGGGCACGGCTACGGCGGCCATCTCGCACGCCTGGACTTTCCCGGCAACGGACCCGCGCACTGCCCGTCGGTGTACTCCTTCGTCTATGGCAACGTCGCCGTGCTCTCGCTGGACGCCAACGACGTCAGCTACGAGATCACCGCGAACACCGGCTACTCGGGCGGGGCCCAAAACCGTTGGGTGGACCAGACATTGGCCAAGCACCGGGCCAACCCGAACATCGACTTCATCGTGTGCTTCTTCCACCATTGCGCATACTCGACCACCGGGACCCACGCCAGCGACGGGGGAGTCCGCGCTGCCTGGTGTCACCTGTTCGATCGCTATCAGGTCGACTTGGTCCTGCAGGGTCACAACCACGTCTACGAACGGTCGGACCCCATCCGGGCGGGCAAGCCGACCTCGGTCGCAGGCGACAACGCGACCGTCTACCCCGAAACCGACGGCACGGTGTACTACACCGTCGGGTCTGGCGGGCGGCCACGGTATCCCTTCCAGCCGGGTGAGGAGGACAGCTACCGCGGGCACGAACTACCCGACACCGCCGTACCCAACAGCTACGTCTGGACACCCGACGGCAAGAAGCAACACGAATCCGTCGACTGGTCGAGGGTGCGGTTCGCCAACTACGCCTATATCCGCGTCGACGTCCGCCCAGGCGCGCTGATGAGTGAGATGGACGTTGTCGCCGTCGACGAATACGGCAGGGAATTCGACAAAGTCACGTTCCGCCGCCAAGTCCGCACCTGACTCGCGAACACGAGCTATCAGGCGAACGCCTCGTCGATTATCTCCTGCTGCTCGACCGCGTGCACCTTCGACGAACCTGACGACGGCGCCGACATCGCCCGACGCGAAATCCGTTTGATGCCCGACAACCGGTCCGAGCACACCTCGGGAAGCGTCAGCCCGAACGTCGGCCACGCACCCTGGTTCGCAGGCTCCTCCTGCACCCAGAAGTACTGCTCGACGTTCGGATACCGATCCAGCGTCTCCTTCAGCCGCCGCCGCGGCAGCGGGGCCAACTGCTCGATGCGGACGATCGCCACGTCGTCGCGGTTGTCCTTGGCCTTGCGGGCCACCAACTCGTAGTAGAGCTTGCCGCTGGTCAGCAGCAGACGCTTGACCGCGTCGCGGTCGCCGGTGCCCTCCTCGTACGTCGGCTCCTCGAGCACCGAGCGGAACTTGCCCTCGGTGAACTCCTTGAGGTCGCTGACCGCAGCCTTGTTGCGCAGCATGGACTTTGGCGTCGCCACGATCAGTGGCCGGTGAATACCGTCCAAGCCGTGCCTGCGCAACAGGTGGAAGTAGTTCGCCGGTGTCGACGGCATCGCGATGGTCATCGAGCCCTCGGCCCACAGCAGCAGGAACCGCTCGATGCGGGCCGACGTGTGGTCCGGACCCTGGCCCTCATGTCCGTGCGGCAGCAGCAGCACCACATCGGAGAGCTGACCCCACTTGGCCTCACCGGAGCTGATGAACTCGTCGATGATCGACTGCGCCCCGTTGACGAAGTCGCCGAACTGCGCCTCCCACAACACAAGTGCGTCGGGGTTGCCCACCGAGTACCCGTATTCGAAGCCCACCGCCGCGTACTCCGAGAGCGCGGAGTCGTACACCATGAACTTGCCGCCAGTGGGCGTGCCGTCGGTGTTGGTGGTCAGCAACTGCAGCGGCGTGAACTCCCGCCCGGTCTTACGGTCGATGATCACCGAATGCCGTTGGGTGAACGTGCCGCGCCGGGTGTCCTGGCCCGACAGCCGAATTGTCTTGCCCTCGGCCAGGAATGAGCCCAGCGCCAGCAACTCGGCGAACGCCCAGTCGACCTTGCCCTCGTAGGCCATCTCGCGACGCTTCTCGAGCACCGGTTTGACGCGCGGATGCACGTTGAAGTCGTCCGGGTACGCCAGATGAGCGTCACCGATGCGGGCCAGCAGCGACTTGTCCACCGCGGTCTTCATTCCCGCGGGCACCATCTGGTCGGACTCGACGGAAGAACTCGGCGCGATCGGATGCTTCTCGAGGTCGCGGACCTCGTTGAAGACCCTCTCCAGTTGGCCCTGGTAGTCGCGCAGCGCGTCCTCGGCTTCCTTCATCGAGATGTCGCCGCGGCCGATCAGTGCTTCGGTGTACGTCTTACGCGATCCGCGCTTCGTGTCGATCACGTCGTACATGTAGGGCTGCGTCATCGACGGGTCGTCGCCCTCGTTGTGACCGCGACGGCGGTAGCACAACATGTCGATGACGACGTCCTTCTTGAACTTCTGCCGGAAGTCCACCGCCAGCCGGGCCACCCAGACGCACGCCTCCGGGTCGTCGCCGTTGACGTGGAAGATCGGCGCGCCAATCATTTTCGCGACGTCGGTGCAGTACTCCGACGACCGCGAGTCGTTCGGCGACGTGGTGAACCCGATCTGGTTGTTGACGATGATGTGGATCGTGCCGCCGGTGCGGTACCCGCGCAGCAGCGCCAGGTTCAGCGTCTCGGCGACCACACCCTGGCCGGCGAACGCCGCGTCGCCGTGCAGCATCATCGGCACGACCGAGAACTTCTCGGAAGCGTCGGCCTCCTCGCCGACGTCCAGCAGGTCCTGCTTGGCGCGAACCAGGCCTTCCAGCACGGGGTCGACGGCCTCCAGGTGCGACGGGTTGGCCACCAGCGACACCTGAATGTCGTTGTCGCCGAACATCTGGATGTAGTTGCCTGTGGCGCCCAAGTGGTACTTGACGTCGCCGGAACCGTGCGCCTGCGACGGGTTCAGGTTGCCCTCGAACTCGCTGAAGATCTGCGAGTAGGGCTTGCCGACGATGTTGGCCAGCACGTTGAGCCGGCCCCGGTGCGGCATGCCGATCACGACCTCGTCGAGCGCATGCTCGGCGGCCTGGTCGATGGCCGCATCCATCATCGGGATGACGGTTTCCGCGCCTTCCAGCGAGAACCGTTTTTGCCCAACGTATTTGGTCTGCAGGAAGGTCTCGAAGGCCTCGGCGGCATTCAGCTTGCTCAGGATGTACTTCTGCTGCGCGACGGTCGGCTTGTCGTGTTTGACCTCGATGCGCTCCTGCAGCCACTTCTGTTGCTCGGGCTCCAAGATGTGCGTGTACTCGACGCCGACGTGGCGGCAGTACGCATCGCGCAACAGGCCAAGCACGTCGCGCAGCTTCTTGTAGTCCTTGCCCGCGAAGCCGTCGACCTTGAACTCGCGATCGAGGTCCCACAGCGTCAGGCCGTGGGTGGCGACGTCGAGGTCGGGGTGGCTGCGGAACCTGCTCTTGTCCAGGCGCAGCGGGTCGATGTCGGCCATCAGGTGGCCGCGGTTGCGGTACGCCGCGATCAGTTCGATGACGCGCGCGTTCTTGTCGGCGATCGAGTCCGGGTTGTCCGTGCGCCACCGCACCGGCTCGTACGGGATGCCGAGCTCGCGGAAGATCTCGTCGAAGAAGTCGTCGGACAGCAGCAGTTCGTGGATGGTGCGCAGGAAGTCGCCCGACTCCGCACCCTGGATGATGCGGTGGTCGTAGGTCGACGTGAACGTGACCAGCTTGCCGACAGCGAGTTCGGCGATGCGTTCCTCGCTGGCGCCCTGGAATTCCGCGGGGTACTCCATCGCGCCGACGCCGATGATGGCACCCTGGCCGCGCATCAACCGCGGCACCGAGTGCACCGTGCCGATGGTGCCAGGGTTGGTCAGCGAGATCGTCACGCCGGAGAAGTCCTCGGCGGTCAGCTTGCCGTCGCGGGCACGCCGGACAATGTCCTCGTAGCCGGCAATGAACTGGCCGAATTGCATCGTCTCGCAGCCCTTTATGGCAGCGACGACGAGTTGCCGGTTGCCGTCCTTGCCCTGCAGGTCGATCGCGAGGCCGAGGTTGACGTGCTCGGGCGTTACCGCATTCGGTTTGCCGTCCACCTCGGCGAAGTGGCGGTTCATGTTCGGGAACTTCTTGACCGCCTGCACCAGCGCGTAACCGATCAGGTGGGTGAACGAGATCTTGCCGCCGCGGGTGCGCTTGAGGTGGTTGTTGATGACGATCCGGTTGTCGATCATCAGCTTGGCCGGGATGGCCCGCACGCTGGTGGCGGTCGGCACCTCGAGCGACGCCGACATGTTCTTCACTACCGCGGCGGCGGCGCCGCGCAGCACCTGCGTCTCCTCGCCTTCGGCGGGCGCAGGGGCGGGGGCCTTCGGTTTCGCCGCGGGCTTCGCGGGCTCCGGTGCCTTGGCGGGCGCGGCGGCCACGCCATTGCTGGTGTCTGCTTTGGGCGGAGGCGCGGGGGCGGGCTCCGGCGGCGCGACCGGTGCGGCGGCGGACACCTGGGCCGGTTGGCCGTTCCCGGTCGGCGGTTTCGGTTCGGTAGTTGGCTCGGGCGAGTAGTCGACTAGAAATTCATGCCAACTCGGGTCTACCGACGAGGGATCCTCGCGAAACTTGCGATACATCTCCTCGACCAACCACTCGTTCTGTCCGAATGGTGATGGTGAGCTCACGGCAGCTACTCGCCTCGATTCCTTCGCCTCAGGCAAGCGGTTCACGCTCGCCACCGATATTCGCGCGGTCGACGGGGATTACCCGTGTGACCGCCGCCTAAAGGCTAACGCTTCCCGATTATCCCCAGCAGGCCAAACCACCCGAACGGCAGTTCTCCTCATCGCTCGCTTGGGGCAGGCAACACATGCAGCGACGACGGCCAGCGCGACGGCGCGTTGCCGAACGCCTTCCTGGCGTTGGCGATGATCTTCTTCGCCATCAGTCGGTTTCCCACTCCGCCGACCACCGCGCCGATGCCGACCGGCAACAACTTGCCGAAGGCGATCGCGCCGCGCTTGAGGGTGTAGCGCTTGACGAAGTACCGCAGCAGTCGCGAATTGAGTTGGGACACCGCCGGTAGCGGCAACGTCGCCGCGCCGTCGGACAGCCAGGCGCCGCTGGTGCGGCCGGGACCGAGCAAGTCGGTGACCGCCTGTTTGCTCTCATCGCCGACGAGCACGGCAAGCACCAACGCGCGGCGGCGTTCGCGATGCTCGGCCGGGATCCCGTACACCTCCGCAAGGGCGAGCACGTAGACGGCGGTGGCCTCGAGGAACACCACGGTCTCACCGGCCACCGCGGACAGCGCGGCGAGTGTGCCGATGCCGGGGAACGCGGCCGCAGAACCCACCGCTGCGCCGCTGGCCATCACCGCGGCCGTGTAGTGCTTCTCGAGTTTGGTGGCCACCTCGGCGGGCGTCGCATCAGGGTTGTGCTGGCGCAGTCGGTCGACGTAGGCCTTGATGGCAGGCCCTTGCACCCGAGAGCCGCGCTCGATGATCTGAGAGAGCACCTTGGCCGCGGCGCCGGGATTCTCGTCGGGAACGGCCGGCAACTGGCTTTTGGCTTTCGACCGAGCGCTCATATCGGCTCCCCCTTGCTCCGAAGCGGCTGCTTTCAGGCTAACGGTTGCTCAACGAATGGCAGCCACGGTGAGTGCCCTGGCAAGGAACCGTTGCGGTGACGCGATGAACCCCCGCCCCCGCGGCTGCGGGGCGGGGGCTCACCGAGGGAACTAGACGCCCGGGTTGGTGCCGCGAGCGGTCGTGGTGCCCGTGCCGACCCGACGGTCGACGTCGTTGCGGCGCTTCAATCCGAGTAGGCCAAGCAGGCCGAGCAGCCCCGCGAGGCCCCACAGGCCGTTGTCGCCGCTGTCGTCGTCGGCGTCCTGGGCGGCAAGGGTGCTGGTCGACGTGACCGCGGGGCCGGTCTGCAGCGCCGGGGTCGGTGTGGCGTTCGCCACTGGCGCACCTGCCAGCGACACGGCGCCGACAGCGATGAGCGTTGCTAATAGGTTTCGCATTCGATCTCCTTGATCTGGGGGCGCGAATGCCCCGAAGACGCGAGCCAACGGGCTGTAGCTCGCCTATCTGCGGCAAAGAGAAGGGTCCCCCCATGCCGGGCTCCGAAATACCCGACGACGATCCAGGTAAACTTCTTTGAACTGCTAACGACTCGGCTTCGCTGACGGCACCGGTCGGCCCTCACGGGGAACAAATAATCGGGAAGCGGCGCTAACCACTTCCGTGGCAACATCGAGCGACGTGAACGTGACCAGCACAGAGTCGCCTCCGAGCCGCATCCGGATGATCGCGGTGCTCGGCGCGTTGGTCGCGCTTGGTCCGTTGACCATCGACATGTATTTGCCCGCGCTGCCGAAGATTGCCGATGACCTGTCGGTGTCCGAGTCGGTCGCGCAGCTCACGTTGACCGGGCCGCTCGCGGGTTTGGCGCTCGGCCAGCTCATCGTCGGTCCGCTGTCGGACTCACTCGGCCGTCGCAAGCCGATGATGGCGGGCATCGTGCTGCACATGCTCGCGTCGTTGCTGTGTCTGTTCGCGCCGGACGTCGTCCTCCTCGGCGTGGCGCGGGGACTGCAGGGTGTCGGTGCCGCCGCGGCCATGGTGGTGGCCATCGCGGTGGTCGGCGACCTGTACGCCGATTCGGTCGCGGCGACGGTGATGTCGCGGCTGATGCTGGTGCTCGGCGTCGCCCCGGTGATCGCGCCGTCGTTGGGCGCTGCGGTGCTGTTGACGGCGTCATGGCACTGGGTCTTCGCGGTGCTGGTCGTGCTTGCGGGCGGCCTGCTGCTGCTGGCGGCGCTGTCGCTGCCGGAAACGCTGCCGGTCTCGCACCGGCGCCCGCTGAAGGTCCGCGGCATCGCGGCGACGTACGTCGAACTGCTGCGCGACGCCCGGTTCATCATCCTGGTGTTGGTCGCCGCGCTCGGGATGTCCGGACTGTTCGCCTACATCGCGGGCGCACCGTTCGTGCTGCAGACCCATTACGGCCTCGACCAGCAGGCGTTCGCGTTGGTGTTCGGCGCGGGCGCGGTCGCGCTGATCGGCGCGACGCAGTTCAACGTTGTGCTGCTGCGGCGGTTCGCGCCGCAGACCATCGCGTTGTGGGCCCTGACCGCGGCGGTGGTGGCCGGCGTGGTCCTCGTCGGGCTCTCCTACGGACACATCGGCGGCCTTGTCGGTTTCGTGGTGCCGGTGTGGGCGGTGCTGGCCGCGATGGGCCTGGTGCTCCCGAACGCGCCCGCGGTGGCGTTGTCGCGACACCCGGATGCGGCGGGCACCGCGGCGGCCTTGCTTGGTGCGGCCCAGTTCGGTGTCGGCGCCGCGGTGGCGCCCTTGGTGGGCGTGCTCGGCAACAACGAGATCGCGTTAGCCTTGGTGATGACGGCCGGCATGGTGATCGCATTGCTGGCCCTAGTGGCGGTCGGCGTGCCGGCCACCGAAGCCAAGGACGACGTCAGCGGCGACGCCGTCGCCGAAGCAGCCTGACCTCGTACTGGTCCACCCCGGGGTTGTCGGGGCATAACCCGGTACGTACCGTCGGCTGAATCGTTCTTTATCTGGTCGACCCGAGATGTACCCAACGCTGACTAACCGGCAAGACGACCGCGCTCGAGGGGGAGTGCGGTTACCAGCCGACGGCGGAGAAACCGCGGTGGAGAATCCGTGGAACGCGTTGTGGGCCATGCTGGTCGGGTTCTTCATGATCCTGGTCGACGCGACCATCGTCGCGGTCGCCAACCCGTCCATCATGGACAAGCTCGGCGCCAGCTACGACTCGGTCATCTGGGTCACCAGCGCCTACCTGCTCGCGTACGCGGTGCCGTTGTTGGTCGCCGGCCGCCTCGGCGACCGGTTCGGGCCGAAGAACCTGTACCTGATCGGCCTCGCGGTGTTCACCGCCGCGTCGCTGTGGTGCGGACTTGCGGGCAGCCTCGGCATGTTGGTCGCGGCCCGCGTGTTGCAGGGCATCGGGGCGGCGTTGTTGACGCCGCAGACGTTGTCGACGATCACCCGGATCTTCCCCGCCGAGCGCCGCGGTGTGGCGATGAGCGTGTGGGGGGCGACCGCCGGGGTGGCAACGCTGGTCGGCCCGCTGGCGGGCGGGGTGCTGGTCGACTATCTCGGCTGGCAGTGGATCTTCTTCGTCAATGTGCCGATCGGGGTCATCGGGTTGGCGTTGGCTGTCTGGCTGATCCCCGCGCTTCCTACTTCGACGCGCAAATTCGATCTGCTCGGCGTCGTGCTCTCCGGCATCGGCATGTTCCTGATCGTCTTCGCGCTACAGGAGGGCCAGGCGCACGACTGGGCGCCATGGATCTGGGGCACCATCGCCGGCGGCATCGGCTTCATGGCCGCGTTCGTGATCTGGCAGTACGTCAACACCAGCGAACCGCTGATCCCGCTGATCATCTTCCGCGACAGGGACTTCTCGCTGTCCAACGTCGGGGTCGCGACCATCGGCTTCGTCATGACGGGCACGTTCCTGCCGTTGATGTTCTACGCCCAGGCGGTGTGCGATCTCTCGCCGACGCGGTCGGCGTTGCTCACCGCGCCGATGGCGGTCACGACGGGTGTGCTCGCGCCGTTCGTCGGCAGGATCGTCGACCGATCACATCCCCGACCGGTGATCGGCTTCGGGTTCTCCGTGCTGGCGATCGCGATGACGTGGCTGTCGGTCGAGATGGCGCCGAGCACGCCGATCTGGCGGTTGGTGCTGCCGATCACCGCGATGGGCGTCGGTTCGGCGTTCATCTGGGCGCCGCTGGCGGCGACGGCCACCCGCAATCTGCCGCCCAAGTTGGCAGGTGCCGGTTCCGGTGTCTACAACGCCACCCGCCAGGTGGGTTCGGTGTTGGGCAGCGCGGGCATGGCGGCGTTCATGACGTCGCGGATCAACGCCGAGATGCCGCCGCTGCCGGGTCAGGCGATGCGGGCTGACGGTTCGGCGATCGCGCTGCCGACATGGCTGAACGAACCGTTCGCCGCGGCGATGTCGCAATCGATGCTGTTGCCCGCGTTCTTCGCGTTGGTCGGCGTGGTCGCGGCGGTGTTCATGCTCGGCTTCGGTGATCCGGAACGGCTGGCCGACGACGACGATCTCGACCGCGACGCCGGCTACGCCGTCGAGTACGGCGGCGACGAGGCGTTCCTCGACGACGACGAATACCTGGAGTACGAAGTGCGCTGGGACGACGCCGCCGAGCCCACGCATGCCGAACCGGCCGTGCACGTCGAGGACCCCGCCACCGAACCTCTTCGGTTGCATGCCGAGCCCGCCGCCGAACCGCCGCCGGTCGCGGAACCGCCGCGCGAAGACTGGCGCGAGATGGTCGACCAGTGGCTCTCCGACCTGCCGCCCGTCAAGCCGAAAGCAGAGCCGATCGGGTTCGCGCACAACGGCTTTCACGTCGACGACGAACAGCGGTTCCAGCCGCTGCCGCCGCCCGCGCCGGATCCGCCGCGGCATCACCGTTCGGAGAGTCAGCCGCAGAAGCGGCCGTTCTGGTTCGAGTCCAACGGCAAGCATTCCCGCGACGACCCCGACGACGCACCCCGCTACGGCAGGCACTCGGCGCCCGGCCGGGACTAGTTTTCTCCCGTTCGCGCCGTCTGGTTGAACAGCACCGCGGGGTTGAGGTAGCCGGTCGGGTCGAACGCGGCCTTGACGGCGCGCATCGCCGCGATATCGGCCTGCGTGCGTGACATCGACACGTAGTCGCGCTTGCGGGTGCCGACACCGTGTTCGGAGCTGACATTGCCGCCGTGGTCGGCGATCAACTGCATCATCGGCGCGTAGAGCCCACGCTCGGCGTCGGGACCGCAACGCACCACGTTCAGGTGCAGATTGCCCTCACCGATGTGGCCGAACAGCACCGGGATCGCATCGGGTGCATGCGCGCCGACCAGCTCGGCGGACGCCGCGGCGAAGCCCGCGATCGCCGACAATGGAAGGGACACATCGAATTTCAGCGGTGGCCCGTACACACCGAGAACCTCGGCAACCGATTCGCGGACCTGCCACAGCCGTTGCTGCGCGGCGACGTCGACGCCGACCGCGGGCTCATCCGACATCCGGGCGTCGTCCAGCGCATCGGCCAGCCGCTCGGTTTGGTCTGTGTCACCGGCCAATTCGATGAGCAGTTGCCACGCACCGTCGACGGGTGCGGCCACACCGACGTGTTCGGCGGTCAACGCGCTGGCGCGGGCGTCGATTAGCTCAAGGGCCGCGATGCCGTCCATATCGCGGAACCGCCGCCCGGTCTCGACCAGCGCGTAGAGATCGTCGAACCCGCAGATCGCGGTCACGCGCTGCGACGGCGTCGGATGCAGCCGCAGATCGAGCGCGGCGATCACGCCGAGTGTGCCCTCCGCGCCGACGAACAGCGACGCCAGGTCGTAGCCGGTGTTGTCGCTGCGAACTCGACTGTGCCGGTGCACCACTGAGCCGTCGGGCAACGCCACGTCCATGCCGAGCACCTGTTCGCCCATGTTGCCGTAGCGCACCGTGCGCAGCCCGCCCGCGTTGGTGGACGCCATGCCACCGACGGTCGCCGAATCCCGCGCGGCCAGGTCGACACCGAACACCAGGCCCGCCGCCGAGGCCGCGCGCTGCACCTCGGCCAGCGTCACGCCCGCACCCACATGCACCCGACGTTCGACGGTGTCGACGTGGTCGATGTCGCGCAGTCGCTCCGTCGACAGCAGCACGTCGTCGTGCTCGGGCACCGTGCCCGCCACCAATGACGTCCTGCCGCCCTGCACGGTGACGTATGCGCCCGCGTCGCGACAGGCACGCAGCACCGCCGCCACCTCGTCGGCCGAACCCGGCCGCACCAACGCGCTGGCCCTTCCTCGGTAGCGGCCGGTGTGGTCGACGCTGCGGCCGTCGAGCACGTCGGGATCGGTGATGACGTGCGCGGCGCCGACGATCCCAGCCAGCGTGTCGGTCAGGCTCACCCAGTGGGTCTATCACAGGCCTCGATTGTCGGCTTCGCTGGCGCCCGACTGCGCCGGATCCTCCGGCTGCGCCGGGCAGGCTCAGCCTCCGTCGGCGAGTGCCAGGAACGCTCCCAGCTCAACCAGGCGGTCCGGCGTGGCAGGCAGGTAGTCGGTCAGCAGCGCTGACCGCACGATGATCGCGGTGTACTTCGCCCTGCTGACCGCGACGTTGAGCCGATTCCTGTTGAACAGGAACGAAACCCCTCGCGGGGCGTCGTCCGCCGACGACGCCGCCATCGAGACGAACACCACCGGCGCTTGTCTGCCCTGGAACTTGTCGACGGTGCCCACCTCGACCTTGGCGAACCCGGCGGCGTCGAGTCTGCGTCGCAGGGTGACCACCTGGGCGTTGTACGGCGTCACCACCAGCACGTCTTCGGCCGCGAGTGGCTTGGTGCCGTGTTCGTCGGTCCACGGTCTGCCCACCAGGCCGCGGATCTCCGCGACGATCGCGTCGGCTTCCTCCGGGCTGTCGGTGGAGTTGCCGTTGTGCTCGACGGTCAGCACCCGCACACCGGGCGCCACGCCATCGAGGTGACGCGCGGCGCTGACCTCCTCGCGCGAGCGCAACCGGCCGTCGTAGGACAGCCGCGAAACCGGTTCGCACACCGCAGGATGCATCCGATAGGAGTAGTCGAGGAAGTAGCCGCGCTCGGCGGGCAGCGTGTGGTGGCCCTCCACCAGCCAGCCGAGCGCCGACTCGTTCACCGGTTCGGGATGCGTGCCCTGGCTGACCTGTGGCAACTGCTGCGGATCGCCGAGCAGCATCAGGTTTCTGGCCGACGGCGCCACCGCGATGGTATTGGCCAGGCTGTACTGGCCCGCCTCCTCGACGACCAGTAGGTCGAGGGCTTGCCGCGGAATCTTGTTGGCATTGGCGAAGTCCCAGCCCGTCCCGCCGACGACGCAACCGTCGTGCGCGGCGATGAAACCGGCGAACTCGGGGTTGGTCAGGTCGGTCCAGCCCAAGTTGACCGTGTTGAGCTTCTTGCCGATCCGCTCACCGTCGACACCGGCCTTGAGCACGTCGCAGAACAGGTTCTCGACCACCGCATGCGACTGGGCGACGACGCCAACCCGCCACTGATGGTCGTTGACGAGTCGCGCGATCACCGCGGCGGAGGTGAACGTCTTGCCGGTACCCGGCGGGCCGTGCACCGCAAGGTACGACGAGTCGAGGTCGAGCAACGCGGCGGTGATGTCGTCGGCGATGACGCCGCTGCGGGGGAGAGGTCCGCCGCTGCGGGTGCGCGGATTGCGCCGCAGCAGAACGTCTGTCACGGCGTCGACGGGCAGATTGGGAAGTCCGGCGGCGACCAGGGCTGCGGTCTCGGCGATGGATTCCTGCAGCGGTTTGGTGCTGATCGGCGGTCCCGGGGTCAGCGCGAACGGCAACTGGTCGAAGACGTCACCGTCCTTGGGTTGTTTCTCGACGACGACGGCCTGGGTGGGCGCCTCGGGGTTGTCGCACTCGACGACCGTCACCGTGCCGAAGCCGCGCCGGTCGGGATCGTCGGCGAGGCCGACGGGGGCGGGCGGGTCGTAGAGCGCGTACATCTCTTTGCTCAGTTCGCCGTTGGCAATGCTGCCGATCAGGCGGACATGGCGTTGGGGCTTACGCGCTTTCGGCGGTTGGTGCCAGTCGTTGACGATCTCGCCGTGGTCCGCGATGAACACGTCGCTGTTGTCGGCCCATTCGTCGACCGGGTTGTTGACGCGGTCGAAATGGGCCCACCAGTACGGCTTGTCCTCACGCTTGTGGAAGCCTCGCGCAGCGGCGACCATTGCCACCGCTTGCTGCTCGGCGGTGCGTTCCTCGACGCCGTCGCCTGCGAACTTTCCCAGCCTGCGGTCGATGTCGTCGGCGACTTCGATTGCGCCGCCATCGGTTACGGGCTGTGGGCCGCGCGGCGGCACGCCTGCCTCGATGGCGCGGGCCATCATCCAGTCGCGCAGGCGCCGGGTCGATCGGCAGTCGTAGACGTTGTAGTCCTCGATCTCCTTCAACACCGCCGCCGCCTCGTCAGGCCGGCCTTCGTCGCGCAACGCGCAGTAGCGCGCGTACTGCGTGATCGAGTCGGCGGCGGTCGTCACCTCACCGCTGCGAAGCTCGTTGCCCATGTACAGCGGTTCGAGCGATTTGATGCTGTAGTTCTCGGTGCCGACGCGAATGCTCTTGCGCACCAACGGGTACAGGTCGACCAGGATGCCGTTGCGCAACAGATCGTCGACGTCGTTCTCGCCGACGCCGTAGCGGCCCGCCAGCCGCAGCAGCGTGCTCTTCTCGTACGCCGCGTAATGGTAGACGTGCATGCCGGGGTATCGGCGCAACCGCTTGCGCACCATCGCGAGGAAATCGACGAGGGCCTGACGCTCGCTGGCCCGGTCGTGCGCCCAGAACGGGTGAAACTCGTCGGTGGCGGCCGGCGAGCCGGCCGGTCCAGCTACGGTCAGCACGCCCCACAGGTATTCGAGCCCCCACTCGCGGCCGTCGACGGTCCACAGCGGATCGCCTTCGAAGTCGAAGAACAGGTCGCCCTTGTTCGCGTCGGGCAGCACCATCAACGGTTGGGCGTCGACCACCTGGTAGGGCGGCTTGCCGTCGACGCGGGCGGCGATCTGGAGTCTGGCCTGCGCGGCCAGCGCCTTGACGGTGCGCGACGGCAGCTCCTCGACCGCGCCGGTGTGCTCGGCCAGCTGATGCAGGGTGGTGATGCCTGCGTCGATGAGCCGGGCGCGCTGGCTCACCCGCATGCCAGCGACCAGCAGCAGATCGTCGGTTTCGCGGACCTTGATCTCGCACTCGGGGCAGCGGAAGCAGGCGCGGACGCCGTCGTCGGCCCAGTCGACGGCCTTGCCGCCGGCCACGTGGTCGTCGAGCAGGCGCTGCAGGGCCGCGCGCCGGGGCAGGTACACCGGCAGCAGTTCGTCGACCCGGTAGGTCGCCGTGACGCCGTCACCGAGCACCAGTTCGACCTCGTCGGCGACGGGCACACCGGCCGCGGCGAGCGTGTCGGCGTAGGCCGCCAACTGCAGCAGGGCCTCGACCTTGACCGAGCGGGCCAGCTTGGTGTCGCGCAGCCGGTACCGCTCGCCGTCCAACACCAGGAAGTCGGCGAACCCGGCGAACCGGCCGTCGAACATGGCGGCCTGATAGATCAGCGGTGCGCGGCGTTCGACGGCGCGCATGGTCTGGTCCGCGGCGGCGGTCAGTCCGTCGACGGTGTAGGGCGGGCGGCCGATGACCGCGACGGTGTCGTCGCCGCGCAGTTGGTCGAGGTGGCGCTGCTCGTGCTCGTCGCCGAGTTTGGCTGTCCGCGCGAGCAGTTCGTCCTCGACGGCGACCGCGGGACCCCAGCCGAGATGCGCGTCGAACGAACGCAGCAGCGCGTACTCGCAGCGCGCGGCGGCGGCGAGATCGGATGCGCTGTAGACGACGCGGTCGTCGGTGACGAACACGCCGCCAGCCTATGTGAGCCAACCGACACCTCCACTTAGGCGCGAACGTGGGTTACCCGCACACAAAACAGCGCCGTGGCGTGATGCAAGCCCACACTCGTCCATCCACAGACGCGAGATCGTCCACACGGTGGGCCGATCGCGGGTGCGACGACGGGATCGTGTGGAACCCCGGGCCGACGGTGGTCGCATGGATGCAGAAATGATGCCGTTCGTCGGCACTGAAGCGTTGGCGGCCGGCCTGGTGACGAGGCGGAGTTTGGTCAGCCAGCACGACATGATCTATCGAAATGTCTACCAGCGCAAAGGTGTGCCGCTCACGCCGGAGAGACGAGCTGTGGCGGCCTGGCTGTGGTCGAGACGAAACGCCACGATCGCCGGCCTGTCCGCCGCGGCGTTGCTCGGTTCCAAGTCGGTTGACCCCGAGCTGCCGGCCGAGCTGACCCGTTGCGAAGCCTGCGCGGTCGACGGGATCGTCATCCATCGAGAGCGACTCCGCGACGACGAGACTTGCCTCGTGAGAGGAATGCCGGTCACCACACCCGCGCGGACAGCGTTCGATCTCGGTCGGCGAGATCGCCTCGAGACAGCGATCATCCGGGTGGATGCGCTAGCGAACGCGACAGGTCTCAAACCGGAGGATGTCGAGCGCGTCGCCGCAGATCACCGCGGCGCACGCGGCATCGTCCAGCTGCGGCGAGTCATGGATCTGATGGACGGCGGCGCCGAGTCGCCGCAAGAGACCCGGACCCGGCTCTTGCTGATCGCCGCCGGATTTCCCAAACCGCAGACGCAGATTGTTGTCGTCGACGAGTTCGGCGAATTCGTGGCACGCGTCGACATGGGGTGGAAGGAATACAAGCTGGGCGTCGAATACGACGGTCCTCAACACTGGGACGACCCCGACCAGCATGCCCGTGACATCGACCGGCTTGCCCGACTGGCCGCCGAGGGCTGGCTGATCGTCCGGTTGAGTCGCGATCACCTGCGTTACCGGCCGCACGTTTTCCTCGCGCGGGTACGTGATGCGGCGCGCGCGGCGGGTTGGCCCGATTGGGAGAAGGTCCGAGTGGACGCACGCATTTCATGGCTCGATTCGCGCCCGAGCCGCCGAGTGTGGGCTTGATACACGTGTAGACGCGGAGAAGCGTGCGGGTAACCCACGTTCGGCGCCAAGCCAGAAGCTAGCCGGGCGTGTTGCCGATCAACTCGACCCCGTTGCCGTTCCACCGGAACTTGACCACGCTGTCGAGGCCGGCGATGCCGCCGGAGAACTTCAACGCGATGGTGTCGCCGGTGGTCGCCGACTCGTCGATGCCGTTGAACCCGTAGGTGTCGGGCACGCCGGTCGGGATGAACTTGCCGAGATGGAACAGCACCGCGCGGGTGTTCGGATTGTCGGAGTTGGTGTTGGCCTTCACGATGACCGCCGACAACTGCGCGCATTCGTTGTAATTGCCTGCCAGCGGTTCCGGATTCCAGGCCTGATTGCTACGGGGGTCGCGGGGCAATTCCGAAACGGCCTTCGCGATCTCGGGTGCGGCGTTGTTGACCGCGCACGGGTCGGCGGCGGTGACGTCGGGCGCGACGACGGGTGGGGGCGGCGGCAACGCCGACGGCGCAGGCCGCGCGGTTTCGCGGGCGGGCGAGGTGGCCGTCGGCTCCGGCGTCTTGGACACCGTCGAGTCGCTCGAACCGCATCCGGCGACCACAACCGTCGCCGCCACAATGAGTACGGCCCTTCTCACAGAGGGGCAACCTACCGCGAACCCGTCCGCCCGTCGGACAGGCGCGGCCGGAAACCGCCGCGGCAACCACTAGACTTCCTGCGAGATGACGTCGCATGAGCCGGATCAGACCGGCACCGCTCTGAACTTTGCTGACCTGCAAATACACCCGTCGGTGTTGCAGGCCGTTGCCGACGTCGGATACGAGACGCCATCGGCCATCCAGGCGGCGACCATACCCGCGATGATGGAGGGCTCCGACGTCGTCGGCCTCGCCCAGACCGGCACCGGCAAGACGGCCGCGTTCGCCATCCCGATCCTGTCCAAGATCGACCCGTCGAGCAGAACCACCCAAGCCCTCGTCCTGGCGCCCACCCGCGAACTGGCGCTGCAGGTCGCGGAGGCGTTCAGCCGCTACGGCGCGCACCTCAACGTCAACGTGCTGCCGGTGTACGGCGGCTCGTCCTACGGCCCGCAACTGGCAGGCCTCAAGCGCGGCGCCCAGGTGGTGGTCGGCACACCGGGCCGTGTCATCGACCATCTGGAGAAGGGCACCCTCGACGTCAGCCACCTCGACTACATGGTGCTCGACGAGGCCGACGAGATGCTTCAGATGGGCTTCGCCGAGGACGTCGAGCGCATCCTGGCCGACACCCCCGAGTACAAGCAGGTCGCGCTGTTCTCGGCGACCATGCCGCCCGCGATCCGCAAGATCACCAGCAAGTACCTGCACGACCCCGTCGAGGTGACGGTCAAAGCGAAAACGCAAACCGCCGAGAACATCTCGCAGCGCTACCTCCAGGTGGCAGGCCCGCGGAAGATGGACGCGCTGACGCGACTGCTCGAGGTGGAACCGTTCGAGGCGATGATCGTGTTCGTCCGCACCAAGCAGGCCACCGAGGAGGTCGCCGAACGGCTCAAGGCCAGGGGCTTCGCCGCGGCCGCGATCAACGGCGATATCCCGCAGGCGGTGCGCGAGCGAACGATCAACGCGCTCAAGGACGGTTCGATCGACATCCTGATCGCCACCGACGTGGCGGCCCGCGGCCTGGATGTCGAGCGCATCTCACACGTGCTGAACTACGACATCCCGCACGACCCCGAGTCCTACGTGCACCGCATCGGGCGCACCGGGCGGGCAGGCCGGTCAGGCACCGCGCTGTTGTTCGTGACGCCGCGCGAACGTCATCTGCTGAACTCGATCGAGCGGGTCACCCGGCAGAAGCTCGTCGAATCCGAACTGCCGTCGGTCGACGACGTCAACGCCCAGCGAGTGGAGAAGTTCCGCGATTCGATCACCGAGGCGCTCAATGCACCGGGAATCGACCTGTTCCGCAAGCTGATCGAGGGTTACGAACGCGACCACGACGTCCCGATGGCCGATATCGCCGCCGCGCTCGCGCTGCAGAGCCGCGACGGCGAAGAGTTCCTGATGACCGAACCACCTCCGGAGAAGCGCAGGGAACGACAAGACCGGCCGAAGCGCGAGGACGGTCCCCGCAAGCCGCGCGAGCGGCGCAGCGACCTCGCCACCTACCGCATCTCAGTCGGCAAGCGGCACAAGGTGATGCCCGGCGCCATCGTCGGTGCCATCGCCAACGAAGGTGGATTGCATCGCAGCGACTTCGGCCACATCACCATCCGGTTGGACCATTCGCTGGTGGAACTGCCTGCGAAGCTGCCCAAGCAGACGTTGAAAGCCCTTGAAAAGACTCGCATTCAGGGGAATCTGATCAATTTGCAGCCCGACCGGGCACCGAAGCGGGCATCAGGTAAGCCGAAGCGGAAACACGAATGACCGCGCCGGAAGGCGTGAAAGATCCGGTCGCACAGGGCGGCCTGGAATCGGTCGGCAAGGCTGAGCGCGTCGCGTCGCTGACGGGCATCCGCGCGGTGGCCGCGCTTCTGGTGATGGCGACACACGCCGCCTACACCACCGGCAAGTACACCCATGGGTACGTCGGGCTGGTGTACTCGCGCATGGAGATCGGGGTGCCGATCTTCTTTGTGCTGTCGGGTTTCCTGCTGTTCAGCCCGTGGGTGAAAGCCGCAGCGGCAGGCGCTGATTCGCCGTCGGTGCGCCGCTACGCCTGGCACCGGGTGCGACGCATCATGCCCGCCTACGTCGTCACCGTGCTGATCGCGTACCTGGTTTATCACTGGCGCACAGCGGGACCCAACCCCGGCCACACGGTGGTGGGGTTGATCCGCAACCTGACACTGACCCAGATCTACACCGACAACTATCTGTATTCCTATCTGCACCAAGGCCTTACCCAGATGTGGAGCCTCGCGGTCGAGGTTGCGTTCTACGTCGCGTTGCCGTTCCTGGCGTACCTGCTGCTGGTCGTGCTGTGTCGCGGGCGGTGGCGGCCCGCGCTGCTGTTGACCGGTCTCGCGGCGTTGGCGTTGATCACTCCGGCCTGGCTGATCCTGGTGCACACCACCGACTTTCTGCCCGACGGCGCCCGACTGTGGCTGCCGACGTATCTGCTGTGGTTCCTCGGCGGTATGACGTTGGCGGTGCTGCAACCGATGGGGGTGCGCGCCTACGCGTTCGCGTGCGTCCCGCTGGCCGTGATCTGCTACTTCATCGCCTCGACCCCAATTGCAGGCGAACCCACCACCTCACCGCACGAACTGCGTGAGGCGTTGCTCAAGGCGGCGTTCTACGCGGTGATCGCCACGCTGGTGGTCGCGCCGCTGGCGCTGGCCGACCGCGGCCTGTACGCGAAGTTCCTCGCCAGCAGGCCGATGGTGTTCCTCGGCGAGATCTCCTACGAGATCTTCCTGATCCACCTGGTGACGATGGAGTTGGTGATGGTGGAGATCCTGCGCTGGCGCATCTACACCGGCAACGTGGCGATCCTGTTTCTGGTCACCTTCGTCGCGACGGTGCCGGTGGCGTGGGTACTGCACCGGTGCACCCGCGTGCGCACCCCTTAGCTCACAACTTAGGTTATGGTGCCCTAAGTAAGCGACACGAGGGGCGACGCATGTCCGATACACCATCGCGCGGCTTCCAGGGCGCCGTGCTCAAGCTGCTGCGGGCGGGCGACTACCGGCTCACGGTCACCGGCAGGCGCGAGATCACCCCGCATTACCTGCGGCTGAGCTTCGATGCGGGTGGCATGCTGGCCGACCGGCCGCTGCATCCGACGATGTGGATCCGGATGTGGTTCGCCGACGGCGACAAGCTGCATCAGCGCGGCTACACGCTGGTCGACCCGGATCCGGGCGCCGACACCGTCGACATCGAGTTCGCGTTGCACGACGGGATCGCCTCGCACTGGGCCCAGCATGCGCAACCGGGCGACACCATCGACGTGACCGTGCTGGGCAGCAATTTCACACTGCCCGAACCGGCGCCCAACGGCTACGTCATCGTCGGCGACACGGCATCGCTGCCCGCGATCAACTCCCTGCTGACGGCCGTCGGCGACAGCCCGGCGCGGGTGTACCTGGAGGCCGGTCACGACGCCGACAAGCAGTTGCCGGTGGCGCGCAGTACCGGGGTGGTGTGGGTGGACCGCAAGAACGGCGGCGAGGCGCTTGTCGAGGCGGTCCGCTCAGGCGCGTTCGACGCCGCCGACCACTTCGGTTGGGTCGCCTGCGACAACCGCACCACCCGCGCGGTGGCCAAAATCTTCCGCGACGACTACAAGCTCCCGCGCAAGTCGATCAAGGCGCAAGCCTATTGGGTGGCTTGACTTTTCGGGACCACCATCGGCACGACGAACTCCTCGAGCATCGCCCGCTCGTCGGCCTCGTCGTGGCCGGGGAACAGGAACAGCGACGTCATCACCCGCACCAACCAGCGGGCCCGCTGCGCGACGACGTCGGGCTCGTCAGGTCCCAGCGAGATCACGAAGGCCTCGGTGAGCGCCCTGATCACCTCCGACTGCTCGGCCATCTCCGCGCCGATCGGCCGCTGCGTCGTCGCGAACCACGAAGCCAGCGCGGGGCTTTCACGCACATTGCGGATCGAGGCGATCATTCCCTCGATCAGCCGTTCGCGGGGATCGGTCACCGAGTTGATCTGCTCGGTCATCTCGCGATACAGCCGGTACGCCTCACGGTGCACGTAGGCGGTATACAAGGCGTCGCGGTTCTCGAAATAGCGGTACAGCGTGGCGCGCGAACACCCAGCGGCCGAGGCGATTTCGTGCATGCCGACGGTCGCCGCCTCCTGCTGGGCGAACAGTTCGCCTGCCGCGTCGAGGATTCGGTCGGCCGCCACCTCGGTGCGCCGCGCTGCCAGCCAGTCCCCCGCCATCAGGACGTCACCGTGATCGGCACCGATAGCGGCCTGCGGACGTAACTGCCGCCGGCCCAAACGATTCCGTCTTCGTCGACCTCGAAGTCCGGGCAGCGCGCCAGCAGTTCGGTCAACGCGACGCGCGATTGCATGCGGGCTGCGGCGGCGCCGAGGCAGAAATGCGCGCCGTGGCTGAACGTCATGATGTTTCGCGGCCGTCGCTGCACGTCGAGTTCAGCTGCGTCGTCGCCGTATTCGCGCTCGTCGCGGTTGGCGGAGCCGTAGAGCAGCAGCACCTTGCGGTCGGCAGGAATGGTGGTGTCGCCGATGGTGACGTCGCGAGTGGTGGTGCGGGCCAGCCCCTGTACGGGTGAGGTCAGCCGCAGGAACTCGTCGATCGCCTCACCGATCAGATCTGGGTGCTCGACGAGCAGCCGTCGCTGATCAGGTCGCTGATGGAGCAATTGCGCTGTCCCGCCGAGCATTCCGGTGGTGGTGTCGTTACCGCCGGTCACCATCGTGAAGGTGAACGCCAGGATCGACAGCACGCCCGCGATGTCGCCGTCAGCTCCCACTCCCGCCGCCACCAGATGCGAGACGGTGTCGTCGCCTGGATCGGAGCGGCGGCGTTCGATGAGCGCGGTGAAGTAGGCCATCATCTCGCCGAGCGCGTCGCCGAGGCCGCCAAGCGCGCCCGCCACACCGCCTGATGTGGTGTTGGCCGCCACGATCGCTTCGGTCCAGCCGTCGAACTGATCGCGGTCCGCATCGGGGACGCCGAGATAATGCGCGACGACCATCGACGGCAGCGGTTTGAACAACTCGGCGACGATGTCACCGCCGCCGTTGGCGCGCAACGCCTCGATGCGCTCGACGACGAACTCGCGCACCTTGGGTTCGACCGCCTCCACCTGCCTCGGCGTGAATCCGCGCGACACCAGCTTGCGGAACTCGGTGTGCACCGGCGGGTCCTGCATCACGAACGGCGGGTTGTCCTGAAGGCCGATCAGTTCCAGCTCGCCGTAGTTGACGGTCAGCCCCTGCGCTGAGGAGAACGTCTGGTTGTCGCGGGCGGCCCGCCATGCGTCAGCGTGCCGGGACAGCACGTAATAGTCGTGATCGGGATTGGCCTCCGGCACGACGCGGTGCACAGGGTCGTGGTCGCGCAGCGCCTTGTACATCGGCCACGGGTTCGGCCAGGTATCGGCGTCGGCGAGCCGGAACTGGACCGGCGACCCCTGAGACAGAGTGGCTGTCATGTCTCATTGGTACGACACGCCACTAGAACGTGTCAATAGCCCCTTTGCGACGAGTTAGATGGCGGCGCCCGGGTTGAGGATGCCGTCGGGGTCCAGCGCCCGCTTGATCCGCTGGTTGAGCTCCATCGCCTCGGGGCCGAGCTGCCCGGCCAGCCAGGGCCGCTTCAACCGGCCGACACCGTGTTCGCCGGTGATCGTGCCGCCCAATCCGACCGCCAGATCCATGATTTCGCCGAACGCCTTCTGCGCGCGTTCGGCCATCGCCTCGTCGGCGGGGTCGAACACGATCAACGGATGGGTGTTGCCGTCGCCGGCATGCGCGATGACCGAGATCATCAGGTCGTGGTTGGCCGCGATCTTGCCGACCCCGGCGACCAGATCGGCCAGCGCGGGAAGCGGCACGCCGACGTCCTCGAGCAGCAGCGACCCCTTCATCTCGACAGCGGGTATGGCGAACCGCCGCGCGGCCACGAACGCCTCACCCTCCTCGGGATCCGACGTCGAAAACACTTCTTTCGCACCGTGTTCGGTGAACACCGTCGACATGAACTCGGCGTCCTCGACACCGGACGGTCCGCGGTCGTCGGTGGCGGCCACCATCATCGCGGCGGCGTTGCGGTCCAACCCCATCCGCAGTTTGTCCTCGACCGCATTGATGGCCGCCGCGTCCATGAACTCCAGCATCGACGGCCGGATCTTCCCGGTGATGGTGACGACGGCGTTGGCAGCGGCTTCTACTGAGTCGAACGTCGCGACCACCGTGCAGGCGACATGTTGCGGCGGCAGCAGTCGCAGCGTCACCTCGGTGATGATGCCCAGGGTGCCCTCGCTGCCGACGAACAGCTTGGTCAGCGACAGCCCGGCGACGTCCTTCAAGCGCGGGCCGCCGAGACGCACGGCGGTGCCGTCGGCCAGCACCACCTGCAGGCCGAGCACGTAATCGGTGGTGACGCCGTACTTCACGCAGCACAACCCGCCCGCGTTGGTGGCGATGTTGCCGCCGATGCTGCAGATCTCGAACGACGACGGGTCCGGCGGATACCACAGCCCGTATTCGGCGACGGTCTTCTTCACCTCGGCGTTCAACAGTCCCGGCTGTGCGACGGCAGTGCGCGTGACCGGGTCGACGGTGATATCGCGCATCTTCTCGGTGCTCAACACGATGCCGCCAGTCACCGCGGTCGCCCCGCCGGACAGCCCGGTGCCCGCGCCGCGCGGCACCACCGCGACCTTGTTGGCCGTCGCCCACCGCATCACGGTCTGCACCTCTTCGGTGCGATGCGGTCGCACGACGGCCATCGCTGTGCCCGCATTCGGGTCGAGCGCGCGGTCCTGCCGATAGGACGCCACGATGTCGGGATCGGTGACGACGACGCCGTCGGGCAATTCAGCGATCAGGCTGGCGAGTGCAGAATCCACGCATCCGATCCTACGAGTCGCAGCTGTGTAGACCGAGAAGCGCTTATCCTGAGCGAACGGGGAGGTCGGGGGATGACCGCAGCGACGGCGTGCAGCGCATGCGGTACCGACCTGCTCAAAAACGCCCGGTTCTGCCACGCGTGCGGGTCGTCGATCACGACACCTGACGCGGGTGCCGAGTACAAACAGGTGACCGTCCTGTTCGCCGACGTCGTTCAATCGATGGACCTCGCGGCGGCCGTGGGCCCAGAACGGCTCCGGGAGATCGTCGGCGAGTTGGCTCGGCGGGCAACCGCGGTCGTGCAACGCTACGGCGGCACGGTCGACAAGTTCACCGGCGACGGCGTGATGGCGTTGTTCGGTGCTCCGAGAGCGCTCGAGGATCACGCCATCCGGGCCTGCTTGGCGGCGCTGGACATTCAGCGCGACGCGCGGGTCTTGGCGGCCGAGGTCGAGCACCGCGACGGCGTCGAGTTGCGACTGCGGGTCGGCCTGAATTCAGGCGAGGTGATCGCCGGTGAAATAGATTCGGGCACAGCGACATACACCGTCATCGGCGAGCAGGTCGGCATGGCGCAACGGATGGAATCGGTGGCGCCGGCGGGTGGCGTGATGCTGAGCGACTCGACCGCCCGGCTCGTCGAAGACGTCGCCACGCTGGGCGAACCAGAAACGATGGACATCAAGGGATTCCATGGTTCCGTCGTCGCTCGCTGCCTACTCGGCGTCGCAGCACATCGACACACGAGTCGAGTCGAACCGACCTTCGTTGGCCGCGAATGGGAACTGAATGCCCTCGGCGGAATTCTGGACCAGGCGGTCAAGGGGAAGGGAAGCGTGGTCGGCGTCGTCGGGCCCGCAGGCATCGGCAAAAGTCGCATCGTCGGCGAAGCGGTAGCGCTGGCGACCCGTCGAGGGATGGACAGCTTCACCGCCTACTGCGAATCGCATACCAGCGAGGTGCCGTTCCACGCGGCGACGGAAGTGCTGCGTGCCGTCATCGCGCTCAACGACCTAGACAGCGCGGCGGCGCGGGGGCAGGTGCGCGCGCGGTTGTCAGACGCCGACCCTGACGATCTGCTCCTGCTCGATGACCTGTTGGGAATCGCCGATCCCGATGCCACTGCGCCGCAGATAGATCCCGACGCACGCCGTCGCCGCCTCACGGCCATGGTCAACGCCGCGGCGTTGGCCCGTGTCACACCGGCAGTCCTGGTGATCGAGGACGTGCACTGGATCGACGAGATCAGCGAGTCGATGATCGCCGGATTTCTCGCAGTGGTTCCCAGAAGTCACTGGCTGGTGGTGATCACCTACCGACCTGAATACGACGGGGCGCTCTCCCGCACCACACGATCGCAGACCTTGGCTCTTGAACCGCTCGACGACTCGCAGATATCGGCGCTGAGTTCAGAGTTGCTTGGCGACCACCCCTCCGTCGGCGCGCTTGCGGCAACGATTTCCAAACGCGCGGCTGGCAATCCGTTCTTCGCCGAGGAGATCGTGCGTGACTTGGTCGAGCGTGGCGTGCTGACGGGCGCCCGGGGTGCCTACGTGTGTGAGGATCCCGCCACTGAAGTCAGCGTGCCCGGAACGCTGCAGGCGACCATTGCCGCGCGCATCGATCGGCTCAGCCTGATGGCCAAGCGGACACTCAGCGCAGCGGCGGTCATCGGGTCTCGATTCGGCGTCGAGTTGCTCACGGCCCTGCAGCAGGTCGATCCGTCGCTCGATGAGCTACTCGCGGCGGAACTGGTCGATCAAGTGACGTTCACGACGCGGCCGGAGTACGCCTTCCGGCATCCGCTGATCCGCGCCGTGGCTTACGAGTCACAGCTGAAATCCGATCGCGCCCAGTTGCATCGGCGACTGGCCGGCATGATCGGCTCGGACGACCAGAACGCGGCGCTGATCGCCGAACACCTCGAGGCGGCGGGCGATCTGGTCGACGCGTATCAGTACCACATGCGAGCGGGTACGTGGCTGGCCAATCGCGACTATCCAGCGGCCAGGGCGGCCTGGCAGCGAGCACGGCAGGTGGCCGACCGGTTGCCCGCCGATCACCCGAACCGGATGGCGATGCGGATCGGCCCCCGCACTCTGTTGTGCGGCAGCGCGTACCGCACCGCCGCGGGCATCGCCGACGTTGGCTTCGACGAGTTGCGCGATCTCTGCACCGCTGCGGGTGACAAGTCGGCGCTGGCCGTTGGCATGGCGGGCCTGGTGTCGGTCTACGTGTTACGCAACCGAATCCGTGAGGCCTCGCAGCTGGCATCCGAGTACATGGGCCTCGTCGAATCGCTGGATGATCCCGTGCTCACCGTTGGACTGTCCTTCTCGGGCATCATCGCCAAGATCCAGCGGGGCGAAATGGGTGATGTGCTCCGGTGGTCGCAACGAGTGATCGACCTCGCCGCGGGCGATCCGGAGATGGGCAATCTCTTCGTCGCATCGCCACTTTCCGCGGCACTCGCCTTTCGTGGCACCGCTTGCTTTTCGTTGGGCCAGCCGGGGTGGCGGGAGGACTTCGAACGCGCGGTGAGGATGGCCCGGTCGACGGACCTGAGCGCCCAAGCGGTCGTTTTCGCCTTCAGCTACGGCCTCGCGATTCCGCGCGGTGTGCTGCTGGCCGACGTCAAGGCGGTGCAGGAAATCGAGGAGGCGTTACAGATCGCTGAGCGAGCCAGCGACGAGGTCACATTCGTGCTACTGCGCTTCGCGCTGTGTGTTGCATTGATGCACCGCGACGGAGCCGACGACCGCCAGCGCGGCGTGGACATGCTGATCGAACTCCGCAGGGACTGTGTATCCCACTCCTACGCAATCAATCTGATTCCGGGTATCGACGCGCTACTCGGGCGCGAAATGGCACTTCGGGGGGATGTCGGCGCTGGGGTGGCGCAACTGCGGGCGGTCACAAATGACGTGTACACCGCCGAGTACTTCTGGCCGTTTGTGCTCACGACAGCTTTGCTGGTGGAGACGCTACTGGAGCGGGGCACCAATGATGACCTGGTTGAGGCAGAGGCCGCGATCGCTCGGATGGCGGCGCTGCCCAGCCATATCGATCCGGTAGGACGCGAGATCTCGTTGTTGCGGTTGCGTGCCCTCGTTGCTCGTGCCCGAGGCGACGAATCGACCTACCGCGAGCACCGCGACCGTTACCTCGCCATGTCGACATCGCTTGGCTTCGAGGGCCACATCGCCATGGCCACGCAAATGGCGTGACTACCGGTCGGGGAACACCATCTTGACGAGCTCGTCGCGGGTCGCCGCGCCGGTTTTCATCATCGCCCGGTAGATGTGGCCTTCCACGGTGCGCGCAGAGACGCACAACCGCTCGGCCACCTCCTTCGTCGAATATCCGGAGCCGAGCAGTCGCACGATCTCCCGTTCACGTCCCGTCAGCGGCAGCGGCTCGCTGACCTCACGCAGTGCCGGCGTACTGATGCCGCCGCACCGCCGTGCCAATGCCTCGGCCCGCGCCGAACAGCCAAGTGCCGATCCGCGCAGTTCGCCTTGGCGGAAGGCGATGCAGGCGTGCGCGGCGGCGTCCACCGCCGCGACGAGGTCGCCGGCTTTCTCGAATTCCTCTGAGATAACCGATAATTCGGCGGCATCAGCCGTTGCCAGCGCCGATGCGAACCGGGCGGCCAGCGGGGCCCGCGGCCCTTCGACCATCGAGGCCAGCTCGGCCAGTCGGCTGGCGGCTGACGCGTCGCCGAACTGCACCGCGGTCTGCAGGCACATCACTTCGGCACCGAATTGGTCCTTCGCCTTCGCCTTTTCCGCGGCCGACAGCACGGTGGTGACCGCCTCGGTCAGCGCGCCCTGGCCCGCCGCCAGCCATGCCCGCGCCAGGCTCTGCTCGTAGTCCAGCTTGCGGAACGGGCGACGAATCTTGGCGAGCGAATCCAGCACAGCGGCCGCCTGATCGGTGGCCCCACGCATGGCCAGTGCGGTCGCATAGGGGACGTGGTAGCGGTACCCCCAACCCATCTCGTTCCCGGATGCGGACAGCGCAGGCGCCGCGGTCCCCAACAAGGTGCACGCCTCGTCCAATTGGCCCGCGAACAGTGCGGCGCGACCGGCGATCGCCGTGCCCACGAGTTGCGCCGCACCCGGCAGCTCGGCGCCCTGCTCGCGGACCCGTTGCGCCACCGCAAGTCCCTGCGTGAACTCGCCGGTCAACAGCAGAGCGCTCACGTGCGCGTCGGCGATGTTGAACCGCATCTGCGGCGAGTCGAAAAAGCGTGCGGCCAAGGCGTAGCCGGTGTCCGCGACGGCCGCCGCTTCGGCAGCCTTTCCGGTGTCGGCAAGCACCACCGCGAGCGCCCACGCCGTCTCGGCGCCCGCGACCGCCGGGAGGTTCTCCAGCAGAAGGTTTTTCGACGCTGCGATCGCTTCCTGTGGTTGATCGAGAGCAAACCAGTACACGGTGAGGAAGGCGTCGATCCACAGCCGAGGGCACGCACCGTGCGCGGCGTCGTCGATGATCTGTTTCGCGCGCGTGGCATCGCCGACCGCCCACAGCATGTTCAGGGCGCGCATGTAGGCGAGTCGACCGCGGTCGTCGTCAGTCAGCTCCAACCCAGTCAACTCCGCCAACACGGCCTCGGCCTCAGCGCCGGCCGGGAACCACGACAACGCATGCGCGCGAAGGAAATACGCCCGCGGAGAGCCGCCGGCGCGGATCGCAGCCTTGGCCAACCGGTCGGCCAACCGAAGATCCCCAACCCAGACCGCGCCGCCAGCCGCCTTCAGCAACAGCTCGGTGTCGGGCGTCAGATCGGAGTCGAGAATCAGCGAGGCCCGGCGCACGACCATGCTCATCTCGTCGCTGCCCGGTGTCGCCGCCAGTTCCGCCGCGACCCGTCCGCGCAGTCGTCGCAACCTGGTCTCCGGTGAGCGGGCCCGTCGCACCTCACCGTAGAGCGGGTGAGCCAGCCGCACCTCCAGCTCGTCGTCGAGTTCGTCGACCGTGATCAGGCCGCGAACGTGTGCCTCCTCGATCGCATCGGGATCCGCGATCCGCCGCAGCGTCGACATCCCCAGCGGTTCTCCGACCGCCAGCGCGTCGACGACCTCACCGACGGTGTGCGACAGCCCGCTGAAGCGGGACTCGATCAACTCGACGAGGCCCCTTGGCATACAGGGCTCGCCGATCCACTGCCAGAAGCCGCTCTGCTGCGTGATCCGGCCGTCGGCGATCTCCTGCTCGACGATGTTGCGCAAATACAGCGCATTGCCGCGGGTCAGCTTCCACAGCCTGGTCGCCGCGTCGGGATCTACCGGTCCGCCGAGCGCTTCGGCCAGCAATTGGTTGATGTCGTCAGCCGAAAGGGGCTGCAAGTCCAGGCGGTCGAACTGGCCGCCCCGCCATATCTCGTAGATCTCGGTGGGGACGCGTTCACCCTCCCGGACCGTGAGCACCACCTTGGCGGCGTCGCGCTGCACGATCTGTTGCAGGACGAAGGTCGACAGTTCGTCGAGCAAATGGACGTCGTCGACGCCCAGGACGACCTTGGTGCCCGCCGGCGCGGCCGTCACCGAGTCGATGACGCTGCGCACCAGTTGGAGCCGGTCGTTGGAGGCCGAACCGGTCCACGGCGCGAACGCACCGAGCGGCAGTTTGCGCGCCGACATCGTGCCGACCGCCCAGCGTGGCTCAAACCCCTGCGCCGCGATCGACGCCAGCCCCTCGCGCACGATGCGGCTTTTGCCCACACCTGCGGGCCCGCTGACCAAAATGCCCGCCAGGCCTGGATCCGTCACGGCCGCCACGATGGTCTGCATCTCCTCGGAGCGGCCGATCAATGGCCACTTCAACCGCACATCAAGAGCCTAAAACGCCGACCGAGCCCCGCACCGCAAACACGACGATCCGATCTACTCCGGTTGCCGGTCCAGCTCCCGCAACGCAGGCATGACGATCGCGGCCAGCCCGAGCACCAGCATCGGCAGCGACAACGCCAGGAACGTGGCATGCAGGCCTGCCGCGTCGGCCAGCGGACCTGCGACGATCAGGCCCAACGGCCCCGCGGCGTAGGCCAGCGAGCCCATCACGCCGACCACCCGGCCCCGCAGATGCTGGGGTGCGCGGGTCTGCATGACGTAGTTGTAGATCGGCGCGATCGGCCCGTACACCAACCCGACCACCGCACACAGCACCAGGATCACCGGCAGCGGCGGCAGGAACGCGATGATCGTCATCGCCACGCCCAGCGTCAGGACCGCGGTCAACATCACGGTCCGCCTGCGCGAGTACTTCGACAGCACCGCATAGCCCAGCGCGCCGACCAGACCGCCGATGCTCAACGCCATCAGCACCCACCCCAGTTGCGCCGGTTCGTTGCGATCGGTGAAGTACTTCGGGAAGAGAACCGACTCCATCGGCATGTACAGCCCGGTGGCGGTCAGGTCGACGATGGCCAGCGTGCGCAGCACCTTGTTGTGCCACACGAACTTCAAACCCTCGACGATGCCTGCCCACACCCCTTCCGGCAGCGCCGCACGGTCCGGCTTGCCTGCGCCCTCCAACCGCAGGCCGGCGATCGCCGCGATCGACAGCACGAACGCCGCCGCGGTGACCCACATGGTGTTGACGCCGCCCAGTGTGGCGATCAGCAGGCCGCCGATACCGGGCCCGACGATGTAGGCCAGGTTGAAGATCGCTTCGTAGACGCTGTTGGCGTGGTCCAACGTCCACCCGGCGCGGGCGGACGCCTCGGGCAGCATCGTCTCGCGCGCCGTCATCCCGGCCGGGTCGAATAGTGCGCCGAGCGCCGCCAGCGTGGCCAGCACCCCGACGTTGATCACATTCGCCCCGAACGTCAGCGCCAGCACCGGCACCGCCGCGACCGACATCGCCGAGAGGGCATCGGAGATCATCGACACCCGCCTGCGGCCGAGATAGTCGACGGCGGCACCGGCGATCAGCGTCGCGGCCAGCAGCGGCAGCGTGCCCGCCATCGCCACGATCGATGCGCTCAGCGCGGAACCGTTGCGCTGCAACACAAGCCAGGGGAACGCCACGATCGAGATACCGTTTCCGGCGCCGGCCATCAGCGCGGCGAACAGAATGACGAACAGGGGGCCGCGCTTGCCGGTCATCATGGGTTATCGCCGCGAATCTAACAGCGACCCAGCCCGCCCCGCGTCGATTCCGGTCTGCGTGCACAGTGGTGGGGTGAAACTGGCCCATCCGCGTACCGGCGCGCTGTTCGATTCGCCTGTCCCTCCCGGCGCTGGCTGGCCCGGTGATCCCGCCACCGCCCGCACCGCAGTGGCGCGCACGCAGGCGCAGGTCGTGTCGATGGCGGCCGCGGTCAGGACCGTCGATGAGCTGGACGCGGAGATCTCGGTGTGCCGCGCCTGCCCGCGCCTGGTCGAGTGGCGCGAAGAGGTGGCCGTCGTCAAGCGCAAGTCGTTCGCCGACCAGCCGTACTGGGGTCGCCCGATTCCGGGTTGGGGGTCGTCGCGGCCACGCATATTGATCACCGGCCTGGCGCCTGCCGCGCACGGCGGCAACCGCACCGGCAGGGTGTTCACCGGTGACAGGTCGGGTGACTTCCTGTTCGCGGCACTGCATCGGGCAGGTCTGGCGAATCAGGCCGAAAGCGTCGATGCTGCAGATGGGTTGATGCTCAACGACACTCGGGTGGCTGCTGCGGTGCGATGCGCCCCGCCGGGCAATGCGCCGACGCCTGCCGAACGCGTGACGTGCGCACCCTGGCTGGACGCCGAGTGGCGGTTGATCGGCTCCGAGGTGCGGGTGATCATCGCGCTCGGCGGTTTCGGTTGGCGGGCCGCGCTGCAGATGGTGGGCGGCGCGCCGACACCGGCGCCGAAGTTCGGGCACGGCGCGACGGCCACGCTCGGTGAGGTGACGCTGATCGGCTGCTACCACCCGAGTCAGCAGAACACGTTCACCGGCAGGCTGACCCCGCAGATGCTCGACGACATCTTCGCGCTGGCCCGGGAACGAGCAGCGCAACGGAGGCGTTGAGATGTCCATGCGACTTTCCGTTCTCGACCTGGTGCCGGTGCGCACAGACCAGACGACGTCCGATGCCCTGGCTGCGACCACGCACCTCGCACAGACGGCCGACCGCCTCGGTTACACCCGCTACTGGATCGCCGAACACCACAACATGCCTGCGGTGGCCGCCACCAGCCCACCGGTGCTGATCGCGCACCTGGCCGCGCAGACGTCGCAGCTGCGACTCGGGTCGGGCGGGGTGATGCTGCCCAACCATGCGCCGCTGGCCGTCGCGGAGCAGTTCGCCCTGCTCGAGGCGGCCCACCCCGGGCGCATCGACCTCGGGATCGGCAGGGCGCCGGGCTCCGATCCGGTCACGTCGCTGGCGCTGCGCGGCGCGGCGGGCCGCGACGACAGGGACATCGAGGCGTTCCCGCAGTATCTCGACGACGTGGTCGCGCTGATGGGCACCCGCGGCGTGCGGGTGCCGCTACCGCGGGACCTGATGCGCGAGAACTACATCCTCAAGGCGACACCGGCGGCGGCCTCAGAACCGAAGCTGTGGCTGCTTGGCTCGTCGATGTACTCCGCGCACCTGGCCGCGGCCAAGGGCCTGCCGTATGTGTTCGCACATCACTTCTCGGGGCAGGGCACCGCCGAGGCGTTGGAGGTCTACCGGTCGGAGTTCCGGCCGAGCGACCTGGCGCCCGAACCGCTGACATTCCTGACCGTCAACGCGGTGGTGGCCGAAACCCGGGACGAGGCAATGGCTTTGCTGCTGCCGAATCTGCAGATGATGGGCAGGCTGCGGACGGGTCAACCGCTCGGCGCGCTGGATCTGGTGGAGGACGCGCAGCGTCAGGTGATGACGCCGCAGGCACAGCGCGTGGTCGAGGGCGCGCTGCAGCGCGCGGTCGTTGGCACTCCGACGGAGGCGGCCGAGCAGGTGCGCGCGCTGGCTGAGCAGTTCGACGTCGACGAGGTGATGGTCAACCCGGTCGCGTCGGCGCACCGCGGGACGGATCCCGCGACGGCGCCGGCGCGCGACGTCACTCTCGAGCTGCTGGCCAAGGAGTTGTTCTGATATGGCGTGGTGATTGTCAATATGGGCAGGGTGAAGCGGCGGCCGCGACCGTCGCCGCGGCCGCCGCTTCGTTGACCAGATGAGTGTGTCGGTGGTGTCGAGCGTGTCGTGTCGACGCGTTGTCAGTCTGATATGCGCGGGTTGGTTACCGCAGGATCGGGACTTCGAGTCGGAGTTGGCCGCCATCTAGGGTCGAGCGTGATCATGTTGCTGGGCAACGCAATTGCTCATAGAACAGACGCGGATCACTCCGAGACGCTTGCCGTCACCGGCCGAGTTCGTCATCTGGACGCCGTGGGCTGGCTACTGGTCGAGTACCGCCAGCGACCAGCACCAGCCGGCCAGTTCTCTGGCCACCGCGATGTTGGCGACCACGGAACGTTTCCGGCGTTGATCGAAATTGGTCCACCGCTGATGCAGGCGTCGGTTGGCGGCTTGTCCGCGAGCCCGTGCCGCCGGGGACGCCAGATCCCAACGACGACGCAACATCGGCCCCGGCCGGTACGGGCTGCGGTGGTGCCACGCCGCTTCGACCAGCAGCCGTCGTACGTGCTTGTTGCCGGTCTTGGTCACCTCGCCCTGTACTCGACTGCTACCGGAAGAGCATTCGGACGGGACCAGGCCCAGGTAGGCACCAATGGTGCGGCCAGACAACCGGTGCCAGTCCCCGATCTCGGTCGCCAACCCGAACGCCGTCAGCGTGGCGATCCCGCGGATACATCCCAGCCGTCGCACCACGGGGGTGAACTCGCTATCGGCGGCCAGTGCCTCGATCGCTGCCTCCAACCGTTCCCGTCGATCCACACACGCCGTCATGGCGTCAAACGCAGCGTCATAGGTCAACTGCAATGCAGGCCTGTCGAAACGTTGCTGGCGCAACCACACCTCATGACGTCCGGTCCAGGTCTTCCCGTCGTAATACACGATTCCCTGCCGCAGAAGCAGTTTCGACAGCCGGTGCCGCGCGGCCATCAGATCGCCGCGGCAGTCTTCCCGTGCCCGCACCAGATCGCGGGCCGCTTCCTGCTCAGCGGTGGGGACCGTGACCGCGGTGATCTGACCGAGATGCAACAGCCGAGCCAGATGCGCGGCATCGCGAGCATCGGTCTTGACTCGATCCCCGGCCGGGCGGATCAGTTTCGAGGGCGCCGCGACCTGACACTCGATCCCCGCCGCCTCCAGGGCCCGTGCCAGACAGAATCCGGTCGGACCGGCCTCATAGGTCACCGCCACCGGTCCCGGTAAACCCTCGATCCACGAGAGGATGCCGCGATGGTCCGGTGTCAGCCGCCGCTCAACGACTTCACCGGTTTCCCGATCCAAACCGCACGCAACGACTGAACGTGCGTGCACATCCAAACCAACACTCGTACGCTCACGTATCACTGGGGCCTCCTACATCTGTGGCTCTACCGGCCAGGACCCGATTCCTGTCGGCAACCCACGTTCACATGCAGTGAGGCCCCAGCCTCCCCATACGATCTAGGGCGCTAAGGCTGCAGCACGACCACCGGGATCGGTCGCGACGTGCGCTTCTGGTACCCCTCATACCGGTTGGCGTTGTTCTTGTTGACGATCTGCCACAGTCGCGCGTAGTCCGGGTCCTCCGGTAGTACCGGCTTCGCGGTCCCCGCGAATCGCTTTGGGCCGACATTGATTTCGATGTTGGGATTGGCTTTGAGGTTGTGATACCAGCCCGGCGCCTTGGGGTCGCCGCCCTTCGACGCGACCACCAGGTAGTTGTCGCCGTCCTTGGCGTAGGTCAGCGAATTCGTCCGTTGGATCCCGGTCTTCGCGCCGACGGTGTGCAGCAGCAGGTTCGGCGGGGTGCCGGGCAGGATGCGGTGTCCGATCCGGCCGTTCGTGCCCTTGTAGATCTTGTCGTGCAACATCAGCAACGGCAGGCCGATGTACTTCTCCCATGCGGGCATCCCACTCATGTGGCTCAGTCTTGCGTAGCCGAGTCCAGTTCCGCTAGGGCCTCGCGCAACAACCGCCCGGACTCTTCGCGATCCGGATCCTTGCGCAGCAGCATGCCCTTGGCGAACGACAGCTTGTCGCCGTTCTGCCGGGGCAGCACATGCAGGTGGATATGAAACACCGACTGGAATGCGGCCTTGCCGTCGTTGATGACGACGTTGTTGCCGTCGGCGTGCAGCCCCGACCGGCGCGCGGCGCGGGCGATCCGCTGACCGATGCGCACCAGGTCGGCGACGGTGTCCGGCGGCGTGTCCGTCAGGTCGTCGGTGTGGCGTTTGGGGATGACCAGCGTGTGACCGCGGGTGAACGGGCGGATGTCGAGGATTGCCAGGTAGTCGTCGTCCTCGTAGATCCGGATGGCCGGAGCGTCGCCGGCGACGATCGCACAGAAAACACAGGACATTCCGCCACGTTAGCCACCGACGTTTTCCTTGGCCCACTCGGCCAAGCGGCGGTCGCGTTCGTCAGCGGAGACGTCCTCGACGCGGGTCATCACGGTCCAGCGCTGACCGAACGGGTCGAGGATCGAGGCGAACCGGTCGCCGGTGACGAAGGTCTGCGCAGGCTCGCGGATGGTCGCTCCCGCCTGCTCGGCCTTGGCGACGACTGCGTCGACGTCTTCGCAGTAGAGGGCCACCGAGTGGGTGGCCGGTGCCGCCGGGTCTGGTGCGGCGATCTGATAGGCCTCCGCCGGGTCACCGAGTTGCAGGCGGCCGTTGCCGAAGTCGAGTTCGGCGTGCGCGACCGTGCCGTCGGGGCCGTCCATTCGGTCGACCAGTTTGGCGCCGAACACCGACACGTAGAAGTCGATCGCGGCCGCCGCACCATCGACGCAGAGAAACGGGGTCAGGCTGGTGTAGCCCTCCGGAATTGCGTTGCTACTCATATCGGCATCGTCGCGCGGCGTCGCTCGGACGGTATTGGAAAAACGCGACTGGCTAGGCTGATCGGCGTGCTTGACGATGCCGACTTCGAAGACGAATTGACCGACGACACCGAAGACACCGAAGAGGACGACAACGGCCATACGCTCTCGATCCGCCGGGCAAACGGCGAGGAACTACTGACCGTGTTCTCGCCGGGCGAGCAGTGGAGCGCCTATCTGTCGCCTGGCGGAGGGATGACCAACGCATTCGTCGGGTCACCGGGTGATCCGCTCGTCTGGGTCAACGCGAACGACCGTCAGGTCGAGCGCGACGAAGACGGAACCTTCGTGATCCGCATCGACTAGTTCGTAGCCTGGTCTGTATGGGTGCTCGCAACGTCGTGGCACACGCCGCACCCGAACGCGGTGTGGTCGGTCGTGCGGCGTCCACCTCGGTGTTCGACCTCGAACGCTGGGCGCCGTCGGGCGATGCCGCCCGGTTTGTCGAGCACTACTGGTCGGTCCACTGGGACCTCGACGACCCGTTCGACAGCACGGTCATCACGTTCCCCGCGGTGCACCTGACGAACGAGTGGGGCGATGACGGGACGCGGCATGGCCACGCCCTGCCCGCCGTGCTGCTGCACGGGGTGGTGGAGCGAGTCTTCCGCACGACGATCCGCGGTACCGGCACCGTCGTCGGGGCCCGCTTCCACCCCGGTGGGTTCACGGCCCGCTACGGCCGCGACGCCGCATCGTTGACCGGCCGGGTGGAGCGCGCCGAGGAACTGCTGACCGATGCCCCGCAGGACGTCGAGAGTTGTGTGGCGGCAATGGAATCCGCGATCGGATCCGAAGCGCCGCTTGACGACACGTACGCGCTGCTGCGCCCGTTGGTGGAACGGATCCGCGACGACGACCGGCTGCACCGGGTGGAGCAGGTGATGCAGTTCTCGCCGTGGAGCGCGCGGACCACGCAGCGGGTGTTCCGCCGCTACGTCGGTGTGCCGGTCAAATGGGTGCTGTGCCGGTACCGGCTGCAGCAGGCCGCACTCGAGATCGAGAGCACTCCGGGCATCGACCATGCCGACCTGGCGGTTCGGCTCGGCTGGTACGACCAGGCGCACTTCATCAACGACTTCCGCGCCATGCTGGGCACCACACCGGGTGAATACGCTGCGGCCCATGGAAGTTAGGAGACTGCGTGGACAGCAATGAGCTCGCGTTCGCCGGTGCCGCTCAGCAGGCCCGGCTGCTCGCCGACGGTGTCATCACGGCGCCTGCCCTGCTGGACGTCTACCTCGACCGGATCCGCCGGATCGACCGCGAGCTGAGGTCATACCGCGTGGTGCTGACCGACAGTGCTCGAGAGGAGGCCGCCGCCGCGCAGGCCCGGTTGGTTGCGGGGGAGCGGTTGCCGCTGCTCGGCGTGCCGATCGCCATCAAGGACGACGTGGACGTCGCCGGTGAAGTGACGACCTACGGCACCGCCGCACACGGGCCCGCCGTGGGGCAGGATGCCGAGGCGGTGCGACGACTGCGGGACGCAGGCGCGGTCATCATCGGCAAGACCGCAGTGCCCGAGATGATGATCTACTCGTTCACCGAGACCGTCACGTATGGTGCCACCCGCAATCCATGGAATACCGACTACACGGCGGGCGGCAGTAGCGGTGGCAGCGGCGCGGCGGTGGCGGCCGGGTTGGCGTCGATGGCGCTGGGGTCCGACGGCATGGGGTCGATCCGGATTCCGTCGACGTGGTGCGGGCTGTTCGGGATCAAGCCGCAGCGCGACCGGGTGCCGCTGGCGCCGCACGACGACGCGTGGAACGGGTTGAGCGTCAACGGGCCGATGGCGCGGACGGTGGAGGACGCCGCGCTGTTTCTCGACGCGACGGCGCCGGGCAACGACTTCGTGGCGGCAGCCAACCGTCCGCCCGGCCGGTTGCGGATTGCGTTGAGCACCAAGGTTCCTCCGCCGCTGACCGCGCGCGTCGGTAAGGCGCAGCGGGCCGCGGTCGAGGAGGCGGGCGTGTTGCTGCGGGAACTGGGTCACGAGGTGGTGACGCGGGATCCCGATTATCCGCCGTCGGGGGTGTACGGGCAGGGTTTGCCGCGGTACTTCCGTGGGGTGGCCGACGACGTGGCGACGCTGCCACACCCGGGTCGGCTCGAACGCCGCACTCGCGCCTTTGCGAGGATCGGCGCGTTGATCTCGGATCGGCGGATGAACGCCATCCGCGGCGCGGAAAGCCAAGTGGCCGAACGTGTGCTGTCGATCTTCGACGACGTCGACGTGGTCGTCACACCCGGTACGGCGGCAGGTCCGTCGCGCGTCGGGGCGTACCAGCGGCGAGGCGCGATCGCGACATTGGCGCTCGTGGCACAGCGCGTCCCGTTCCAGGCCATGTTCAACGTGACAGGCCAACCCGCCGCGGTGGTGCCATGGGATCTGGACGGCGACGGTGTGCCGACCTCAATCCAGCTGGTGGGCAGGCCATCTGACGAGGCGACGTTGCTGTCGCTGGGGGCGCAGATCGAGCAGGCCCGGCCGTGGGCGCAGCGCCGCCCGCCGGTGTCTTAGCCCGTGATGGCGTCCCGCCATGCCGCCAGCTTGTCGACGTAGCGCATGGTCTGGGCGGGGCTGGTCGACGGCAGCCGCCGGTATTGATAGTCGGGTGCGACGCGCACCAGCCGGTTGAAGTTCCTCTCGGCGGCGGCGCCGTTGAACAACACCGCCTCGATGTCCGCATGCTCGGCGAAGAACTCGTGAAAGTCGTTGGCCACCATGCTGTCCGGCTCGACAGCCGAATCGAGGCTGCCAACGCGTCGACAGGACTTCAGCACATCCCACACCGCGACGCCGTGCACCGTCAGGCCCGCCGTTCGATCGTCATACGGCGCGCCCGCATCGAACCCGAAGATCTCGCCGGTGATCCGCCAGAACGCGTTGCGCGGATTGGCGTAATACTGCTGCGCGCCCAACGACATCACGCTCGGCATGTTGCCGAGGATCAGTATTCGGGTGCGGTCGCCGACGATCGGCGCGAAGCCGTACAGATCGGTGGACATGGTCCCGAATATTCCACCTCGGCGGTATACGTTGTGGCCGTGGCCGAAGACTTCGACATCGAAGCGTCCGGGCTGCTCGACGGTCTGGAGGGCAAAGCCCGCGACGAGCGCGCCGAGTTGATCCCCTGGCTGCTCGAGCAGGGCGTCACCGTCGAGCAGATCCGGAACAGCTACACGCCGGCACTGCTGGTGTCCCGTCGCATCCTCGGCGACGACGGCGTCTATGTCTCCGCCAGAGAGGCCAGCGAGAAGACCGGTATCGACCTCGACGTCCTCGAGCGCATCCAGCGCGCCATGGGACTGCCGACCGTCGACGATCCCGATGCGCCCGTGCTGCTGCGCGCCGACGCCCAGGCCGCCTCGTTCGCGCAAAAGGCCATCGATCTGGGCATCGGTCCTGACCATCTGGTTCAGATCACCAGGGTGCTCGCGGAAGGATTGTCGCGCACCACCGAGGTGATGCGATACGCCGTGCTGGCGTCGCTGGTGGACCCCACGGCGACGGAACTCCAGATAGCCAAGAACTCCGAGGCGTTGCTGCGGGAAATCGCCCCCATGCTCGGCCCGATGATCGAGGAGATGCTGCGGTTTCAACTGCGTCACCAGATGGAGACCGAGGCCGTCACCGCGCGCGAGCGGGCCGAGGGGCAACGTCTTCCCGGCGCCCGCCTCGTGACGATCGCGTTCGCGGATCTCGTCGGCTTCACCCGGCTCGGCGAAGCGGTGCCGCCGGAGGATCTGGAGCAACTGGCTCATCGGCTGGCCGATCTGGCGCACGAGGTGGCGGTCCCGCCGGTGCGCTTCATCAAGACCATCGGCGACGAGGTGATGTTCGTGAGTCCGGAGCCCGCCGCCCTCCTGGACGCGGTGCTGAGCCTCGTCGATGCCACCGAAGGTGACGAGGATCTGCCCCGTCTGCGCGCGGGGATGGCCACCGGCATGGCGGTGAGCAGGGCCGGGGACTGGTTCGGTAGTTCGGTGAACCTCGCCAGCCGCGTCACCGGGGCAGCGCGGCCCGGATCCGTACTGACGTCGGAATCGGCGCGCGAGGCGATCGGCGAGGACGACCGGTTCACGTGGTCATTTGCCGGAGCGCGGCGTCTGAAAGGGATCAAGTCGGAGGTCAAGCTGTTCCGCGCACGACGGGCGGGCGATTGATTTCCCCTCCCACTCTCAATCTATAGCGCATAGGGGGGCTTGCGGCAAGACCCCGGTTGTGATTGAAAATGCCTGCCCGAAGCCAAAATTCGGGAATGAGGGCAGTGAAATTGCGTGTGTTGTTGTCGACGTGGGGATCGCGCGGGGACGTCGAACCACTCTTGGGTCTCGCGGTGCGACTGCAGGAACTGGGCGCGGAAGCGCTGCTGTGCGCACCTCCGGACTTCGCGGAGATGGCGGCCCGCGTCGGTGTCGGAATGGTGCCTGCGGGCCTGTCGGTGCGGGCGCTCGTGCACGGAAAGGACGGGGCGAAACCGTCGACACCCGCCGACGCCCCGCGCGTCGCGGCGGCGTTGGTAGCCGCGCAGTTCGAAACGGTGGGTCCAGCCGCCGAGGGGTGTGACGCGGTGCTGGCGACGGGGTTGATGCCTGCTGGCGTGCGGTCGGTCGCCGAGAAGCGGGGAATTCCGTATGTGCTCGCGGCCTTCCATACGGGTTCGTTTCCGTCGCCAGATCGCGCGCCGCTACCGAGGCCCGGTAAACCGTTTCCGCCCGGCGAGACGGACAACCGGGTGCTCTGGCAGATCGACGCCGAGCGCGTCAATGCGTTGTACCGCGAACCGCTCAACACCCATCGCGTGGCACTCGGTCTGCCGCCGGTCGACGATGTCCGCGAGCATGTCTTCACCGATCAGCCGTGGCTGGCGACCGATCCGGTGTTGGCGCCGTGGCCCGGTTCGCCGTGTCTGGACGTCGTGCAGACCGGCGCGTGGATGCTGCCCGACGATCGTCCGCTGCCTGCCGATCTGGCCGGCTTCCTGGACGCCGGAGAGCCGCCGGTATACGTCAGCCTGGGTAGCGTCCGCGCCCCGGCAGACCTCGCCTCGGTGGCCATCGAGGCGATTCGCAGGCACGGCCGCCGCGTGGTGATCGGCCGCGGATGGGCCGACCGGAACCTCACCGACGACGGCGACGACTGCCTGGCCGTCGGCGAGGTGAACCACCAAGCGCTGTTCCGGCGGGTGGCCGCCGTCGTACACCACGGCGGCGCGGGAACCACGACCACGGCGGCCGGCGCCGGTGTGCCGCAGGTCGTCGTCCCGCAGTTCGCGGACCAGCCGTACTGGGCAGGCCGGGTCGCAGAACTGGGCATCGGTGCCGCCCACGACGGCCCGACGCCGACGGTCGACTCGCTGTCGTCGGCGCTCGCGACGGCGCTGGCGCCCGGGACCCGCGCGCGGGCAATCGAGGTGGCCGGTCTGGTCCGCACCGACGGGGCGACGGTCGCCGCGGAGCGGCTGATTGCGCTCGCCCGAGCCGGTGGGTCTCAGGTCAGCAAGCCGAGCTGACGGTAGATGTCGCGACGCACCACCGCGGTCTTCGAATAGATAGGCAGGCCGCCGAGCGGCCAGTCGTGGGGCAATCCGGCGCCCACCACCATCGAGATCGGTGCGCCGATGTCGACCGCGCGCTGGTGCAGCAGCAGATTGTCGGGCAATAGGAACTCGACCCCTCCGACATACATCGTCGTCGGCGGAAGCGCTTGCAGCACTTCGGTTTCCATGAACAACGGACTGATCCGCGGGTCCTCCCCGTCGGTGATGCCGTCCCATGCGTGACTGTTGTCCACATAGAATTCCAGGTGGTTGATATCGAAGAATGGGTCGTCGATGAGGTAGATGTCGGGGTTGTAGTTCGCTGAATAATTTGCCTGGCCCGACAGGAGCACCATGCTGGCCGGCACCGGATCGCCGCGCAGGATCAGGTCGCGCACCGCCCCGAACGCGAGGGTCACTCCACCCGAGTCGGCGTAGATGCTGACGTTCTCGGCGCCGTACTTGTCGATCTGCTGGGAGATGAAGTCCGCCATCACAGGTTGCACCTTGAGGATGGCACCCTCGGGGCCGGTCGCCAGCGGGTATATCGGCACGACGACGGTCGCGCCGGTGTTGCGGGCCATCTGGGTGTAGTCGATCCAGTGCTCGATGTTCGGTTCGAGGATGGAGGCCCCGCCATGGATGGCGATGACGGCCTTGTCCGTCGGATCAGGCGGCGTGAATGTCCAAACCTTCCAGACGTTTCCTGGCGAAATCTCGTACTGCGTCTTCCGCGCGTCCAGCCCGAAGGCCAGGAAGAACGGCGGGTCCTGGCTGGACAGCAACGTGCCGACGATCCCGCCGAAATCCAGGCCGAAGAAATGGAAGACATCGCGCGCCACCCGCAGGCCGGAGACGATCAGCTTGTCGATCAGGTTTGGCGGGCCGGTATAGGTCAACGAGTTCTGCACGGTCTGCGCCTGCAGATCCGTGGCCGGTTCCGTGGCGGAGGGGTCAACGACGCGCGCCTGGCTCGTCGTCGGAAGGCTGACCTTTGCGTCGGTCACCGACCGCGGCGCCAGAGCGGTCCCGAATTCGCGTCGCGCGAACGCCAACAGCGACCACGCCGCCGGCGCACCGGCCGGTGCTTCCGGCCCATCGTCGGCGGCTGACGGACTGAGCGCGCCGGTGACGAGCCCCACCACATCGGGGGACACGGCGGCGGGTTTGGCGGGATCGACCGGATCGGAATCCGCCCGCGGTGAGATCTGTTGATGCGTGCGAGGTTTCGCCGCTGACACGCTCGCGACGGGCGCGTCGTCTGCGATCGGCGCCGCCTCAGATTTCAGATCCGCGTCGTCACCTTTCGACGGTGCCGAGTCTTCCGACGTGGTGCGGGATATGTGTGTTGTTTTTCTCGCCGGAGGAGTTGTGGCCCTTTTATCGGCACGCGATCTGCCGTTGGGTTTGTGCCGAGGCGGTGTCGAAGTGCTCAGGTCAGGGATCGAAGGCTCCGCTGGCGTCGCGGTCGGGGTCTTGGTGCGACCGGGTGAATCGCCGGTAGCAGGACCCGCCCCGGAGGCGTCGGCGCTAAGACCCGCCGACGACGGGTCGGATGACGAGTCTGCCGGCTTGGCTTCGGCGGCCGCCTGGCTGGAAAGTACCGCCGCTCCGACGCCAACTGTGATCAGTAAGCCGGCGAATCTACTCATACCCCACCGCCTCCTTGGCAAAGGTTAGGCAAAGGTTAGGGCGATCACCAGCGATCTGATGGCGAAACCAGCAAATTAGCGGTACTCGACAGAAGATGACCCGTGGTCAGCGTGACGGGCGGAACCGGCGCAGCCGCAGGCTGTTGCTGACCACGAAGACGGAGCTGAACGCCATCGCCGCGCCGGCGATCATCGGGTTGAGCAGCCCCGCCGCGGCAAGGGGCAGAGCAGCGACGTTGTACGCGAACGCCCAGAACAGGTTGCCCTTGATCGTCGTCAATGTCCTGCGCGACAACCGGATTGCGTCGGGGACCGCGCGCAGATCGTCGCGCACCAAGGTGAGGTCGCTGGCCTCGATCGCGACGTCGGTGCCGCTGCCCATCGCCAGGCCGAGATCCGCCTGCGCCAGCGCCGCGGCATCGTCGACGCCGTCGCCGACCATCGCCACGACTCTGCCCTCGCCCTGCAGACGTTTGACCGCAGCAACCTTCTCCTGAGGCAGCACCTCGGCGATGACCTCGTCGACGCCCACCTGCCTGGCGATCACCCGGGCCGCCGCGTCGTTGTCGCCGGTCAGCATGATCGGCGTGAGGCCCATCTGCCGAAGCTCGGCGATCGCCTCGACCGACGTCGGCTTCACCGCATCGGCAACGACGAGCACCCCGCGCGCCCGGCCATCCCAGCCGACGGTCACCGCGGTCTTGCCTTCGGATTCGGCTTCCCGTACCGCCTGCGCGAGTGGCTCAGGCAGGTCGAACAGCCGCCGTCGCCCGACCACCACGTCGTGCCCGGCCACGCGGCCCTGCACACCCAGCCCTTCCAGGTTCCTGAACTCGGCCACGCTCGGCAGGTCGCCCACCTTGTCGCGCGCTCCGGACGCGATCGCCTTGGCAATCGGGTGCTCCGACGAATCCTCCAGCGCCCCAGCCAATCGCAGGACTTCATCGGGTTGTTCACCGTCGGGCGTGATCACGTCCAGCAGCGTCATCGTCCCGGTGGTCACGGTGCCCGTCTTGTCCAGCACGACGGTGTCGATGCGGCGGGTGGACTCGAGCACCTCGGGACCCTTGATCAGAATCCCCAGCTGTGCGCCGCGCCCGGTGCCGACCATCAGCGCGGTGGGCGTGGCCAGCCCCAGCGCGCACGGGCACGCGATGATCAGCACCGCCACCGCAGCGGTGAAGGCCGCCGCGACCGGGCCGCCCGCGCCGATCCAGAAACCGAGCGTCGCCACCGACAGCGCGATGACGATCGGCACGAACACCCCGGAGATCTTGTCGGCCAACCGCTGCGCCGCGGCCTTACCGTTCTGCGCCTCCTCCACCAGACGTGCCATCTGGGCCAGCTGCGTGTCGGAGCCGATCCTGCTGGCCCGCACCACAAGCCGTCCGTCGACGTTGACGGTTGCGCCGACCACACGGTCGCCTGGCTGCACATCGACTGGCACCGATTCACCGGTGAGCATCGAGGCGTCGACGGCCGATGCGCCGTCGACCACCACACCGTCGGTCGCGATCTTCTCGCCCGGGCGCACCACGAACTCGTCGCCCACCGCCAGCTGCTCGACCGGAATGCGTTGTTCGACACCATCTCTGAGCACCGCGACGTCCTTGGCGCCGAGTTCGAGCAGCGCCTCCAACGCTGCGCCCGCACGTCGTTTGGCCCGCGCTTCGAAATAGCGTCCCGCGAGGATGAACGTGGTCACCCCGGCCGCGGCTTCGAGGTAGATGTTGCCGGTGCCGTCGGTACGCGCGATCGTCAACTCGAACGCATGCTTCATCCCCGGCATGCCTGCGGTTCCCCAGAACAGCGCGTACACCGACCAACCCAGCGCGGCCAACGTGCCCATCGAGATCAGCGTGTCCATGGTCGCGGTGCCGTGCCGCAGGTTCGTCCACGCCGCCTTGTGGAACGGCCACGCCCCCCACACCACCACCGGCGCCGCGAGCGCCAACGACAGCCATTGCCAGTACGTGAACTGTAGTGCGGGCACCATCGCCATCGCGACCACGGGAACCGTCAACGCCGCCGAGATCAGCAGTCGTTGCCGAACCGACGCCGTCGGATCCGCGATCGCTTCGGCGGGCTCCTCGGGCAGATGCGCTTGATAGCCCGCGTCTTCCACGGTCGCCACCAATTCTGCGGGTGTCACCTCGCCGCCGTATTCGACGTGCGCCTTCTCGGTGGCGAAGTTGACCGTCGCGGTCACCCCGTCGATTTTGTTGAGCTTCTTCTCGATTCGATGGGCACATGACGCACACGTCATGCCGTCAATCGACAACTCGACCGACGTCATGACGGATCACCCTCGTCGACGGACACCGTGAACGCCGCGGTGCGGACCACGCCCGCATGCTGGAAGTCGAGAAACAGTCGGTATTTGCCCCCACTGGGGAAGGTGGTGTGGAAGCCGATGTCGGGTCCTGCCGACGCGTCGCCCATCGGATGGACATGCAGATACTCCAGATCGGCCGCACGCAACGCCACCAGATGACCGTAGGCACCCAGATATGGCTGCAGATCGGTGACCGGTTTGCCGTCGCGAGTCACCGTCATGGTCAGCATCGACGGCTCGTCGGCACTGGTTGTCCCGCGCAGCGTCACCGTGTATCCGTCGACTACCGACGTCGCCGCGACCGGCGGTAGCGGCAGCGGCTGGTAGTTGCCGCCGACGTGCACGTTGGCCGCCAGCGTCTGTCCGTCACCGCCTGCGGGAGTGAAGTCGGCGAACACCCGGTAGTCGCCCGCAGCGCTGAAATCGACTGGTACCCGCCATGTTCCATCAGCGCCAAGCGTTGGATGCACATGGGCGAACCTGGTCAGGTCGCTGCGGACGACGATGAAATGCAATAGCTTCTCGTGGTTTTCCACGTAGTGGGTGACCGGTGTGCCTGCGGCGTCGAGAATCCGGAACTGCATTCCCACGTTGGCCGCGGCCTGAAACAGGTTGTTGTCCAACTCGAGACGGTAGGTCGCGTCGTGCGCGTCCTGGGTCGCCTCGTGGCTGGGCGCCTGGCGCACCTCGGGGCCGATGGCCCTGCCGACGAACACGGCCGCGACGAACACCACCGCCAGGCCGACGACGAACGTCGCCAACTTCTGCGGGGCGTTCATCAGGCCGCCAACTGGTAGCCGGCTTCCTCGACGGCGTTCCTGATCGCGGCGTCGGCGACCGGACCCTCGCTCTGGATGATCACTGTGCCGGTGCCAAGATCGACGTCGACGGCGTGCACGCCGGGAATCTCGCCGAGCTCCTCACGCACCGAGGCCGCGCAGCCGCCGCAATTCATGCCCGTGACGGTCACCGTGGTTGTGCTCATAAGTCATGTGTACCATACCCCCCTAGGGTATTCAACGTGTAGAAAGGACCCATGGCTATCTGGAAGCGAACGACCCTGATCGGAACCGGCGCCCTGGTGGCGTTGGCCGTTCTGACCGGCTGTGGCGGCTCCAATGAAACCGAGCATCCGGCCACGCACACTTCGTCGGCCACCGCGGCGGCCGAGGCCCACAACGACGCGGACGTGATGTTCGCCCAACACATGATCCCGCACCATCAGCAGGCCATCGAGATGAGCGACATGCTGCTCGCCAAACAGGGCATCGATCCGCGCGTCATCGACCTGGCCAACCAGATCAAGGCCGCCCAGGGTCCCGAGATCCAGCAGATGCAGGGCTGGCTGACACAATGGGATAGCCCCGCGATGCCGCCGATGTCCGGACACGACATGCCGGGCATGCAAGGCATGATGTCGGACGCGGACATGACGGCGTTGACGAACGCGCAAGGTGCCGAGGCGTCGAAACTGTTTCTGATGCAGATGATCTCGCATCACGAAGGCGCGATCACCATGGCGCAGAGCGAGATCAAGGACGGGCAGTACCCCGCCGCGATAGACCTGGCGAAGACCATCGAGACGACTCAGCAGAAGGAGATCGACACGATGCGAGGCCTGCTGGCCACCCTCTAGTTTCTGCGACGCTGAGTGCAACATTGAGCTAAGTCCGGAACTGCGCAGCCAGCGTCCGCTTGTCGACCTTCTCGCCCGCCAGCGTCGGCAACGGTTCGCCGCGGATCTCCCAGCGTGTCGGTATCGCGAAGTAGGCCACCACTCCGTCGAGGTGACGACGCAGTTCCTCCTCGGTCGGCGGGCGGGCATCCGGCCTGTGCACGACGACGGCGGCCAACTCCTCGCCGAGGTCCGGATGGGGAAGTCCGATGGCAGCGACCTCGACGACCGACGGATGAGTGGCTATCGCCGCCTCGACGTGTGGGCACGCGATGTTCTCTCCGCCGCGGATCACGACGTCTTTGCTGCGGCCGTCGATGAACAGATAGCCGTCCTCGTTGAGGTGGCCGAGATCGCCGGTGTGCAGCCACCCATCGGAATCGACTGTGCCGTCGTCGATTCCGGCATAGCCGCGCATGACCGAGGGGGAGCGGGCCAGCACTTCGCCGACACCGTCGGCATCGGGTCGGTCGATCTTGAGTTCCACCACGGGATAGGGCCGCCCGACCGTACCCGGGTAGCGCTCCAGGTCGCTGCCGACGGCCATCGTCAAAAAGCCGCCCGCTTCGGTCATTCCCCACGTGTTGGCTAGACCGCGGCGGCGCAACCCCGGCATCTTCGCGCGGATCCGGTCCAGCAGCGCGGCGGTGACCTGCGCGCCGCCCAGCGGCCACGACCGCAGACTGGACAAATCGTATGCGTCGAAGTCGGGGTGCTCGATCACCCGGATCGCCATCGTCGGGACCGCGCCCCACGATTGCACCTGCTCGGTCTGGATCAGCTCGAGAATCTGCTTCGGGTCAAAGCGGCCTTCTGTCAACACGATCCGGCCACCCGTGAGGAACTGTGTGATCAGGTTCGAGAGCCCGCCGACGTGAAACATCGGCGTACTCGCGAGACTCACCACCTGAGGCGAGGACACGTCCAGTCGGTCCGGTAACCGACCGCTGCGCAGCAGGATGCTGTGCTGGTTGCAGATCACGGCCCGGCGGGACAGCTCAACGGCTTTCGGCATCCCCGAACTGCCGGAGGTGAACAGGATGACCGCCACGGAATCCTCGTCCAGCTCGTCGACGGCGCCCTGGCCTGCCGCGTCGAAGCAAGCCCGCAGCGCGCCGATGTCGGTGGTGGCCATCGGCGCAAGCTCAGTGTCGCCGATGGCATGTGCAGGCGTCAGGAGCGTGACGGCGTGCTCGATCTCCCTGCCGCTCCACCACCGGTTGCCGAGCACCGGGACGGCGCCGACGGTCCACAGCGCCCACACCGCGAGCGCCCACTCCGGGCTGTTGTAGGCGAACAGGAGCACCCGGTCGCCGCGCGCTATCCCCAACTCGCGCAGGTATCGCCGCGCCGCGCGTATCGCTTCAATGAACGCGGCGTAGGTGATGCGTCGTCGCCCCTGGACCAGGAAGGTGCGTTCGCTCCAGCGCTGTGCGCCGTCGAGCAGTTCGGCGAATGTGGTCGGACGCGGTTGGTAAAGCAGGCCTGGATGCCCGGCGTAGTGACCGTCGACGACGTTGCTACCCCACACTGGCACGCTCGACACGCTAGTCGTCTGGCAGCATCTGCGGTCATGCGCATCCTCGTCCAGCGGGTGACATCGGCGTCGGTGACGGTCGACGGTGAGATCGTCGGCGCCATCGACCCGGACAGCCAGGGGCTGTTGGCCCTGGTCGGCGTCACACACGACGACGATCCGGCGAAGGCACAGCGGTTGGCCGAAAAGCTCTGGCAGCTAAGGATTCTCGACGGCGAGAAGTCGGCATCCGACGTCGGTGCGCCGATTCTCGTGGTCAGCCAGTTCACCCTCTACGCCAACACCGCGAAGGGTCGGCGCCCGACCTGGAACGCTGCCGCACCCGGCGCCGTCGCCGAGCCGCTTGTCACAGCCTTCGCCGACGCGCTGCGTGGCCTTGGCGCGCATGTCGAGACCGGGGTGTTCGGCGCGGACATGCAGGTCGCGCTGGTCAACGACGGCCCGGTGACCGTGCTTCTGGAGGCTTAGGCCGTCGCGACCGGTGGCGCGCCCTCGGATGGCTGCACGATGACGAAGCCCTGGCCGTAGAACGACACCTGCACCGCCTCACCCGAACCGCGACCGATCAGCGCACCGGCCTTGAAGCTCGTCTTCAACTGCGTCTGCAGATTCGCCGACCATGCCACCACCGCGTTGGTGTCGGCGAACGTCGGTGCCTCCGCGGCGTTCAGCACGACCGGCGGCCCGTCGGTGGTCAGCGCCACCCAACCGGTGCCGCGCAACGTGGTGTTGAACAGCCCGCCTGCCACCATGCTGCCGCCCCGCACCCGCTCGATGTTCCAGTCGAGACTCGACGAGAACGCCAGCACGTTCTTGCCGCTGATCGACAGCCCGGAGTTGTTGAGGTTCAGCAGGTGCACGTCGTAGGCGCGTTCGGCGAGGAACACGTCGCCCTGGCCCTGGCACCGCATCAACGGCAAACCCTCACCGGTCAGCGCCTTCTTGATGAACTTCGAGGCGCCGCCGCCCTCGAACGCGAAGTCCACGTTGCCTTGATAGGCGACCATCGAGCCCTGACGCGCCATGAACGGTTCGCCCAGGCGCACCCGCAACAGCTTCGAGTTCTGGTTGCCGATCGGTTTGGCTTCCTTCTCGCTGAAGCGTCCGTCGACCAGATCGCCGGTGATACCGGCGAATCCGTCGCCGACGGGGGCAGCCTGCTGTGGCATGGCCTGCGGCGAACCGCCTTGCCGCGGCCCACCCATCGGCGCCCGGCTGACCTGTCCGCGGTGCGACACCTGATCGGTCCAGCGTTGCCCGTCAAACCATCGGTATTCGTAGCGACCCTCGGGGTCGGGTTGCCAACTTCCAGGTCCAGTTCCTGTCATGGCGTCCAAATTAGTCGGCCTGCGGTGGCATTCTGAGGACATGGCAAAGGAAATCGACCGGGTCAGGGCGCAAAGCGCCGTCGCGGTCATCAAACAGCATCCGGGCATGGTGCTGTTCGCCGTCTCGCCGGTTCTCATCGGCGTCGGCTTGGTGTGGTGGCTGCTTAGTCCGACGTTGGCCGTGCTGCTGTTGATCGGGGCGGTGGTCGGCGGCGCCGCGGTGCTGCTCAGAAAGCGCTAGGTATCCGCGGTACGCGTAGTACCGCAGCGCTTGACGTGCGAGCGTCGAGATATGAACAACCCGTTTGCGAACCCCAGTGGCTGGCTCGGCAGGCTGGCGGGCCGGTTCATGCTGTGGACCAACAAGCACGACGATCTGATCGACGCCCTCGGCGTGCAACCGAACGACGACGTACTCGAGGTCGGCTACGGGCCGGGCGGGCTGATCAAACTGCTCGCCGAGCGCACCGACGCCGCGAGCATTCGAGGGGTCGATCCGTCGCCTGAGATGCGCGACCAAGCCCGCCGACTCAATCGAGAGGCGGTGCGCGACGGTCGCGTTCGACTCGACCTCGGCACCGCCGAACGCAGCGGTCTGCCCGACGCCAGCGTCGACCGCGTGGTCTCGGTACGCAACGTCGCGATATGGCCTGACCTCGAAGCCGGGGTGGCCGAATTGCATCGCGTGGTCCGCCCCGGCGGCGTGGTCGTGATCGCCTGGCACGGCGGTTCGGCGCCGAACCGGATCGCCAAACCGTTGCACCTGCCCCCCGAGAAGCTGGACCGCATCGAGCAGGTGCTGCGCGAGCGCTTCGGGCAGGTGACTCACGGCCAGACCAAGAGCCTCGAGGTGTTCACGGCCGTTCGCTCGCGGTGAAAGACCTACCAGCTGCGATGTAACGGTGTAATCATGTAATCATGCGACATCATCATCCTCATGGCCGACGGCCCGGCCGCCCCGGCGGCTGGCAGCAGGCCGAACAACCCGACGCAAGCGACGCCGCCGACTGGTTCGCCGGCCGGCTGCCCGACGGCTGGTTCGCCGGCGACCCGACGGTCGTCGTCGACCGCGACGAGATCACCGTCATCGGCCGCCTCCCCGAGGTGGACGGCGAAGAAAGCGAGGCCAGAGCCTCAGGCAGAGCCGCCCGGTTCCGCGAGGAGACCCGCGGTGAACGGATGCGGATCGCCGACGAGGCCGAAGCCCGTTACAACCGCAAGGTCGCGTGGGGCGTCGAGGTGGGAGGCGAACGAATCGTCTTCACCAACATCGCGGTACCGGTGATGACTCGGCTGCGGCAATCCGAACGGCAGGTGCTCGACACGCTGGTCGACGCCGGCGTCGCGCGGTCGCGCTCGGATGCGCTGGCCTGGTCGGTCCGCCTGGTCGGGGAGCATGCCGATGAATGGCTCGGCAAGCTGCGCGACGCGATGAAGAACGTCGACGATCTGCGTGCCGAAGGCCCTGGCCTCTAAACCCGTTCGATTCCGACGTACGACGAACTGAGCGCGGCGGTCTGCGACAGCGGATCGACGGGCCCGCCGTCGACCAGCAGGTTGCGGTTGGCGCCGTAGGATTCCGGCTGCGCCCCGCCGCGCGGATCGAAAACCCTTGACCCCCAGCCATGGTCGACGACAACCACGCCGCGCCTTGGCCGCTCGTCGACCGTCGCCGCCAGTTCGATCGCACCGACTTGCGAGAACAGCCTGACCTTATCGCCGTCGCTGATGCCGATCGCGGCCGCGTCGTCGGGATGGATCAGCACCTCGTTGCGTTTCCCGGACGGGTGCAGGCCCGGCAGTTCGTTGAGCCACGAGTTCATCGAATGCCGGTTACGCCGGTTCGCCAGCTGAAACGGATAGTCGGCGGGCGGCGCGGGGCATGGCTCGGCGAGCAATTCGCGCGCCCGCGCAACGAATTCCGGCGGCGCCGCGTGCACCTTCTTGTCGTCGGTGCGTAGCGCACTCCGGAAATGGCCGAACTCCCGCGGGCCCAACACCCAACCGTGCGGATGTGACAGCACGTCACGCCATTTGATCTTGCGGCCGTTGACCTTTCGGCTGGTGGCGATCACCAGACGGTCGATCCAGTGTGGACCGAACTCGAGCGACGGCTTGCGCGCCACCCGGGACAGCGTGCGCGTCGCCGTGATGAATCCGTTGAGCCCCTTGGCGCCGAACAGCGGCTTGCGCATGGCGATCGCGAGGTCGACGAAGATCCGCCATTCCTGTCGTGCGCCAGGCGGCGGTTCGACGGCCCGCGGCCCGTACTGCAGATACGGTTCGTCGTGCATGTTGCTCGTGAACGCGAGCAGGTCGTCGCGCTCCAACCAGTGCACGGCGGGCAGCAACCAATGCGCGTGCCGGTGGCTCTCGCGCTGCACGAAGTCGATGGCCACCAGCAGGTCCAGTTGCGCCAGCGCCTTGTCCAGCTTGGCGCCGTCAGGCCCGGACACCACCGGATTGCCGCAGTTGATCAACATCGCCCTGATCTGGCCCGGCCCGGGAGTCGTTATCTCGTCGGGCAATTCGCTGAGCGCATGCGCGCCAGCCACCATGGGCCGACCCGCCACCCTGCTGGTGTGGTCGGCCGCTTTGACCATGCCCGACAACCGGATCGCGTCGACGTAACCGGGCTCGAACCTGCGCCCGCCCGGCCGGTCCATCCGGCCGGTGATCACGTTGAGCACATGGCCGAGCCATTCCGCCACAGTGCCGGCAACGTGCAGCGACACCCCGGTCCGCGTCACCACCATCGCACCGCGTGCGGCGGCGAAATCCCGTGCCACTCCTTCGATCTGGACGCGGGGGATATCGCAGCGCGCCGCAAGGTCGTCCAGATCGGCGTCGGCGACGAGCCCGCGCAGGTCGTCGACTCCGGTGGCCAGTTCGGTGCAGTCCTGCCGGTGTTCGAGTCCTTCGTCGAGGATCACCTTCACCATGGCGAGCAGGAGCGCCCAGTCCTGTCCGGGGCGCACGGCCAGATGCACGTCGGCCTTCTCGGCGGTCTCGGTGCGCAGCGGGTCGACCACGACGATGGTCGCGCCCTGCTTCTGCCGGTTCAGCGCGCGCCGCCACCCGCCTGGCACGGTTTCCAGCCAATTCCATGCGCTCACAGCGGGATTGGTGCCGACGAGCACGAAGTAATCGCAGTTGTCGATGTCGGACACCGGGGCCATCAGCATTGACCCGTACATCGCCGCCGCGACGACGTGCATGGCGTTCTGGTCGACCGACCCGACGAAGTACCGGTTACGGGTGCCGACCGCGTCCAGCCAGGCGTTCATGAAGATGATGTTCGACGACGAGAAACCCGACGGGTTGCCGTAGTAGACCCCGATCGCGTCGGGGCCGTCGGCGTCGATGAGCGCGGTCATCCGCGTGGCGATGTCCGTGATCGCCTCGTCCCACGTCGACTCGACGTAACCGTCGCCGACGCGACGCATCGGGTTCAGGATCCGTCGCGGATGTTCGACGAGTTGGTTGGCGGTGCGGCCCTTGGCACAGAAGTCCTGCCAGGTGTGCGGGTTCTGTTTGTCGGCCGAGATCTTGGTGACGCGGTTGTCCTCAACCGTCACTTCCACACCGCACGACGCCAGGCAGTACCGGCAGAAGGTGTGCATGGTAGTGGCAGTCATGGACCGCACCCTAGCCCGGTCAGACCTGCGTCATATCCCAATAAGCGCCATGCTTAGCCAGCAGTTCCTCGTGGCTGCCGCGTTCGACGATCCTGCCTGCTTCCATCACCAGGATGACGTCGGCGTCGCGGATGGTCGAAAGCCGGTGGGCGATGATGAAACTGGTGCGGCCGCGGCGCAGTTCGCGCATCGCGTGCTGGATCAGCAGCTCGGTTCGGGTGTCCACCGAGCTGGTGGCCTCATCGAGCACCAGCAGCTGAGGACGGGCCAGGAAGGCCCGTGCGATGGTGATCAGCTGCTTCTCGCCCGCGCTGATGTTGCCGCCGTCATCGCTGACCACGGTCTGGTAGCCGTCGGGCAGCGTGTGCACGAACCGGTCGACGTAGGCGGCCTTGGCCGCGGCGACCACCTCGTCCTGACTCGCGTCGGGCTTGCCGTAGGCGATGTTGTCGTAGATGGACCCGCCAAGCAGCCACGTGTCCTGCAGCACCATCCCGATCTGCGAGCGCACCGACCGCCTGTCGACGGTCGAGATGTCCACCCCGTCAATCAGAATCCGGCCCGAGTCGACCTCGTAGAACCGCATCAGCAGATTCACCAGCGTCGTCTTGCCCGCGCCGGTCGGGCCGACGATCGCCACGGTGCTGCCCGGTTCGGCCACCAGCGACAGGTCCTCGATAACCGGTGTGCCTGGCCGGTAGCTGAAGTCGACATGCTGGAACTCGACTCGACCGCCGTTGACGGCCGGCAGGGTGACGTCGGGGTCCTGCGACTCCTCCTCGGCGTCGAGCAGATCGAAAACCCGTTCGGCGCTTGCGATCCCGGACTGCAGCGTGTTGTACATCGCGGCCACCTGGGTCAGCGGCTGGTTGAACTGCCGGACGTACTGGATGAAGGCCTGGATGCTGCCAAGCGTGATCTGGCCGGTCGCCACCTGGACGCCGCCGACCACCGCGACCGCGACGTAGCTGAGGTTGCCGACGAACGTGGTGGCAGGTCCGACCAGCCCGGAGAAGAACTGTGCGCCGAAGCTGGCGTGGTAGACGTCGTCGTTGGCTTCGGAGAACTGTTCCAGCGCCCTGGCCCGGTGGCCGAACGTCTTGACCACCGTGAAACCGCTGTAGGTCTCCTCGATGTGGGCATTGAGCTTGCCGGTGTTCGTCCACTGTGCGACGAACAGCTTCTGTGACCGGCGGGCGATCGCGCGCGTCACCAGAAGCGACAGCGGCACGGTGATGACCGTGAGCAGCGTCAGCAGCGGTGAGATGGTCAACATCATCACCAGCACCGCCACCACGGTCAGCACCGACGTCAGCAGTTGAGAGATCGTCATCGACAACGACTGCTGGATGTTGTCGACGTCGTTGGTGACCCGACTCAGCACCTCGCCGCGCCGCCGCGAATCGAAATAACTCAGCGGCATCCGGTGCACCTTGTTCTCGACATCCGCGCGCAACGACACCATGGTGCGCTGCACCGCGACGTTGAGAAGCCGTGCCTGCAGCCAAACCATCAGAGCCGCAATCAGATACAGGCCCAACGCCAACAGCAGCGTGCGGCCGACCGCGCCGAAGTCCACACCGCGGCCAGGCACCACGTTCATGCCCGACAGCAGATCGGCGAACGTGGTGTCGCCGCGCGCCCGTGCCGCCGCGATCGCCTGCTCCTTCGTCAGTCCGGCGGGCAGTTGGCGGCCGATCACGCCGTTGAACAACAGGTCGGTGGCGTGACCGAGGATGCGCGGGCCGATCACGCCGATCGCGATGCCGCCGATCCCGAGCAGCATCACCATCGCGGTCAACCCGCGTTGCGGGGTCAGTTGCTTGACCAATCGGATCGCCGAGCCCTTGAAGTCGCGTGACCGCTGCATCGGCGCTTGCACGACGCCCCGGATCGGACGTGTCATCGGCCCCGCGGTCATTCGCGTGCTCCGGCGCCGAGCGACTGCGAATCGGCGAATTCGGCGTAGGTCGGGCAGTCCGCCAGCAGCGTCTGGTGCGTGCCGATGCCCACCACCTGACCGTCGTCGATCACGACGATCTGGTCTGCCTCGGCCACCGTCGAAATCCGCTGCGACACAATCACTACCGTCGCATCGGCCGACACCTCGCGCAGCGCGGCGCGAACCCGTGCATCGGTGTGCACGTCGAGGGCGGAGAACGCGTCGTCGAACAGGTAGATGGCCGGCCTGCGGATCACCGCCCGCGCGATGGCCAAACGTTGCCGCTGCCCGCCGGAGAAGTTGATCCCACCCTGCGCGACGGGCATCGCCAGCCCCTCGGGGTGGGCCCGGACGAAATCGTCGGCGGACGCGACCCGCAGCGCCTCCCACATCTGTCCGTCGGTCGCATCGGCCTTGCCGTAGCGCAGGTTGTCGGCGACGGTGCCGGAGAACAGATAACCCCGCTGCGGCACCAGGCCGATGGCCGCCCACAACTGCTCGGTGTCGTAGTCGCGCACGTCGATGCCGTCGACGTACACCGCGCCCTCTGTCACGTCGTAGAGGCGGCAGATCATCGATATCAGCGTGGATTTCCCCGAACCGGTGGACCCGACGACAGCGGTGGTGACGCCTGCCCCGGCCGTCAGGGAGACACCTCGCAGCACCGGTCGGTCGGCGCCGGCGTAGCTGAATGTCGCACGGTCAAGCCGGATCTCGCCGCGGATGGTGTCCGGACGCACCGGCTGTTGCGGACTGACGATGGCGGGTGCGGTCGACAGCACCTCGGTGATGCGTTCCGCGCACACCGACGCCCGCGGCAACAGCACCAGGAGGAAGGTGGCCAGCAGCACCGCCATCAGGATCTGCATGAAGTAGGACAGGAACGCGATCAGGGAACCCACCTGCATCTGGCCGGCGTCGATCCGCAACCCGCCGAACCAGATCAGCGCGACACTGGAGATGTTGATCACCAGCGTGGTCACCGGCAGCATCAGGGCCTGCAACTTGCCTGCTTCCAGAGCGGAATCCGAGAGGGCCTGATTCGCGACGCCGAATCGGTTCCGCTCGAACGGTTCCCGCGCGAACGCGCGGATCACCCGGATACCGGACAGCTGCTCGCGCATCACCCGGTTGATGCCGTCGATTTGACGCTGCACGCGACGGAAGATCGGCAGCAGCCGAGACACGATCAGGTAGTTGGCCAGGGCCAGCACCGGCACGCTGATCAGCAGCAGCCAGGACAGCCCCGCGTCCTGATGCACCGCCATGAAGATGCCGCCGATCGACATGATCGGCGCCGTGATCAGCATGGTGCAGCTCAGCTGGACGAACTGCTGGATCTGCTGGACGTCGTTGGTGGTGCGGGTCAGCAGCGACGGGGCGCCGAAGCGCGCGGTCTCTTCCGCCGAGAAGCTGGTCACGTGGCCGAACATCGTCGAGCGCAGATCGCGTCCGACACCCATGCCCGCGCGGGAACCGAAGTAGACCGCGCCGACGGCGCACACCACCTGCAGTCCGGTGACGCCGAGCATGACACCGCCGAGTTCGACGATGCGGCGCAGGTTGCCTTGGGCGACCCCGTCGTCGATGATCGCCGCGTTGACGGTCGGCAGGTACAGCGAGGCCAGCGTGCTGATCAGCTGGAGCCCGGCGACCGTGGCGAGCAGCGACCGGTACGGACGCGTGTACCGCCGCAGCAACGCCCAGAGCATCCCGTTACTGTCGCACACCGCCCCCGCCGAAGTTGTGTTCGGCAGGGCCACCTGAGAATTCGCTAAATCAGCTGGTCAATCGGCATGTCGGTGGTTGTGGGTTTGGGCTGCCGCTACAGTGCATGGCGTGACCCCCAGCAAGTGCGCGGCCGGCAGGACCCGGTCCGCGAAGATGCTGGCCGTGGCGGCCGCGGCCATGATGCCCGTGTTCGCCGCGTGCTCGAACGAATCCGGCGGGTCCACGTCGCCCAGCGTGCCGGAGTCGCCAGGGCCGTCCCAGAACGCGTCGCACGGGCCGATGTTCCCGGAATGCGGCGGCATCTCCGATCAGACGCTCGCCGAGCAGACCCGCGTCACCGGGCTGGTCAACACCGCGAAGAACTCCGTGGGCTGCCAGTGGCTGCAGGGCGGCGGCATCCTGGGCCCGCACTTCTCGTTCACCTGGTATCGCGGCAGCCCGATCGGGCGCGAGCGCAAGACCGAGGAACTCTCGCGGGCCAGCGTGGAGGACATCAACATCGAGGGCCACAGCGGGTTCATCGCCGTCGGCGAGGACCCCACGCTCGGCAACAACCTGTGTGAAGTCGGTATCCAATTTCAGGACGACTTCATCGAGTGGTCGATCAGCTTCTCCCAGCAGCCGTTCCCGGACCCCTGCGACGTGGCCAAGGAACTGACCCGCCAATCGATTGTGAACGCGAAATGAGCCGGACTCCGCACCGCCGTCGGGCGCTGGCCGGGCTGGCCGCCGTGGTGTCCGTGCTGACGTTGCTGACCGGGTGCACCAAGACCGTCGAGGGCACCGCGGCCAAGTCCGGTGCCGGCGACGTGCCCCGCAACGACGACTCGGCCAAGCAGTACCCGAACCTGTTGAAGGAATGCGAGGTGCTGACCGAGGACATCCTCGCCAAGACGGTCGGCGCCGACCCGCTCGACATCCAGAGCACGTTCGTCGGCGCGGTGTGCCGGTGGCAGGCCGCCAACCCGGCGGGCCTGATCGACATCACCCGGTTCTGGTACGAGCAGGGCAGCCTCGACAACGAGAAGAAGGTCGCCCAGAGCCTGAACTACCAGATCGAGAACCGGTCGATCGCGGGCGTCCCGTCCATCGTGATGAAGCCCAACGATCCCAACGGCTCGTGCGGCGTGGCCAGCGACGCGGGCGGTGTCGTGGGGTGGTGGATCAACCCGCAGACGCCCGGCATCGACGCGTGCGGAATGGCGATCAAGCTGATGGAGTTGACGCTGGCCACCAGCAGCTAGCGCGCCGGCTCTCCTCGAAATGCACGTTTTGTCGGGCGGCACTCGCAGTTCTGCGCCAGAACGTGCATTTCGGCGACGGAACCGTCACCGGGCCACGTGGAAGCCGACCAGGGTGGCGCTGTTCAGCGTCAGCCGGTCCCATGGTTCGGCGGTGCGCAGCACGGCGATCGCCGACGTCGGGAACTTCGTCGAAATGCGCTCGGCCGCGGCGCTATTGCTGCCGTCGGCGGTGGCCAACCCGAGCGACAGCGACGACATCGTCGGCTCGTGGCCGATCACCAGCAGCGTGTCGACCGCCGGATCGACCCGGTTGATCTCGTCGATGACCGCGCCGGGCGTCGCATCGTAAAGCCGGTCGACGTACTGCACGGGTGCGTTGATGCGGGTGCGGGCCAGCGTCTGCCGGGTGCGGGTGGCTGTCGAGCAGAGCACCGCGTCCACCGCGGGCGCTTGGGCGCGTAACCAGTCGCCCGCCAGCGCGGCCTCGCGCTCGCCGCGCGGTGCCAGCGGCCGCTCGTGATCAGCGACGCCGGACGGATAGTCCGACTTGGCGTGTCGGAGCAGCAGCAGCGTGCGATACCGGTCGGTCATCCATCAACGGTAGGCCCCGGCACCCGCGCCGACACTACGGTTTCTGATGCGTTTCGGGCCTGTTCTCATCACAATCCGTAGTCTCGGCGCCCATCCATCAACCGCAGGGCATGCCGATCGGCCTCCCAGGACTTGTCGGCGCCCGGACCTACACTCGCGATGCCGAGGAGATACGGGACCGATCAGAAGGGAGCCGGGTATGCGATTCGTGCACACCGCCGACTGGCAGCTCGGCATGACCCGGTATTTCCTCAACGGTGAGGCGCAGCCGCGGTATTCGGCCGCCCGCCGCGACGTCGTCGCGGGTATCGGGCCGCTCGCCGCTGACGCAGGCGCCGAATTCGTCGTCGTCGCAGGCGATGTGTTCGAAGACAATCAGCTCGCGCCGCGTGACGTCAGCCTGTCGCTGGAAGCCATGCGCGCCATCGGCATTCCGGTGTTCCTGCTGCCGGGCAACCACGATCCGCTCGACGCGGCGTCGGTGTACACCAGTGCGCTGTTCGTCGCCGAATGCCCGGACAACGTCACGGTTTTGGATCGCGCGGGCGTGCACCAGGTGCGTCCTGGGCTGGAGATCGTCGCGGCGCCGTGGCGCTCGAAGAAGCCGACCCACGACCTGGTGGCCGACGTGCTCGACGGCCTCGAAGCCGACGGCGTCACGCGAATCGTGGTGGGGCACGGCGGTATCGACATGTTCGAACCGGACAAGGACAAGCCGTCGCTCATTCGGCTTGCCGCGTTGGAAGCAGCGATCGACCGCGGCGCTGTGCACTACATCGCGTTGGGGGACAAGCACTCCCGCACGGAGGTCGGCGCCACCGGGCGCATCTGGTACTCCGGTTCACCGGAAGTCACCAACTACGACGACATCGAACCCGATCCAGGGCACGTGCTGATTGTCGACATCGACGAGGACCATCCGCAGCGGCCAGTGCGGGTCGACGCCCGCCGCGTCGGTCGTTGGCGCTTCGTCACGCTGCGTCGCACGGTGGACAGCAGCCGCGACGTCACCGACCTCGACCTCAACCTCGACCTGATGCCGGACAAGGAGCGCACCGTCGTGCGGCACGGGCTGAGCGGTTCGCTGACCGTCACCGACAAGGCCGCGCTCGACGCGTGCTTGGACAAGTACGCCAGGCTGTTCGCCGCGCTGGTGCCGTGGGACAAGGAAACCGACGTCGCGGTGATCCCCGCCGACGGAGAGTTCGACGACCTCGGTATCGGCGGGTTCGCCGCCGCCGCCGTCGACGAACTGGTGACCACGGCGCGGGCCGACGGTGAGGACGCCGACGACGCCCGCGCCGCGCTGGCGCTACTGCTACGACTGGCGGATCGAGGCATCGCATGAAACTGCACCGCCTTGTGCTGACCAACTACCGCGGCATCACCCACCGCGAGATCGAGTTCCCGGACCGCGGTGTGGTTGTGGTCAGCGGTGCCAACGAGATCGGCAAGTCGTCGATGATCGAGGCGCTCGACCTGCTGGTGCGTTCCAAGGACCGGTCGAAGACGAAGGACGTCAAGCAGGTGAAGCCGACGCACGCCGACGTCGGCGCGGAGATCACAGCCGAGATATCCACCGGCCCTTACCGATTCACCTACCGCAAGCGGTTCCACAAGCGCCCCGAGACGGAGCTGACGGTGCTGGCGCCGCGCCGTGAGCAGCTGACCGGCGACGAGGCCCACGAGCGGGTGCTCGCCATGCTGCACGAGACCGTCGACATGGACCTGTGGCAAGCGCAGCGGGTGCTGCAGTCGACGTCCACCGACGCTGTGGATCTGTCGGGGTGTGACGCGCTGTCGCGGGCGTTGGATGTGGCTGCGGGTGAGGCGGCCACGCTGTCGGGTGCCGAGCCGCTGCTGGTGGACCGCATCGACGCCGAGTACCTGCGGTACTACACGCCGACCGGCAGGCCCACCGGCGAATGGGCCGCCGCTGTGAAGCGGTTGCAGGCCGCCGAGGGCGAGGTGGCGCGCTGCGCGGCCGCCGTGGCCGAGGTCGACGACGCGGTGCGCAGGCACGCCGCGCTGACTGACGACCTGTCGCGGCTCGCGGACGAACGGGCCGATGCCGCGAAACGGCTCACCGAAGCCCGGGCCGCAGCCGACGCTGTCGCCGCGTTGACCCAACAGCTGAAGCAGGCGGAGGTGGTCGCGGCTGCGGCGGATGCCACCCACGCCGCGTCGGTTGCCGCGCTGACCGAGCGGCGCAGGTTACGTGCCGACATCGAGCAGCGTTCCGTCGCGATCGCTGAACTGGTGGCCGCGGGGGCCGAAGCCCGTGAGGAGCTCGCCACCGCGACCGAGGTGCAGGAGGCTGCGCGGATCGCGGCGGAGCAGGCGCGCGCCGCGGTCGAGGCGTCGCAGGGCCGGGTCGACGCCGCCCGCCGCGTGGTCGAGCGAACGGCGGACCGCGAAGAGGCCAACCGGCTGGAAGCCCGGCTCGCCAAGCTCGATGCGGCGCAACGGGAACTCGACCGGGTGCAGCGCGAGCTGGCGGGCATCACGTTGACCGACGACACCATGCAGGCGATCGAAGCGGCGGCCATCGCCGTCGAGCGAGCGGCGGGTCTGGCCGAACTGGCCTCCGCTCACGTCGAACTCGTCGCGGTCACCGATGTCGAACTACGTATCGACGGTGAAACGGTGGCTATCCGGGCCGGCGATGCGTGGGCGGCCAGTGTCGGCTCGCCGACCGAGTTCGAGCTGCCCGGCGTGCTGCGTGCGCGGGTGGTGCCGGGCACACCTGCGTCGGACTCGCAAGCCAAATTCGAAGCGGCGCAAGAGGTTCTCACCGCAGCGTTGGTCAAGGCGCCCGCGGAGGATGTCGCTCAGGCGCGACAGCTCAACGAGCATCGTCGCGCGCTGGCCGCATCGCGCGACCAGTTGCGCGCGACGTACGAGGCGCTACTCGGCGACGACGCCGTCGACGAATTGCGAAGCAGGCTAGCCGAATTGCGCGACGGTGAGCCGACGGAGCCCGGCCTGTGGGACGACGGAGATCCGGCGGCGGCGCGCGCCGACCTCGACGCCGCGGTGACGGCGCACAAGCAGGCGGTGGCCGACTGCGAGACGCATCGCAAGGTCGCCGAGGCCGCGGCGAAGAAAATGGGAGAGCGGACGTCAGCCGCCGATGTGGCTCGCGAGAAGCTGGCCGCCGCGCAGGCGGAGCTGACCAACGCGCAACAGCGATTGATCCAGCAGCGGTCCGTCGCCGGCGATGACGATCTCGCGGTGAAGGCGGAGGCCGACGGCGAGCAGGCGCGCAGGGCCACCGCCCTTGTCGCCGAACTGGGCGCCGAGTTGGCGCAGCGAGCGCCGGATGCGGTGAGCGCCGCGCTCAACGATGCGGCGCGGCGGGCCGACGCGTTGAACAACCGTCACCAGGAGGCCTCCGACGCGCTGCGTGAGGTGACGGCGCAACTCAAGGTCTACGGCACCGAGGGCCGCAGGGGGCAACTCGATGCCGCGCAGACGGAACGGGAGCACGCCGAGGCGGAGTATCTACGCATGCATCGCCGCGCTCGGGCCGCGCAGTTGTTGCGCTCGGTGATGGCGCGGCATCGGGACGCCACTCGGCAGCGCTACGTCGACCCGTTCCGCAATCAGGTGGAACGGTTGGGCCGCATCGTCTTCGGCGACAGCTTCGAGGTGGAGATCGACAGCGCGTTGCGGATCTGCAGCCGGACTCTGGCCGGCCGCACGGTGCCCTACGAGTCGCTGTCGGGTGGGGCCCAGGAGCAGATGGGCATCGTCGCGCGGTTGGCCGGCGCGGTGCTTGTCGCCAAGGAGGACAGTGTCCCGGTCGTCATCGACGACGCGCTGGGGTTCACCGACGCGGATCGGCTGACCAAGATGGGCGCGGTGTTCGACGCCGTCGGCGGCGACGGCCAGGTGATCGTGTTGACGTGCAGCCCGGAGCGCTACGCCAGCGTGACGGAAGCCCACCACATCGAGCTGACGGCCTAGTTGGGCGAGCAGACGCAAAGTGCGCCATTATGTCGGCGTGTCGGGACACTTTGCGTCTGCTCGTCCATGCACAGGCGCGTCGTTATCCACAGATCGGCGTCGCTACCTTCCCGCGCCGTGAGGCCGCCCGCATCGTCGATGTGTGCTGATTGACGAAATCTTCGATGCGACGGGACTGGCCACCAGAGAGCAACTGCTGTCAGTGATGTCGCGCAAGGCGCTCGAGGCTCATCTCGAGGCAGGCGCGATCATCCGGGTGTGGCACGGCATATATGCGTTGAGTGAACCCGATCTGGCAAGTCGACTCGCCGGGCTGGACCTGATGACCGCCACGCGGATCGTCGCCTGTATGGGTACAGCCGCGCGGATGTACGGATTCGACACCGAACTGGACGCCCGTATCCACATTCTCGATCCGGGAGTTCGCATGCGACCGAACCCAGCGTTGATGGTGCACCAACGAATTGGCGCTCCGCTGAGGCGAATCGAGGGCAGGTTCGTGACCGCGCCGGCGTGGACGGCTGTGGAAGTCGCACGGACACTTCGTCGACCGCGAGCGCTCGCGACCCTCGACGCGGCTCTGCGCAGTGGCGCCTGCACCGCTGGTGAGTTGGCAGCAGCAATCGGTGAACAGAAAGGTCGTCGTGGCATCGTGAAGGTGCGCGAGCTCTTGGCGCACGCCGACGGCCGCGCCGAGTCGCCGATGGAAAGCGAAGGCCGGCTGGTGTTCATCGACGGTGGCCTACCAAAGCCGGTGCTGCAGTACGAGATCGTCGACCGCTGTGGTGACCGGTGGCGCGTCGACTACGCGTGGCCCGACGAGATGGTCGTCGCCGAGTACGAGAGTATGGAATGGCATGCCAACCCGGAGTCGCTGAAGCACGACCGTCGAAAGACCGCACGGCTGCAGGAGTGTGGGTACACCGTGGTGCCGATTGTCGTCGACGACGTCCGCCACCGACCGTCCGACCTGGTGGCGCGGATCTTCTACCACTTGGAACGTGCGGAATTAGCCAGCTGAGCAGACGCAAAGTGCGCCATTTTCTCGGCGTGTCGGGACACTTTGCGTCTGCTCGCGCTAGTCACGTGAGCAGGCCGGGGTCGCCGGTGAGCGCGAACGCCCGCCGCATCGCCGCCACCGCATCGGCATCGCCGTCGAACGCCACCCGCCGCAACGCGGCCTTGCGCTCGGCGGCCGTCGCGCCGAGTCGTGCGCCGATCAGGTCGGCCGCCGTCGCGGTGACGCTGACTGCCGGCGGGCCCTGTGCGGCGTTCAGGCCGTGGGCATCGACGGCGAATTCGAATCGGCGGCCGTCGATGTCGATGCGGTACGACGCATCCAGATCGCCGCGGCCGGGCTCGAAGGCCAACAATATGCCCGCGAGGAAACCGTTCAGCGGCGTCAGCGCGCTGTCGTCGTCCTCCACCATGTCCAGGCCGAACGTTGCGATCGCCTTCACCACGGGCAGCACCTTGCGCCAGCCCGTCTCGCTCAGCGTGTACACCGTGCGCGCGACCGGCGGCGGCAGTTCCTCCCTTGTCACCAGACCTGCGTCCTCCAACTCGCGGAGGCGGTCGGCCAGCAGGTTCGTCGCGATGCCCGGCAGTTGCGCGCGCAGGTCACCGTAGCGGCGGGCGCCGCCGATCAGCTCGCGCAGGATCAGCAGCGTCCACCGCTCACCCAGCACGTCGAGGCCCTTGGCGATCGGACAGTTCTGCTGATAGCTCCTCGGCACGGGAATAACTCTACCCGTTAGACAAGTAGATAGTCATATCGCTTGAAAAACGTGTCTGAAAGGTTTACGGTTCTGCCCATGTCCAGTCGTCACCCGATCGCCGCCCTCGCCTTCATCTGCCTCAGCGTCTTCGTCATCAGCGTCGACGCGACCGTCGTCAACGTCGCCCTGCCGACGCTGTCTCGCGAACTCGACGCCGACACCGCGCAACTGCAATGGATCGTCGACGCCTACACCCTGGTGATGGCGGGACTGATGCTGTCGGCGGGCAGCCTGTCCGACCGGTTCGGCCGCCGCGGCTGGCTCAACGCAGGCCTCGCACTCTTCGCGATCACATCCGCCGTTGCGGCACAGGTGAGTTCGGCCGAAGGTCTGATTGCCGCCCGGGCGGCGATGGGTGTCGGGGCCGCGGTGATCTTTCCGACCACCCTGTCGTTGATCACCAACATTTTCCCCAATCCCGTGAAGCGGGCCAAGGCGATCGGACTGTGGGCCGCGATGGTCGGTGTCGGCGTGGCCGCGGGCCCGATCACCGGCGGCTGGCTGCTCGAACACTTCTGGTGGGGCTCGGTTTTCATGGTCAACGTGCCGGTGGCCGTACTCGCCGTCATCGGAGGCCGACTGTTCATCCCGACGTCACGCGACCCCGCGGCACCGCCGGTCGACGTGCCCGGCCTGCTCCTGTCGTCGATCGGCATCACCGCACTGGTCTACACGGTCATCGAGGCGCCGAACTGGGGATGGCGCAGCGCGCACACCGCAGCAGGATTCGCGGTGTCAATCGTTGTGCTCGCCCTGTTCGCCCTGTGGGAGCGGCGCACTCCACATCCGATGCTCGACGTATCCGTCTTCTCCAACCGGCGGTTCTCAGGCGGAAGCCTGGCGGTCACCGCAGGGTTCCTGACGTTGTTCGGCTTCATCTTCGTCATCACCCAGTACTTTCAATTCATCAAGGGCTACACCGCATTTGAGGCCGGAGTGCGCTTGCTGCCGGTCGCCATCTCGATTGCCGTCGCCAGCATCGCCGGACCCCGCATCGTGCAACGGATCGGCACCACCGCGGTGGTTGCCGGCGGACTGGTGGCCTTCGCCGCCGGGCTCGCCTGGGCGTCGACTGCCGACGCCACCACGCCCTACCTCGAAATCGCCTTGCAGATGGTGCTTCTCGGCGGTGGCCTTGGCCTGACCACGGCACCGGCCACCGAATCCATCATGGGATCGCTGTCCGCGGACAAGGCCGGTGTCGGCTCGGCGGTCAACGACACCACCCGCGAGTTGGGCGGCACCCTTGGCGTCGCGATTGTCGGCAGCGTGTTCGCGTCGATCTACACCGCCCGGCTAAGTGACAACTCGGTCGTCACCGGGTTGCCTGCACCGGCTCGCGAAACCATGGAGCGGTCAATGGCCGCCGCCCAACAGGTGATCGGTCAGCTGCCGAGTGGTATCGCACCCGACGTGCACGCCGCGGTGGACAACGCGTTCCTCGACGGCATGCAGGCCGGCTCGCTGGTCAGTGCGGCCATCGCATTCGGTGCTGCGATCGTCGTCGCCTGGCTGCTGCCCGCGCGGGCGCAGCAGTCAGTTGCAGAAAGACGCCAACCCGCCCGTGCAACGGCCCTTCACCGGCGTCTTTGAGAAGTTGCCGCTCATCGTGCCCGCGCCGAATTGCGAACCGGGCGCCGTGACGACGCGTCCGGCGCTGACGGGCGGTGAGATGGTGGCCGCGGTGCCGGCGTTGATGCCGCCCCGCGGACCCACCAACTGGCCGCCCTTGGCCTTGTTGTTCGACTTGATGGCGCCGTTGCCACCCTCCGCCCCACCGACGCTGCACGACGCGCTGCACGGCTTGGCCAATGCGGTGGGAGAACCGACCATGAGAACCACGAGCGGCGCACCGATCCCAACCGCGAGGATCTTGACGGCGGCGTTCTTCCTCGAAGGCATGGTTGCCAACCATAGCCTTGTCACGTTGTTTTACGAGGTGTTCGGCAATATTCGCACCGAACATAAAGTTGCTGATATTGTCGTCTTGGTAAACCCCGTCGGGTTTGTCCGTTGCCTCTTAAACTGCGGCAGGTGGACGCCGACTACATCGTGGTGGGGACCGGCTCGGCCGGATCCGTCGTGGCCGACAGACTCAGTGCCGATCCGACCGCTTCCGTCGTGGTGCTCGAGGCGGGCCCGCGGGACAAGGACAAGTTCATCCACATCCCCGCCGGCTTCGCGAAGTTGTTTCGCAGCGCTGTGGACTGGGACTACCTGACCGAACCGCAAAAGGAACTCGACGGACGCGAAATCTATTGGCCTCGAGGGAAAATGCTCGGCGGGTCGTCGTCGATGAACGCGATGATGTGGGTCCGCGGCTTTCCCGCCGACTACGACGAGTGGGCGCAACACGCCGGCGAACAATGGAACTACGCGAACGTCGAGAAGTACTTCCGGCGCATCGAAAACGGTCCGCTGGTCCTGTCGGCGCAGCGCAGTCCGCGCAAGTCGACCGCCGCGTGGCTGGCCGCCGCGCGCGAATGCGGCCACCACGGATTCGTCGAGACCCGAGTCACCCAGCGCAGGGGAGCTCGCTGGAGCACGGCCGACGCGTATCTCAAGCCCGCGCTGCAGCGGAAGAACCTGACGCTGCACACCGAAGCGGTCGTCACCCGCATCCTGTTCGACGGGACACGGGCGACAGGAGTGGAATTCGAGCAGCTGGGCCAGCGGCGGGTGGTGCGGGCCGCACGTGAGGTGGTGTTGTGCGCTGGTGCGATCAACAGCCCGCACCTGTTGATGGTGTCGGGAGTCGGCCCGCGCGACCATCTCGCGGAACACGGTATCGACGTGGTGGCCGACGCACCCGACGTCGGCGCCAATCTGCTTGACCACCTTGTTGTTCCACTGGGCTTCGACGTCCCCGACGACACGTTGTTCGCCGCCGAGAAGCCGCTGGAACTGGTCAACTACCTGCTCCGCAGGCGCGGCATGCTCACCTCGAACGTCGGCGAGGCGTACGGGTTCGTCAAGAGCCGCGACGACCTGGACCAGCCGGACCTGGAACTGATCTTCGCGCCGGCCCCGTTCTTCGAGGAAGGTCTAGGCGACCCGTACGACCGGCACGCCGTGGTGATGGGCCCGATCCTGCTCAAACCGCACAGCCGCGGCACCATCACGCTGCGGTCGGCGGATCCGAGACACAAGCCGGTCATCGACCCGAAGTATCTGACCGACGATGCCGGTGCCGACCGTGCTGCGTTGATGTCCGGGCTCAGGATATGCGCCGACATCGCCAAGGCCGCGGCGCTGAAAGGCATCATCGGAAAGGTGGCGCGACCGCTTGGCGCCACGGAACTCGACGACGAGACTCTCGAGCGTGCGCTGAATTCGTTGTCGCACACGCTCTATCACCCGGTCGGCACCTGCCGGATGGGCAGCGACGACGCGAGCGTCGTCGACCCCGAGCTCAGGGTGCGCGGTGTGGACGGGCTGCGGGTGGCCGACGCGTCTGTGATGCCGACCATCATCCGCGGCCACACCCACGCACCTAGCGTGCTGATCGGCGAGAAGGCCGCCGATCTAGTTCGCGGGGCTTGCTAGTCGGCCAAGGCCAGCACCTCGTCGAATCCTTCGACGAGACAAGCATGGAAGGCGTCGTAGTCAGGGATCGCTCCCGTGTCGACGTTGATGCCGAAGTGGCAGACGTCGACGTAGGTCAGCAGCGTCACATTGACGGCGGCACCGATCGTAGGCCCGAAGGCGTATTGGGCGCGGACACGCGCGCCGGCGAGGAAGACCGGCACCGGAATGCCGGGCACGTCGCTGGCGACGAAGTCGACGTGACGCAGGATCGAGCCGATATACCAGCGCGGCATCAGATTCAGCGCACCGGCGATCAGTTGCGTATAGGGCAGCGACCGTTCGTGACGGACGTTGCTTGCGCGGCGGTGGATTTCGGCGATCCGGTCGGCTGGATCGACCAAGCCGGCAGGCACGTCGAAGCGCATCAACGTGATGCGGTTGCCACCCATCCCGTCGGCCTCGGTACGCAGGTTGATCGGCATGGTCAGATGCAGATCGCCGAGCGCGACACCGTGCTTGTCGTGGTAGCGGCGCATGCCGCCGGTAACCGCCGAAACAAATGCGTCGTTGAGCGCACCGCCGCCGCGATGCGCCGCCTCGCGTAACGCCGGCATCGGCACCTCGTGCACACCGAGGCGACGAATGAGACTGCGCCGCTTCATCAGCGGCGAACCGGTGCGATTCACGGGGCGAACGGTGCGGTAGACGGAGGTCGCCGTCGCAGCTGCAGCTCCGATGGTCGCCACCGGACGACGCACGCCGTTGTACAGCAGGCTGGGAACGGTCTTCACCGCAGTCGACACGGCCTTGGCCGCGAGTTCCGCGTCGTAGCGGAGCGTGTCTTCGTAGCTGCTCAGCCAGGACCGCTTCGTTGCTTCCGGATCCGCGGACGCTACTTGGAGGCGTCGAGGCGACGCGTCGAGGTCGAACAACGACATACCTATCTGGATTCCGCCGACCCCGTCGGTCAACGCGTGGTGGAAGGCGCACAAGACCGCGGCGCCCCCATCCGCCAAACCGTCGACCAGGGTGGCTTTCCACATCGGCCTGGCGCGGTCGAAGTCTTCCATCTGCGCCAGCCGCGCCATTTCCAGCACGGTGTCGAAAGTGGCGGGATGCGCGGCGGTGACACGCCGCATGTGGAAGTCGAGATCGAAATCTTGGCAGTCTTCCCAGCGTGGTGGCGCCGGCGGCGTCGATTGGGCCACCCGTTGCCGAAGCATCGGCAGTTTGCGGCTGATCAGAGCGAACCGGTCTCGGACCTCATCCCAGTCCGGCGTGCTGTCGAGCAGGATGACAGTCACCACAGTCGATCTCAGCCGTGGATCGGTTTCCATCGCCCAGGTGAAAGCGTCTGTGTTGCGCATGAAGTCGTTCATCGTGTGCTCCTGCGCACACGCTATGACGACCACAGCAAGCCGTCACCCCCGTAGGACGTTCTGAGGACTTTGTACCCCGCAAGTCAGTACCGAGGTCACGGATCGCTAGAAGTAGGCATTGGCCGGAACGGGTGTGCCGTGCAACAGGTTCTGCCCGATCACCCGCGCCTTGTACGCGACCGGGTTGTGCAGCGTGATGGTGCGGATATTGCGCCAGTGCCGGTCGAGGTTGCGCTGCCTGCTGGCTGCGCTGGCCCCGCCGAGTTCCAGCAGCCGGGTGGCCGCCTCGGGTGCGACGTTGTCCAGGTGCACCTTGACCTTGGCCGCCTTCAACTGGGCTTCCTCGGCGAGGTCTGCGTCGGGCACGCCGTCGGTCTCCGACGCGGTGGCCGCCGCGATCGCCTCGGCCGCGTCGAGTACGGCGGCTTTGGCGATGTAGGCCGTCGCGGCCAGTTCACCTAGTTGCTTCTGATACAGCGGGTCATCGGTCGGGCGTTCGGACAGCGCATGGCTGAAGCTGCGGTCCCGCGACCGCAGCAGTGCAACACCGTCGTCGACGACGCTCGCCAGAATGCCTGCCACCACCGCGTGGATGTACAGCTGCAACGACGCGTACTGCACCGTGGGCACCGGGGCCGCGTCGTACGGCGTGTCGCTCAGCACCTCGTCCTCGGACACCGCTACGTCGGTGAACACCGTGGTACCGGTCCCGGTGCGGCGCTGCCCGAAGCCGTCCCAGTCGTCGATCAGCTGCACCCCTTCCCGGTCGGCGGGCACCACGACCGTGGCGACGGAGTCGTGGTCGGTGGTGGTGGCGACGGTGAGATAGTCCGAGAACAACGTGCCGGTGCTGTAGTACTTCTCGCCGGTCAGCCGGTAACCGCCGCCGTCGGCGGGCAGCAGGCGGGTGTTGAACACCAGGCTGCCGACGGCCAGCGAGCCCTTCTCGCTGAACGCGTTGCCGAAGACCTTTCCCGCCTCCACCTTGTGCAGCCAGCGCGCCGAACTGGGATCGTCGGCGGTGCGCAGCCGTTCCTCGACGAACCAGAAATGAGTCCGAAAGATGTGGGCCACAATGGGATCGGCCTGCGCCACCTCGATCACTGCGGAGAATAGTTGGGGCACAGTGAATCCCGAGCCGCCGAGGTGCTCGGGAAGTCGCAGTGTGCCGAAGCCGGCCCGCTTCAGCGCGGCCACTTGGTCGAAGGGGTTCTCGTCGTTGAGATCTCGATCCTTTGCGCCTGCGGCGATCTGGGCCAGCAGGTCGGTCCATGCTGAGGTGCCGGGCAGCAGGCGGGTAACGCGGTCCACGGAGGTCATGGGACGGTTGTACCGACACGCCGCCCCGGCGTGCACGGCTTTCGATCATCCGGAACCTAAGGACCCTCGACGAGGGGCAGAATGGCGGGTGATGACGATGAACGCCAAGCGTCGCCGGGCGCACGAGAAGCTCGCAGCGTTGCCGGGTGTGCGGGCGGTGCGGCGGCCGATCCGGGGGGACGGCGGCGAGCACTTCGACCTGTTCTACGTGCGCACCGGCCGCAAATCGGCGCATCCGCTGGTCGTCATTCCAGGCGGTCCCGGCGCCGCCTCGATCGCGCTCTATCGGGGGTTTCGCAGGCGTGCCGCGGCCGAGGGGCTGGACGTGATCATGGTCGAGCACCGCGGCATCGGGATGTCCCGCCACGACGACAGCGGCACGGACCTGCCCGAGGAGGCGCTGACCATCAGCCAGGTGGTCGACGACGTGGCCGCCGTCCTCGATGACGCCCAGGTGGACACGGCGGTCATCTACGGCACCTCGTACGGCACGTATGTGGCCGCCGGGGTCGGGGTGCGTCACCCGCAGCGGGTGCACGCGATGATCCTCGACTCGCCGGTGTTGTCGGCCGACGACATCGACGCGGTCAGGGTGGAAACCCGCAGGGTGCTGTGGGACGGCGACGGCGCGGAGACCGCTGACCTGGCGGCCAAGGTGCGCGAACTGGTGCAGCAGGACAAGTTGAGCCCGGCGTCCACCCAGCTCGCGGCAGCCGTATACGGTTTCGCGGGCCCACAGGTGCTGCGCCGCCAGCTCGACCTGCTACTGGCCGGCCGCCGCGCGTTGTGGTCCGTGCTCGACCGCGGCGCCCATTTTCTTTTCGAACGCAAAGCGCCGTATCGCCATGAGCCGGACCTGGTCGGCCGAATTGGCTACCGCGAGCTGAACTATGCCGCCGCCCCCGACGGAAAACCGCTGGACCCGGCGATCGTGTACCGCGAGATGGGCATCGGCACAACAGAGTTCGAGAAGGAACCGTTCGACCTGGTCGCCGAGATGCCGAAGTACACGTGGCCGACCGTGGTCATCTCGGGCGGTCGCGACCTGATCACGCCGCCCGTGGTGGCGCGCAGGATCGCCTCGCTGGTCCCCGACGCCGTCCTCGTCGATCTCGCGACGGCGGGACACTCGGCGATCGATCTGCGTGAGCGGGCGGCGCTGGACGTCATCAAGGCTGTTTATGACGGCACCAGTTCCTCCCTGCCCGCCAGGGCGAAGGAACTGGATTCGACGCCTGGCGGTCTCGGGGTGCGACTGTTGATCTGGGGTATCGTCGCGGCCGCCGCCGTGGAGAAGGCCGTGCCTGCCGCGGTCCCGCGCACCGTGCAGCGCGTTACGGCTTCATGAAGCCGATCTTGGTGTAGTCGGCGTCGGCAAGACCGAACGCACCGAAATTCGCCAAATTGCTTCGCACCGCGACGTTTCCAGGCGATTGCGTCAGCGGCAGGCTGAAACCCTCGGCCCAGATCAGCTTGTCGACCTCGTTGGCGAGGACGCGTGCCTTGGCCGGGTCCAACTCCTCGAGCGTCTGTTCGATCTTGGCGTCGATCTCCGGGCTGCCGATCTTGCCGAAGTTGCTGTCGCCGTCTGACGCATAGATCTGCGGCAACCCCGACAACGGGAAAGCGTCACCCACCCAACTGAATTGGGCGATGTCGAAGTCACCGACGTTGATGTGGTTGGAGAAGAACCCGGCGCCGCCCTTGGCGTCGAGGTCCAGCTTGACCCCGACCTGGGCCAGGTTGTTCTGCGCGATCTGGCCGAACTGGCGGGTGGACAGTGAGTCGTAGAGCACGTCACGGATGACCAGTTGCTTCCCGTCCTTTTCCCGGAACTGGCCGTTGAGTTTCCAGCCCAGCGCGTCCAACTCCTGCTTCGCCTTCTCCGGGTCGTACGCGACGACCCCGCTGTTGTCCTGATAGCCCTCCTGGCCGGCGACGTACACATGGTTGTTCAGCGGAACGGGATTGTCGGCCAGCCCGCGCTGGGTGACGTTCGCGATCGTCTGGCGGTCAATGGCCTTGGCGATCGCCAACCGCAACGCCTTGTCGGCAAGGATGGAGCCCGGCGCACCGTTGAACGTGAAGTGATACCAACTGTTTCCCGGCGCCCGCCGAATCGAGATGCCTTTGGTGCCCCGTGCGATCGTCAACTCGTCGAGCGTGGCGGTGCCGGTCGCGTCGATGGTGTTGTTCTGCAGCGCGGGGATTCGCGCGGCATCGTCGAGCACGATGTAGGTGATGCTGTCGAGCAGCGCCGGGGTGCCCCACCATTTCGGGTTGCGGGTCAGCACGATTCGCTGTGCGGTGCGGTCGACGGTGGAGATGATGAACGGCCCCGCCGACGGCCCCGGCGCGTTCAACTGGCCCTTGTTGAACGCCTCGGGCGTCGCCGTCATGCTCTTGGGTAACAGCATCGTGTTGCCGGACAACATGCCGCGCCATTCGGCGTATGGCTTGGAAAATTTCACTACTGCCTGGCGGTCGTCGACGCCGCGCGTCACCGACTCGACGCGATCGGCGCCGTTGGGGCTCGCGCTCGCGAACGCCTTGTCCTTGCCGCTGGTGGCGTGGAACTGCGAGGCGATGTCCTCCCAGGTGATCGGGGTGCCGTCGCTCCACACCGCCTTCGGGTTGATGGTCCACGTGACGACCTGCGGGTTGGTGCTGGTCAGTTCGGCGCCGGTGAAGTAGTCGGTGTTCAGCGTCATCGATCCGTCGGCGGCGACCCGAAATGCCCGCGGCATGCTGGCCTTCAGCATGCCCGCGGAGTCGGCGGAATTGCCGTCGATGTGCAGCGAGTTGAAGTTCTCCGGAAACGCGGTGAGCGCCAACCGCAAATTGCCGCCCTGCTGCAGCTTGGAAACGTCCTGCGGGTTGATGTCGTTGGTGCTGCCGACCTCCGCGGACCCGCCCGCCGGCGGCGGCGTCTCCTGCTTGCCGCTCGAGCATCCGGCGAGCACCAGACAAACACTGACGGCGAGCGCGGCGAAGTGTCGGATCTTCATGGCGAGGAAGGTTACCTGCGATTCGGGTCTGGTTGAGGAACTGCGGCAAGGAGGCGGCGGGTGTACTCCTGCTGCGGATTGGCAAACACCGCATCACCGTCGCCCTGTTCGACCACCTTTCCCTTGTACATCACCGCCACCCGGTGGGCCAGGTGCTTGACCACCGACAGGTCGTGCGACACGAACAGATACGAAAGGCCGAACCGGTCCTGCAGGTCGAGCAGCAGGTTGATGATGCCCGCCTGGATCGAAACGTCCAGCGCGGATACGGGTTCGTCGAGCGCGAGGATTTTCGGTTGCAACGCCAGCGCCCGCGCGATGCCGATGCGCTGCTTCTGCCCGCCGGAGAATTCAGCGGGGTACCTGCTGGCGTCCTCGCGGCGCAACCCCACGATGTCGAGCAGTTCGGTCACCCGCTCATCGGTGCGGCTCTTGTTGAAACCGTTGGCCTGCAACGGTTCTGCCAGCACGTCGAACACCGGAAGCCGTGGGTCCAACGATGCGACCGGATCCTGGAACACCACCTGCAGGTCGCCGCGCAGCGCCCGCCTGGCGTGCCGGTCGAGCGCCGCGACGTCGCGGCCGAGTACCTCGATGGACCCGCCCTGCGGTGTGGACAGCTCCAGGATCTGGTGCAGCGTCGTCGACTTGCCCGACCCGGATTCCCCGACGATGCCCAACGTGCGGCCCTGCTGTAGTTCGAAGCTGACGCCGTCCACCGCGCGCACCTCGCCGACCTGCCTGCGCAGCACCACGCCCTTCGTCAGCTTGTAGGTCTTCACCAGGTCGTCGACACGCAACACCACCGGCGCAGCGGCGTCGACCACCGTGTCGCGCGGCTCGGTCGACACGCCGTAGATGTCCGCGGCGGTCCGTCCCGCCACGTGTTCGGTGCGGATACACGCGGCCCGATGCCCGGCCGCGATCTGGAGCAACGCCGGTTCGGCGGCGCGGCACTGTTCGATGGCCAACGGGCAGCGCGGCGCGAACGGACAACCCGGTGGCAGCGCCGCCATCGACGGCGGCGCACCGGGTATGGGCACCAGCCGCGCCCCCTGCGGCGCGTCCAGCCGCGGCACCGACCCGAGAAGCCCAGCGGTGTAAGGCATCCGGCGGTCGCGGTACAGGACGTCGACGGGCGCTGTCTCGACGGCCCGCCCGGCGTACATCACCAGCGCGCGGTCGGCGAACTCCGCGACCACCCCCAGATCGTGGGTGATGATCAGCACGGCGGCGCCGGTGACGTCGCGCGCGGTGCGCAGCACGTCGAGGATCTGCGCCTGCACCGTGACGTCGAGGGCCGTGGTCGGCTCGTCGCAGATCAACAGATCGGGGTCGTTGGCGATCGCAATCGCGATCACCACCCGCTGCCGTTCGCCGCCGGACAGCTCGTGTGGAAAAGCCGCGGCCCGCCGTTCGGGCTGGCCGATGCCAACGAGTTCGAGCAGTTCGACGGCCCGGGTTGTGGCTTCCCGCTTGCCGATATCCGGACGGTGTACGCGCAGCGCCTCGGCGATCTGGTCGCCGACGGTGTAGACAGGCGTCAGCGCCGACATCGGGTCCTGGAAGACCGTGCCGATGCGCCTGCCGCGGATCTTCGACATCTGGGTATCGGACAGGCCGAGCAGCTCATCACCATGCAGCCGAATCGAGCCGGACACCTCGGCGTACTCGGGCAGCAGCCCGATGATCGACATGGCCGTTGCGGACTTGCCGGACCCGGATTCGCCGACGAGCGCCACGACCTCACCCTCGGCCACGTCGAAGTTCATGCCGCGCACCGCATTCACCCGCTCGGCGTCGGTCGGGAAGGTGACATGCAGATCGGATACCGTCAGCAGGCTCACGAGCGGCGCCTCCGCAACGTACGCGCGCTCGGGTCCAGCGCGTCGCGTAACGCATCACCGACAAGGTTGGCGCACAAGATGATCAGCACCAGAACGCCCGCGGGGAACAGGAACACCCATGGGAAGGTCGTCACCGATTTGGTGCCGTCGGCGATCAGCGTTCCCAGCGAGACGTCGGGCGGCTGGATACCGAAACCCAGGAAGCTCAGCCCAGTTTCGGCGAGCACCGCCACCCCGACGTTCAGCGCCGTGTCGATGATGATGATCGATGCGACGTTCGGCAGGATGTGGCGCACGATGATCCGCCAGTTGGGCACGCCCATATACCGTGCGGCGGAGACGAATTCACGTTCACGCATGCTCAGTGTCATGCCCCGCACTATTCGTGAGCTGATCATCCAACTGAACGCGGACAGCAGGATGATCAGCCACACCACGTCGCCCTTGGTTCGTTGCACGACGATGGTGATCAGCAGGAAGCTCGGCACCACCAGCATGAGGTCGACGATCCACATCAGCGTGCGGTCCCGCCATTTGCCGAAATAGCCTGCGACGGTTCCCACCGTCGCCGCGATGATGGTCGAGATGAATGCCACGAAGACACCTATGAGCATCGACTTCTGCATGCCGCGCAGGGTTTGGGCGAGTAGGTCCTGGCCCAGCGCGTTGGTGCCGAACCAGTGCTCGGTGCTCGGTGGCTGCTGCAGGGCGTAGAAATCGAGATCGGTGTAGCTGTACGGCAACAGCGGCGGCAACGCGTAGCACGCGACGAACAGCACCACCAGCAGTGCCAGCGAGACGACGCCCGGCTTGTTGCGCAGGAACCGGCGCCGTACCAACGCGCTTCGCGAGGCGAACTGTTTGACGTCGACACCCGACTTGGCGGTGATCGGTTCGCTCATCGCACCCGCACCCGTGGATCGAGAGCCGCGTAGATGACGTCGGACAACAACCCCGCCAACAGGATCGTCACGCCCGAAAAGAGCGTGATCGCAACGACGATGTTGGTGTCCTGGGTCGCGATGCCCTGCACGAACCACTCGCCCATGCCGTGCCAGCCGAAGATCTTCTCGGTGAACACCGCTCCGGTGAACAGGCCCGCGACGCTGTAGGCGAACAAGGTGGCCATCGGAATCAACGCGGTGCGCAGTCCGTGTTTGAACAACGCACGTCGTCGGGTCAGTCCCTTGGCGCGCGCGGTGCGGATGAAGTCTTGGCCCAGCACGTCGAGCATCGCATTGCGTTGATAGCGGCTGTAACCCGCGATCGCGCCGAGCGCCAACGTGAACGTCGGCAGCACAAGGTGTTGCACCCGATCGACGAATTGGTTCCAGGCGCCGCCGACCGCATCCGGTGACGTCTCGCCGGTGTACTCGAACAACTGCACACCGAGCACCGAGTTCACGCGCAACGCGGCCAGGATCAACAGGTTGGCGACCACGAACACCGGCGTGCTGATCACCAACAGCGACAACACCGTGATGACACGATCGGACAGCCGGTACTGCCGGATCGCCCCCCACGCGCCCACCACGACACCGATGATCGTGCCCGCCACCGAACCGATTACCAACAGCCGGAGGCTGACGCCGATGCGGCGCCAGAGTTCGTCTGACACGGGCTGTCCACCGATGGTGGTGCCGAAGTCGCCGTGCATCACGCCGGACACCCAATGGCCGTAGCGGAGCGGAATCGGTTTGTCGAGGCCGAGCTCGGCGGCCTTGGCGTCGATCACGGCTTGCGGCGGTCGCGGATTGCGCTGCAGCAGGTTGTCCAGCGGACGAAACGTCAGCGAGGCCAACGAGAAGGTCAGAAACGAGGCCACCGCCAACAGCACGACGTAGTTCAGCAATCGCCGGGCGAGGAAACGCGTCATCGGCTGCGTCCCCTCGCTACGTGCATGACGCACAGGGTAAGAGATGGACCTCCCGGCAGCCCGTTGTTGCAGTTTGGACGCGCCTAGCCGATTCGCACTGCTGTTGAGGGGTCCTTTCAGTTTCAAGGAGTTGCCGCCAGGCGCGAACGTTTCGCCTCCGCCGCCTTCGGTTACCCGAACAGTGCAGGACTGTGCGAGCCGAGACCAAAGGGAGTGGTCAGAGGTGAATTCGAGACAGTTGAAGGTCGTGTCGGCCACCGCCGGAGTCGCTGGTGTGGTGGCGATGGGCGCGTTGACGGTCACGATGAGCGACGTCAGCGTCGCAGAGCCGCCGGAGCCGGCACCGCCCGGTCCGGTGACCACGTCGGAGGCCACCACAGGGGAGACCATCACCGAGACCGTGGCGCCCGAGGCGCCGGAGACACCCGCGGGCGTGCCGCCGATCACCACGACGCCGTCGGAGAACCCGCCGACGGCCGAGCAGCACTAGCCAACCAGGAGATATGGGCCATGAATTCGAAGCAAGTGAAGGCCGCTGCGGCAGGCATCGGTGCCGGTGCCGCCATCGCGATGGCCGGACTGGGACTCACGTTCGCCGGCGGTGCGGGCGGCGCGGGCATTCTGAGCGATGGCCCCGAAATCACGCTTGGCGAGACGACGACGTCGACAACCGCGCCGAGCGAACCGGAGACCACGTTTGTCACACCGCCTGTCACGGCTGAGCGGCCCGACGGCTTCGAGCCCGGCGGCTGATAGCTACTAACTGTGGTGCGTCGGCCCGCCGACGACTCCCTGCGGATTGCCGATGTTGGTCACCGTCAGGGTGCCGCCGTCGCGGGTCGCCCGGATCACGACCTGGTCGTTGACGGCGAATGGCGCGCCCGCATTGCCGGCGGTGCTGGGAATGACATAGGTCTGGCTGTAGCCGTCCTCGCTTCGGACCGAGATTGAGGTCGGCGAGATCGCAGTCACCGTGCCGGTCTGCGTGACGACCGTGACGTAGGACCCCGGACCGGCGGGTTCGACGAACTCGCCGTGCAACGACTGCGGTTCCATCTCGTGCGGACCCCCGATCGAGCTGTGCTGGCCGGGTGGGCCGCCCGGCCCGAATGCCTGGTGAGGGGGGCCGAAGGAGTGCGGACTGCCCGCCGTGGCGGCGTAGATCGCGGCACCGCCGAGGGCTGCGATCACCGCCGCGACAGCGACTGCTGCCGCGCTCTCGCGCCAACCCCAACCGCGGGTGGTTTGCGGAGCACCCCAAACGGGCGTGTCCGGGGCGATCTGGTCGATGCTCATGCGACCACGGTGCAGCCGTTTGGTGTGAATTCGCTGTGTGTTGTCTCAGCGTCGGATATGTCTGTGCGTCTTCACAGCTGACACATAGATAGGGCACAGTCGTGACATATGGCCGGCACCAATAATGGGCGCGTGTCCAGTTCGAGCGCTTTCACGGTCAACGACAACGATCCCGGACGCATTGTGATGCGACGTGCGGACGGTAAGCCCATCCACGTGTTGGTTGTCGACGACGAGCCCGTGCTGGCCGAACTGGTCTCGATGGCGTTGCGTTACGAGGGCTGGGAGATCGCCACTGCGGGTGACGGCGCATCGGCCATCGCCGCCGCCAAAGAAACCCCGCCCGACGTGGTGGTGCTCGATGTGATGCTGCCGGATATGAGCGGCCTGGACGTCCTGCACAAGCTGCGCGAACAGATCCCTGGCCTGCCGCTGCTGCTGCTGACCGCCAAGGACTCCGTGGAGGACCGCATCGCGGGTCTGACCGCCGGCGGCGACGACTACGTGACCAAACCCTTCAGCCTCGAAGAAGTGGTGCTGCGACTGCGTGCGTTGTTGCGACGCACCGGGGTGACCAGTGAAACGGGCGGCGCCAAGATCATCGTCGGCGATCTGGTGCTCGACGAGGACAGCCATGAGGTCACCCGCGGCGGTGACGTCATCTCCCTGACCGCGACGGAATTCGAACTGCTTCGGTTCATGATGCGCAACTCCAAACGCGTGCTGAGCAAGGCGCAGATCCTGGACCGGGTGTGGAGCTATGACTTCGGCGGGCGGTCCAACATCGTCGAGCTGTACGTGTCCTACTTGCGCAAGAAGATCGACAGCGGGCGCGAGCCGATGATCCACACCTTGCGCGGCGCGGGATATGTCCTCAAGCCCCCGCGCTGACGCGCTTCGCGGCCGCTTCCGCGCGCCGCGGAGTTGGTCGCTGCGGGCCCGGCTGCTGGCTACCCAGATCGTTCTGCTCGCCCTGGTGTGCGCCGCGGTCGGCGTGGGCACCGAGCTTGCGCTGCAACGCTTTCTGATCAATCAGCTCGACGACCGGCTTGGCGAAACCGGTCACCGCTCCGTCGGACTGTTCGAATTCGGCCCTCCGCCAACGCGACCCGACATGGGGCCGATGCCCGACTTCCGGCGGCGCGTCATCATCCGCAACGACTTCGGCCCTGGCCCCGCGTTCCTCAACGCGCCAGGACAAGCCGCGCGAACGGTGGGAGCCGTCGTTCACCGCGGTGCGCCGGTCGACGCGGGCATCATCACCGCCGACGGTTCTCAGAACGCAATCAGCGCGACGGCAGCACAACAACTCGCAGGCGTCACCCCGAACGAGAAGCCGATCACGGTGGACCTCGACGGGCTGGGTCGCTACCGCGTCATCGCGATGCATGCACGGGGCCCCGGCGTGACGATCGTGACCGGCCTGCCCACGTCCGACGTCGACGACACGCTGCTCTCGGTGCTCGTCATCTTCGCCATCGTGGCGGCGGTCGCATTGATCGGCGCCACCACTGCAGGCATCGTCATCATCCGGCGCCAACTCGCCCCGCTGTCAAGGGCTTCCGAAGCCGCCCGCCAGGTGGCCGACCTGGAACTGGACCGCGGCGAGGTGCGGTTGCCGACGCCGATCGTCAAGGTCGACCCGGCCCGCGCCGACACCGAGATCGGCCAACTCGGCTCAGCGCTGAACCGGATGCTCGACCGCATCGCCGGGGCGCTGTCAGCCCGGCATGCCAGCGAGACCCGGGTCCGGCAGTTCGTCGCCGACGCCAGCCACGAGCTGCGCACACCGCTCGCGGCCATCCGCGGCTATACCGAACTGGCGCAACGCAAACGAGACCAGCTACCCGACGACGTCGCGCACGCGATGAGCCGCGTCGAATCGGAAACCGAGCGGATGACGCAACTCGTCGAGGACATGCTGCTGTTGGCTCGACTGGACACCGGGCGGCCGTTGGAGCGGGAACAGGTCGACTTGTCGCGTCTGGTCGTCGACGCGGTCAGCGACGCCCACATCGCCGGACCCGACCATCAGTGGTCGCTGGATCTGCCCGACGAACCCGTCGTCGTCAGCGGTGACGAGGCGCGGCTACACCAGGTGCTGGCGAACCTGCTGGCCAACGCCAGAACCCATACTCCGCCCGGCACGTCGGTGACCACGTCGCTGGCCGTCGACGACACCGGTGCCGCCGTGCTGACCGTCAGCGACGACGGCCCAGGGATACCGGCATGGTTGCAGCCCGAGGTGTTCGAGCGGTTCGCCCGCGGCGACTCGTCGCGTTCGCGGCGCGGCGGCAGCACCGGATTGGGTCTTGCCATCGTCGCCGCCGTCGTCCGTGCCCACGGCGGCACCATCGGGGTGCACAGCGTGCCGGGCAAGACCGAGTTCGTGGTGACGTTTCCTGGCAATTCACAGTTCAGTCACAGCCTAGCCAAAACCGGCGCCTAGCGGACTCACGGAAACTCTTGGGGTGACGACCCTGGTTCTCCCCGGCGAGCTGGGCCCCGGCGAGCAGACAGAAAGTGCCCCGACACGCCGCAGTTTTCGGACACTTTGCGTCTGGTCGCGCGTGCGACTGGCCGTGCTGCTCGCGGCGACGGGCGTGCTCTACCTGTGGAACCTCTCGGCGAGCGGATGGGCCAACGCGTTCTACTCGGCGGCCGCGCAGGCCGGCGCCAGCGACTGGACAGCCATGCTGTTCGGCTCAAGCGACGCCGCCAACGCGATCACCGTCGACAAAACCCCCGCGGCGCTGTGGATCATGGACATTTCAGTGCGGGTGTTCGGACTCAACCCGTGGAGCATCCTGGTGCCTCAGGCGCTCGAAGGTGTTGCCGCGGTGGCGGTGTTGTACGCCGCGGTGCGGCGCATCAACGGCGAAGCCGCGGCGCTGTTGGCGGGCGCGGTGTTCGCGCTGACACCGGTCGCCGCGTTGATCTTTCGCTTCAACAACCCCGACGCGCTGCTGGTGCTGCTGCTGGTCGGCGCCGCCTACTGCGTGCTGAGGGCGTGTGAGAAAGACGGCAGCCGCTGGTGGTTGATCGCGGCGGGCGCACTCGTCGGGTTCGGGTTCCTCGCCAAGATGCTGCAGGCCTTCCTGGTGCTGCCGGGCTTCGCGGCCGCCTACCTGGTGGCGGGTGCCCCGCCGATGCGACGGCGAATCGCCGATCTACTGGCCGCCGCCGCGGCCGTCGTCGTGTCCGGCGGCTGGTATTTGTTGCTCGTCGAACTGTGGCCCGCGTCGTCGCGGCCCTACATCGGCGGCTCCCAACACGACAGCATCGTCGAATTGGCATTGGGCTACAACGGTTTCGGCCGGTTGACCGGCGACGAACCCGGCGGCCTCGGCAACATGAACTTCGACGTCGGCTGGGGCAGGCTGTTCGGCAACCAGATGGGGCCGACGATCGCATGGCTGCTGCCCGCCGCGGTGATCTGCCTCGCCGCCGGCGTGCTGATCACACGGCGCGCACCCCGGACCGACCCGACACGCGCGGCGCTGATCCTGTGGGGCGGTTGGCTGGTGGTCACCGCGGTGACGTTCAGCTTCGCCAACGGTATCCTGCATCCCTATTACACGGTGGCGCTCGCGCCTGCTGTCGCAGCACTGATCGGTATCGGCGCAAACTTGTTGTGGCGCAACCGCACTGACATCCGCGCCGCGACGGCACTGTCCGGCACGGTGCTGGTGACCACCATTCTCGCGGCTGTGTTGTTGTCCAGGAACGCCGATTGGATGCCGTGGCTGCGGGCCGTGGTCGCGGCCGGGGGAGTGGGCGCGGCGGTGCTGCTGCTGGTCGCCGGTCGCCTGGTCAGGCCCGCCGCAACGGCGGTGGCCGCGCTGGCCATCGCGGCGTGTCTGGCCGCACCCGCGGCGTATTCCGTCGCCACGGCGGCCGCGCCGCACAGCGGTGCGATCCCGTCGGTCGGCCCTGCGCGGCACGGCTTCGGCGGCTGGACCGGACCCGGGGGTCTATTGGACTCGCCGACGCCGGGGCCCGCGTTGGCAGCCACACTGTCCGCGGACGCAGGCAAGTACACGTGGGCGGCGGCCACCGTCGGCTCCAACAACGCGGCGGGATACCAATTGGCAAGCGGCGCACCGGTGATGGCGATCGGCGGGTTCAACGGCACCGATCCGTCGCCGACTCTGGAAGAGTTCCAACGCTACGTCGCGGCGGGCCGGATCCACTACTTCGTCCGCGGCAAGATGACGATCGGGCACTGGGGCCTCTCGACGGGTCGCAATGCGTCCTCCGACATCGCCGAGTGGGTGGAAACCCACTATTCGCCGCAGACCGTCGACGACGTGCTGATCTACGACCTCACCCAGCCGCCGCGCGATTCATAGCTTGCACATAGCTTCGGCCAACGGAGCACACACGCTGCTGGCCAAACATGGACGTCATGACAGACATCGCCCTTGACCCCGACACCGGCCTGGCCCACCGCATCCACTTCGCACCGCGGCCGAACGCCGCCATCGCGGCTCGCGCCGCGGGCGTGCCGGTGCTCGACGTCGTGGTGCCGGTGTACAACGAACAAGCCGCGCTCGCCGACTCGATCCACCGGCTGCACCGCTACCTGCGGGAAAACTTCCCGTTCGAGGTGCGCATCACGATCGCCGACAACGCCAGCATTGACGCCACCGCGCGCATCGCCGCCGAACTCGCGGCCGAGCTGACCGACGTGCGCGTGGTTCGGCTCGAGCAGAAGGGTCGGGGACGCGCACTGCGCGCGGTGTGGTCGACGTCGGACGCGCCGGTGCTGGCCTACATGGACGTCGACCTGTCCACCGACCTCGCCGCACTCGCCCCGCTCGTCGCGCCGCTGATCTCCGGCCACTCGGACTTGGCCATCGGGACCAGGCTGGGCCGCGGCGCCCGCGTGGTGCGCGGACCGAAGCGCGAGATCATCTCCCGCTGCTACAACCTGATCCTGAAGTCGACGCTGGCCGCGGGGTTCTCGGATGCACAGTGCGGTTTCAAGGCGATCCGCGCAGATGTCGCCGAGCGCCTGCTGCCGCACGTCGCAGACACCGGCTGGTTCTTCGACACCGAGCTGCTGGTGCTCGCCGAGCGCAGCGGTCTGCGGATCCACGAGGTCCCCGTCGACTGGGTGGATGACCCCGACAGCCGTGTCGACATTGTCGCGACCGCGACTGCGGACCTCAAAGGCATCGGCCGGATGCTGCGTGGCTTTGCCGACGGTTCGATCCCGGTGAACACCATTGCCGCGCAACTCGGTTCGTCACGAAAGGCCGCCGCGCCCGGATCTCTGCTGCGCCAGGTGGTCCGATTCGGAGCCGTCGGCGTCGCGTCCACCGCGGCGTACGTGGTGTTGTTCATGCTGACCCAAGGCTGGGTCGGCGCGCAGGCGGCGAACCTGATCGCGTTGCTGCTCACCGCGATCGGCAACACGGCCGCCAACCGGCGGTTCACGTTCGGGGTCGGTGGCCGCACCAACGTGACACGCCACCACATCGAGGGGCTCGTCGTGTTCGGCATCGCGCTGGCCATCACCAGTGGTGCGCTTGCCGTGCTGCACGCCGTCGTCGCACAACCACACCACCTCGTCGAACTCGCCGTGCTGGTAGTCGCCAACCTGGCGGCCACCGCTGTGCGCTTCGTGTTGTTGCGGGGCTGGGTGTTTCACCCCCGCCGGACCCGCTGATTTCCACCAACGACAAAAGGAACCTCTGATGACGATCACTGCCGACGCGCCGACGCAGACAGCGGCGGCGCCCGACGTGCCGGCACGACGCGATCCGCGGTGGATCCGTCCCGCACTGCTGGCGCTGCTGGTGGGGACCGCCGCGCTGTACCTGTGGGGACTCGGATCCTCGGGCTGGGCCAACGACTACTACGCCGCAGCGGCGCAGGCCGCCACCCAGGACCTGAAGGCCTGGCTGTTCGGCTCGCTGGACGCGGGCAACGCGATCACCGTCGACAAGCCGCCCGCCGCGCTGTGGGTGATGGGGTTGTTCGGCAGGCTGTTCGGGTTCAGCGCGTTCACGATGCTGCTGCCCGAAGCGCTGATGGGCGTCGGTGCCGTCGCACTGCTGTACGGCGCCGTGCGTCGCACCAGCGGACCCGCCGCCGGTCTGATCGCGGGTGCAGCGCTGGCCGTGACACCGGTTGCGGCGCTGATGTTCCGGTTCAACAACCCGGACGCGCTGCTGGTGCTGCTGCTGGTGGCCGCCGCGTACTGCATGCTGCGGGCCATCGAGACGGCGAGCACACGCTGGATGGTTGCGGTGGGCGTCGTCATCGGGTTCGCATTCCTGACGAAGATGCTGCAGGCGTTTCTGATCGTGCCCGGGCTTGCGTTGGCCTTCGTGGTCGCTGCACCGGTCGGCTTTTGGAAGCGGATCGGCAAGTTGCTGGTCGGCGCCGCAGCGATGGTGGTGTCCGGTGGCTGGTACGTCGCGCTGGTCAGCCTCTGGCCCGCCGACTCGCGCCCGTACATCGGCGGCTCCACCGACAACAGCCTGCTGCAACTGGCATTGGGCTACAACGGGATTCAGCGTATCGCCGGCGGCGAAGGCGGACCAGGGGGTTTTGGCGGACCGCGGGGCGCGAACCTGTTCTTCGGCGGTGAAGCCGGTATCGGCCGACTGTTCGGACCGTCGATGGGCGCCGAGGCGTCGTGGCTGTTGCCCGCTGCGCTGATCGGACTGGCCGCAGGCATCTGGTTCACCCGGCGCACCGCACGCACCGCAAGCGTGCGCGCCGGCCTGCTGTTGTGGGGTGGCTGGCTGCTGGTGACCGGTGCCGTGTTCAGCTTCATGGACGGGATCGTGCACCCGTATTACACGGTGGCGTTGGCGCCCGCGGTGGCCGCGCTGGTGGGTATCTCGACGGTTGAACTCTGGCGGGGAAAGCAGTTCCTGTGGCCGCGTATTGTGTTGGCGGCCATGGCCGCAGCCACCGGCATCTGGGCGTTCATCCTGCTGGACCGCACACCGGATTGGTTCCCCGCGTTGCGCTGGGCCGTGCTGGTCGGCTCGGTGCTCGTCGCGGCCGTCGTGGCCGTGGGTGCACACCGGTTGGGCCGCGCAGTGATCGTGTTAGGCACCGCCGCAGCGCTTTTCGGTCTGGCCGCGCCAACGGCGTTCGCGCTCTACAACGTCACACACACCAGCGGTGGACCCGGCATGATGTCCGGCCCCAGCCGCGTCTCGGCGTTCGGCGGCCACGGCTTCGGCGGACCAGGCGGACCGGGCGGACCCGGCAGGCCCGCCGCTGACAACACCGCACTGGTGAAGTTACTGAAGGGCGTCGACAACCGTTGGGCGGCAGCGGGTATCGGCTCGATGAGCGTGAGCGGCCTCGAGCTGGAGTCGGGCGCGTCGCTGATGGCGATTGGCGGGTTCAGCGGTGGGGACAACTCACCGACACTGGCCCAGTTCCAGTCGTATGTCGCCGACCATCAGGTGCGCTATTTCATCGCCAGCGACCACCGTGGCCCGATGCACGGGAAATCCGGTCCCGCACAGCAGATCAGCGAGTGGGTCAGCCAGCACTTCACCGCAATGAATGTGGGCGGCACCACCGTCTACGACCTGAACCAACAACCCCATTGAGACGTCACTAGACACGGAAAGGAATGCACATGTTGATCAAGCGACTGATCGCAGGGACCGTCATCGCGGGCAGCCTCGCAGCAGGGGCGCTCGGGCTGGGCGCCGGTTTGGCGAACGCAGAACCGTGGCACGGCCCGGGCCCAGGCTGGGTGCGCCCGGGCCGGCCGGACATCCGGTGGGAAGACCGGGCCGCCTACGACCGCGCCGTCATCGACCACCGGCCCTTCCTGTACGGCGGCCAGTGGGTGAACCCGGTGTTCGACCCCGGCTACCGGGCATGGGGCTTCTGGCTCGGGCCGGTCTGGATTCCGTTGCTCTGACCCCCGCCCCCCGATCAGACGGCCGCCCTGTTGCCCCCGGCAGGGCGGCCGTCGTATCGATTCGCGGTGATTTTCACCGTTGCATCGGGTGGCGCCGTTGCTAGGGTCGCCTCGAGGCGAACAAGGAGACCCAATGTCTGTGACCGACGAGTACCTCAAGAACAACGAGGCGTACGCGAGCACCTTTTCCGGTCCGCTGCCGCTGCCGCCCAGCAAGCACGTCGCCGTGGTGGCATGCATGGATGCCCGCCTCGACGTCTACCGGATCCTCGGCCTCGGCGACGGCGAGGCGCACGTCATCCGCAACGCCGGCGGCGTCGTCACCGACGACGAGATCCGCTCGCTGGCGATCAGTCAGCGGCTGCTCGGCACAAAAGAGATCATCCTGATTCACCACACCGATTGCGGCATGCTGACGTTCACCGACGACGGGTTCAAACAGCAGATCCAGGACGAAATCGGCATCAAACCGGAATGGGCCGCCGAGAGCTTCATCGACATCGCAGAAGACGTTCGTCAGTCGCTGCGCCGTATCGAGGCCAGCCCGTTCGTCACCAAGCACGAATCGTTGCGCGGCTTCATCTTCGACGTCGCGACCGGCCGCCTCGACGAAGTCACGCTCTAACCGATCTTGTAGGTGGCGATCGCCTTTGCGACCGCCTCACCCTCGGATGTGACGACGTCGACGTCGCAGTTGACCAACGTCCTGCCGCGCCGCAGTACGCGGCCGATCGCGATCAAGTCGGTTGCCCGGGCAGGCGCCAAGTACTGCACCGACATCGACGTGGTCACGCCGCGCAGCGAGTCCGGCACCTCCGCACCCGCCCACGCGGCGGCCATCACCGCGACATCCGCCAGCGCTGCGATCGCGCCGCCGTGCACCATGTCGGCGATGGTGACGTTGGTCGGATCCCACGGCAACCGCAGGCGCACTTCGTCGGCGTCGAGAACGTCGGCGACGATGCCCAGCTTGGTCACGAACGGCGACGACGGAAGGAACTGCGCGATGACGTCCGCGCCGGTCTGGCGTTGAGTGGGAGTAGACATGAAATCAGTATCTGCATCTGATCAATTACCCCAGACGTAAGCGAACCGAGGAGAGTCTCGATGATGCGCGTGGCTGTATTGGTCGCTGTCGCGGCCGTGACGGTGGCCGGTTGCAGCTCGACGCCGATGCCTGCGGCACCGCCGACGGCGATGCAGACGGCTGGCGGCCTACCGCAGATCATGCAGCGGGGGTCAGTGCGCGTCTGCAGTACCGGCGACTATCGGCCGTTCACTTATCGCGATCCGCAGGGCAATTGGAGTGGACTGGACATCGAGATGGCCCACGACATGGCCGATCGACTGGGTGTTCGACTGGATGTGGAACCGACCACGTGGGCGAATCTGGTCAACGACCTGAACGGCAAATGCGACGCCGCGATGGGCGGGATCAGCATCACGCTGAACCGCGCCAAGCAGGCGCTCTACACCGCCCCCTACCTGCGTGACGGGAAGGCAGCGATCGTGAAGTGTGCCGACGCGTCGACGTACCAGACGTTGGCGGATATCGACCACCCGGATGTGCGCGTGGTGGTCAATCCCGGCGGCACCAACGCCGACTTCGACCAGGAACATCTGCACCAGGCGCAGATCATCACCTATCCGGACAACAACACCATCTTCGACCAACTCACCAGTAACGCCGCGGACGCGATGATCACCGACTCCAGCGAAGTCCGTTGGCAGACAAACCAGAATCCGCAACTGTGCGGCGTCAGCCTGGACCACCCGTTCACGTTCGAGCAGAAGGGCTATCTGGTGCCGCAAACCGGAACGGATCTGCAGCAGTGGATGAACCAATGGCTCAACATCGCGCAGAACGACGGAACCTACGCCCGGCTGAGCCAGAAGTATCTGGGCGACGTGCTCGGGCCGTGACGGCCGGCGTGGCTGGAAACCGGGTGCTCGTGCGTTAGTTCAAGCGTGCCGACGACCGTTTTCGCCGATACTGTGCGAATGCCCCACGACAGCGGGGGGTTGATCGGTCGTCGCTCGGAGCGCGAGGCGCTGAACCAGCTTCTCCACAGCGTCCGCACCGGCGAGAGCCGTGTTGTTGTCGTGCACGGTGAGGCAGGTGTCGGCAAATCCGCGTTGCTCGACTATGTCGGCGGACAAGCCACCGGTTGCCAGCTCATTCGCGTCGGCGGCGTCGAGTCGGAGATGGAACTCGCCTATGCCGCGCTGCAGCAACTGTGCGCACCGATGCTCGATCGACTCGACGGTTTGCCTCCTCCCCAGCGCACCGCGCTGAGCACCGCCTTGGGTCTGGCCGAGGGGCCTGCGCCGGACCGGCTTTTGATCGGGCTGGCCGTGCTGGGCATGTTCTCTGACGCCGCAGAGGAAAAGCCGCTGGTGTGCCTGGTCGACGATCTGCAGTGGCTCGATCAGGCGTCGGCGCACATCCTCGCGTTCGTGGCCCGTCGGCTTGTTGCCGAATCGGTGGGCCTGGTGGTGGCCACCCGAGTCCCGAGCCCCGATATGAGGATGTTGCCGACGCTCGAGGTCAAGGGTCTCAAGGACGCTGACGCGCACGCGTTGCTCGACACGGTGCTGACGGCGCCGCTCGATGAGCAAATCCGCGATCGGTTCATCGCCGAGACGCGCGGTAACCCGCTGGCCCTACTCGAGTTGCCGCGTGGTCTGACTGCGCGCGAGATCGCCGGAGGGTTCGGACTGCCTGCCGCCGTTGCGCTTTCGGCGGCAATGGAAGACACGTTTCGCCGCGGGCTCGAGGCTGTCCCTGAACAGACCCGCCGGCTGTTGCTTCTTGCTGCAGCGGAGCCGCTGGGTGATCCGGCGCTGTTGTGGCGAGCGGCCGCGCTGCTTGGCATCGATGGCGACGCGGCCACCGCCGCGATCGAGGCCGGGTTAGCAGAATTCGGCTCGCGAGTGCGGTTCAGGCATCCGCTGGCCAGGGCGGCCGCATACCGCTCTGCCCCGCTCGCCAGTAGACAACGGGCGCATGCGGCGCTCGCGGCGGTGACCGATCCCCGGCTGGATCCGGATCGGCGTGCGTGGCACCGCGCGCATGCGGCGCCAGGCCCCGACGACGAAGTCGCCGAGGAGTTGGAGCGCTCGGCCGGGCGGGCCCGGGCGCGTGGCGGGCTGGCCGCCGCCGCCGCGTTTCACCAGCGCGCGACGACATTGACCCTCGATCCGGCACTGCGTACCGAACGCGCTCTCGTGGCCGCATCCGCCAATGTCGAAGCCGGGGCTTTCGACTCTGCGCTGGATCTGCTCGCCATCGCGGAGCGTGGCCCGCTCGACGAACTTCAACATGCCCGCGCAGACCTCATCCGGGCTCAACTGGCATTCGCGACGAACCGCGGGGGAGACGCGCCGCGGTTGCTGCTCGCTGCCGCTCGACGTTTCGAACCCATTCAGCCGGGCTTGGCCAGGAAGTCGTACCTGGACGCGATCTCCGCCGCCACGTTCGCGGGCCGTCTGGCAAGCCCCGGCGGCGATGTTCGGCACGTCGCCGCGGCAGCGGCGGCCGCGCCTCGACCCGTAGGCGCAGCCCGATCGCCGGATCTGCTGCTGGACGGGCTTGCCGCCAACTTCGTCGAGGGCTACCCAGCGGCCGTGCCCGATCTCCGCGCCGCGCTGGACGTCTTCGGAGTCGATATGTCGGCAGACGACGAGCTGCGTTGGATGTGGCTGATCAACGAAGCAGCCCTTCACCTTTGGGATGACGAGCAATGGGACTCACTGTCCCGGCGCTACCTCGAACTGGTGCGTGAGGTCGGCGCGTTGAACGAGCTGCCGCTCGCCCTCAGCACGCGCGCCATCCTGCTGATGTTCACCGGTGACCTGCTGACCGCGAGGTCGTTGATCGACGAGCAACACACCGTGACGGAGGCCACCGGGATCGGTCTGGCGCCCTACGCCGCCATGCTGTTGGCCGCGATGCGCGGCCAACAGTCGGAGACGCACACTCTCATCGAGAACACGTCGGCGGAGGGCCCCGCCCGCGGCGAAGGCATCTCGATCGCGGTTGCGGAGTGGACGAGGGCTGTGCTTCACAACGGGCTCGGCCAGTACCGCGAGGCGATGGCCGCCGCCGAACAGGCCCTTTACCACCAGCAATATCCGGAGGTCCGCTATCCCGGCGTGGCGAACTGGGCGGCCGCCGAACTCGTCGAGGCTGCCACCCGGGCGGGTGAGACGCAGAAGGCCGCCGAAACCGCTGGCTGGATTGCAGAGATGACGCGCGCGAGCGGAACTCGTTGGGCGCGCGGCGTCGAGGCTCGATCGAACGCGCTGCTGGCTGAGGGCGAGGCCGCCGAGCGGCTCTACCAGGAGTCCATCGGGCAACTCGCGTCCAGCCGTGTCCACGCCGAACTGGCCCGCACGCATCTGCTCTACGGTGAATGGCTGCGGCGCGAGCGCAGACGCACCGACGCGCGGGCACATCTGCGTGCCGCCTACGACATGCTGACCGCGATGGGCATGCAGGCGTTCGCCGAGCGGGCCAGGCGCGAGCTCGCAGCCACCGGCGCGACCGCACGAAAACGCACCGTCGCGGCCGGCAACGACGAACTCACGCCACAGGAAGCTCAGGTCGCTCGGCTGGCGCGGGATGGGCTGTCGAACCCCGAAATCGGTGCGCGGATGTTCATCAGCGCGCGGACTGCGCAATATCACCTTCGCAAGGTGTTCGCGAAGCTCGACATCAACTCACGCGGCCAGCTACATCAAGTCCTTTCCGACGACGTAGCCCCCTGATTCACGCGCGCTAGCCTGCACGCCTAGCCAGTTGGCGGATGCGAGCGTGGCCCCGTTCACGCGAACCTCGACTCTGTAGTGGGGTAAGGACGGGAGATCCTCGTTGAGCGGCAAAGTGATTGTGGTCGCCGATGCGTCGAGCGGCCTCGGATGGGCGAGCGCCGCAGCATTGGCTCTGGCCGGAAACACGGTTTATGCGTCACTGCGCGACGTCACTGGCCGCAACGCAGCGCGCGTCGAAACAGCTGCCCAATTCGCCAAAGACAACGGCGTCGAGCTACGAACTGTGGAAATGGACGTGCAGTCGACCGCTTCGGTGAACGCGGCTGTCGACAGGATCTTCAACGCCAACGGCCGCATCGATGTCGTGGTGCAAAACACCGCCCGCACGTCATTCGGGCCTGCCGAAGCGTTTACAGCCGACCAGTTGTCGGAAGACTACGACGTCAACGTGGTGAGCACTCAGCGGATGAACAGGGCGGTGCTTCCGCATATGCGGCGACGGCGATGCGGGCTGTTGGTGTGGGTATCCTGCACCACCCCGGCCGGGGGCACTCCGCCTTATCTTGCACCGTATTTCGCGGCCAAGGCGGCGATGGATTCGTTGGCCGTCGGGTACGCGCGCGAACTGACGCGGTGGGGCATCGAAACCTCCATCATCGCAGCGACTGTCACGGGTGACCACATCGCACAGGCGGGTACACCGACCGATCGAGCGGTGGTCCTCGATTACGAGGAAGGACTGTGCGCCGGGGTGGCGGCACAGGTGCGAGGCGTCTTCGCAACCTCGGCGGCTGTGCAAGCGCCGAAGGTCGTCGAGGCTCTTGTCGGCGTCGTCGACGCCCCATTTGGCAAGCGGCCGTTCCATGTTCACATCGACGGTGCCGACGTCGGGTCGGGAGTCCGTTCGTGAACATCTCGTTGGCCACCTTCGACGCTGAGGGCTCGCGGCAGAACCTGCGGATGATCCTGGCCCACTTGTGCGACTTGCATCTCCTCGGTAGCACGGCTTACGGCCATCTCGGCGCGGCAGACGTTCCGCCGACAATGCAGTCACTGCTCGACAGTCTCGTTGAGACGGTGCGCGAGGCCACCGGCACGATTGCCGAACGTCTGCGCATTCTCGACGCTGTGTCGCATGGCCCGGCGCTGACGGCTTCGTGTACACCGTCTGGACAACGCAGCACCGCGGAGTTGTTCGACAGGATCGCCGTGCGCATCGCCACCGTGGTGGCAATCATCGACAACGTCCGCGGCCGCGTCGGCGCTGCTGATCCCGCTACAGGCGACCTGTTACGCGCCATCATTCGTGCGTTCGACGAGCACGCCTCGACATTCAAGTCCCAGCAGCACGCGTGAAGGGTGACGGTAATGAAACCTGTTGACCGAAAGTTGATGTGGCACGGCGTATTCCTCTTCTTGATTGGCCTGATCACAGGTCTTCAGGAGCGTCGCTTCAAGAACATGCGCATGGCGTTGTCAGCGCATCTGGAAGGCGTGATGAACGGCACGTTCCTCATTGCACTCGGCGCCGTATGGGGGCATGTCGAGCTGCCGCCGCGTGTCGAACGCGCGGCCCGATGGACCGCCCTGTTCGGGACCTACGGCAACTGGTTTTTCACAGCGTTGGGTGCTGCGATGGGCACCGCCGCCGCGAATCCGATTCTGTCGCAGGGACATCAGGGCAGACCCTGGCAGGAGAAGCTTGCCGGGGCCGGGTTCCGCAGCATCGCGTATTCCATCCTGGCCGCGGTTGTTTTGATCCTGTGTGGGCTCACCCGGGAGCCACGGGAGGCGAAGGGAGACCCACGATGCGCATCGTCGTGGCGATGACCGGAGCGACCGGCGCCGCGTTGGGAGTCCGGCTGCTGGAGATGCTCGCCGACCTCGGCGTCGAGACACACTTGATTCTCAGTGACTGGGCACGCGCCACCATCAACCTCGAAACAGCGCTCAGCGTCGCGGACGTGCGCGCCCTGGCGACCCACGCGCACGGCAGCCAAGACCTGGCCGCCGCCATCTCCAGCGGATCATTTCACACCGACGGCATGGTGGTGTGTCCATGCAGTGTGAAGACGCTCAGCGCCATCCGGATCGGGTACAGCGACAACCTGATCACCCGTGCCGCGGATGTGACGCTCAAAGAACGCCGCAGGTTGGTGCTGGTCGCCAGGGAGGCGCCGCTATCCGAAATCCACTTGGAGAACATGGTTTACCTCGCGCGTCTCGGCGCGGTGATCTTCCCGCCGACCGTGGCCTACTACGCGCGGCCGGCCTCGGTCGATGATGTGACCACCTACATGGCCGGCCGCATCATCGACCAACTGGGCATCGAGCACGAGCTGATCACCCGGTGGAAAGACGGTCGGTTGAGGAGCACAAGTTGACTGCGACAAGCGAGTCAGCGTCGGGACCCGACTTGCGCAGTTGGATGGCCACTCTCGATCGCGCGGGTGAGATGCGACGCATCACCGCGTTGGTGGATTGGGATCAGGAGATCGGCGCGATCACCCGCGCCAACCAGGCGTTGAGCGGGCCTGCGCTGCTGTTCGAAAACATCGTCGACCACCGGGACACGCTGTGCACCAAGTTGTTCACCTCGGGGATCGGCAACCGCCGCAAGGTCCAGCTGATGTTGGGCCTGCCGGAGACTGCAAACGACGCGGCCATCGTGCATCACCTCAAACAAGCCTTCACCAAACCTGTTCCACCGCGGGTGGTGGACACCGGCCCGGTCAAGGCGAACATCGTCGATGGCGACGGCATCGACCTATGGCAGTTTCCCGCGCCGCGATGGCACGGCACCGACGGCGGCCGTTACCTGGATACATTCTGCGGAGTCGTCACCGAGGACAAGGTGACCGGACGCGACAACATCGGGGTGTATCGCGGCATGATCGGCGACCGCGACAAAATTGTCAAACTCCTTGCGCCCATCCAGGGTTGGGGCGGTCACCTCGAGGGATACCGGCCGGAACCGATGCCCGTTGCCGTCGTGTACGGGTGGCACGACGTACTGCCATTCTGCGCTGGAAGCCCATTCCCCAAGGACGTCTGCGAATGGGACATGATGGGTGCCTTGCTCGGCCACCCGATCGACCTCGTGCCCTGCGATACAGTGCCGCTGCACGTTCCCGCCAGCGCGGAGATCGTCATCGAGGGCTATCTGGACCCCGACGTTGAAACGTTCATGGAGGAGGGTCCGTTCGCGGAGTACCCGGGATACATCGACGGCCACTCCGCGCCGACGCCGGTGCTGCGGGTCACCAGGATCACCCACCGCGACGATCCGGTCCTGCGTGGCTCTCTGGAGGGCATGCGTCCCGGATTTCTGGTCGAAGACTCGATGATCAACTACGCGCGCTCGGCGATCGCCTGGAATGTGTTGGAAAGCCTCGGCGTAAGAGGTGTCACCGATGTGTGGATGACGCAGGTATCCAATGGCACGAACATCGTGGTCCAGATCCGCAAGTCCTACCGCGGGCATGCCCAGCAGGTCGCCGCGGCGCTGTGGGGGACCAGCGGATCCATCTGGTTCTACAAGAACGTCATGGTGGTCGAGGAAGATATCGACATCCACGATCCGGAAGCGCTGGACTGGGCGATGGCCTACCGCGTGAACGCTGGTCTCGGCGACATCACGATCTACGGACCGACTCTCGGCTCGCCGCTGGATCCGTCGACACCGCACGACAAGTCGAACATGGCCAAATACGGTTCCGGCGAATGGCATCGGATGCTCATCGACGCCACACGGAGCTGGGACGTCGCGCCGCGCCCTGAATGGGGCGGCCGTCACTATCCGCCCGTCAACAAGATCGCGCCAGAGTTGGAGGCGCGCGTTGCTGCCCGCTGGGACGAGTACGGGATCGGCATCGCATACCTTGACGATGCGCAGCGAGAGCTGATGACGATGGAGCAACTGAGCAAGCGCCTGCCGGACGTGTAACCGAAATCTGCTTTCAAGCAACGAGATATCTCGCCAGCCATTGGACGTATTCGGCGGTGAGCGGCGTTAAGTCAAGCAGCACAACAGATTACGCGCTTGACTGAAAGGCGATTGATGACGGGCTCCGAACTTGGCGAAACCGCGGTGGTACTCGGCGCGAGCATTTCAGGATTGCTCGCCGCTCGAGCGCTGACCGACTTCTACGCGAACGTGATCGTCGTCGAACGGGACATCCTGCCGGAGCGACCCGTGACTCGCCGCGGGGTGCCGCAAGCCGGGATGCCGCACATCCCTGCGGCGCGCGGTGTGCAGCTGATGAACGAACTCGTTCCCGGCCTCCTTGACGACCTCGTCGCCGGGGGCGCGCGAGTGTGGAACGACGGCGACCTGTCGCGGCTGCACTTGTCGTTCAACGGACACCGATTCGTTCGCAGCGGCAGGATCCCCGACCCGGACTCCATGGCCATGCATTTCGCACACCGGCCCTTCCTCGAGTGGAGTCTGCGTCGCAGGGTGCAGGCCATACCGAATATCGAGATCCTGGGTGGCCGCGACGCAGTGCGATTGGTGTCGACGCACCCGCATGACCGGGTAACAGGTGTGGTGTTGGCGGAGCGCGCCTCCGGCGAGGAGACGTCCCTCGCGGCCGATCTAGTCGTCGACGCCACGGGTCGGGGTTCCCGCACACCGGTGTTGTTCGACGAACTCGGTTACCGCCGCCCACCCGAAGACACGCTGACAGTGCACGTCACCTATGTGGGTCTTCCTGTGTACCTTCCGGACGAAACCTACCGCGAATATCTGGCCTTCGCCGCCCCGGAACCCAATCGACCGTATGGCTACGCGATGTTCGCCGGACAACAGGACACGTACATGTTGGCGGTTCAAACGGTTGCAGGCGCCAAAGCACCTGCGGATCGCGCGTCTCTGCTCGAGTTGCTTGCCGAGATGGCGCCCCCGCACGTGCTGGCCGCCGCACGCCGTGCCGAGCCACTTGCAGACACGACGCAGTACCGGTTTCCATCGAATCGATGGCGACGGTACGACAAATTGGCACACACTCCCGGACGCCTGGTGGTCATCGGTGACGCACTGTGCAACTTCAATCCTCTTTACGGGCAGGGCATGTCGATAGCTGCGATCGAAGCGACGATCCTGCGCGATTGCCTCCGGCAAGGAGACGACGACCTGCCGCGCCGATACTTCCGCCGTGCCGCCAAGGAGATTCGGGTGGCCTGGCGGGCGGCGATCAGTTCGGACCTGGCGCTGCCGCAAATCGCAGGCAAGCGACCGGCGTCCATCCGGGTGACGAACGCTTACCTGGAACGGGTCCTTACTGCTGCGGAAACCGACCCCGCCGTCGTTCAAAAGTTCATCCGGTCACTCAACATGATTGATCCGCCATCCCAGCTGCTGCGACCCTCGACGATTCTCCGGGTGGCCAAGGGTTCTAGACGGCGTGCCGCCGACACCGCGACGGCCGGAGGCGCGTAGCGATGCTCAAAGTCGGTCTGATCGAACAGCCGTTACACACCCGCTTCTCGCCGACAGCGTTGGTCAGCGCCAGTTACCTCACCGCCATCAGCACCGGGGTGGACTCGTTCTGGCTACCCGACCACATCAACTCGTTGTTTCCGCCGGCTGTGATGACGTCGAAACACGTCGGCACCGCGCGGCTGGCACCGAATGCCGACGCCCATTACGACCCGTGGACCATGCTCGGATACCTGGCCGCCCGACACCGTTGGAGGCGTCGCCGACTCGGGATCGGTGTGACCGACCCGGGACGTCGCAACCCCGCGGTCACCGCGCAGGCTGCCGCGACGGTGCACCTCCTGACGCGCGGCCGGGCCATCCTGGGATTCGGAACCGGAGCGCGCACAAGCAACGAGCCCTACGGCGTCGACTGGGCGAAACCCGTGGCACGGTTCGAGGAGGCCATCGCCACCATTCGCGCGTTGTGGAACTCCGGCGGTGAACTGGTCACCAGGGACTCACCATTCTTCCCGCTGCACAAGGCTGCCTTCGAGCTGCCGCCGTACCGCGGCAAGTGGCCGGAGATCTGGATCGGTGCAAGGGGTCCGCGGATGTTGCGGGCCGCCGGCCGCTACGCCGACGGGTGGTTTCCCGCGGCGATGATGTTCGGTCCCAAGGACTATGCCCTCGGGCTCGACGCGGTCCGCGCCGCTGCGTCGGACGCCGGGCGCGACCCCGCGACCATCACCCCCGCAGGCCTGCTCTTCGTCGTGACCGGTCGAAGTCGACACGAGGTCGAAGACGCGTTGGAGTCAGCGGCGCTGAAGGCATTCACGCTCAACGCATCCGCACAGCGGTGGGCTCAGCATGGTCGCACTCATCCGCTCGGAACCGACTTCACCGGCGCGCAGGACATCACCGCACAGGTACTCGACGAGCAGACCGTCCTCTCCATGACGGCCGACGTGCCGCTCACCCTGCTCAAAGACTTCCTTCTCACCGGAACGCCCGACGACGTCGTCGAGCAGATCGCCGACTGGCGCGACCACGGTTTGCAGTACCCGGTGCTCAGCAACATCAGCGCACTGCAGCCCAGTCTGAGCCGTGGCTTGGCGGCAAGCACACCGTTCGCCAAAATCGTTCGCGCACTGCGCAAACTATGAACGGGTGGTCAGTGTGGACGCGACGTGGTGGCCTGACCCCGCCCCGAGGCCGGCGCCGGGGTGGGTGGAGGCTCCAATGTGCCAAAGTCTCTTGATGTGCGTCCGGTGCTGAGCCGATGCCGGCAGCGGTCGCCAGCGGAGGCTCTGATCCAGTTCTGCAGCACCACCGTACGGATCACCGCTTACGGCATTCACGTTGTACGCCAACAGGTCCCGCGGAGAAATGACCTTGACATCAAGAATCTGCGGCCGCAGTCCTGCTGCGTGTGCGGCCAACCGGTTCAGTACTCGCTCGGCGTAACCGTTCTTGAGTTCGTCTTCCCAGCCGCGGGAGGTGTCGAGCCGGCCCGACGCGTCACCGCGCGGATCGAACGGCACTTCCTGAAGTTGCAGCCACAACGCCGCACCGCCGGGCGGTACCCGCGTGGGATCCAATGTGAACTGTTGTCCCACAACGATCGTCGGTCGTCGGGGCAACAATCCCGCCTCGGCTTCGGCGCAGGCGATCGCGGTGCTCGCGGACCCGTCGCTGACGTGGAAGACAGGCGCCTCACGAAGGCGGGGGTCGTGCCACCGCGGCGGAGCCGACAATGTCACGTGGATCTGCATGGCCCCGCGGCCGTACCGATACGCCGCAGCCTGCGCGCGCAGCACGGGGCTGATCTCCTCAGGGGGCAGCAGCGAACCATAGAGCGCAGACGGTGTCACCGACGCCAGGATCGCGCGCCGCGCCCAAAATCGATGCGGCCCCGCCTCGACGCCGACCGCGTGACCCGAATCGACGATGATCCGCTCGGCGCAGGTGTCGGTGTGCACCTGCACACCGAGTTCGTCGAACAGCCCCCGAAAGGCGGCAATCAGGCGCCCGGACCCGCCCTCGGGCACGGGAACCCCGACGCCATGCAACAAAGCCGCGAAAACCGGCAGCATCATCCCGCCGTACGCATGTTCGGGGGACAAGCCTGCGTGCAGCAGCCACGGAACCCACAAATGGTCGACTTCGACGCCTGCGAAGTTCCTCGCGCAGTATGCGCGTCCCGACGTCGCTGCGTCGCGCACCAACGCCTCGGCACCGCGACGGCCGTTGACGCGCAGTGCTTTCAACGCCAGCTTCAATAGGCGCTGACCCCGCAACGCCCCGCCCATCGCCTCACCGAACAGAAGCGCATTACGCTCGAATCCGGTCAGCGCCTGCAGATATGCCGTCCGGTCGGCCGGATCGTCGAATCCGGCAACAGTCAATGCGGGATCCCGATACGCCACAGTCACTGCGCCGTCGTCGGCCACACTGGCGGTGACGATGTGATCGGTATTGCGGTAGCTCAGACCGTGTCGCCCCAGATGCTGACCCAGGACGCCATAGGCAGGCCCGGACACAAACAGCGGATGCCAGGCCGAATAGGTGTCCAGTACACATCCGGGAACGGCGGACTCTTCACTCGCGACGAAGCCGCCGATCTCGGGATTTCGCTCGAGCAGAGCCACGGTCCAGCCGGCAAGCGCAAGCTCGGCCGCAGCCACCATTCCGTTGATTCCGGAGCCGATGATCACCGCGTCGACGGCAGACATATCACGTCAAACGCCGCTGACCGCCGATTCAATACGCTCTGCTCGCCGCGGAGCTCGCGTTGACAGCGCAGGCCGGGGCTGGTTTCATATCCGGTTATGCAGATTATTCTGGTCATTTCTACCAACTTAACGAGGTTGTGATGACCGCCGCACAGGAACTCAACCCTGGCCGCTACGAGCTGAGCCATCTGCGCTCGCTCGAGGCCGAGGCCGTCCACATCATTCGCGAGGTCGCCGCGGAGTTCGAGCGGCCGGTTCTGCTGTTCTCCGGCGGCAAGGACTCCATCGTGATGCTGCACCTGGCGATCAAGGCGTTCCGGCCCGGCCGACTGCCGTTCCCGGTGATGCACGTCGACACCGGCCACAACTTCGACGAGGTGCTGGCCGCTCGCGATGAGCTGGTCGCCGAGTCCGGGGTCCGCCTCGTCGTCGCCAAGGTGCAGGACGATATCGACGCCGGACGTGTGGTCGAGACCATCCCGTCGCGCAACCCGATGCAGACCTTCACGCTGCTGCGCGCCATCCGGGAGAACAAGTTCGACGCGGCGTTCGGCGGCGCCCGCCGCGACGAGGAGAAGGCCCGCGCCAAGGAGCGGGTGTTCTCCTTCCGCGACGAGTTCGGCCAGTGGGATCCGAAGAACCAACGACCCGAACTGTGGAACATCTACAACGGGCGGCACCGCAAGGGCGAGCACATCCGGGTGTTCCCGCTGTCGAACTGGACCGAATTCGACATCTGGTCCTACATCGGCGCCGAGAAGATCAAACTGCCGTCGATCTACTACGCCCACGAGCGCAAGGTGTTCGAGCGCGACGGCATGCTGCTCGCGGTGCACAAGTACATGCAGCCCCGTAAGGACGAGGAAGTCGTCACGAAGACCGTCCGCTTCCGCACCGTCGGCGACGTCACCTGCACCGGCTGCGTCGAGTCGTTGGCGGGCACCGTTTCCGAGGTGATCGCCGAGACCGCGGTGTCACGGTTGACCGAGCGTGGCGCCACCCGCGCCGACGACCGGATCTCCGAAGCCGGCATGGAAGACCGCAAGCGCGAGGGGTATTTCTGATGGCCACACTGCTGCGCATCGCGACCGCGGGTTCGGTCGACGACGGCAAGTCCACGCTGATCGGCCGGCTGCTGTTCGACTCCAAGGCCGTCATGGAGGACCAACTCGCCGCCGTCGAGCGGACCTCCAAGGAACGCGGGCACGACTACACCGACCTGGCGCTGGTCACCGACGGCCTGCGCGCCGAGCGTGAACAGGGCATCACGATCGACGTCGCCTACCGCTACTTCGCCACGGCCAAGCGGAAATTCATCATCGCCGACACCCCCGGCCACATCCAGTACACCCGCAACATGGTCACCGGCACGTCCACCGCGCAATTGGCGATCGTGTTGGTCGACGCACGGCACGGGCTGTTGGAGCAGTCGCGTCGGCACGCGTTCCTGGCGTCGCTGCTCGGCATCCGGCACATCGTCCTCGCGGTCAACAAGATGGACCTGATCGACTGGGACCAAAAGACATTCGAGACGACTCGGGATGATTTTCATGAGTTCGCGGCTCGCCTCGATATCCACGATGTGACCACCATCCCGTTGTCGGCGCTGCAGGGCGACAACGTGGTGACCAAGTCCAGCAACACCCCGTGGTACGACGGGCCCTCGCTGCTGTCACACCTCGAAGAGGTCTACATCGCAGGCGATCGCAACCTCGTCGACGTGCGGTTCCCGGTGCAGTACGTGATCCGGCCGCAGACCCACGACCACCTCGACCACCGCAGCTACGCAGGCACCGTCGCCAGCGGCGTGATGCGTCCCGGCGACGAGGTCGTGGTGCTGCCCAGCGGGAAGTCCAGCCGCATCACCGCGATCGAAGGCCCGAGCGGGCCTGTGCAGGAAGCGTTTCCGCCGATGGCCGTGTCGGTCAGCCTCGCCGACGACATCGACATCTCGCGGGGCGACCTGATCGCGCGGCCGAACAACCAGCCGCGGGTGGCGCAGGAGTTCGACGCCACGGTGTGCTGGATGGCCGACGGGTCGTCGCTGGAGCCCGGCCGCGACTACATCATCAAGCACACGACGCGCACGACGCGGGTCAAGGTGACGGCGCTCGACTACCGCCTCGACGTCAACACCCTGCACCGCGACAAATCCGCGACCGCACTGAAACTCAATGAGTTGGGCCGCATCTCGCTGCGCACCCAGGTGCCGCTGCTGCTCGACGAGTACAGCCGCAACTCGGCGACCGGGTCGTTCATCCTGATCGACCCCAACACCAACGGCACCGTCGCGGCGGGCATGATCCTGCCGTACGTGACGGCGCGCACCGCCAGCCCGAATACCGTGCGCCATGAATCGCTGTGCACCTCCGAGGACCGGCTGTCGAAGGGCCGCACGGTCTGGTTCACCGGGCTGTCCGGTTCCGGGAAGTCGTCGGTGGCCATGCTCGTCGAACAGAAGCTGCTCGAAAGAGGCACTCCGGCTTATGTTCTCGACGGCGACAACCTGCGCCACGGCCTTAACGCGGACCTGGGTTTCTCGATGGCCGACCGCGCCGAGAACCAGCGCAGGCTCGCTCACATCGCGGCGATCCTGGCCGACTCGGGTCAGGTCGTGCTCGTTCCGGCGATCAGCCCGCTGGAGGAGCATCGCGCGCTGGCGCGCAAGTTGACCACCGAAGCCGGCCTCGAATTTTTCGAGGTGTTCTGCGACACCCCGATCGAGGACTGCGAACGTCGTGACCCGAAGGGGTTGTACGCCAAGGCCAGGGCCGGCGAAATCACCCACTTCACCGGCATCGACAGCCCGTATCAGCGGCCGAAGAACCCGGATCTGCGGCTGACGCCGGACCGCAGCACCGAGGAGTTGGCAGACCTGGTGATCGAGCTACTGGAAAGCAAGCGGTGACCGACCACGAGGTCGCGGCACAACTGGCCACAGCAGCGGGCAAACTGCTGCTCGACGTGCGTGCCGAGCTCGCCGACGCCACCGAGTCGGAGCGGAAAGCCGCGGGCGACAAGCGGTCTCACGACTTCCTGATGGACGCGCTGGCGTCGCAACGGCCTGGTGACGCGGTGCTGTCCGAGGAGGGGGCCGACAACCCGGTGCGGCTGTCCGCCGAGCGGGTGTGGATCGTCGATCCGCTGGACGGCACCCGCGAGTTCTCCGAACTGGGCCGCGACGACTGGGCGGTACACGTCGCGCTGTGGCAGGCGGGAGAGCTGGTCGCGGGCGCGGTGGCCCTTCCCGCACAAGGCATCACGCTGGCCACGCCGACGGTCAGCCCGCCGCCGGCGAGGCTCAATGTCGCCGGCCAAGCGGCTCCGGCTGCGGACAAGCCGCGGATCGTGGTGTCGCGCACCAGGCCACCCGCGGTCGCGCTTGCGGTGCGGGACGCGCTGGATGGCACGCTGGTCGAAATGGGTTCGGCCGGCGCCAAGGTCGCGTCGGTGGTCCAGGGCATCTCCGATGTCTACGTCCATGCCGGCGGCCAGTACGAATGGGACTCCGCGGCGCCGGTCGCGGTCGCCCGCGCGGCTGGCCTGCACACGTCACGCATCGACGGCACGCCGCTGGTCTACAACCAGGCCGACCCGTTGCTGCCCGACCTCGTGGTCTGCCGTCCCGAGTTCGCCGACGCGGTACTGGCGGTCACCTCGCGCTGATCGGCCGGTGCGCGTTCCACGTCGGGAATGACCTGCGCAACCACGCCGGTCCGGTGAGCTTGATGTCCCCGGAGCGGATTGCGTCGGCCCAACTGCGCGCCCCACGGTGCCAGTCCACGAAGGCCCGCGATCTGGCCTCGACCACCAGGTCGGGCTGACCGCCGGGATCGCGGTAACAGAGTTCGGCGTCGCCGCCATCGATCAGCAGCCAGTACCGCCGATTGGTCGGCCGCTCGTCGGGGAAGATCATGGCGACGATCCGGCGGTCGGTCGGCAGCGCCGATCGATCGAGTTGAACCTGGACCCATGCCCACAACGCGAAAGCGGGATCGCTGTGCTCCGTCGTCATTTCGAGCCAGCGCTCACCCCACTCGGCCATGCCGCCGATGATGCCCGCCAGATCGGCACCCGCGTCAGTGAGGTGATAGGTGTGGCCGTGGCCGTCGGTTTTGGCCTCGGACCGGATGACTCCCGCGTGCTCGAGTTCGTCGAGTCGTTTGAGCAGCATCGAACGCGACATCGTCGGCACGCCCCTGGCGATCGCCGAGAAAGTATCTGCCCCGAACATGAGGTTGCGGACGATCAGCGGATTCCACCGTTCGGCAAGAATCTCCGACGCCCGAGCGACCGGGCAGTACTGCCGGTACGTGCCCATGTCTCGATCGTCTCACCGCGCTGGCCCTCGGTGAAGTTCTGAAACGGAACTTCCCGCACGGCCGTTGGGCGCGCAGTATCGGGACATGAGTACGGGCCAGGTCTCCACGACGGCAGCGGAGGTGTACGAGCAGTTCTTTGTGCCCGCTCTGTTCGGGCAGTTCGTGGCACCGATGCTCGACGCGGTGGACGCGAGCGACGGCGATCGCCTGCTCGACGTCGGCGCGGGCACCGGCGTGCTGGCGCGGGCAGCACTGAATCGGGTGGGTGCGCGCGGGTCGGTGGTCGCCGTCGACCCGAACGAGGGCATGCTCGCCGTCGCCAAACGCATCGCACCCGGTGTGGACATTCGTCGTGGATCGGCTGAGCAGCTGCCGGTCGCCGATGCGGAGTTCGACTGTGTGACATGCCAATTCGCAGTGATGTTCTTCGAGAACCGGCAGCGTGCGGTCGCCGAGATGCGGCGTGCGCTCCGCGCGGGAGGATGCGTGGCGGTGGCCACATGGGCATCCGTCGAGCAGGCACCGGGGTATGCGGCGATGGTGGAACTGCTCGCGGACGAGATCGGCGACTGGGCCGCCGACGCGCTGCGGGCACCGTTCTGCGTCGGCGACCGGGGGCAACTACGCGACGTGCTGAGCGGGTCGTTCGCCGAAGTGACCGTGCACCACCGGGAAGGTGAGGCCCGTTTCGCGTCGCTCGACGACTGGCTGTACACGGAGATACGGGGGTGGACGCTCGCCGAGCACATTGATGACGAGCAGTACGAGCGGCTGCGGCGGGCGGCCGGGACGCGGCTCGCGCGTTTCGTCACCGGTGACGGGTCGGTGCGGTTCGCGGCGCCCGCACTCATCGCGACCGCTGTGGCGTGATGCCAGTACGCTCGGCGGGTGAGCAACCCGACCCTGCGCGTCCTGGCCGATCTGCCGCAACAGCCGGTCAGCCTTTCGGAATCGACACTGATCCTGATCGACTGCCAGAACACCTACACGCGCGGCGTGATGGAACTCGAAGGCGTCCAAGAGGCGCTCGACGAGGCCGCTGCGCTGCTCGACCGGGCGCGCTCGGCGGGTATCCCGGTCATCCACATCCAGCACGACGACGGTCCCGGTTCGCTCTACGACATCGAGGGGGAGAGCGGCGCGATCGTGCCCCGCGTCGCCCCGCGCAACGGTGAACCGGTGGTGGTGAAGAACTATCCGAATTCGTTCGTGCAGACCGACCTCGACCAGGTGCTGAAGACCTCCAACGCGACGAATCTGGTGCTGGCCGGCTTCATGACGCACATGTGCGTGAACTCCACCGCCCGCGGCGCGTTCAACCTGGGCTATGCGCCGACGGTGGTCGCCAGCGCCACCGCGACGAGGGCGCTGCCAGGAGTGTGTGACTCGACGGTCTCCGCCGAGGCGATGCAGGCCGCCAGCCTGGCCGCGATGGCCGACCTGTTCGCCGTCGTCGTGCCCGGCGCCTACGACATCCCCGATTAGCCTTAGCGCATGTCGGCCACCCCCTCCACCCAGGTCACCCGGCTCCGCGAGAAGCAGGACACGTCGCGGCAACGGCTCGACGAACTCCTCGACAGCACACCCCTTGCGACGGTTGCACTGGTGCGTGACGGGCATCCCGTCGTGTTCCCGACGGGCTTCGCACGCCTCGACGACGAACTCGTCATCCACGGGTCGACAGGTTCGCCGTGGCTGCGCGCGCTGGCGGCGGGTGCGCCTGCCGCGGTGTCGGTCACCGCGCTGGACGGAGTGATGGTGGCGCGCAGCGGGTTTGAGTCCTCGTTCCGCTACCGCAGCGCCGCGATCTTCGGGAGGTTCGAGGTGATCGACGGTGACGACAAAGAGCGCTATCTCGACGCGCTGGTGGAGGCCTTCATTCCGGGGCGTGTCGCCGAATTGCGCGCAAGCAACCGCAAAGAGATCGCAGCGACGCAGGCCTTGCGGCTGGCCATCGCCGAGACGAACTGGTCGCTGAAAGTCAGCGACGGCTGGCCGGAGGACCCGCCCGAGGACGTCGCGTCGGGAGCGTGGGCGGGCGTGGTGCCGATGACGGTCACCTACGGCGCGCCGCAGCCCGCCCCCGACAACCTGCCCGGCACGCCGACGCCCGCATCTGTACGCGCGTTGAGCGGTAACTTCGACAATCCCGACTAACCTGGCCAACATGCGGATGTCGGCCAAGGCGGAGTATGCCGTCCGGGCCATGATCCAGCTCGCCACCGTCGAGGCCGGCGTGCTGGTCAAGACCGACGACCTGGCCAAGGCGCAGGGCATCCCGCCGCAGTTCCTCGTCGACATCCTGTCCGAACTGCGCACCGACCGGCTGGTCCGCAGCCACCGCGGCCGCGACGGCGGCTATGAGCTGGCCAGGGCGGCCGCCGACATCAGCATCGCCGACGTGCTGCGCTGCATCGACGGGCCGCTGGCCAGCGTGCGGGATATCGGGCTCGGCGATCTGCCGTACTCGGGGCCGACCGCCGCCCTGACCGACGTGTGGCGTGCGCTGCGGGCCAGCATGCGATCGGTGCTCGAAGAGACCAGCCTCGCCGACGTCGCTTCAGGCACGCTGCCCGACCACGTCGCGAAGATGGCGGGCGACTACCTCGGCCAGGAGCAGCAGCGCGGCCACTCGGTGGGCTAGCGACGCTTGCGCAGCCTGCGGGTGGCGATGCCGTCGAGCAGCATGCACAGCCCACGGTCGAAGTCCTCCTCGGGCGACATTTGCATCGCAACCTTCGACAGTGACCCGATGTGCGGAAATGTGTCACCTGCCACCGTGCCGATCCGCGCGGCGGCATCGGCCGCGTCACGGCCGCGGGTCAGCGGGCCTGCCAATTCGGTCTGCACGGCGCCGATGACGAAGCCGAGCACGGCGTGGAACGCGGCCAGTCGGTCGTGGTCGGGCAGGCCGCCCCGCTCGAGCGCGGCGATCAGCGCGTCGGCGGCGGCATAACCCGTCGCCGACAACGTACGACGGGTCAGCACAAGTGGAATCGCGGCGGGGTGTGCGCGGATGCCACGCCACATCGCGTCGGCGATCGCGTACGCATCGTGCTGCCAGTCGTCTGTCGGCGCGGCCAGTCGGACATCCGCGACCACCGCGGCGACGACCAACTCCTCGAGCCCTTCCTTGTCGGCCACGTAGTTGTAGAGCGTCATCGGTCCTGTGCCCAACGCGGCAGCCAGCGATCGCATACTCAGCGCGGAAAGCCCTTCGGCGTCGACGATCTCGAGCGCCGTCGCAGCGATTTCGTCGGTCGTGAACCGTGCGCGCATCTGATGACCCCTTGACAAGTACGTCGTACGTGAAGCAGTGTAGCCAACACGTACAACGTACTTATGCTGGAGGTGCCCATGCCCGCGACCATTCCGACCCAACGGGTCGACTTCTCATGCCGAGGCGTGCGCTGCGCGGCATGGCTGACGCTGCCCGTCGGATCTGGTCCGCATCCGGCCGTCGTGCTGGTGCACGGACTCGGCGCGACGCACGACATGATGTTGGCGCAGTACGAACAGCACTTCGCCGCCGCGGGAATCGCGACGCTGGCGTTCGACTACCGCAACACCGGTGACTCGGACGGCCAACCGCGCCAACACATCTCGACGCATAACCAGCGTCACGACGTGGCGGCGGCGCTGGAACACCTCAAGTCGAGGCCGGAGGTCGACGGCCGGCGAGTCGGCCTGTGGGGCACCAGCCTCGGCGGCATGAACGTGGTCCGAGTCGCCGCCGAGCGCGCTGACGTGGCGGCCGCGGTGGTGCAATGCCCGATCGTGCACGGGCCCGGGGCGGCCAGGAAGTTGGGTCTGCTCGCTGCGTTGCGGCTGACGCCCGCCATCGCGCAGGACGTGCTGCGTGCAGTGTTTCGCAGGGAACGACGGTACGTGCCGATCGTCGGACCGCCAGGGGGTTTCGCCATGGTGACGGTCGACGGCGCCGAATCGGGTTGGCGATCGACCGTCCCGCCCGGCGGGCGGTTCGACAACCGGATCGCGGCCGCCGGCGCCGTCGCGATGGTACTGACGTCGGCCACCCGGCACGCAAGCCGGATCGAGGCGCCATTGCTCGTGTGCGTGTGTGACCGGGAGAACCTGATGGATACCGGGTACGCGGCGTTGGTGGCGCGGCGCGCGCCTCGTGGCGTCGCCAAGCATTACGACTCCGACCACTTCGCGATCTACCACCCACCGCTGGTTGCTCAGGTGATGGACGACCAAACAGCTTTTCTGCGGGAGCATCTCGATGTCCGCGCGTGATCGACTGCGCGCCAACGACGCGCGCCTCCACGCGCTGGCCGCCGACTTCAGTCCCGCGGAGTGGGCGCAGCTCAGCCTGTGCGAGCACTGGTCCAACCACGACGTGCTCGCCCATCTCGTCGTCGGCAGCAGCGCGTCGGCTGCGGCGGTGACCGCCGAAATGCTGCGCCACAGAGGGTCATTCGACCGGGCCAACGCGGCCATGGCGTGTGCGCTAGCTGCCGCGCGCACCCCTGCCGAACTCCTCGATGACTTCCATCGACTGACCCAACGCCCGCGCGGGCTCGGCCGCTACTTCCCGCCGCGACTGCTGCTCGGCGACCACATCACGCACGAACTGGACATGCTGTTCGCGCTCGGCCGCGAGCCTGCCATCCCCGCCGATGCGCTCGTCGCCGTGTTGGAAACCCAAGTGCGCGTGCCGAATCCGTTTGTCCCCGCGTACGCCAACAGCCGCGGGTTACGCCTGGTTGCCACCGACGTCGGCTGGACCCACGGCGATCGAGGTCCGCTCGTCTGCGGCCCCGCCGCCGAACTGGTGAGCGTGCTCGGCAACCGGCCCGCGATGCTGAGCCGCCTCGACGGGGATGGAGTGGATGTGCTGGCGTCGCGGGTCAGCCGGCACCCGAGCCGTAGGGCCGGGTGAGGATTTCCAGATAGTGTCCGCCCGGGTCCTGGAAGTACACGCCGCGGCCGCCGTCGTTGTGGTTGATCTCGCCGGGTCTGCTGCCGTGCGGATCCGCCCAGTGCTGTATGCCGCGGTCGCGGATGCGGCCGTAGATCGCGTCGAACTCGTCCTCGGAAACCAGGAAGGCATAGTGCTGCGGGCGGATGTCCTCCTCCGGTCCCACCTGCGCGTAGTCGAGGCTGACGCCGTGATTCAGTTCGACGGCCAAAAACGGGCCGAATTCCCTGGCGCGTGGCAGACCGAACAACTCGGTGAAAAACCGGGCTGACTCCTCGCGGTCTTTCGCCGCGACGATGGTGTGGTTGAACGTTATTGCCATATCCATCCACGATAGGCCTATGTCGGAAGTCGAGACGCTCACCGGGCCACGGGTGACATTGCGCGCACCCACGATCGACGACGCGCAGCCACTCTTCGACCGCGTGGTGTCTGACCCGGAGGTTTCCCGATACATGTCGTGGCGCACACATGCCGATGTATCCGAGACGCGGCGGGTGATCACCGAGATCTTCAACGTCGGCGGCGAGACCACGTGGATCATCGAACTCCACGACGGCGACGGTCCGGTCGGGGTCTGCGGCTGGCGCAGGCCGCAACCGCACATCATCGACTTCGGCTATTTCCTGGGCAGGCGCTGGTGGCGCCAGGGGCTGATGTCCGAAGTCGTGCAACTGCTTCTGGACAAGGCCCAGCGCGACCCGACCGTGTATCGGGTCACCGCGCACTGCCATGTCGACAACGCCGGGTCCGCCGCGCTGCTGCAACGCAGCGGCCTGACGCTCGAAGGCCGGCTGGCCCGCTATGCCGTGCTGCCGAACATCAGCGGCGAGCCGCAGGACTGCCTGCTGTTCGGCAAGGCTCTGCGGTGACGACGCGGCCCGGGTGGTACGAAGGATCGATGGCGTTCGACTTATCTGATCTTTCGGTGCCCATCCTCGTCGCCCCGATGGCCGGTGGGCCGACGACGCCACAACTCGCCGCGGCGGGCACCAACGCAGGCGGCCTCGGTTTCGTCGCGGCGGGCTATCTGACACCGGAGGTGTTCGCCGAGCGGCTGTCCGCGGCCCGCAACCTCACGTCCGGCCCTATCGGCGCGAATCTGTTTGCCCCACAACCGAGTGCGGGCACCCGCGAGGACATCGCCCGGTACGCGAAGGCGCTCGCGGGGGAAGCCGAGCGGTACGGCGCGCAACTCGGCGAGCCCCGGTTCGACGACGACCACTGGGCGGCCAAGATCGAGGTGCTGCTCGACGTGCGACCGGAGGTCGCGTCGTTCACCTTCGGCGCGCCGAGCGCCGACGAGTGCCACCGGTTGCGGGAGGCGGGCATCGCTGTGGTCGGCACCGTGACGACGGTGGCCGAGGCGCGCACGGCCGTCGCCAACGGTGTCGACGCGGTCGCGGCGCAGGGACCGGCGGCAGGCGGGCATCGCGGCACCTTCGACCCGGGCGTGCCGCCGGCCACTCAACCCCTCGACGAGTTGCTCGCCGAGCTCAAAGCCGCCGTCGACGTGCCGGTCGTCGTCGCGGGCGGATTGATGACGGCCGAGGACGTCGCGAGAGTCATGGCGGCCGGCGCGGCCGCGGCCCAACTGGGCACCGCGTTCCTGCTGTCCGACGAAGCGGGTAGCAGCCCGGTGCACCGCGCCGCGCTGCAGGATCCGCGCTTCACCGAAACCGTTGTCACGCGGGCATTCTCGGGCCGCTACGCGCGCGGGCTGCGCAACCGGTTCGTCGACGAGCACGAGGCGGAGGCGACGTACGGTTACCCGGAGATCCATTGGCTGACCAGCCCGCTGCGCGCCGCGTCGGTGCGCGCCGGTGACCCGGAAGCCGTCAACGTGTGGGCGGGCACCGGCTACCGGCAGGCCAGGACGGGATCCGTCGCGGAGATAATCGCGTCGTTGACGTAGCGCGGGCTACGGACGCGCCTCGTAGACGATGTTGAACGGTGTCTCGGTGGCCCGCCGGAACCGCGTGAAGCCGCCGCCGTCGACGACGACCTCGCGCAGGCGTTGTTCGCCCGCCTGCGCACCGAGTGCGGGACCGTTGCGCGCCAACGACACCGGCACGCAGACCTGCGACGACGCCCCGTACATCACCCGGCCGACCGGGTTGAGGTTGTCTTGGACGCGGTCATTTGCGAAGGGCTCCACGATCATTGCGATGCCGTCGCTGGCGAGTGCGTCACGCGCGTGCCGCGCCGCGCCAACGGGATCACCCATATCGTGCAGGCAGTCGAAGAACGCGATCAGGTCGAGATCCTTGCCCTGGTAGCTGACGGCGTCGGCCACCTCGAACGTCGCATTCTCGACACCGGCGGCCGCGGCGCGGGTGGTCGCCACCTGTATGGAGTCTGGGTGGTAGTCGTACCCGATGAACGTCGAATTCGGGTAGGCCTTGGCCATCAGCACGGTGCTCGCGCCGTGGCCGCAGCCGACATCGGCGACTGTGGCGCCGGCCTGCAGCCGCTCGACCGCGCCGTCGAGTGCCGGCAGCCACGACCCGAGCAGGTTCGCGTTGTAACCGGCCCGGAAGAAGCGTTCGGTGCCGACGAACAGGCACGGGTGGTGTTCACCCCATTCCATGCCCTCGCCGGTCTTGAAGTGATCGACGGTGCGACCGAGCGCGTAGAACAGCGCCTCGACGATGTTGTAAGCACCGGGCATGTCGACCGGCCCGTCGGGATCGGCCAGGCATGCCGCCTGCTCTGCAGACATCGACCACTTGCCCGTGTCGGGGTCGTATTCGACGTAGCCGGCGGCGCCCTGATTGCCGAGCCACTCCCGGACGTATCGCTCATGAGTGCCCGTCTTCTCCGCCAACTCGGCCGACGTCAGCGATTCGGCGGCCAGCGCCTTGTACAACCCGAGGCGATCGCCCACCAGCACGAGTGTCGCGCTGACAGCCGCACCGAGATCAGCGACCGCCTTGCCCAGGAATTCGTTGAGCTTTGCCTCGTCAATGGCCATTGCACTCACCCCCACCCACTTCCTACGCCGAACGTTCGTTACCGCTCGAAAAATCGCAAAAATTTCGAGCGGTAAGGAACGTTCGCGCACGTGAGCGCACGAGGGCACGAGGCTAGCGCAGGTCGTCGATGATCACGTCGCCGTTCTCCGAGCGCGCGGTGACGACCGCCGCGGCCTTCTCCCGAGCGGTTGCCTGCGGAACCCGCACCACCGTGTCGCCGTTGTCGGTGCTCGCATTCACCGCATAGGGGCCGCGCGCAGGCAGCGCGATGACCACGTCGCCGTTGTCACTGGTGATGTCGATGGTGCGTGGTGCCGCTTCGGCGAAGTCCACCTTGACATCGCCGTTATCGGCTGTGGCAGTGAATGAGTCGGACACCGAGATCGGATCACGGCTGACCACATCGCCGTTGTCGGTGTAGACCTCGATGCGCCGGGCGGAGCTGCCGAGCACGACCCGACCGTTGTCGGTATGCGCGATCAGTTGATCGATGCCGGCCTGTGCGAACACTATTCCGTTGTCCTGCCGGGTGGTGACCGACAATCGTCGGGCCAGCTCCGGCGGCAGCACCAGCGTGATCTCGCCCGCCCGGCCCCAATCCAAGAACGGGGTTGATTCGCCACTGATCGTGATCCGTGTGTCGTCGCCGTCGGCGTTGACCGCCAGCGGATGTGCCCCGGCCCTGGTCGAATTCACCATCCGCAGATCGGCCCGCGGCTCACGGGCGTCACGGTCGGCGGTGATGCGGATTGCGACCGGCGTGTCGGCGGTGTCGACCACCACTGACCGCATCCCGGCGGGCAGCGGCTTGCTGTCAGTGATGACCCGGAAGCTGGCGATACCCCACGCCACCGTGCCGAGCGAGGCAAGGGCCCCCACCACCAGCACCACCGCGCCGGCGATGAGCACGAACCGGAACGCGGTCCGCCCGCCGGGGGACAGCGGAGGCGGCGCACTGGTCGGTGCTGGTGGTGGGGGAGCGAAGGTTGTCATCAGTCAAAACCCTTTCAGCGGTTCACGATTCGAGGTAGCGCAGCACCGCGAGCACGCGGCGGTTCTCGCTCTCGTCGGGTGCCAGATCCAGCTTCGTGAAGATCGACGCGATGTGTTTCTCGGCGGACCCGACCGAGATGTGCAGTGCCGAGGCGATCGCGGAGTTCGTCTTGCCTTCTGCCATCAGTTGCAGCACGTCGCGTTCTCGCGGCGTCAACTCGTCGAGCGCGCTGCGGCGGTGCGAACGCACCAGGATCTGCGATACCACCTCCGGATCCAGCACGGTGCCGCCACCACCCACCACGTCGACGGCGTCGAGGAACGCGGGCACGTCGGCGACGCGGTCCTTGAGCAAATAGCCGAATCCCCTTGTGTCCGAGGCGATCAGGTCAGCGGCATAGCGCTCCTCGACATAGTGCGACAACACCAGCACCGGGGACTCCGGGTTCTGGCTGCGCAGCAGCGCCGCGGCGCGGATGCCTTCGTCGGTGAACGTGGGAGGCATTCGCACGTCGACGATCGCGAGGTCGGGTCGCTTCTCGTTGACCAGACGGAGCAGGTTCGTCGCATCGGGCACACCCGCGACCACCTCGTGGCCGGCGTCGATGAGGATCCGTTCGATGCCTGCGCGCAGCAGCGCCGAATCCTCGGCGATCACGACGCGCATGGCAGTACCGCGGTGACGATGGTCGGCCCGGTGCTGGGGCTGGACACGTGGAAGGTGCCGTGCGCGGCTCGCACCCGTTCCTCCAGGCCGCGCAGGCCGGTGGCGTTCTCGTCGGTGGTGATCGCGGCGCCTCCGCGGCCGTCGTCGAACACCGATATGTAGAGCTGGTTGGCGGTCTCGTCGAGTCGCACGGTCACCACCGCCTGCGAGGCGTTGGCGTGTTTGGCGACGTTCGTCACCGCCTCCGCGACGACGAAATACGCGACCGATTCGACTTCGTCCGGCAATCTGCGCGGCAGGTACACGTTCAGCGTCGTCGGGACCGCCGACCGTTGCACCACTGCCGACAGCGCGGCGTCCAGGCCGCGGTCGGACAGGATCGTCGGCGCGATGCCGCGGACCACGTTGCGCAACTCGACGAGCGCACTCTTGGCATCGTCGTGGGCCTCTGCGATCAGCTGTTTGGCCGCGGGCAGGTCGGTGTCCAGCTTGGTCTGGGCCAGCCCGATGGTCATGGCCAGCGACACCAGTCGGGGCTGCACGCTGTCGTGCAGATCGCGTTCGATTCGGTGGCGCTCCGTCTGCGCAGACGACACCGCGCCCTGCCGTGCATCGGCCAGCGCACTGACCTGGTGCTGCAGGGCGGCGGTCGGCGAAGGGGACAACAGCCAGCGGTCGATCACGGCGTCGACGGCCGGTGCGAAGACCAGGATGGCCACCGCGCCGACGACCGCGAGGACCGCCAGCAGGAACGCCAGCGGCGGCGACAGGAACGACAGTCCGGCGTCGTCGTCGCTGTGTCTGATGGCGATGGCCGCGGCCGGGCCGAGGAACGCGAACGCCAGCAGCGCAAGTGCCACGCCCGCTGCCAGCATGTCGTAGGCCATCCGCAGGTAGTGGTGGGCGGTGGCTTTCCAGAACCGGCCGCTGCTGACGTCCAGCCACAGTTGGTGCAGCCACCGCTGGAATCCCGCATACGGTGACAGCCGTCGCGGGGGAACGGCGATGCCGAGACCGAACGCCGCCTCGCTGCGCAGCCGTTCGACGTGTTCGACGCCGCGCATCAGGTAGATGAACACCACCGCCGAAAGGGCGAAACCGATGCCGCTGGGTATCGAGGAGACGCCGATGATCAGGATCGCCAGCGGGATCCAGAACCAGACCGTCGCGACCGCTGCCCCGGTGAGCAACGACGCGGTGGGGACCACGCCGATGTTGCGGTGACGCACCGTGGCGCCGGCAGCGGGTGCCTGCGCGGTGTCGGGACTCGTGTCGGTGAGTGCGACCATGCCTTCAACCTATGGACCGCAGGCGCGAAGCGACACAGCGTTTTCCCGAGATCCTGCCGGGGGAAAACCCCCGCAGGCGCGATGATGACGCCATGACGACGACGGACCGGCAGCAACGCCTCGGCTTCCTGGGCCCCAACTGGTTCGCCTCGGTGATGGGCACCGGCATCGTGGCTACCGCGGGTGCGACCCTGCCGGTTCACATTCCTGGCCTGCGGGCGTTCGCCGAGGCGGTGTGGGTGGCGACGACGGTGTGGCTGGTGATGTTGGTCGTCGCAGTGGTCGCGCACTGGGTACGGCATCCGACCGTGGCGCGCAGCCACGCCCACAACCCGCAGATGGGCCACTTCTACGGCGCGGCGCCAATGGCGTTGCTGACCGTCGGCGCCGGCGCGACGCTCGTCGGAAGGGATCTGATCGGCGAGCAGGCGGCCGTCGACCTGGACTGGGTGCTTTGGACGGCGGGGACGGTCGGCGGGCTGTTCACCGCGATCAGCATCCCGTACCTGATGTTCACCCAGTACCGGGTGGAACCCGATGCCGCCTTCGGTGGCTGGCTGATGCCGGTGGTGCCGCCCATGGTGTCGGCCGCGACGGGCGCTCTGCTGATCCCGCACATGGCACCCGGCACCGGCAGGCAAACCATGCTCTACGGGTGTTACGCGATGTTCGGGCTGTCGCTCGTCGCGTCGCTGATCATCATCACGATGGTGTGGAGTCGGCTAGCGCACTACGGCACCTCCGGTACGGCGCGGGTGCCGACATTGTGGATAGTGCTGGGCCCGCTCGGTCAATCCATCACGGCGGCAGGGCTTCTCGGCACGAACGCCGCACTCGCGGTCGATCCGGACCTGGCCGACGGCATGGCCGTCTTCGCGATCGTCTACGGGGTTCCGGTGTGGGGTTTCGCGGTGCTGTGGATCGCGTTGGCGACGGCACTGACGATCCGCACGTTGCGCCGCGGTATGCCGTTCGCACTGACGTGGTGGAGCCTGACCTTCCCGGTGGGTACCTTCGTCACCGGCACAACGCAGTTGGCGGTGCACACCGGACTGCCGTCGTTTCGCGTCGCCGCCGCCATCGGTTACGTGGGGCTGCTGAGCACGTGGTGTCTGGTCGCGGTGCGGACATTGCGAGGAGGCTTGCAGGGCAACATCTTCGCGCCGCCTTCGCCGGATCCGGTCAGGGCCAGGAAGGACCCGCCTGCCTAGCGTGGCAGACTCGCCGCATGGCGACCGAACCCTTGATCTCTCACGTCTCGGATACGGCGCGCTGGGTTGCCACCTACCGGGCGATCGAATCGGACCGTCCTGACGCGCTTTTCGACGACCCGCTGGCCGGCAGGCTCGCCGGTGAGCGCGGTCGTGCCATCGTGGCCGAAGGGCCACGCGCACTTCGCAACGGCTGGTGGTTGGTGGCCCGCACCAAGGTCATCGACGACGTCATCCTCGAGGCCATCGGCGACGGTTGTGACAAGGTGCTCAACCTGGCCGCGGGACTCGACACCCGGCCGTACCGGCTGGAGCTGCCACCCGATTTCCCGTGGGTGGAGGCGGACCTGCCCGACCTGCTCGCCGAGAAGCAGCAGGCGTTGGCCGACCAGACCCCGCGCTGCCGGTTGGCCAGGCACGCAGTCGATCTGGCCGATCCCGCCGCCAGGGACGCCTTCCTGGCCGAGGAGTTGGCAGGCGTCAGCCGAGCCCTGGTCTTGACCGAAGGGCTGCTGATGTATCTCGACCAACGCGACGTGGTGTCGTTGGCGACGGCGCTGAAGCGGCCCGAGGTGGCCTGGTGGATGCTCGATTTTTCCGGCCCCGGCCTGCAGAAGCGGTTGAACAAGCGAAGCGGGGGCTTGCTGGACAGCGCGCCGTTCAGATTTGCCCCCGAGAACGGCGTCGCGTTCTTCGAGGACCTCGGCTGGCGGGCCATCGAAATCGAATCGGTGTTCACGGTGGCGCGCCGCGTCAACCGACTGCCGCGGTGGATGCGCCCGCTGGCGTGGCTGCCGCAACCCGATCCGCGAAAGCCGGGCAACAACACCTACAGCGGTGTGGTCCGCTTCGCGCAGGCCTGACTCTTCCGGGTTGCGGTGGGCCGCCGACGGGCCCGTGCCAGAATCGCCGCGTGCGAATCGGGATGACCATGCCGGTGATGGAGCCCAACCTGGACGCGGCGACGTTGAAAGCGTGGGCGACAGTCACCGACGGCGGCCCGTTCGCGTCGCTGTGCTGGGGTGAGCGCATCGCGTTCGACAACCCCGAAGCGTTGACGCTGCTCGGCGCGCTCGCGGCGTGGACTGACAGGGTTCGGTTGGTGACGACGGTCGTGGTGCCGCAACTGCACGACCCGGTGATGCTGGCCAAACAACTGGCCACCGGCGACATGCTCAGCAGCGGCCGACTGACCGTGGGTATCGGCATCGGCGGCAGGCAGGAGGATTACCGCGCGGTGGGCGCCGACCCGGCGACGCAGACGATGCGCGGACTTGCCGACAGCGTGGCCGTGATGAAGCGCATCTGGGCCGGCGAAAGAGTCACCGAGTCCGTCGTCCCGGTCGGTCCCGCGCCGGTCCGGGCAGGCGGACCCGACCTGCTGGTCGGCACCATGGGCCCGAAAACCGTGCGCAGTGCGGCATCCTGGGCCGACGGACTGGCCGGAACCACCCTGGACCTGGACACCGAGAAACAGAACGAGCTTTTCGACGTGGCCAGGCAGTCGTGGGCCGACGCCGGGAAGCCGAAACCGCATCTTGCGACGTCGTTCTGGTTCGCGATCGGCGACGACGCCACCGAAGCCAGGGCGCAGGTGCACCGACATCTGCTGCGGTACATGAACTGGATCCCGTCGAGTGTCGTCGACGCGATGGCGCCCACCACCGGATGGGCGGGCGACGACGACGATCTGGCCGCGGTGCTGCGCAAGTTCGCCGACATCGGCACCGACGAGGTGCACCTGATCCCGACGAGTTCCGACATCGACCAGTTGCGCCGGGTCGGCGACGTGGTCACCGACTTCCGCTGAGCCGCTGAAAGATTCGGGCCCCTCCCCGGTCGCCGAAGAGGGGCCAGAACCGCTCTGCGGTCAGCTCTGCTCCGAATCACCTCCGGACTCGGCGCCTGCCTTCGCCTTGGCGGCGCCATCCGACTTCGCGGTAGACGTCTTCTTGGTCGTCTTCTTCTTCGACACCTTGGTGTGGGTGACACTCTTGGTGCTCTCGGTGACTTTCTGGTCGTCCTTCGATGCGGTCTCGCCACCGGCGGAAGCGTTGTCGGTATCGGCGCCCGACTTCTCGGTACCGGACTTGTCGGCCTCCGGTTGTGACTTGACTGGTTCGGCGCCGGTCTTGTCGACCGTGGTACCTGAATCCTGTTTAGCCGCAACCGTTGTGCCGCTGTCCGATCCAGCAGCCAGCGAGACGTCGTCGCCCTTCTTCGCCTTCGAATCCTGAACCGGCGTCTTCGGCTGCTTGGCATCGACTGTAGTGTTGTCGACCTTCACCGAAAGCAGCCGAGATTCGGCCGACGGCACCGCCTCCGGGCCCGGGACTTTCGCGGTCGCCGTGGCCGTAGCCGTGGCTGTCGCGAACGGCACCGCATTACCGACTCCGGTGATGACGTTCACCAGGAAATCGGCTACGGCGGTGCTGACGAACGCCCCGGCGCCGGCCGCCGCGGTGATCAGGTCCGAGAACGTCTGCGCTCCCGCAGCGGTGAGGCCGGCGAGCCCCTGTGCCGCAAAGGAAATGGCGCCCGTCGCCTGGGTGATGCCGAAGTCGACCAGGTCGCGGGTTTGGGTCACCGCGAACGACGCCAGATCGGCCAGTTGCGACGTGGCGAAGGATGCCACGGTGGCAGCTCCCGTCGCCAAGTCGGCGGTGGTGGCGGCACCGGCGGCGACCAGATCGGCGAACGCGTCTGCACCGAAGTTGAGTCCGCCCGCGGTCTGGGTGATGCCGAAGTTGACTAGTCCGGTCAGCCCCGCGACGAGTGGTGTCAGCGCACCGGCGATCGGTGCGGGCAGAACCGAATCGATTGCGAAGGTGACCAGTTCACCTATCGAGGTGTTCGCGAAGACCCCGGCGTCTGCCGCGGCCGTCACCAGCCCTGAGAACGCTTGTGCACCAAAGGCGGCGAGGCCGGCGACGCCCTCTGCCCCGAAGGTGATGGCGGCCGCTGTCTGCGCGAGTAAGAAGTTGACCGCCGTCTCGGTCTGGCTCACCCCGAACACGATGAGCTCGGCCAGCGAGTCGTTGAAGAAGACCCCCGCCTGCGCGGCGGCGGTGGTCAATGCGCTGACTCCGTCGGCGCCGAACGCGATCAGATCGGCGAACTGGTCCGCGCCGAAGGTCCCGCCGTCGGCCACCTGGATCAGGCCGAAGTTGACCAACTCCGAGGTCTGCGTGACGAGGAACGCCAGCGCCTCAGCCGCGTCGGAGGCCAGCCCCAGAAGTTGCGTATCGGCGGTGATCGACGGTGGCGACGGCACTTGGAGGTCGGGCGCGGGCGGCGCGATCGGGCTTGCCACAAGTGCACTGGCTCCGACTACGGCTATCCCGGCGGCGACGTGTTGGCGAACTGTCAGTTCCATGTGAGCCCCCTTTGCCTGGGTGGTTGGATAGCAAACAATTTACGCCGAAGTTGGACGAATGCCGGCAAATTTCGCCAATTCACCGGCTTGGTATTCCGCCGGTCGTTATCGACCAATTAGCTGGTGTCGTCCGATCTTGTACAAATGCCTTCCCTCGGCCGGAATTTCTCTCTTCGATCATGAATTGCGAGCGTCAGTCGCTAGCTGTTTTTAGCATTTTGCTGATACTTCCTGATGATTCCCAAAGCGCAGTAAGAACTGATGTGTGTGTCAGCAGATATCTTTGCCCACTCTGCGGAGCCCGTCTTCTCCGTAGTAGCTCGTGACCAGCTGGTTCACGTGGGCTGACCTGGCGTTCCCGCGGTATCGTGGGCCGGTTCGTTCGTTGCCGAGCGCCGGTCGTGTCCCGCGGCGGCCTGCGCTGCGAGACACGCTGGGGCCTGGGCGCCGTGGCGCTTGCCTCACATTCAGGCAGCCGAAACTTTTCCGCCCGGGTAACAGGACCGCCCTTGGGACAGTGCCGAACACTCGCCCGTCAGCAACGCAGTACGGGTTCGTCAAACGCTGCGACTTGAAGAAGGCGACCCGACTATCCGCAAAGCGAAACAAACTGCAAAGTTACTTAGTTCAGCAAATCTGATTAATCGGTATCGATCCGAGGTATCCGAGCTTCAGGTGCCGCGAGTAACTGGCGTACAACGCTGTCCGGAAAATCACCGCAGAGCAAACTCCTGTTATGGGCTCGACAACGATTTCACAAGCTCATACGGAAGGAGCGTGGCTGTTGTAGCTATGGGTTAAAGTGATCGCGACACATAGAGGTTCTCGCGGAGCAACCGCTGGTTAGCCCCACTCGACCTGGTCGCTTGATGATTGCTGCGCAAGTGAAAGCGGGTCCAGGGATGAGCTCCAGCACCTACGTCGGGCGCATCGGTGCCCTTGCCGTTGCGCTTGGCGTCGGGGCCGTCATCGCCTCGCCGGTCGCCTGGGGGACGCCGTCTGATTCGGGCTCCGCCTCGGCGCCGTCCAACGATACGACGGCCGGCGACCCGCCCAAGACGCCGTCGAATGACGAGCCAGACGAGCCGTCGAAACCCGCGTCGGTCGACGCGGCGCCCGACGTCAAGGTTTCGAGTTCTGGCGGTGCGCGGGCACCTGAGACCGATGACGACATTCCGAAAAAGACGACCAAGCCGCGAAAGCGCACCGCCAAGAAGGCCGATGCTCCCGCAGCCAAGGTGAGCGCCCAGACGAACACGACCGCAACGCAGGACAACGACACCGCTCCGACAGTTCGACGCGCGACCGCGGACACCGTCACAGACGCCGTCGCGGACACCGTCCCTGTGACGGTCGCGACCGCGCCCGTCACGGAGAAGAGCGTGGCGTCGGCGGTCGAGTTCGCGCTCAAAAGCGTTGCGCAACCGCTGCTGTCGTCATTACTCGGCGTCATCCCAAACCTTCCGGCGGAGTCACCGCTTTCCTGGGTTCTCCTCGCCGCCTCGCGACGCCAGGTCGGCCAGGCGCAGTCACGGACCACGGCGGAGGCCGCCCCCGCCTTCACCACCGCCGCGCTGGTCGCCGATCAGCCCCCGGCAGCCACCGCGGTTTTCGGCGCGCCTGTCGCTGTCACCGGTGCGGTCAGCGGACAGGTCGTCGGCACTGACCCCGAGGGGAAGGCGGTGACCTATGCGCTGGCCTCGCGGCCGACCGTCGGGACGCTCGTTTTCGACAGTGCGACAGCTAAATTCACCTACACACCGACCACCTCGCAACGGATCAGCGCAGGTGTCACACCCGTCAGCGACACCGTCGCCATGACCGTCACGGTGTCCGACGGAACCAACAGCGTGCCCACCGTCGTCAACATCGAAGTCAGCCCCGCGCCGGTCGCCAAGCTTGCCGACATCGGCGCGGTGAACGAGGCGCATGCGGTGACAACCACCGCCACCCGCGCATACGTGACGAACCGGACGGCGGGCACCGTGACCGTCATCGACACCCTCACCAACACCGTGATCGACACCATCGCCGTCGGACCGAAGCCCGATGGGTTGGCGATCAAACCCGACGGCTCCAAGCTGTACGTGACGAGCCTGGACAGCAACACGGTCACCGTCGTCGACACCACCACCAAGGCGATCGTCAAGACCATCGCCGTCGCCAAACCCAGCGCGATCGCGATCAACGCCAGCGGCGGAACCGTATATGTCACCAACCTCGACGCAGGCACGGTGTCGAAGATCAGCACCTCGACCTACGCCGTGTCCACCGTGAAACTGCCGACCGGGTCGCGGCCCACGGGTATCGCGGTCAGCCCCGACAAGACCAAGATCTACATCATCAGCGGAAAAGCCACCGGTGGCGGCACTGTCGCCGTGTTCGGATACACCTCGAGCACTGTCACCACGATCACCGACTTACCGGCTACGCCAACGGGTTTGACGGTCAGCCCGGACAACGCGAAGCTGTACGTCACCTCCGCCGACGGCCGTGTCACCGTGGTCAACACCGCCACGCGCGCCGTGCTCGCCACCCACATCGTGGCGGCCCCCCTCGCCGGCGTCGCCGTCAGTAGGGACGGCAGCACGCTGCTGGTGACCGACACCGCGGGCCGGGTCGCCGCTGTCGACGCGAGCACGGGCACGCTCCTGCGCGCGATCGCCACCCGTACCGCGACGACCTCCATGTCCGTCGCGCCGGGAATGGGAACAAGCGCCGACGGGACGAAGGTGTACATCACCGACTTCGATTCCGCCAAGGTCTACGTCGTCTCGACTGTGCCGCCCAACAACGCACCGACCGCAGGCACGCCGACGGTCAACGCGCCCAACGCGACAACGGGTGCGATCACCGGCGCCGTCGCGGTGACCGACGTCGATCAGGACGCTCTGAAATACACGGTGGCGAGCGCGCCCTCGAAGGGCAGCCTGGTGCTGACCGCCAACGGCGCGTTCACTTACACGCCGACGGCGGCGGCCAGGCACGCCGCGGCCACGGCGAACGCCGGGACCGCGTTGACCACCGACTCGTTCACTGTGTCCGTCACCGACGGTCGCGGCGGCGTCGTCTCGCCGACCATCACCGTCAACATCGTGCCGACCAACAAGGTACCGACGATCACGAAGTCGGTCGGCACGCCCAGCAGCAGCACCGGCGTCGTCACCGGCTACGTCAAAGGCAGTGATGCAGACAAGGATCCGCTGACTTACACCGCGAGCACCCCCACGAAGGGCGCCGTGGTGCTCACGTCCACGGGGTCGTTCACGTATACGCCGACGGCGCAGGCGCGGCACGCCGCGGCACGGGTGGGGGCGTCAACCGCGGACAAGACCGACACCTTCACGATCACTGTCGACGACGGACACGGCGGCGTCGTCCCCGTCGCTCTCACCGTCACGATCAGCCCCACCAACGCCAAACCCGCCGCGGCCACGGCGACCGGCGTGTTCACCAATCTGAACAACGGTCGGGTCACCGGGACCGTTGTCGCGGCTGACGCTGACAACGATACGTTGACGTACAAGGCGACTGCGCCCGCCAAGGGCACCCTCGTCCTCAACCCGAACGGCACGTACACGTACACGCCGACGGCGACAGCGCGGCAGGCTGCATCGGCGGCAGGCGCCACCACCGCCACCAAGACCGACAGCGTCACGGTCACGGTGACCGACGGATACGGCGGCAGCACGACGTATGCGCTGAAGTTCTCGATCGCGCCGAACGGTCACGTCAACGCCGCCCCGACGAACGGTGTTGCCACCGTGGGAGATCCGAACTCGGCCATCGGAGCGGTCACGGGCACCGTCACCGCCGACGACGCCGAACGCGACGCCTTCAGCTACGCCGTCGTGTCAGGACCCGGCAAGGGTGAGGTCAAACTCGATGCAAGCGGGACGTTCACCTACGTGCCGAACGTCGAGGCCAGATGGGGTGCGAAGACCACGCCCGCCGTCGACACCGACCACTTCACGGTATCGATCAACGACGGCTACGGCGGCTCCACCACAGTCGACGTCACCGTGACGATCGCTCCGCCGTCAACGTCGTCGTCGGCGATCGACCAACGCGCCACCACGGTCGCGATGAACGTGCAGCAGATGTACTTCTATTCGCAGGCCGATACCGACCGCGCCTTCGACCTGCTGAAGTCCGATGGCGTTGACACCGTACGCATTCTGATGCCATGGGCCGGGATCGAACCCTATGACGACACGTGGTCATGGGCGGCCGTCGACCGCATGGTGAACAGCGCCAACGCGCACGACATGAAGGTGCTCGGGGTGTTGAACTCGACGCCAGGGTGGGCGGCGACGCCGGGCACCCCGGCGCTGAGCGGACACCCCGCCGACTCCGCCGAGTACGCGGAGTTCGTCGGCATGGTCGCGACCCGTTACCAGGGCAGGGTGTCGGCGTACGAAGTGTGGAACGAGCCGAACGGGAAGGTGTTCTGGGACCCCGAACCCGTTGCGGCGCAATACACCGAACTGCTCAAAGCGGCGTATACGGCGATCAAGGCGGCCGATCCGGACGCGGTGGTGGTTGCCGGCTCGGTCGGCGCGGTGACCGATTACGACGGCTGGACGGTCGAGTCGGTGCGCTTCGTCAGGGAGATGTACGAGGCGGGCGCCGCAGGCTATTTCGATGCGCTGTCCTATCACCCGTACTTCTACTACCGCCCGTTCACCCAGGGCGGGACGATCCCGACGCTGCCCCTCAACCAGGTCGCGGCCATCCATGACCTGATGGTCGCGAATGGCGATGGGAACAAGAAGATCTGGGCCACCGAGTACGGGCAGCCGGCGGGGATCGTCTCGGAGGCGAATCAGGCCACCTACATCGCCGACTTCCTCAGGGCTTGGCGCGACATCGACTATGCGGGCCCGGCCTTCATCCACACGTTCCGGGACTACACGTCCTCGGAGGCCAACTCGGCCACCTCCGGGGTCTATCGGCAGGACTGGACGGCCAAGCCCGCTGTTGGTGTGCTCGAGACCGTGATCGAGGAGAACAAGGGGTATCTGGAAGCAAACGGCATCGCTTAGCGGACTTTGCTTGCAGACGCAAATACCAATGGGATATTTCACCAAAGTCAATTGCTCCCATCTGCAAAGTCATAGGCTGAACTCGGCTCCGAGCGACTGGGGGCGCAGCTAGTCCGGGTGTTTGCTCGAGCGCCCGGATTTCTTCGTGATAGCTCAGCGAAGAAGGTGGGGGGAAATGGGCTACAGCAGGTATGTCGGGCGCATCGGCGCCTTGGCCGTCGCGCTCGGAGTTGGAATCGCGATCGGGGCACCGGGCGCCATCGCCTCCGCGGCGCCTGACGAACCCGCCACCACTGCCGGCCAGGCGGTGGACAAGGACGCGGAGAACAACCCAGCCGGCGAACCGGCACCGGCGGGCGAACCCAAGACCGAGGCACCGGATGCCAACGGTGTCGAACCGTCGGAACCGAAGGAGCAGGCGACGTCGGGCGGCAAGCAGACGTCGCCGTCGTCGTCCACCGTCGAGGTGACATCGGGTGTGACGGTGTCCAGCTCCGGCGGCGCGCACACCTCCGGTGAAGGCGCGGGTAAGCGGACGGCCAAACCGAAGAGTGCCACCAAGACGCCCGACAAGAAAAAGACCACCACCGCTGCCGCGCGGGTGGCAGCTCAGACGAACGCATCACAGGCCACGCACGCCAAGGTGCAACCGCCCGATGAGCCAGCCGAAGCGGTCACGGTTTCCGCTGCCGCCGAGTCCACAGTGCCGATGACACTGTCAGCACCACGACCGGTTTCCGCGAAGGCGACGGCCTCTCCCGTTACCGCGGTGCTGAGCAGGGTGGTGTCACCGATCCTGTCGTCCATACTCGGTGCGCTACCGCGCACCCCCTCCGAATCGCCGCTGGCGTGGGTGTTCGCCGCCGCGGCGCGTCGTCAGATCGGGGAGACGCAACCGGAGACCACGCGGTTGGCCACGTTCGCGACTACCACCGCGCTTGTCGAGAACCAGTCCCCGACAGTCGATGTCGTCTTCGGCACACCGGTCTCGACCTCGGGCGCGATCTCCGGCCAAGTCGTCGGGACCGATCCCGAGGGGCAGCCGGTCACCTACGCGCTGACCACCCCGCCTACCGCGGGCACGCTGGTATTCGACACCGCCACCGCCAAATTCACGTACACGCCGACGACGTCACAGCGGATCAACGCTGGCGCCACCTCGGCCACCGTGACCGCGCCCATCACGGTCACGGTGTCGGACGGCACGAACAGCGTGCCTGCCGTGGTGAACATTCCGGTCACCCCATTGCCGATCGCGAAACAGGCCGAGGTCGGCGGGGTCAACGACGCCAACGCGGTGGTCGCGACCGCCACCCGCGCCTACGTCACCAACCGGACCGCCGGCACCGTGACGGTGATCGACACCACCAAGAACACCGTGATCGGCACCATCGCCGTCGGGCCGACGCCCGACGGGTTGGCGATCAAACCCGACGGCACGAAACTGTACGTCTCCAGCCTCGACAACAACACCGTCACGGTCGTCGACACCAAGACCGCCGCGGTGGTCAAGACCATCGCGATCGCCAAACCCAGTGCGATGGCGATCAATTCGAGCGGCAGCGTGCTGTATGTCACCAGCCGCGACGCTGGCACGGTGACCAAGATAACCACCGCCACCAACGCCGTCAGCGGGACCGTCACACTGCCCGCGGGCTCACTGCCCACCGGCATCACTGTCAGCCCCGACAAGACCAAGCTCTACGTGATCAGCAACAAAGCCACCGGCGGCGGCACGGTTGCGGTGTTCGGCTACACCTCGAGCACCGTCACCACCATCGCCAATTTACCGAGTGCTCCAACGGGTTTGGCGGTGAGCCCGGACAACAAGCGGCTGTATGTCAGCTCCGCAGACGGCAAGGTCACCGTCTACGACACCGCGACGCGTGCCGTCGTCGCCACCCGTACCGTCGCTGGTGTGCCTTCGTCGGTGAGCGTCAGCAACGACGGCACCACGCTGTTCGTCACCGACACGGTCGGCCGCGTGGTCGCCCTCGACGCTGCCACCGGAGCGCCGCTGACCACCGTCGCCACCAGAACCTCGACGACGGCCATGTCCGTCGTGCCCCGAACAGCGGTGAGTCCGGACGGCACAAAGCTGTTCGTCACCGACTACGACGCCGACAAGGTCTACGTCGTCGGCATGGTCACCCCCAACACCGCGCCGACGGTCGGTACCCCGATCCTCAACGCCCCCAGCGCCACGACCGGCACCCTCACCGGGAAGGTGGTGGTGAACGATCCCGACGGCGACACGCTGACGTACACCGTGGTCACGAAGCCGACCAAGGGCACGCTCACGCTCAAGGCGGACGGCACGTTCACCTACACCCCGACCGCAACGGCCCGGCACACCGCCGCACTGGACAGCCCGCCGCCCGGAGCGCTCACCGACTCTTTCACGGTGTCGGTGTCCGACGGCCGAGGCGGTGTGGTCACGCCGACCACCACCGTCAACATCCTGCCTGCCAACAAGGTGCCGACGTACACGTTGACGGTCGGAACACCAAGCGCCATATCGGGAGTCGTCACCGGCAAGGTCACCGCGTCCGACGGAGACTTCGACGTGCGGACCTTCAGCGTGAGCGATCCGGCGAAGGGCACCGTCGTGCTGAAGTCGACGACTTCGGCCACCACGTTCACCTACACCCCCACGGCGGAGGCGCGGCACGCCGCCGCGAAGGTGGGCGCAACGGCTGCCGACAAGGTCGACACGTTCACCGTGACGATCAACGACGGCCACGGCGCCGTCGTGCCGGTGTCGGTGACTGTCACCGTGAGTCCGACGAACTACGCGCCGACGGGGGCCACCGTGGGTGGCCTGTTCACCGATCTCAACAGCGGGCGGGTCACGGGCACGGTCACCGCCGTCGACGTGAACAACGATCCGCTGTCGTTCAGTTCGACCACTCCGGCCAAGGGAGCGTTGGTGTTCGGGCCGAACGGAGCGTTCACCTACACGCCGACCGAGGCCGCCCGTCAAGCCGCGTCGGCGCCCAATGCCACCACCGCTACCAAGACCGACGTGGTCACCATCACGGTGGCGGACGGCTACGGCGGCACCGCAACCGTCAAGGTCAACCTTCCGGTCACGCCGTACGGCCATGTCAATTCGGCGCCCACCAACGGTCGAGCGTCGGTCGGAGACCCGAATGCCGCCATCGGACAGGTGACGGGGACCCTTGTCGCCGACGACGAGGAACGCGACGTCTTGACGTATTCGTTGGCAACCGGCCCCAGCAAGGGTGTGGTGAACATCGATCCGAACGGCACTTTCACGTACGTGCCGAACGTCGAAGCCAGGTGGGGCGCAAAGACCACCGCCGAAATCGACATGGACCGGTTCACCGTCCTCGCCAGCGACGGCTACGGCGGTACGACGACGTTCGACGTCAGCGTCACAATTGCGCCGCCCTCGACCTCGGCTTCGGCCATCGACCAGCGCGGCACCACGGTCGGGATGAATGTCCAAGAAATGTACGGCTTTACGCAATCCCAGACCGATCGGGCGCTCGATCTACTCAAGGCCGACGGGGTCGACACGATCCGGATTCTGATCCCCTGGGTCGGTGTGGAACCGTCGAACGACTCCTGGAACTGGTCGGCTGTCGACCGCATGGTCAACTCCGCCAAGGCCCGCAACATGACGGTGATCGGCATCTTGAACTCTCCGCCCGACTGGGCCATGGTGCCCGGTTCACCGTCGCTCGGTGGACCGCCCGCCGATCCGGCGGAGTACGCGGAGTTCGTCGGCATGGTCGCGGCCCGTTATGCCGGGAAGGTGTCGGCGTATGAGGTGTGGAACGAGCCGAACTATTACCGGTTCTGGGAGCCGACGCCCGACCCGGCCGCGTACACGGCGCTGCTGAAAGTCGGATACGCCGCGATCAAGGCCGCGGACCCGAATGCCGTTGTGGTGGGCGGTGTCATCGCGGCCGCGCCCGACGCAGGCACGCAGGCGATCGATTCGGTGCGGTTCGTGACCGAGATGTACGAGGCAGGCGCCGCAGGCTATTTCGACGCGTTGTCCTTCCATCCGTATTCCATGGCGCTGTTCTCCGAAGGCGGATCGGTCGCCGGATCACCCCTGCTGATGGCCAACCAGATCCACGACGTGATGGTCGCCTACGGTGACGGGAACAAGAAGATCTGGGCCACCGAGTACGGCATGCCGTCCTATCTGGTCACCGAGGCCGGACAGGCCAGTTACATCGACGACTTCCTGACCACCTGGCGTGACCTCGACTACGCCGGACCGGCGTACATCCACACCCTGCGCGACTTCGCCACCTTCGATCTCGCCCAAGGGACGATGGGCGTTTACAAGCAGGATTGGACGCCGAAACTCGCGGTGACCGTGATCGAGGCCGTGATCGACGAGAACCAAGCCTTCCTGGCCGGCGGCGGCGGGATCGAACTCTAGGTAGGGCTCTGCGGCAGCAGTACGGTGCGCGACCGCAGCGTTCGCCTGCTCGAGGGGGAACGTCGTGACACGCTCATTCCCGATGTCGAGCACCCCGGACCGGATGAGTCGGATCGTCTGGGGAACAGCGATTCTCGGGTACATCCATTGCCCGCGGACTGTCACAGAGTTGCGCATCAGCCAGGGATAGGGCAACGCCAGATCGTCACCGCCGAGCATGCACACACCGCCCATCAGCACGATGCGTCCGTACTCACGGACGGTCATCGCCGCCGCGCGCACGACTGCCGTTGGTGCGTCGGGTGGAAGCACGTCGAGCACGACATCGATCGGATCGCACGATGCCGCCTGCATCGCGCGCCGGTCGGATTCGACGTCGCCGGTGAGCTTGACCGTCGTGATCCGGTCGCCAAACCGGGCCTCCAGATCCGCGAGCACGGTTTCGTTCCGCCCAGAGCAGATGACTTTCGCCGCGCAGGTGGCCGCAATCGAACGGCAGGTGGTACGCCGCTGTTCGAACGCGCCGGCGGTGTTCGGTTGACGAAGCAGGGTCTTGTCATGCTGCGACTGGCCCGGGTCGCACATACCGCCAGGGACTGGTTGACCAAGCTTGCGCTGGTCGCGACGGGTTGCGGGATGACGACGGTGATCGACGGGCTGCGAAGCGGCTAGCTCACAGCGCGTCGTAGACCTTCTTGTAGTACGACGCGAGAAACCGCGGACCGACCAACCGCATCATCATCACCCCGACCGCCGCGGTCAGGCTGGCAGGCGACTGTTCCCACTCGCCGTGCACCGCGCTGCCGCCCTCGTCGCGCGGCGTCGCGGTCAACCTCATGTAACCGCCCGGCTTGAGCGAGGCGCTTTCGGTGACGGTCAACGTCACCGTCCCCGGTGTCGACCAGTCGTAGTGCCACGTCGCCCAGACCTTCGGGAAATCTTGGCCCTCACGGATATCCGCGTCGGTCTCGCCGAGGTGGTACACCTCGAACGCCTTCGCCGACGATGCCGGCCAGCGGTGCACACGGTTGGGGGAGAAGTCGGTCATCAGTTCGACGACCTGATCGGGCGTCGCCGTCGTCACGAAGTCGAATTCGAACTTGGTGCGCACCCGCCGAACGTAGCAGCGGCGTCGTCACGGCGTGGCAAGCTGCGGTCATGCCGACACCGATGCCGCCGATCGTGACGCGTTCCGAATGGCAGCGGGCGCGCGCGGAGTTGCTCGTCCGCGAGAAGGAGCTGAGCAGGATGAAGGACGCGGTCAGCGCCGCGCGCCGACGTCTGCCGATGGTCGAGATCAGCGAGCATTACACGTTTGACACCGAGCAGGGATCGGCGACGCTGCTCGATCTGTTCGACGGGCGCAGGCAGTTGATCGTGCAGCATTTCATGTTCGGCCCGGATTGGGAGCAGGGCTGCGACGGCTGTTCGATGATGGCCGACCACATCGGTCCGCTGTCCCACCTGCATGCGAAAGACACCTCGTTCTACCTGGTTTCGCGTGCCGAGCTAGCCAAGCTGCTTGCCTTCCGCGAGCGCATGGGCTGGAAGCTGCCCTGGGCGTCGTCGGCCGCCTCGAGCTTCAACGACGACTTCGGTGTCACCGTCGACGGCGAGGAGATTCACTCGGTCAGCGTGTTCCTGCGCGACGGCGAACGCGTGTTCCACACCTGGCAGACGTTCAACCGGGGCGAGGAGCCCTTCATGGTGGTCTTCGACCTGCTGGATCTCACCCCGTACGGGCGGCAGGAGACGTGGGAAGACTCGCCGGACGGCTGGCCGCAGCAGCCGCCGTACGAATGGATGCGGCTGGCCGACTCCTACTGACGCAGTCGTGCCCCACCCCATTGTCGTCCGAACGTAGGGAAATACCCGATTCCTTTGCGTGCGCTATGAGCCAAGCTAGAGGCGTGGGACCGGGCCCCGCTTGGGGGAGGCGGGCCTGGTTTCACAATCACCGTGCACTTCACAGCGACGCAACCATCGGGGTGTCGGCACGCAGGCGTTCGGCGTCCCGACCGGGGGGTGCGCCGAATAGCCGCCGGTATTCGCGGGTGAACTGCGAAGGGCTGTCGTAGCCGACCAGATGCCCGGCGCCCGCGATGTCTCCGGGGCGTGTGACCAGAATCGACCGGGCCTGCTGCAGCCGAATCCGCTTCTGAAATTGCAAGGGGCTCATCGCCGTAACCGCGCGGAAATGCCGATGGAACGCCGATGTGCTCAACCCGCACAGCCGCGCCAGATCGTCGACGCGCATCGGCTCGGCGTAGTTGTCACGGATCCAGGCGATCGCCCGGCTCACATGTGTGAGCTCACTGTCGGCAAGGCCGATCTGGCGCACGGTGTCGCCGAGCGGGCCCGCGAGTAGCCGCCACAGGATCTCCTGGGTGATGAGCGGCGCCAGGACGGGGGCGTCCGCAGGTTCGTCGACGAGTCGCAGCATCCGGACGGCGGCGTCGAGGAGTTCGGGTGGGGCCGCCCCGGTCGCCATCGCCGGACCACCCGGCGCGCCCCGCGGCCACCGGCTTGCCGGGGCCTTCAACAGCAGTTCCGCTATCGCAGCGGGCCTGAGCACCAGGCCCATGCCGAGCACCCGTCCGGTTCCGTCGGTGTCGAGCCAGTGGCCGGTGACTGGCAGATTCGCCGTGATGACCAGGCAGTCACCGCGCCCGTATTCGACCACCTGATCGCCAAGCAGAAGTCGCTTGCCGCCCTCGGCCATGATCACCAGGAGCGGATGGGTCACCGAGTACTCCGGGGTGGCGGGCGTGGTGGAAACGTTCGACAGCAGCAGGCCATCGATGGATGTCGACAAATCCGGCCGCGCGTGAGCCGCGATGCAGTTGCGGATCTCGTCGAGAAGTTCGGATGTCCGGCGCACGCCATCAGACAACCACGAATCCGACACGATTGACGCAATATTAGCAGGATTGTGCAAGAGATGGCCTCGATCGATCTACCAACTTGCTGGTGGTTCGGGATTTGATGGGTTCATCAACCTGACGACTAGGAGCAGATTCATGCCACTCGATCACTATCTCACCCTCGGCCGGTCCGGGCTGCGGGTCAGCCCGTTCGCGCTCGGTGCGATGACCTTCGGCGAGGACCCCGGTGCCGCGGGTAGCAGCGTCGAGGAGGCCGAGAAGATCCTCGAGACCTATTTCGATCTCGGCGGCAACTTCGTCGACACCGCCAACCTGTACACCAACGGGCACTCGGAGCGGATTCTCGGCGACTGGTTCATCGCCCACCCAGGACGGCGCGAGCACGTCGTCGTCGCATCGAAGTTCTTCTGCAACATGTTCCCTGGCGACCCGAACGGCGGGGGCGCGGGACGAGGGGCGATCACCGCGCAACTGCACGACACCCTGCGTCGGCTGCAGACCGACTACCTCGACCTGTACTGGCTGCACAATTGGGACCGCAACACTCCGATCGAGGAAACCATGCGCACGCTCGACGACCTGGTGCGGGCCGGCAAGATCCGCTACATCGGCTTCTCCAACGTGCCGGCATGGGTGACCGCGCAAGCCCAGGCCGCCGCGCTGTTTCGCGGATGGACCCCGTTGATCGCACTGCAGGTCGAATACTCGCTGCTGGCCCGGACAGTCGAAGGCGAAATCGCGCCGCTGGCCCAGCAACAGGGCATGGCGCTCACCCCGTACAGCCCGCTGAAAGGCGGGTTCCTTTCCGGGAAGTACCGGCGCGGCGGTGAGGTCGTCGACTCGGAGCGGGCCGCGTACGTCGGCGGTCCCAGCGACGCCGAGTTCGACGTCATCGAAACGGTCGCCCGTATCGCGGCCGAGCTCGAAACAACGCCCGCCGCAGTCTCTTTGGCGTGGCTGTTGAATCGGCCGCAGACGGTCGTACCCATCGTCGGGGCTCGCCGGTTGGACCACCTGGACGCGAACCTGGCCGGACTCGACGTGCAACTGAGCGCGGACCACCTGCGGGTGCTCGACGAGGTGTCGGCACCGGGGCTCGGCTATCCGGCGCCGCTGAACGGCCAGCTGCGCAGGATGCTGCAATTCGCGGGGACGACCGTCGACGGCGAGTCCTCCACCGTGTATCCGCCGCTGCTCGCCAGCGACGTGCGTTACTGACGGGGAGGCCTCCGTGCGGCGGGATGGGCTACCGCGCGGAGGCCTCCGGTTGGCCCGGTCAGAGCAGACCGAGCAGCTTCAGATCGGTGATGTACTTGACGATCACCGGAGCGGACAGATGCGGGATGTCCTTATCAGGCCCGATCTTGTTGTCCTGCACCGCCTTCTGGAAGTGGTCGGCAGGCGCCAGGGAGCCGTTGATCGGCGGCTCGGGCTTCTGGTAACTGTGCAACAGCGGCAGGAGCGACGCTTGGCGTTGCTTGTCGGGCAGCGCCCGCAATGCCGTCTCGAACCGCACCAGCCATTCGGCGTAGTCCGGAACACTGGTGATCTGGTAGCCCGCATCGATCAGCCAGTCGACGAACGTGTCCTTGCTGATGCCGTCGTCGTAGGGGTTCATCACGTGGTAGCTCTCGAAACCGGAGACCACGTTGGCGCCGAGTGTCGAGATGGCCTCGGCGATGAACTCCACTGGCAGACCGTCGAAATGCGCGCGCGGCCTGCCGCCGTCGGCGTCCAGTTCGTAGAACGAATACGGCGCGATACCGGTGGCGACCAGAGACAACATCAGCCGGGTGAACATGTCCGGCACGTTGAGCTGACCCGCATACGTCGTGTCGGCCATGATCATGTCGCAGCGGAACACCGAGACAGGCAGGCCGGCCAGGTCGTGTGCCTCGCGCAGCAGCACCTCGCCGCCCCACTTGCTGTTGCCGTAGCCGTTGGCGTAGCGGTCGCTGATCTCGCGGGTGGCACTCATCTCCCGGACGTCGACCTGCTCGACGAACTTGCCCGGTTCGATGCCGTCGCCGACGCCGATCGTCGAGACGTACACGTAGGGCTTGATCCGTGTCGTCAGCGCGATGCGGATCAATTCGGCGGTGCCTACCACGTTCGGTCCGAACAACTCGCTGTACGGCAACACATGGTTGACCAGTGCGGCCGGGTCGACAATGAGGTCGACGGTGTCCGCCAACCGCTGCCAGGTGGCGTCGTCGAGCCCGATGTTCGCCTCACCCTTGTCGCCGGCGATCACCTCGAGATGGTCGGCCGCAAGGTTGCGGTAGTGCTCCAGCAGCAGCGCGTCGCCGCTGTCGAACGTCGCGTCCAGACGCTGCCGCGCCGCCTCGTCGTCCTTGGCGCGGACCAGGCAGATGACCTTGCCATCCACCAGATCCATCCGCTCCAGCCACTGCAGCGCCAGATAACGGCCGAGGAAACCCGTTGCGCCGGTGAGTAGTACGGTGCGAACCTCGCTGCTGGCAGGAGCCAGCGACGGTGCCGCCGCCAGGGTGGCATCGTTGAGGAACTTGTCCAGCGTCAGGTCACGAGCATGCACCTCGGTCGCGTCGCGCCCGTGCACGGAGTCGTAGGTGGGTCGCTTGGCGGTGCCGGCCCGCTGGGAGTCGATGTACGCGGCGATCGACGCGAGGTCGCTGGCCGGGCTCACGATCACGCCAACCGGCACATCCACCGCGAAGATCTCGCGCAATAGATTCCCGAATGTCAACGCCGACAGCGAATCCCCGCCCAACTCGGTGAACGCCGCATCCGGCGACACGTCGGCAGAGGCCGCACCGAGCAGGGCGCCTGCGGCACGGCTGACCGTCTCCACCGTCGGGTGATTCGCTCCGTCCCTGCGCAGTGCGCGCAGCACCTCGGCCTGGCCGTCGGCCAGGTCGCTGTAGAGCTGCTCCAGCGCGGGGCCGTAGTGCTCCTTGAGCTTGGGACGGGCCAGCTTGCGGATCCCGGTCAACAGACCATTCTCCAGCGTGAAAGGCGTTGTCTCGACGATGAAATCGCGCGGGATCTCATACGACTGCAGACCGACCTCCTTCGCGATGCTCTGCAGCGCCTCGGCCAACAGCGGCTTCACGGCGGTGACGTCTCCGCCGACGCTCGCCAGCGCGTCGTCGGTCGGGACGATCACGGCGAGCAGATACGAGCGGGCGCTGTTGCCGTACACGAAGATCTGACGCACCGACGGGTGGCCGCCGTAAGCCGCCTCCAGCTTGGAGACGGTGACGAACTCTCCCTGCGAGAGCTTCAGGACGTTGTTGCGGCGGTCCACGTAGACCAACTCGTCGGGCCCGACCTCGGCCATCACGTCGCCGGTGTGGTACCAACCGTCGGCGTCGAAGAGTTCGGCGGTGACTTCGGGCCGCTTGTAGTAGCCGGGGATCAGATTCGGTGTCTTGACCCACAGTTCACCACGGGGATGTGGTTGGTCGGTGCCGAAGTAGCCGAGGTCGGGGACGTCGACGAGCTTGTACTCGGTCACCGGCGGGCGCTTGATCTTGCGGTCCTGCAGGATGATGCCGTCTTCGGTCGAGCCGTACACCTCGGTCAGCGGAATGTCGAGGAAGTCTTCGACCCACGCGTACAGTTCCGCCGAAATGGGCGCCGACCCGGTCAATGCCGTGAATTGCCGTCCGCCAATCAGCTTCTCGCGCTGCTCGGCCATCACCTGACGCTCGACGGATTCGCGGTCGCCGTCGGTCCAGCGGCGGTCGATCTCGCTCTGCAACTCCTGGAACAGCATCTCCCAGATGCGGGGGACGAAGTCGAGGCGCGTCGGGCGGACGAGGGCAATGTCTTCCAGCAGAGTGGACAGGTCGCTGCGGGCAGCGAAGTATGCCGTTCCACCCGCACCGAGCGTGGAATACAGGATGACCCGCCCCATGATGTGGCTGATCGGCATGAACGTCAGGCTGATCGCGGGCAGCTTGCCGTCCGGATCCCAGTCGGGGCGGTACCACCCGCGGAAGCAGTCGGCCATCAGGCGGTCGGTGTACATCGCCCCCTTCGGGGTGCCCGTCGAGCCGGAGGTGTAGATCAGCAGGCGCAGCGCCTCGCTCTCACCACGGACGTTGGGTGCCTCGGCGTGCGCAGGGGCCGCTGCGATCACGTCGTCGAGCGCCTCAACGGTGACCTGGTGCGGGGCAAGGCGAGTGGCGGCGTCGGCGAGCGCCTCGCGGTGGTCGTCGATCTGCGGGTGATAGTCGAACACCACCATCCGCTTGGGTGCATACGCCGTGAGCGCCAGTTCCACCGCGTCGCCGAGTTGGTCGACGCTGGACAAGATCGCGACGGGTTCGGTCTCGACGAGGATCGGATGCAGTTGCGCCACAGGGGCATTCGTCTGCAGAGGTACAGCGATGGCGCCCGTCAGCGACAACGCCATGTCCACCACGGCGTAGTCGGCACTGGAGAAGCCGAGTGTCGCCACCCGGTCGCCGGGGCGGACGGGATTGTTCGCCAACGCCGTCGCCAGAGCGCGCACCCGCGACCATGTCTCGCCATAGGTCAGGGTGTCGAACCGAGGCTGCAGTTCGGCGACCGTCCTGCCGGTCCCGTCGGTGACGAACTCCACGGCGCGCTGACCGAGCGCGGGCCGGTCCGCGTAGCCGTCGAGCACGGTGCGGATGACGTCGGCCAGCGGCAAGTCGGGTACGGCGAGGGCGGCGGCGACAGCTGGGTCCGGACGCGCCGCGACCAACTGCGGATCGGTCGACGTCAACTTCTCGAAACGACTCCGCAAGCGTGCTTCACGCTCGTTTACTGAATCTGACATAGCAGGCTCCTTCAAAGACAAAAACCAACTTTTGGAACGATCGGTCCCTTATTGGGTACATCCGCCGTGGGGTCGCGAGGTATTCCTGTCAACTTGCTGTGACCTCCGGCGAAACGCGCGCTGGAGTCGCCGACTGAGTCCGAAAATGCCTGGCGGATGCCCTGTTTGGCGTCACACCTGGAGTGGACGGTGAGGTTCGTCACGGAAGAGAAGCTCCTCTATCGACGGTGGAGTCCCTCTTCAAATCTGCGCCTGGCGCGACGGCGGTGTCATTGCCACTGGCCGGAGAACGGGTTACCTGCTAGCCGGTACGGCTGCGTTTGATCGGGATTCGTACAGCCGACTCACACGAATCTGTGAGCCGAGGGCGGTAGACGTCGATCGAGACGACCTAGCGAAAGGACCACAACAGTGGACACCGATACCGTGGACCGCCAGTTCAGCGCGCTGCAACAACAGGCGCAGCAGACCGCCGCACTGATCGCGGCACTTGCCGGAAAGCTCTCGACGGCCGCCGCGGCGGGCGAGCCCAACGCCAGGGAGTGGGCGCTGGATCTCAAGGAGATCGCACTGGCGATCCGTGATGAGCAGAGCTCGACAACCGAACTCCTGCAAGCGATTCACGCGCTGGTCGACAACCACGTAGCCGCCGTCCCGCCTGCGCCGCCTGCGTACGCCCCACCACCTTCGCAGTACAGCCAACCCGCGCAGTACAGCCAACCGCAGTATCAGCCGGTCCAGGGCGGCGGCGCGCTGCAGCGCTTCCTCGGCGGGCGGTTCGGCCAGGCGATCGTGACCGGCGCAGGCATCGGAATCGGCGACGATCTGGTCAACTCGATCTTCGACCGGCTCTGAGCCTGCCCGCACGGACAGGCTCAGAGCGTGGATCACGCGCAGCGCAGCGGGTGAAGCAGATCGAACAACGGTCCGGCACAGGGGCCGACCCATCCCGGCGGCGGCGCCCAGCCGGACGGGGGATACCAGCCGACAGGCGGTGTCCAGTCCGGCGGCGGGGCCCAGCCGACGGGCGGCACCCAACCCGGCGCAGGGAAGCCGTCGTTCCAGCCCGGACCCCATTCCGGATGATGCCAGTCGCCGGGGTGGGGCCGCTCGTGTCCGTAAGGGCCCCAGTCGGTGGCGAATCCGGCGGGCAGAACCGGTTCCGCGGCCGACGCGAGTGGGGGAACGGCAAGTGCGACAGCGATTGAAGCTCCGGCCGCAGCTACCGCGAACGTCCGCAAAGATGGTCTTCGCAGCATGGTAAGACTCCTCTCATTTCAAGCATTGCAACGAAATTCGACGCTATGCCGGGTGCTTGAGAGTTTCTCCGGTGCACGCTTGAGGTGTGCTGTGACGTCGTTTCCCAAATAGTGTGACGCTCTGATGTCGATGGGAGTCCACTGCCAGAACAGCTCAACGGCAGATTCGAGTGGCATGTTGGAACGACGTGAGTATGCACATGTTTCGAGTCGCAGCGGCCGCCGTCGGAGCGACGGCCCTCGCTGGGATGGTAGTGATTTCCGCGTTTTCCGGCGGCCCCCGGGTGCAATCGGCCGCCGTGGTTCCCGAGCATTTCGGTGGACCCGTCGACACCTCGATCTACAACCCCGCCGCCACGTTGAGTATCCCGACGGTGTCCACCTCGGAGACGAGCGCACCGTCAGCGTTGAGTGCACCCAGTAGCTGAGCCCGGCGTGGGTTGCTGAACAGCATCGCTGCGACTGGTTTCCTGCGCACCTGGCGCAGCCTGCCCTACGTCGGGCCCGCCTTCATCGACACCCTCCGCGATACCGGTGACGCCGACGACGACGAGTCGACTCTCGTTGTCTACCACACGGACTGGACACCGCAGCCCGCTCTCGAGGTCATCGAGGAGAACAGGGCGATCATCGCCGCCGAGGAAGCGCAGTCCACCATCACCGACGTCTAGAACGCTCGTCGACTTTAGGATTTGCCAAGGCCGGTGCCTCATGGTGGAAACCGGTCAGCACAAGCGGGCAGCAGGATAGAGGTCACATCGACGAGTACCACCACATTCATCGTTGTGTGGATTTCGGCGGTGTCCTTAAGCCAGACCGCCACCGCGGAACCGGGTGCGACCCCCAGCGCGCGCAACCGATGAGCGAGATTGGTGGCAGCGCGGTCGAAGTCGAGCCACGTCAGCACGCGGTCCGGCCCGTCGGGGATGCAATCGACATAGGCCCACTTGTCAGGTGTCGCCCCGGCATTGTGCGTCACCCGCTCAGAGAGGGTGGTATCCGTCCACCAGCCGGCGGCCCGGTACTGCGCCGCCTCGGCGGGGGTCACGGCGGCTGCACGCCCGGTGTTACGGTGCGCGCGTGGGATTCCTCGACGACGCACGACGGCTTCGAGAGCTCAAAGAAGCGAATCCTGACATACCGATACGCGAGCTGCAGATCGTGCTCGACGCCGAAAAGCACGAGGCAGCGGCCGCGAAGTTCGACGACCAGTTCGCCGCGGCCGCGGTCGTGCCCTACATCGAGGTCGTACCCGCCAAGCTCTACAAGAAAGACCTCAACGCGTTCGTGAAGACCTACATAGGCATCGTCGGACTGCTGCCCGAAGACATGTTCGGGATCTATACGCAGCCATACGGAGAGTCGGCGGGCCCGCTGAGCATCGTCTACCGAGACCGGCCCGAGTACTCGGAGGGCCGGCGCCGCTACCGCCGCGCGGTGCTCGGCGAATAACGCCCCGCAGCGCCGCCGACCTGGCAAATTCGTGCGGATAGCCAAATTCAGCAAATTCGCAGAGTCGATCTCGGTAATGCGAATCAAACCGCTAGACTAACCAGCGGTTTGCTGTCGTTTCGCCGAGCTAAGCTACCCGCTGCCGCTCAGCATCAGACGTTTACTGGGCAATTAGGGGAGATATGCATTCGCGATACGGCAGGTATGTCGGACGGGTGGGCGCGCTTGCCGTCGCTCTGGGCATCGGATCGGCAATCGCCGCGCCGGCAGGGATCGCGTGGGCGACTGAAGACGATGCGACCACCTCCTCGCCCACGGGCGCGGAGACCGGCAGCGAGCCCACCGGCGCACCCACCGCGCCCCAGACGGCTGGCGGCGCCACCGGAACTCCGGTCACGCCGCACGAGCCGAAGACCACCCCCGAACCCGTCGACCCGAAACCCGGATCGGCCACCTCCGAAGAGGTGGCGCCCGGCGTCACCGTCTCGAACTCCGGCGGCGCACATTCCGGCGACGACCGTGGCGCGCAGAAGCCGAAGAAGAAAAGGGCGACCGCCAAACCGTCCACCCGCGTTGCCGAATCCACCACGGCCACAAACGAGCCGGCTCACCAGGCGCGCACCCAGAACACAGTCACGAGTAACAGCGCGCCGAAAGACGAACCAGAGACCGAAGCGCCACCCGCCGTGACGGTCGCCGCGCTGCGTCAACCTGCCGCCGAGCTGTCGACAACCCTGACGGCGCCGGTCAAACCGGCCGTTGTCAACCCGGTCCAGGCGGCGATCGGCACCCTGATCGATGTGGTGGTGCGTCCGGTGCTGTCGGCGTTCCTCGGCGTGCTCCCCGGCGGGGCCACGGAATCGCCGCTGTCGTGGGTGTTGTTGGGGGCGGCCCGACGCCAGGTGGGGCAGACCGAGGATGTCACCGCCGAGGTCGCCGACGCGCAGTTGGCGGCCACTCAGACCGTCGCCGCGGCGGCGGCCAACCAACCGCCGACCGCGACGGTGACGTGGGGTCGACCCGATGCGACGACCGGCAAGGTGCTGGGGCAATTGAGCACGAGCGACCCCGAAGGCAAGGCGGTCACGGTCACGTTGAAGTCCGGTCCGAGCGCGGGCACCTTCGCCTACAACTCGACGACCAAGGTGATCACCTACACGCCCACCACAGCGCAGCGCTTCGTCGCCGCGACGACAGCCAATCCCGAGGACACCATCGGGATGACGGTCAGCGTGTACGACGGGGTCAACAGGGTCGACGTGCCGATCAACATCCCGGTGAGCCCGTCGCCGTTCTACAAAGCCAATGACTTCACCAACGTCACCGACGCCAGCGCGGTGGCCGTCACGAACACCCGGGCGTACATCACCAACCGCAGCACCGGCACCGTCACCGTGTACGACACGGTCAAGAACACGGTCGTTGGCACGTATCAGGTCGGCGCGGCGCCCGACGGTATCGCGGTCAAGAAGGACGGCACCCGGCTGTACGTGTCGAGTTCGACCAACAACACCGTCACAGTCATCGACACCGCGACCGGCGCCACCAAGAAGACGATCACGATCGCCAATCCCACTGCCATCGCGATCAATCCGAGCGGCAGCACGGTGTACGTCGCCAGCGGCACGGGCGCGACGATCAGCAAGATCAGCACGACCTACAACACGGTTTCCAGTAGCAAGGTCAAGCTCCCCACCGGCTACCAGCCCACCGAGCTCGCGGTGAGTGCCGACGGCACCAAGATCTATGTTGCGAGCGCCAAGCCGACCGGCGGCGGCAACATCTCGGTGTTCTCATCCAGCGCGACGACGGTCACGTCGATCACCGATACCGCCGGTGCGCCAACGGGTCTCGCGCTCAGCGCCAGCTATCCGCGGCTGTTCGCCACCGACACTGCGGGCGGGGTCACCGTCATCGACACGACGGCACGCACCGCAGTGACGCGAAACCTCGGCGTTGCGTTGTCCGGCATTGTCATCACCAACGACAGCAGCACGGTGATGGTTGTCAGCAACACCGGTCTGCTGGCGGCAGTGAGCAGCACTGACGGTTCGACATTGGGCGTGACGACGGTTCGCGGTACGGCCACCCCGATGTCGGTGCAACCCGGCGTCGTGCTCAGCCCCGACGGCACCAAGATGTTCGTCACCGACTACGACACCGACAGCGTCCACGTCGTCTCGCTCGTGCCCCCGAACACGTCGCCGTTCTCCAGCGACCCGTCCTACAGCGTGTCCAACCCGTCGACCGGTGCGCTGACCGGAAAAGTGGGAGTCGTCGACTTCGACGGTGACCCGCTCACGTACGTGGTGAACACCAAACCCACAAAGGGCACTTTGGTGCTCAAAGCCGACGGGACCTACACGTACACACCGACTTCCACCACCCGCCACGCCGCGGCCGTGCCGGGCGCACCGGATTCCGTGACGACGGATTCGTTCACCATCACGGTTTCCGACGGCCGCAACGGGACGGTGACCACCAAGATCATCGTCGCGATCGACCCCGCCAACAAGGTTCCGGCCGTCACGACGACCATTGGCACGCCAAGCACGACGACCGGTGTGGTCAAGGGCAGCGTCACAGCCACCGACGGCAATAGCGACAAGCGGACCTACACGGTGACGTCGGGGCCGACGAAGGGCACGGTGACGATCACCTCGACGGGCTCGTTCACCTATACGCCGACTGCGGAGGCGCGTGCCGCCGCAACGGCGCCGGGGGCCGGCTACGACGACAGGAAGGACACGTTCGTCGTCACGGTCGACGACGGCCACGGCGGCGTCGTTCCCGTGACGGTGAACGTCAGGATCGGTGCACCCAACGCCAAACCGACGGGTGCGGTGGCGACGGTGACGAACACCAATCCGCGCAGCGGTGTCGTCACCGGTACCGTCACCGCCACCGACGCAAACGGAGATCCGTTGAGCTTCAAGGCGAGTGCGACGACCAAGGGCACGATCGTCTTCGGTCCCAGCGGCACGTTCACCTACACGCCGACTGCTGCCGCACGTCTGGCGGCTTCGAAGGCCGGTGCGACGACCGCCACGAAGACCGAGACCATCACGATCACGGTGAGCGACGGATTCGGCGGCACCACAACGACTTCGCTGAAGGTGTCGATCGCACCGAACCCGACGACCAACGGTGCGCCGACCAACGGCCATGAGGCGCCGGGCACCACGACGTCGACCGCTATCGGCACGGTGACCGGTACGGTCACTGCGGACGACCCCGACGGGGACAAGCTGACGTACAGCCTGGGGTCCGGACCGGCGTTCGGGACCGTGAAGGTGACCGCGGACGGCAAGTTCACCTACACGCCCGACGTCGACGCCAGGTACCGCGCGTTGGTGACGGATGGTGTCGACACCGACAGCTTCGTGGTCAACATCAGCGACGCCTTCGGCGGAACCACCACGGCCACAGTGAATGTCGAGATTGCGCCGCCGTCGGCGTCGGCGATCGATCAGCGTCCGACGACGGTGGCCGTCACCGCTCAGCAGATGTACTTCTACTCGCAGACGGACACCGACAAGGCGATGGGGCTGCTCAAGGATGCCGGCATCGACACGATCCGGATCCTGATCCCTTGGGCCGGCGTGGAACCCACGGACGACACCTACAACTGGGCGGCGGTGGACCGAATGGTCAACAGCGCAAACGCCAAGGGCATCAAGGTGCTTGCCGTGCTGAATTCGACGCCGGACTGGGCGGCGGTGCCCGACCAACCGCCGCTGAGCGGGCATCCTGCGGACCTGAACGAGTTCAGTGAGTTCGTCACCAAGGTCGCGACTCGGTATCAGGGCAAGGTGGCCGACTACGAGATCTGGAACGAGCCGAACTACAACGTTTTCTGGTCGCCGACCCCGGACGCCAAGCAGTACACCGAGTTGCTGAAGGTCGCGTACACCGCGATCAAGGCGGCGGATCCGAACGCTACGGTGATTGCGGCGTCGGTGGCTGCGGCGGCGGAAACCCCCGGCGGCCCGACGGTCAACCCGGTGACCTACCTGTCGCAGATGTATGCGGCGGGGGCCGCGGGCTACTTCGACGCGGTGTCGTTCCATCCGTACCTGTACTCGATACCGTTCTCGGCGGGAGAGGGCCATGCGGGCGTGCCGATCACGCAGGCGGAGCAGATGTATGCGGTGATGGTCGCCAACGGCGATGGGAACAAGAAGATCTGGGTCACCGAATACGGTCAGCCGTCGTCGGAGGTGTCGGAGGCCAATCAGGCGGCGTTCGTCGGGGACTTCCTGCGCACGTGGCGCAATCTCGACTTCGCCGGGCCCGCGTTCATCCACACGCTGGCGGACTATCCGTCGAGTGATCCGATCCAGGGCTCGATGGGGTTGTTCCACCAGGACTGGTCGCCCAAGCCGGTGCTCGCCACCGTGAAGCAGGTGATCGCGGAGAACAACGCGATCGAGGCGGCCGCCGACAGCAACGTGCTGTAGGCGCCTAAGTAGTCGCGGATCGAACTCGACCCGTATTGCAGTAGTCCGCCACTTAGGTCGTGCCTGCGGCGGCGCGCGAGTATTCGATGGCGGAGCATGGCGCCGAGCGGTGACCGTCGTTTCGCAAGGTCCTTGCGCGGAAGGAACGTCGATGGCGTGCTACAGGAGTATCGGCGCCATCGCGTGCGCTGCCATGCTGGCGTTGAGCGTCGTGACGGTGCCGCCCCAGGCTGACAGCACGCGCACCGAAACTCGCCCGGTGCGGCTCACTGCCACGGCCTTACCCGCCGCCGTAGATATACCGACGCTGGCACGTTTCGTCACCCAGCGGACCCTGATGGCGGACCGAGGCGCGCCTAGCCCTGGGGTGATGGGGAACGTGGCTCCGGACGAGGGCACTGACCCGGCGACACAGCTGCGAGTCACCGGTACCCCGACACCGACAGCCGCCGCCAGCACCCTCGCTGTGACAGACCTGCCGAGTCCGATCAGCCAATTCCTCGGCTTTGTCGCCCTTTTCATCCTTTTCGCACCCCTGATCGTCGGAGTGATTCTGCTGTGTCCGATCTGCGCGATAATCAACGAGCTCTCGTACATAATCCCGGGCGTCAGCCCGGTGGGCGCGTTGTCTGCCGCCACCGAGGCCCCGGTCGTTGAAACCCCGACCCTCGCCGCCGCCACCACGACAGAAGAGCCTGCTGACCCGGCGCCGGTGACGTCGACCGTCAAGCCAACCCACCGGGGCACCGCCAAGAAAGCCGAGACCAAAGCGGCGAAGGAGCCGAAGTCGGTTGACGACTCCGAGTCCCCGGCCGTCGTCGAGTCTTCGAAGCCTGAGCAGGGCCCGATACGCGGTGCCCATCACGACACTGCCGACAAGCGGACCACCCGTGCCGCCGCCGCTGCCCGGGGGGAGGAGACGGCGGCGGCGGCCGGGTCCGAGTCGAATACACCGTCACCGGCGCACCCGAAGAAGAAGAAAGCCCACCGTGCCGCGGCTGACGATTCGTAACGGTGTTATGCGCTTCGATGCAACTGGCCGGAGGCGCGGTAGTTGGGTGCCGCACGACGGATATCGGATGGCCGTTGTCCGAAGCGTGCGGTGAATGCGCTGGAAAAGTATGCGCTGGACCGAAATCCGCACCGGGCCGAGATGTCGGCGATGGTAATCGCTGCGAATGACGGCTGCTGCAACATGTTTCGCGCCGCGTCCAAACGGCGGCCGAGCACATATTGCGGAACAGTCGACCCCGCGCCGGCCATGATCCGTGACAGATGACGCGGGCTGATCCCTACTGCCTGCGCGATCTTGGTAGCGCACAACGCCGGATCGCTCAGCTTGCTGTCAATGAACGACCGTGCGGCTGCCAAATACGACGACGAAGGCGGTTCGGCGTCGGGGTTGCACATCGCGCCGACCAGACGCAACAACTCGCCTTCTTCGACCGCTTTTTTGTCGGCCGGACGAAGGGCCTGCCTCATCTGTTCTGCCACAGATGCGGCGACCGCACCGCGTCTGGACGAAAAGGACTGGAACAGCGGCGCTTCGACATCGGTCCGCCCGCTGTTCTCCTGGAATGCGTGCCTGGACACACTCAGCAGCAACTCGTCGTATCCCGCCGAATACCCGCCGAGGTACGGCCGATCGGCATCGCATACCACCAACTGGCCTGGCCGCAGCGTCCGGATTCCATCGTCGAGGAAGATGAACGCTTCTCCGGCCAACACGAATTGCAGAACGATTGCATTTCCTGGGCTTTGCCGAATCATCTTGGGGGGCCGCTCGATCACCACCGGCTTGGCAGTCTTGACGCGCGCTATTTGGGTATGCGCCAGTTGTAGGCCGATTGTCGCGGCCTGGAAGTCCGTCGGCTTCACGGATCGGCACTTCAGATTGGCCAGCGCATCCGAAAGGTATTGCTGCCAAGAGGCCACTCGTCGTTCGGGCGGGAGTCCGACGGTGCTGAAGGTACTGGTGCGCACTGGGTCGGTCACCGTTCGCCTCCTGCAGCTTTGCGCCGGCGGTGACGACTACACGTCCTCCTCTGTTGATTGGCGCCTACCCCCATTGTGAGCCAGGGCGCGTCGGTGAACCTGAAAGCAGGCGGGCAATCGCCTGGGAGGCGCGTCGACCGCGGTCTTACATCGGGGACGAGGAAAGGGCACGGGCGGTGAACTCGGCAGCCTGATCGGCCATTCCGTTGCTCTTGTACGCGCTGTGTGCCGCCCGGCTGAGCCCATCGCCGCAGACGGGATCGCCCGGTGCACACAGTTCGATGGTCTTAGCCGTGTAGAGCGCTCCGATGGTGATGGGTGGCGCGCTGTGGTCGACGAGGTCCAAAAAGCCGTTCGACGGCTTCCCGAACAACGCCACGGCGGCGACATGTGGGGCGATGTCCGCAGGCATGGGCCCGGTGATGCCGGCGGGCAGCATGTATCCAGGGGGTACAGAGTCGGTGGTGGTGTAGCCGGCGACGGCGGCGCCTTGCGAGTAGCCGCCGAGCACGATTTTCGTGTGTGGGCAGCTGGCGGCGATCGATTCGACCTTGTTACTGGCGTCGATGACGCCAAGGGCGGCGTCGTTGAAGTTCAGCGATGCGGGGTAGTCCACTCCGTAGACGTCGACAGGCTTGCCGCCCAGGCGCGAGGTGAGCGCGTCGACGAATGCCTGTCCGGTGTCGCCGATACCTGGCGCTTCGAAGGTGCCGCGGGCGAACACCACCTCGGCGTAGGGACAGGATGGATCCGATTCCGCGGTCGCCGTTGCGATGGCGGGTGATCCCATACCGGTTGCGAGGCAAATGATGACGGCGGCAACCGCGCGCAGTGTCCTATGTCGGCTCTTGTCATACATGGTGGTTCCCTTTCGGTGGCCGACGGATCGGGGCGGTCACGCCCGTGTGCGGACTAACGCTGTTCGCCGGCCACCGTGGGACCACTATTGGAATTGAAAAGACTACTGGCGCAATAAAACTCGCCAGTCTCGGCTGTTCAGAAGCCCTTCTGGTTCAGCCATTTCAGGACGACGTGGGCCACGTCGCTCCAACCGTGGTCGATGGTCAGTGAGTGTCCGCGTCCTTCAAAGACGTGCAGTTCGGTGTCCCCGGAACCCTTTTCGTACAGGCCGAAGACTTCTTCGGTCACCTTGAGCGGGACGGTGTGGTCGTCGCTGCCCGACGTCAGGAGCAGTGGGCCACGGTCTGCCTTCTGGGTGTCGACCTTCGCGGGTGAGTGGCGGGAGAAGTTCGCCGCAGCACCCTGGAAGAGCGGCTTGCCGGGGCCGGGAATGGTCCACTTCTCGTGAAGAGCGTCGGATTCCTCTTCGGTCAGCATGTTGCCGAACGCGTAGCGGAACTGCTCCGGGGTCAGCGAGACGGTGCGGTGCCGGTTGGCGGGGTTGCCGAGAACCGGGAAGGCGGACCGGATTTGTGCGAAGGGGAGCGCCTTGACGCCCTTGATCTGGGCCGGGTCGATGCCGACGGCGGCCGTTGCCACATCGTTCGCGAGCAGCTCCTGGGCGATGAGGCCGCCGAAAGAGTGTCCGATCACGATGGGCTTGACCGAGGGAGTGCCGATGATGCGCGTGTAGTGATCCACCAGCATCTCGATGTCGACGTCGTCCAACGCGTCGGGGTTCGCCCGGGTCTCCGCAACGGTGGGGGCGTCACCGGGCCAGCCCGGCGCCGTCGCGTGGTAGCCGTGCTGGCCGAAAAGCTCGATCCACGGCTGCCACGAGGCCGAGTGGATCCACAGTCCGTGGATGAAGATGACGGGATTGGCCTTCGTAGGCGTGGTCATAACTGTCTCCTGCGGTGTCGTTAGAAGTGGCCAGGCAGCGACTTGCACGGCGCACGCGGCAAGGTCCTGCCGGCGTCGATGCGATTGTGTGGCTTAGGAAGCAGAAAGCGACGGGCGCACGGCGTAACTGGTCCGAAACCCGAAAGAATGGCGGATTTCCGGAAACGTCCGAGAACTGCCGAACGGGCGCGTGAGGAAGATCTCCGCGACGAAAGCAGCCCGCACGGAATAGCTCAGGCCGCCTGTGAGTTGGGGTTCGCGTGACTACGCAACCGGAAATGAGCCCGACGGACTGGGTACGCGAACAGACAGAGCGCATCTTGGCGCAAGGCACCACGGACGGCGTCGAGATCCTCGATCGCGCGGTTGTCCTCTTCACGACCACCGGCGCGCAGTCCGGCAAGGAGCGATACGTACCGCTCATGCGGGTGGAAGAGGACGGCAAGTATGCGATGGTGGCGTCCAAGGGCGGCGACCCCAAGCACCCGAGCTGGTACTTCAACGTACGAGCGAACCCCGTGGTGACAGTGCAGGATGGCGACAAGATCACGAAGGGGACCGCGCGCGAGATCGAAGGCGCCGAGCGCGACCACTGGTGGAAACTGGCCGTGGCCGCCTACCCGCCGTATGCCGAGTACCAGGCCAAGACTGCGCGACAGATTCCCGTCTTCGTCGTCGAGTAATTCGCTCGACGGCCGATTACCAGCGCCAGGGGACCCGGATCACGCCGGACCCCTGGCGTTATTGGTTTCCGCGAAGTACGACGTCTGATGCGTGACGAAGGCATGTGCTAGACAAAACGCCTGGTCATCTGGTGCCCCCGGCAGGATTCGAACCTGCGGCCTTCTGCTCCGGAGGCAGACGCTCTATCCCCTGAGCTACGGGGGCGCATGGAGATGGAACTGCGCCAATTGGGCTCCGACAGCGTAACGCATCCGGACGGCTGAAACGGATTCGGGCACTGACCACCCAAGACCATAGGATGGACCCTCGTGACACCTGCCGACCTTGCCGAACTGCTCAAGGCCACCGCCGCCGCGGTGCTGGCCGAGCACGGCCTTGACACCTCCGCACTGCCGGCAACCGTCACGGTCGAGCGTCCGCGCAACCCCGAGCACGGCGACTACGCCACCAATGTTGCCCTTCAGCTGGGCAAGAAGGTCGGCGCGAACCCCCGTGAGCTGGCCGAATGGCTGGCGACGGCGTTGGCCGCGCAAGACGGTATCGCCGCCGCCGACGTGGCCGGTCCCGGCTTCGTCAACCTGCGCCTGGACGCCTCCGCCCAGAACGTGATCGTGGCGAACGTCATCGACGCCGGCGCCACCTATGGCCACTCCGACGCCCTCGCCGGCGAGCACATCAACCTCGAGTTCGTTTCCGCCAACCCGACCGGGCCCATCCACATCGGCGGCACCCGCTGGGCCGCGGTCGGCGACGCGCTCGGCCGCCTGCTGTCCACGCAGGGCGCCGCCGTCACCCGCGAGTACTACTTCAATGACCACGGCGCGCAGATCGACCGGTTCACCAACTCGCTGGTCGCCGCCGCCAAGGGGGAGCCCACTCCCGACGACGGCTACGCGGGCGACTACATCAAGGAGATCGCCGCCCAGGTGCTCGCCAAGGAACCCGACGCGCTGAACCTGCCCGACGCCGAGATGCGCGAGACGTTCCGCGCCATCGGTGTCGACCTGATGTTCACCCACATCAAACAGTCGCTGCACGACTTCGGCACCGACTTCGACGAATACACCCACGAAGATTCGATGCACACCTCCGGTCGCGTCGAGCAGGCCATCGCCAAGCTCCGCGAAGCCGGCAGCATCTACGAGAAGGACGGCGCAGTCTGGCTGCGCACCACCGACTTCGGCGACGACAAAGACCGCGTGGTGATCAAGAGCGACGGCAACCCCGCCTACGTGGCCGCCGACATCGCCTACTACCTCGACAAGCGCGAACGTGGATTCGACCTGTGCATCTACATGCTCGGCGCCGACCACCACGGCTACATTGCCCGCCTCAAGGCCGTCGCCGCCTCGCTCGGTGAAAACCCGGCGACCGTCGAGGTGCTGATCGGCCAGATGGTCAACCTGGTTCGCGACGGCCAACCGGTCCGGATGAGCAAACGCGCAGGCACCGTGATCACCCTGGATGATCTCGTCGACGCCATCGGTGTCGACGCCGCGCGGTACTCACTGATCCGGTCCTCGGTGGACAGCCCCATCGACATCGATCTTGCGCTGTGGTCGTCGGCCTCCAACGAGAACCCGGTCTACTACGTGCAATACGCGCACGCCCGGTTGTCCGCGCTGGCCCGCAACGCCGCCGAACTGGGGCTGAGCCCCAGCGTCGCGCACCTCGACCTCCTCACGCACGACAAGGAGGGCACGCTGATCCGCAACCTCGGCGAGTTCCCGCGCGTGCTGAAAACCGCTGCGGCCCTTCGGGAACCGCACCGCGTCTCGCGCTACCTCGAGGACCTGGCCGGGGACTACCACCGGTTCTACGACTCCTGCCGGGTGCTGCCGCAAGGCGACGAGGCGCCCAATGATCTGCATGCCGCCCGACTTGCCCTGTGCGAGGCCACCCGCCAGGTCATCGCCAACGGCCTCGGTATCCTGGGCGTCTCTGCACCGGAGCGCATGTGATCGCTCATCCCGCTGGTCCCCGTCACGCCGAGGAGATCCACCACGCCGGCGCTCCGCCCCGGCCGCAGTCGGCCGCCGGTGTACTCAAACTCGCTCCGAATGTCTGGCCGCAGAGCGCTTTTCGCGCCGATGACGGTGTCGTGTCGATCGGCGGGGTGCCCGTCACCGACATCGCCGCCGAGTTCGGCACGCCCGTCTTCGTGATCGACGAGAACGACTTCCGGTCGCGGTGCCGCGACATCGCCGCGGCGTTCGGAGGCGGGGACAACGTCCGCTATGCCGCCAAGGCCTTCCTGTGCACCGAGGTGGCGCGCTGGGTCGACGAGGAGGGGCTGTCCCTCGACGTGGCCAGCGGCGGCGAATTGGCGGTCGCCCTGCACGCTGACTTCCCGCCCGAGCGAATCGCGTTGCACGGCAACAACAAATCCATCGACGAGCTGACCACCGCCGTGAAGGCAGGCATCGGCCACGTCGTTGTCGACTCGATGATCGAGATCGACCGCCTCGACGAGATCGCCGGCGCCGCAGGCGTCGTGCAGGACGTGCTCGTGCGGGTCACGGTCGGCGTCGAAGCCCACACCCACGAGTTCATCTCCACCGCGCACGAGGACCAGAAATTCGGCCTGTCGCTGGCCAGCGGTGCGGCCATGGAAGCCGTGCGGCGTGTGTTCGCGACCGACAACCTGCGCCTGGTCGGCCTGCACAGCCACATCGGCTCGCAGATCTTCGACGTCGACGGCTTCGAGTTGGCCGCCCACCGGGTGATCGGCCTGCTGCGCGACGTCGTCGCCGAGTTCGGCGTCGACAAGACCGCCCAACTCGAGACGGTCGACCTCGGCGGCGGACTCGGCATTTCCTATCTGCCGCAAGACGATCCGCCACCGGTGCAGGACCTCGCGGCCAAACTCGACGCGATCGTCCGCAACGAATCCGCCGCCGTCGGCCTGCCCGCGCCCCGACTCGTGGTCGAACCCGGCCGCGCCATCGCGGGTCCCGGCACCATCACGCTGTACCAGGTCGGCACGGTCAAGGACGTCGCGGTCAGCCCCGTCGCACATCGCCGCTATGTCAGCGTCGACGGCGGCATGAGCGACAACATCCGCACGTCGCTGTACGGCGCCGAGTACGACGTCCGCCTGCTGTCCCGCACCACCGAGATGCCCGCCGTGCTGTCTCGGGTCGTCGGCAAGCATTGCGAGAGCGGCGACATCGTCGTGAAGGACACGTGGCTGCCCGATGACGTCGCGCCGGGCGACCTGTTGGGTGTCGCCGCTACCGGCGCCTACTGCTATTCCATGTCGAGCCGCTACAACCTGATCGGCCGCCCCGCCGTGGTGGCCGTGCGCGATGGGCGAGCCCGCCTGATTCTGCGCCGTGAGACGGTCGACGATCTGCTCAGTCTGGAGGTAACGAAATGAGTGAAAAGCCCATCGGGGTAGCCGTATTGGGACTCGGCAACGTCGGCAGCGAAGTGGTGCGCATCATCAACGAAAGCGCCAGCGACCTGGCGGCCCGCATCGGGGCGCCGCTGGAGTTGCGCGGCATCGGGGTGCGCCGGGTGGCCGACGACCGCGGTGTGCCGGTGGACCTGCTCACCGACAACATCGAGGAGCTGGTGTCCCGCGACGACGTCGACGTCGTCGTCGAACTGATGGGCCCCGTCGAACCCGCCCGCAAGGCCATCCTCAGCGCCCTCGAGCAGAAGAAGTCCGTCGTCACCGCCAACAAGGCGCTGATGGCGGTCTCCACAGGCGAATTGGCGCAGGCCGCCGAGCACGCGCACGTCGACCTCTACTTCGAGGCCGCGGTCGCCGGTGCGATCCCCGTCATCCGCCCGCTCACACAGTCGCTGGCCGGCGACACGGTGTTGCGCGTCGCGGGCATCGTCAACGGCACCACCAACTACATCCTGTCCGAAATGGACAGCACCGGAGCGGATTACGACAGCGCGCTGGCCGACGCCAGCGCCCTTGGCTATGCCGAGGCGGACCCGACCGCCGACGTCGAGGGATACGACGCCGCCGCCAAGGCCGCGATCCTCGCCTCGATCGCCTTTCACACCCGGGTGACCGCCGACGACGTCTATCGCGAGGGCATCACCAAGGTGACTGCCGCCGATTTCGCGTCGGCACGAGCCCTTGGCTGCACCATCAAGCTGCTGGCCATCTGCGAGCGGCTCACCAATGACGAAGGGCAGGAACGGGTGTCGGCCCGCGTCTACCCGGCGCTGGTGCCGCTCGACCACCCGCTGGCCGCGGTCAACGGCGCATTCAACGCGGTCGTGGTGGAGGCCGAAGCCGCGGGCAGGCTGATGTTCTACGGCCAGGGCGCGGGCGGCGCGCCGACCGCCTCGGCGGTGATGGGTGACGTGGTGATGGCCGCCCGCAACCGCGTGCAGGGGGGTCGAGGGCCGCGTGAGTCCAAGTACGCGAAGCTGCCGATCTCGCCCATCGGTTTCATCCCGACCCGCTACTACGTGAACATGAACGTCGCCGACCGGCCCGGCGTGTTGTCCGCTGTGGCAGCCGAATTCGGCAAGCGCGAGGTCAGCATCGCCGAGGTGCGCCAGGAGGGCATGGTCGACGAGGGCGGTCAGCGGTGCGGCGCCCGCATCGTCGTCGTCACCCATCAGGCCACCGACGCCGCACTATCGGAAACCGTTGCGGCGCTGGCCGATCTCGACGTGGTGCAGAGCGTCAACAGCGTGCTTCGCATGGAAGGAACCACCGAATGACCGCCCCGGGTACTGCGGTGCACCAGCCCTGGCCGGGGCTGATCGCCGCCTACCGCGACCGACTGCCGGTCGAGGACCACTGGACCGCCATCACGCTGCTCGAAGGCGGCACCCCGCTGGTGCCTGCGCCGCGGTTGTCCGAATACACCGGCTGCACAGTGCATCTGAAGGTCGAGGGGCTCAACCCGACCGGCTCGTTCAAGGACCGCGGCATGACCATGGCCGTCACCGAGGCGGTGGCCCGCGGGCAGAAGGCGGTGCTGTGCGCGTCGACCGGTAACACCTCGGCATCGGCCGCGGCATACGCGGCGCGGGCGGGCATCACCTGCGCGGTGCTGATCCCGCAAGGCAAGATCGCGATGGGCAAGCTCGCCCAGGCGGTCATGCACGGCGCCAAGATCATCCAGATCGACGGCAACTTCGACGACTGCCTCGAACTCGCGCGCAAGCTGACCGCCGACTACCCGACGGTGTCACTGGTCAACTCCGTCAACCCATTCCGCATCGAGGGGCAGAAGACCGCCGCGTTCGAAATCGTCGACGCCCTGGGCACCGCACCGGACGTGCACTCCCTGCCCGTCGGCAACGCGGGCAACATCACCGCGTACTGGAAGGGCTACCAGGAGTATCACCGCGACGGCGTATCGGATCGGCTGCCGCGCATGCTGGGCACGCAGGCCGCGGGCGCCGCACCGCTGGTGTTGGGGAAACCGGTGAGCAATCCCGAGACCATCGCCACCGCGATCCGGATCGGATCGCCTGCCTCGTGGGCCACCGCCGTCGAGGCGCAGCAGCAGTCCAACGGCCGTTTCCTCGCCGCCACCGACGAGGAGATCCTCGCGGCCTACCACCTGGTGGCTCGCACCGAGGGGGTCTTCGTCGAGCCTGCATCGGCGGCCAGCATCGCCGGACTGCTCAAGTCGATCGAGGACGGCTTCGTCGCCAAGGGGTCGACAGTGGTGTGCACCGTGACCGGCAACGGCTTGAAGGACCCGGACACCGCGCTCAAGGGCATGCCGAGCGTCACGCCGGTGCCGGTTGACCCGACCGCCGTCGTCGAGAAGCTGGGTTTGGTCTGACGCGTGAATAGGTTGCCGGCCGGGTTGACGGCCACCGCCGTCGTCGCGGCCTCGAGCGCCAATCTCGGCCCCGGCTTCGACAGCCTCGGCTTGGCGCTGAGCCTGTATGACGAAATCGTCGTCGAGACAACCGAATCCGGCCTGACGATCGAGGTGGACGGCGAAGGCGCCGGGCAGGTCCCGTTAAATTCGACGCACCTGGTGGTGCGGGCCATCGAACACGGCCTTCAGGCGGCAGGCGTGGCGGTCGACGGGCTGAAAGTGTACTGCCGCAACGAAATTCCGCACTCCCGTGGACTGGGCTCGTCGGCCGCCGCCGTCGTCGGCGGTTTGGCTGTCGTCAACGGTCTTGTGGCACAGATCGGTTCGTCGCCGCTTTCCGAGTCGGAGCTGATCCAACTGTCGTCGGAGTTCGAGGGCCACCCCGACAACGCATCCGCCGCCGTCCTCGGCGGCGCGGTGGTGTCGTGGACCGAGCATGAGGGCGTGCTGCCCAGGTATTCGGCGGCGCCGCTGCGCCTGCATCCCGACATCCACCTGTTTCCGGCGATTCCGCAGGTGCGCTCGTCGACCGCGGAGACCCGGGTGCTGCTGCCCGATCACGTCAGCCACACCGACGCGCGCTTCAACCTCAGTCGGGCTGCCCTGCTCGTACTGGCGCTGACCGAGCGACCAGATCTGCTGATGGAGGCGACCGAGGACGTGCTGCATCAGCCGCAACGAGCGACCGCGATGCCCGCCTCCGCGGAATACCTGCGGATTCTTCGGCGTTGTGGTGTAGCAGCGGTGCTATCCGGGGCTGGTCCTGCGGTTATCGCACTGAGTCCCCACCCAGAGTTGCCTGCAGAGGCCTTGGAATACGGCGCCGCCAACGGGTTCACCGTCAGCAAGATGGCCGTGGGCGAGGGGGTCCGATGGACCTCCGGCGTGGCCGTCCGGAGCTAACGTCGCGGTTCACACGAGTCACACCCGAATCAGCGTGTTTCTTGCTTCCAGCTCCGATGCGGGTTATTCTCGCTGCTGTCCAGCAATCGCAGCGTCTCTGCTCGCGCCGACACTAGGACGACCACTTCCCCTTTAGGTGTTCAATCTTGTGGACTGACGGTTCGCCCTATACCGGCGAATCCCGGCGATCACCGTTGCAGAGGCAATGGTGGGACCTCCGCATTCAGCGCCTCAGCTGAATGCCCGGACCCCCGCGTCCGCTGACGAGCGGGGGATCAGAAAGGAAATCCGTGACTGAAACGGACCTCATCACGGCTGGTGGCAGCGCCGAAAACCCTGGGCTGCCGGAAACCCAAACCGTGACTTCAGACATTTCATCCACCCCGGAGGATTCGGGGTCGGACAAGACGAACGGCACATCGACGGCTGAGACCGCGCCGACGGCACAGGCCGCATCGGGCGATCGTGGCGCCGCGCTGTCGAGCATGGTGCTGCCGGAACTGCGCGCACTGGCCAGGCAGATCGGCGTCGAAGGCGCCTCCGGCATGCGCAAGAGCGAGCTTGTTGCCGCCATCCGCGCACGCCGCGCCGACTCGAACGGCCGGTCGGCGGAAGCCGAAGCCAAGGCTCCAGCCGAGGTCAAGGCCCCGGCCGAGGCCGCGCCCGAACAGCCCGCCACCGAGCAGGCCGCCGAGGAGCAGGCCCCGCCGCGTCGTGAGCGGCGCGGTGCCTCCCGCGGTGCCGGTGCGCCCGCCGCGGACGACAAGAAGGACGAGAACAAGCCCGACGCCGAAGGTGAACGGGCCCAGAAGCAAGACACCAAGCCCGACAAGTCCGACAAGGCCGACAAGGCCGACAAGTCGGAGAAGTCCGACGGCGAGCAGCAAGGCGATCAGGGCGGCCAGAACCGCGGCTCGAATAGCGACGACGACGGCGAGGGCCGTGGCGGCCGGCGCGGCCGCCGGTTCCGCGACCGCAGGCGCCGGGAGCGCGGCGGCGACGGCGGCGGTGGTGGTGACCGCGATACCGAACTGCGCGAGGACGACGTAGTTCAGCCAGTCGCGGGCATCCTCGACGTGCTCGACAACTACGCGTTCGTCCGCACCTCCGGCTACCTGGCCGGCCCCAACGACGTCTACGTGTCCATGAACATGGTGCGTAAGAACGGTCTGCGACGCGGCGACGCGGTGACAGGCGCGGTGCGGGTGCCCAAAGAAGGTGAAGGCGGCGGTCAGAACCCGCGGCAGAAGTTCAACCCGCTGGTCCGGCTGGACACCGTCAACGGCAAGCCTGTCGAGGAAGCCAAGAAGCGGCCCGACTTCACCAAGCTCACCCCGCTGTACCCCAACGAGCGGCTGCGGCTGGAGACCACCACCGAGAAGCTGACCACCCGCGTGATCGACCTGATCATGCCGGTCGGCAAGGGGCAGCGTGCGCTGATCGTGTCGCCGCCGAAGGCCGGTAAGACGACCATCCTTCAGGACATCGCCAACGCGATCACGAAGAACAACCCGGAATGCCACCTGATGGTGGTGCTCGTCGATGAGCGTCCGGAAGAGGTCACCGACATGCAGCGCTCGGTCAAGGGTGAGGTCATCGCCTCGACCTTCGACCGTCCGCCGTCAGACCACACCCAGGCCGCTGAACTCGCGATCGAGCGGGCCAAGCGGCTGGTGGAGCAGGGCAAGGACGTCGTCGTGCTGCTCGACTCGATCACCCGTCTCGGCCGCGCGTACAACAACGCGTCGCCGGCGTCGGGCCGGATCCTGTCCGGTGGTGTCGACTCGACCGCGCTGTACCCGCCGAAGCGGTTCCTCGGCGCGGCCCGCAACATCGAAGAGGGCGGCTCGCTGACGATCATCGCCACCGCGATGGTGGAGACCGGTTCGACCGGTGACACGGTGATCTTCGAGGAGTTCAAGGGCACCGGCAACGCCGAGCTCAAGCTCGACCGCAAGATCTCCGAGCGCCGGGTGTTCCCGGCCGTCGACGTCAACCCGTCCGGCACCCGTAAGGACGAGTTGCTGCTGTCCCCGGACGAGTTCGCGATCGTGCACAAGCTGCGTCGCGTGCTGAGCGGTCTCGACCCGCATCAGGCCATCGACCTGCTGATGAGCCAGTTGCGCAAGACGAAGAACAACTACGAGTTCCTGGTGCAGGTCTCCAAGACCGCGCCTGGCTCGATGGACGCCGACTAACTGGCGATCACGCTTGTAGGCCGGGCATGACGTAGCGGCGCACATACGCCGCCACCGCGTCGGCGTCACCGGGGTCCAGCGTGTTCCCGGGCACGGTCGACAGCGAAAGAATCACGCGCGCAACCCATTCCGATGCTTCGGCGATGTCGATATCGGGGTGGGTTTCGCCGCGCTCGCGCGCTGCGACCAGATACCGTGACCAGAAGTCGGCCAGATCGGGGACCAGACCCTGCACGCCGGCGCCCGCGCACGCCGCGAACTCCTCGGGTTCGTCCATCCGCAGCTTCATCAGCAAGGCGCCAGGATCGTCGTAGGCGCCGCGGGCGCGGGCGATGCCGACGCCCATCTGCCGGTCCAAGCCCTCGACCTGCTCGAGCACCGCGTGCGCTTCGGACCAGTAGGCGTCGTTGAGGCGAACCAGCGCCGCACCAAGCAGCGTCACCTTGTCGGGGAAATGGCGGTACAGCCAGCCCCGCGACACCCCGGCGACTTCGGCCACTTCAGACACCGTTGTCAACCGAATGCCCTTGGCGCGCAGACACACTTCCGCGGCGTCGATCAGCCGATCGCGGACGCTTTTGGTGGCGGTAGGGCTCGTCACCTCCGCATTGTGCCATGTCGGAATATCGGCTCCCTGGCACGCGTTTAGGCTGCTGGCGGTCGAACTGGCATAATGGACCGTCGACCCCTCGGTTCCGGTTCACGCCGAATACCTCCACTTCCGGAGGGGCGACCCGGGCCCACGATTGAAGAGGAAACCATGAAAACGGGTATTCACCCTGATTACGTCGAGACCACGGTGCACTGTGGCTGCGGCAACACCTTCACCACCCGCAGCACGAAGAAGAGCGGCCAGATTCACGTCGAGGTCTGCTCGCAGTGCCATCCCTTCTACACCGGCAAGCAGAAGATCCTCGACAGCGGCGGCCGCGTGGCCCGCTTCGAGAAGCGCTACGGCAAGCGCAAGGCTGGCGACAAGGCTGCTTCGACCGACAAATAGCTGCCTGACCGACGCCCGATCTGACGCGTATGCGCAGGCCGGGCGTCGGTTTGCGTTTGGCGGAGGGTTAACGGGAAGGAGGCAGTCATGACGGACACGGCACCGCGGATCCAGGCGCTGCTGGCCGAGCATGCCGCCCTGGAGAAGCAACTCTCCGAGCCCGACCTGCATGCCGACCCGGCCGCGGCCCGCAAAGTGGGCCGCCGCTTCGCGCAGGTGTCGCCGATCGTCGCGACGTACCGCAAGCTGGAGGCCGCGCGCGGTGACCTGGAAGCGGCGAGAGAACTCGCGGCCGACGACGATTCGTTCGCCGCTGAGATCCCCGAATTGGAAGCCGCTGTCGAAGAACTCGACACGCACCTGACCGATCTGCTGGCGCCGCGTGACCCGCACGACGCCGACGACATCGTGCTCGAGGTGAAGTCGGGGGAGGGCGGCGAGGAGTCGGCGCTGTTCGCCGCCGACCTTGCCCGCATGTACATCCGCTACGCCGAACGGCACGGCTGGACCGTCACCGTGCTCGACGAGACCACGTCGGATCTCGGCGGCTACAAGGACGCCACGCTGTCGATCCGGAGCAAGGGCGATTCCGCCGACGGCGTCTGGTCCCGGCTGAAATTCGAAGGCGGCGTGCACCGCGTACAGCGCGTCCCGGTCACCGAGTCGCAGGGCCGCGTGCACACCTCGGCGGCAGGCGTGCTCGTCTATCCCGAACCCGAAGAGGTCGAGGAAGTCCAGATCGACGAGTCCGATCTGCGCATCGACGTCTACCGGTCGTCGGGCAAGGGCGGTCAAGGCGTCAACACCACCGACTCCGCGGTGCGCATCACCCACCTGCCGACCGGCATCGTCGTCACCTGCCAGAACGAACGTTCCCAGCTGCAGAACAAGGCCCGCGCCCTGCAGGTGCTCGCGGCGCGTCTGCAGGCCCTCGCCGAAGAACAGGCGCAGGCCGACGCGTCGGCCGACCGGGCCAGCCAGATCCGCACCGTCGACCGCAGCGAGCGCATCCGCACCTACAACTTCCCGGAGAACCGGATCGCCGATCACCGGATCAATTTCAAGGCACACAACCTCGATCAGGTGCTCGACGGCGACCTCGACGCGTTGTTCGACGCGCTGGCCGCGGCCGACAAGCAATCCAGGCTGCAAATAACATGACCCGGCTCGGCCGGGTGCCAGCATGCGCCGACATGCGCCAGGTGATCGACGCCGCCGAGGCGACGCTGACCGAGGCGGGAATCGGGTCGCCGCGCGCGGACGCCGAACTGCTGGCCGCCCACGTCGCAGGCACCGACCGCGGTCGGCTGGCGTTCACCGACGCCGGGCCCGACTTTCAGCAGCGCTTCGAAAGCCTCGTCGCCCAGCGCGCCAGACGGATCCCACTGCAACACCTCACCGGTACGGCGGCGTTCGGTACCGTCACCGTGCACGTCGGGCCCGGCGTGTTCATCCCGCGGCCGGAGACCGAGTCGCTGCTGGAATGGGCTGCGGCGCAACCGTTTCCGGCCCAGCCGATCATCGTCGACCTGTGCACGGGCTCCGGTGCGCTGGCGCTGGCGCTGGCGCAGCGCTGGCCCGACGCCCGCGTCATCGCCGTCGACGACTCCGAAGACGCGCTGCGCTACGCCCGACGCAATACCGCCCGAACCGCCGTCGAACTGATCAGGGCCGACGTCACCGCCCCAGGACTGCTGACAGAACTCGACGGCCGGGTGGACCTGCTGGTCGGCAACCCGCCCTACATCCCCGACGGCGCCGCGCTGGAACCCGAAGTGGCCGAACACGACCCGACGCACGCGCTGTTCGGCGGGCCGGACGGGATGGCGGTCATCGACCGCATCGTCGAGCACGCCGCCCGCCTGTTGCGTGCCGGTGGCCGGTGCGCCATCGAGCACGACGACACCACATCGGCGCTCACCGTCGAAGCATTCACCCGCACAGGCCGATTCGTGGACGTGACACCGCGATACGACCTGACCGGGCGGCCCCGATTCGTCTCCGCGACGCGTGAGAGGCTGACAGCATGACGGAACAATTCGATTGCAGCGATCCGGTGCAACGCGAGGCGGGGATCGCGGCAGCAATCAGTGCCGTCAAGGGAGGCAGGCTCGTCGTGATGCCCACCGACACCGTGTACGGCATCGGTGCGGACGCCTTCGACAACGACGCCGTCGCGGCACTACTGGCCGCGAAGGGCCGCGGCCGCGATATGCCCGTCGGCGTATTGGTGGGCTCCTGGCACACCATCGACGGCTTGGTGTTCTCGGTGCCGGATAGCGCGCGCGAGTTGATCCAGGCGTTCTGGCCCGGCGCGCTGAGTCTGGTTGTGCGCCAGGCGCCGTCGCTGCAATGGGACCTCGGCGACGCATACGGCACGGTGATGCTGCGCATGCCGCTGCACCCGGTCGCCATCGAGTTGCTGCGCGAGGTCGGGCCGATGGCGGTCTCCAGCGCCAACGTCTCCGGCAGGCCCTCGGCTGTCTCTGTCGACGAAGCACGCAACCAACTCGGCGACCTCGTCGAGGTGTATCTCGACGGCGGGCCCGCCGAACAACAAGCCGCGTCGACGATCGTCGACCTCACCGGCGCTGAGCCTCGCGTGCTCAGGGAAGGCCCTGTCACGCTGGACGCCATCGCCAAAGTGCTCGGCGTGCAACCCGAGTCGCTCACGGACTGATCTCAGCGTGCAGCAGTACGGTGCGACGGTGGTCTACGCGACTGACAGCTTGCTAGCGCTCAACGACCGGGGTGCGGGTGTGCCGTTGCGTGAGCTCGCGCTCGTCGGGCTGACCGCGGCGATCATCACGTATCTGGCCACCGGCTGGGTGCGGGTGCTGGCCAGGAAACTCGGCGCGGTGGCGTACCCGCGTGAACGCGACGTCCACCTGCAACCCATCCCGCGCATGGGCGGGCTCGCGATGTACATCGGCGTCGGATCGGCGGTACTGCTGGCATCGCAGCTGCCTGCGCTGACTCGCGGGTTCGTCTACTCGTCGGGTATGCCGGCCGTCGTCGTCGCAGGCGGTTTGATCATGGCGATCGGCCTGATCGATGACCGCTGGGGACTCGACGCGCTGACCAAGTTCGCCGGCCAGATCACCGCTGCCAGCGTGCTGGTCACGATGGGCGTGGCATGGAGCGTGCTGTACATCCCGATCGGCGGGATCGGCACCATCGTGCTCGACCAGGTGTCGTCAATCCTGCTCACACTGGCGCTGACGGTCGCGATCGTGAACGCGATGAACTTCGTCGACGGCCTTGACGGGCTGGCGGCCGGGCTCGGGTTGATCACCGCATCGGCCATCTGCATCTTCTCTGTCGGCCTGCTGCGCGACCACGGCGGCGACGTCCTGTTCTACCCGCCCGCGGTGATCTCGGTGGTGCTGGCCGGCGCATGCCTGGGCTTCCTGCCGCACAACTTCCATCCCGCCAAGATCTTCATGGGCGACTCGGGGTCGATGCTGATCGGGCTGATGCTCGCGGCCGCCTCCACGACCGCCGCAGGCCCGATCTCGCAGACCGCATACGGCGCCCGCGACGTGTTCGCTCTGCTGTCGCCGTTCCTGTTGGTGGTTGCGGTGATGTTCGTGCCCGCGCTGGACATGCTGCTCGCCGTGATCCGCCGGACGCGGGCCGGGGTTCACTTCTCCACGCCCGACAAGATGCACCTACACCACCGGTTGCTGCAGATCGGTCATTCGCATCGACGGGTGGTGCTGCTCGTCTACCTCTGGGTCGGCATCATCGCGCTGGGCGCGGCGAGCACGATCTTCTTCGACCCGCGCTACACCGGAGCCGTCATGCTGGCCGCGATTCTGGTCGCGATCGTGGTGACTCTGATTCCGCTTCTTCGTCGCCGCGACGCCCCCGTCGGGGAAATGTACGACGAAAAGTAGTAGGCCCTCTTATCTGCCCTTAACCATGTGTTAGGGTTCGGTTAGAACCCGAAAAAACCTCGCGGGTTGCCGGCCTCCGGACCGACGGTTGACCGCCGTTCGGACCGGAACAACGACCGACAAAGGGAGCTGCCCCTTGGGTGTTTCCAGCGAGCCCGTCGCCCTCCGATACGCTCGTGGCGCGACTCACAGGATCATCGGGACAGCAACTCGTGACCGCGGGATTGAGGTGAAGCAGTGACGACGCCAGCGCAAGACGCGCCGTTGGTGTTTCCGTCCGTTGCTTTCAGGCCGTTGCGCCTGTTCGCAGTATGTGTCGTGCTGACCGGCCTTGCCACGCTGGCCGCCGGACTGCTCGGCCACGTGATGGTCGGTGTCTTCTTCGGCATCGGCCTCGGACTGGGTTTGCTCAACGCAGTGTTGGTGCAGCGGTCGGTGGAATCGATCACCGCCGAAGCGCACCCGCTCAAACGCAAGATGGCGCTGAACTCCGCCACCCGGCTGCTGGTGATGACGGTGATCGGGTTGACCATCGCTTTCATCTTCCGACCGCAGGGGCTCGGCGTCGTATTCGGAATGGCGCTCTTCCAGGTGGTGCTGGTGCTCGCGACCGCGCTGCCGGTGATGAAGAAGCTCAAGTCCGGCGCCGGTGACCAGACCGAAGGGGCCAGCAATGACTGAAACATTTCATGCCGAAGCCGCCATCGAGGTCGGCCACCACGAGACCGCCCACTGGTTCGGGCTGACGGTCAACACCGACACCGTGCTGGCGACCGCGATCGCCGCGGTGATCGTGCTGGCGCTGGCATTCTTCTTGCGCGCCAAGGTCACATCGACCGGGGTGCCGGGCGGCGTGCAGCTGTTCTGGGAAGCCATCACGGTGCAGACCCGCGACCAGATCGAGGGCGCGATCGGAATGAAGATCGCCCCGTTCGTGCTGCCGCTGGCGGTGACGCTGTTCGTGTTCATCCTGATCGCGAACTGGCTCTCGGTTTTCCCGGTGCAGTACACCGACTCCTCCGGTGCGATTCACGAGCTGATCAAGCCGCCGGCTTCAGATATCAACTTCGTGCTGGCGCTGGCCCTGTTCGTGTTCATCTGCTATCACGCCGCAGGCATCTGGCGTCGCGGCATCATCGGCCACCCGGTGAAACTGCTCAAGGGCCACGTCACCCTGCTGGCGCCGATCAACCTGGTCGAAGAGCTGGCCAAGCCGATCTCGTTGTCGCTCCGACTCTTTGGCAACATCTTCGCCGGCGGCATCCTGGTCGCGCTGATCGCGCTGTTCCCGCCGTACATCCTGTGGCTGCCCAACGCGATCTGGAAGAGCTTCGACTTGTTCGTCGGCGCGATCCAGGCGTTCATCTTCGCGCTGCTGACGATCTTGTACTTCAGCCAATCGATGGAGCTCGAAGAGGACCATCACTGAGCCGACCCGAATAAGCAGGACCCACAACCTGGTAGGACCACTGCCAGTTATCAAGGAGGATAAGGAATGGACCCCACAATCGCTGCCGGCGCCCTCATCGGTGGTGGACTGATCATGGCCGGCGGCGCAATCGGCGCCGGTATCGGTGACGGTATTGCGGGTAATGCGCTGATCGCGGGCATCGCCCGTCAGCCGGAGGCACAGGGCCGACTGTTCACGCCGTTCTTCATCACGGTTGGTCTGGTCGAGGCCGCCTACTTCATCAACCTGGCGTTCATGGCGCTGTTCGTGTTCGCCACCCCGGTTGGCTAATGCCGAACATGGCTGACCCGAACGTCGTCCTTCTGGCGGCCGAGGAAGGTGGGGGAGGTACCAGCAACTTCCTCATCCCCAACGGCACGTTCTTCTTCGTGCTGATCATCTTCTTGATCGTGCTCGGAGTCATCGGCAAGTGGGTTGTCCCGCCTGTCTCGAAGGTGCTGAACGAACGCGACGCGATGGTGAAGCAGACCGTCGAGGACAGCCGCAAGGCAGCAGACCAGTTCACCGCCGCCGACAAGGACTATCAGGCGGAGATGGCGAAGGCACGCGGCGAGGCCTCCAAACTTCGTGACGAGGCGCGAGCCGAAGGACGAAAGGTGTTGGAGGACATGCGGGGCCGAGCCTCCGATGAGGTGTCGTCGACGCTGCAGCAGGCCGAGTCGGAGTTGAAGGATCAAGCCCTCTCCATCCAGGCAGACCTGCGGTCGTCGGTCGACACGTTGTCCTCCACCCTGGCCAGCCGGGTGCTCGGCGTCGAAATCAACGCGGCCACAACGGCCCCGGGACGGTAAGGGCAATGTCGACATTCATCGGTCAGCTCGTCGGGTTCGCGCTCATCGTGTTCCTGGTGGTGCGCTACGTCGTGCCGCCGGTGCGCCGGATGATGGCCAACCAGCAGGAGACTGTGCGCAAGCAGTTGGCGGACAGCGCCGAGGCCAAGAAGCGGTTGAACGAGGCCGAGAAGGCGCACGAAAAGGCCCTCGAGCGGGCCAAGGCTGAGGCCAAGCAGGTGACCGAGGAGGCCCGGGTCGACGCCCAGCGCATCATCGAGCAGCTGCACGCTCAAGCCGATGCCGAGGTCGAGCGAATCAAAGTGCAAGGCGCCCAGCAGGTTCAGCTGCTTCGCGCCCAGTTGGTTCGCCAGCTGCGCGGTGACCTCGGCGCCGAATCGGTCCGCCGTGCCGGCGAGTTGGTCAGGGACCATGTCGCAGACGCTGATGCGCAGGCGGCCACCGTCGACCGATTCATCGACGAACTCGACGCGATGGCGCCGTCGGAAGCAGTCATCGAAGACCGTGCGACCGCGCGCCTTCGGTCTGCAAGCCGGGAGTCGCTGGCGGCGCTGGTCAACAAGTTCGACGAGTTGACCGCCGACCTCGGCGCCGACCAGTTGTCTTCGGTGGCCGAGGATTTGGCCTCCGTCGCCAAGCTGCTGGCGCATGAGTCGATCCTGACCCGTCATCTCGCCGACCCGGCCGACAACCCGTCGGCCAAGCTGGGCCTGGTCGACGCGCTGTTCGACGGCAAGATCGGCGATACCGCACTCGAGATCCTCAAAGCGGCGGTATCCGGCCGTTGGTCGTCCGACGCCAACCTGGTCGACGCCGTCGAGCACGTCGCGCGGTTGGCTCTGCTGGTCCGCGCCGAACGCGAGGACGAGGCGGGTGACGTCGAGGAGCAACTCTTCCGGTTCAACCGCATCCTGGACGGCGAGCCGCGGCTGACCACTCTGCTGAGCGACTACAGCGCACCCGCCGAGGGTCGGGTCAAGCTGATCCGCGACGTTCTCGGCAGCGGTTCCGGTGTGAATGACACGACGGTTCAACTGCTTTCGCAGACGATCGAATTGCTCCGCGGTGAACGCGCCGATGAGGCGGTACTCGACCTGGCCGAACTCGCGGTGGCCCGCAGGGGCGAGGTGGTCGCCCACGTCAGCGCCGCTGCCAGCCTCAGTGACGCGCAGCGGACCCGGCTGACAGAAGTGCTGACCCGCATCTACGGCCACCCGGTTTCAGTGCAGTTGCACATCAACCCCGAACTGCTCGGCGGGCTGAACATTGCCGTCGGCGACGAGGTGATCGACGGCACCCTGGCATCGAAACTCGCAGCCGCAGAAACCAAGCTGCCCGACTGACCGACAACGAACGACAAGACCCCACACCGTAAGAGCAGGAAGACGAATCATGGCAGAGTTGACCATCTCCGCTGACGACATTCAGGGTGCGATCGAGGATTACGTCTCGAGTTTCACCGCCGACACCGCCCGCGAGGAGATCGGTACGGTCATCGACGCGGGCGACGGTATCGCACACGTCGAGGGACTGCCCTCCGTGATGACCCAGGAGCTGCTGGAGTTCCCTGGCGGCGTGCTCGGTGTGGCCCTGAACCTCGATGAGCACAGCGTCGGCGCCGTCATCCTCGGCGACTTCGAGAAGATCGAAGAGGGACAGCAGGTCAAGCGGACCGGCGAGGTGCTGTCGGTGCCGGTCGGCGACAAGTTCCTCGGCCGCGTGGTCAACCCGCTCGGTCAGCCGATCGACGGCAAGGGCGACATCGAGCCGGAAACCCGTCGCGCCCTCGAGATTCAGGCGCCGTCGGTGGTGCAGCGCCAAGGCGTCAGCGAGCCGCTGCAGACCGGTATCAAGGCCATCGACGCGATGACCCCGATCGGTCGCGGCCAGCGCCAGCTGATCATCGGTGACCGCAAGACCGGCAAGACGGCGGTCTGCGTGGACACCATCCTCAACCAGCGGCAGAACTGGGAGTCCGGCGACGAGAAGAAGCAGGTCCGCTGCGTCTACGTGGCCATCGGCCAGAAGGGCACCACCATCGCCTCGGTGGCACGGGCCCTGGAAGAGGGCGGTGCGATGGAGTACACCACCATCGTTGCCGCGCCCGCTTCGGACTCCGCCGGCTTCAAATGGCTTGCGCCCTACACCGGTTCGGCGATTGCGCAGCACTGGATGTACAACGGCAAGCACGTGCTGATCGTGTTCGACGACCTGTCCAAGCAGGCCGAGGCCTACCGCGCGATCTCGCTGCTGCTGCGCCGCCCGCCGGGCCGCGAGGCGTACCCCGGCGATGTGTTCTACCTCCACTCGCGGCTGTTGGAACGCTGCGCCAAGCTCTCCGATGAGCTGGGCGGCGGCTCGATGACCGGCCTGCCGATCATCGAGACCAAGGCCAACGACATCTCGGCCTACATCCCGACGAACGTCATCTCGATCACCGACGGCCAGTGCTTCCTGGAATCCGATCTGTTCAACCAGGGTGTGCGCCCGGCCATCAACGTCGGCGTGTCGGTGTCCCGCGTCGGTGGCGCCGCGCAGATCAAGGCGATGAAGGACGTGGCAGGCTCGCTTCGTCTGGACCTGTCGCAGTACCGCGAGCTGGAAGCCTTCGCCGCATTCGCCTCCGACCTCGACGCCACCTCGAAGGCGCAGCTGGAGCGTGGCGCCCGGCTGGTCGAGCTGCTCAAGCAGCCGCAGTACCAACCGCTGGCCGTCGAGGAGCAGGTCGTCTCGATCTTCCTCGGCACCGAGGGCCACCTCGACTCCGTCCCGGTCGAGGATGTGGGCCGGTTCGAAACCGAGTTCCTCGACCACGTGCGGGCGTCGGAGGGCGACATCCTCAAGCAGATCCGCGAATCGGGCAAGCTCGGCGACGAGCTCAGCGAGAAGCTGGTCGGCGTCATCAACCAGTTCAAGAAGGGCTTCGCGGCCTCTGACGGCAGCTCCGTGGTGCCCGACGAGCACGTCGAGGCGCTGGACGAGGCGGACCTCGAGAAGGAATCCGTGAAGGTCCGCAAGCCGGCACCGAAGAAGAAGTAAGCAACCATGGCAGCCACACTTCGCGAACTGCGCGGGCGTATCCGCTCAGCCGGGTCGATCAAGAAGATCACCAAGGCCCAGGAGCTGATCGCCACCTCGCGTATTGGCCGGGCGCAGAACCGTCTTCAGGCGGCGCGGCCGTATGCCTTCGAGATCACCGCGATGCTGACTAACCTCGGCAACGAGGCGGCGCTGGATCATCCGCTGCTGGTCGAGCGGGATGAGCCGAAGCGCGCCGGTGTGCTGGTGGTGTCGTCGGACCGTGGCCTCTGTGGCGGGTACAACTCGAATGTGTTCCGCCGCGCCGAGGAGCTGTTCTCGCTGATCCGGCAGGAGGGCAAGACGCCGATCGTCTACACGGTGGGCCGAAAGGCGTTGAACTACTACCGGTTCCGCAACTGGAAGATCACCAACTCGTGGAACGGGTTCTCCGAGCAGCCGACGTATGAGAACGCTCAGGAGATCGCCTCGACGTTGGTCGATGCGTTCATGGCCGGCGCCGACGACCACGGCGACGACCCCGGCCCCGACGGCATCCTGGGACTGGACGAACTGCACATTGTCTCCACCGAGTTCAAGTCGATGATGTCGCAGAACGCCGTCGCGCATCGGATCGCGCCGATGGTGGTGGAGTACGTCGAGGAAGACACGGGTCCTCGCACGCTCTACTCGTTCGAGCCCGATGCCACAACGCTTTTCGATGCACTGTTGCCGCGCTATCTGGCCACCCGCGTCTACGCCGCGCTGCTCGAGTCGGCGGCGTCGGAGCTGGCATCGCGTCAGCGGGCGATGAAGTCGGCGACCGACAACGCCGATGACCTCATCAAGGCCCTCACGCTCGAGGCCAACCGCGAGCGGCAGGCCCAGATCACCCAAGAAATCAGCGAGATCGTCGGTGGCGCCAACGCGTTGGCCGACGCCAGTCGTTAGCCCGTTAGAGAGAAGAAGACATGACTGCTACCGCCGAAAAGCCAGCCAAGGCAACGAATAAGGACACCAACGGCCGCGTGGTGCGAGTAACGGGCCCCGTCGTCGACGTCGAGTTCCCGCGCGGCGCGGTGCCCGAACTGTTCAACGCGTTGCACGCCGAGGTCACCTTCGAAGAGCTGGCCAAGACGCTGACCCTCGAGGTGGCGCAGCACCTCGGCGACAACTTGGTGCGCTGCATCTCGCTGCAGCCGACCGACGGCCTGGTCCGCGGCGTCGACGTGGTTGACACCGGTGCCTCGATCTCGGTTCCTGTCGGCGACGGCGTGAAGGGCCACGTCTGGAACGCGCTCGGCGCGTGCCTGGACGACAAGGAATACGGAAAAGACTTCGACCGCTGGCCGATTCACCGCAAGCCGCCGGCGTTCGCTGAGCTCGAGCCGCGTACCGAGATGCTCGAGACGGGCCTCAAGGTGGTCGACCTGCTGACGCCGTACGTGCGTGGCGGCAAGATCGCGCTGTTCGGCGGCGCCGGCGTGGGCAAGACCGTGTTGATCCAGGAGATGATCAACCGTATTGCCCGCAACTTCGGTGGTACTTCGGTGTTCGCCGGCGTGGGTGAGCGCACCCGTGAGGGCAACGACCTGTGGGTCGAGCTCGCCGACGCGGACGTGCTCAAGGACACCGCGCTGGTGTTCGGTCAGATGGACGAGCCGCCCGGCACCCGTATGCGGGTCGCGTTGTCGGCGTTGACCATGGCGGAGTTCTTCCGCGACGAGCAGGGCCAGGACGTGCTGCTGTTCATCGACAACATCTTCCGGTTCACTCAGGCCGGCTCCGAGGTCTCCACACTGCTCGGCCGTATGCCGTCCGCGGTGGGTTACCAGCCCACGCTGGCCGACGAGATGGGCGAGTTGCAGGAGCGCATCACCTCGACCCGCGGTCGCTCCATCACCTCGATGCAGGCCGTGTACGTGCCCGCCGACGACTACACCGACCCGGCGCCTGCAACCACGTTCGCGCACCTGGATGCCACGACGGAGCTTTCGCGTGCGGTGTTCTCGAAGGGCATCTTCCCGGCGGTGGACCCGCTGGCCTCGAGCTCGACGATCCTCGACCCAGCGGTCGTCGGCGACTACCACTACCGCGTCGCGCAGGAAGTCATCCGAATCCTGCAGCGCTACAAGGACCTTCAGGACATCATCGCGATCCTCGGTATCGACGAGTTGTCGGAAGAGGACAAGCAGCTGGTGCAGCGTGCCCGTCGCATCGAGCGCTTCTTGAGCCAGAACATGATGGCGGCCGAGCAGTTCACGGGTCAGCCTGGTTCGACGGTTCCGGTCAAGGAGACCATCGAGGCATTCGACCGGCTGACCAAGGGCGAATTCGACCACGTGCCCGAGCAGGCGTTCTTCCTGATCGGTGGTTTGGACGATCTGGCGAAGAAGGCCGAAGGCTTCGGCGTGAAGCTGGAGGACAGCGGTAGCGCTCCCGCGGATTCGGACGAGGGCGAGAAGAAGGATGCCTAGGTTTTGCCTGCACCGAAAGGTGATGTGAGATGGCTGAACTGAACATCGACATCGTCGCAGTCGACCGCAAGATCTGGTCGGGCGAGGGCACGTTCCTGTTCACCCGCACCACGTCCGGTGAGATTGGCATCCTGCCCAACCACATCCCGTTGGTCGCGCAGTTGGTCGACGACGCCATGGTGCGTGTCGAGCGGGAAGGCGAGGACGACCTTCGTATCGCGGTCGACGGCGGCTTCTTGTCCGTCACCGAACATGGCGTAACCGTCCTGGCGGAAAGCGCTGAATTCGATTCGGAGATCGACGAAGCCGCCGCGCAGCGCGACGCCGAGTCCGACGATCCAGCGACCGCCGCCAGGGGCCGGGCCAGGCTGCGCGCCCTGGGTCAGCTCGACTAGGCACGACCATGAGCGCGTCCATGTTGTTGATGGTCGCGCTGGTCGGCGTGCTGCTGTGTGTTTCGGTCGCGCTGAGTTATCGGCTCTGGAAGCTGCGTCAGGTAGGCGGAACCGCCGCGATCCTGCGCGACGTTCCAGCGGTGGGCGGACATGGCTGGCGCCACGGCGTAATCCGTTATCAGGGTGGGGAAGCCAGCTTTTACCGGCTGTCGAGTTTGCGCTGGTGGCCCGACCGCAGGTTGAGCCGCCGGGGGCTCGAGATCGTGGCGCGGCGGTCGCCGCGCGGTGACGAGTTCGACATCATGACAGCCGAAATCGTCGTGCTGGAACTGCGTGACACCGATCCGGACCGTCGTCGTGGATATGAGGTCGCGCTGGATCGTGGTGCGCTGACAGCGTTTCTGTCCTGGCTCGAGTCGCGGCCGTCACCGCGCGCCCGACGACGAACCTTCTAAAGGGCTTACGTTGCTCATCCACCCGGCTTCCACAGCACGTCGCCGTCGGGATTGGCCACCCGCGACAGGATGAACAGCAGATCAGACAGCCGGTTGAGGTACTTCGCGGGCAGGACGCTGATGGAGTCCTGATGCGTATTTACGGCATGCCATGCCGACCGCTCGGCTCTGCGCGCCACAGTGCGCGCCACGTGCAGCAGTGCGGACAGCGGTGTGCCTCCGGGCAGCACAAACGAATTCAGGGCGGGCAGCGGTTCGTTGAACTCGTCGCACCAGGATTCCAGCCGGTCGATGTAGCTCTGGGCGATCCGCAACGGCGGGTGTTCCGGATTCTCGACCACTGGCGTGGAGAGGTCGGCGCCGGCGTCGAAGAGGTCATTCTGAATCTGCTGCAGCACCTTGCGAATTTGTTCACTGGGGTTTCCCAATGCAATCGCGACACCAATTGCGGCATTCGTCTCGTCGCAGTCGGCATAAGCGGCCAGTCGTGCGTCATTCTTTGAGACCCTGCTGAAATCGCTCAGGCCAGTGGTGCCGTCGTCGCCGGTCCGGGTGTATATGCGGGTCAGATGAACTGCCATGGTCAAACGGTACCGGGCACGACGGTCTGGAAACTGACACCGTCCCGCAGCGCTGTTTACACTAACCCGCGTGAGCGAGCGATTCGTGGTGACCGGCGGAAACCGGTTATCGGGCGAAGTTGCTGTCGGGGGGGCCAAAAACAGCGTCTTGAAGCTGATGGCGGCGTCGTTGCTGGCCGAGGGGACCAGCACGATCACGAACTGTCCTGACATCTTGGACGTGCCGCTGATGGCGGAGGTTCTCCGCGGCCTTGGCGCAACTGTGGAACTCGATGGTGATGTTGTCCGTATCACCTCGCCGGACGAACCGAAGTACGACGCGGATTTCGCCGCGGTCCGTCAGTTCCGCGCATCGGTGTGCGTGCTGGGACCGTTGGTCGGGCGGTGCAAGCGGGCCAAGGTGGCGCTGCCCGGGGGTGATGCGATCGGGTCCCGCCCGCTGGACATGCATCAGGCGGGCCTGCGGCAGTTGGGGGCGCGGTGCAACATCGAGCACGGCTGCGTCGTCGCCGAGGCCGAGCACTTGCGGGGCGCCGAGATCCAACTGGAGTTTCCGTCTGTCGGTGCGACGGAGAACATCCTCATGGCCGCCGTCGTCGCCGAGGGCGTGACGACGATTCACAACGCGGCGCGCGAACCCGACGTCGTCGATCTGTGCACGATGCTCAACCAGATGGGCGCCCAGATCTCCGGTGCGGGAACGCCGACGATGACCATCACCGGCGTCGACCGGCTGTACCCGACCGAGCACCGGGTGATCGGCGACCGCATCGTCGCGGCCACGTGGGGGATTGCCGCGGCGATGACGCGCGGCGACATCTCGGTGACCGGTGTCGACCCGCAGCACCTCCAGTTGGTGCTGCACAAGCTCCACGATGCCGGTGCGACCGTCACCCAGACCGACGACGGCTTCCGGGTGGTGCAGTACGAGCGGCCGAAGGCGGTCAACGTCGCCACCCTGCCGTTCCCGGGCTTCCCGACCGACCTGCAGCCGATGGCGATCGGCCTTGCCTCGATCGCCGACGGCACGTCGATGATCACCGAAAACGTCTTCGAGGCGCGCTTCCGGTTCGTCGAGGAGATGATCAGGCTGGGCGCGGACGCCCGCACCGACGGCCACCATGCGGTGGTGCGGGGAATCCCGCAGCTGTCCAGCGCGCCGGTGTGGTCATCGGACATCCGGGCCGGTGCCGGGCTGGTGCTGGCCGGGCTGGTCGCCGACGGCGACACCGAGGTCCACGACGTGTTCCACATCGACCGCGGCTACCCGCTGTTCGTCGAGCAACTCGTCAGTTTGGGCGCCGAAATAGAGCGAGTCGTGTAGCTGCTCGGCCGTTGGCAGACCCCGTTTTGGAGCGTGGGGCGAAAGGGCGTATTGTTTATCGAGAAGCCCACGGCCCCAGGCCATTAGGACTGGAGGACGGGGTTTGACGTCTCTGTCCACATGCAGTATAGTGGCAGGGTTGCCCTAGACCGGGTGTGTTGTTTGAGAACTCAATAGTGTGTTTGGTGGTTTTTGTTTGTTGTTTTTTGGCCACGTTCTTTTTCCCGTTTAGGGCGTGGTTGTTTTTTGATGCCAGTTTTTGGTGTCTTGTTTGGTC